>CAWHZU010000013.1:0-188034 GCA_963833885.1 uncultured Actinomycetota bacterium | reverse complement strand
GCCGCACGGGCCGCCGGTCCACCCGATCCACGTCGGGCCGCCCAGCGCCGGCGAGCGGCGCTCCGGGCTACGGCTCGCCCGGATCGCTGGCCAGCGCGCTGGGGCCTGCGGTCACCCAGGAATCGAACCGCTTTTCCGCCGCGGCGACCGTGAACTCATCGCCGTGCCCGGGCAGGACCCGGGTCTCTCCTGGCAGCGTCAGCACGTGCGCGCCGATCGAGCTGAGCTGCCTGGCGAAGTCGGGGAACTCCTTCTCATGGGGAACCGGGCCGGTGACGGACACCACGTCACCGGCGAAGACTGAACGGAGGTCCTCGCTGTAGATGCACACCGAGCCCGGGCTGTGCCCCGGGGCGTGCAGCACCTCGAGCGAGACGTCGGCGACCTCGAAAATGCCGCCATCCTCCATGTCGATATCGGGGTTGTCGCTAGGGTGCGCCTCTCGCCAGTACACGCGGTCCGCGTGGTGCAGTGCAACGGGGGCCTCGTCCCTGGCTGCCACCTCCATGGCGGCGGCCGCGTGGGTCGGGTGCCCGTGCGTGCAGATGACGGCGAGAACCTCGCGATCGCCCACGGCGGTGAGCACTGCGGCCGCGTCGTCGCCCGGGTCGATGACGATGACCTCCTCGTCGTCACCGACAATCCAGCTATTGGCGCTGGTTCCAGCGCGCTCGATCCGCGCCTCCATGGCGACCCGCCTTCCTCTCAGCCCTGCATGACAAGCGTAGGACCGCGCGGTGATCAGTTGCCGTGGCGGTCACAGCGACAATAGCGAGCCTGCGCGCGTGGCGCCCTGTCGCCCGAGCCGACACAGCGAAACGAGCTCATCGCCCCCGTTCCGAAGCGGCACCGGTGGCCTGAGACAGCAGCCGCTGGTACTCCTCGGGCGCGATCGTCTCGCAGCCGATCCGGTAGCCGGTCAGCGCCCCATGATCGTCGCTCCCCCCGCTGGCGACCAGACCAAGGTCCGCGGCCAGTGCTGTCAGGTGAGCGCGCTGCGCCTGGTCCTGGTCCGGATGCCACACCTCGACCCCGTGCAGGCCAGCGGCGGCCAGGTCGGCGATCACGTCGTCCGGCATCATCCAGGCGCGCGCCCCGGCCCGCGGATGCGCCAGCACGGTCACCCCTCCGGCCGCCCGGATCAGCGCGATTGCGCGTGCCGGGTCGAGCGCGTACCTGGTGACGTGGGCTCGCCCGCCGGTGCCGATCCAGTCCGGGCCGAACGCCTCGTCCGGGGACGAGATCACGCCCACCGCCACCATCGCCCGCGCGATGTGCGGCCGGCCGACCACGCCGTCTCCAGCCAGCGCGCTGACCTGTTCCCAGGTGACCGGCACGCCGAGCTCGTCCAGCCGCTCAACCATCGCCCTGGCCCGGTGCACGCGGCTTTCCCTGATCCTGGCGCACTCCGCGGCCAGTTCGGCGTCGGCAGGATCAAACAGGTAACCGAGTAGGTGCACGCTGTGGCCCTGCAGATGGCAGGACAGCTCCATGCCTGGCACCAGCGTCAGCCCCGGCGGCAGCGCCCCGGCAGCAGCGCGGTGCCCCGCCACGGTGTCGTGGTCGGTCAGCGCGATCGCGTCGAGCCCGGCGGCGCTGGCCCGCCGCATGACCTCCTCGGGCGGGCAGGTGCCATCCGAGGCCGTGCTGTGGCTGTGCATGTCCGCGCGCATGGCTCGAAAGGCTAGGGCAGCCGCGGCGATGGCGCGCCGAACGGCAGGTCGAGATCCTGGCCGGGATCGCGGAGGTCCCGCAGTTCCAGCGGATCCATGAGCAGCATGCCCGCGGTGTCCGGCCAGAGGATCAGCCAGAGCCAGTTGCCCATCATCTCGCCGGCGAATGCAGCGCGCCCCGGAGACTCCACGTGCCACAGCGGGAACTCGTGGTTGTCGAACCTGACCAGCGCGTGCGACGGCCCGGAGGCGAAGCCGCTGCCCGGGTCCGGCCCGTCCAGCCCGGCGAACCTGGCGCCAAGGCCGACCCCGAGTTCCTCGGAGACCAGCAGCATCTCGCCGGGCCCGCCGACCGGGCCCGGGCCAGACAGCGCGACCACGCAGGCCCTGGTGCCGGTCCGCTCGTCACCGGCGCCGGCGAACCCGGTAACCAGCCACGCCGTGGGCAGCGGCCACGGCAGCCAGACCGGGACCGCCACGCCCCGCAGCAGCCCTTCGAGCCCTCCGGTCGTTGGGCTGTGCGCCGACCGCAGCGGATGCACTTGCCCGTGCACGTCGCAGTGCCACGCGCTGGTCCAGGCGCTGGGCTCGCGTACCGGGCCGCCGCACCGGGGGCAGGTAGGCGCAATCCTCATGCGTCTGACCGTTACGCGGCTGGCCGCTAACGTCAAGCACCGCCCCGCGCGAGGCGCGGCGCTAAAGAGGAATTGGGAGATGGGCGCGGGATCGGGAGGCACCGCCGGGGGTCGGGAAACGGGCGCGGGATCGGGAGGCACCGCCGGGGTCGGGGGATACTGAGCGGGTGACCGCCAGGCGAATCCCGTGCGTCGGCGCGGTGATCAAGGATCCGGCTGGCCGGCTGCTGCTGATCAAGCGTGGTCACGAGCCCGGCGCCGGGCTGTGGTCGCTGCCGGGCGGGCGGATCGAGCCCGGCGAGACCAACCAGCAGGCGCTGGCCAGAGAGGTCCTCGAGGAGACGAACCTGAGGGTGGAGTGCCGCCGCCTGCTCGGCACCGCCGAGCTGCCCGGAGCCGACGGGACGGTCATCGACGTCAGCGACTACCTGGCGGTCGTCACCGGAGGTGAGCTTGCCGCTGGCGATGACGCCGCCGACGCCCGGTGGGTCGCGGCCGCGGACCTGGACAGCCTGCCGCTTACCAGCGGCCTGACCGGGTATCTCACGGCCTGGGGCGTATACCCCGCATGAGTCGCCGCGGCTGAGCGAGCTTCAGCCGCCGATATCATTCCTGAGCAAAGACGGACTTGCCGGGCGGACCGAGCCCGGCGGGCAGGTTTCACTCGCCGGTGTATGGCGGCCGACGAGTCCAGGTTTACTCGACAGGCGGATGGAGGCCGACGCCTCCAGATTCCACTCGCGGGCGGATGGAGGCCGGTTTCCGATGAGCAGGCGGCAGCTGATCGGCCTCGTCGCTGTCGTTGCTGCGCTCCTGATCGTGGGAATCGACGTCTTGGCCGTGCATCACTTCGGCAAGAACGCGGCCACCAAGACCTACTCCGATAACTATCTGAACGCGGTCGCCTGCCCGAGCGCGGCGCAGTGCTGGGCCGTCGGGCAGACTGCGAAGGCGCCGGGCGGGAACACGCTGTCGGAGCCCCGTCATCCGCTGCTGAAGCACGAGACGGCCGGGCACTGGCGCACGGTGGTCGTGGCGGCGCCCGGGCCCAGGGACGCGCTCGAGGCCATCGCGTGTCCCGGGACCGCGGACTGCTGGGCCGTGGGCGGCAGCGCGACGAGCGGCCAGCCGTTCATCGAGCACTGGACCGGCGGGGCGTGGCAGCTCGCGCCCTCTCCGGCCGTAGGTGGCGGCCAGCTCGACGCCATCAGCTGCGCGTCGCCGAACGCCTGCTGGGCGACCGGCGGCACGCAGGCACACTCCGGCGTCACCGGTGACCTGCTCGAGCACTGGAACGGATCGGCGTGGGCCATCGTCACCTCGGTGGCCGGCGGCCTGCACCCGCTGCAGTTCTCCTGCCCGGAGCGTGGCTACTGTCTCGCCCTTGGCGTGCGGGACGGCGCCGCCGGCGGCGGCCGCCTACGCCGGGGGCCAGTGGACGCCGGTTGCCCCGCCCACCTCATCGGTCGGCGGGGCGGGCCGGGCGGGCAGTACAGTCCCCTCGCTGTTCGGCTGCGCCGGGCCGACCCTGTGCCTGGCGGCGTACGACGGGACCAAGCTGGTCACCGATGTCTGGAACGGCAGGACCTGGACGCCGGTCAGCGCCGCCGCGCTGACGTACCCGGTTGGCCTGACCTGTTCCGGTGGCAAAGGGTGCTGGCTGCTCGGCATGACCGGCAAGCACCAGCCGCTGGCGCTGCGCTGGCAGGGGAACGACTGGGTCGCTGTAACCGTGCCAGCGGTGCCCCACCGCGGGTACCTGAGCGGCCTGGCCTGCGGCAGCAGCTGCTGGGCCGTCGGCGGCGAGGGCGGCAGCCGCCGCAACGGCGACCCCTACACGCGCCCGCTGATCGCGCCGCTGGCTTAGTCCGGCGGCCGGAACCTGGAGGTCCGCTCCAGGCCCGCGGCGCGCCCTCGCGCCGCGGCGGTCAGGGCCAGCTTGCGCGAAGCCTCGTCGATCATCTCGCCGTCCAGCGAGACCGCGCCGCGCTTGCGCACGGACGTGTAGTACTCGTAGGCCTCAAGGATCAGCTCGGCACGGTCATAGTCGGCCTGGGTGGGCGAGAACGCGTCGTTCACGATCTCGATCTGGCCCGGATGGATCACCCACTTGCCGTCGTACCCGAGCGCGGCCGCCGACGTTGTCGACCGGCGCAGGCCGTCGGCGTCGCCGATCGCGGCGAACGGGCCGTCGATCGCCTGCAGCCCGTGCGCCCGCGCGGCGACCAGGATCCGCAGGTGCGGATAGTGGAACGCGTCGCCGCCCGCGTACCCGGCCGGCTGCGCGCCGATCTCCAGCGACCGCATCCCGAGGCTGGCCATGAAGTCGGCGGGCCCGAACACCAGCGACTCGAGCCGGGGCGAGCACCCGGCGATCTGCTCCACCCCGGCCAGCCCGGCCGCGTCCTCGATCTGGGCCTCGATCCCGATCCCGCCCTGCGGCAGGCCCGCCGCCTGCTCGACTTGGCCGAGCAGCAGGTCCAGCCAGGCGACGTGGTCGGCGCTACTCACCTTGGGCAGGATCAGCGTGTCCAGCTGCTGCCCGGCGCGCTCGACAACGTCGGCCACGTCCCGGTAGGCCCACCGGGACGTGGCGCCGTTCACCCGCACGGACCTGACCTTGCCGCCCCAGTCGCCGGTCTGCAGCGCGGCGGCCACATTGGCCCGCGCTTCGTCTTTCGCATCCGGCGCGACCGAGTCTTCCAGGTCGAGCAGGACCTGGTCAGCGTTGAGGCCCGTGGCTTTGTCCAGAAATCGCGCACTACTGCCCGGCACCGAAATGCAGGACCGCCGTGGCCGGGTCATCCGCCTCCCCATCCGTTCATCTGCGCCCTCGCCTCGTACAGCAGCACCGCCGCGGATACCGCGACGTTGAGCGAGTCCGCGGAGCCAAGCATAGGAATCCCGATCCGGCGGAAGCCGGACGCCTGCCAGGGAGGCGAGATCCCGTACCGCTCGCTGCCCACGACCAGCGCGGTGCGCCCGCTGTAGGCGCAGCCCCGGTAGTTCTCGCTGTCGTCAGTGTCGGCCAGGTACCCGGTGAATCCGTGCCGCCCCAGCCAGGCGATGGCGTCGGGCACCGTATCAAACTCGATCGCGGGCACCCTGATGCTCATCCCCTGGCTGCTGCGGAGCACCTTGGGGTGGGTCAGCCTGGTCCGCCGGTTGGTCAGCACCAGGCAGTCGGCGGCGCATGCGTCGGCGGTCCGGATCAGCGTGCCGAGGTTCCCGGGAATCTCGATCCCGTCGATCACCAGGACCAGGGCACTGGGCCCGAACGCGAACGCCCCGGGGTCGGTGTCCGGGAGCCGGGCGATCGAGATCAGGCCGTCCGGATTGGGCCGCTCGGTCAGGTAAGCGAGGGTCTTCTCGGAGATCCGGTAGGCGCGGCGAGCCCGGGCGGCAAGCTGCGAGCTGCGCATCTTTGCCTCGTCGGAGTAAGCGGCCTCGGGGCACCACAGGAACGTGTCGATGGTCACACCAGCCTCGAGAACCACATTGTTCTCGAACAGGCCCTCGGCGACGAACGTGCGCCGCGGAATCCCGGTGCGGTTGCGCTGGATGTCCCGGACCAGCTCCGCGGCCGGGTGCCTGCGGCCGACCTGCTGCAACTCCGCCATGCACGGCATCATCTCGCCTGCCCGGCCATCCCGCGCCGACCGGCACCCCACCTGCCCTGTCCCGCGAACTCCGTCCGGCACACTGGCACCATCTGCCCCGCCCGGGCCGGGGTCTGCCGCCCGGCAGTCCCTACCCCCAGGGCGTTTTCGTACCGCGAGCACCGGCGTTCATTTCGACTGGCAGGGGACTGCTCAATAGCATGGGTGCCATGGCTACCCCGTCGGCGCTGTCATCGCCGCCCACGATTGATCAGATCACGCAGGCGCTTGCGGGCGTCAACGATCCAGAAATTCACCGGCCGATTACCGAACTCGGCATGGTCAAGAACGTGGCCGTCGCCGCGAACGGGACCGTACGCGTCGATGTCTGGCTGACCGTGGCCGGCTGCCCGCTGCGCGGCACGATCACCAGGGAAGTCACCGCCGCCGTGAGCAAGCTCGACGGGGTGTCCCGGGTACAAGTCGAGCTCGACGTGATGAGCGAGGAGCAGCGGTCCGCCTTGCAGACCAAGCTCAGGGGCGACGCTCCGGCGCGCGTCATCCCGTTCGCCAAGCCGGACTCGCTGACCAGGGTCTTCGCGATCGCCAGTGGCAAGGGCGGCGTCGGCAAGTCGTCGGTGACGGTCAACCTGGCCGCGGCCATGGCCGCCGCCGGGCAGAAGGTGGGCCTGCTCGACGCGGACATTTATGGCCACTCGGTGCCCCGGATGCTCGGCGTGACCGGGCGGCCGACCAAGGTCGAGCAGATGATCATGCCGCCGGAAGCGCACGGCGTGCGCGCGATCTCGGCCGGCATGATGAAGCACGGCAACGAGCCGCTGCCGATGCGCGGGCCGATCCTGCACCGGCTGCTCGAGCAGTTCCTCGCCGACGTGTGGTGGGGCGACCTTGACGTGCTGCTGATGGACCTGCCGCCGGGTACCGGGGACATCGCGATCTCGGCCGGCCAGCTGATCCCTGGGTCCGAGATGATCGTCGTCACCACGCCGCAGCTCGCATCGGCCGAGGTGGCGGAGCGGGCGGGCGCGCTAGCGAATCAGCTTCACCAGCGGGTCGTTGGCGTGATCGAGAACATGTCGTACCTGCCGTGCCCGCACTGCGGCGAGCACGTGGACGTGTTCGGTTCGGGCGGCGGCGAGGCCGTGGCCGAAACGCTTACCCGGATCGTCGGCGCGCGGGTCCCCGTGCTCGGCCAGGTGCCGATCGACGTGCGGCTGCGGCAGGCAGGCGACGAAGGAAAGCCGCTCGTGCTGACCGACCCGCACTCGCCCGCTGCGCTGGAGCTCACAAAGATCGCCGATGGCCTGGCCGGCAAGTCCCGTGGCCTGGCCGGGCGCCCGCTCGGCCTCACGCCGGTATGACCGTACCGTCGGCCTCACGCTGACCTGCCCCGATGCGCCCCCGGCGGCCGCGGCGGGGGCCGCATCCCCCGGCCTTCCAGCAGGCTGCGGTACAGCGCCTGCCGGATTCCCGGCGCCACATCGGCCCGGCCGGGCTCCGTCAGGTGGCCTCGGAGTCGTAAGGCGGGGGCTCGCTGGGCGTCGGCATCGAGGCCCCGTTGGCCGCGGAGAACGCGGCGGTTTCCTCCGGCGTGGTCCCGGAGTTCCCGTTACCGTTGCCGATCCCGTGCCCGTTCCCCTCGAACTCGTCCCAGAGGTGCTTGCGCACGAAGTTCTTGGGGTGCAGTTCGGTGATGTCGAAGTCGCGGAACTCCGGGCCGAGGCCCTCCTGCAGGTCCGCCTTTGCGCTCTCGGCTATGCGGCGCAGGTCACGCAGGGCCCGTCCGGCCTGGCCGGCCATCTTCGGCAGCTGGTCGGGACCGAAGATGATCAGCGCCAGCACAACGAGAACCAGGATCTTCTCGATGGACAGGTCGAACACGAGACTGCTCCAGTGTCTTGGAGAACTCGCGGTGGGGTCCGCTGCCTCCCAATGTAGACCGTCGGGGCGCCTGCCATGAAGCCCGCACCGAGCCCGCTACTGCCAGCCGGCCTCGCCCCCGCGAGGCCACCCGCGCCAATTCCGCGCTGCTTCCCGGCATCACCCCGGCGCCTTGGCCCGCTTTTACTTCGACCGGTGGTCACAAACTAGGACATAACATCCATGATCATGACTGACTCGAAGTGAAAGTGGCCCGGGGTGGGCGTGGGTGCCGTGGCTGCGGGTGGGCGCCGTGGCTGCGGGTGGACGTGGGCGTTACGTTGCGGTCATCTGTAACGATTCTGCGGAGCCGAGGGTTATGTCCGCAGTGTGGGTGGTGCCGGAGCGGATGAAGGTGACCGAGACGCGGGTGCCCGGCTGCTCGGAGCGGATCGCGTCCAGGAGGGCCGTCGCGTCGGTTATCGGCTGGCCAGCGAACCGGATGATCACGTCGCCGGGCTGCAGGCCCGCCTGGGCCGCAGGACCGCCGGAGGTGACCGACGGGGCGGAGCCAGAGCGCGACGGGGCGATCTGCGCGCCGTTGCCCGCGTAGTCGGTGTTGACGAGCGCGCCGATCACCGAGTGCGCGGCCCGGCCGGTCTGGATGAGTTCCGTTGCCACGATGCGCACCTGGTTGACCGGGATCGCGAACCCAAGGCCGATGCTCCCGCTCTGGACCCCGCTGACCGGATCGGCGCCGAGCGTGTCGATCTCGGCGTTCATCCCGATGACCTGGCCCTGCGCGTTCACCAGCGGCCCGCCCGAGTTGCCTGGGTTGATCGGCGCATCGGTCTGGATCGCGTCGTAGTACACCTGCGGACCGTTTCCACTGCTATCGATGCTGGGCTGGACAGGGCGGTTCACCGCGCTGACGATGCCGCTGGTCACGGTGTTGGCGAGCCCGAGGGGCGAGCCAAAGGCAACGACGGGATCACCGACCTCGGTGCTCGCGGAGTTCCCGAGCGACAGCGCGGGAAGACGAGCCGGCTGCGCCAGTCTCAGCACCGCTATGTCCGAATATGGGTCGGCGCCGACCAGCCGCGCGGACGCCGTCTGCCCGCCGTTGAAGACGACCTGCAGCGAGGAGTGGCTGACCGCGCCGTCGAGCGTGACGACGTGGTTGTTGGTGACGATGTAGCCGCCGCTGATGATGAAGCCCGAGCCGGTGCCCTCGTCGCCGTTCACCTTGATCATGACCACGCTGGGCAGGACGCGCGCGACGATGCCCGCGACCGAATCCGCCGGCCTGTTGGTCAGCGCGGGCGCCGTGGTGCCGAGGCTGTAACTCGGCTGCGTTCCCGTCAGCGGCCGCGAGCCGACGAACCCGCCGATCAGGCCACCGACCAGCGCAGACGTCACTGCGATGACCGGGATGACGACCAGCAGCCGGGATCCGGCCAGCCGGCCGCCCAATCGGCCCTGGGCCGCGGGCTTGGCGTCGTGGTCCGCCGGGATGCCATTCGCCGAGGTGTCATTGGATCCGGGCGAACGGTCCAGGTCGAGCCAATACGACGAATCCGCCGGATGGGGCGGATTCGCGGCAGGGGGAGGGTCGTCATCTGGAGGATGCGCGGAGCCAGCCACACCGGGCGTGGCCACCAGGTCGGCCGCTGCCGCGGCCTGGCCGGGCGGGTCGGCCGCTGGCGCGGCCTGGCCGGGCGGGCCCGCCGGGCTGGCCGGACCGGGCGCCCCCTCGCGCACAGACCCGTCGGACATGGTGCGCCTCCCCCGAGGCGGCCTCCCCCGTTGGCTATTGCCGCGCGGCCGCCGCTTCAGGGATACATTTCCCAGAGCCGGACGCGATAGGCCTAATCAGTGCAACGGGTTGAGCCACGAGGCGAGGCGGCGGAAGCCGACGGCCATCCGGCCCCAGAATCCGGGCCGGGCGGAGTTTGGCATGGCGGCCACCACCTGGCTGACCACCGCCGCTGGGGCGTCGGCGACCACGGTGTAGACAAACCCGCCTGAAGACCAGGCGAAGCTGCGCTCGTCCGGATCGATCGAGTAGACGGTCTGCCCGCGGATCCCGATCTGCCGCCAGCCCGGCATCGGCTTGCCCAGCTCGCCGCGCTGGACAAAAACGGATATTACGGCCAGGCCGTCGGAATACGAGAGATCAATCACACGGCCGGAACGGGGCGATGTCTGAGTCGCAGAGAACAGGACCAGGTTGCCGGGCAGCTGGGCGGGAAGTGGCCAGCCCTTGGTTCTGAGCGCCGTCAGCGTGGCCGAGCCCAGACGTGTGGTCCAGGGCCCGCCTGCCGGGGCAGGCATGGCGCCGACCGCGCCGGTCCCGAGCTGGAGGTTGACGAACGAGTCCTCGCTGACCATGTGCGAGCTGGAGGTGAAGATCTCCCGCTGCAGCGGGAGCTTTGTCGCGGCGTCAAGCCAGAACCGTGCGGCCAGGCCACCGCCGCCGGGCCTTCGGACCTCGACCACCAGCGCGGTGCGGCCGGCCGCCGATCCGCGGCCTACGTACGCGATCTGGTAGTTGGACTGAAGCAAGACCAGGAGCTGATTCGATACGCCCAGGATCCCGTCCGGGTCCGGATCGTCCACGGCGCCGGCCAGGATCCCGGCGCCGACCGCCTTGTCCGGCGGGACATTGGCCGCCTGCACCAGGGTCGCCTGGCCCGGCTGATGCCATACGTCGACCAGGGATGTGCTGGTCTCGCCCGGGCCCCACCAGAGCACGACCTGTTCACCGTGGTACGACGTAGCCTGGCAGGCCGTCGCAGCCTCTTGAAGCAGCCGCAGCCCGGCGCCGCTCGCCGCGGTCCGCGCCGGGCGTGCGAGCCGCAGCGGGCCGCCGCCCAGGCCCGAGCGCTTCATGACCGATGGCCCGGCCGACGAGTCCGCCAACGCCAGCCCGGCCACGCCCGACCCCAGCAGGCCGAGTATCGCGGCGAGGCCGACGATCCGCCAGCCGGATGCCACCCGATGGCTCACGGCGTATGCGACGAAAGGCTCTTGCCGGGGTGCGGCCCGAATCCAGCGGAGCCAACGGGGACGACGCCGGTCATCAGATCGTGCTGCAGCACATACGTGTCCACTGCCGGCGTCACCCTTGGCTCGGGCTGTTCCCGGCTGCCGCCGGCCAGGAAGGCCGCGGTACCGACGCCAACCAGGACGACCGCGGTGGCACCGAACGCGACGTACCAGGACGGCCGCAGCTCGCGCCCGCCGTGGGACGTGACTGAGCCGGCCGCCGCCATGTGAGACCACCGAGCCTGGCCGCCTTGCAGGCCTGCGCCACTCGGTTGCGCCAGCCCCATCAGCCGCCGGGTGAGCGCGGAGTCTGCCGCGGCCTCGCCCAGCGCGTTCATCCGCCGCTTCAGGGTGCGCAGCGCGACGGCATCATCTCGGCATGAATCGCATCCAGCCAGGTGCACCAGCACCCGGTCGCGTTCCATGCCATCGAGCTCTCCGTCGATAAGGGCGGAAAGGCGATGCCCAAGGTGGCTCATGCCTGTCTCCCCGGTGCGAGTCTGGCGGCTACCGGAGCACGCTGTGGCGGGAGCCGCGTCTCGCCGAGGTGCCGCGGGCGCCGGTGCTCTAGTGCCGTACGCAGCTGTGCCCTGCCACGATGGATTCGGCTGCGGACGGTGCCCAGCTTGATCCCTAGCGCGGCGGCGATCTCCTCATAGGACAGGCCCTCGATGTCACAGAGGATGACCGCGGCGCGGTACTCGGGCGCGAGCGCCTTGAGCGCGGCCTGGATGTCGCTGTCCAGGTGCCGATCGTCAAAGGCGTCCGCCGGCGACCGGGCGCCGTCACCGAGACGCGCCGCAGTATCGTCGCCAAGGCCCTCGAACCGGATTCGCTGCTTGCGGCGGGCCATGTCAAGGAACAGGTTGGTGGTGATGCGGTGCAGCCAGCCTTCGAAGGTCCCCGGCGTGTAGCTGGACAGGGACCGGAAGACGCGCACAAAGACCTCCTGGGTGAGGTCCTCTGCGTCGTGGCTGTTACCGGTGAGCCGGTAAGCAAGGCGATAGACCCGGGCTGAGTGCTCCCGGACCACGTCGTCCCAGCTGGGCGGCGTCCAGTCAGCAGTGGCAGCCGACACCGGCTGGCCCTCGTCCACGCGCAACCTCCTCCCACTGCTCCCCTAGCCTGTGCAACGCCATCTGCCCGCTGAGGCTTCCCGGTGGCGACGGCTCATCGCCCGCATTCCATCCCCCTTCACTGGCGGGCATTTGGTGTACACGTCGGCGTAACGTCAACGGCCGAGACAACCCGGCCAGTTCCCGGGATCACGGCCGGTGACGCTAGGCTGCGCACGACAGCCCGACCGCCCGGGAGGCAGACACCGTGAGTGCGCAGGTCGCCATGGCCTATGTCGATGACTTCCTACCCGAGGACGAGCCGCTGCTGACCGCGAGGAGGAACGCCGCGGAGGTGGGCGGCGCCGCCCCGGTCGGGCCGGTCACCGGCGCCACGCTGTGCTTTATCGCCTCGGCAACCGGTGCCAGGTCCGTGGTCGAGATAGGGACCGGCTGCGGCACCTCGGGTCTCTACCTGCTCCGCGGCATGCGCCCCGGTGGGGCCCTGACCAGCGTTGATGTGGAGCCGGAGCATCAGCGCCTGGCGCGGTCGGTGTTCCTCGACGCCGGGTTCCCGGCAGGGCGCTACCGGCTGATCAGCGGCCGTGCGCTCGAGGTCCTGCCCCGGCTCGCCGATGGCGCGTACGACCTGGTCTTCTGCGACGCCGACCAGCACGAGTACCCCGACTACCTGCTCGCGGCGCTCCGGCTGCTGCGCCCCGGCGGTGTGATGATCTTTGACGACGCCCTGGCGCGGGACCGGGTCGCCGACCCCGCCTGCGGCGATCCCGACGTGGTCGCGGTCAGGGAATTGTGCGAGCAGGTGCGGATCGATGAGCGCTTGGTGCCGCTGCTGCTGCCGGTTGGGGACGGCCTGCTCGCCGCGGTAAAACGGCCGGAGTAACGGGCTTCGCTGCCCCGGCCCTCGAAACGGCCCGTGCAAGCGGGGTCATAGAGGTGGCTGAATAAAATGTCCCGTTTCAGAATTAGGTGATGATCGGCATGGCGGCCAGGTTACGGGCTTGGTCACACGGTCAGCTGCCGGGCTGGGCGGCCACCGAGCAGGCCTTGCCTGGGAGCGGGCAGGCGGGCAGCATTGGTGGCGATCGGCAGGGCTCAGCCGACGGCCGTCTTGAGGGCTTCGCCCAGCGCAACCGCCTCGTCGGGCGACAACTCGACGACCAGCCGCCCGCCGCCCTCAAGCGGGACGCGCATCACGATGCCGCGACCCTCTTTGGTGACCTCGAGCGGACCATCGCCTGTCCGCGGCTTCATCGCCGCCATCCGCCATCCCCTTTCCTGCCTGGGGGCCGCAGCAACCCACAGGGGCTACGGCGCCTGCTCCGGTGCCTGGCAGGACCGGCCAGCCACAACCATGTCGATCAGTACCTCTATTATCCAGAGTTCCGGCCCGCAGTGCTAACGATCAGTCTTCCCGCCCCGGCATCGCCCGGTGCCCTCGCGGCCCCGTGAACGCCGGGCGACACTGGCACGATGGACGCTAGATCCGCTCTGTTCGACCTCTACGGGGACCATCTGCGGTCTCGGGGCTCTCGTGCCCCGGTCGCGGCCCTGGTCCGGCTGCTTGCTCCGCTCGGCGTCACTGCGCCGGCGGTGCGCACGGCCGTGTCCCGCATGGCCAGGCAGGGGTGGCTGGAAGCCCTGCGGCTGCCGGAGGGGGCTGGCTACGAGCTCACGCCGCGGGCGGTGCGCAGGCTCGACGACGCCGCCGAGCGGATCTACCGCCATGGTGACCCCGCCTGGGACGGCCGCTGGCACGTGGTGGTGGTCGAGCGGGTGAAGGAGCGGGCGCGGCGGGACCGGGTGCGCGCCGCCCTCAGCTATCTCGGATACGCGCCGATCGACGAGACGACCTGGGTCAGCCCGCGCCCGTCGGGCGAGCTCGAAGCCCTGTTGGAGACCGAGCGCGTCAGGGCCGAGCGCTTCTTCGCCAGCTACGACGGCGACGCCCGCGGGCTGGTCGCCAGGGCCTGGGACCTTGACGGCCTGTCACATGCCTACCAGCGGTGGCTGGCCGTCACCAACGACCTGGTGGCCAACGTCGGCCCCGGTACGCCCGACGAGGTGGTTTTCGCTACGCGGAGCCGGCTCGTGCATGAATGGCGGAAATTCCTGTTCCGGGACCCGGGGCTGCCCGCCGAGTTGCTGCCCGCGCGCTGGGCCGGCCACCGGGCGGCAGAGGTCTTCGATGCCGAGTCAGCCAGGCTGCTGCCCGCTGCTTCCCGCTTCGTGGACCGCTGCCTGCGGTCCGGGGGATGACTCAGTCGTCCGCGCTCGTCGCGGCTCGCAGCTCCTCGTGAGCCCAGACGATGTGCTCTTCCACGTCAACGAGGTCGCTCAGCGGCATCCGCTGGTAGCTCCCGTCGGCCGCCCGCCACGAGGCAGTGCCGGAATGACACCAAACGGTCAGGTCGCGGCTGACGGACAGCACCGACATGGAGGCGCCTGGCTCGTCGGCCCGGACCAGGCGACCGCCGAGGCCGCGGCCTGCCAGCATCGCCTCGAGCTCGTTCACCGCCTGCCATGGATTGAACTCGGTCCGGCCGAAGCGGGCAGCGTCGCAGCCCGGCGGTACCCGCAGCGCGAACCATACGGCCTTGCCGGAGACCTTCCAGCTGCCTAGCCGCCCCCTGGTGAGGTGGGCACCCCACTCGCCCGCGGACAGCCCGTCCACGACCTGCAGTCCCCGGCCGTTGACGCCCTCCTTGGACCGGATCTTCACATCCGGCAGGCTGCCCGTCTTCCAGCCAGGCTGGGAGTCGAAGACCTTGCACACCAGCTCGCACCGCGTGCCTGTGCCGCGCAGGTAGAGCCAGAGCTCGGGAAAACCGCTCACCGGACGCTGGCTGGAGCCACTGAACTCCACATTCCCCTGGGCATGCAGCGTGTTCGCGGCCAGTTCGCTGGCCATCGTGATCCCATCGTGGACCAGGTCACCGGGCAGTCCGATCCCGGCAACCGCCTCGCGGAAGCAGCTCCTGGCCGCTCCGGCGCACGTAGGATCCAGCGGAAGGGGACGCGCGAAGCAGCCCCCGGCGCTCACGCTGGCCTCTGCCAGGGAGCCCGAGTTACCGAACGCCTCCGCCACCGGCGCCGCCATGAAGGCATGCTCTGCGGTGGAATGGCCGGTTCCGCCGCGGCGGTCCGGCCCGCCCTCGGCGGGCGAAGGTAGCATCTCCTCCGCCTTTCGGACTCAGATATCTGTGAAACACAGATTATGAGTCGGGTGCAAGCCTACGCAATGGCAACGGGCGAAAAAGTCCGGGCCAATGGCACGTTCCGGCCCCGCGCTAGCGTCGCGATAGTGACGGAACCATGGCCTTCAGGGTAGATGGAACGAACAGCAGTTGGTGGCATACGCATGATCCTGACGGTAACGTCACATTCGCGGCAGGCCAGACCCTGACCAGGTCGGACTGCCGGGCCTCGAGACAGGCTGAGTGTGTGAAGAATCCCCCGGGAGGAGAGCCCGGGGGATTCTTCACATGCGATAGATCGCGTTCAGTCGGGTCAGAAGCGCAGGTCGTACCGGCCGATCTTCGCATCAGCGAGGAATGCGGCAAATGTCGCCCGGCCGACGACGTGGGCGCCGCCCTCCGGGCGCTTGCTGTCCCTCACGGCAACGATGTCAGGGAGATTGGACGCGACCTCAACGCAGCCGCCGTTCTGGGAGCTGAGGGTGGCCTTACGCCACGTGGCTCGAGACAGGTCGATCATGAGTTACTCCAGTTGATCAGCGAGTTGCTTCAGATAGAGCGTGGTGTCGTCGGGGTCCAGCGCCGCGTCGCTAGCGCGGGCGAAGGACTGGACGTAGTTGCTGACGGACTCCGGGGTCGTCACCTCCTCGATCGAGTAATCGGTCTCCACGTAGACGATGCTGGGCTCCGCGTCGGGCAGGTCGAAGATGTTGACCATGGAATGCATGCCGGTGGGCGGGCCATCGATGAACCGCTGCATGCGCAGCTCGATGTTGGGCCGGGCGCCGAGCTCGACGAGCTTCATGATCTGCTCGCGCCGGTCCGGCTTCGTCCCCCACCGGTACATCAGCGACGCTTCGGTGATCACCGCGATCAGCTCGGGCGCGGTGCCATCGGTCCGGTCAAGGATCTTCTGCCGGATCTGCCGGGTTTCCACCATCCGGCGCCGCCAGGCGGGCGGCCGCGAGCCAACCCGCATCACGGCTTCGGCGTAGGCGGGCGTCTGCACCAAGCCGGGCAGCAGGAGCGGCATGAATACCCGGATCCGGACCGCGTCGTTTTCGAACCCGGGGAACTCGTTCTCGAAGATCGTGGTGTACTCCCGCCACCAAGGCCTCGCCCGGGCCCGGATGGCCAGCTCCTCGAGTTCGGCGCGTTCCTCCTCGCCGACCCCGTAGACCCGCAGCAGGTCCCTGATGTCGCTCATCTCGGGGCGCTTCCAGTGGTTGGCCTCGAACCGGCCCACCTTGCCCCGGCCCCAGTCGAGCAGGTCGCATACGTGGTTGGCGGTGTGCCCGGAGGCGCGCCGCAACTCGGTGAGGCGGCGGGATAGCCGCCGTTTCGCAACGGTTGCCCCACAGGCCTCGTCGCTCATCGGCGATTGCCTCCTTGACAGGACGTCCCTTTGAGCATAGCCCTACTTAAGTTGTGAATCACAAACGATGCCATCATCGGATGTGCTTCTTTTGGATATCGGTTGCGTATCGGTTCGCCCCGGTATTCGAGAAAGGCCTGCTAATGGCCGGTAAAGGAGGGTGTGGGGCAGCGGTTCAGGGAGGTGTGGGGCAGCGTCAGCGGTCAACCCGCGTCGTCGAACTCGCCGGCCCGCACGCCGTCCAGGAAGCACTCCCACTCGTTCCGGTCGTAGACGAGCACCCGATCGTCTGGGTCGCCGGCCACGCGCATCAGCACCCACTCCGTGCTAGTTCCCAGGTGCTGGTTGATGAACGCGATCTCGAGGGCGCCATCGCCGTCGCCGGACCGCTGCCAGTCCTGTGCGACCAGATCGATGCCGAGTTCCGCAACGGTCGGCTTGGCATTCACAGGTTTCTCCTCACTCGGTTACCGTCGGTCACGGACGGCGGGCGACGCCGCAGTAGATTCCGCGCGACCCCTCGGTATCGGCGGCCTCGATGTCCTCGGCGCCCCACAGGCCCACGTAGGTGATCAGCCGGTCGGCGCCCGGATAGGGTGACACCAGCTCGAGGCCGTCGAAGAACCGTTCTACCTCGGGTTTGGTGCGCAGGTAGGTTCGCTCCGTCGCTCTCGCCCAGGTCTGGTTGCCCGCCTGGATCGAGTTCGGCGGCATCTTGTCGTAGGTTCCGTGCGACAGCACCAGGTAGCTGCCCGGCGCCATCGCCCCCAGGTAGCGGGCCACCAGGCCCCACGGATCCGCGTCGTCGGCCACGAAATGCATGACCGCGGTCATCAGCAGCCCGGTCGGCTCGGCGAAATCGATGAGCCGCCGCAGCTCCGGATCACCGAGCAGGGAATCGGGTTCCCGGACGTCGGCCATGATCAGGGTGGTCGTCCCGTCCCCGGCCAGGAGCGGCCCGGAGTGCGCGGCCACCATCGGGTCGTTGTCCACGTACACGACGCGCGCGTCCCGGGCCACCTTGTGCACCGCCTCGTGGGTGTTGTTCTGCGTGGGGAGCCCGGATCCGATGTCGATGAACTGCCGGATGCCCTGGCGCGCGAGCCACACGGCCGCACGGCCGTGGAACCCGCGGTTGGCCCACATCGCGTCGACGATCTCGGGCACCGCCACCTTGAGCCGCTCTGCCGCCTCCCGGTCGACCGGGAGGTTGCTCGTGCCGCCCAGGAAGTAGTCGTACAGCCGGGCCGGGCTCGGCCTGGTCGGGTCCACCCCAGGCGGAACTTTGTCTGCTTCGCTCATCTCGGCTCCGGGGGCACGCGACGGTCAGGGACGGCGGGCGACACCACAGTAGATTCCACGCGACCCCTCAGTATCAGCGGCCTCGATGTCCTCGGCGCCCCAAAGGCCCGCATATGTCATCACCCCATCTGCGCCGGTATAGGGCGGTACCAGCTCCAGCCCGTCGAAGAACCGCTCCACCTCGGCTTTCGAGCGCAGGTGGACCCCCTCGGCCACGTTCGCGAGGGCCGCCCGGCCCGCGAGGACCGAGTTCGGCCGGATGCGCGAGATCGATGAGCCGCCGCAGCCCCGGGATTGCCGAGCACGGCGCCGGGATCCCGCCAGTCGGCCGTGACCAGCGTCGTTGTCCCGTCGGCCCCGAGCAGCGGGCCGCTGTACGCGGCGACCATCGGGTCGTGGTCGACGTACACCACGCGCGCCTCCGGCAGCACCCTGCGCACCGCCTCGTGGGTGTTGTTGCGCGTGGGCAGGCCGGCCCCGATGTCGATGAACTGGCGGACACCCTGGCGGGCGATCCACGTCGCCGCACGGCCCTGAAACCCGCGATTGGCTAACATCGCGTCCACGATGTCGGGCACGGTGGCCTTCAGCCGCTCCGCCACTTCCCGGTCAACCGGGTAGTTGTGCGTGCCGCCAAGGAAGTAGTCATACAGACGAACCGGGCTCGGCCTGGTCGGGTCTACCCCAGGGGGAACGTCTGGGAACGCGGTCATCCTTGCCTCCGCCCCCCAATTACCAAGTCTGGCATGATCTGGGCAGCGCACAAGGACAGCAACCGCGTTGCTCAGGCGCCGGTGCTACCCGGCGTAGGCACCGCGGCGGAAGCAAGCCTGGAGATGGTCGTCGACCACGCCGCAGGCCTGGAGGGTGGCGTACGCGGTCACCGGGCCGGTGAAGGTGAAGCCCTGCCGCCGTAGTTCCTTGGACAGGGCCTTCGACCCCGGCGTCCAGGCCGGCACGTCGGCCAGGGTGACCGGGGCGCGTTCCGGCCCGTCCGCGTAGCTCCAGACGAGCGCGGCCAGCCCGTCCGGCAGCGCGAGCGCGGCCCGCGCGTTGTTGATGGCCGCCTCGATCTTGGCCCGGTTCCTGACGATGCCAGAATCGGCGAGCAGCCGCGCCACGTCGGCGGGGCCGAATCCCGCGACGGCCTCGATGTCGAAGCGGGCGAACGCGCCGCGGAATGCCTCCCGCTTGCGCAGGATCGTGAGCCAGGACAAGCCGGACTGGAACGCCTCGAGACACAGACGCTCGAACATGCCCGTGTCGTCGCGCACCGGGCGGCCCCATTCACCGTCGTGGTAGGCGAGATATTCGGTGCTGCCCAGGCTCCACGGGCATCGCAGCAGGCCGTCCGGCCCCGGCTCGGCCCCTGCAGACGCGGCGCTCAACCGGTCCCCCTCTCCCGCTCCCTCTGCTCACCGGGTTCCTCCGCCGGGGGCTGCTCCGGGGCTGGTGACGGCGACGCGCCCGGCCGCTGCCAAGCCGACCACGACGGCGCTTCCCCAGCCGGCCGGGCGGCATCGGCGCCGAGCTGGAACGGCGATGGCAGCGGGCCGGAAACGCCCTTGACGGGCGGTCTGGCGTGAGCCTGCGGCTTGGCCGGAGCCTGCGGCTTGGCCGGAGGTGGCGCCTTGGCCAGAACCCCCGGTTCCTTCGCGGCAGCCTCCAAATCGGCGATCTGGCGCCGCAAAATGGCTATCTCTACGTCCCGCTCCGTCACCGTGCGCGCGACCATGTTCAGCGCATCATCGGTCGCCCGCATGTCATAGCCCCACAGCGCGGCGGGCGGGCGCAATAGCGCCACATCCGCGGCGGTCACGATCTCTCCGTCGAGCGGCCGGACATCAGCGGTCGGCCGCGCCAGCTCCCCGCCGCGACCCATCGCGACGACGACCACGCCGCAGAGGATGGCGACGGCCACGATCAGCAACACCACGAGCACACAAGAATCGTGCCATGCCAGACCCCAAATGGCGTATTCCGCCAGGCACGCAATCCGGCATCAGGCCGCCGGGCCGTCGCGGCCCGGCCGGTCCGAGCTGTTCGCGTGCGCGTCCTTGATGATCCGCACAACCTCCTCGGGGTCGTCCGCGATCCGGAACAGCTCGGGATCGGCGGCCGAGATGTTGCCCTCGGTCAGCAGTGTCCCGCGGATCCACGAGATAAGGCCGGACCAGTAGTCGCTGTCCACCAGGACGATGGGGAACTTGGTGATCTTGCCGGTCTGCACCAGCGTGAGCGCCTCGAACGTCTCGTCCAGGGTCCCGAACCCGCCGGGCAGCACCACGAACGCCTGCGAGTACTTGATGAACACCGTCTTGCGGACGAAGAAGTACCGGAACTCCAGGCCAATCTCGACGTATTCGTTCAGGCCCTGCTCGAGCGGCAGCTCGATGCCGAGCCCCACGGAAACACCGCCAGCGCTCACCGCCCCTTTGTTGGCGGCCTCCATGATCCCGGGGCCGCCGCCGGTGATCACCGCGTAGCCCGCCGCGGCGAGGCCGGCTCCGATCCGTTCCGCCCGGTCGTAATCCTCGGTGCCGGGGAGCGTCCGCGCGGACCCGAATACCGCGACCGCCGGGCCGAGCTCGGACAGCAGCCCGAAGCCCTCGACGAACTCGGCCTGGATCCGGAGCACCCGCCACGGGTCGGTATGCACCCAGTCGCTCGGGCCGCGCCGGTCCAGCAGTCGCTGGTCCGTGGTGGTCTTCGGAATGTGCTTGCCCCGCAACGTCGCCGGCCCCTGACGGCGCAGCCGGCGATGCGCCTCCGAGTTCGTGCTCATGATCCCATAACGTAGCCGGTGGCCAGGGTGGATATATCAGTGGCCAGGGTGGTTGCCGATTAGCGTAAAGGCCCGTTTGGGAGGTTCGATGGAGCCGATATGAGGGGCCTTAACGGTACCCGGACTCCAGTGGCTGCGCAGCGGGTAACTTCGGTGCTGTGCCGAAAACCCGCCGCACCCGACGTGGGATCTCGGGGATAAGCCTGCTCATGGCCGTGATCGTGGTGCTGGGCGGGTACATCGCCTATCAGCGGCTCCAGCCGCTGCTCTCGGGCAATGGGTGCACGGCGGCAAGCGGTGGCAAGGACATACCGCTCGGTACCGGCCAGGCGGGGATCGCCGCCACGATCGCCGGCGTCGCACAGCGGGAAGCGCTGCCGGCCCGCGCGGTCACCGTGGCATACGCCGCGGCGCTGCAGGAGTCGAAACTGCAGGACCTGACTTATGGCGATCGCGACTCGGTCGGGGTGTTCCAGCAGCGGACTTCGGAGGGCTGGGGACCGCGGCGCGACCTTGAAAATCCGGTATACGCAACGTCAAAGTTCTTCGGCGCGCTGGTGAAGGTTCCCGGATACCGGCGGATCCCTATTTACCAGGCAGCGCAGGACGTGCAGCACAGCGCAGATGGATTTGCCTACGCACAGTACGGGTCGATGGCCGCGCAGATGACCCTCGCGTTCACCGGGCAGGATCCGCACGCGGTCTGGTGCTGGTACTCCCGCAAAATCAGCGGCACGGCCCGCACCGATGCCGCTTCCACGGAACTCGCGCAGACCTTCGGCCCGCAACGGGCCCGCGCCCGCGCCGATCCCGGGCTGATCGTGCAGGTCACGGGCGCCCGCCGGGGCTGGGTAATTGCGGCGTGGCTAGTGTCGCACGCCCAGCAGTATCGGATCAGCTACGTAGCGTATGCGGGCTACCGCTGGATGGCCGCCGACGGAGCCAGAGGATGGGCTCCGTCAGATTCTCCGTCTCCGCCGGGAAGCATCCAGCTTGGCTGATAGATTGCGAGCCGTGGGGACGGAAAAGGAGTGACGAAGTGACGTACATCATCACCCAGGGTTGCATTGACCTGCTGGACAAGACGTGCATCGAGGAATGCCCGGTGGATTGCATCTACGAGGGCGAACGCATGATGTACATACATCCAGACGAATGTGTTGACTGCGGTGCCTGCGAGCCGGTCTGCCCGGTCGAGGCGATCTACTACGAAGACGACGTGCCAGCCCAGTTGAGGGACTTCTACCGGGTCAACGTCGATTTCTTCCAGAACATCGGCTCGCCCGGTGGCGCGTCGAAGGTTGGCAAGATCCACGGTGATCACCCGCTCGTGGCGTCCTACCCACCGCAGCCGCACTGATCACGGCCGCCGACCATAACCGCCGGGTGCCGACGCTAGCCGCACGACTGCCCCGTTTCCCCTGGGACGCGCTCGAGCCCTACCGGGCCAAGGCACTTGCCCATCCCGGCGGCATCGTCGACCTGTCCATCGGCACACCGGTCGATTCCGTTCCTGACGTAGTGCGCGAGGCGCTGGCTGCTGCCTCCGATGCCCCGGGCTATCCGGCGACCGCCGGCACCCGCGCGCTGCGCCAGGCAGCGGCCGGCTGGCTGGCGCGAAGGCACCAGGTCACCGTCGACCCCGATGACGTCCTCCCCGTGATCGGCACCAAGGAACTCATCGCCGGACTGCCGACGCTGCTCGGCCTTGGCCCGGGCGACGTGGTCGTGCATCCCGAGCTTGCCTACCCGACCTACGACGTGGGCGCGCGGATGGCCGGGGCCAGGCCGGTGGCCGCCGACGGGCTGCTATCGCTCGGCCCCGAGCCGGTCCGGCTGGCCTGGCTGAACTCGCCGTCAAACCCGACCGGCCGAGTGCTGCCCGCTGAGCACCTGCGGAAGGTCGTCGCGTGGGCACGCGAGCGCGGCACCGTGGTCGCCTCGGACGAGTGCTACATCTCGCTCGGCTTCACCGAGCGCCCGCTCTCGGTGCTGCACCCCGACGCGTGCGGCGGCTCGCACGAGGGGCTGCTCGCCGTGCACTCCCTGTCCAAGCGTTCCAACATGGCCGGCTACCGCATCGGCTTCGTGACCGGCGACCCGTCGCTGGTTGCCGAGCTGCTGGCGATACGCAAGCAGGCCGGGATGATCGTCCCGGGACCGGTGCAGGCGGCCGCGGTGGCCGCGCTCAACGACGACGGCCACGCCGACACGCAGCAGGCCAGGTACGCGGCGCGGCGGCATGTCCTGCGGCCGGCGCTCGAGGCGGCGGGCTGGGTAGTCGAGCACTCGCAGGCCGGCCTGTACCTGTGGGCCGCTCACCCCGGCCGGGACTGCTGGGAGTCGGTCGCCGCGCTCGCCGAGGCCGGGATCCTGGTCGCGCCGGGATCGGTGTACGGCAGCAGGGGCGCGCGGCACGTCCGGGTCGCGCTGACCGCCACCGACGAGCGGATCGCCGCCGCCGCCGAGCGCCTTGCCGGGCTGGCCTGAGCCGTGTTCCGGATCTACGACACGCGGACCGGGCAGGTCGAGGAGATCGGCCTCGAGCCCGGCAGCGTCCTGCGCGTGTACGCCCGCGGCCCGGCGCCGAGCCGTCCCGCGCACTTCGGCGAGCTGCGTTCGTTGCTGGTGGCCGACCTGATCCTGCGCAACGCCGAGCATCGGCACGGACTGACGGTCGTGGCCTGCCTGGTCGTACCCGGTGCCGGAAACGACGAGCCACCGGCCGGCGATGCCACGGCACTGAACATCAGGGCGGCCGAGCGGACGATGCCCGCCCCGGAGCGGCCGGCCCGGGCATCGACGCGGTGAGCCCGGTGGAGATCACCCTCGAGGCACGGCTGCGGGCGGCGGCCGACCAGGCGACCCTGCGGCGCACGGTGGGGGTCGGCCCGGTGACGTTCGCAGGCCGCGACGCCAGCGGCCGGGCGCCGCACGAGGAGCCGGTGGTGTCCCTTTCCGCCCTGGCGGAGCGCGGGCTCGACCCCCTGGCCGTGCGGCTGGCGCTCATGTCCCGCCACCATGGCGAGCAGGCGGACCTCACCTGGGACGTGCTGGCCGACGCGGACCAGACCCTGCGCCGGTGGCGTGAGCTGGTGGCCGAGTGGGCCGAGTCGCCGAGCAGGCCGATGTGCGCAGAGGTGACGGCCCAGGTGGCGGCAGCGTTCGACGGGGACCTGGACACGCCAGCGGCGCTTCGGGCCCTGCGCGGGCTGGAACAGGACCCGCAGATCCCGCCGGGATCGAAGTTCGAGTCGTTCCTGCACGCCGACCAGTTGCTAGCGCTGGACCTGCCCCGCGAGATCGGCCGGCCGCGGCGCGGCTAGGCGCGCCGACCGGCCCAGCACCGCTGCGCAACAGATCGATGCCCTGAACGCACAGGACGCAACGGATCTCCGCGAGCGCACAAATGTTGCGGGGAGACTTGCGCCACCGCGCGCTCCTACGCTGGAGATCCGCCAGGCTTGGCTGCGCGGCGACCGGGACGTGACGGTTGGGGAGGGGCTTGGTGGCGAACGCACGAGACCGCACGACCCAGACGGATGGCGCCGGGCGTGGCAGGACCTACCTGATGTGCCCGCCCGATTACTTCACGGTTGAGTACGCGATCAACCCGTGGATGGACCCGGACCAGCCATCCGATGCGGCCTTGGCGATGCGCCAGTGGCACGGCCTGCGGGAGACGTTCACCCGGCTCGGGCACACCGTGCACGTCATCGATCCCATGCCCGGACTGCCGGACATGGTGTTCGCGGCCAACGGCGCGACCGTGATCGGCGGCAAGGTGCTCGGCGCCCGGTTCCGGTACCCGCAGCGCGCCGCCGAGGGCGAGGCCTACCTGGCCTGGTTCACTCGCGGCGGGCACCAGCCGATGGCGCCACGCTCGGTGAACGAGGGCGAGGGCGACATCGTGTTCGCCGGGCGGGTCATCCTGGCCGGCCACGGCTACCGCACCGACCCCGCGGTGGCCGGGGAGCTCGAGGCTCTGTTCGGCCTGCCGGTGCTCAGCCTGCGGCTGGTGGACCCGAGGTTCTACCACCTGGACACGGCGCTGTGCGTGCTGGACGCCGACACCGTCGCCTACTATCCGTCGGCGTTCGACGACGCCGGACGGGCGCTGCTGACCAGCCATTTCGCTACCCTGATCGAGGCGAAAGACGAGGACGCCGAGGTCCTCGGGCTCAACGCGATCAGCGACGGCAGGCACGTCGTGCTGCCCGCCCAGGCAACCGGGCTCGCGGCCCAGGTCGCGGAAAAGGGCTACCAGCCGGTGCCGGTCGACATGTCAGAATTCCGCAAAGCCGGGGGCGGCCCGAAGTGCTGCACCCTGGAGTTGCGGGAACTGCGGCTAACCCACGCGCTTCAGGGGAGATGACCATGACGGGCAGCGACGGCACGGCAACGGCGGAGCGGCTTCGTGAGCTGGCCGCGGTGCACGGCGCGCACAACTACCACCCGCTGCCGGTCGTGATCGCCGAGGCAGAGGGCGCCTGGGTGACCGACGTCAACGGCCGCCGCTACCTGGACCTGCTCGCCGCCTACTCGGCGATCAACTTCGGGCACCGCCACCCCAGGCTCATAGCCGCCGCGCTTCGGCAGCTCGATCGGGTGACCCTGGTCAGCCGGGCCTTCGAGCACGACCAGTTCGGGCCGTTCTGCGCAGAGCTCGCCGAGCTGGCCGGCATGCAGATGGTGCTGCCGATGAACACCGGCGCTGAGGCCGTGGAGACCGCGATCAAGACCGCCCGCAAGTGGGGCTACGAGGTCAAGGGCGTGCCCGCGGGCGAGGCCGTGATCGTGGCATTCGGCGGCAACTTCCACGGCCGCACCACAACGATCATCAGCTTCTCGACCGACGAGGACTCCCGGGCCTCGTTCGGCCCGTACACGCCGGGATTCACGGTCGTGCCGTACGGCGACCTGGACGCGCTGGCCGCCGCGGTCGACGACCGCGTGGTCGGGGTGCTGGTCGAGCCGATCCAGGGCGAGGCCGGCGTGCTGGTGCCGCCGCCCGGGTTCCTGGCGGGCGTGCGCGAGATCTGCTCGGCGCGCGGCGCGCTGATGATCGCGGACGAGATCCAGTCCGGGCTCGGCCGGACCGGCACCACGTTCGCCTGCGAGCACGAGGACGTGGTCCCGGACATGTACCTGCTCGGCAAGGCCCTCGGCGGCGGCATCGTGCCGGTGTCCGCCGTGGTGTCCTCGGCCGACATCCTCGGCGTGTTCCAGCCCGGCCAGCATGGCTCCACGTTCGGCGGGAACCCGCTGGCCTGCGCGATCGGGCGCGAGGTGATCGCGATGCTGCAGACCGGCGAGTTCCAGGAGCGCTCGGCCAAGCTGGGCGCGCACATGCACGACCGGCTGGCCATGCTGCCCGAGAGCGCCGTGCGCGAGGTGCGGGGCCGCGGTCTGTGGGCGGGGATTGAGTTCGCCTCGCTTCCGGGGCGGGAGGCGTGCGAGCAGCTCGCCGAGCGCGGCGTGCTGGCCAAGGACACCCATGGCTCCACGATCAGGCTGGCGCCGCCGCTCATGATCGACGAGGCGGACCTGGACTGGGCTCTCGACTGCGTGGCGGACATCGCCCGCTGACGCATTCGGTCAGCCCGGGGCACCGATCGGCCCGGCGAGCCGCGCCGCTAGCTCGGCGTTGCGCCGGGCGAACGGCGCCCATGCGGGCGGGGTCGCGGCCAGCAGCGCCGCTGCCGCGGCCTCGCCGCATGATCGTTGCCGCCACTCGCCCAGCCGGCCGTTCCTGACGGTCAGGCTGACCAGAACCCCGCCCACCTCCCCTTCCCCCGTCACTGCCCAGCCGTGCACATCGGCGTCATCGCCGCTGGCCAGCGTCACCTTCTGCGCAGCGGTGACCCAGTCCGCCGCCTCGATCTCCGCCTGGATCCGGGCCGCGAGCTCGAAGGAGAGTTCCGCGGCTGCGCTGTCGCGTCGTCGCTCGAGTTCGGCGCGGAACCAGGTCACAGCGGTGGCGTCCCGTTCCAGCACCGCGACGACGGTCTCGGTCAGCGCGGAACGGTCGCCGGGCCCGATCCCCCGGGCCGCCGCCATGCCGCGGTCCGAGCCGCGCAGGCCGTCGGCGGCGTAGGCCACCGGCAGCACCCGGTGCAACGCCGAGGCCGCGAGCCGCACCCGAAGGCCGCCGAGGTAGGGACCGAAGTAGCGGGCGCCGGGCGCCGGGTTCGCGGCGTGCACCACCTTCAGGCCCGCCGACCGCGGCCGCAGGTCGAGCCGGATGTAGACCGGCACCTCCTGGCCGCCGGCGGTCCGGTTCCACCGGGGCAGCCGCCGTTCCAGGAGGTTGCGCTCCAGCCAGGCCGCCTCGTGCTCGGAGTCGCACACCAGCGCCTGCACCCGGGCGATGCGCGCCACCATCGAGGCCAGGTGCCCGCGCGATCCCAGGTCGCCCCAGTAGGAGGCGACACGGCGGCGCAGGTTGACCGCCCGGCCGAGGTACAGCACACCGGCGCGGGCATCACGGAACCGGTAGACGCCGGGCGCTTGCGGCAAGGCCGCCACTGCGGCTGGAGGTGCGCCCGCCTGGCCCATCCCGCCGACCTCCCGAAGCTCCTGGGTCAGCCTACGGTGGGCTGGTGGCTCGCAGGAGGGCTGGGAGTACCTGCTGCCCTGAGCCCCCGGGATAATCGATTGCGAACCTTGCTACCGGCGGTAGCATAATTTCATGAACGCAGGCCAGAAAGGGGATGCGGCCGACCGCGGAACGGAGGCGGCCGCAGCGCTGAGCGGCCTCGAGGCAGCGCTCCGGCAGGCGCTGGCCTCGGCGTCGCACGACCAGGTGGTGAAGTGCATCGCGGCCGCCCTTCCGGCCGGGGTCTTTCTCGACCAGGGCGCCCGGCTGCACGAGAGCAAGGTTCGGAAGGTGAGCGTGTCCATGCCCGAGGAGCTGGCCGACGCGGTGCGCGCCCGCACCGGCGCCGGCGGATTCAGTCGCTACGTGAGCGAGGTCGTCGAGCGCGAGATCAGGCACGAGCGCCTTGGCGAACTGCTCGACGAGCTTGAGGCCGAGTACGGCCCCGTTCCCCCCGAGATACGCGAGCAGACGAGGCGGATGTGGCCAAACTACGAAGACGACGACCAGGAGTAGGCGGCACGCTCGTTCTTGATGCCGAGGGCATCGTCAAGCTCGCCAGCGGCCATCCGCTCGTTTTGTCGCTGGCTCAGGACACCTGGAAAGCCCGTGCGGAGATCGTCACCTCGGCCCCGACTCTCGCGGAGGTACTGCGGGGAGGCCCAAGAGATGCGCCCATACATCGGGTCTTGGGCAGGGTCACCGTCGTCCCGATCGGAGAGGAGCAAGGCCGGGCAGCTGGCGAGCTGCTAGGGCGGACCGGATTGTCCGGGCACAGCCACGCGCTCGACGCGCTCCTCGCCGTGGTCGCCCTGGCCCAGCCGCGACCTGTGGTCCTGCTAACCAGCGACACCGAGGACATGCGCCGGCTTACCGAGGAGCCGGGGACGCGCAGGGCGGAGAGGATAGAGGTAGCCCGCGTCTAACCGGCCGCACGTGGCGGGTGCCTGGTGGTCGCCGGTGCCGGGCGAATATGGTTCGGCTTGTGAGCATCCTGGCCAGCGCGCTCGACACCCGCGGCGCCGAGTACGCGTCACGGCGCGACGCCATGCTGGCCAGGCTGGCCGAACTGGACGCCGAGCACGCCAAGGCGCTGGCCGGCGGAGGGCCGCGCTACGTGCAGCGGCACCGGGATCGGGGGAAGCTGCTGGCACGCGAGCGGATCGAGCTGCTCATCGATCCCGACTCCCCGTTCCTCGAGCTGTCGCCGCTGGCGGGCTACGGCACGGAGTTCCCGGTCGGCGGCAGCGTGGTCACCGGCATCGGCGTGGTCGGCGACACCGAGTGCGTGCTGATCGCCAGCGACCCGACCGTCCGCGGCGGATCGACCAACCCGTGGACGTTGCGTAAAACGCTCCGGGCTTCCGACATCGCGCTGCGCAACCGGCTGCCGCTGATCAACCTGGTCGAGTCCGGCGGCGCCGACCTGCCGACCCAGAAGGAGATCTTCATCCCGGGCGGCCAGATCTTCCGTGACCTGACCCGGATGTCGGCGGCCGGCATCCCCACGATCGCCCTGGTATTCGGCAGTTCAACAGCCGGCGGTGCCTACCTGCCGGGGATGAGCGACTACGTGGTGATGGTGCAGGACCGGGCCAAGGTGTTCCTGGGCGGGCCGCCGCTGGTGAAGATGGCCACCGGCGAGGAGTCCGACGACGAGTCGCTCGGCGGCGCCGGGATGCACGCGCGCCAGTCCGGGCTCGCCGACTATCTCGCGGCCGACGAGCGCGACGCGCTGCGGATCGGCCGGTCGATCGTGGCCAGGCTTGGCCGGCCCCGCCGTTCGCCGCCGGCCGGAGGGCCGGCCCCGGGGCCGCGCTGCAGTGAGGACGAACTGCTCGGCATCGTGCCCGAGGACCTCAAGGTGCCGTTCGACCCGCATGAGGTGATCGCCCGGGTCGTCGACGGCTCGGACTTCGACGAGTTCAAGCCGCTGTACGGGAGCAGCCTGGTGACCGGGTGGGCCGCGGTGCACGGGCACCCGGTCGGCATCCTGGCCAACGCGCGCGGCGTGCTGTTCAGCGAGGAATCGCAGAAGGCCGCCCAGTTCATCCAGCTGGCCAATCAGGTCGGCGTGCCGCTGCTGTTCCTGCAGAACACCACCGGCTACATGGTCGGCAGCCGATACGAGCAGGCCGGGATCATCAAGCACGGGGCGCTGATGATCAACGCGGTATCGAACAGCCGGGTGCCGCACCTGACCGTGGTCATGGGTGCGTCCTACGGCGCGGGAAACTACGGGATGTGCGGCCGCGCCTACGATCCGAGGTTCCTGTTCAGCTGGCCAAGCGCGAAGTCGGCGGTGATGGGCCCGGCGCAACTGGCCGGCGTGCTGTCGATCGTCGGCCGCCAGGCCGCAGCGGCGCGCGGCGAGGCCTACGACGAGGCCGCTGACGCGGCGATGCGAGCGGCGGTCGAGGAGCAGATTGAGGCCGAGTCGCAGCCGTTGTTTTTGTCCGGCCGGATCTACGACGACGGGGTGATCGATCCGCGCGACACCCGTACCGTCCTCGGCATCTGCCTATCCGCGATCGAGAGCGCTCCGCCCGCAGAACCCGCCGCTGCAGCTGGATACGGCGTGTTCCGGCTGTGACCGGGAATCCAGTGATCACCAGGGTGCTGGCCGCCAACCGGGGGGAGGTCGCCCGCCGGATCTTCCGCAGCTGCCGACGCTCGGGAATCGGCTGCGTCGCGGTGTTCTCCGACCCGGACGCCGACGCACCGCACGTCGCCGAGGCAGACGCCGCGGTCCGGCTGCCCGGATCCAGCCCGGCCGACACCTACCTGAACGCTCCGGCGCTGGTCGAGGCCGCGCTGGCGGCCGGCGCCGACGCGGTGCACCCCGGCTACGGCTTCCTGTCCGAGGACGCTGGCTTCGCGCGGGCCGTTCAGGCGGCCGGGCTGACCTGGATCGGCCCGGGCGCCGACGCGATCGAAGCCATGGGTTCGAAGATCACTTCCAAGAAGCTGGCCGCCGAGGCAGGCGTCCCAGTGCTGCCCGAGCTCGCTCCGGAGGCGATCACCGGCTATCCGGTGCTGGTCAAGGCGTCGGCAGGCGGGGGCGGCCGCGGCATGCGCGTGGTCCGCAGCGCCGGGGAGCTGCCCGCCGCGCTGGAGTCGGCCCGCCGCGAGGCCCAGTCGGCCTTCGGCGACGGCACGCTGTTCTGCGAGCCGCTGCTGGCCGGCGCCCGGCACGTCGAGGTGCAGGTCCTCGCCGATGCCCACGGCACGGTCTGGACGCTGGCCGAACGCGACTGCTCGGTGCAGCGGCGGTACCAGAAGGTCATCGAGGAGACGCCGTCCCCGGCGGTGAAGGAGCCGCTGCGGGTCCGGCTGCTCGCGGCGGCAGCAGCGGTAACGCGCGCGGTGGGCTACCTCGGCGCCGGCACCGCCGAGTTCCTCGTCAGCGACGGGCAGTTCTACTTCCTCGAGTTCAACACCAGGCTGCAGGTCGAGCACCCGGTCACCGAGTGCGTGCACGGGATCGACCTGGTCGCGCTGCAGCTCGGCATCGCCGGAGGGCTGGCCCTGCCGCCGGATCCGCCGCCGCCAGCCGGACACGCGATCGAGGCCCGGCTCTACGCCGAAGACCCGGCCGACGGCTACCGCCCATCCAGCGGCCTGCTGCACGCGCTGGACGTCCCGGACTCCGATACCCGGTTCGCCCCGCCCGCCGCCGGGACCGAGCAGGGGCTGCGGCTGGACTCGGGCGTCGAGGCTGGCAGCGAGATCACCCCGCACTACGACCCGATGCTCGCGAAGCTGATCGCGTGGGCTCCGGCAAGGCACGCCGCCACGCGCCTGCTCGCCAGCGCACTGGACCGGGCCAGGATCCACGGACCCGCTACAAACCGCGACCTGCTCGTGAGCGTTCTGCGGCACCCGGCGTTCCTGGCCGGCCAGGCGGACACGTCGCTGCTGGACGGCTACGACCTGGCCGGGCTCGTCCCCTCGGAGGAGACCTGCCTGCTGGCGGCGGCCGCTGCCGCCGTCGCGGGCGCGGCGGCGAACCGGGCCGCGGCCCGGGCAGCGGCGGGGCTGCCCGGCGGCTGGCGGAACGTGGCATCCCAGCCGCAGCACGCGGCCTTCGACGGGCCGCGTGGCCGGATCGAGGTCAGCTATCTGTGGCAGCGCGACGGCAGCCTGGCGTTGCCCGGGCGTGGCGATGTCGGCGTCGCGAAGGCCGCGCCTGATCACGCCGTGCTCGACGTCGCGGGCGTGCGGTACCGGTTTGACGTCTTCCGGGCCGATGAGGTTGTCTGGGTGGACTTCGCTCACGGCAGCGTGACGCTTACGAACCTGCCCCGTCTGCCCGAGCCGGTGGCGGCCCGAGAGCCCGGATCGCTGATCGCGCCGATGCCGGGCAGCGTGGTGCGCGTCGAGGCCACTGCTGGCCAGCGGGTCAGCGCCGGGCAGCCCGTGCTCGTGCTCGAGGCGATGAAGATGGAGCACCAGATCAGGGCACCGGCCGACGGCCTGGTGGCCGAGGTCCTGGTCGGCCCCGGCGACCAGGTACAGGCCGGAGACGTGCTGGCCACGGTGACCGGGCAGGACGCGGCGGCGCGGGAGACGGCCTCCGGAGCGGACACGGCACGCCCATAAGGGCGGGTGGGCGGGGATGGAAGGGAGCGCGGGGATGGAAGGGAGCGCGGGAATGGAACTGGTCAGCCAGGAATCGGCCGGAGAGGTCACGACCGTCACGCTGGACTCGCCAGCCAGTAGGAACGCGCTGTCCACCGCTCTGCTGACGCAGCTGCGCGCGGCACTGGCCGGCGCGCTGGATGATCCGGGCTGCCGGGTGGTGGTTATCACCGGTGCCGATCCGGCGTTCTGCGCAGGCGCCGACCTTAAGGAGAGCCGGAACGGGCGCGTCGCCGCACCCGAGCTGTTCCCTGAGATTCTGCAGCTGATCTGGGACAGCGCCAAACCGGTCGTCTGCAAGGTGAACGGCAGCGCCCGGGCGGGCGGTATCGGGCTGATCGCTGCCTGCGACATAGCCGTGGCCTCGCAGTCGGCGACGTTCGCGTTCAGCGAGGTGCGGATCGGCGCGACGCCCGCGATCATTGCGGTGCCCTGCCTGCGCCGGATGAGCCCGCGCGCCGCCGCCGAGTACTTCCTGACCGGGGAGCCCTTCGATGCGCAGCGCGCGGTCGAGGTCGGCCTGATCACCGGCGCCGTACCCAAGATCCAGCTCGACGAGGAAGTTGCCAGGTACGCGGATCTGCTGCTGCGCGGGGCGCCCGGCGCGCTGGCGGTGACCAAGACCGTGCTCCGCGAGGCCAACTCGATGCCGGTCGCCGACGAGCTGGCGCGGATGGCGGAAATCTCCGCCGCGCGGTTCGCGTCCGAGGAAGCCCAGGAGGGTATTGCGGCCTTCGCCGGCAAGCGCGATCCCAGCTGGGCGGCGGGGCGGGCGCAGACACCCTAGTTCACGGCCGACTGGGCGGCGCGGCTGGATGGCGCCCGCGCAAGCGATCGGCCGGGCGGCGCGGCTAAGGGGCCTTCAGTCCGCGGCCAGCCGCCGGTAGCGGCCGGCGTGGTAGATGAGCGGGCCCGCCGCATCCTCCTGCACCGGGCCGGTGACGCCGAGCACCTCGCCGACCACGATGCTGTGATCGCCGCCGTCGTGTACCGCGCTGGTCCGGCATTCCATCGCCGCCAGCGCGCCGTCCAGAATCGGGGCCCCGGTCACCGGTCCGGGATGATGCGTGACCGCATCCAGCTGGCCGTCCAGCGGCCGGCCGCGGGTTGCGAGCCAGCGCGCGGTCTTCTCTGCCGTCTCGTCCAGGATCGAGACCGCCCATTGCCCCGCCTCCAGCACGGTGTCGTGAAACCGGGCGATCTTTTCCGCGCAGAACAGCACCAGCAGTGGCTCCAGCGAAACCGAACTGAAGGCGCTCACGGTCATCGCGTGGGCTGCGCCCTCCAGGCTGGTGGACACCACGACAATGCCGGTGGGGAACGTTCCGGCTGCCCGCCGGAAGGCGGCGACGTCAGCCGCCATGAGAACGGGATCCGCCGCGCCGTGCCGCGCCGGCCCGTGCCGGTGACCACAGCATGAAGGAGACCAGCACGCCTGCCACGGCGCAGAGCGCGCCGCCGAACAGGAACCACTTGCCCCCGCTGTTATTAGTGATCAAGACGCTCCCCCCAGGCGTGCCCATGGCCAGCACGAACGATGCGACGAACCATCCCACAGCGGGCATAAGAGCACCGAGGGGCCTGCGCATTCCCCAGCCGCCGAGCACGCATGCCACACCGGTGCCCAAAGCGAACGCCGGCGCGGCCACCGGGAAGGAGCCAAGAGCCCTGTTGTACTGGAAAGAGCCGATCATGCCGAGCAGGACGCCAAACACGAGCAGCAGGAAATAGCAGCCGATGACCACCATGCGCCCATCGCCAGTTCCCGGCGCGTCGCGCCGCGGGTCTGGCTCCCCGAAGCGCTGCTTGCCTGGCTCGCTGTTCACGGCAGAAAGGTTAGTCAATCGCCGCGAATAGATCGCTTTCCCGGTCGTGCGGGCCACTCCCCCGCCCGCGCGGCCCGGCCAGCAGGGTGTAGTACTCGCGGCCCAGCGCCTGCTGGCCGAGGTTGTCCGAAAATGCGAAGAACGGGCTGTCCACGGCGATCTGCGTGGCGTGCGCACGCATCGCGTCCAGCTTCTGCCCGAGGTACGCGGTCGCGTCGATCTCCGTGGTCACCATCTCGTCAGGGACCCCGAACGGGAAGTCGTCCACGGACTCGACCTGGGTGAAGCTGGGCGCGCCGCCGGGGAGACTTCCGTCGCTGCCGCGCATGGCCGCGATGGCATTCGCCAGCACCGAACGCGGCAGCGCCGTGGCGTAGAACTTGCCGACCAGTCCGTCGGCGAGCTCGAAGGCCCGCTTTGCCACGCGGTGCGCCTGGATGTGGTCCGGATGCCCGTAGAAGCCGTTGTCGTCGTAGCTGATCAGCACCTGCGGCCGAACCTCGCGGATCACGCGGAGCAGTTCGCCCACTGCCTCGTCCACATCGGCCTGCCAGAAGCAGTCTGGCGCGTCGTTGCTCGGCTCGCCCATCATCCCGGAGTCACGCCACCGGCCAGGACCGCCCAGGAACCGGTGATCGGTGACGCCGAGCGCCGCGCAGGCGGCGGCGAGCTCACCGATGCGGTACTCGCCAAGGCCGCCGTCCGCGTCGGCGGCCAGGTGCGCGAGCTCTGGGGGTATGACCTCGCCCAGCTCGCCGAGCGTGCAGGTCACCAGCGCCACGTGGGCGCCCTCGGCGGCGTACTTGGCCATCGTCGCCCCGGTCCCGATCGACTCGTCGTCGGGATGCGCGTGCACGAGCAGCATCCGGTAGCCCGCACCGGCCTGCCCGCCCCCGCCCCCGCTGTTTGCTGCGCTCATGTCGCGAGCCTAGCGACGTGCCGGCAACCGCGACCTGCGAGGATCTGGTCGTGACCGAAACCCGCCGGGCGAGGGCACGGGACCTGGGCGTCATCCCCGGCTCGCTGCCGCCAGGGGAGCACAACGCGATCACCGACGTGGCGGGCGTGCGGGTGGGCCACGTCACCCTCATCGAGGGCAGTGACGTCAGGACCGGCGTCACCGCGATCGTCCACGACGGTCTCACCGGCGCGAAGTCGCTGAACGCCGGGCTTGCAGTGGGCAACGGGTACGGCAAGATCGTCGGCACGACACAGCTCGGCGAGCTCGGCGTGATCGAGACGCCGGTCGTGCTGACCGGCACGCTGAGCACGTTCCGCGCCGCCGACGCGCTGGTCGGCTACATGCTCTCGCTGCCGGGGAACGAGAAGCTCGAGACGGTGAACCCGGTGGTCGCCGAGACCAACGACGGGTTCCTCTCCGACATGCGCCGTCGGCCCGTTACCGCGGGACACGTGCTGGCGGCCCTTAGCGGGGCCAGGCCGGGCCCGGTCGCCGAGGGCGCCGTCGGCGCGGGCACGGGCACCGGTGCGCTCGGGTACAAGGCAGGGATCGGGACCTCATCGCGGATCGTGAACTGCGGGGCGGCGTCTGGCCCGGTCACGATCGGCGCGCTCGTGCAGACCAACTTCACCGGCACGCTGACCGTGCTCGGCGTGCCGGTGCCGCCGGAGCCAGACACAAATCCGGATGCTCCGGCCGCCCCAGGTGCAACCGTGCCGGACGCGTACGAGCCGGGCAATTCGTGCGTGATCGTGCTGGCCACCGACGCTCCGCTGGACTCACGTCGCCTCGGCCGGGTCGCCTGGCGCTCGATCATCGGCATGGCGCGCACGGGCTCCGACTTCTCCGGCCGCAGCGGCGACTACGCGCTCGCCTTTTCTACTACTCCGGCAGACGCCGAGCCGCTGCCGGATTCCGCTCTCGACCCGCTGTTCGTCGCCGCAATAGACGTCACCGAGGAAGCCATTCTCAACTCACTGTTCATGGCCGACACCGTGACGGGCTTGCGGGGTCATGTCAGGCAGGCCGTGCCGCTTGACCGGGTGCTCCGGCTCTGCTCGGCCCGGGGAGTGCTGCTGGCCAGGGATTAGCTGCTTTACGCATCGCGGCCAAATCCCGCTCGGCCGGCTGATGTAGTGAGAGTCACACGCCAGGAACGCCGCCCCACGGCACGGAAGTGGTATTCAGTGGAATAGGGTTCTCACGGCATGCGGGCGAGCGCCTGGCGGACAAGGCGCCTACGCCAGCCGCGAAGCGATTCTGATGGTCTCAGGGCGGAGACGTCTATGACGCAGGCACCGGTGGCGCCGGACAAAACCAGGGCGCAGATCTCAGCACGGACGCTGCGTAAGGATCCCTGGTGGCGGGCTCCGGCAATCACCGCTGTGCTGCTCACGATCTGGGTCACGTACGCGACCGTGCACGTGTTCATCGGCCGCTGGTACTGGGTGCCCCAGTACCACTACCTGACCCCGTTCTACTCGCCGTGCATCAGCGGCGAGTGCGCGCCGGGTTCGAGCAGCCTGGGCCAGTGGTTCCCGGCGGTGCCGCCGATCATCCCGTACGCGCTCGTGTCGCTGCCGTTCGTGCTCGGCTTCCGGCTGACCTGCTACTACTACCGACGGGCCTACTACCGGGCGTTCTGGCGCGCGCCCGCGGCGTGCGCGGTGCGCGAGCCGCACGCCAAGTACACCGGCGAGACCAGGTTCCCGCTCATCATGCAGAACCTGCACCGGTTCTTCTTCTACATGGTGATCGTGATCTCGATCCTGAACACCTACGACGTGACGCAGGCGTTCCGCGGCCCGAACGGGGACTTCGGGATGGGTCTCGGCACGCTGATCATGCTCGTTAACGTGGTCCTGCTGTGGGCGTACACGCTGTCGTGCCACTCGTGCCGGCACATCACCGGCGGCAGGCTGAAGAACTTCTCCACCCACCCGGTCCGATACTGGATATGGACCCAGGTCTCCAAGCTGAATGTGCGTCACATGCAGCTCGCGTGGACCACGCTGGGCACCCTGATGCTGACCGACCTCTACATCTGGCTCGTCGCCGCCGGGGTGTTCAGCGACCCGAGGTTCTTCAACTGAGGCAGGCGAGGTAATGACTGACATAGAGCGGCTCCCCTACGACGTCGTGGTGGTAGGTGCGGGCGGCTCCGGGCTGCGCGCGGCGATCGAGGCCCGGCACTCGGGCAAGAAGACCGCAATCATCTCCAAGTCGCTGTTCGGCAAGGCGCACACGGTCATGGCCGAGGGCGGCTGCGCCGCCGCGATGGGCAACTCCAACCCCAACGACAACTGGATGGTCCACTTCCGCGACACCATGCGCGGGGGCAAGTTCCTGAACAACTGGCGGATGGCCGAGCTGCACGCCAAGGAGGCACCCGACCGCGTCTATGAGCTCGAGGCCTGGGGCGCGCTATTCGACCGCACCAAGGACGGCAAGATCAGCCAGCGCAACTTCGGCGGCCATCAGTACGCCCGGCTCGCGCACGTCGGTGACCGCACCGGCCTGGAGATGATCCGGACCCTGCAGCAGCGGGTGGTCGCGCTGCAGCAGGAGGACGCCCGCACCCACGGTGACCCGGAAGCGATGATCAAGGTCTTCGCCGAGACCACGATCACCGAGCTGGTCAAGGACGGGGAGCGGATCGCCGGCGCGTTCGGCTACATCCGCGAGAGCGGGCAATTCGTCCTGTTCGAGGCGCCCACCGTGATCCTGGCCACCGGCGGGATCGGCAAGACGTTCAAGTACAGCTCCAACTCCTGGGAGTACACCGGAGACGGTCACGCGCTCGCGCTGCTGGCCGGGGCCACGCTGCTGAACATGGAGTTCGTGCAGTTCCACCCCACACACATGGTGTGGCCGATCTCGGTGCGCGGGCTGCTGGTCACCGAGTCGGTCCGCGGCGACGGCGGGGTGCTGCGCAACTCCGAGGGCAAGCGGTACATGTTCAACTACGTGCCCGACGTGTTCCGGGCGCAGTACGCGGAGACCGAGGAAGAGGCCGACCGCTGGTACACCGACCCGGACCACAACCGGCGGCCGCCGGAGCTGCTGCCCCGGGACGAGGTGGCCCGCGCGAACAACGCGGAGGTCAAGGCCGGCCGTGGGTCGCCGCACGGCGGCGTGTTCCTCGACATCGCGTCGCGGCGGCCCGCCGAGGAGATCCTGCGCCGGCTGCCGTCCATGTACCACCAGTTCAAGGAGCTGGCCGACGTCGACATCACCAAGGAGCCGATGGAGGTCGGCCCGGCCCAGCACTACGTGATGGGTGGCGTGGAGGTCGACCCGGACACCGGGGAGTCCATCGTCCCCGGCCTGTTCGCCGCCGGCGAGGTGTCGGGCGGGATGCACGGCTCCAACCGGCTCGGCGGGAACTCCCTCTCCGACCTTCTGGTGTTCGGCCGTCGCGCGGGGATGGGCGCCGTGGAGTACCTGAACTCACTCGGCGACGGCCGGCCGCGGGCGAGCGACGCGGACCTCGAGGCGGCCAAGGCGGAAGCGGTCGCCCCGCTGGAGCGCTCCGGCGGGGAGAACCCGTACACGGTGCATTCCGAGGTCCAGCAGACCATGAGTGACCTGGTCGGCATCATCCGCAAGGAAGACGACATCAAGGAGGCGCTGGCCGAGCTGGAGAAGCTGCGCGCCCGGGCCGCGAACGTCAGCGCCGAGGGCGGCCCGGCCTACAATCCGGGCTGGCACCTCGCCCTGGACCTGCGCAACATCCTGCTGATCGCGGACTGCGTGGCCGAGGCGGCGCTCGAGCGCCAGGAGAGCCGTGGCGGGCACACCCGGGATGACTTCCCCGGGATGTCGCCGGAATGGCGCAAGGTCAACCTGATCGCCGTGCTGGACGGCGACCACGTGGCGCTGAAGAAGCAGCCCATGACGCCGATGCGTTCAGACCTGCTGGCCCTGTTCGACCGGGGCGAGCTGGCGAAGTACTACACCGATGCGGAACTGCCGCCGGAAACCGAGACGGCGCAGTCGTCGGCCAGCGAGGAGAAGAGCTGATGGGCGAGAAGGTAGCGCTCCGGGTCTGGCGAGGCGATGCCGGGCAGGGACAGCTGACCGACTACCAGGTCGAGGCCAACGAGGGCGAGGTCCTCCTCGACGTCCTGCACCGGCTGCAGGCAACCCAGGCCGGGGATCTGGCGGTCCGCTGGAACTGCAAGGCCGGCAAGTGCGGGTCCTGCTCGATGGAGATCAACGGGCGGCCGCGGCTGGCCTGCATGACCCGGATGTCGATCTTCGAGCCGGGCCAGCCGATCACGATCACACCGCTGCGCACGTTCCCGGTGATCAGGGACCTGGTGACGGACGTTTCGTTCAACTACGCGAAGGCGCGGCAGATCCCGTCGTTCACCCCGGATCCCTCGATCGGGCTCGGCGAGTTCCGGATGCAGCAAGTGGACGTGCAGCGGTCGCAGGAGTTCCGCAAGTGCATCGAGTGCTACCTGTGCCAGAACGTCTGCCACGTGATCCGCGACCATCCGGAGAACGAGCACCCGTTCTCCGGCCCAAGGTTCCTGATGCGGATCGCCGAACTCGAGATGCACCCTGCCGACACCGCCGACCGCCGGGAGATCGCGCAGGACGACTTCGGGCTCGGCTACTGCAACATCACCAAATGCTGTACCGAGGTATGCCCGGAGGGCATCAAGATCACCGACAACGCCCTCATCCCGATGAAGGAGCGCGTGGCCGGGCGCAAGTACGACCCGCTGGTCTGGCTCGGCTCCAAGATCACCCGCCGGCCGCGCGGCGCCGACGACACCCCGGCCGTTCCCGGTAAGAGCTGACGGGCTGCGCCGGACACGTCTCTCCCGTCCCTGCCACCAGCGACCGGGGCGGGCCAGCAGCGCCGATGACCATCAAATCCTGCTATGGCTGTTCGGCCAGCCTGCCGAAGGACCGGGCACACTCTGCGCGCCGGACGCTTGGTCATGGAAATTCATGACCGGTTGCGTCTGGCGCGACTTTTGGCTCACGGGAGTCCGTACTATGAAGCCTGCGCGCGGACGCGGGCCCGGCCGATGGGCGGCGCGCAGCCACAGGACCAGCAGCGGGAAAGGCTGCAATGTCGCACATTACATACCTTGAGGCCTCGGTAGTCGGCCTCATCCAGGGCGTGACCGAGCTGTTTCCGGTATCCAGCCTCGGCCACAATGTCCTCATCCCGGCGCTGATCGGCGGCAGCTGGGCCAGTGACCTCAACGTCGCCGCGGCCGAGTCCCCTTATCTGGCGTTCATCGTCGGGCTGCATGTGGCGACCGCGGTTGCGATGCTGATCTACTTCTGGCGGGACTGGGTCCGGATCATCGGCGGCTTTTTCAGCTCGATCAAGGATCGGGAGATCGTGACCGTCGACCAGAAGATGGCCTGGATGATCATCCTGGCCACGATCCCGGTCGGACTGGTCGGCCTCGTCTTCGAGCACGAGTTCCGGGTGCTGTTCGGCAAGCCGATCCGGGCGGCGATTTTTCTGTTCATCAATGGCCTGATCCTGTATGCCGGGGAGCGGTTCCGGACGAAGAAGTCGCTGGCCGCTGATGCGGAGCAGGCCGCCGAGAGCGAACCGGCAAGCACACGGGCGGTGGTGGCCGACGCCGTCATGGCGGACTCCGTGGCGGCGGACACGCGCGCCACGCGCGCTCCCGCCAGGCCCGGGGTCGCGGCGCACGCCTCAGGCCAGCGAGCCGTGCGCCAGCAGGAGGCCTCACGCGCGGTGCAGGCCGACCGCCGGCTGACCACGGTCGGCTACTGGCAGGCACTGATCATCGGGTCGGCGCAGGTACTCGCGCTGCTGGCCGGGATCAGCCGCGACGGGGTCGTGATGGTGGCTGGCATGTTCGACGGCCTGTCCCGGCAGGATGCGGCCCGCTTCTCGTTCCTGCTCTCGACCCCGGTGATTCTCGCGGCCGGGGTGCTCAAGGTGCCGGACCTCACCGGTCACCTCGGCAACGGGATCCATGGGCAGATCCTGGTCGGCAGCATCCTGTCCGGCGTGGGCGCCTACGTGTCGGTGCGCTTCCTGATGAAGTACTTCCAGACGCGCACGCTGACCCCGTTCGCCATCTACTGCCTGGTGTTCGGCCTCGGCAGCATGATCTACCTGTCCGTCAAGTAGGCCTGGCGCCCTCGCGCCTGACATCGCTGCCGGCCGCTCACAGGCGCCGGGTCAGCCGGCCGGGGAAACCGATTCCCCCCGGGAACGGCGGGCGCGCGTGCGGCCACGCTCCTTGGCATCCAGCACGGTCTTGCGCAGCCGGACCGTGGACGGCGTCACCTCGGCGCACTCGTCGTCGCCGCAGAACTCCAGTGCCTGCTCCAGCGACAGCAGCCGCGGCGGGATTAGGCGCTCGAGTTCCTCACCCGAGGACTGGCGCACGTTGGTCAGCTTCCGCTCCTTGGTGATGTTGACATCCATGTCGTCGGAGCGGCTGTTCTCGCCGACGATCATCCCCTCGTACACCTCGGTGCCCGGCTCCACGAACATCGTGCCCCGCTCCTGCAGCGAGAACATCGCGTACGGCGTGGCCGGACCGGTCCGGTCGGCGACCAGCGACCCGGTCGGCCGCATCCGCATCTGGCCCGACCATGGCTCGTAGCCCTCGAAGACGTGGTGGGCGATGCCGGTCCCGCGGGTGTCGGTGAGGAACTGGGTGCGGAAGCCGATGAGCCCGCGGGCGGGCACCACGAAGTCCAGCCGCACCCAGCCGGTCCCGTGGTTGGTCATGTTCTCCATCCGCCCCTTACGCTGGGCCAGCAGCGACGTCACCGCGCCGACGTACTCCTCGGGCACGTCCACGGTCAGCCGCTCCACCGGCTCATGCCTGGCCCCGTTCACTTCGCGGATCACGACGGTCGGGCGGCCGACGGTGAGCTCGTAGCCTTCCCTCCGCATGGTCTCGACCAGCACGGCGAGGGCGAGCTCACCCCGGCCCTGCACCTCCCAGGTGTCCGGGCGCTCGGTGGGCAGCACCACGATCGACACGTTGCCGACCAGTTCCCGGTCCAGCCGGTCCCTCACCATCCGCGCGGTGACCTTGCTGCCCTTCTGGATGCCGACCAGCGGCGAGGTGTTCACGCCGATCGTCATCGAGATCGCCGGCTCCTCGACGGTGATCAGGGGCAGCGGCCGCGGGTCGTCCACGTCCGCCAGCGTCTCGCCGATCATGATGTCGCCGATGCCGGCCACCGCGATGATGTCACCGGCCGACGCGGATGCCGCAGGCACCCGTTCCAGCGCCTCGGTGCGGAACAGCTCGGTGATCTTAACCCGCTGGACGGAACCGTCCCTGCGGCACCACGCCGCCTGCTGGCCCCTGTTGATCTGCCCGCTGTACACCCGGCAGAGCGCGATCCGGCCCAGGTAGGACGACGCGTCGAGGTTGGTCACGTGCGCCCGCAGCGGCTCATCCGGGTCGTAGGAGGGAGCGGGCACGGTGTCCCGCAGCATCGCGAACAACGGCTCGAGGTCGGGCGAGTCGGGCAGCGTGCCGTCCTCGGGCCGCTGCAGCGAGGCCCGGCCGGCGCGCGCCGACGCGTACACGATGGGGAACTCGATCTGGTCCTCGGTGGCGTCCAGGTCCAGGAACAGCTCGTAGCACGCGTCCACGACCTCGGCGATCCGCGCGTCGGGCCGGTCCACCTTGTTGATCACGAGGATCACCGGCAGCTTCGCCTCGAGCGTCTTGCGCAGCACGAACCTGGTCTGCGGCAGCGGGCCCTCGCTCGCGTCGACGAGCAGCAGCACCCCGTCGACCATGGAGAGCCCGCGTTCCACCTCGCCGCCGAAGTCGGCGTGGCCCGGCGTGTCCACGATGTTGATCGTCAGGCCGCCGTGGGTCACCGCGGTGTTCTTGGCCAGGATCGTGATGCCCTTTTCCCGCTCCAGGTCGCCGGAGTCGAGCACCCGGTCGGCCACCTGGGCACCGGCCCGGAACGCTCCCGACTGCCACAGCATCGCATCCACCAGCGTGGTCTTGCCATGGTCGACGTGCGCGACGATCGCGACGTTGCGGAGGTCATCGCGGATGGCGAGACGGGCAGTAGTGGTGGGCATGCAGGAAGGCTCCGTGTTGGACAAGGGATGCGCCAGAGTACGGCGCTACCAGCTTATTCGCTCATTCATCCTGAACGTAAATTGCGGGCTCGATCTTCCTTGCAGGCCGGTCATGCCCGGGCCGGCGTGACGCGGCTGCCGAGAGCGCCGCTCAGGAAGATGCTGAGCACGGCGGCGCTGGTTTCTTCCACGCCCGCATGAGCTGTGGCCGACCGGATGATTGACCCCTCGATGAGGTCGGCGTAACTGCCGGAGCAGGGTCTCGGCGGGCAGGTTGCTGCGCAGCGTGCCGTCCTCGACACCGCGGCGGAAGAGCTGCAGCAGCGGCTCGCTGACCTGCGGGTCGGCCGCGTCGGCCGGCTTTGGCCAGAGGTAGGCGAGGGCGATGTACTTGCTGCCGGTGGCGATCAGGCCACGGGTGATCCGGGCGATCGCCCCAGCGACCGGGACCGCGTCGGGCCTAACCTCGCCGATGCGGTCCTGGATCTCGCGGGCCGCGCTGCCGGCGAGGGCACCCCGGCGCCTCCAGCATCGGCCAGCTCGAGGCCAACGTTGCCGCCGCCGACATCGTCCTGCGCGAGGATGAGCAGCAGGCCCTCACGGCCGCCGCCAGCGAGGTTCGCCAAGGTCGCGTTGGCATTAGCAACTAGAATGTGTGTTCGACATTCGGTAGGGTTACCGCGTGGCAGAGTACGTTCCGCCAGGGTGGCCGACCGGCGTTCACCCGCCGGGCAGCGAAGAGTTCGAGCAGACGGCCGTGGCCTGGCTGCTTGACGTGGTGCCGCCCGACTACCGGCTGCACGGCGTGCTGCGCAGGCACCCGGTGGCGCTGGCCGCGCTCGCCAGGCATCACTTGGCTGCGTGCGTGGCGGGCGCCCGGGAGGGGTACCGGACGGCCCGCGCGGAACTCGGTGACCGCCTGCCGGCCGGCAGCCTGGACGCCGTGCTTGATGCCTACCGGACCGAGGGCAGGAGGCTGGTCGAGACCGCACGCGCCGTGGACCTGGTCGGCCGGGCGCTGCGCGGCCAGGTCTTCACGCCGCAGATGGCCGGCACCCAGGACGAGCGGCGCAGCGCGGCCGGCAAGCGCAGCCCCGAGCGGAGCGGCGCAAAGCAGCAGGCTGACAGGCCCGGCGAGACACCCCCGGCCAAGCAGGCTGACAGGCCCGGCGAGACACCCCCGGCCAAACAAGCCGCCAACCCCGGCGAGACACCGCCCGCCAAGCAAACCGCCAACCCCGGCGAGACAGCACCGGCCAAGCAAACCGCCAACCCCCGCAAGGCAGCTCCGGCAAAGCAGTCTGACAGCCCAGGCGAGGCTACGCCGACCAAGCGAGGCGGCGGCTCTCGAAAGGCTACGTCGGCCAAGCAGCGCTGAGCCTGGCCCGTTCGAGCACCGGCGCCGACCGGTCGGCCAGGTCCTGCAGCCGTGAGGCGTCGCTCTCGCTGAACCGGCCGGGCTCTGCGGCGGCCGCCGCGAGCACGCCGGTCACCCGGCCGTCGACCATCAACGGAACCGTCACCAGCGAGAGCGCCCCGCGGGCCAGTGCCCTGGCCGTGCTGGCCGGGAGCCCGGCCCGGCCAGGTGCGGACCGGCCGCCGTCGGCCGCGGCAGCCCGCACTCGACGCGCACCGCCCGCCTCCGCGTGCAGCTCAGCGCCCTCCTCCGCGTGCACCTCAGCGCCCTTCCCCGCGTGCAGCAGGTAGGCAGTGTCGGCGCCGATGGCGTCGCGTGCCGATTCGACCGTGCTGACGAGCAGGTCATCGAACTTGGCTGTACCCGGGCTTTCTCCGGTTCGGGGAGCCGGGACGTCCGGCTCGGGCGAGTTCTCCGGGGCCTGGCCGACAGCGGCGGCGTCCGGCTGCTCCGGGACCGAGACCGGCGGCACCGGGACGGCCGGCCCCGGCCGGCGAGGTCCAGCCGGAACCACACAGCCTTGGCCGCCCGCGCGTACGTCACCCCCCAGGCCGTGGCGAGTTCGGACGGCAGCTGCAGCCCGCGGCCATTGGTGCGCTCGGCCGCTTCCGCCGCGGTGTGCGGGCGGTCCGGGCGCAGCTGGACCGGGCGCCGGTCCAGCACCGCGATCTCGACCGCGCCGTCCGAGAGATCTCCCAGCAGCCTGCAGGTGACCTGCACGGGTGTGCCCGCGTGCAGCACCGCGTTGGTGACGAGCTCGCTGGTCAGCAGCACCGCGTCGTCCACAAGAGCATCTCGCTGGGTCCACTCGGCCCGCTCGCCAGGACCACCCCGCTCCCCGGCCAGCTCCCAGGAGCGCAGCGTGTCGCGCACGAAACGGCGCGCTGCCGCGGCGGCCGCGGGCACAGGCTGGTAGGCAGCGGTCGCCACGAGATCGTCTCGTGCCTCTAAGTAAACCATCCATTACCCATCGTGACAGAATTGTGAGCTCGTTACCGCTAGAAGCGGCAGGCCAATTCAGCCCACTGGGCGAGACCAGCCGGTCTCCGAGACATACTCCCGGACAATCCGGGCCGGAACGCCGGCCACGACGCAGCGGTCGGGCACCGTGCCGCGCACCACAGACCCGGCCGCAACGACCACGTTCCGGCCGATGCTCGCGCCGGGCAGGATGACGGTCCCGGCACCGAGCCAGGTGCCATCGCCGATCGACACAGCGGTGTTCACTGGCCACTGTCGGCCGATCGGCATGTCGGGGTCGGCGTAGCTGTGGTTCTGATCGGTGATGTAGACGTACGGTCCGGTGTACACGTCATCACCGATCACGATCGAATAATGGGCCACGATGTGGCTGCCGCGCCCGATCACACAGCGGTCGCCGACCCGCAGCACCGGCTTGTCACCAAGGTCGTGACCGGGCATCATGCCCGCGCAGAGCGTCACCTGCTCCGCGAACATGGTCCCGTCGCCGACCTCGATCCAGCGCTCGCCGAATACAGCGCCGGTGGGAAACGCCATCAGCGAGTGCGGGCCGAACGCCGCGAACCTGCGGCCGGCCGCGGACTCTGCGGTGATCGTCCCGGCCTGCTGCATGGCCCGCCAGGCGGCGTGCACAGAGGCGAAGAGCGCGTCACGCCGCCACCGGCCGACCGTGCGCCTCCAGGACATGGCCGATAACGGTACCCGCTACCCGACTACGGCTACGCGCCAGCCCGCTGGAGCCACCCGCCGTCGCAACAGGCGCGACGAGCTAACTGCCGCTGCGAAAAGAAATCCAGAGAATCCTGCTAGCACAGCCGCCTGGTGTTTCGTAGTTATGCGGCTGCTGCGTGCCATGCGGCCAGGACGGCTTTGGTTTGCTCGGGTGTGGGGTGTGCGCCGGAACCCTTGGAAATGCGGGCTGTGATGAGGACGCGGCGGAACTGGGTGAGCATGTCTTCGAAGGCGGGCTCGGTTTTGGCGCGGTACCAGGGCTGGGCGTGGCGGCGTGCGGTTATGCGGGCCGGGCTGTGACCGTGCCGGGTGTACCAGGTGATGACCAGGGTGTGGATGAGCAGGGCGAACGGAACGGTGCGCTCGACGGCGCGGCGGGTGCGGTTGCGGGCTTCGCCGGCGCCCAGGACGTTGCGGGCGTCGGCGAAGGCTTGCTCGATGGACCAGCGGCTGGCGTAGCGGGTGATCAGGGTGGTGGGGGCGGCGGCCAGATCGGTGGTGACCAGGGCGAGGATGCCGACGCGGCCGCGGGCCAGGATGACCCGGACAGTCTGGGTGTCGAGGCATCCGTACCACAGGCAGGTGATGTCGGCCACGCTGATGTCCTGGTCGCGGCCATAGATCCTGATCTTGGCAGGGGCCCAGGGGGCGGTGGCAGCCAGCTGGCTGGGGGTGCCCAGCCGCTCGCCCTTGCGCCGGGCCGGCCCTTGGTGCCGGGGAGACGGGGCGGTGCGAGGTCGTACAAGACCGCGTTGGCGGTTAGCCGGCAGGTCCAGGTCACGGCAGGCGGGAGCTGTTTGAGCGCCGGACCATGGTAGGCCGCATCGGCTACCACGTTGATGGCGCGGCCGGGGAACGCGGCGGCGAGCAGGGTGACCAGTTCGGCGGCGACCGGTACTTTGGTGCCGGACGCCGGGGTGGCCTTTTTCCCGGCCCGGCCTTGGTCTTTGGCCTTCTTTCCGGGCAGCACCAGCCGGGCCAGGACCGGCAGGCATACCGGACGGGTGCAAAACCGCAGGCGCACCACGATGCCGCAGGTCACGAAGCAGGTGCCAAAGGACACCCGGTCCGGGGACGGGGACGAGCCGCCGTATTGCCAGCCCGCGCCGTGGACCTTGCGGCCGGACCGGCGGAACACCGAGTCGTCGACCGCCACAGTCAGCGGATCCCCAGGCGGCACCACCAGCAGCACCACCAGCCGGGCGACGGCCACGCCCAGGTCGTCGGGCTGCCACCGGGCCCGGGCGAAGAAGTAATGTGCTCGGTCATGCGGCCAGGCCCCAGCCAGCCCCGCGCCCAGCAGCATGCCGACCACGGTGCGGCGCCGCACCTGACCGGCCAGTCCAGTGGCCAGCCCGCAGAACGTCGCGAACGACGGCGCGGTGAAACACGGGCGCAGCGCCGCCAGCAGCCCGGCCAGCGAAGCCGGTAAGGTCACATCAGGAAGCATCGGCGGATCTCCTCGGCACGAGGCGGATATACACACCGCCGATGCTTTCGTGTTCACACCGCCCCGTCACCCCCGGACCAGGCAAACTTCCCTTTCCGAAAACAGGTTCGCCTCATGAGGTGTCAGCGGCCCCAAAAGCGCGAAACACCAGACCCGATCAAGGTGCCCGTTTTGTCGGAACCCTCTTCTATCATCGAACTAACGGTCGAATAGTGCCTCGTGAGGAGGATCCCGGGTCATGTGCATAGCCGGTCAGGTGCCCGCCGCGCCGTCCACCGCCGCCGATGCGGTGGCGATGGTGACGGCCGCGTTGAGCTGGCTGGCCGAGACGGATGTGGCCTCACTGACCACCGCTGAGCAGGCGGACTGCCTGCGCGGGCTGGAGCGGGCGTCGTCGATGCACATCGCGGCGCGGTCGCGGGTGCTGTCGGCGTTCAACGCCCAGGCCGGCCACGAGGACGATGGGCAGGGCTCGGCGCGGACGTGGCTGAAGTGGCAGACCCGCATCACCGGCGGCGCCGCCTATGGTGCGCTGGGCTGGATGCACCGCCAGGCCGGGCACCCGGCGGTTGGTGACGCGCTGGGTGCCGGGGAGATCTCCGAGTCGTGGGCGCGGCAGATCTGCGACTGGACCGACATGCTGCCCGAAGACGTGCGCGGGGATGCGGATGTGTTCTTGCTGGGCGCGGCGGCCGGCGGCGCCGAGCTTCGTGACCTGGGCAAGCTGGCCGAGGAGATCCGCCGGCAGTGCGCCCGTCCCGACACCGACGGCGACGACGGCTTCGCCGGCCGGTCGCTGCGGCTGGACACCACATTTGAGGGCGCGGGGAAGCTGGACGGGAACCTGAGCCCGCAGTGCGCCGCGGCGTTGCAGGCGGTGCTGGATGCTCTGGGGAAGCGGCGCGGCCCGGAGGATGAGCGGACCAAGGGCCAGCGGCTGCACGACGCCCTCGAAGACGCCTGCGGGCACTGGCTCGCGTTTTGCATCATGCTCATGTATGGGTGCACGGCGCTGCGTCACACCCACAGGATGCGCAGATCAAAGGTGGCTCACCGGTCATGCAGCGTCGGCGCAGCGCGCAACCATCTTCCTCGTTCCCGATTATCCAGTTCGGCCTCGGCGTCAATGGCGGCCCTGCGCGCCGTCGCCGGCGATCGGCTACGCCGACCTTTGACCGAGTCGCCACTTACGCCGGTTGGGCGGCTGTGTGGAATTGGACGCAGATCAGGCTTCGGCGGTACGCACAATATGAAGGGCCGCGCGGGTCGGCGCGCGGCCCTTCGGCCAGGTGATGACAGTCTCCGGGTGATCGGCCGAGTTGGCTCAGCTACCGGTGCACTGCTGGCTGGCTTGCACCACGCCCACCTCGATTGCTATGGCTGGCACGCCGGGCTGCGAGCGCTGGAGGAAGGCAAGCAGCACGCCGGTGCCGCTTGGCAGGGCTGAGGGGTGGATGTTCACGCTGCCGCCCCCGCTCGGGAAGACGCTGTTTATCAGGGCTGGGTTCCCGCTGGTGCGGAACCCGCCGCCGGGGTATGGCCGACATGCCGTCTGCTGGCCGTTGCCGAAGGAGACACTGGCCGGGACGCCATCAGCGCGGAGCGCGGCTTGCAGCCCAGCCGGATCGCGCAACTCGCGCATGGTGACCCGGATAATGCCGCCGGACTGCTTGACCACCGTCCAGGCCGCCAGCTGGACGCGGGGCTGGCGGCTGACCGGATGACTGGCTGGCAGCAGCGCGATCACGGCAAGCACCGCCCCTACCGCCACCACCGCGGCCCCGGCCAGGCCGGTAAGCCTGTGCCGCCGGCGCCTGGCCCGGCTGTGCCGCACGATGGTGTCTAGCGGCGTGGTCATGTGCACCTCGGTGAGGGAGTCCCTGGCCGTGATGAGGGAGTCCCGCACGGTGTCGACCGCGTTGTTGTCGTTCATTTCCTGATCTCCTTATCGTCGTGATTCGGGATCGCCGCCCGCAGCGACGCGACCGCCCTGTGCAGGTGGGAGCCGACGGTCCCGGGGGCTATGGCGAGGACCTTGGCCGTGGTTTCGGTGTCCAGGTCGAGCAGCAGCCGTAGCGTGACAACCTCGCGCTGACGCAAGGGCAGCCGCCGGAGCGCGGCCAGCAGCTCACTGGGTACCGCGTCGTCATGATCCGCAGGTATCGCGATGTCATGGCTGCCCAGGGCGACCTCGCGCCGATGGCGCCGCCACCAGGACACGTGCGCGTTCAGCGCCGTGCGCACCACCCATCCCTGCGGCGCCTGAAGCTCGCGCACCTTCCGCCATGACATCCACGCCCTGGTGAAGGCCTCCGCTACCAGATCCTCGGCCAGCTGCCGGTCACCGACGTTGAGCAGTACGATCCGCAGGCAGTCATCGCGGGCGGACTGGTAGAACTCGGCGAACTCCATCGATTCTTGCTCCACGCCCCATACACGCGTCGGCGGCACGATTCCTTTACCCCGATCCTGAGATCCTGCCGTAGCCAGGCAGGACACGCCGTCAAGAGCGGCGACCGCCCGCCCTTGACGGCTTGGCCTGCTGATGTGACGCAGATCACGATGCAAAATGCGTGCCAGCGCTGCCGGTGCTAGCTCGCGTTTTGCATCATGCTTGCAGTGAATCGGGGTGAACGGCGGTCACTCCCAGACGAACTCACACCCTGGCCGAGCTGGGAACGGGCAGATGGCAGAGGTGGGCGGGCCGGCCTTCCAAGCGGCGAGTCATGAGCCCGTGTCGGAACCAAGGTCCTCTGGGCCCGTGCCAGGGCGGACCAGACCGGGATGCACCTGTCACACGGCCGGATCGGTACGAAGCCGACTGTAGATCACCCCGTCCCGCCAAGCGCCAGCGCGCCATCCCGTAGCACGAGTGATCCCCTCGCGGGTGAATCCTGCCTTCTCCAGGGCTTTCTGCTCAGCGATGTTGTCCACCTCGGTCCCTGCCCAGATGCGGTGCACCGTGGTATGCGCGAACAGGTAGCGGGCGAGCAGACGCTGCGCGTGCGTGCCGTAACCGCGGCCCCGGGCCTCCGGCAGCAGAATGGTGCCGATTTCCCAGCAATAGGAGCTGGGTACGGTGATTGGCTGGCGGCGCCAGTTGACCAGGCCCAGCCGCTGGTTGCCACGGGCGACGATCAGCGTCCCGCCGTCCGGGGTGATCAGGCCATTTTCGTCCCAGCCTCGTCGCCAGTGCCGAAGATCAGCCCACCCGAACCACTCGAACTCACCCGTCTTTTCCGGGTCTTGTGTCAGTTCCTCCAGCATCGGTAGGTCGTCTTCGCGTACCGGGCGCAGTGCTACCTCGTCGCTCATGTTCCGAAATCATTCATGCAGGCGGGTGCGATGGCCGGGACCGGGGTTCCAGGCAGTGCCGGCCATGGCGGCGCGGAGCGCGGTGAGCACGTCCTGGCCGTGCTCGCAAAGTGGCCCACGAACGGGTCAGCCAGGAACGCCCGCAGGACGCGTTCCAGGGGCCTGATTAGCAGCACGAGATTCATCCTATATATATAGACTACATATGTCGAAGGCTCATCGTTGGTCACCTCGGCGAGAAGGCGGCTACGACCTGGGCGCTTTCCGGCACCGTGTGCCGATCCCCGGCTCGCCGGCATCGCGGCAGCCGCCAGCACCCTCCGGCCCGGCCTTGACCTGGGAGCGAGATATGGGAATGCAGCACTTCGCGATTAGCTACGACGGTGCCTGGCTGTTGACTGTTGTAGGCATGGGTCCGCGTTCATCCGGTGTAGAGGTTGATTCTGACGAGATCCGGGTCCGGATGGGCTCGGCCTTCAGGCTGGACATACCGCGGGGTTCAGTCCGTTCGATCAGCCGAGACCCGGCCCTGGCCGGACAGGCGGCGTGGGGCGTACACGGCCTTTCGGGGCGGTGGTTCGTGAACGGCTCCGCCGATGGCCTGGTGGAACTCGTGATCGAGCCGCCCTGCTATACCGAGCGAGGGCTCGGTACCTTGTTCCGCAAGGTGAAGGTAAATTCACTTACCGTGAGCCTCGTCGACCCAGACGGCTTCATCGCCGCGCTCGAACCCTGATGAGCGCACGCACGCAGTTTCACGTGATGGATGCATCCCAGAATCCACGGACGCTCCATTTACATCGAAGCTGCTTGAACGAGCCTCTGCAGAGTCTTCAACGGCGAGTGTGCGGCCAGCGGGCCGTAGAGCCGCCCGACTTCCGCCATAACTGCGCCGTGCCTCATGGCCAGCGGTCGATCGAAACGTGACCCAGATCACGATGCAATTGGCGTGTCAGCGCTGCCGCCGGCTGGCCGGGTCCGGGTGCCTGCCCGAACGCGCGGGGCAGCCGACGCAGATCGTGCTGCATGTGGATCTGGACCGGCTGCGCGGGCTGCCCGGCGCCCCCGAAGCCGAAGCTGCCTGGGCCGGGCAGGCGACCGCCGGGCCGGGTGATGACTGTGACGCGCAGATCGTCCCGGTGGTCACCGGCCGCGTCGACCCCGGCGTCCTGGACCGCGTCGCCGCCGCCCTGCTGCACGGCACCCCGCCGGTGCCAGGCCAGGACGGCTCCGCCAGCCGGCCCGCCACCTCAGACCAGGCCACCGATACCGGTGCAGCCCGGCGGGCGCGGGCCGAGCGGGCGGCGCGGCAGTTGATCGTGAAGGCTGCGGCGGATCTGCTGTCGGGGCCCGGCGGGCTGGCGTCCTACCTGCGGACCCGGCTGGCGCCGGGGACGGTCGCGTCGGTGAGCCTGCCGCTGGACGTCGGCGCCCTGACCGAGACCATCCCGGTGCACTTGCGTCGCGCGGTGGCGGTGCGCGATCGCGGCTGTCGGTTCCCGGGCTGCGACCAGCCGGTGGCAGCCTGCCACCCGCACCACATCATCCCGCGCGCCCAGGGCGGCCCGACCTGCCTGACCAATTTGATGCTTTTGTGCACCTTCCACCACCTCATCGCCGTCCACCGCTGGGGCTGGGGCATCGTTCTGCACCCCGACGGCACCGTGACCGCGACCAGCCCCGACGGCGAGAAAACCCTGCACAGCCACGGGCCGCCACCCGCCGCAGCCGCCTGAACGGCGGTCAGCGGTCAGGTCGGGATCCGGAAGGTGGCGCGCCGAAGCGGTATTCGTGAGGTTAGCTTGGCGCCACTGCGCGGCCGGTGGCGGCCAGCTGGCCGCAGGCGCCGTCGATCTCGGTGCCCCGGGTGTCACGGACGGTCACAGGGATGCCGCGTCGCGCCAGCCGGTCCTCGAACTCCTGCATCACGCCGGGCTCCGACGCCGTCCACTTCGACCCAGGCGTCGGGTTGAGCGGGATCAGGTTCACGTGCACCAGATGGCCGGCCAGCAGGTCGGCGAGGGCCTCGGCCCGCCACGCCTGATCGTTGACGTCGCGGATCAGCGCGTACTCGATGGACACCCGGCGCCCGGTCGCGTCGGCGTACGCCCACGCCGCGTCCAGCACCTCAGCGACCTTCCAGCGCTGGTTCACCGGGACGAGCTCGTCGCGCAGCGCGTCATCGGGCGCGTGCAGGGACACCGCGAGCCGCACCGGCAGGCCCTCGCCGGCCAGCCTGCCGATCGCGGGGACCAGCCCGACGGTCGAAATCGTGACCGCGCGCCTGGAGATGCCGAGCCCGCCGGGAACCGGGTCGGTGATCCGCCGCACCGCCGCGAGCACCCGCGGGTAGTTGGCCAGCGGCTCGCCCATTCCCATGAACACGACGTTGGAGACCCGGCCGGGCCCGCCGGGGATCTCGCCCCGGGCCAGCGCCCTGGCCCCGGCCACCACCTGGGCCACGATCTCGGCGGTGGACAGGTTACGGGTCAGCCCAGCCTGGCCGGTCGCGCAGAACGGGCACGCCATCCCGCATCCGGCCTGCGATGAGACGCACATCGTGACCCGCTCCGGATAGCGCATCAGCACCGACTCGACGTACGCCCCATCCAGCGCCCGCCACAACGTCTTGCGGGTCTGGCCCTGGTCGCAGCCGTACTCCCGCTCGGCGGTGAGCAGCCGGGGCAGCAGCGCCGCTGCCAGCGGGCCGCGGGCGGCAGCGGGCACGTCGGTCATGTCGCCGGGGTCGTCGGTGAGCCTGGCGAAGTAGTGCCGCGACAGCTGATCGGCGCGGAAGCCCCGCTCGCCGAGCCGCTCGGCCGCGGCACGGCGCTCCCCGGGGTCCAGGTCGGCGAGATGGAGCGGCGGGCGGGCCGCGCCGCGCGGCCGCTGACCGACCATTATGGGCTGCGGGACCGGCACGCGGCTCTCCGTTCCTGGCGGTAAAGGGTGATCAACTTGCGACTCGGCGCAAACCGGCACGCTGACCTGCCGTAAGTCGGTAGATTCCGTACCATGCCGACGCTGCGCCGAGGGGCGGGCCAAACCAGGATATCCGCCACTCCGGAGCAGCCCAGAATCCTGCTCGAGAGCGAGAGCCCGTACGGCAGCCGGCGGGTCGTCGTGGAGTGCGACGGCGCCACAACGGTCGCCTACCTGCACTCCTCCGCCGGGCCGATCGCGGCCACCTGGATCGCAAACCACGTGCCGGCGCCCGAGACCATCGACCAAGGCCGACTGGATGCGGTACACGTGCCGCTGATGCCCGCAGCGCACACCAAGCACCCGGACGGCAGGCCGGTCCCCGAGCCCGACGCGCTGCGGGCGCTGTGGCTCGAGGAGGGCGACGGCGTCGTGATCCTCGAGTACGGCGGCCCGCTCGCGGTGCTGCCCGGCTGGAGCGACATGGCCATGGGGCTGCCCGGATACTGCCGGGACGTGATCGGGCAGACCCCGTTCGGCTGGTCGCTCGACGACGCGATGGAGGGTCTCGGCCCCCGCATCACCCAGGCTGAGGATTTCTGGCGATGGCGGGCGGACCAAGGCGCTTGGGCCGGGACCCAGCAGGCGGTGCTCGGCCATCTCCTGGGCAAGCTCGGCCCCGGCGGGCGGTACTGGGACGTGGGCGGCGGCAAGCAGCCGCTGGTCGGGGTGTCCGAGCGGCCCCCGGCCGGGCAGCGGCCCTACACGGTGCTGTCCACCGTCGGGATGAGCTGCCAGCGGATGCCGATCATCGAGCAGATGGGCGATCTGGCGAAGGGCGGTCCGCGGATCGAGCTGGCCATCGCGACCACGATCCCGAGCACCGATGCCGCACGGATTTTCCTGTGGCTTGGCCAGTACCCGTGGCGCGAGGCGACGTGGCTGGGCGACGGGCACTGCGTGCCGTGGTACCACGAGCCGTCCACGTTCCCGCTCGGTGGCGGCAATGAGGCCGTGCTCTTCCTCGACAAGCCCGGCAGCCTGCTCGGGCCCGACGTGCCCGACCTGTCCGGCTTCTCGTTCGGCGGCGAGGCGGTCCGGTGGCTGTGGCTGGTCCCGATTAGCGACACCGAACGCGTGCTGGCCGCGGACCGCGGGCCGACCAGCCTGGTTACGCATCTTGCGGCGCAGCGCCGTAGCTGGGTCGTGAGCTAACGGGTCAGTGGACGGCGTGCGGCACGAACACTGCCAGCAGCAGCCAGGTCACCGGGGCGACGAAGACCAGCGAGTCGAGCCGGTCCATCGCACCGCCGTGCCCGGGGAAGATCCGGCCCATATCCTTGATCTCCAGGTCGCGCTTGATCATGGACTCGACCAGGTCGCCGAGCGTCGCCGCGGCGACCGCGACCGCACCGAGGATCAGGCCCTGCCACACGTGCGCGTGCAGGAGCAACGGCAGTGTGATCGCCGCGGCCGCGAGGCAGGCCGCCACGGACCCGCCGAAGCCCTCCCAGGTCTTCTTCGGACTGATGCCGGGAGCCATCGGGTGGCGCCCGGTGAAGATCCCGGCGAAGTAGCCGCCGACGTCGCTGCATACGGCGAGCAGGAGGAAGATGAGCGTACGGCGCGCGCCGTCGGGCGCCGACAGCATCAGCGGCACGAAGACGCCGAGCATCGGCAGGTACGCCAGCGTGAAGACGCTCGCCGTCAGGTCGCGCAGGTAGCCGGCCGAGCCGCCGGGCAGCCGCCACGCCATCAGCACCAGGACCGTTACGGCCAGGGCGGCCAGCGCGGGCTGCGCGCCGTACCAGTAGGCCAGCGTGAACATCGCGGCGCCGCCCGCCACGATCGGGATCAGCGGGATGCTGATCCCGCGGTCGGCCAGCACGTGCCGCAGTTCCCAGAGACCCACCGCGACGACGGCGCCCATGTAGGCGAGGAATGTGGCCTTGACCGTGAACAGGGTGACCAGCGCCAAGCCGCCGAGTGTGACGCCGATGGCCACGGCCACGGGGAGGTTGCGGCCGGTTCTGGTCCGCTTGGGCTCACTGGCAGGGTCGGCCGTGCCCTGTGCCAGCTGCCCGCCGGGGTCGTCAGGCACCGGGCCGGCGTCCTCGCCCTAGTGCGTCCCGCTGTGTGTCTTGGCGCAAGCTATACCTCGAGGAGCTCGGCTTCCTTGTGCCTGAGCAGCTCGTCAATCTGGCCGACGTAGTTATGGGTGAGGTCTTCGAGTTCCCGCTCCGCCCGGCGGCCCTCGTCCTCGCCCGCCTCGCCGTCCTTGACCAGCTTGTCCAGCGAGTCTTTGGCGTGCCTGCGGATGTTGCGAATGGATACCCGGCTGTCCTCGGCCTTATGCCGGGCGATCTTGATGTACTCGCGCCTGCGTTCCTCGGAGAGCTCGGGGAGGATGACCCGGATGATCACGCCGTCGTTGGACGGGTTGACGCCGAGGTCGCTGCTGCGGATCGCCTTCTCGATCGCTCCCATGGAGGACTTGTCGAAGGGCTGAACGATGACCATCCGGGGCTCGGGCATGTGAAACGACGCGAGCTGGTTCACCGGCGTCTGCGTCCCGTAGTACTCGGCCGTGATCTTGTTGAACATCGAGGGATGCGCGCGGCCGGTGCGGATGCCAGCGAACTCTTCCTTGGCGACCGTGACGGCCTTCTCCATCTTCTCCTCGGCTTCGAGGAGGGTATCGTCAATCACTCCGGCACCCCTTGCCTTGCGTTGGCGTCCGGTGCGCACACTGCCCGCGCACCGCCTGTTCTCATGGTGCGCCCCGGCCCGGGAATCATGCCACGCCGGGCGCTCAGTGCGCGAACCGGCTCACGAGCGTTCCGATCCGCTCACCGCGCACTGCCCGCACCACGTTTCCCTCGCGCATCAGGTCAAAGACCACGATCGGGAGGTCATTGTCCATGCACAGGCTAACCGCCGTGGCATCCATGAACCTTAGCTCGCGCCGGAGCACCTCGCCATAGTCGAGGCGGTGAAAACGGATCGCGTCCGGCATCTCCCGGGGGTCGGCGTCGTATACGCCGTCGACCTGGGTGCCCTTGAGCACCGCCTCAGCCCCGATCTCCAGGGCACGCTGGGCCGCGGCGGTGTCGGTGGAGAAGAACGGCGCGCCCAGGCCTGCGCCGAAGATCACGACCCGGCCCTTCTCCAGGTGCCGGATCGCCCGCCGCGGTATGTAGGGCTCGGCGACCTGGCCCATGGTGATCGCCGTCTGCACCCGGGTCTCCACGCCCAGCTTCTCGAGCACGTCCTGCAGAGCCAGGCAGTTGATGACCGTACCCAGCATCCCCATGTAGTCGGCACGGGACCGGTCGATGCCGCGCTGCGACAAGACCGCGCCGCGGAACATGTTCCCGCCGCCGACAACGGCTGCTACCTGGATGCCTTCGCGGGCGGCCGACGAGACCTCCTTGGCGATGTGCACCACGGCGTCCGGGGAGATCCCAAGCGGCTCGCCGCCGGCGAAAGCCTCTCCGGAGAGCTTCAACACCACACGGTGCCAGGGCGGATGCGCCTCCCCTGGCACAGAGGTGTCGCCGGCTGCTGCCCGCAGCACGGCGCCCGCGTCGTCAGCGGGCGCCATTCCATTGGCAGCAGCGATCTCCTCTGCCGGGGTGCTGTTCCCCGCCGGGGTGCTGCCCTGCTGCACGGGCGCATCCTTCCTGACGGCTGGCCACGCGCTGGATCCTCGGCTGGGTCAGCCGGCCTGCCCGATCTGGAACCGGGCAAACGCCTGCACGCGGGCACCGTGCTCCGCCAGCAGCCTGCTGACCGGCTTCTTCTGGTCCCTCACCGACGCCTGCTCGGTGAGCACGATGTCCTTCAGGAACGCGTTCACGCGGCCTTCCACGATCTTGCCGATCGCAGCCTCCGGCTTGCCCTCCTCGCGGGTCACCTGCTCGGCGATCCTTCGCTCCTGCTCGATGACGTCCGCCGGCACCTCCTCGCGGGTGACGTAACGCGGCCGCATCGCGGCGACCTGGTGTGCTACGTCCTGGGCCACGTCAGCGGCTCCCGACTCAAGCTGGACCAGCACGCCGAGGGTCGGCGGCAGCGCGGGGTCGGACTTGTGCAGGTAGCTGGCGATATAGCCGCCCTCGAACCGGGCGAACCTGCCGACCTCCACCTTCTCCTTGAGCGAGGCGCCTGCCTCCTCGATGAGCTGCTGGGCGGTCTGGCCGGGCCTGACTTCCAGGCCGAGCACGCCCAGCCTGTCCGCGGCGTCCGAGGCCAGCGCCGCCTTCGCGATGTCGGCCGCCACCTGCTGGAAGAGCTCGGTCTTCGCGACAAAGTCGGTCTCGCAGTTGAGCTCGAGGAGCACGCCCTCGCTGTTCCCCTCGAGTGCGGCGGTGACCAGCCCCTGGGCCGCGGTGCGCTGGGCCCGCTTGTTGACGTCCTTGGCCCCCTTTACCCGCAGGAGTTCCACTGCGGCCTCGTAGTCCGGGGCCTCGACGAGCGCATTCCTGCAGTCGAGCATGCCCGCGCCCGTCTGCTCACGGAGCCGCTTTACATCCGCTGCGCTGTATTCCATGTCCTCATCTCTATCTCTCACGCTGTGGTTGCAGCCAGCAGCCCGGCGGGCCGCCGGGCGGCCCTCCGGATCCCCGGGTCAGGCCGATTCTGGCGCTGGCTCCGCGGACTCGGCCAGCGCGTCCTCGGTGACCGCCGCGCTGTCCGTGGCGGTGCCCTCGGCAGCCGGGGCCGCTGCGGTCGCGGTGTCCGCTGGCGCCGCATCGGTGGCCGCAGGCGCGGTGTCCGCTGGCGCCGCATCGGTGGCCGCAGGCGCGGTGTCCGCCGGCGCCGCATCGGTGGCTGCGGTCGTGATGTCCGCCGGCGCCGCATCGGTCGCTGCAGGCGCGCTGTCCGCCGGCGCCGCTTCGCTGGCTGCAGGCGCGCTGTCCGCTGGCACGATGTCGGTGGCTGCGGCCGGCGTCCCGTTGGTGGCGGCGGTGCCGTTCCCGTCGGCGGGCCTGCCCTCGAGCAGCGCACGCTCCCATTCGGCGAGCGGCTCCGCGGCGCCCAGCACACCGTCCGCTGGCGCGGCCGGCTTCTCCTCGCCCGCTGCCGCCCCCGCGCGCGCGATCAGGCCGTCGGCCACCGCATCCGCGACCACCCTGGTAAGGAGTGCAACGCTGCGGATCGCGTCGTCATTTCCCGGAATCGGGTAGGTCACCTCGTCGGGATCGCAGTTGGTGTCGAGGATCGCGACCACCGGGATGCCGAGCTTGCGGGCCTCGCTGACCGCGATGTGCTCCTTCTTGGTGTCGACCACCCAGAGCGCGCTCGGGACCCGGGCCATGTCCCTGATGCCGCCGAGCGAGCGCTCCAGCTTGTCCCGCTCCCGCTTGAGGTGCAGCAGTTCCTTCTTGGTGAGGGACGAGCCAGCCACGTCGTCGAAGTCGATCTCTTCGAGTTCCTTGAGCCGCTGCAGGCGCTTGTACACGGTGGTGAAGTTGGTCAGCATGCCGCCGAGCCAGCGCTGGTTCACGAACGGCATGCCAACCCGGCGCGCCTGCTCCGCGATCGCCTCCTGCGCCTGCTTCTTGGTGCCGACGTAGAGGACGGAGCCGCCGTGCGCGACGGTCTCCTTGATGAACTCGTAGGCGCGGTCGATGAAGTCCAGCGACTGCTGGAGGTCGATGATGTAGATGCCGTTGCGCTCGGTGAAGATGAACCGCTTCATCTTCGGGTTCCATCGCCGGGTCTGATGCCCGAAATGCACGCCGCTCTCGAGCAGCTGTCGCATGGTGACGACCGGTGCCATGCCGGTGTCCCCTTTCCTTTTCGTGCGCCCGCCCGCGGGCCTGGGCGCCTCTCGGTTGTTGCCTGGCGCCCGTACGCACTCGCCGCGGGATGGATGATCCCGCGGACCGGTGAGTTGCGTTCCGCCGGATGCCGGTATCCGACATCATGAGCGGCAAGGCGGGCGCGCGAATTTTGGGCCGTCGCCGTGCGCGGATCTGCGCGACGTTGACAGCCCTTGCGTAGTCTACATGCCCCGCAGGCGCGGACGCCGGTTCGCCGAAGCTGTCCCTCGCGCAAGAAGAGAGCAGACGGCAGGCGGCGTGGGCGCGAGGCGCGCGGGCGGCGCGAGGCCCGGCCAGTATAAAGCGCGCACGGCCAAAGAGGCTCAGGCCCGCGGGTGTGCCTGGCGGTAGGCCGCCAGGAGGCGCTCCACCGATACGTGCGTATAGATCTGGGTGCTGGATAGCGACGCGTGGCCGAGGATCTCCTGCACGCTGCGCAGATCCGCGCCGCCCTCGAGCAGATGCGTCGCCGCGCTGTGCCGCAGGCCGTGCGGCCCGGTGTCAGGGACGGACCCGGCCGCGGCGATCCTCGCGTGCACAACCCGGCGCGCCGTCCGCGGGTCGAGGCGGCCGCCGCGCGCGCCAAGGTACAGCGCAGCGCCCGATCGCTCGGCGACCAGCAGCGGACGTCCGGTTTCCTGCCACCGCCGCACTGCCCGCGCCGCGGGAACGCCGATCGGGACGACGCGCTCCTTGTTGCCCTTGCCGAGGACGCGGACGGTCCGGCGTTCGTCGTCGATGTCGCCGACGTCGAGCCCGCACAGCTCGCTGACCCGAATCCCGGACGCATAGAGGAGCTCCATGATCGCGGTGTCCCGCGCCGCGATTGCGGCCTCGCGCGGTTCGGCGGCGGCCTGCGGCGGAGCCTCGCTGGCCGCGAGCACCGCGGCTATCTGGTCTTGGCCCAGGACGTCCGGCAGATGACGAGCGGCCTTGGGGGTGGCGAGCAACGGCCCCGGGTCGCTGGCCAGCCACCCGCGCGAGTACCCGAGGGCGGTGAACGCCCGGGTGGCCGCGGCCCGGCGGGCCAGCGTGGCTCGCGTCATCCCGCTGGCGTGCTGCGCCCCCAGCCAGGCCCGGATGACGTGGATGTCCAACCCGGCGACGTCGTCGAGGCCGCACGCGCAGGCATGCTCGAGCAACGCGCCGACGTCACCCAGGTACGCACGCACCGTGTGCGTCGACAGCCCGCGCTCGGCCGTCAGGTGCCGCTCGAACGCGGCCAGGCGGCCGACGGCCCAGTCGGGCAGCCCTGGCTCCGGTACGGCGGCGGGCACGGTGGCGGTCATGTCCCAAGTGTGCGGTGATTTCCCGCCGGGTTCCGGTAGCCGCGGCGCGTGTCAGGTGTTCTTCCGCAGCCGCCAGCCCCGTGGGCAGCGTTCGATGAAGCCGGTGGCTGCCAGCGCGCCGAGGCAGCGGATCGCTGTGTTCAGGTCGACCCCGGCGGTGATTGCGATCGCGGCGGTGCCCGCGCCGCCGCGGGCCGGGATGGCCTCGAGCACGGCGGTGGTTTCCGGATCCAGGTTGTCACGGGAACAGGCCGGGCCGCGGCGCCTGGTGGCCAGTCCCTCCCCGGCCGGCGACACGTTCTCGATGACGTCCTGGGCCCGGGTCACCAGCACGGCGCCCCACTCACGGATGACCTCGTGGCAGCCTTCCGACTGGCGCGAGGTCACCGGCCCCGGCACCGCCATCAGCGGGCGGGAGATGTCCCTCGCGTGCCGGGCGGTGCTCAGCGCCCCGCTGCGCAGCGCCGCTTCCACCACGACGGTGCCGCAGCTCAGGGCCGCGATGACCCGGTTGCGGACCAGGAATCCCGGCCTGGACGGCGCCCGGTCGGGCGGCCACTCGCTGATCATGACTCCCTGCCCGGCGACGGCGGCAAACAGCTCGTGGTGGCCCTTGGGGTAGCCGTAGCTGAGCCCGCTGGCCAGCACCGCGACCGTCACCCCCTCGGCTCCGAGCGCCCCGCGGTGCGCCCCGGCGTCGATGCCGTAGGCGCCGCCGGAGATCACGCACCAGCCGCGCTCGGCAAGCGCCGCCGACATCTCCGTCGCCACGTGCTGGCCGTAGCCGGTCGCGGCGCGGGCTCCCACGACCGAGACCGATCGCAGACAGGCGAACCGCAGGTCCGCGCTGCCCTGCGCCCACAGCATCAGCGGCCGCGCGTCGCCCAGGTCGTCCAGCCGTGTCGGCCACTCGGATTCGCCCGGGGACACCAGCCGCATGCCGTCACGCTGCCAGCCGGCCAGTCTCTCCGGGGACGGGAGCTGGCCGAGGCGAGCGCGCCACCGGGCGAACGCACGGGCCACGCCGGCGATGCCGCGTCCAGCCGCGGGCAGCACCGCGCCCGGCTCCCGCTCCGATGACACCGCGGCGACGATCTCGGCCGGGGTGCATACGCGTAATAGCGCCCCGAGCGCCGGCTCCCCCGGCTCGGCGAGAAAGCTGAGCATCACCCGGGCCTGCCGCTCCGGGCCGACCCGCCCGATCTTGCTGTTCACCGTCACCACCTCCGGCATCTGAGCCTGCCGGAGGCCTGGCCGAGGCCGCTCGCACCAGTCGCCTGCTGTGGACCGGAGCGACGGCACCGGCCCGGCTGTGCAAAACCCCTGCCGATTTGTCGGTCCCGGGTGCTAGTCACCACCGGGCGCGCGTCACCACCGGCCGCGCGCCTCATCACCCGCCGCCCGTCAACACCGGCCGCCCGTCAACACCGGCCGCCCGTCAACACCGGCTGCGCGTCAACACGGGCTGCGCGCCTCACCGCCGGCCGCGCACACTCACCCGTGGGTGATCCTCGCCCAGACCACCTTCCCGCTGGTGTGCTCGCGCTTGAACGCCCCCCACTCGTCGCTGCGGGCCTCGACCAGCCAGAGCCCCCTGCCGCCCTGAGACTCCGCGTCCGGGGCCGCACGCCGCGGCATCTGATCGCCCGCGTCCCAGACCATCACGACCACGCACTGGTAGTCGGACTGCAGCCACAGCCGCACGGGCGGCAACCCCGCTCGCCGCCTTCCCTCGTACACGCTGCGCATCAACCCGTCGGCGGCCCGCACCGCATTGGTCACCAATTCCGAGACGATGAGCTCAGCCGTGCCGGCGAGAGCGCCAAGCCCCCACTCCGTGACCACCAGCCGTGCGTGCAGCCGGGCACACGGGACGGCCGTGGGGTAGGCGCCGAGTTCCAGGTAACTCTCCAGCGCCCAGGCGGCACGTCGACGCCGCCGGTCAGCCACGTCCGGGTGCGGCGGAGAGCTCAGCGACACGCTCACGTACGATTCGTGCCGGTATCATGCGCTAAAGCATGCACCAGCATCATGCGTACTGGCAAGATACGTGTCCGTATGATGCGAAAAATAGCAACGAGCGCAATTGCGTCACGATCGGAGGCATCATGGCAGCCAGCCCAAGCCCGACCGTCAGGCGCAAGCGACTGGGCATCGAGCTTCGCCGCCTTCGTGAGCAAGCGGACCTGACCTGTGAGGACGTCGGCCATCGCCTGGACTGCTCCGGCACCAGGATCAGCCGGATCGAGACCGGGCGGATCAGCATCAGGCCAGGCGACGTCCGCGAGTTACTCGAGATCTACGGCGTCACCGGCGCCGAGGCCGACCTGCTGGTCCAGTTGGCCCGCGAGGCTCGCCAGAAGGGCTGGTGGCACACGTACGGCCGGGCCCTGCCGGCCTGGTTCGAGGCGTACATCGGGCTGGAGGCGGCGGCGGTCCGGTTCCGCGACTTCCAGTCCATGGTCATACCGGGCCTGCTGCAGACCGAGGAGTACGCCAGGGCCGTGCTCCGCGCCGCGCCCTACCCCGGCAGCGCCGACGACATCGACCGGCAGGTCGCCCTGCGCATGGAACGCCAGAACATCCTCGCCCAGCCCGGCCCGCCCGACCTCTGGCTGGTCCTGGCCGAGAGCGTGGTCCGGATCCAGGTCGGCGGGCCCCCGGTCATGCGGTCCCAGCTGCGGCGGCTCATCGAGCTAGCCGAGCGTCCCAACGTCACGCTCCAGGTCCTGCCGTTCACTACAGCAGCTCACGTGCACCCGATCAGCCCGTTCACGATCCTCGAGTTCCCGGACGCCGTCGATCCGACCGTCGTTTACCTGGAGCACCTAACCGGCAGCCTGTTCCTGGAGGCAGACGAAGAGGTCAGCCGCTATACAGTGGTTTTTGACCACCTGCGCGCCGAAGCGCTCGGCACCGTGGCGTCGATCGACCTCATCGCGCGGGTGGCAGCAGAACTCGAACGAGCTGACGCAGGAAGAGGTACGGGATGACCTCGCGGGGTGTGGACGTGTCCCGCGCCGCCTGGCAGAAGAGCAGCTACAGCGGTAGCAATGGCGGCCAGTGCGTGGAGGTTGCCCGCAACCTGTCCGGCGTCGTGGCCGTCCGGGACTCCAAGGACCCCGGCGGGCCGAGCCTCATCGTCACCGCAGGCGAATGGCAGGCGTTCCTCGACGGCATGCGCCGCGGCGGGTTTGGCCTGCACTGAACCGCGACCGGGCGGCGGCCGCGCTCACGGGGTGGAGACGCCCAGCCACAGGCCCAACGCATAGCTGATCTCGGCCACCGTCGGACGGTCAACGCCGCCAAGGTCTGCAACGGTCCAGGACAGCCGGATGACCCGGTCGACCCCGCGCGCGCTGATCTCACCCAGGTCCATCGCCCGCTCCAGCGGCGCCAGCGCGCCGGGCGCCGGGGCGTAACGCCGCCGCAGTTCCCTGCCGGGTATCTCCGCGTTCAGCCGCCAGCCGGAACCGCACAGCCGGTGCGCCATCCGCTGCCTGGCCGCAGCCACCCGCTCGGCCACCACCGAACTCGGCTCGGTGAGCTTCCTGTCGCTCAGCAGCTCGGCCCTGGACACCGGCAAGAACTCGGCCTTGACGTCCACCCGGTCCAGCAGCGGCCCGGACAGCCGGGCCAGGTACCTGCGGCGGACCAGCGGCGTGCAGGAACACGCCGTGCGAGTGGTCGCCGCGCTGGCGCACGGGCACGGGTTGGCCGCCAGTATCAGGGTGAACCGTGCCGGAAACCGGGCCGTCTGCGCGGACCGGGCCAGCACCACCTCGCCGGACTCAAGCGGCTGCCGCAGCGCGTCGAGAACGTCCCTGGAGAACTCCGGCGCCTCGTCGAGGAACAGGCACCCGTGGTGCGCCAGGGAGGCCGCACCGGGCCGCAGGACGCCGCTGCCACCGCCCACGATCGCCGCCCTGGTCGCGGTGTGGTGCGGCGCGCAGAATGGCGGCTCGGTCAGCAGCGGGCAGCCGGACGGCAGCGTCCCCGCGATCGAATGGATGGCGGTGACCTCGAGCGCGGCGTCGGGTTCGAGCCGGGGCAGCACCGTGGGCAGCCGCTCGGCCAGCATGGTCTTGCCAACGCCCGGCGGCCCGAGCAGCAGCAGGTGGTGACCGCCCGCCGCGCAGATCTCGGCGGCCCGCCGTGCCGTCGGCTGGCCGACCACATCGGCCAGGTCGCGTCCCGTTCCGGCTCCCGGTCCAGTGCCCGGGGGCGGCTCGGGCGCTGCCCCGCCCTCGAAGACCGCGACGGTGCCGGCGCTCCCGGGGACCGGATCCTGGCAGCGGAGCCACTCGAGCAGCGCACCCAGGCTCGGCGCCGCAACCACCCGCATGCCCGGCACCAGGCACGCCTCTGGCGCATTCTCGGTAGGCACGGCGACGGCCCGGAACCCGGCCGCAGCTGCGGCGGCCGCCGCGGGAAGCACGCCCCGAACCGGGCGCAGCCTGCCGTCGAGCCCCAGCTCACCGACGAACATCAGATCGCCGACCCGCGCCGGGGGTATGGCTCCGTCGGCGGCCAGGATCGCTATCGCGATGCCGAGATCGAAGCTGCTGCCGCGCTTGGGCAGGCTGGCGGGCGACAGGCCAACGGTGATCCTGCGGTTCGGCCACTTCTCGCCGCTGTTCACGATCGCCGCCCGGATCCGGTCCCGCGCCTCGCGAAGCGCCGTGTCGGGCAGGCCCACCAGCATGAGACCGACGAGCCCGTTCTCGATGTCCGCCTCGATCTCGACCGGATGGCCCTGGACGCCCACCAGCGCGATCGAATGCGTGCGCGCGAGCGGCATCTAGCCAATTCCCTTGATGTGGTCAAGCGAGTAGCCGCCCTGCTCGTCCTTCAGTACCTCGACGACGTCGACGCGCACTTCGTCGAACAGGACCCCGTTCGCGACCACCCACTGCACGGCCAGCCGCCGCAGCCTGCTGCGCTTCTTCCTGGTCACGGCCTCCAGCGGAGTGCCGAACGCGGTGCTGGAGCGGGTCTTCACCTCAACGGCGACAAGGACCCGCCGGTCCGCGGCGACGAGGTCGATCTCCCCCTCGGCGCACCGCCAGTTGCGCGCCAGAATCCGGAGCCCAGCACGCTGCAGGTAATCCGCGGCGAGTTGCTCTCCGTACTTGCCGAGCTCATCCTTGGCGTTCATCCCACCACCTCCGGTTCCGACACTGACGGAACCGGGGGGTGGCGCGCTGAGGGCGCGAATTCGTTGTGGATGGAACGGGACGCGAGCGCTGGACTGTGGACGACGAGGTCCGAACTGTCGGCACCGCGTGCTTCAATGCGGCGGCCGCGCCTGCCTGTGGCTATGCGGCCTTGGGATGCGGGTTCCCGAGGTAGGGGAACTCGCCGAGAGTGTCGGTGTGCGGCTTGAGACCGGTCGGCGGGGCGTCGCCCTTGGTGAGGAACGACAGCCGGTGGTTGATGACGTCGTCGGCGAACGAGCGGCCGTTGGGGTACTCCGCGGGCCGTGACGGGTCGAACGCCAGCATGTCGGGAAGCAGGCCTTCGGCGTCGATCGCGGCGATCGCCTCTGCCCTGGTGTAGTTCCCGGTGTGCCCCATCAGGTGGACGAACTGGTCGGTCCAGCGCTCGCGGTCACCCGCCGGCTCGCTCGCGTTGTACTCCTCTTTGGTCTCATCGGTGTTGAAGAAGCTGCTTACCGAGGGATGACCGGCCCGGTCGACGTGCAGCAGCTGGCCGTCGCGCCGCAGACTGCACCGCCCCCAGATGCGGATGCCGGGGCTGCCACCAAGCTCGCTCGTGGGCAGCTCGAGGACCGTTGAGAACACGTTGGCCTCGAGGTTCGAGTCCACGTGCGTCCACGGGGACTTGCCGCCCAGGTGCGGTGCGGTGAAGTTCCGGCCGCCGCGGGTGTCGAACAGGTTCTTGATCCCGTCGTAGTCGAAAAAGAACGCGTCGCTGCGGCTGCCGGCGAAGAACGTGTACTCACCGACGGTGACGACGTTCGGAGTGCGGCCGAAGGAGACGGCGGCACCGTCGACGACCTTCGTCCCGGCGGGTTCGGGCGAGCGGGCCTGCACCCCGGTGGCGATGTATGCGTCAAACGTCTGCCCGCCGGCCTCCGGCGGGGCAAAGACATAAGTGATTGCCAGGTCGTTGAGGAAATCCCCGTCGTTGTCGACCGCGAGACGGTAGATCGCATCGGGATGAAGCGCGTCGGCGCTCGGGTTCGCGTTGAGGATGAGGACGGTCCGCGCCGGATCGGCTGGCGACTGGAATGCGTACAGATCGCAAAGATCGAGCCGCTGGTCGCCCAGGGGCGGGCCCAGGCTGAGGCCGGTGAAGTGGTTCGACATCAGCGCATCTCCCCTATCAAAACCTACGGTCCGCTTTCTACCGACTACTCTCCGGCGTTTCGTCATACCCGGGGCCTGGCTCGCGAAACGGCACACGGGCGTAGGGGTGGCCAACCGCGGCGCCGCTGACGGTGCGGTCGCGGCGGCGATGGCGCGGTGGTGAGGGCCTCAGGCGAGCGCGGTCAGGAGAATCCCTGCTGCTTGTCGTCGGGGTCCGGCAGCTGGAGGTCGCTCTTGGCGAGTTCTTCCACGTTGACGTCCTTGAACGTAACAACCCGGACATTCTTCACGAACCGCGCGGGGCGGTACATGTCCCACACCCAGGCGTCCTGCATGATGACCTCGAAGAACACCTCGCCGTTGTCCGAGGTGCGGACGTTCAGCTCGACCTGGTTGGTGAGGTAGAACCGGCGCTCGGTCTCGACTACGTGGCTGAACAGCCCCACCACGTCGCGGTACTCGCGGTAGAGCTGGAGCTCCATCTCCGTCTCGTACTTCTCGAGATCCTCCGCGCTCATGCGCTCCCTCCGTCCTGACCGCTCGCGCTGCGCCGGGGCTGCCGGGTGGCGCCGGTCACGGCCCGCGCCAACCGAGCGCGGGCCAGATGAGGTCAACCATAAGACAATTCTGCCCCTGCCCCGGCCGGCTCCCCCGTCTCGCTGCCAGGGAACGCCTCGATGTCGGCCAGGGGCGCCGCCTCCTCGGCGGCCAGGTCCGCTACGGCGTCGGCCGGCCCGCCAGCACGGGCCCGCATCACCCCGATCACATTGGCAAAGGAAGCGCGGTGCTCGGGGCACGGGCCGTGCTCGGTCAGAGCAGCCATGTGGCTCGGCGTGGAATACCCCTTATGCCGGGAAAAACCGTATTCCGGGTACTCGTGGCTGAGATCCTTCATGATCTGGTCCCGGGTCACCTTGGCCACGATCGACGCGGCGGCCACGCACGCTGCGACCTCGTCGCCCTTCCACATGGCCAGTGCGGGAACGGCCAGGCCACGGACCGGGAACCCATCGGTCAGCACGTAGCCGGGCCTGCTGGCCAGCCCGGCCAGCGCCCGCCGCATCCCGGCGACGTTGCACACGTGCAGCCCAAGCCGGTCGATGTCAGTGGACGGGATCACGACCACGTGCCAGGCGAGGGCGCGCGCCACGACCTGCTCGTAGGCGGCCTCGCGGGCTGCCGCGGTCAACGTCTTGGAATCGGCTATCCCGGCCGGGTCGGACCTGCGCCGCGGGTTCAGCGTGACCGCGGCCACCACGAGCGGGCCGGCGCAGGCTCCGCGGCCGGCCTCGTCGATCCCGGCCACCGGGGCAAGGCCGGCCCGGGCCAGCACCCGCTCGTACCCAGCCAGCCCGCCATCCCGCCTTGGCGTATAGCCCGGATTCCGCTGCAGCAGCCTGTCCATGGCCTCACCGGTGCCTCATGCGTCCGCGCAGCGCGCCTGGGCGCCGGGCGGGCAGCAGCCCGCGGCCGTGCCGCAGCAAGCCGCTCAGCAGCCTGCGGCGCCGCGTCCACCGCTGCACCAAGGTCAGCGGCACCGCGATCACGAAACCGGCTTCCAGCGGCAGGTAGGGCGCCGCCGGGGCGATGGCCGTGCCGGCCGCTGCGGCGGCACCCGCCGCGCGGGCCGCGCTCGACGAGTCGATGCCGGGCTGGCCGAACGTCGAGGGAATCTGCAGGATCCGCCATCGGCTCGGCGGCCAGACGATCAAGAATGCCCGGCCGACCACCATGTTCTCGGGGATGGTGCCATTGCCGGGATCGTCCATGTGTCCTCGGGAATCCCAGGAGACGCTGCGGTGGTCGCCCATGACCCACAGCCGGCCCGGCGGCACCGTGATGCTGAATCGCTGCATCGACGGCGGGTTGCCCGGGAACAGATACGACTGCTCGTGCAGGGCTACTCCGTTGATGGTCACATCCCCGCTGGCGTTGCAGCAGGCGACGTGGTCACCCGGCACGCCGATCACACGCTTGATGAAGTCCGTCTGCCCCGGCGACGTACCGAACAGGCCCGCGATCGCGTGGAACAGCGGATTCAGCGTCACGTCGTACAGCTTCACCAGCGGGTCGGAACTGCCCGAGCTCGACGGCTCCGGCTCCCACGAACCGTCCCCGTTGAACACGATGATGTCGCCGGGCTGGATCGAGCGGAAATGGTAGACGAGCTTGTTGACGAGTACCTTGTCGCCGATGTCGAGGGTGTTCTCCATCGACGATGACGGAATGAAGAACGCCTGGACCACGAACGTCTTGATTATCAGCGCGATGACGAGGGCGATCACGATCAGCACCGGCAGCTCGCGCAAGAAGGACCGCCCTCGTGGGCGTCTCTTTCCCGAGTCCTCAGGCCCCGCGTCCGCACCGTCTGCGCCGTTGCCGACCGCCGCGCGCGAGGTCCGCCGTCCGGCTACGCCGACCCGTTCCCCCGGGCCACCGTCTTCCGCCGTGTCGGTTCCATCCGAGCCGGCCAGGATGTACTTGAAGTCGTCTTCGCCGCCATCCACCGCTGACTCCGACCCTAGTTCCGGGATCTTGCGCATCCGGCGCACCGCCGAATCGAACCTGGCATGCCCGTTGCCGCGGTCTGGCCGGGGCAGTCGGTGCCGCGACCCCCGCGCATCCCCGGAGGAACCGTCTCCGGCCACTCGCGCGGTCGGCTAGCCCTGGCGGGCCGGCTCGCGCCGTTCCTTGATCCGTGCCGCCTTGCCCCGCAGCGAGCGCAGGTAGTAAAGCTTGGCCCGGCGAACCCGGCCGCGGGTCACGACCTCGATCTTGTCGATCGACGGGCTGTGCACGGGAAAGGTCCGCTCCACGCCCACGCCGTAGCTGATCTTGCGGACCGTGAAGGTCTCGCGGGCGCCGCCACCCTGGCGGCGAAGCACCACGCCCTGGAACACCTGAATCCTCGAGCGGCTGCCCTCGACGACCCGAACGTGAACCTTCAGCGTGTCACCCGGACGGAATTCCGGGATGTCCGATCGAATCTGTGCCTGCTCAAGCTCGGCAATCGCGGTGTGCATCGCTGCGGTTCCTCGTTCTCATCACGCGCACGCCTGCGAACGCGCTGATTCGGTCTCTGGGAGCCAAGGCGCCAGGCGCCCGGCCACGCCCTGCTAATTCACATGTGCGGGGCGGCGTATTCAGTCTGCCATATCTTGGCCGCTGAAAGGAAAGCCAGCCTCAGAGAGTACCTCACGATCGCGGGAATCGAGACCGCTGACCGTCGCCCCGTGACCGCGGACCAGCCTCGCGGCGAGGTCCGGGCGGTTCGCCGCGGTCTGGCGCAGCGCGGCATCGCGACGCCAGCGGGCTATGGCGGCGTGGTCGCCGGACAGCAGCACCGGGGGCACCTCCCGCCCCCGCCAGACCCGCGGCCTGGTGTACGCGGGCCCCTCGAGGACCCCGGCCATCGGCCCGGAGCCGCCGCCGAACGAGTCGTCCGGCGCGGAGTCGGCATTGCCGATGACGCCGGGCAGCAGCCTGCACACCGCCTCGATCATCACCAGCACGGCAGGCTCGCCTCCCGCGAGCACATAGTCGCCGATCGTCACCTCGTCGACGGGCATCCGGGCGCGCGCCTCTTCGGCCACGCGCGTGTCGATCCCCTCGTACCTGCCGCAGGCGAACACGAGGTGGCTCTCCAGCGCGTAGCGGGCCGCCAGCTCCTGGGTGAACGGCACCCCCGCCGGGCTCGGCAACACCAGCCGGGCGGCGGCGCTCGCGGGCACCACCGCGTCGATCGCCTCGCCCCACGGCTCGGGCTTCATTACCATCCCCGGGCCGCCGCCGAACGGGGCGTCATCGACCGAATGGTGCGGGTCGTGCGCCCAAGTCCTCAGGTCGTGCACCCCGAATTCGATGTCACCGCGCTGGGCTGCCTTGCCGATGAGCGAGACCCGCAACGGCGCGAAGTACTCGGGAAAGATCGTGATGATGTCTACGCGCATCGCGACCCCCTAGCCGATCGCACCGATGTCCAGCAGCCCTGGTGGCGGGTCGATGACCAGACGGCCGGCCTTGACGTCGACCTCGGGCACCAGGGCCGCGACGAACGGCACCAGGACCTCCTCGGCCCCCGGCCGGTCCGGCCTGATCACCAGCAGATCCTGCCCCTGGTGCAGCACGTCGACCACCACCCCGACCGGCTCGCCGCCAACGGTCGCCACGTCGAGCCCGATCAGCTCGTAGTCGTTGAACTCGTCCGGGTCCTCGGCCGGGGCCACCTCAGCCGAGTCCATCACGAGCAGCGTCCCGCGCAGGTCCTCGGCACTGGTCCGGTCGGCGTAGCCGGCGAAACTGACCAGCAGGCGGCCGGAGTGCCAGCGAGCCGACGACACGGTCAGCGGACCCCGCGCGGCTGGCTCGGTTACCAGAACCGAGCCAGCCGCGAACCGGGAGTCCGGCTCGTCGGTGTGCACCTGCACCGTCAGCTCACCGCGGAGCCCGTGCGGCCGACCGATGCGGCCGACGACCAGCTGCATGGTCGGCTAGCGAATCTCGTCAGTGTCCAGGAGGTCGACCCTGACGTACGCGTTGCCGGCCAGCGAGCCGATCACGGTCCGCAGCGCCCTGGCCGTCCGCCCTCCGCGGCCAATGACCTTGCCAAGGTCGTCCGGGTGCACGCGGACCTCGAGAACTCGGCCCCTGCGCAGTCCGCGGCTGTCCACGCGGACGTCGTCAGGGAACTCGACGATGCCGCGAACCAGGTGCTCGAGCGCCTCTTCGAGCACGTCAGTCACTGCCCGAGGAGTCCGAGTCGGCAGCGACGGCGGCCGGGTCGGCCTCGGCTTCCTGTGCTTCGCTCGCCGCCTCGGCGGCCTTGTCCTTCGCGTCCTTCGCCTTGCCGTCGCCAGCGGCCTTGGCCTTGTCGTCGGCCTTGGCCTTGTCGCCGGCCTTGGCCTTCGTCGTCAGCCTTGGCCTTGTCGTCAGCCTTGGCCTTGTCGTCAGCCTTGGCCTTGTCGTCAGCCTTGGCCTTGTCGCCAGCCTTGGCCTTGTCGTCAGCCTTGGCTTCGTCGCCGGCCTTGGCCTTCGTCGTCAGCCTTGGCCTTGTCGTCAGCCTTGACCTTGTCGTCAGCCTTGACCTTGTCGTCAGCCTTCGCCTTGTCATCGGCCTTCGCCCTGGCCGGCTGGTCGGCCTTGGCCCTAGCAGGCTTCTCGGCCTTGGACGCCGCGTCCTTCGATGCGGGCTTGCCCGCCTTCTCGGCGGCCGCGTCGGAGTCCTTGGCGGTCCTGCCCCTGCCCTTCTGTGCCGGAGCGGCGTCGCCAAGCGTCTCCTTGACGGCGGCGGCGAAGATCTCTTTCCTGTCCTCCTTGGGCGCCGCCGTCTTCAGCGTGCCTTCGGTACCGGGCAGGCCCTTGAACTTCTGCCAGTCGCCGGTGATCTCAAGGATCTTCCTCACCGGGTCGGTCGGCTGAGCTCCCACAGATAGCCAGTGCTGCGCCCGCTCCGAGTTGACCTCGATGAACGACGGCTCTGCCTTCGGGTGGTACTTGCCGATCTCCTCGATCGCGCGCCCATCCCGCTTGGTGCGGGAATCGGCGACCACGATCCTGTAGAACGGCGCCCGGATCTTGCCCAGGCGCTTCAGCTTGATCTTTACAGCCACGGGTGCGGTCTTCTCCCAAACATTGATTGGCAGGTGGCGCACGCGTCAGGTGGGGAACACTGGCGGCGCCGCCAGTTGGAAGCGGCCCAGCGGGGGAGAGAGGGCCCCGCGTTGCCGCTGTCGCGCTCACATTCTGCCAGATGCGGCGAGCTAAGGCGTCATCACCGGTCGGCCGCTGGTAACGAGCAGGGCTACCTGCCCTTCTTACCCGGGCGGCCGCGGCGGTTGGGCACCGGCCCTCGCAACCCGGGCGGCAGGTTCGGCTGCGGCCCGCCGAATCCCGGCGGCAGCTTGAATCCGCCGTCGCCCGCTCCGAACCCGTCGGGCAGCCCTGGTATCGAGCCCGGCATAGTCGGCCCGTTGCCGACCGGAAGCCCCGCGGGCCCGGCTGCGGGCCGCGTGGCCACGCCACCCGACCCGGGGCGCCCGCCCTTGGACTTCTTCTTTCCCTTGCGGGCCTTCTGCGCGCCGCGCCGCATGCCCGGCATGCCCATCACTTGCCGCATCATCTTCTGGGCCTCGAGGAACCTGGTGATGAGCGAGCCCACCTCACCGACCGTGACTCCCGAGCCCCCCGCGATCCGCGCCCGCCGCGAACCGTTGATGATCTTCGGGTTCTGGCGCTCCGAAGGCGTCATCGAGTTCACGATCGCCTCCGCACGGTCCAGATCCTTGTCATTGATCTGGCTGAGCATCTCCCGGTTCTGGGCGGCCCCGGGCAGCATCCCGAGCAGGTTGCCGATCGGCCCGAGCTTGCGCACCATGGCCAGCTGCTCGACGAAGTCCTGGAGCGTGAAGCCTTCGCCCGAGGCCAGCTTCTCGGCCATCGAGGCGGCCTGGTCCTGGTCGAAGGTGCGCTCGGCCTGCTCGATCAGGGTGAGGATGTCGCCGAGGTCGAGAATGCGGGACGCCATCCGGTCCGGGTGGAAGACATCAAAATCCTCGAGCTTCTCCCCGGACGACGCGAACATGACCGGCTTGCCGGTGATCTGGGCGATGGACAGGGCGGCGCCGCCGCGCGCGTCACCGTCGAGCTTGGTCAGGACCACGCCGTCGTAGCCGACGCCGTCCTGGAACGCCTGCGCGGTCGTCACCGCGTCCTGCCCGATCATGGCGTCGACCACGAACAGGATCTCGTCCGGGTCTACGGCGTCCCTGATCGAGGCGGCCTGCTGCATCATCTCTTCGTCGATGCCGCAGGCCCGCGGTGTCGATGATGACGATGTTCTGCATCCGCCGCTTGGCCTCGTCGATCGACGCCCGGGCCACCTCGACCGGGTCCCCGACACCGTTGCCCGGCGACGGGGCGAAGACCGGCACCCCAGCGCGCTCGCCGAGAACCTGCAGCTGCTGCACCGCGTTGGGCCGCTGCAGGTCGGCGGCCACCATCATCGGAGTGTTCCCCTGCTGGCGCAGCCACAGGGCAAGCTTGGCCGCGACCGACGTCTTGCCGGTTCCCTGGAGCCCGGCCAGCATGATCACGGTCGGCGGGACCTTGGCGAATCGCAGCCGCCGCGCCTCGCCGCCGAGGATCTCGACGAGCTCCTCGTTGACGATCTTGATGACCTGCTGCGCGGGGTTGAGGGCCTCGGAGACCTCGGCCCCGGACGCCCGCTCCCTGACCCGGGCGATGAACTGCCGCACGACCGGCAGCGCGACATCGGCTTCCAGCAGCGCGATCCTGATCTCGCGGGTGGTCGCGTCGATGTCGGCAGCGGATAGCCGTCCCTGCCCGCGCAGGGACGAGAAGACCTTGTTTAGTCGATCGGAAAGTGTCTCGAACACGTCTGGCTGCCGTCCTCGCGCATGGCCTGTCGGTCACCGGGCACGTGCTGGACGCCGTGCCCCGGCTCGTATTGCCTGGGGCATGCACGTCGCACTGGCCCTGCCCCAGGCTATCCGGTCGGCGGCGGAGGCTGGGGATGGTGCGGGAGGCGGGGCAGGCTGCCGCGGGTCGCGGCGAGGGAGGTCTTCTCGGCGCGTTCCCACTCCTCGACGTTCCGCAGCAGCGCGTCGAGGTAGGCGTGCAGGTGGGTGCGGTACACGTCGCTGAACGTGCGCAGGTAGGCCAGCTCCGCCTCGAGTTCCCTGCGGTCGGCGTCCGGCTGGGTCGCCGGGGCCACCAGGGCGGCCTCCGCGGCGCTGCTGGCCTCGGTGTGCGCCTCCTCCAGCATCACGGCGGCGTGCTTCCTGGCCTCGGTCAGTATCTCGTCCCTGCGGCGCCTGGCGTCCTGCGCGAGCTGCCTGCTGTAGTCCTGGGCATCGGCCACGTAGTTGTCGGCGGTCTGCTGCGCCTTGGACAGGATGCGCACCGCCTGGACGTGGGCGTCGTCCTGCCGGTAGCCGGCCTCGGCGTCGTCACCGGACAGGCCGAGTACGCGCCGCCGCAGCCGCTGAACCTCATCGGCCAGGGCCGTCCGCTCGTTGAAGAGCTTGACCAGTTCTCTCTCGACCTGACCGCAGAACGCCCTGACGTGTTCTTCGTCGAGCCCACGCCGGCCGAGCCGCGCAGACGGGAACGTGACCGCCTGCACCGCGTCCGGGGTCAGCCTGTTGTCGGTTCGTGAGATCACGGACATGGCTCGCTCCAACCGAAATCTTCGACGTGAACCTGGGTTGCAGGGACGCCCAGCAAGGAGAATCGCTCGGTCATGGCCTCCACCATGGGCGTTGGCCCGGCGATGTAGGCCTCGTGGCTGGCCCAGGAGCCCGACCGCGCAACGACATCCGGCAGCGTCCCGCGCTCCCCGCGGTAGTCCGGGTCGTCGGACACGCACGGCGTGATGGTCAGCCAGGGACACTCTGCGCCGATCTTGTTCAGATCCTGCAGGTCGTACAGCCCGCTGGCGTCCTGGGCGCCCACGAAGAGGTGGGTCTCCGGCGGGTCGGCACGCTCGCCGATCTGTCCCACGATCGCCTTCAGCGGCGCGAGGCCGGTGCTCCCGGCGACCAGGAGCACGTTGCGGCTCGAGCCGGTATCGAGGGTCAGCGAGCCAACCGGGGGGCCGAGCCGCAGCCGTGAGCCCGGCGTGAGCCCTCGCGCCAGCGCAAGGCTCAGCGCGCCGCCGTCGATGACGCGGACGTGGAATTCCATCGTCGCGTCCTCACGCGGCGCGTTGGCGATGGAGTAGAGGCGCCAGATTCTCGGCCGCATCTCGGACTCGATCGCGACCGATTGGCCCGGCACGAAGCTGAGGGTGTCGAGCGTGACCACACGGAAGACCGCAATGTCGAAGGTCCGCATCTCGTGAGACAGGACGGTGCCTTCCCAGAACGGCGGGTTGAGCTTCTCGTCCTGGGCCGCCGCCTCGATCATGACGTTCGCCACGAGGCCGAACGCCTGTTGCCAGTCGGCGGCCAGCTCCGGTGTCCAGGCAGGCCCGCTGAAGTGGGCGAGGGTGGCGAGCAGGCTGGTGCCGACCGGCTCGTAGTGGGCCGGATGCGTCCCGTACTTCCTGTGGTCGCGGCCTAATGCCTGAAGGAAGTCCGTGAGCTGGCCGGTGTTCTCGACGTCCGAGACGATCGTGGCCAGGGCCCGCAGGAGGTGACCGCGCTGCTCCGCCATGGAGACGGGGAACATGTCCCTCGTCTCCGGGTGCCTGAGGAAGAGGTCGGAGTAGAAGAACAGGGCCACCTCGTCGCCGTGCATGGCAACCCGGGCGAAGCTCTCCTTTAGGCGCGCTGTATCCAACAGTCCTCCCCCCCAGGAAGGGACGAGCCTAACGCAAATTGCATCCAGCCGCTTGCAGGATATATCGCCCGACCGTCTGACTCATGCAAGTAACCGTAAAGTGAGGAGGCGAATACGAAAATTCGGCTTGGCGGCTCCTGACCGGCTAGCGGCAGGTGCCCGGATACGCCGCGATGTCCGATACGGCTAGGCGCCGACGATCGCGTCGACGAACGCCTCAGGCTCGAACGGAGCCAGATCGTCGGGGCCCTCGCCGAGACCGACCAGCTTCACCGGCACGCCGAGCTCGCGCTGGACGGCGATCACAATCCCGCCCTTGGCCGTGCCGTCCAGCTTGGTGAGGACGATCCCGGTGACGTCGACGACCTCGGCGAACACACGAGCCTGGCGCAGGCCGTTCTGGCCCGTCGTCGCGTCGAGGACGAGCAGCACCTCGTCGACCGTGGCGTGCCGGGAGATCACCCGCTTGATCTTGCCGAGCTCGTCCATCAGCCCGGCCTTGGTGTGCAGCCGTCCCGCGGTATCCACGATGACCACGTCAACACCGCGCTCGATGCCGGCGTTGACCGCGTCGAACGCCACGCTCGCCGGGTCGGCTCCCTCCCGGTCGGACCGGATCGTCTGGGCGCCTACCCGATCCCCCCAGGTCTGCAGCTGGTCAGCGGCTGCGGCGCGGAACGTGTCGGCCGCGCCGAGCAGCACGGTCTGCCCGTCCCCGATCAGCACACGCGCAAGCTTGCCGACCGTCGTCGTCTTACCGGTCCCGTTGACGCCCACGACCAGCACGACCGCTGGCCGGTCACCGTGCCTGGCGGTGTGCAGCGTCCGGTCCATGTCCGCGCCGACTTGCTCGAGCAGCAGCCTGCGCAGCAGCGACCTGACCGACTCGGGGTCCCTGGTGCCTTCAACCTTGACGTCGGTGCGCAGCTCGTCCACGAGCTGCCGGGCCGGGGCGACCCCCATGTCGGCCGTGATCAGCGTGTCCTCGACCTCTTCCCACGTCTGCTCGTCCAGGCGATCGGAGGAGAGCAGGCCGAGCAGGGCGCCGCCCAGGGCGGACTGGGACCGCGCCAGCCTGCTGCGCAGCCGGATCAGACGGCCGGCCGACGGCGGCGGCTTCTCGGCGGGGGCAGCCGGCCGGGCAGGCGGGGCCGCCACGTCCGGTTTCAGGGGCAGCGCGGTACCCGCCTCGCCGCGCTCGGCGGTTCCGGTGGCGCTGGCCGGGCCGGGTGCCGTCGTTGCGGCGCCGCCGTGGCCGACGCCGCGATCCGGGGCGGTGGAGGGGGGAAGGGGGCTGGGTGGAGCGCTGCGGCGCGAGCGGAGCAGCAAGGTGGTGCCGCCACCGCCGACCACAACGACGACGGCAACGATGATGATGATTAGCTCTACCATGACCGCCCCAGTCTCCCAGACAAACCGGATAGCCCGCGCCAGCCCGCAGACAGGTCAGGCGCTCTCCGGCTCCCGCAGCCGCTGGCTCACGACCGCGGAGACACCGTCTCCCCGCATGCTGATCCCGTACAGCGTGTCCGCGACCTCCATGGTCCGCTGCTGGTGCGTGACGATGATCAGCTGCGAGGCGTCCCTGAGCTCGGCGAAGATCTGCAGCAGCCGCTGCAGGTTTGCATCGTCCAGCGCCGCCTCCACCTCGTCAAGGACGTAGAACGGGGACGGCCGGGCCTTGAAGATCGCCACAACGAACGCGATGGCGGTCAGCGCACGCTCGCCGCCGGACAGCAGTGACAGCCGCTTGACCTTCTTGCCCGGAGGCCTGCACTCGATCTCGATGCCGGTGACAAGCAGGTCGTCGGGCTCGGTGAGGATGAGCCTGCCGTCACCGCCCGGAAACAGCCTGCCGATGATGTCCTCGAACTCCCTGGCCGTGTCCTCGTAGGCAGACGCGAACACCTCCTGCACCCGGTCGTCGACCTCCTTGATCACGGTCAGCAGGTCCCGCCGGGTCTTCTTGAGGTCCTCGAGCTGCGTGGACAGGAACGCGTGCCGCTCCTCGAGCGCGGAGAACTCCTCGAGGGCCAGCGGGTTCACCTTGCCGAGCTGATCGAGCAGGCGCTGCGCGGACGCGGCCCGCTTCTCCTGCACCGGCCTGTCATACGGCGTCGGCATCTGGCCCTCGTCGGCGCCGGGGATCTCGACGTCGGGGCCGTACTCCGCGAGCAGCGCGTCGGGGTCGATCGAGAACTCCTCGGTTGCGCGCGTGGCGACCTGCTCAAGCTTCATCCGGCGGGCGGCCCGTTCCATCTCGGCGCCGTGCGCGGTGCTCACCGCCGTCTCGAGCTCGGCGGTCAGCTCGCGGATCCTGGCCCGGACGGCCTTGAGCTTCTCGTCGCGGCCGTGGCTGTCCCGCTCGGCCGCCTGCCGCTCCGCGTCCGCCATGGCCCGTGATCGCTCGATGGCGGCCAGGGCGATCGTGGCACCGGACGCGACCGCTTCCGCCACGGCCGCTTCCCGCGCCCGGCGCTCGCTCCTCTCCCTGGCACGCTGGATGGCCTGGCGCTCCGCCGTGGCCGCGGCGGCGAGCGCGTCACCGCGCCCGGCGACGGCGCGCAGCCGCTCCTCCAGCGTGCGGACCTGGAGCCTGGCCTCCATCTCGGCGTTCCTCGCCGCCACGGCGGCCGCGGCCAGGGCGTTCTTGTCGACTGGGTCGCGCTCGAGTGGCTCTTCGGCGCGATGCTCTGCTCCGGCGCCGGGGCCATCCGGGGCCTCGGCCTCGCAGGCCGCGAGCCTGCCCTGCAGGTCGGCGAGCTGGGTAAGGTCCTTCTCCCGCGCACGCTCTGCCGAGGCGATCGCGGCGGACAGGCGCCCGGCCTCGTCCTGGGCCGCCCGGGCGGCCCCCGCCAGCGTGCCCAGCTTGCCGGACGTCGCGGCCGCGGCGGAGTCGGCCTCCTGCAGCCCGGCCAGCCCCTCGGCCAGCGCCTGCCGGGCCGAGCTCTCGTCCTCGACGGCGTCGGCAAGTTCCCGCTCGGCCCGCTGGCCGCGACGCTCGGCCTCGGCGAGCTGGCTGGCCGCGTCCTGGGCGGCCGCGCGCAGCCCGAGCAGGCTCGGCGCTCCGGCCGATCCCCCACGAGCCCAGTGCGCGCCGATCAGGTCGCCGTCCCTCGTCACCACGCGCAGTTGCGGAATTTCGCGTACCAGGTCAAGGCCTTGCCGCAGGTCCTCGGCAACGAGGATCCCGGCCAGCACCGCCTCGACCGCCCCGGCCAGCTCCGCGGGTGCCTTGACCAGATCAAGCGCGTAAGGGACGGAATGCCGCGCCGCGATCTCCCGTGCGCCGTCCCACTCATCCCGTGCCGCCGGCCGCCCGGGCAGCGACCGGTCGGCGGCGATCATCAACGCCGCCTGCCCGGCGTCCTCGCTCTTCAGCGTGGCCAGAATCGTCACGGCTGCGTCGAGGTCGGCCACGGCCACGGCCGTTGCAGCGGCGCCGAGTGCCGCCGCGATCGCGTCGGCCGCTCCGTCCTGCACGGTCAGCAGGTCGGCCACGGAGCCGAGCACTCCGGCGAACTTGCCCGGCTGGGCCAGCAGCGCGCCCGACGCGTCGGCGCCCCGCCGGATCGCCTCCTGCAATGCCTCGGTACGCGCGCCCAGCGCCGCCCGGGCGTCGCTGGCCTCGTGCTCGGTGGCGCGCAGCCGCGCCACCCGGTCCGTGGCCTGAGCGAGCGCCGCCGCCGCCATCTCGTGCGTGGCGGCCAGGTCGGCCCTGCCCTGCTCACGGCCGGATACGACGTCCTGCAGCTCCCCGTGATCGCGCTGGGCCTGCTCGGCGCGCGCGAGCGCCTGCTCGTAGGCCGCGTTCAGCCTGGCCTCCTCCTGGGCCGCAGCCACCCTGCTGCGCGACGCACCGACCTGGTTGCGCACCTGGGCAAGCCGTTCCGCGCGCTGCGCGGCGGCGCGCGACTCGGCGGCGAGACGCCGCTCCGTCTCGGCGAGCGCGGCCTCGGCGGCGGACCGCTCGGCCACGACCTCGCCCAGCTGATCGCGGCCGACGTCAAGCTCCTCGCGTAGCCCAGCCTCCTGCTCGCGTAGCGTTACGGCCTCTCGGTCCAGTTCGTCCGGATCGCGGCCGGGCCGTGGCGGCTCCGGGGGGGCGGAAAGGTGCCGGTGCCGCTCGCTGGCCAGGCTGAGCACGCCGCGCAGCCGCTCGGACAGGCTGGAGAGCCCGAAGAACGCGTCCTGCGCGGCGGCAAGGCGCGGCGCATGCTGCTGCTCGGCGGTCTCCAGCTCCGCCTCGGTGGCGCGGGCCTCGGTCAGCCCGGCCTCCAGCTCGGCCCGCCTGGCCGCGGTCGCTGCCTCGTCGGTCTCGTCGCGCTGGAGCTCGGCGGCCAGCGTGGCATAGTCGTCGGCCAGCAGCCGCAGCCTGGCGTCGCGCAGGTCGGCCTGGATCACGGCGGCCTTGCGGGCGATCTCCGCCTGCCGGCCGAGCGGCTTGAGCCGACGGCCGATCTCCGCGGTCAGGTCGACCAGCCGGGTGAGGTTGGCCTGCATCGCCTCCAGCTTGCGCAGCGCCTTCTCCTTGCGCCTGCGGTGCTTGAGTACCCCGGCAGCCTCCTCGATCAGCGCCCGCCGCGCGTCGGGCCCGCTGTTCAGCACCTGGTCCAGCTGGCCCTGGCCCACGATCACGTGCATTTCCCTGCCGAGACCGGTATCGGAGAGCAATTCGGCGACGTCGAGCAGGCGGCACTGGTCGCCATTGATCGCGTATTCGCTCTGGCCGGACCGGAACAGCAGCCGACTGATCGTCACCTCGGCGTAGTCGATCGGCAGCGCGCCATCACTGTTGTCGATCGTCAGCGATACCTCGGCCCGGCCCAGCGGCGGCCGGCCGCGGTCCCCGCGAACACGACATCCTCCATCTTGCCGCCGCGCAGCGGCTTGACGCCCTGCTCGCCCATGACCCAGGAGAACGCGTCGACCACGTTGGACTTGCCGGAGCCGTTCGGGCCGACGACGCAGGTGATCCCCCGCTCAAACCGTAGCGTCGTGGCGGAGGCGAATGACTTGAACCCACGCAGAGTGAGCGCTTTCAGGTACACCTGGCAGCTCTCCTCCTCATGTGGTCGCCCCGCCTGCGCGCCCGTTCGCGCCGCCGTTTCCCCTCGCCCGGCAGCGCCGCCGATCCTGCCCGCCACGGCGCGGCTCCGCTCGCACCTTACCGCGAGCGGGTGTCGCTCCTCTGGATTCGAGCAGCAGACTGCCCAGGACCGGTCATCCTATGTCCCATTCTGCGGCCAAAACGCGGCGCGGCGGGCCAGCCACGCCGCCCCAGGCCAGCCCGGCGTGGCGCGGCGCCCACACAGGCCGAAACGCCTATGTTTCACGATCCTGGTCCGGATAACGGATATGGCGCAGGTTATGCGTCTGGATCATGGAATTTCCGGCCAGGGCAGCCAAAGAGGGACGCCTGGTGCAGGCGTCCCTCCGTACGTGCGGCCAGCCGGTGCTCGTCAGGTGAGCGCGGGCTCGCGGACCGGAAGCATCAGGTCGTGCCTAACCTCCGCGGCAAGCACGTCGTTCTCCTCGTGCAGCCTGGCAAGCTCGGCTTCGAGATCGCGTACTCGCTGTTGCAGGCGGCGCATCTCTGAGACTATGCGCGGATCCGGGCCGCCGACGTGGCCATATAGAGCCTTCGCCATTTTGTAAGGTCCTCCACACTGAGTGACCAGAGTGGGCGCGCATGCACAGACGCGGAGAAAGCGCAGCCCTGCGCGCGGGTAACGATATCCATGGTCCCACTGCGACGGGTATCCGGTCAAGTTGACAATTGTGCAGGTCAGGCGGCCGCTAAATTGCGGTGCGGGACCGTCACCGTTCGGAGAACCCGGTGAGGCCGCCGTGCGGCTCGTCCCACCGATGCGTCACCCGGACCACGCGCCCCGGTGTCTCCTTGCCCTCGAGCAGGACCAGAAGCTCGCCGCAGGCCGCGGAGGCACCTTCGGCTATCACCCGTACCCGGCCGTCTTCGAGGTTCTCCGCCCAGCCCGCGAGGCCGAGTTCCAGCGCCCGCGCCCGCGCCCACCAGCGGAAGCCGACACCCTGAACCCGGCCCTCCACCCACGCGGTGAGCCGGGCCTGCTCTCCCGGGGTCACAGCCGCGTCCGCGGTCGCGGCTGGCACTTGGGGCAGCTGAAAGCCGACCTATTCATGAACGGATCGCGCCGCACCGGCGTGCCGCACCTGCGGCACGGCTGGCCAGCGCGCCCGTACACGTTGAGCGACCGCTCGAAGTAGCCGCTCTGGCCATTCACGTTGACGTAGAGGCTGTCGAACGTGGTGCCGCCGGCGCTGAGCGACTCGGTGAACACCTCCTGGACCGCCGCGAACAGCTTGCTGATCTGGACCGGACGCAGCGTCTGTGACTCGCGCGCCCAGTGCAGGCGTGCCCGCCACAGCGCCTCGTCGGCGTAGATGTTGCCGATGCCGCTGACTAGCGACTGGTCGAGCAGGGCGCGCTTGATCCCGGTGCGCCGGCCGCGGATCCTGGCCGTCACCGCCGCCAGGTCGAAGCCGGGCTCGAGCGGATCGGGGGCGATGTGCGCGATCGCGGCGGGCAGCGACGCTCCCCCCACCGCCAGGGACAGGTGGCCGAACGTCCGCTGATCGCTGAAGCGCAGGTCAGGCCCGGAATCGGCGAAAGTCAGGCGGACCCGGACGTGCGGCGACAGCGGGCGCGACGGATCCCCGACCAGGAGCTGCCCGCTCATGCCGAGGTGCGCGAGCAGCGCGTCATCGCCGACCGGCAGCCACAGGTACTTGCCGCGGCGCAGCGCACCCGTGATCTCGCGCCCGCGCACGGCAGCGGCGAAATCGTCGGGTCCGGCCACATGGCGGCGCAGTGCGCGGGGATGCAGCATCTGCACCGAGTCGATGGTGCGTCCTACGACATGCCGCTCGAGCCCCCGCCGGACGATCTCGACTTCAGGGAGCTCCGGCACACTCAGCTCCGGCGCGGCGTGCCGCGGCCGCCGACGCCGGGCTCGTTACGGTCGTCCGGATCAGCAGCCGCATCGCCGTCGCCCACGGTGGCCCCAGCCGCCATGGAGTTGCTCTCCGTGATCGAGGTCCACGCCGCCTCGGCGGCCTGCTGCTCGGCTTCCTTCTTGGACCGCCCCTCGCCCTCGCCGTAGGTGCGGCCGGCGATCCTGACCGAGGCGCGGAACGACTTCTGGTGGTCGGGCCCGCTCTCCTCGACGTGGTACTCGGGCACACCGAGGATCTCCGCCGCGGTCAGCTCCTGCAGCGACGTCTTCCAGTCAAGACCCGCGCCCAGCCGGGCCGAGCGGGCGATAACCGGGTCGAACAGGCGATGCACCAGCGCGTCGGCCTCGACCAGTCCCTGGTCGAGGTAGACGGCGCCGAGCACCGCCTCGAGCGTGTCCGCCAGGATCGACGACTTGTCCCTGCCGCCGGTCCCCTCCTCACCCTTGCCGAGGCGGATGTACTCGCCGAGGTGCAGCCCGCGGGCCACCCCGGCCAGCGCCCGCATGTTGACCACGGCGGCGCGCAGCTTCGCCAGCTGCCCCTCGGGGAGGTCGGGATACTCGTTGAAGAGGGTGTCGGTGACGATCAGGCCGAGCACAGAGTCACCAAGGAACTCCAGCCGCTCGTTGGTCGGCAGCCCGCCGTTCTCGTACGCAAACGAGCGGTGGGTGAGGGCGCGCTCCAGCAACTCGGGGTCGAGCCGCGCCCCGAGGGCGTCCAGCAACTCGGCGGTGACGGAACTCGCAGCGTCGGGAACTGCCGGGCTGCCGTCACCTGCTGCGCCAATCACGCGTCCCTCCTTTCCGCCGAGCCCGAGTCACCGAGCCCGCGCGCCCCGACTCTCCGGGATCAGGAGGGGGTGATCACCTGGCGCCGGTTGTACGTGCCGCAGGTCGGGCACGCGGTGTGCGGCAGCTTTTGCTCACGGCACTGGGGGCAGGTCATCAGCTGCGGTGCCGTGGTCTTCCACTGGGCACGGCGTGACCTGGTGTTGCTGCGCGACATTCTCCGCTTAGGAACGGCCACGTCAGCTCTCCTTCCTCGTCTCCGGCACGGGGGAACCGTCCGGCGTTGGTTCTGTGGTGCCCGCGTCGGCGTGGGCATGTCCAGCTCCCGCGTCCGCAAGCCGCACACCGCATTCGGAGCACAGCCCCGGGCAATCCTCGGCGCACAGCGGCGCGAGCGGCAGCTCGAGCACCAGCGCGTCGCGCAGGGCCGGCTCGAGGTCGAGCAGGTCCCCGTCCAGAAGATACCCGTCAGCGTCCTCGTCGCTCGCGTCATGAGAGAACAGCTCGGTGAACTGGATCTCTGTCGCAGAAGCGAACAGATCCAGACAACGCGCGCACTCCCCCACCAGCGGTGCCCGCACCGTTACGGTCACCACCACGCCGTCAGTGATCCTCTCGAGCCGGACATCCAGCTCGAGATCAGCACCCTCGGGAACGCTGACCAACTCGACGCCAAGGCCCGCGGGCGCCGGCGCGGTCCGGTTCACGGAGCGCACGTCGGCAAAACCGAGGCTCCGCGTGTCGAACACGAACGGCAACCGCGGGTCGAGCCGCTTGGAATGGCTGGGGTTGGCTTTAGGCATGGCAGGCAAAGGTACGGACGGGCATTCGGGCGGTCAGCATACCTGGCTGCCTGCACGAAACCCAAGTCGGCACCGGGCACGGCCGGTACCAGGCCGCTGCGCTGCGGCGCAGCACCGGCCGTCACGCTGCGCCGGCAACCCGCCCCGCCGCGCCCCAGCCAGCCGGCCCGTCAGGGCGCGTCGGCCGCCCGCACCTTGAGCCGGTCGAGCACGGAGCCGGGCACCAGGCTGGTGACATCGCCGCCATACTTGGCGAAATCCTTGACCAGGCTCGACGACAGGAACGCGTAGAGCGGGTTCGTGGAGATGAACAGCGTCTCCACCCCTGCCTGGTTGTAGTTCATCTGGGCCATCTGCAGCTCATAGTCGAAGTCGCTGACCGCGCGCAGGCCCTTGACGATCGCCGAGACGTCGTTGGACTTGCAGAAGTCCACGATCAGGCCCTCGAACTTGGCTACCTGGACGTTGTCCAGCCCCTTGGTGACCTCGCGCAGCATCTCCACCCGCTCGTCGACGCTGAACAGCGGGCTCTTGTTCGGGTTGCGCAGGACGGCGACGACGACCTCGTCGTAGAGCTTTGCCGCACGGGTGACGATGTCGAGATGTCCGTTGGTGACCGGGTCAAATGATCCTGGGCAGACCACACGGCGCACGCTGACTCCCCCTCCTGGCGGTGACGTTGCCGCAGGCCCCGCGCCTGCGGCCAGACCGTACCAGAACGTGGCCTCACCGTAACCGCGGGACCGGTCGGGCGTATACCCGGCCGGCCAGGTGAATGGGCCGGCTCTGGTGGCCCGCTCCACGACGACCACGGCGCCGGGCGCGAGCCAGCCACGTTCCCGCAGCGCCGCCAGCGCCTGGCGCACCTCCGCGTCGCTCACGGCGTATGGCGGGTCGGCGAAGACGAGGTCGCGGGGCTGCTGCTCCCCGGGCCCGCGGGCAAGCACCCGCTGGACCGTGCCCGCGACCAGCCGCGCGCCCGGCAGCCGCAGCGCCTCGATGTTGCCGCGGATCACCCGGGCGGCCCGGGCGTCCGCCTCCACGAGGATCACGTCGGATGCACCCCGCGACAGCGCCTCGAGCCCCACCGCGCCCGAGCCCGCGTACAGGTCGAGCGCTCTGGCCCCGTCGAGCGGGCCGCGGATCGCCAGGATCGTCGCGAACAGGCCCTCGCGGGCCCGGTCCGACGTCGGCCTTGTCCCGCGGCCGGCTGGCACGGCCAGCCGCCTGCCGCCGGCGGCGCCTGCGATGATGCGGGTCACGGCCGTCGCTCAGGCCTTCTCGAGGTAGTCCGCCTGCTCTCGTTCGAGCAGGACGCGGACGGCGGTGGCCAGCCCCGGCTGCCCGGCAAGCGCCGGATCCGCCTCGACCAGATGCTGCGCCTCCTTGCGGGCATCGCCGATCAGGTCCTCGTCCTGGAGCAGCGTCAGCAGCTTCAGGCTCGACCTGCGCCCAGCCTGGGCGGCGCCGAGCACGTCGCCCTCGCGGCGCTGCTCGAGGTCGAGCCGGGACAGCTTGAACCCGTCCAGGGTGGCTGCGACCGCGTCGAGGCGCTGCCGCGACTTGCCGCCCGCCTCGGCCTCGGTGACCAGCAGGCACAGGCCCTCGTGCCGGCCCCGGCCGACCCGGCCGCGCAGCTGGTGCAGCTGGGAGACGCCGAACCGGTCGGCGTCCATGATCACCATCACGGTGGCGTTCGGCACGTCCACGCCGACCTCGACAACCGTGGTCGTGACCAGCACGTCGACCGAGCCGGCCGCGAACGCGAGCATCACGGCATCCTTCTCGTCGGGCGGGAGCCTGCCGTGCAGCACTGCCACACGCAATCCCGCCAGCGCGCCCCGTTCCAGGTCGTCTGCCAGGTCCAGGACCGCGATCGGCGGGCGCCCGCCGCCTGCCTGCTCGGCGTCGTCCTGGGCGGTATCGGCCTGGCCGGCGTCCTCGGTATCCGGGCCGGAACCGCTGCCCGGGCCGTCGCCGATACGCGGGCAGACCACGTAGCACTGGCGGCCGCGCTCCGCCTCCTCGCGCAGCCGCTGCCAGGTGCGCTCGAGGTAGTGCGGCTTCTCGGCGGCCGGGACCACGTGCGTGGCGATCGGCGAGCGCCCGGCGGGCAGCTCGGTCAGCGTGGACATCTCCAGGTCGCCGAAGACCGTCATCGCCACCGTCCGGGGTATCGGGGTGGCGGTCATGACGAGAAGGTGCGGACGGCCCTCGCCCGCCTTGGCCCGCAGCGCATCGCGCTGCTCCACGCCGAACCGGTGCTGCTCGTCGATCACGACGAGGCCGAGGTCCGCGAACTGCACCTGCTCCTCGAGCAGCGCGTGGGTGCCGATCACGATTCCGGCGGTGCCCGACGCCGCCTCGAGCAGGGCGCGCCGGCGCGCCGCGGCGCCCAGGGAGCCGGTCAGCAGCGCGACCCGGGTAGCCGTCTCGGCGCCACCGAGCTCTCCGGCCTGGCCCAGCGGCCCGAGCTGCTCGGTGATCGACCGGTAGTGCTGCTGCGCCAGCACCTCGGTCGGGGCAAGCAGCGCCGCCTGCCCGCCGCCGTCCACGACCTGCAGCATCGCCCGCACCGCGATGACCGTCTTGCCGGAACCGACCTCGCCCTGCAGCAGCCGGTGCATGGCGTGGTCGAGAGCGAGCTCATCGGCTATCTGAGCGCCGGCCAGCTGCTGCCCCACGGTCAGCTCGAACGGCAGCCGGGCGTCGTAGGCGTCGAGCAGGCCGCCGCCCGCGCGCGGGCGCGGCGTCGCCGAGTAGGCGGCGGCCGCGAGCCGCCGCTGCGCGAGCACCACCTGCAGCAGGAACGCCTCGTCCCACTTCAGCCGGTTCCTGGAGCGCTGGACGTCGGCCCAGTCCACCGGGCGGTGAATCCCGCGGAGCGCGTCGGCCAGCCCGCACAGGCCGTGGCGGTCCCGGATCGCGCGTGGCATCGGGTCCTCGACATCCAGGACATCGAGGACGACCCGCACCGAGCGGGCGATCTGCCAGGAGGTGATCTCCTTCGCCGCCGGGTAGACCGGGATCATCTCGGCGGCGTACTCGGCGGCCGCGTGCGCGGCATCCTCGCCCGCATCGAGCAGCTCGTATTCGGGATGGGCAAGCTGGCGCTTGCCCCGGAAGGTCGAGACCTGGCCGGAGAACAGGCCGAGCACCCCGGGCGTGAGCTGCCGTTCCCGCCAGTCCTGCCGGCCCCGGCCGAAGAACGTGAGCACGAGCATCCCGTGCCCGTCGGTCACGGTCGCCTCGAAGATGCTGCCGCGCCTGTTGCGCATGGGACGGCTGGTCACTTTCGCGACCTCGGCCTGCACGGTCACGTACTCGCCGTCGGCCAGCGAGGCGAGATCGGTCAGCTCGCCCCTGGTCTCGTACCGCCGCGGGTAGTGCCGCATCAGGTCGCCCGCGGTCCGCAGCTCCAGCGCCTTCTGCAGCTGCTTGGCCGCCTTGTCGCCGATCACCAGGCGCAGCGGGTCTTCAAGGATCGCCATGGCCGCTACTCCACGTACTCCACGCCGATCACGGTCTCGCCGTCCAGGACCTCCGCCGCCATACCGGCAGACTAGATGCTGACACCGACCACCGCGGCAGTTGACCCGCCCCGGTATCCGCGCCTGGTTCGCGTGACGGCCGGTTCGTCGGATATCCTTCAGCGACCGTTCCGGCAGCGACCGGACGATGACCTATCTGGCTATCACCCAATGGAGCGTCCCGTGGCTTCCGTCTGCGACGTGTGCGGCAAGCGGCCCGGCTTCGGCAACAACGTGTCGCACTCGCACCGCCGCACCCCGCGCCGCTGGAACCCGAACATTCAGCGCATCCGCGCGAAGGTCGACGGGTCGCCCAGGCGGCTGTACGTGTGCACCTCGTGCATCAAGGCCGGCAAGGTCGAGCGCTGACCTGCCGGCGCCTCACCCGAAGCTGCAGCTGACCCCGTTGAGCGTGCAGCTCGACGGGGTCTTTGACGCGCCCTTCGCCAGAACCAGGAACTGACGGGCACCTGCCGCCCCTGGGGGGCGCGCGGCCCACTGTACCGGCCCGAGTGCCGTTCCCCCCTTGCCGTTGCCCGACGGCTGCCACAGCGCCCCCCAGACCCGTTCCACGCGGGCCGAGGGAAAGACGAATGCCAGGCTCCAGGCCCCTGGCCTCAGATCACCGGGCATCGTGATGATCGCGATGAAGCCGCGTCGCCGGTGCCCGATCACCTGATAGCCGAGCTGGTACCCGGCTCCGCCGCCGGACGCCGCTGCGCGTGGCGGCGCTGAACTGGCCGAGGCTGCGCCGCGCCGGTGCCCGCCAACCTTGAGCGCCACGCCAGGGCTCGCGGTGGCCACGTCGGGCCGCTGGGGCGCCGGGCCAGCGCAGCTGCCCACCGAGCAGTGCACGCTGGGGCCAGCCTGGCTGTAGGTGAGCGCGGCCGGCGAGCCCACCGCCACCGCGGCGGCGATCACGATGCCCGCCCCTGCCGCGAACCACGGGGTCAGCAACAGCGACCGCACCAGCCTGAACCGCTGACGGCAGGAGCCGCGGGCGGGCTTGCTGCGCCGCCGCCCGTGCACCCCACCGGGCCGCCTGGTCCCGCCAGGCGCGCTGCCCCCGCTCGGCCCGCTCGCCGCGCTCGGCCCGCTGGCCCCACTCGGCCCGCTGGTCTTACTTATCCCGCTTGCCCCACTTGGTCCGCCTGGCCCGCCGCGGCCAGGAAGAGCCCTGCGCCAGGAGGCACCCTCCCCACGCAGCGCCCGGCGCGAGCGCCCGCGCTCCCGGCGATGTCTTGGCATCAAGGGGTTTATACCAAGCAATGCGGCCTGCGGCTAGTCACGCAGAGGTTATAGACCATTACTTACCGTGATTTCGTGCGTCAGGGGAAGTGGTCCCACCCGCCGCTGCCTTCGGGAAGCCTGGAATCCACCGTCACCCGGCGCCCCGCACGGACCGTGCCGATCACCGTCCAGTGGCCCGGCAGTTCCGTTCCCGGCGGGAAGGTGGCGGCCAGCGCATGATCCTCGCCGCCCGTCAGCAGCCAGCGCAGCCAGTCCGCCCCGAGCGCCTTGGCGGCCGCCGGGAGTGCGGGGTCAACCGGCAGCCGCGCGGTCTCGACGTCGATCAGCACTCCGCTGGCATCGGCCACGTGATTCAGGTCGGCGAGCAGGCCGTCGCTGATGTCGATCATCGAGGTGGCACCGAGGTCCGCCGCCTCGGGCCCGGATGGATACGGTGGCCGCGGCCGCCGGTGGCTGGCCACAAGACCAGCCAGGCCACCCGGCTCACCCGGCTCCTCGCCCTCGGTGCGGCGGGACCCGCCACGCCCGGCCCCGGAAAGCTCAGGCCCGGCAAGCCCGGACCCGGCGAGCCCGGCCTCGAGCAGGGCCAGGCCGGCGGCAGAACGGCCGAGCCGGCCAGCGACGGCCAGCCGGTCGCCGGGGTGCGCCCCGCCCCTGGTGACAGGTTCCCGGCCGCCCAGGTCACCGAGGGCCGTTATCGCGATCATGATCGAATCGGCGCTGCTCACGTCTCCGCCGGCCACGTGTGCGCCCGCCCGCATGCACTCCTCGGCGATCCCGCGGGCCAGGTCCTGCGCCCAGGCCACGGCCAGGTCACCCGGGGTCGCGAACCCCACGAGCAGCGCGGTGGGCGACGCGCCCATGGCTGCGACATCGGCGAGGTTCTGCGCCGCCGCCTTGCAGCCGATGTCGAACGGGCCCGACCAGTCGCGGCGGAAATGCCGCCCCTCCACGAGCAGGTCCGTGGTCGCGACCACCCGGCCGTCGGGGGCGCGCAGGACGGCCGCGTCGTCCCCGTTGCCCACGATGTCGCCGTCGCCGGGCGGCAGCAGCGCCCTGATCGCGGCGATAAGACCGAATTCACCCAGATCTGCGACGGTGATGGAGAGCCTCCCGAAATCGCCAGCCCGCGGCCCGCATGCCTGACAGGTTCAGTCCGGGCACAATCATGAAGCCAACCGCCGGGTACCTAAGGTAGCGTTGCTACCTCAGACGGCGGCTGGGAGGACGGCATGGTTCACGCTTATATCCTCGTCCAGACAGAGGTCGGCAAGGCTGCTGACGTCGCCGTGCAGATCGGGCAGATATCCGGTGTAACCCAGGCGGAAGACGTAACCGGTCCCTACGACGTGATCGTCCGGGCCGAGGCGGACAACGTCGACGACCTCGGCAAGCTCGTCGTCGCCCAGATCCAGGGCGTCTCCGGGATCACCAGGACGCTGACCTGCCCGATCGTCCACATCTAACGGGCCGCTCCCGCTGCTTCCGCTGCTCCAGCTACGTCAGCGCGGCGGCCGCTGCCGAGGTGTGCGGCCCGAGACCGATGCGGGCTGCGTCACGCAGGTCGGCGATCGTGTCCACGTCACGGCGCAGCCCGTCGAGTCCCGGCAGCAGCAGTTCCACCGCCCCGGCGGACCGGTGTGCCTCGCGCGAGGCCGGCCCGAACCGCGGCGAGAACGCGACCCCCGGCCCCGCCGTGTACAGCGTCGTGCCGGTACCGTCCGCGTCGGCCACGAAAGCCTGCCTGGCCTGGGCCGCCTCGCCAAGCGCCCGGGCCAGCTCCGCGGCGCCGAGCGCTGGCAGGTCCGCCGCCATCCCGGCTCTCCCCCGGCCCGGCCACCGCTCGTCGGCGTACGCAGCGCCGAACGCCAGCGCGGGATTGAGGCCATCGCCAGGCTCATCGGGCAGCACGAACGCCCCGAGTCCGGACAGCTCGGCGCCGGCCGCAGCGTCATCGGTCACCACGATCACCGAGTCCACGGCCGGGCAGGCGGAGGCGGCCGTGACGGCGTCGGCCGCCATGGCCAGCGCCAGTTCGGCGCGGCGTCCGCCCGGCAGTCCGGTGAGCCTGGACTTCGCCAGGGCAAGTACCTTGACGGGGATCACCAGCGACCAGCGGAGCGAGGTCTCGAGCATATGCACCTGATCCTGCCTCGACACGGTGTTGCGCGAGCCGCGACACTGGCTCCAGTGACGAGCGGCACGAGCGGGAGGCTGCCTCTATGAGCAAACGCGCGGACGGCAGCTACTCATCCGCATGGCGCGGGCTGACCATTATCGTCGTGCCGGCGCTGCTCGCCGCCTTCACTAAACACGAGTGGCACGGCCAGGACTACATCAGGGGCGTCCCATCAAGCAGCGGGGTGATCCTGGCCGCCAATCATCTGTCCTACGCCGACCCGCTGCCGCTGTGCCTGTTCACCCACAGGGCGGGCCGCTATCCGGTGTTCCTCGCCAAGTCGTCGCTGTTCGAGATCAAAGGGCTTGGCGCGGTGATGCGCGGCACCGGCCAGCTGCCGGTCTACCGCGATCAGTCCGACGCGGCCCTGGTCCTGAGGGACGTCGAGCAGGGCCTGCGTGACGGAGCCTGCGTGATCTTCTACCCGGAAGGCACCGCGACCAGGGATCCCGACCTGTGGCCGATGGTGCCACGGACCGGCGTGGCCAGGGCGGCGCTGGCCACCGGAGTCCCGGTGATCCCGGTCGCGCAGTGGGGGGCACAGCGGATCCTGCCCTACGGCAGCATGCACCCGCACCTGCTGCCGCGCACGCTTGTGCAGATCACCGCTGGCCCGCCCGTCGACCTGTCCGCGTTCAGCGGCAAGCCGCTGACCACGCAGGTACTCCGCGAAGCCACCGAACTGATCATGAAGGACGTCACCGGCCTGCTCGGCGGCATCCGCGGCGAGACTCCCCCCGCTGAGCCGTACCATCCGGCGATCGCCCGCCGCAAGGCCCGGCAGGCAGCGCGCGAGGCTGAAGGGGCCGTAACGGAAGCCGCCGCCGACTCTGGCACCGAGGCCAGCTCGACGTGAAAGCCGCGGTCATGGGCGCTGGGTCGTGGGGAACCACGTTCGCCCAGGTGCTCTGCGACGCGGGCACCCCGGCGGTGCTCTTTGCCCGCAGCCCGGAACTGGCGAAGGTGATCAGCACCACCCGGCAGAACCCCGCGTACCTGCCGGGGATCGCGCTCACCGACGCGCTGCGGGCGACCGCCGATCCGGCCGAAGCGCTGGACGGAGCCGACCTGGTGGTGCTCGCCGTTCCGGCGCAGTCGCTGCGCGAGAACCTGGCGCGCTGGGCGCCGCTGCTGCCGCCCGGCGCGCTGCTCGTCAGCCTGATGAAGGGGATCGAGCTGGGCACCTGCAACCGGATGAGCGAGGTGATCAGCCAGGTCGCCGACGCTCCGGCGGAGCGGATCGCCGTGGTCAGCGGCCCGAACTTGTCCCGCGAGATCGCGCGGCGCGAACACGCGGCGACGGTTGTCGCGTGCACCGACAACGCCGCCGCCGAGCGGCTGCAGCGGGCGTGTCACACCGGCTACTTCCGCCCGTACACAAACCCGGACGTGACCGGCTGCGAGCTGGGCGGCGCGGTGAAGAACGTGATCGCGCTCGGGGTCGGGATGGCGGTCGGCATGGGGCTCGGCGACAACACGCGGGCGATGCTGATCACCCGCGGCCTGGCCGAGACGGCCAGGCTCGGCGCGGCGCTCGGGGCCGATCCGCACACGTTCGCCGGGCTCGCCGGCATGGGCGACCTGGTCGCGACCTGCAGTTCGCCACTGTCCCGCAACCGTACGTTCGGCGAGAACCTCGGCCGGGGAATGGCTGTCGAGGACGTGATCGCCATCACCAGGCAGACGGCCGAGGGGGTGAAGTCGTCGCAGTCCGTGCTGGAACTGGCCAAACGGCACGGCGTGGAGATGCCGATCACGGAGGTGATGGTCGCGGTCATGCACCATGGCCTGGAAGTCAGCAAGGTCGCGGCCCTGCTGACCAGCCGTTCGGCGAAGCCCGAGCGTTACGGCATCTGAAGGAGCAGTGTGGACAAGCAGCGCAAGATCCGGGTCGCGGTCGTCTTCGGCGGCAGGGGGCCCGAGCACGCGGTGTCCTGCATGGGCGGCGGCAACATGCTCGGGTCGATCGACCGCGACAAGTACGAGGTGGTCCCGGTCGGTATCACCCGCGACGGCGGCTGGGTGCTGGCCGCGGACGACCCGGCCAGGCTCGCGGCCGCCGGGGGCCAGCTGCCGTCGGTGGAGGCCGTCGCCGAGCCGGGCGCGCAGGTCGTCCCCTGGGCCGACCGCCGCCATCCAGCCGCCAGCGCTCCCGGATCTGCTGCTGCCCGGCGTGACCCCGGCCAGTCCCTGACCACCAGCGCACCCGGCCAGATACCCCACCTGCTCGGCGACGTCGACGTGGTGCTGCCGGTGCTGCACGGCCCGTTCGGCGAGGACGGCACCATCCAGGGCCTGCTGGAGATGGCCGGCGTGCCCTACGTCGGGGCCGGCGTGCTGGCCAGCGCGGTCAGCATGGACAAGGAGTACATGAAGATCATCTTCCAGGCCAAGGGGCTGCCGGTCGGGCCGCACGTGGTGGTGCGCGAGCGCGACTGGTCCCCGGAGGAGGCGGAAGGCATCACCTGGTCGCCTGCGGACGCCGAGCACAAGCGCGTGCTCGACGCCATCGCCGAGCTTGGCTGGCCGCTGTTCGTCAAGCCAGCCCGCGGCGGATCGAGCATCGGCACGTCCAAGGCTTCGGACCTGGCGCAGCTGCATGCGGCGATCGCCGTCGCGCGGTCCTACGACCCGAAGGTGATCGTCGAGGCCGCTATCGAGGGCAGCGAGATCGAGTGCTCGGTGCTGGAGGGACGGGACGGTGGCCCGCCCGACACCAGCCTTCCCGGGCAGTTGCTGATCGACGGCGGCGAGGAGTTCTGGGACTTCGAGGCGAAGTATCTGGACGCCGCGAGCGGGATGGCGATTCCGGCGCCGATCCCGGCCGAGCATCAGCAGGAGATCCGCCGGATGGCGGCGCAGGCGTTCGAGGCGGTCTCCTGCGAGGGCCTGGCGCGCGTCGACTTCTTCTACACCCGGCAGGGCGAGATCCTGATCAACGAGATCAACACGATCCCCGGGCTGTCCCCCGCGTCCTACTTCCAGAAGATGTGGGAGGCGAGCGGCCTGGCGTTCCCCGACCTGATCGACCGGCTGCTGCAGACCGCGCTGTCCAGACGCTCCGGCCTGCGGTAACCGGGTCGCGGTCAGCCGGCCTTCCGCTGCTGGAAGGCACGGCGGTATGCCTGCGGGCTGGTGCGCAGCCCGCGGGCGAAGTGCTTGCGGAAGTTGTCCGCCGAGCCGAAACCGCTCCTCTCGGCGACGATCTCCACCGGCAGGTCGGAGGTTTCGAGCAGCCGCTGCGCAAGCCGGATGCGCTCCCGCACGAGCCACTGGTAGGGGGTCGTTCCGACGGCGGCGAGGAAGCGCCTGGCGAACGTCCGCGGGCTCATGGCTGCGCGAGCCGCCAGGTCGTTGACGGTCACCGGCTGGTCCAGGTGCTCCTGCAGCCAGGCCAGGGTGTCGGCGAACAGGTTCGTGCTGTCGAGCGCGGGGACCGGCGCCTCGATGTACTGGGCCTGCCCGCCGTCGCGCTGCAGCGGGACCACGAGGTCCCTGGCCAGCCTGGTAGCGATCTCGGTTCCGTAGTCGCGCTGCACCACGTGCAGGCAGAGGTCGATGCTGGCGGCACTGCCAGCCGAGGTCAGCACGTCGCCGTCATCCACGTACAGCACCCCGGGATCCACCCGAACCCGGGGATAGCGCCGGGCCATCTCGGCGCATCCGGACCAGTGCGTGGTGGCCGGGCGGCCGTCCAGAATCCCGGCGGCGGCCAGGATGAACGCGCCCGTGCACAGCGAGATCATGCGGCACCCGCGCTTGCGGGCCTGGCGCAGCGCCTCGAGCACCTCGTCCGGGACCCGGTCGGGGAACTGCGTTGACGGCACGACCACGGTCTCGGCCGCGTGCAGCGCTTCAAGGCCGCACGGGACCTGCATCCGGAATCCGGGCTCTACCGTGACCGAGGAAGCAGGCCCGCAGATGGACATGCGGTACCAGGGGACGCCGAACGCGTCCGCGTAGTCGTAGCCAAAGATGTCGCACGCCACGCCGAACTCGAAGGGAAAGATCCCGTCGTAGACGACGACTGCGACGGCGTGCGGTTCGTGCGTCGCTGGATCGCCTCGGCCAGCCCAGGGACGGCTCTCAAGAAACTTGGCAGCTTTGTCGCGCACACTGTCAATCATGCCACTTTTACTTCCGCGTGGGGACCCCCAGTATGGAGTTATGCGAAGTTCATGCGGAATTTCCGCGGCAGAAGACGCCCGCCGCCAGGTGGCGCGGCACCCACGGCGGAGCACGCTGGTACTGAGCGACGGTCCCGGCTGGGGTCTGCTCGCCTGGCGCTCGTGCCGGATGACCGACCGGGCACTGGCGCGCGCGTTCGGCGGCCGGCTCGACCGTCGCCTGGCGGCGGGGCGCCCACCTGAATCGGCCAGGCTGCTCGCCGTCCGCGCTCAGGATCTTGTCTCGCCGGCCACCCGGCAGATCCTGGCGGATGACTGGGAGTATGTCCTCGACCGGGCAAAGCATGCGCCAGCGCCGACCATGGGCCGGATGGCGCTGCATCGTGACTGGATCGTCGCGGCCGAGCCCGAAGTCCGCGAGATGGCCGCCTGTCTGCGGACGCCGCTTCCAGTTGGGGCAGCGGGTGTTGCGGCAGCGAGCGTGCTGCTGACCGATGGCGCCGGGCCGCTGTACAACCCGCGCGCCCACCTCGGCTTGCGCGAGGCCCTGCGGCTGGCGATCGCGCAGCTAGATCCCTCGGTGTCGCTGTTCGCCTCGCCGTGAGCTAACGGCGAGGCCAGCGCGTCTGGCGGGCGGCGCTGTCCGCTCCGCCCGCCAGCGCACTACGTCGGCTACTTCTTTGCCGCGACCTTCTTCTCGCCGTTGACGATCGCCTTGAAGTCGGCGCCGGCCCGGAACTTGGGCACCGACGACTTCGGCACCTTGATGGACGCGCCGGTGGCGGGGTTGCGGGCCGTGCGGGCCGGCCGGACAGCCTTCTCGAACACCCCGAATCCCGTTATAGCGACCTTGTCGCCTTTCGCAACGGCGGCCTGGATAGTGTCGAGCACCGCGTTGAGCGCTTCGGTCGCGGTCTTCTTGTCACCCATCCGAGTCGAAATCGCGTCGATCAGGTCACGCTTGTTCATTCATCACTCCTGCGGTTCCCCCAACGGGAGGTCGCGCGGACAGGGCAGCCGGCTTCTCGCGACCTCTGATGTGCCTGAAATTAGGCGATCCAGCGTCCCGGCACAATCACATCCGCTTAAAAGCGCGGCGTGTCGACGCTTGCATCACTCGTAATGCTACGGGAATAGGAAATTCATCAACCACCGGGGTACACGAAAGCCGTTGGATGGAGTGGCGCCGCGCGAACTAATCCCGCACGCCTCCGGCTGACGCCGCCGGGCTGCGCTTTGGTCCGGCCTGGCCGACAGGCTGGTCGGCCAGGGGATTCCCGGCGATGTCGGCGAGGAGTCTGTCGAGCCGCCGGGCGCTGCGCGCCGCATCGGCGCCGGGCGTCTTCATCGCATCGCATATCGCCGCGAAACGGCGCTGGAACCGGATCCTGTCGTCGCCCACAAGGTCAGCTGACCCAAGAAGGCGCTGCACCATAAGCAGCCTCCTGGCCATCCCGTCGCCGCCTTGCCCGAACCAGAAAGGCGGCGGCTGGAATCGCCCCAGAACTCCTCCCCTCGCCCGCACATCACACCGGTAAATATCAACGGTTAGCAGAATTCCAGTGTGAGAATCGACCACTGCCTGCAGTTCCGCAATGGTTTGCAGCCGGGATCGGGCGGGCAGTATGCCGGTGTTTATCAGCTTATGGTTCTGCGGCCCGAAGGGCTCCGCAGCCAGGATCACCCGGACCCCTGGCCATGCCGCCGCCGTGCTGTCATCGGATCCCTGGGGCCAGCAGCCCGGGCTCGCGATCAGGATCGTCGCTTCCGTTGGGACGCCGACAAGTGTGTGGCCGGGCCGGGCCGAGACGGCCCGGCCGGTCCATGAGTCGAACGGACCCTCCCCGGTGCTGGCCGGCATCCGACGACGGTATCGCCCCGCCGGCGCCTGTTCAGCGCCGGCCGCCGCAGACCGCGCGCCCGGCCGCGAACGTGATCCTCGCGGGCCGGTCACTCCCGGTGGTCCAGACCTCCAGCGAGACGCACCGGGGCGGCTTGCTGACCAGGAAGTAACCCCCGTACAGCGTGTAGCCGGGCGGGCTGTTGTAGGCCGCGTCCGCCGGGCAGCCGGCGAACGTCACGCCCGATTCGCCGTTTTTGATGGCGTACTGGCCGTTAACGCCGTTCACGAAGTCGGACCGGCCGAACAGGAACCGGAAGTACAGCCTGGCCGGGCCGGCCACGGTGACCCAGGCCTTCGCGTTGTCCCTGACCGCTACCTCAAGGCCGCCGATGCCGAACTCGTGGACCCACTGGATGCCGACGGCCTGGCGCAGGCCCACCAGCAAGAGCGGGCCAACACGGATGCTCTGGCTCATGTCTGGCCCGTTAAGGACTTCGATCTGCCTGCTGCAGGACTGCAGCACGGTGCCAGGCTCCGCTCGCGGAGCGGGTGTGGATGCCAGCGGCCGACCGGGCGCGTGCCCGCCACGCAGCGCCGATCCGGCGGGCGACACCACGAGTGCGCCAGCCGCGACCACGGCCATGCAGGCGATGGTCGTGGCCGCGCGGTGCCGCCTGCGCCGGGCCCTGATCCGCTGCAGCAGGTTCGCCGGGGGTTGCTCGTCAGCGACCGCCGCGTGCATCGCGGCCCGCAGCCGCTGCTCGATCTCGCTCATCGCTGGCGCACCTCCTCGCTGGCCGCTGCCGGGTGCGGCCCGCTGACCTCGCGCAGCTTGGCCAGCCCGCGCGCGGCCTGGCTCTTCACGGTTCCCGCGCTGCAGCCGAGCGCATCCGCGATCTCGGCCTCGGGCAGGTCACAGAAGTACCGCAGCACCAGCACGGCGCGCTGCCGGGGCGGCAGTCCGGCCAGGGCCCGGAGCAGGAAATCACGGTCGGCGACATCGGCCGCGTGGTCGTTGGCTGTCGGGCCGGCTTCCTCAGCCACCAGTGAGCGCTCTGGCCTGCGGCCGAGGCGCCGCCACCGGTCGGTCGACGCGTTCGCAAGGATCCGGCGCACGTACCGCTCAGGCTCCCCCGACCGGCAGACACGGCCCCAGTGCCGGTAGGCCCGTTCCAGCGCGCCCTGCAGCAGGTCCTCGGCTTCCGCCCGATCCTGACCGGTCAGCAGCAACGCGGTGCGGAACAGCGCGGCGGACCGGGCCCTGACAAAGTCCTCGAACGAGACGCTCGCGCCCGGGCCGGTCCGCATACCTTCTTCACGACGGCGAGCGGCCGCAGGTTGCACTGCGGGCTCCCCGGTAATGTCCATTCTGTAGGTTTGCTGCGAGCGCACCGGACTTGGCGTCTGTCCGATCCCGCGCATGCCACTATGGTCAGGCTTTCTAGTCACGAGGTCACGAGCATGAAGGTTGCCGTTCTCAGGGAGACAGCGCCGGGCGAGCGCCGGGTTTCGCTTGTGCCCGAGGCCGTGGCCAAGCTGCGCGCGGCCGACCTTGAGGTTCTGGTCGAGTCGGGAGCCGGCGGTGGCGCCTGGCTCAGCGATGACGCGTTCACCGAGGCGGGCGCCAGCATCGCGACCCGTGGCGAGATCCAGCAGACAGCGGACGCGATCGTCCTGGTGGGCAGGCCGGACGACGACGCGATCGCCAGCTTCCGACAGGGCCAGGCGGTGCTGGGGATGCTGGCGCCGCTGGGGGATCCCAATTTCGCGCGGCGCCTGGCCGAGACTGGCGTCACCTCCGTCAGCCTCGACCTGATCCCGCGGACGCTGCCGCGGGCGCAGCAGATGGACGCCCTCAGCTCTCAGGCGAACATTGCCGGCTATAAGGCGGCGGTGCTGGCCGCCGATACGTTCGGGCGGTTCTTCCCGCTGCTGATCACCGCTGCGGGCACCGCGAGGCCGGCCAAGGTGCTCGTACTCGGGACCGGGGTGGCCGGCCTGCAGGCCATCGGCACCGCCAGACGCCTCGGCGCCGTGGTCAGCGCCTATGACGTACGCCCGGAAACCAAGACCGAGGCGGAGTCGCTCGGGGCTGCCTTCATCGAGCTGACGTCGGTTGGCCCGGCCAGCGGCGAGGGCGGGTACGCCCGGTGCGCTGACCGAGGAAGAGCGCCAGGCGCAGCAGGACGAACTGGCCGGCCACATCGCCCGGCACGATGTGGTCATCACCACCGCACAGGTACCCGGCCGCCGGCCTCCGCTGCTGATCACCGGCCACGCGCTCAAGGCGATGGCACCGGGCTCCGTGATCGTGGACATGGGCGCGAGCGCGCTCGGCGGCAACGCGGCAGGATCGCAGGCCGGCGAGACGGTGGTCACCGAGAACGGCGTGACGATCGTCGGCGCCGCGAACCTGGCGTCCACGATGCCGGCCGCCGCGTCGGCAATGTACGCGCGAAACATGAGCTCCCTGCTGCTGTACCTGGTGAAGGACGGCGCTCTCGCCGTCGACCTCTCCGATGACCTGCAGCGGGGTGTCGTGATCACCCATGAGGGCAGGGTGGTTCATCCCGCCCTGGCCGATCCCGTTGGAGGTCCCGCCGATGTCGACGGCGCTTCTCACTGACCTGGTCATCTTCGTGCTCAGCCTCTGGGTGGGCTTCGAGGTGATCAGCAAAGTCCCGGCCACTCTGCATACGCCCTTGATGTCGGCGGCCAACTCCATCCACGGGATCGTCCTTGTCGGCGCGATGCTGATCGCGGCCACCACGAACAGCTGGATCGGCTACGTGATCGCGTTCCTGGCCGCGGTGTTCGCCTCCGCCAACGTGGTCGGCGGCTACGTGGTCACCGGCCGGATGCTCAAGATGTTCCGCAAGCGGCCCACGGCGCCGGCCGCTGCGCCAGCGCAGCCTGCGTCGGCGCAGCCTGCGTCGGCGCAGCCTGCGTCGGCGCAGCCTGCCGTGGCGCGAGACGGGCAGTCGTCATGAGCGGGTTCAGCTTCGCCAGCCAGCTGATCTACGTGCTGGCTGCGTCGTGCTTTGTGCTCGGCCTGCACCTGATGAACAACCCGGCGAGCGCGCGGCGCGGCAACCAGTTCTCCACGGCCGGCATGGCGATCGCCATCGCCACGACCCTGGCGCTGATCGCCCACGCGGGCGTGATCACCGCCACCGGCTGGACGGTGATGCTCGTCGGCGCGCTGATCGGCGGCGGCGTGGGGCTCTACGCGGCACGCACCGTGCAGATGACCGCGATGCCACAGCTGGTAAGCATGTTCAACGCGGTGGGCGGCGGCGCGGCGGCGCTGGTCGCGATCCACGACTACATTCGCGTAGCCAGCGCCGTGGTCGGCCCCGCGGAATCCACGACGATCACCACCCTGCTTGACGTGATCATCGGATCGGTGACGTTCTCCGGGTCGATCATCGCGGCCGGCAAGCTCCAAGGCGTGATCACGTCGGCGCCGGTCACGTTCCCCGGGGCGCGCGTGGTCAACCTGGTGCTCGCGGCGTTCGGCCTCGCCGCCGCCGGGTACGTGCTCGCCACGCCCAGCCTGGCCGGGCTGTGGATCGTGGTTGTGGCGTCCCTCGCGTTCGGCGTGCTCATGGTGATGCCCATCGGCGGAGCCGACATGCCGGTGGTGATCTCACTGCTGAACGCGTTCACCGGCACCGCAGTGGCGATGGCCGGCTTCGTGATCGGCAACTGGGCGCTGATCATCGCGGGCGCACTGGTCGGGGCGTCCGGCGGGATTCTGACCAAGCTCATGGCCGACGCGATGAACCGCTCGATCGGCAACATCATCGTGGGCGGGTTCGGCACCGGTGACACGGCAGCGGCCGTGGTAGCGGGCGCCGGCGCCGACGTGAGGGCGATCGCCGCCGACGACGCCGGGATCCAGCTCGCCTACGCCGGGAAGGTGATCATCGTGCCGGGCTACGGCCTGGCCGCGGCGCAGGCACAGCACGAGGTCGCCGAGCTTGCGGATGTGCTGGAGTCGCACGGTGTCGACGTGAGCTACGCGATCCACCCGGTGGCCGGCCGCATGCCCGGTCACATGAACGTGCTGCTGGCCGAGGCCAACGTCCCGTACCCGCAGCTGAAGGAGATGGACGACGTCAACCCGGAGTTCGCCCGCACCGACGTGGCGCTGGTGATCGGGGCCAACGACGTCACGAACCCGGCTGCGCGCCGCCCGGGTACCGCGATCTCCGGCATGCCGATCCTGGACGTGGACCAGGCCAAGAGCATCATCGTGATCAAGCGGTCCATGGGACACGGCTACGCGGGCATCGACAACGAGCTGTACTCCAACCCCAAGACCAGCATGTACTTCGCCGACGCCAAGACCGCGCTGAGCGAACTGACGTCCGCCGTCAAAACCCTCGTCGGCTGACCAAGCCCTCACGGATTGCCGATGCGCAGGGACATCGTCAAGCGGCGGGTCGGCCCCGCGCTCTACGAGGCCATGGAGCCCGGCGACCAGATCATTGCCGGCGCCCTGGCGATGACAGGCCCCTCACCCGCCTGGGAGCTGCTCCTCGCGTTGCCTGCCCTAGCAGGCGGTGTGACCGGTGCGGCAAACCTGTCCGGCAACTTCAGCCCTCCACAGCTGCTCGGCCCTGTCCTCGTCTTCGTACCGCTCCTCATCGCGTGGCCACTGCAGTTCTGGCGCAAGCCAGTATTCATCGCTGTGACTCAGCGCCAGTTCATCTGTTACCGCATGTCCAGGTTCGGGAACGAGCCTTCCCGCCTGCTCTTCAGAGCGCCGCTAGCAGCCGTCCGAGTGACGAACCTTGGCAGCAGGATGCCTAACTGGGGATCGGTCAAGTACTGCGGACCCGGCGTCGACGGCCGGAGCCTGCGGCTGAACGGCAGCAGGCGCTGGCGCAAGGATCTCAACGAGGTGCTCGTAGCACTGCAGGTCGGCGGCGCCGCCGTCGATGGCATGCCGCCAAGTCGGCCCCCACTGCAGCCGGGATTCCCAGTCGGCACAGACACACCCGCGTAACCGACCGCAAGTACCGCAGAGGGATCAGCGGGTAACCCGATTCAAGTGATTTGTCGGTGCCCGAGGTGATGATGGCCATGACGCTGTCGCGGCGCGGAATCGACTGCCAGGTCCCACGAGGGCCGTCCGTTGCCAAGCTGGCCAGAATCCGCCCAGCAGAGGTGAGGCCATGCCAAGCATTTCGCACGAGGCTCCGCTGGAATTGCTTCGCGGTGACCCGAGGCTGGCCGCGGTGCTCCTCCGTGGCTTAGGCGTTCCCATTCCCGGTGGTGCCGGTGCGGCAATGGCGCCCTCTGACCTGACCGCCAGCTGCCGACCGAATTGCGGGCCGACGCCGTGGTCATGTTGTCGGGCAGATGGTGCCCGGTTGGCCGTCGTCGTAGAGATCCAACTCCGGTACGACCCCCGCAAGCGCTATAGCTGGCCGTCGTACCTGACCCAGGTCCGGGCTGCACATCGCTGTCCAGCCGTGCTGTTGGTGATCTGCCTAAGCACTGCAACCGCCGCCCGGTGCCGGACGCCTATCGTTACGGGCCACCCGGGCTTCGACCTTGTCCCGCTGGTCATCGACCCGGTCACGATCCCGGACCCGAACGGCCCCGCCGCTGCGACAGCTGGGCCGGAACTGGCCGTGCTCGCCGTGCTGACGGGTGCGCTTGACCTGAACCAGGACAGCGCACGAAGACTCGTCCTGGCCAGTCTGGCGAACCTCGATGACAGCCGACTCGCGACCTACACTGTGCTTGTCCGAAGTGCCGTATCCGAGTCAGCGCGGCAGGTGCTGGAGGCCTGATGACCACCAAGTTCAAGGACGAATTCGTAGACCGGCTCCTCGCCGAAGGCGAAGCCAAGGGCGAGGCCAAGGGCGAGGCACGCACGATCTTGCGTGTGCTGGCCGCTCGGGGCCTCGAGGTGCCGGCCAAGGTCCGCGAGCAGGTTCTGTCGTGCACTGACAGCAGCCAGCTCGAGACCTGGATCGACCGCGCCGCCATCGCAGTCTCCGTCGAGGAAGTGTTCGGCACCTGATTCAGCCCTGGCCGATGGTCACGACGAACCGGGCGGCGGCAACTTCCACAGTGACAGACGCCGACATCTGCCCCTAGCCTGGCGATTACGTGACGGCCACGCCAGGGCGCTCGCGACCTTAGCGGGCTCTTGGCGGCGAAGGAACGGTGCGGTGCGGACAGATCAGCCCGGGGTTGCCGAAGACCTGGCGGACCTCAAGTCGTTACCGGATCGGTCAGGCGACCGCGACGAACTTCGGCAGCGGCTGCAGCGACTCCCGCCCGGCCACCCGTCCTCACCACTCGAAACCGACGGGACCCCAAGGTCACCGGAGCCGGGGCTGGCCTGCCGAGAGCCCTCGGACGCAGGCGAAAATCGTGAGGCGGACCGGCAACCGCTGACCGACGCCGAGCACGCCGAGCACGTCAGCGAGGTTCGCGCACTCCTGGACAAGGCCCGTGCCGACGGCCTGGCCACCGACCGGCAGCACACGATCGACCCGGCACGCGAGAGTCTGGTCAGATCAGCGCGACGCGATGCACGACTCGATCATCGATGACCTGTACACAAGAGCGAGTGACGTGCCGTGCGAGCGACGGGCCATCCTTGCTGGCGGCCTTCCCGGGGCCGGCAAGACCACGGTTCTCGACCAGCACGCGGGCATCGACCGGTCGCAGTTCTGACCATCAACCCCGACGACATCAAGGAGGAGATGGCCAAGCGCGACATGATCCCTCGAGGTAGCGGGCTCTCCCCCGATGGAAGCATCCGACCTGGTGCATGAGGAGTCTTCGTACATCGCCAAGCAGCTCGCTCTGCGCGCACAGGCAGACGGCAAGAACGTTATCTGGGATATCACGATGTCGTCGCGAGCATCCACCGAGAGGCGGATCGACGACACTGCGCTCGTCGGTTACGCGCAGATCGAGGGAATCTTCGTCGACATCCCGTCGAGACCAGCGTCATCGATCCGACGCCAGGCACCGCGAGGGCCAAGACGACTACCGCGCAGGGCACGGCCTAGGGCGGAAGGTTCGTCCCCGCCGAGATGATCATAGCTGCCCAGGCCGATTCTGAATGGGGCAGCCGCAACAGGAAGACGTTCGAGGAAGTGAAAGCGCATCTCGACCGCTGGTACCTATTCGACAACTCTGGTCCGGCTCCAGCCCTCGTTCAGACCGACCATGGGAAAGAAGATCATGATCACTACTGAGGTCACAGAGCTGATCTCTGCTCTGCGGAACGGTTCGCTGAGCCTGGAGGAAGTGGCACAGCGATTCCGAGAGCGCACCTGGCCACGTACCAGGAAGCCCAATCCGGCTAGCTATGCGGAAATGGCGGCCGCCGTACAGGACGATCCGGAGCCCTACGTGCCTGGCTCGTTCGACGAACTCGCGGCGGCATATCGCCGAGGCGAACTCACGAGACCGCAGTACCGGGCTCTTGCCGAGGCAGTTGCTGATTCGCTACGCGCCGAGGATCAGCGACTCAAGGAATAGGAAGGCTCGTCGTGAAGCTTTGCGCTGCGTCACACGGCTGGCGGTGGAGCCAGGTTCCGCGCACGGCCAGTGTCAGCTAGCTGCCGGTGTAGCGCTGTCGTTCTGGTCGGCCGCTGGCTGACCATCCTCTCCAGAGACGGCACAGGGGACGTCGCCTACTACACCGAGGGCGCGGGCTAGTTCGTGGTAACGGCTGGCTTGGTCGTAGTCGGCGTTGCACTGGTCGCACAGTTCGTCGCGCAGTTCGTCGCACTGGGCGCAGTGGCGGTCTTGGTGGGTACGCCAGGCGAGAGCGTCATCGAGGGCCTGGCTCAGCACCGCCGATTGCGGGTCCACGGGTGGCAGGTCGTTGGCGAGCAGGACCGTCATAGCTTGCTGAAGTCGGCCGACTAAGTACCGAGGGTCGGATGCCATCTCGGCCAGGACGTCGCCAGCAGGGCTGTCGTCCAGGGCAGCGATGGATGGCCAGCGGTGGTCCAGCAGTGCCAGGACGAGGGAAACCGGGCTGTGGGGTTCGTGAGTGGTTGCGTTGGTCATGGCTGTCTCCGCATGCCTGGTATCTGTCGTCGCTGTTCACGATACTAGTATAGGCTGTCCTATCCTGCCTAGCAGGTATCTGAACGTGTGCATCTGTGCAGGTCAGCTACGTTCGAGACATGGACGGCTATGATCCACTAGCCCCAGTGCCGCGCTACCGGCAGATCGCGAACATCATCCGCCGACGGATCGAGTCCGGCGAACTGCAGCCCGAGCGGCCCATCCCCTCCGAGGCTCAGATCATGCAGGAGTTCGGCGTGGCCCGGGCGACCGCGCGGCATGCAGCTGAGCTGCTGCGGGACGAAGGCCTGGTCGTCAAGGTTCCCGGGCTTGGCACCTTCGTGCGCAAGCCCGAGGACTGGCACACGGCTGGCTAAGCCGCTCGCGTTTGTCCGTGCCCCGGTTTCGGCATGACACCCTTCCGCACTGGCCCGGCGGCTGCCTGCGCCGCAGACGGCCTCGGGCGGGCCCGCACCGTGCCAGCCACTTTGGCGTGCTTGCGGACGCCGGCCAAATGCCAGAGCATGCCAGTGGGCCCGAACGGAGAAACCCGTGAGCACGGTGGATGCGGAGCTTGAGATCGCGGAGCCTAGCGTTCAAGGCTCTGATCTTGAGGTGACGGCTGCCCGGGAGGCACGCGTCGGGGATATGACCGTGCGCAGGCTGCTGCCGCTGCGGCTGCGGCGCAGCGTCGGGGCGTGGTGCTTCGTGGACCATTACGGGCCGATGTCCGTGGACGGGGTGGCCGGCATGCGGGTGCCGCCGCACCCGCACATTGGGCTGCAGACCGTGACGTGGCTGCTCTCGGGCAACGTGCTGCACCGGGACAGCCTTGGCAGCGAGCAGATGATCAGGCCGGGCCAGCTCAACCTGATGACGGCCGGGCGGGGCATCGCGCACTCCGAGGAGTCGCCGGTCGAGCATGATCCGCTGCTGCACGGGGTTCAGCTCTGGGTGGCGCTTCCCGACGCCTTCCGGCACACCGAGCCGGCGTTCGCGCATCACGCGGACCTGCCCGCGGTCGGCATCGGCGGCTTCGAGGTCACCGTCTTCGTCGGGTCGCTGGCCGGGGCTCAGTCCCCGGCGCTGATGTTCTCCGAGATCGTCGGGGCCGAGCTCGTGGCCGCGCGGGATGCGTCGGGGAACATCCCGCTCGCCGACGCGCACGAGCACGTCGTCTTCGCGGCAGCTGGGTCGGCAGTGGTGGCGGGGATCGTGCTGCGCCCCGGGCAGCTGATGTACCTAAGCAGCGGGCGGGACAGGGTCAGCGTGTCCGCTCCAGCCGGGAGCAGGCTGTTCCTGCTCGGTGGCGTCCCGCTCGGCGAGACGCTGCTGATGTGGTGGAACCTGGTCGCGCGCACCCCGGACGAGATCGCGGTCGCGGCGGCGGACTGGCGGGCGGGACGGTTCGCCCCGGTCGCCGACTACGACGGCCCGCCGCTTCCGGCGCCCCCGCTCGACGTCGGCCGGCTGGTGGCCAGGCCGTAAGGCCGCTCCGCCGGGAGAGCCGGGGCACCGCGGCACGGGCACCGCGGCACGGGGCACCGCGGCACCGGGGCACCGGGGCACCGGGGCACCGAATAGGTACAAGTACTCAGCCGGATCCGGGTCATCGCGCTCATGCGCCGCGCTGGCGGCCGGATCATGCTGGCAGCCATGGATACCAGCTGCATAAACCACATGATGCCAGGCGGCCACGGGCCCTACCGGGAACGCTCCATCTGGACGGTCATCGGCATCACTCTCGCCGTTTTACTGACCATCGGCGGCCTTGCCGTGGTCGGCGTCACGGTGGCGCTCTTCGTCAGCCTGAGTCACTACGGGAGCAACAAATGACCCGGCTGCGCTTGATCATCCTGCTGGCCCGCCCGGCCGTCATCGTCTTGCTGGCGATGTTCACGGCGACCGGGCTGGCCGAAACGGGTCACGGGCAGGGCAAGGTCCTGCTGGCCAGAGCGCTGGTCGTGGTCTTCGCGTTCCTGCTGTTCTCTGTGGCCTGCAACGACCTCGCGGACGAGGCCATCGACCGGGTCAATCTCCCGGGTCAGCGGCCGCTGGCGGCCGGCGCCCTCGGCCGCACCGAGTTCGCGGTGATCGGCGCGGTGGCCGGGATAGTGGCGCTCAGCGCCAGCGCGGCGCTGCGGTGGCAGGCGGTCGTGGTCACCGCGGTCGGGCTTGCGATCAGCGCCGGCTATTCGCTCCGGCCGGTCAGGCTCGCCGACCGCGGGGCCGTGGCCGCCATCGTGCTGCCTGCCTGCTACGTGGGCGTCCCGTACCTGATCGGCATCTTCGCGGCCCAGGGCTCCCTGCGCTCAGGCGACCTGTTCCTGCTGGCCGGGCTGTACCTGGGCTTCATCGGCCGGATCCTGCTGAAAGACTTCCGCGACGTCAGGGGCGACGCCCTGTTTGGCAAGCGCACGTTCCTGGTCCGTCACGGCCGCCGCTGGACGTGCGCGTTCAGCGCGTGCTGCTGGACGGCGGGAACGGCGGCAATCCTGGCTGCCGTGCACCGGCCCACCGCTGCGCTGCTGGCCGCGGAGGCGGGCTGCCTGGGCGGGGCGCTCTGGCTGCTGCGCAAGCTGGCCGCCGCTCCGGGGGCGCGCCGCGACGAGTGCCTGATCTCGGCGATCGCGATCATCGGCCGTGGCATGGTCCTGCTGGTGTTCGCGCACCTGTCTATGACCGAGGCAGGCTGGCTCGGCTGGCGCTACAACCTCGTCATCACCGCGCTGGGCGTGCTGACCGCGGGCATGGCGGCCTCGATGGCCAGGAACGGGCCCATCACCCGGACGACGGTCCCCTTCGGACCGCCGGCGGCCTCGGCGCCGCTACGCCCCCTGAACGCCATGCCCGCCGGGCGAGCGGCGCTGCGGTGAACCACGGCTCGGGCAGCCTCCGTTCCGGCGGCGTGGCCCGGGACCATAGCGCCGCAGATCAACCGCTTCGCCATGAATCGAAAATCGTCTGCAGGGTATGGATGAACAGTAGAAGGTATGCCTATAAATAAAGTGGGTATAGTAGTCTTTCCCTCGCCCGCTCGGGCCATCAACTGCAGGAGAAGCCATGGCCCTGCCCGACTTCTTCATTTCAGGCGCGCCCAAGGCCGGCACCACGGCCCTCCATGTTGCGCTCGCCCGGCACCCGTCGCTCTACATGTCGGCAGTCAAGGAGCCCAAGTTCTTCCTCACCGACGGCCCGCCGCCGGCCAAGGGCGGGCCGGGTGACGTGCAGACGTACCGCGAGCACGTGTGGCAGCGGGACGACTACGAGGCGCTGTTCGACCCGGCGCCCGCCGGTACCCTGCGCGGCGAGTCGACCCCGTTCTACCTGTATGACCGGGACGCGCAGCGCCGCATACAGGCGCTTATCCCGGATGCCAAGCTGATCGCGATCCTGCGAGACCCAGTGGAGCGGGCGCATTCGAACTGGACCCACCTCTGGTCGGCCGCCTGGACCCGGTTAGCGACTTCGTCCTGGCCTGCGCCGAGGAAGAGCGCCGTATCGAAGCCGGCTGGGCGGATTTCTGGCACTACACGGCGCTCGGGCGCTACGGGGAGCAACTGGATCACCTGTACACGATGTTCCCCCCGGAGCACGTTCTGGTATTCCGCTACCGTGCCCTGATCGAGAACCCTGCCCAGGTGCTGGACCGGATCTGCGGTTTCCTCGGGGTACCGCAGGGCGTGCTCACCGAGGTTCCGCGAGAGAACGTCACCGCCCATCCGCAGGGATCGCTGCGGCACCGCGCCGTGTCCAGGGTGCTGCGCGCCAGCGCAGCGGTGAGCCACCTTCTGCCGGGCGCGGGCGCGGTGACCGAATCGCTGGAACGGACCCTGCAGCGAGACAGCCCACCCCGGCAGCCCCTGACGTGGGAGCAGCGCCAGGCGCTGATCCCCAAATTCGAGAAGGACATCAAGCTTCTCGAGGAGATCACCGGCGAGGACTTCGGCGACTGGCTGCAGCCGCGCGGCGACTCGGGCGGGCTGGTCGGCGCCAGGCCCGAGGGCCAGCGTCAGGCGCGCAACGGCCAGCCACGCGCTCTCTGAGGCGCTCTCGCTTCTGGCCCGAGTCTGGCCAGAGCCCCGGTCAGCGGTACTCGGTGCGCAGCTCGTGCGCCCCGTCGGCCCGCGTCATCTCGTAGTAGTAGCGCTCGTGGGAGTCCCCGAGGTCGAGGATGGAGAGATAGCGCAGGCCCCTGTCCCGGTACGGTGACTGGGCGATCGGCCCCCGCGCGGTCAGTGACCCGGGCCGATCGCCGGCCGCGACCCCGGTCCGCTCCTCGAAGTTTTCGGCCGCCGCGGCCCGCCCGTCGTAGTACGCGACGACGCTGCCCGGGGACAGCCGGACGGCGGTCACCCGCACGCCGCGCGCATCCCACTCGCCGGGCCGCGGGCTGAGCGCGGTGCCCTGCCAGGTCCAGGACAGGCCGTCGGTGCTGCAGGCGTAATCGGTCGCCATCCGGTCGGTCTGGTCCGGGTCGGTCAGCGGATGCACCGACGCCCAGAGGTGCCACAGGTCCCCATCGCGGACGATGACCGGGTCCTTGACGGCGGTGCTGGCGTCACCGGGCAGCACCATCCGGCTGCGCCGCGCTTCGAACGCGCCCGGGTGCTGCGCCTCGAGCACCTCAACGCGCCAGTGCTTGGTGCCCGGCGTGGCGCAGCTCAGGTAGAGCCGCCAGCTACCGTCCGGGGCCCGCACGATCGCCGGGCGCTCCAGTGACTCGGCGCCGAGCTCTTCCCTGCCGATCGTGAGTATGGTCTCGAAGTGCACGCCGTCGGCCGAACGCGCCACCACCACGGCGTAGCCGCGTCCGCGTCCCTGCGGGCGGCGCAGGCGGTATGCGAGATAGATCTCCTCGTCGCCGCGGGCGGCGCTCGGCGCGCCCGCCCATGTTCCCGGCCCAGTTCCTGGCGGCGCGATGGCGAGGACGCTGCGGTCGGGCTGCGGCATCAGGGTGGCTACCTGTGCCACCGTTTCTTCGGAGATCATGCCGGAACTCTAGATGATGATCACTGGTGCTCACCGGGGTTCACGGTCACAGCCGGCCAGGGCACGGCGCGGCGCTGGCCGCTCCCCCCGCCTGAGGGGAACGGCCAGCGCACGTCAGGGTCAGCGTTCAGGCTGCGCTACCGCAACCACTCGCATCCGGCGGCACACCTGGGCGCGCCGCGACGATTTTGGTGCCCGCCGCCAGGAGACCACGGGGGAGAAGCGGGGCCTGGCCGGGCAGCGGGGCACGGGCGACAGTGAAATACCAGCCACCGGTCGCCGTCAAGCCGGCGGCAGCGATTCGCTAGCGCAGCGCTAGTACGGCTGCTCGCGACACGACATGTAATGGCCGTATATGCAAGACTCGGCGGGCATCCGCATGGTTTTCTCCCGAACGGGCAGGCAACGCTCATGACCCCCCGCTCCCCGTCCGGCGACCCCGGTCCGGCCGCGGCGGAGCCTGGCGTGCGGCGCCAGCCGTGGCGCTCGCCGGCCGTCGTCGTCGGCGCGGTTGCGCTGCTCGCGGTCACCGTCGCCGCGACCGTCTCTGCCGCCTCGGCGCACGGCAGCCATGGCCCGGGCGGGACGAGCACGGTTTCGGTCAGCGCTGGCTCGGTACGCACGGTCGAACTGCAGGCGGTACCCGGGCAGCTGACCATCGTCGGCTCGGCGACCGGAAGGGTGGCGCTGACCGGGCAGCTGGACTGGACCGGTCACGCCCCGGCCGCTTCGACCCGGATGGTCAACGCTCACCTGCTCCGCCTGCGCTACCGCTGTGCCACGGCAAGCCCGTGCACCGCGCACTGGCGGCTGGTCGTGCCGCGGCGTACCGCCGTCGTGCTCAGCCAGCCGTCCGGTCACGTCATCGTCTCCGGCCTCGCCGGGCCGCTGCGGATAACGGCCGCGAGCGTCGACGTCAGCGCGACGCGACTGAGCTCTCCCTCGTTGCAGGCCGTCATCACGTCGGGCCATCTGACCGCGACGTTCACCGCGCCGCCCAAGCAGGTCAGCGTCACCCTCACCTCCGCCCAGGCCACGCTGTCACTGCCCGGCTCGGTCGGCTACGCCGTCAGCGACCAGGTCACCTCGGGCTACGTTCACGTCGGCATTCCAGTGACTGCCGGCACTGCCCACACCGTCACCGCCCGCGTCCTGTCCGGGGAACTCGATCTGCTGGCGTCCTGACCGGGCGCACCGCCTGTTACGCGCAGCCCGGGCCAGCCGGGTCAGTCCAGGTCAATCGCGTCAGCCGGGCACGGCTGGGGCACCGCCGCGGACGGGGCGGCGCGCAGCGGGTTGACGGGCCCCAGATCCACGCCGGACGGCTCGCCGAGCGCGACCCGAGCCGCGATGGCCCCAACGTACGGCCCCATGGTCAGCCCATTCGGGCCCAGGCCAGTCGCGACAACGAGGCCTTCGACGCCGGGCACCGGGCCGAGCAGCGGCCGTCCGTCCCGGCTCATCGGCCGGAACCCGACCCGCGTCTCCAGGTACGTGGCCGTGGCAAGTCCGGGCGCCACTGCCAGCGCCTGCCCCAGCACCTCGGCGAGGCCGCCGGGCGTCACCCGGTAGTCGAAGCCCGTCCCGGGCTCACGGGTGGCGCCGACGACGACCCGGGAACCGTCGAACGCCAGCAGGTAGTGGCTGCTCGTGGTCGGCAGCACCACCGGCCAGTTGCTGGTGTCGTCCGGCTCGATCGACAGGTGGACGATCTGCCCGCGCTGCGGCGTCACGGCCACGGTCACGCCGGCGGGTTCCAGGAAAGACATGGTCCACGCGCCGGTCGCGGCCACCACGGCATCAGCTTCGACGAACTGGCCTTTGAGCATCACCCCGATGGCCCGGCCCGAGCGGCATACCAGCTCAGCCCGGCTCGACGTCAGGACCGCTCCCTCGGACGTCGCCGCCCTGACCAGCGAGCTCGCGAGCAGCCGGCCGTCCACCCGGCACGCGCCGGCAACGCGGACCGCGGCGCAGTCGGCGCGCAGCGGCGGGAAGAGCGCCCGGGCCTCCGCAGCGGACAGGGCCGCAACATCGCCGATCTCCGGTGCTCCGGCGCGCCTGGCCTGAAGCTGCTGCGCGACGGTCTCCTGCTGCTCCGGAGAGCCAGTCAGGATCAGGCCGCCGACCCGGCGGTATCCCAGGTCGACCTCGCCGTGGTTGGCGAGCTCGGCGATCAGGCCCGGGTAATACCGGGCCGAGGCGGAGGCGAAGTCGTACCAGACCGGGTCGTCCGCCAGCGATGACGACCACGGGCACACGATTCCCGCGCCAGCGGCCGTGGCCTGGCCCGGCAGCGCGGCGTCCGCCAGCAGGACCTCGGCACCGCGGGAACTTGCGGTGTAGGCGCAGCTTGCCCCGACGATGCCCGAGCCCACAATGATCACTCGCATGGCTGCTTCCTTCCCCCGCACCGGCGTTCTCGCACCGGTGCCGCGGCTGAGCCTGCCCCGGAACCAGCGCCCGCGCCGAGGCTCCCGTCGCGCCAGGGCCCGGCCACCGGCCTTGCCGCAGCGCGCCATCATGCTAGAGTTCTAGAACTCTAGAACCCGAGTGGCAAAAACGAGTGTGGCAAGAAGGAGAGCGCGGCAGGCAATGGCCTGACGAAGGAAGGCAGCGAGTGATGACCCTGATGACGCAGACACCGGCCGGGATGGATCAGGAACCGGCCGGGCCGGTGATGATGGGCGATCCTGGCGAACAGGGCCGGTTCGGTCCATTCGGCGGGCGCTTCGTCCCCGAGGCCCTGGTTCCGGCGTGCGAGGAGCTCGAGCGGGCTTTCCGGGCCGCCTGGGCCGACCCGGGCTTCCGCGCCGAGCTGGCAGGCACCCTCCGGGACTATGCAGGCCGGCCGACGCCGGTCACCGAGGCGGCGCGGCTATCCGCGGCGCTCGGCGTGCGGGTGCTGCTCAAGCGCGAGGACCTGGCGCACACCGGCAGCCACAAGATCAACAACACGATGGCGCAGGCGCTGCTGGCCGTCAGGATCGGCAAAACCGCCCTCGTCGCCGAGACCGGTGCTGGGCAGCACGGAGTCGCCGCGGCGTCGGCGGCGGCGCGCCTCGGCCTCGGCTGCACGGTCTACATGGGTGAGCGGGACATGGAACGGCAGGAACTGAACGTGTTCCGCATGGAGATGCTGGGCGCGACGGTGATCCCCGTCGGCTCGGGTTCCCGGACGCTGAAGGATGCCACCAGCGAGGCGTTCCGGCACTGGGTGACGACTGTTGACTCGACGTACTACTGCGTCGGATCGGTGATGGGGCCGCACCCCTATCCGTGGATGGTGCGCGAATTCCAGCGCGTCATCGGCGAGGAGGCCCGCGCCCAGTGCGCCGAACTGCTGCCGGACCAGATTCCTGACGTGGTTGTGGCCTGCGTGGGCGGCGGCTCGAACGCGGCAGGGACGTTCGCCGGCTTCGCCGACACCACGGCCAGGCTCGTCGGGGTCGAGGCGGCGGGCGGCGCGGCAGTGGCCAACGGCCGCAGCGGCGTGCTGCACGGCTATCTGTCTTTGTTCCTGCAGGACGACCACGGCCAGATCACCGAGGCGCACTCGGTTTCCGCGGGCCTGGATTACCCGGGCATCGGGCCCGAGCACGCCCATCTCGCGGCGGCCGGCCGCGCCGAGTACCACACCGTCACCGACGAGGAGGCCATCGCCGCCACGCAGCTGTGCGCCCGCACCGAGGGCATCCTGCCCGCGCTGGAGTCGGCCCACGCTCTGGCCTGGGTCGCGCGCGCGGCGCGCGCCGGTGAGCTGCCGGCCGGGGCGGCGGTGCTCGTCACCTTGTCGGGCCGGGGCGACAAGGACGCCGCGATCCTGAAGGAGCTCACCCGTGGCCGCCGTTGAGACCGCCCTCGGCGCGGCACGCGCCGCCGGGCGGCCGATCCTCGTCACGTACGTCACCGGCGGGATCCGGGACGACTGGACGGACCTGCTGGCCGCGATGATCGACGCGGGCGCCGACGCGGTCGAGATCGGGATGCCGTTCTCCGACCCGATGCTCGACGGCCCGATCATCCAGCAGGCCTCGGCCGCCGCGATCGCTCGCGGCGCGACCCCCACCGCCATCCTCACCCGGCTGGGCAGCAGTGCGGGCAGCGACGTTCCGCTGATCGCGATGGCCTACGCGAACCACGCCTACCGCAGCGGTCCCGCCAGCTACTGCCGCGAGCTCGCCGACGCCGGAATCGGCGGCACGATCATCCCCGACCTCCCGGTCGCCGAGGCCGACGACTACCTCGGCGCGGCGCAGGCCGCGGGGCTCGACGCCACGCTGATGGTCACCCCGGCCACCCCAGATGAGCAGATCCGGCTCATCGCGGGCCGATCCCGCGGTTTCCTTTACGTCATGAGCGTCATGGCCACGACCGGACCCGCGCGCGGGCGCGACGACGCCAGCGGCTGGGCCGTCGCAGACCGGGCACGCCGCCACACCCGGAAGCCGGTGCTGATCGGCTTCGGCATCGACACCCCGGGCCGGGCCGTCGCGGCGGCCGAGCACGCCGACGGCGTGGTCGTCGCCTCCGCGCTGATGCGCCAGGTGCTCGACGGCGCCACGGTCAGCGACATCTCGCGGGCCGTGGCAGACCTGCGCGCCGCGCTGGACCAGGCCTGGCGGTGAGCAGCGAGGTGACCAGCCAGGTCGGCGGCCAGGCCCGGCAGGGACTCGGCCCGGCCCGGCCGAGCGCCGCGCAGCGGCAGCCCAAGTACCTGCAGATCCACGCCCGCCTGCACGACCGGATCACCAGCGGCCAGTGGCCGGCCGGGAGCTCGCTGCCGTCCCAGCGCGAGCTCGCCGACGAGTTCGGCGTCAGCCTCATGACCCTGCGGCAGGCCCTCCAGCTGCTGATCGACGACGGCCTCGTGGACACCCGGCACGGAAGCGGAACCTACGTGGCCGCCCGGTACTCCTACGACCTCGGCCACCTTCGCAGCTTCGCCACCGACCTCGCCGGGCAGGGCGCGGAGATCAGCACGAGGCTGCTCTCCGCGCAGAAGGTGGCCCCGCCGGAGCCCGTGGGCGCCCGCCTCGGCGGCCCCGCCGTGGTGCTCCGGCTGCGCCGCCTCCGGCTGGTCGGCGGCAGGCCGCTGATCCTGCAGACGTCCTACCTGCCCGCCCCGCTGCTCCCCGATGCGCTGATCGGCGCCATCGAGCGGGGCGATCCCGGCCAGCGCGGGCTCTACACCCTGCTCGCCGAGCACGGGCTGGCGGTGACCAGGGCCAGCGAGACCATCACCCCGACGGCCCTGGGCCAGCAGGACGCCAGCGAACTCGGCCGGCCAGAGGCCAGCCTCGCGCTGCTCAGCCACAGGATCAGCTTCACCGTGACCGGCGATCCGGTCATCGACGACCACGCGCTGCTGCCCGGCGACAGCGTCGCGATCACTGCCAACCGTTCCGCCGAGCACCTCGAGGTGCGCTACACGCTCACTGCGGGCCCCTGATCCCTGACTACCGGATCGGGAAGAACGGGTCGACCTTCTTCGCCGCCAGGATGTACCAGGCCGTGGTCCCGGTGTGCAGCGACGCGTAGTAGCTGCCGCCTGCGCAGTCGGTCAGCCCGTCCTTGGACGCGGCGATGATCCCGAGGCCGTCGCCGTTCGGCCCGTGGACCTGGGCGTCGTAGATGTCGGCCAGATACCGGGCGGCCAGCACGTCGTCCCCGGGATCGCCGCGGAGCTCGAGCGCGTCGGCCAGGTGGGCGGTCCCCTCGAACCAGACGCCCGACCGGTCGCCCGTGCAGTAGCTCACGCCGCTGAACCCGCCCGCGGTCACCGCGAGGTTCCGCACGACCCAGGTGACAGACGCCGCGTACGCGGGATCCCGCAGGGCCAGGAATGACCAGGTGTTGACGTCCTCGGGCAGTTCCGCCGTGTTCGGCGTCACACCGTCGCTGGTGGTCCCGACGTCGAAGTGATGCTGCTGGCCGTCCCACATCGCGGCGATGAAGTGCCGCGCCCAGGCCGCCCGTGCCGACCACACCTGCGCCCCCTGCGCTCCCGTCTCCCTGGCCAGAAGCGTGAAGAGGACGTATAGGTCGATGTTGTGCTCGGTGGACTTCCACTCGATCTTCTGGCCGTCCGCCGTCTCGCCCCCGGTATAGCCGCCTGCGCCCCTGGTGTCGTGGCAGTTCGCCTGCACCCAGTTCCCGATCGCCTCGGCTCCGGCCAGGTACGCCATCCGGCCGGTGGCCGCGTAGAGGTGCACGAGGGCCTGCCCGGCCCAGGCCATGTTGCCGGCCAGCGTCGCCGGGTCGGTGGCGTCCACGTCGCCGGGGCCGAGCAGCGGACGCGGCGCGTAGGCCGCGCGGATGCGCCCGTCATGCGCGGGATCGTGAGCCTGGACATACAGCAGCCCGTCGCCGATCACCTCCGCCCTGGCCCGCCCGGCCCGGGTCCCCTCGGCCAGATACGCATCGATCACGAGCGCGTCGTCGTACGTCACCGAGGAGGTGAAGCCCTGCTCGCCCAGCACCCCGCCGGTGAAGCTCTGCACCAGGCGGGGGGTGGAACCGGCGGCGTACCGGTCCATCATCAGGTTCAGGAACGCATAGGCCCCGGTCACACTGTGGTCGAGCTGGCTGGCCGAGACCGGTGCTGGCTGGCCGCCCGCCACCTTGGGCGCCCCAGCCGAGGCACGGCCCGGTCCCGGCCCGCAGCCCGTGGCGCTGGCGACGACGGCCAGCCCGGCCGTCACCGCCACGCCGGCCAGCGCGAGCCGCCTCATTTCCGCTCCCCCGCAGTCGGCATTTCCGCTCCCCCGCAGTCGGCCGTACCCCGTTAACCCCGTGATCCCCGCACCGGGAGCCTGCAACACAGTCGCGGGGCCCACGCCGGTATGAGAACACCAGCATGGGCCCCGCGACCCCGAACAGGGGGTGAACGGCGAGCCCGGGATTAGTAGCGGGCCCCGACGACCTGGTCGCCGAGCGGATCCAGCACTGCCATCTCGTCCGGCGTGAGCGTGATGTCGACCGCGGCCACGTTCTGCTCCAGCCACTTCACCCGCTTGGTGCCGGGGATCGGGACCACCGGGATGCCGAGCCGCTCGCCCTGGCCCTGCACCCACGCCAGGGCCACCTGAGCCGGCGTGACACCCTTGGCGTCGGCCACCTTGCGCACCGCGTGGGCGATGGCCTGGTTCGCCTCGAGGGCGGACCCGGTGAACCGCGGGTTGTGGCTGCGGAAGTCCCTCGCATCGAGCGCCGCAACGTCGACCGTGCCGGTGAGGAAGCCGCGGCCGAGCGGCGAGTACGGCACCAGCCCGACTCCGAGCTCTCGCAGGGCGTCGAGCACGGTGGTCTCCGGGTCCCTGGCCCACAGCGAGTACTCGCTCTGCACCGCCGTGATCGGGTGCACCGCGTAGGCCCGGCGCAGCAGGGCGCTGTCCACCTCGGACAGCCCGAGGTAGCGCACCTTGCCCTCGGCGACCAGCTCCGCCATGGCACCGACGGTCTCCTCGATCTCCGCGGTCTGCGGCGGCCGGTGCAGGTAGTACAGGTCGATCACGTCCACGCCCAGGCGGGTCAGCGACGACTCGCAGGCCTGCTTCACGTAACCGCGCTCACCGCGGATGACCCGCTTGTCGTCGCCGCCGGACCGGTCGATGCCGAACTTCGTGGCGAGCTGCACCTCGTCACGCCGGCCGACGATTCCCCGGCCGACAAGCACCTCGTTGTGGCCGGTGCCGTAGATGTCCGCGGTGTCGATGAAGGTCACGCCGAGGTCGAGCGCGCGGTGGATGGTCGCGATCGACTCGTCCCAGTCGGGCCGGCCGTACCACTCGCTCATCCCCATGCAGCCCAGGCCCTGCGCCGAGACCGTCAGTTCACCCAGTGAAACCTTGCGCACGTCAGCTCCGCTCTATCCTTGTCCGGCTGCAGCCAGGCTGCTGCAGTAGTGCCCGATCTTTGCGTCGAGCAGGTTCAGGCATTCCTGCTGTTCCAGCTGGGCCTGGCGGACCCGTTCGCGGTGCACCCGCAGCAGGTCGATCCGTTCCTGCTCGCGCGCTCCCGACCGCACCAGCTCGGCATAGGTGAGCATGTCGCGCACCGGCATCCGGGTCGCACGGAGCTTGCTCAGCAGCATCAGCCAGTCGAGGTCGGAATCACTGAAGCGCCGGCGCCCGTCGGCGGTACGCTCGACCCGGTCAAGCAGGCCGATGCGTTCATACCAGCGCAGCGTGTACTGGGTCAGCCCGCACTTCTCGGCGGCCTCCCTGGTGGTCCAGCCGGTCACGCATACGACCCTAAGCGTTAGAGCGCACTCCAACGCAAATCGCCTGCGTGCGCGCTCGGGCTACCTGCCCGAAGCCCATTTCTCGATGCGGGCGAGCGCGTCCTGCAGGACCTCCGGCCGCTTGCAGAACGCGAACCGCACCTGGGTCCGGCCCGCTTCGGCGTCGTCGTAGAACACCGAGTTGGGGATCGCCACCACTCCGGCCTGGCGCGGCAGGTCGCGGCAGAACTCCACGCCGTCCGCGGCGCCGAGCTCGCGGATGTCGGTGGTGACGAAGTAGGTGCCGTCCGGCGGGTACACGACGAAGCCCACCTCGGCCAGGCCGGCGCAGAGCAGGTCGCGCTTGGCCCGGAGCCCCTCGCTGATCCCGGCGAAGTAGGCGTCGGGCATCCGCAGCGCCTCGGCCACCGCGTACTGGAACGGGCCGCTGCTGACGAACGTGAGGAACTGCTTGACCGCGCGGACGGCCGCAACCAGTTCCGGCGTGGTCGTCACCCAGCCGACCTTCCAGCCGGTGAACGAGAACGTCTTGCCCGCCGAGCTGATCGACACCGTGCGCTCGCGCATGCCGGGCAGCGAGCCGATCGGGACGTGCTCCCCCGTGTACACCATGTGCTCGTAAACCTCGTCGCAGATCACCAGCAGGTCCCGCTCGCAGGCGAGCTCGGCGATCGTGGTGAGCTCATCGCGGGTGAAGACCGTCCCGGTCGGGTTGTGCGGCGTGTTCAGCAGGATCAGCCGGGTCCGGTCGGTGACCGCGGAGCGCAGCGCGTCCAGGTCGGGCCGGAAGTCGGGCGCCCGCAGCGTCACCGGGACGCGGGTCCCGCCGGCCAGCGCGATGCACGCCGCGTAGGAGTCGTAGTACGGCTCGAACGCGATCACCTCGTCACCCGGCTCGACGAGCGCGAGCAGCGCGGCAGCGATCGCCTCGGTAGCCCCGGCGGTCACCTGCACCTCGGTATCCGGGTCGAACTCCAGGCCGTAGAACCGCCGCTGGTGCTCGGCGATCGCCTGGCGGAGTTCGGGGATGCCGGGCACGGGCGGGTACTGGTTGCCGCGGCCGCCCAGGATCGCGGCGGCGGCCGCCTCAGCGATCTCCCGCGGCCCGTCGGTGTCGGGGAAGCCCTGGCCCAGGTTCACGGATCCGGTCGAGACCGCGAGCGCCGACATCTCAGCGAAGATCGTCGAGCCCATCCCGGCCATCCGCCTATTCAGCAACGGTCGGTCCACGACGCCATGAGATCACGAACATCAGCCGGAACGTAACGGCCCTACCGACTCTGCCCGCAATCAGACCCAACCATCCCGCTGCCATTGGCGTCTGGAGAGTCAGGCAAGCAGTTAAGGGGGCCGACCGTGAAAGCCTGGCGGGCGATCATCCTGGCGGCTGTCGCGGCGGCCGCGCTGGCGGGCTGCGGGGGCAGCCATCTGACTCCTGCGCCGGGCCAGGCACCGGGTGGCTCCCACCCGCCAGCGCCAACGACCAGCGTCGCCGCGGCGGCCACCCCCGCGGACGCCACCCCCACGGGCGGAAGCGCGGCCGCGGCGACGCTCTACCTCCAGACCAGCGAGCAGGTGCCGTTCACCGGAGACCTGGTCACCGTTACCACCCAGGCATCGGCGGGTGCGGGCACCTCGCACTGGCTTCGGCTGGCCAGCGTGACGATCAGCTTCGGCGACGGCACCTCCGCCTCGGTGACCCAGCGGTGCTCCGGCGGCGACCAGGCTCCGGCGGCCAAGGGGCTGGCGCTCGGCCATTCCTACCGCCGGGCTGGGCTGTTTACCGCCGAGGTGACGTCCGCCAGCGTCTGCGGCAAGACCGGGTCTCCCGACCTGAACGGCGTCAGCGCCGCGGTTCGGGTGCTCCCGGCTGCGTCGGCGGCCAGCGCGTCCTGGCCGCGGTGCTCCGCCGGCGACGTGCGGATCGCGGACCACGGGACCGGGGCCGGCCTCGGGCACGTTGGCGTGCTATTCACGGCGCACAACGTCTCCGCGACGGGTTGCAACCTGCTCGGGTACCCGGGCCTGCGGCTGCTCGGGACGGGCGGGAAAGCGCTGCCGACGACCGTGCACGACGCGGCGACCGGCACCTACCTCTTCCCGGCGGTCGCGCCGCACCGGGTGGCGCTGCGGCCCGGCGGCTACGCGGCGTTCGAGCTGGAATACGGGGACAACCCAACCGGCTCGCAGGCCAACGAGCCGCAGGCAACCGCGTGCCCGGCGGCGAGCCAGGCCCGGGTTACCCTGCCAGGCGCGAGCGCTGGCAAGGTGATTGCCGCGTCGATGGCCCCGTGCGGCGGAGACGTCTGGGTCTCCCCGGTCATCCCCGGCCGCAAGCTGATCACCTCCCCCTGAGCGGCCGGGCCTGCCGCCCGCGCGCAACCGCCAACCTCAGCCGACGCTCTGCTGCCACCACCGGCCGACCTCGCGCCCGCACGCAATCGCCAACTCCACGGTCGGCTCGCTCTTCATGGCCATCGGACGTTAAGGCCGCCCGAAAACGATGCGTGAGGCAGCCGGAACCCAGATCACGCGTCCGAAACCCCGCAAAACCCCGGAAAGCCCTCGTGAACCCCGCGTCGACCATGATCAACGGAAGATTGCTGTCGCTCTAGCGACAGCGATGGTCCCATCGACACTAATGGCGCGCGGGAAGGGGCGCGAGCTGCGGCGCGCGGAATCGGCGGACCCTGTGAGGTCCGCCGATGCGAGTTCCTGCCGGGTTAGCTAGTGCTGCTGCTGTCGCCGCTGGGGAGCTCGGCGGGAGCGCTACCCGGTCCGACCTGCGCCTTGAGCGCGGCGAGTTCCTTGTCGACCTGCGCGTTCGCGCCGGCCTCGTCGAGTTCCTTCTGGATGTCGTCGGTGTCCCCGCCGACGTCCTCGAGGACCCCAGACTGCAGCAGCTCATCTGTGGCATCGGCACGGGCCTGCATGTTGGCGATCTTGTCCTGGGCCCGCTGCAGCGCGGCACCAGCGTCCCCGTAGGTCTGCGAGATCCCGGTGACCGACTCGTTCACGGAACTCTCCGCCTGCGCCGCGGTGTATTGCGCCTTCAGCGTTTCCTTCTTGGTGCGGAACTCGTTGACCCGCTGCTGCAGCGCGGCGAGGGTCTGCTCGAGCTTCTGCTCTTCCTCGGTGAGCTGCTGGTGCTGCGGCTCCAGCGCGTCGGCCTGCTGCTGCGCGGCGGCCTTGCGGGAGAGGGCCTCCCTGGCCAGGTCCTCCCGGCCCTGGGCGAGCGCGGCCTTGGCCTGGTCGTTCAGGTGGTCCACGGTGTGCTCGAACTGCTGCTCCTGCAGTTCCAGCTGCTTGCGTGACGCCGCGATCGTCACCAGCCCCCGCTTGACCTGGGTGATCTGGTCCAGCATCTGGTCGTAGGAGTAGTCGAGCATCTCGTCGGGCTTTTCGGCGGCGTCGAGCGCCTTGTTGGTCTTGGCCGCGACGATGTCGTGGGCCCGCTGGAAGAGACTCATGGGAGATCGGCTCCTTTGCCCGGGTGGCAGCGCTGCTACGAAGGCTACCGCCCGCCCCGACCCGGGGCGGGCGGTAGTGGACTGGGACGGGCGGTGCGTGCCAGCCAGGTGGTCGAGACGGACGGGGCGCCAGCTAGGTGATCGACACGAACCGGGCGCCGCCGTCGGCCTCGATGATGGTGCCGGTCAGGTTCGGGTTGGTCGCGGCCAGTACGACCGCCTCGGCGATGTCGTCGGCGGTGGCGATCCGCCGTACCGGCAGCACCTGCGCCGCCTGGGCGAAGTAGGCCTGCCTGGCTTCCTCGGGCAGTCCGCTCCACCACGGGGTGTCCACGAAGCCGGGCGACACGCCGTTGACCCTGATCGGCGCGAGCTCGGCGGCCAGCGGCTTGACGAGGGCCTCGACGGCCGCGTTGATCGCCGCGATGCCGGCCGTGCCGGGCGCGGCGGCGTGGGCTGTGATCGCGCCGAGCAGCGTGATCGACCCGGCCGGAGTGAGCTGCGGCAGGGCCGCCTGCACCGTGGTGATGTGGCCCCAGAACTTCGCGTCGAAGGCACGCCGGAGCATGCCGAGGTCCAGATCGGCGATCGGGCCGATGCCCTCGCTGCCGCTCAGCGTGACGATCAGCCAGTCGATGGGGCCGATCGCCTCGGCCAGCGCGCCGATCTCCACCGCGTTGCCGCCGTCGGCCTGGTGGCCGACCAGGTCCGGGTCGCTGGCCGCCACGCCGTCGAGCCGTTCCTTGCTGCGCCCGGCGATGTGGACGTCAGCCCCCAGGGCGTGCAGCCGTCGCGCGGTGGCCAGGCCGATGCCGGACGTGCCGCCCACGACGAGTGCCGTGCGGTCGCTCATGGGTGATCCCTCTCTCTTCGAATCGAACCGAGACGTCTCGTCTCGCTTTGTACGCTAGCATGAGTGCCGTGACCGACCAAACCGACCAGGACCACGCACGGCCCGGCCGCAGGCGCAGCGAGGAGGCCCGGCAGGCGATCCTCGCCGCCGCGCTCGAGCTCACCGCCGAGGCCGGCTACGCGGCGCTGACCATCGACGGGATCGCCGCACGCTCCGGTACCGGCAAGCAGACGATCTACCGCTGGTGGCCGTCAAAGGATGACGTGCTGCTCGAGGCCGGGGCGGCCAAGGCCGCCTTGCACGTGCCGGTCGAGGACGAGGGCAGTTTCCGCGACGACCTGCGGGCCTTCCTGACCGCCAGCTTCGCGCTCGGCCGCCAGCGGCAGATGACCGACCTGCTGCGCGCCCTGATGGCCAGGGCCCAGATCGACGAGGCGTTCGGGCAGCGGTTCCGGGAGGCGTTCCTGCTGCGCCGCAGGGATGCCCTGGGCGTCATCCTGGACCGCGCCAGGGCCCGCGGCGAGCTTCCGGCCGGGGTGTCGGCCGGCACGGTCACCGACGTAGTGTTCGGCGTGCTCTGGTACCGGGTGCTGGCCACCCGGGAGCCGCTCGACGACCGGCTCGCGGACGAACTGGTCGCGCTGCTCGCCGGGAGCCGGTGACAGCGGACAGCAGGGTCAGGCGAGGTCCCCGAGCAGGCCGGCGGTCAGCGCCCGCGCGCGCTCCGTTTCGGCATGCTCGAACGCGGGCTCCATCGCGTCCAGGTCCTCCTGCTGCAGCCCGCAGGAGAGCGCGACGTCCCGCCAGGCCGCCACGGCCTGGGTGACCTCGGCGAGGACCAACACCGCTGCGCTGGCGTCCAGCCCGAACCGATCGGCGACGCTCATCAGCGTGTCGACGCTCGCGGCCGTGTCGGTGAGGTCGATGGCGGTGCTCAGATGCTTCGGGCCGGCCGCGGGATTGGGGTTGAGGTCGAACGCGGGCGACAGCGCCCAGGAGCCGCCTCCGTGGTGCAGGAACCCGTGGTTGCGGAGATGGTCATCGGTGTTGGAGATCAGCACCGAGAACGCGATGCGGCGCCAGAGCTCGACCAGGTCGGCGGCTGCGTCCGGGGAGTGCTCCTCGATCACCTCGGCGATCTCGAGGTAGCTGCGCTGCTCTCCGTAGACCGCGTTGAGCATCGTCCTCGCGCTCGCGTAGCCGAGCCGGACGCTGGCCTGGCGGTCGAAGCGGGTCACGATGAACACGTGCGCGTCGTCCACCTCGACAAGCTCGGAGTCCGGCAGCGACATCCCGGCGGCACGGGCCAGGTCGTGTGCCACCTTCTCCCAGGTCATCACGTCCCAGGTGTCCCAGCCGGCCTTCGGCAGCTTGGCGATCGCGGCCCGGCCGGCCGCGTCAGCGAAGTGCACCTTCGGCCGCCAGCCGCCGATGGAGGCGCCGGCCCGCACCAGCAGCTCGACGTCCGCGTAGGTGACGGCGTCCTGCTCGAAACGCGCGGCAATCTCGAGCAGGCCCGGCAGGTCTGCCAGGCCGGGCGGAGCCGAGGTCACGTCCGCGAGGAACGGCCCCTCGTCGCCGCGGCCGTAGCGCAGTGCCCCCTGACGCAGGTCGTCCCGCACGCCGGTGAGCACGTCGAGCACCCCGATCGGGACCGGCTCCGTACCCTCCTCCTCGGCCCGCGCGAGCTCGGCGCGCCTGATCAGCGACCAGCCCCACCCGTCCGGAGAGCTGTCGGCGAACGCCCCGAAGGTCGGGCGGCCCTGGCCGGGCTGCAGTTCGCCCGGGACAAGTGGCAGCTCGGGATCGAGCGGGTAGGCGGCCGGATCTGCGAGGTAGCGATCGTCGTAGGCGAAGCCTGCCACCGCCCGCCCGCTGTCGTCCGGCTGGAGCCGGCCGGCCAGCACGTTCCGTCCACCGACGGCGACGTACACGGCAACCTCGGTGCTCACGCTTGAAGATCTTGGACTGTCTGCCCCTCGGCAGTCAAACGCGCCGCGGTGCGGGGCACGCCGCAGAACCCTGAAACCCGCATGTCAGGCCGCTGACCTGGGTGACATAACACGTGAAACGCACTTTCGCATGCACGATGTTGTGAGTACGACCGATACTTGCGGAATGGACCTGGGGCGGTACCTGAACATTTCCGCAGCACCGAACGATGGGGTTCTGTCCGCGGCGGCCGCCCTGGTGGTGCTGGTCGTGCTGTTCTGGGCCCTCATGCCGCAGTTCTGGCAGGTCACTGACGAGCTGGCGGCCACCGCCCCCGCGCACACCGGCCCGCGATCACACGGCGGGCCGAACGACGCAACCTTCCCGATCCCGCGGACGCCCCGCGTCGGCGCCTACCCAGCGGGCCCGCGCCCGGCAGGCCCCGGCGGCCCCCGGCACGCCGCGCGCGCGGCCCGCGTGCCAAGGGTGGCCGGAGCACCGCCCTGGGAGCCGGCTCCAGGCCGCCGGGAACGCCGCCGGCCGGCTGACCATCCCGGGCGGCGCGACCCGGCCGGATCGGCAAGGCTGCTGCCATGAGCACCTCACGTTTGGCCCGCGCCGGACGTCTACAGCACGTGACGCTCAAGCAGCCGTTCGAAACCATCGTCGCCGAGCACGGCGCGACCGTGCTGCGGGTATGCCGGGCGGTTCTCGGGACGGCCGACGCCGATGACGCCTGGTCGGAGACGTTTCTGGCCGCGCTGAAGGCCTACCCGCAGCTCCCGGGCGACGCCAACGTCGAGGCCTGGCTGGTGACGATCGCGCACCGCAAGGCGATCGACGTCACCCGAGCGGCGGCCCGCCGCGCGGTGCCGCTCGCCGACGTCCCCGCCGAACCGGTCGAGGACGGCAGGGACCTGGACCTCGCGACCGCCCTCGCCGCGCTCCCCCGCCGGCAGCGGGAGGCGGTCGCCTACCACTACCTGGCCGGGCTGCCCTACGCCGACGTCGCCGCGGTGACCGGCGGCAGCACCGACGCCGCCCGCCGGGCGGCCGCCGACGGCATCGCCCGGCTTCGCAGGACCTATCAAGCAGACGGAGAAAGCTCATGAACACCAACCACGACGTGGACGTGCTGCGCGACCTGCCCGCCGCCACCGAGGCCGATCTGGCCGCCCTGCACGCCCGGCTGGCCGAGCGCGCCGCGGCCGACGGCGTGCTCGACGTGGCCTACCGCACGCTGGACACGCCGGTCGGCACGCTGCTGCTGGCCGCGACCGAGGCCGGGCTGGTCAGGGTCGCGTTCCCGATCGAGGGCCACGACGAGGTCCTGCAGGCACTCGCCGCGCGGATCAGCCCCAGGGTGCTGCGCGCACCCGCCAGGCTCGACGCCGCATCCCGCGAGATCGACGAGTACTTCGCCGGCCTGCGCCGCAGCTTCGACCTGCCGATCGACTACAGCCTCTCCTCGGGGTTCCGCCGTGAGGTGCTGACCCACCTGCCCGGCATCGGATATGGGCAGACCGCCTCGTACGCAACGATCGCCGCCACCGTGGGCAGCCCGCGGGCATTCCGTGCGGTGGGCACCGCGTGCGCGACCAATCCCCTGCCCGTCGTCGTGCCCTGCCACCGGGTGATCAAGTCCGGCGGCGACCTCGGCCGCTACCGCGGCGGCCCGGACGCCAAGCGGTTCCTGCTGGATCTGGAGGCAGCGTAATGAGCTGGACGGAACGCGTGGACGGCGCCGACTGGGCGGCGATCACCGCCGAGGTCAGCGACGTGGGCTGCGCGCTCACGCCACGGCTGCTCACCGCGGCCGAGTGCGGCCGGATCGCCGGCCTGTACGACCGCGGTGAGCTGTTCCGGTCCACGGTCGAGATGGCGAGGTACCGGTTCGGCGAGGGCGAGTACAAGTACTTCGCGCGGCCGTTCCCCGAGCCGGTCGAGCAGCTCAAGCAGGCGCTCTACCCGCGGCTGCTGCCTCTCGCCCGCGACTGGCACGCCAAGCTCGGCCTGGCTCCGTGGCCGGGCACGCTGGACGAGTGGCTGGAGCAGTGCCACGCGGCCGGGCAGACGAAGTCCACCCCGATCCTGCTGAAGTACGAGACCGGCGGCTGGAACGCGCTGCATCGCGACCTGTACGGCGACCTGGTCTTCCCGCTGCAGGTGGTGATCAACCTCAGCGACCCGGGTGCGGATCACACCGGCGGCGAGTTCCTGCTGCTCGAGCAGCGGCCCCGGGCCCAGTCCCGGGGCACGGCCACGCTGATCCCGCAGGGCCACGGCCTGGTCTTCACGACCAGGGACCGCCCGGTGAAGTCCGCCCGCGGCTGGTCGGCCGGGCCGGTACGGCATGGGGTGTCCGCTATCCGTTCAGGCCGGCGCTTCACGCTGGGACTGGTGTTCCACGACGCCGCGTAGTACATGGTCCGCGACATCTCCGGGTGAGTTTCGCTTGAACGCAAAGGTTGGAGCGGAACCGGGCAGGGGATGCCAAACTCAAGGCACCGAGCGATCCGGAGGCGTGATGCGTCCAGGCCCAGGGCCCGCGCCGGGGCATGATCCCCGGGCGGTGCAGCGGTACCGCGCCAAGGTGCTGGACCGCATCGTGGCCGCGTGCGCCGACGGCAGCCTGGACCCCTCGGAATTCGCGGCGCGTTCCGAGGCCGCCCAGCAGGCCACCACGCCGTCCGCGCTGAACGCGGTCATCGCCGACATTCCAGGCCCGGGGTGGGCCTCGGTAGCCGGGCACCGACCCCGCGCCCGGCGGCTGATCATTGGTTTGCTGAGCCCGGCCGGCTGGCAGCCGTTCCGGGCGCTGGCTGCCCGGGTGCGTGCCGCCGCGGTGTTCGGCGAGGTGATGATCGACCTGCGGCGCACCGCCGTGACCTCGTTCGTGACCGACATCACAGCCGTGGCCCTGGCCGGCGAGGTGCGCATCGTCATCCCGGCCGGCTTCCGGGTGGACACCGGGTTCGCCGCCGCCGTGTTCGGGCGCACGTCCGCCGTGATCCCGCCCGGCCGACCGGGCGCGCTGACGCCGGTGATCAGGCTGCGGTCGGTGGCGGTCCTGGGCAACGTGCTGACCAGCCAGGTCCCGCCCGCGTCCTGACCCGGATCAGGCGGCGAGACTCGCGCCGAGCGCGGCGAGGCCGTTGTGCCCGGGGCCGCGCGGGATGATCGGCCAGATGTCGGTGACCACGTCGTCGCGGACCACGTGGTAGGCGTCGTACCAGTTCACGGTCGTGGGTGAGTACCCGGGCACGAGCGCCACCGAGTCGCCGACGCGCAACGGCGAGCCCTCGGGGGCGGCGAAGATCCCGTGCTCCTCGTCGAACCGGAACGGCTTCAGCGCGTGGCCGACGAGCGAGACGTCGGACGGGGCAGCGACGGACTTGTTGCCCGCGTCGACGATCACCCTGTCGCTCTGCCTGCTGATCACGCTGGCCTGGACCGTCAGCGAGTGCTCGAAGCCCGGCACCATCTGGCCGTGGTAGTTGTCCATGATGACGTACGTGCCGGCCTGGATCTCGGTGATGCCGGGGAACGCCGCGGTCCAGTTCCAGGTGGCGATCCCGCCCGCCGACCGGATCGGGCAGTCGATGCCGCTGCCGGAGATCAGCTCGGCGACGCCGGTGAAGAACGTCATGGCGTCGCGCTGCCGCTCGTGGCGCAGGTCGTTGTCGATGGTCATCGAGCAGTGCCCCTCGTAGCCGGTCAGGCCCTCGAAGCGCAGCCCGGGCAGGCCGGCGACGTGCCGGGCCAGCGCCAGCCCGTCCGGCGCGGTGTCCACGCCGCAGCGGTCCATGCCGGTGTCCACCTCGACCAGGATTCCGAGCGTTGCTCCGGCCTTGACGGCCGCTGCGGACAGCGCGTCCGCGTTCGCCGCATCGTCCACGGCGACGTGGATCGTGTGATCCCGGGCGAGGTCGGCGAGCAGCGCGATCTTGTCCGGATGCGACACGGTGTTGACCACGAACAGGTCGTCCATGCCGGCGCCGGCCAGCACCGCCGCTTCCCACACCGTGGCCATCGACAACCCGCCCGCCCCGGCCGCAACCTGCCGGCGGGCGATCTCCGGGCTCTTGTGCGTCTTGTAGTGCGGCCGGATCGTGGCCGCCCCCATCTCGCGCAGCGAGTTGGCCATGTGGTCGATGTTGCGCTGAGCGGCGTCGATGTCCAGCACCAGCGCGGGCGTGACCAGCTCGTCGCGGCGCCGGCCGATCGCGTATCCGTACTGGCGCGCCACGCGCTCGCGCGCCTGGTCCAGCAGCGGCGCGTAATCCGGCATGGTCTACCTCCTGTGTCTCGCGGCCCTGTGTCACGGCGCGGTGTCATGGCGCTGCCTCACGGCCCCTGAATTACCGCACTGCGGGCCCATGCAGCGGATCACCCGGAGCGGCTCGGCGCTCGAGGCCGCGGCCCGGATCCGGAACGGCAGGCTGGCCGGCAGCGCGTACGTCTCGCCCCGGCGGATCGGCTGGCTGCCGAAGTCACCCTCGATCGCTCCATCGCCCGCAGCCACGATCGCGACACCGAACCGCCCGTCGGCGACCTCGATCTCGCCGGCGACCTCGAGCGCGGTCGCGTCGAAGTACGGCAGCACGTCGTCATTGAAGAGCCGCACCTCCCGCGAGCCGTGGCTGGTGCGCAGCACCCGCGGCCGCTGCCGGGCCCGGGTGAGCGCCCGCTCGGCGTCCGTGCCGGTGTAGTCGATCATGTCGAGGGCCAGGTCCCAGCCGAGCCCCATGGTCGCGCCGGCGTCGTCGCCGCCGCCGGTCTCCGGGATCACGATCTGGTCGGTGGGCTCCTGGACCTCGATGAACGAGATCCGCGGGCCGAGGTAGTGTGGCACGCCGCCGTGTGCCACGTACACCTCGCCGGGCCGGACCTCGGTCCGGTGCAGCGTGCCGCGGATCGCCGCGTTGTCGTGGCGGCGCACCGCGCCGGCGAACCAGGCCCGGTCGATGCCGGGCGCGAACCCGATTCCCGCGTGCGCCGGCTCCGCCCCGTCCCCCGGTGTGTCCAGCAGGATCCACGCCTCGGTCTTGCCGAACGGGGAGCCGAGGTGGCGCCGTGCCCAGTCCCGCGTTGGGTGGGCGTGCAGCGGCACCGGGCCAGCCGGGGAGAGCAGCTTGACCAGGACGCCGGTGACCGGCCCCCAGTGCCCGGCGAAGTCAGCGCCGACCATCTCCTCGGGCAGCGCCCGCACGACCTCGCCGAGCGTGACCGTGCCGACGCCGTCCAGGTCGACCGTGGACAGGCCCTGCGGGCGGCCGTCGGGGTCGTCGTTGCCGGCTTGGGTGCACGAGCCCACCCAGTCCTCGGACCACCAGTCGTCCGGGCGGCCGGGCAGGCCGCGGAAGCGCCGGGTCAGCGAGCCGCCCTCGTAGAACCGGTACAGCGGGTGGTAGGCGAGCGGCAGGGGCCGCCGGATCGCCTCCCTGAGCCGGTCGCGCCGGTCAGGTTCCACTACAGCTCCGCGTTCACGATGAAGCCGGCGTCGAGCAGCAGCGTCGCCGAGTTCACGTAGCTGGCGTCGTCGGACAGCAGGAACGCGATCGTGGCGGCTATTTCCTCGGGCTCCGCACCCCGGTGCAGCGGGATCCGGTCGACGTAGTACTTCAGCACCTCGGGAGCGTCCAGCAGCGGCGCGGCCATCGGCGTCTTGGTCCAGCCCGGCTCGACCGCGTTCACCCGGATGCCGTGCGGGCCCAGGTCGCAGCCGAGCGCCTTGGCCAGCATGCTGATCGCGCCCTTGGTGCCGCAGTACGCGCTCTGGCCCGGCGCGCCGACGTGCGCCGAGATCGAGCTCACGCAGCAGATCGCGCCGCCGTGGCCCTCGCTGATCATTCGCTTGGCGCCCTCGGTGCAGACCACCCAGGTGCCGCGGACGTTGGTCTCGAACAGCTTGTTGAAGTCGTCCAGGCTGGTGTTGTCCCAGGTCATCAGCGGGTTGATGGCCGCGTTTGATACCACGTAGTCGAGTCGGCCGCCGCGCTCGGCCACGGTGCGCACCATCGCGGTCACCTGTTCCGGGTCACGCATGTCCGCGGTGACGGCGAACGCCTGCCCGCCGGCCTGCTCGACCCGGCGCAGCGTCTCTGCCGGGTCGGTGGTGGGCAGCGTGTTGACGCCCACCAGCGCGCCCTCGGCCGCCAGGCGCACCGCCGTGGCCTGCCCCATTCCTGTCGTCGCGCCGGTGACCAGCGCGACCTTTCCCTCGAAGCGCCGATCCATTGGCTGTCTCTCCTTGTCAGAAGATCGCAATCGGGTTCCAGGGCGACCCGGTTCCGCCGGGCAGCCGCAGCGGCAGGCCGACGACCATGAACTCGAATCGCCCTTCTTCCTCGCACGCCCGGGCGACGTCCTCGAGCTGCAGGCTGTCGGACGCGAACATGCCCATCGCGGTGATCTGGAGCGGGTGGATCGGGTATGAGATGCCCTCGACGTTGCTCGGGATCGTCTCCCCGTCGCCGTCCGGCAGGAACGCCGCGATCCGGCGCTCATGCATCCACGGGATCGTGTCCACGTGCAGGCCGGGCTTGCCCTCGCCGGCCTGCGGGTAGCCGTTGTCCCACGCGCCGAGCTCCAGCCGGCGGCGGTGATGGCCGGTGCGGAACACCAGGATGTCGCCCTCGCCGAGCCGGACACCCTCGGCCTCCTCGACCGCCTCGAGCTCGGCGCGGGTCACCGCCTCGCCCGGCTCGAGCCACTTGACGCCGCGGAACCGCGGCACGTCGAGCAGCACGCCCCGGCCGACGAGGCCCTCGCGGTAGCTGGTCACGTCGAGCGCCGTCGCCCCCTGGGAGGTCATGACCTGCTGCGCGGGCCGGCCGTTGTAGACGCAGCCCTTGTAGGCGATGTGGCACAGCGCGTCCATGTGGGTGTGGCAGTCGCCGTGGAAGGCCAGGCCGACGAAGTCGGTGGCGAACGTGACCGAGCTGGAGCCGATGTCGATGTCGTGGCCCTGCACGACGTGCCGGATGACCGGGCTCGGATTGTCCGGGCCCGCCACCGTGTTCATCGGGATCGCCATCGTGGCCCGCCGCCCGGACCGCACCAGGCCCGCCGCCGCGCGCACCGTCGCTCCGGTGATGTAGTTAAGCGTGCCGAGCTCGTCGTCCTCGCCCCAGCGGCCCCAGTTCTTGACCGACTCGTAGATCTCGTCGAACTCCAGCAGCGTCACCCGCGCGGGTGGCGTCGTCTTGGCCGTTGTCTCGGTCACCGGTGCTCCTGTCGTTGTCTCTCGTGTGCTGCGCGGTAGCTGACGCCCGGGCGCCGTCAGGCACCGGCAGCCCGCCAGAGCGGTCTCAGCAGGCCCTCCTCGGACAGCTCCAGCATCCGCGCGTAGACCTGCCGCCAGGTGGCGTAGCCGTCGTGGTAGGCGGACACGGCCGCCGGGCCCGGCTCGAACGTGGCCGTCCGCCGGCGCAGCAGCGGTTCCAGCTCGGTCAGGCTGGAGTGCAGCCCGGCGCCCACCGCCGCGCACAGCGCCGCGCCGAGCGCGCTGCTCTCGGTCACCGCGGGCACGCGGGTCGGCAGCCCGGTCACGTCGGCGATGACCTGCGGCCACAGCGCGCCCTTGGCGGCGCCGCCGCTGAACGTCACCTCGGTAAAGCTCGCGCCGGTCAGCTCCCTGATGATCTCGAGGTGCCCGCGGACCACGTAGGCGGCCGCCTCCTCGATCGCGCGGATGCAGGCCGCCTTGCCGGAGCCTGCGGCGTCGCCGACGTCGAACTGCAGGAACGACGGGCTGGCGTGCACCCATCGCTTCGCGTTCATGAGGTTCGACAGGATCGCGATCACGCCGTTCGAGCCCGCGGGGATCTGCGCGGCCGCCTCCTCCATCACCACGTACGGGTCCACGCCCCGGCTGCGTGCCGCGGCGGTCTCGGCCTGGCAGAAAGCGTCCCGGTACCAGCGCATGGCCATGCCGCAGTAGAAGCCGATGCCCTCCAGCATCCACTCGCCCGGGCTGGTGTGGCACAGCGTGCGCAGCCTGATCTGCGGGTCGATCAGCGGCTTGTCCACGAGCACGGTGTTCTGCCAGAACGTCCCGGCCAGGACCGTGAATTCGCCTTCCCGGACGCCGGCGCCGAGCAGCCCGGCCTGGGTGTCCGCGCCGCCGGCCACCACCGGCGTGCCGGCCCGCAGGCCGGTCTGCTCCGCGGCCGCCGCTGTGACCGCGCCGACCACGGTGCCGGGGTCGACCACCTCGGGCAGCACGTCGGGCGAGATCCGGCAGATCTGCGCGATCTGGCCGGACCAGTCCCTGGCGGACAGCCGGAACATCCCGGAGCTGGAGCCGCAGGACGGCTCGGTCACCTGCACTCCGGACAGCCGGTAGACGATCCAGTCGCTGAGCATGGACAGGCCGCTGATCGCGCCGAAGATGTCCGGGCGGTGGGCGGCCAGCCAGCGCAGCCGGGCCGGCGAAGTGATCGCGACCCAGTCGCCCGCCTCGGCGTAGATCTTGTCGGCCGAGCCCTCGGCGATGAGCTCCTCCGCCTCACGCGCCGCCCTGCTGTCCACGTTCGGGCAGGCCCAGATCTCGGCGCCGGCCCGGTCGTAGAGCACGATGCCCTCGCGCATGCTGGTCGCGGCGACCCCAGCGACCTCGTCGCCGGTCGCGCCTGCCTGGCTCATCGCGTCCCTGATGCAGGCCGTGATCAGCAGCCAGTTGGCGTGGGTGTCGAAGTCCTGGCCACCGGGGACGCCGGGCGGCTCGTGGTGGGTCCACTCCCGCAGCGAGACCGCGACCTGCTCCCCCTCCGGGGTGAACAGCAGCGCGCGGCAGCTTCCGGTGCCCGCGTCGATGGCCAGCAGCAGCCGCCTCGTCACGGGTAGACGTAGGTGGGCTTGAGGTCGATCGCGTGCCCGCTGCCGGATTCCAGCACGAACTTGAGCATCGGCGCGGTGTCCAGGTAGTAGAACTCGATCGACTCGCCGATCCGGCCGCTCATCAGGACCTCGGCGCCCTTGGACCGCCAGTGCTCCTGCATCAGCGTGCTGTCCGCCTCCGAGTGCTTCATGCACGCAATGTGCTGCACGCCCTCGCCGCGCGTGTCGAGGAACTTCTGGTAGATGCTCGGCCCGCTGACCGGCTGGATCAGCTCGAAGCCGAGCCCGTCCACGGACGCCTCGGCACCGATCATCCGGTACTCGACCGGCTCGCCTTTCACCCGCGTGTCGTGCAGCAGCGGGGGCTTGTAGTCGAACACGCTCCACGGGCCCCAGCCGAGCGTCTCGGTGTAGGTCTTCAGCGCGGCCTCGATGTCCCGGACCACCACGGCGATCTGCGTGATCTTCATCGGGGTGGGCGGGGCCACGATCTGCGGGCCGTTGTTGCCGGTCATGCTTCCTCCTGACGCCTACTGACCGCCACCCGGATCGCAGCCAGCCCTCGCCTGGGAGGCAGCACTTGTCGTGAGATCATTAAATACAGCTGCGCACATGTCAAGCCTCTGAGAACTTGCTCACCCAGGCTTGCCGCCCGGCGCCGGACACGGCCGGGCTACGGTAGGCCTGAGCCTGCAACACGCCGGGAGCTAGGCGCCTTCATGAACAGCACAGGGATCGACGTCGTCAAGCGGTGGAGTTCCGAGGAACTCCTGCTGCGCGCGGCCTGGTTCTACTACAAGGACGAACTGACCCAGGACGAGATCGCCAAGCGCCTTTCGGTCTCCAGGGCCTCGGTGGGGCGCATGCTCGAACGCGCCCGCAGGGTCGGCCTGGTCACCATCAACCTGAACACCGAATACCTTGACGCGTTCGAGCTGAGCGCCGAGCTGCGGCGGGTCTTCGGCCTGTCCGAGGCGCTCGTGGTCCCCGATCATGACAAGGAGCCAGCAGACCTGCACGCCCTGAACGCCCGCATCGGGCTCGGCGGTGCGCAGTTCATCGGCACCCACCTGCGGCCCGGCGCGGCGCTCGGGGTCGGCTGGGGCGAGACCGTTTCGCGGGTCATCGCCGCCACCAACTTCGGGTCGGTGGGCCCGGTGCACATGGTCACGCTGACCGGCGGCGTGGACGGTTACCTGCAGACGATCCTGTCGCCGGTGGGCGAGCCCGGCGCGGACGCCGACGTCACCACCGCGACCGTCATCCCAGCACCGAACATCGCCTCATCGCCCGCGCTCGCCGCGGCGCTGCGCGAGGAGCCGACCATCCAGGACGTGCTGAAGCAGGCGTGCAGCGTTGATCAGGCCGTGGTCGGCGTCGGCACGCCGACCACCGACGCCACGATCGTGCAGCTCGGCTATTTGACCGCGGCGGACGTCCGGGACTTGCGCGAGCGGGGCGTGGTTGGCGACATCCTCGGCCAGTTCTTCGACGCGGACGGCAAGGTGGCCGACGTGCCGATTCACGACCGCCGCATCGGGATCGACCTGGAGGACCTGCAATACATTCCCAAGGTGGTCGGCGTGGCCGGCGGGCTGCATAAGGTTCCGGCGATCCTGGGCGCGCTGCACGGCGGATTCCTCGACGTCCTGGTGACCAACGAGCTGGCCGCCGTCCAGCTGCTCGAGCTCGAGAGCGGGCACGCCCGGGCCGGCCGCAGCCCATCCTGAGCGGTCATGACACCGACGGCGGCGTACGACGAGATCGCGGACTGGTATGAGTCATGACACCGACGGCGGCCTACGACGAGATCGCGGACTGGTATGAGCGGGAGTTCCTCGCCAGGACGGCGCCGGGCACGGATCCGCTCGGCATAGTGCGGGCCGTGCAGGACCTGCTGGGCCCGGGTCACGGCACCTGCCTGGAGATCGGCTGCGGAACCGGCGTGCACGCGGCGCAGGTCAGCGAGCTGGGCTGGACCCCGGTCGGGATCGACCTGTCCGGCGCGATGCTGCGGCACGCCCGCGGTCGGCTGCCGGTCGCGATGGCCGACGCCGCCCGGCTTCCGGTCGCCGACGGCAGCCTCCCCGCGGTCATCGCGGTGATGGTGCACACCGACATGCCCGGCTACCCGGCGGTGCTGCGCGAGGCCGCGCGGGTGCTGCGCCCGGGCGGGGTGCTCGCGCACATCGGCGTGCATCCGTGCTTCTGCGGCGGGTTCGCCGACCGAGGCGACCCCGGCGCCGTGGTCATCCGCGCCGGTTATCTGGACGGGCACTGGACGAAGGCGTCGTGGACAGACCAGGGCGTCAGGGACAAGGTGGGCGCCACCCACTTCCCGCTGCCCAGCCTGCTGCATGCGTTCCTTGACGCCGGCCTGGTGCTGGAGCGGTTCGCCGAGGGCGGCGAGCCGGTCCCGGTCGTGCTCGGTGTCAGGGCGCGCAAGCTCACCGATGAGTCTGGGGCCACCGCGCCGTCCTAAGCACACAGGGACGAGCTGGAGGCATTGTCATGAACGATGAACCGCAGGTCGAGCAGCGCGCCGAGCAGCCGTACGCCGGAATCCGGCTGCGCGTCACGATGGACGGCCTGTCCGGCGCGGTGGACCGGGGCTTCCCCGAGCTGTTCGGGTGGCTGGCCGAGCACGCCATAGCTCCCGCAGGCCCGCCGTTCATCCGCTACCACGTGATCGACATGGACGGGGAGCTCGACATCGAGCTGGGGGTACCCGCCGGCGTCACGTCCGACGCCGGCACCCGCGTCCGGCCCGGGATCCTCCCGGGCGGCCGGTACGCGGTGCTCCGGCACACGGGGCCGTACGACGGCCTGATCGCGAGCAACGCGGCGCTGCAACGGTGGGCGGGCGAGCACGGGGTCGCGCTGGATAGCTGGGACACGCCCGAGGGCGCCGCCTGGCGCAGCCGCATCGAGCACTACCTCACCAACCCGGCGGCCGAGCCCGACCCGGCGAAGTGGGAGGTCGACGTCGCCTACCTGACCGCGGACGGCTGAGCCGGGCGCAGGCTAGGCCGGAGCCGCCGGCTGCCCGCCCGGTGCTGCCGGCGCGGCTGCTCGGGCCGGCTGCCCGCCCGGTGCCGCCGGCCCGAGCAGCCGCTGCCTGAGCGTGGCCGGGGCGAAGCTGGCCTCGAAGCTTGCCCGGGCCAGCGCGCGCAGCTGACCAGCGGTCAGGCCGAGGTGATCGCGGACGCGGCGGTATTCCTCGAGCAGGCTGGTGCCGAACATCGGCGGGTCGTCGCTGCCGAGCACGACCGGCACTCCGGCGGCGAGCAGCCGGGGCAGCGGGTGGGCGGCCAGCGAGGGGACCACACCGGTGGCGACATTGCTGGACGGGCAGACCTCCAGCGTGATCCCCGCCTCGCGCAGTCGGCCGAGCAGCCGCGGGTCGCCGGCCGCGGCGATGCCGTGGCCGATCCGCTCCGCGCCAAGCTCGTCGATGGCGGCCCACACCTCACTGGGGCCGACGCTCTCGCCCGCGTGCGGCACGCTGTGCAGCCCGGCGACCCTGGCGGCGGCGAACTCGTCGCGGAAGCCGGCCCGGCGGACCCCGGTTTCCGCTCCGCCGAGGCCGAACCCGGTCAGCGCCGCCGGCGGATGGTGCAGCGCCGCGTCCAGCGTCCGGTGGGCTCCTGCGCGCTCGACCAAGGCAGAGATGTCGTATACCCAGGCCAGCTCGACGCCGCGGGCCCGGGCGGCGGCGGCCCCGATGTCGAGCGCCTGGGCGAGCTCGCCGGGGTGGATGCCGGCGCTGATGTGCGACACCGGCGTGACCGTGACCTCCGCGTAGACCGTTCCCTGCCCGGCCATGTCCCCGGCCATCCCGGCAACCAGCGTGACCACGTCCTCGGGGCTTCGCACCAGATCGCTGACCAGCTTGTATACGTCGAGGAAGTGGGCGAAGTCCCGGAACCTGTAGAACGCGGCGAGCTCACCGGCGTCGGCCGGAACGCCGCTGTCCGGGTACCGCGCCGCCAGCGCGGCGACCGTCGCCGGCGCGGCCGAGCCGACGAGGTGGACGTGCAGGTCTGCCTTGGGCATCGAGACGAGCCAGTCGTCATCGCTGCCGACGGCAGGCGGTTTGATCGCGGTGTGATTCATCCGGCGCCTCCGTGAATCGGAGGCGCCCTTGCTGCTCGCAGGAAGCCGAGCGTGGCAGGACGCGTGTCCCGTTGCAGCGCCTCTCGGCCTGACTCCCTTCTACCACAGCCCTGACCTGCGGCCCGGGGGGCCCTGCGCCGCCGCGGCCCGGGGGGGCTTGCGCCGCCGCGGCCCGGAGGGCTTGCGCCGTGGATTGAGCCGTTTTCTGTTATCTGCCCACGGGCCGGGACGTCTCCGGTCAAGGTGGGTGCAAAGCCCGCCGACGTGACGAGCGTGAGGAGCCATGCACATGCCCCGCGGCCGAGGGCTCGGCGTCCGGACGGTGATCGCCGCTCAGGCTGGAGACGCCCGCGCTCTCGACAGCCTGCTGGCCGGCTACCTGCCGCTGATCTACAACATCGTCGGCCGGGCGCTGAGCGGCCACGCCGACGTCGACGACGTGGTGCAGGAGACCATGCTTCGCGCGGTGCGCGGCCTCAGCGGCTTGCGCGATCCGGCAGCGTTCCGGTCCTGGCTGGTCGCGGTCGCGATCCGGCAGATGCGCGAGCACTACCGGGCCCGGCAGGCCGCGCCCGTGGCCGAGCTCGGCGACGAGGTGGCCGATCCGGCAGCCGACTTCGTGGAGCTGACGATCGTGCGGCTCGGGCTGTCGGGCCAGCGCGCCGAGACCGCGCAGGCGACCCGCTGGCTCGATCCCGGTGACCGGGAACTGCTTGCGCTGTGGTGGCTGGAAGCGGCCGGCGAGCTTGACCGCGGCGACCTGGTTGCCGCGCTCGGCCTGCCGGCCAGCCATGTCGCGGTGCGCGTCGCCCGGATGAAGGAGCAGCTCACCACGTCCCGCCTGGTGGTGCGTGCGCTGAGCGCGGACCCGCGGTGCGCAGGCCTGGCGATGACCGTCGCCGGCTGGGACGAGACCGCGAGCCCGCTGTGGCGCAAGCGGATCGCCCGGCACATGCGGGACTGCCCGCACTGCGGCGCGCACCAGCGTGGCCTGATTCCCGCTGAGCGGTTGCTGGCCGGGCTGGTCCTCGTCCCGCCGCCGGCCAGCGCCGCGGCGGCCAGGCTGGGGCCGGCCGCGCACGGCACGCACCGGGCGCCGGGGCGGGCCGCCACCGTCCGGCTGCGCCACGGGCGGGTAGCGGCCAGAACGGGCGGCTCGCTCCCGGTCAAGCTGGCGGCCGCCGCGGTCGCGGTGGGCTGCGCGGCCGCCGGCGGCGCCGTCATCGTCCACCTGCGCGCGGCGCATCCGGTGGCGGCCGCGAGCCGGGCGTCGCGCGCGCCGGACCCGGCGACCGCGTCGGCCAACCAGGCGCTGGCCCGGCCGTCCACCCGGCCGGTGCCGACCCCTTCCCGGCGTCCCGCCCCTCCGGCCAGACGCCCCACCGCGGCTCCCGCGGTGACCGGCGCCAAGAAGGGCGTCGGCGCCTGGGCGTTCACCGGGGCCACCCAGGCACTGAGCGAGTCGGGGGCGTCCTGGTACTACACCTGGTCGGCCACGCCGGGCGTGGCCGGGCCGCCCGGCACGGCGTTCGTGCCGATGATCTGGGGCGCGGCCGACGTGACCGCCAGCACGCTCAGCCAGGTCAAGCAGGAAGGCCCGTACCTGCTCGGCTTCAACGAGCCGGACATGGCCAGCCAGTCGAACATGACGCCAGCGCAGGCCCTCAGCCTGTGGCCGCAGCTGATGGCGACCGGGATGCAGCTCGGCAGCCCGGCGGTGGCCGATGACGGCGCCACACCCGGCGGCTGGCTGGATCAGTTCATGTCCGGCGCCACCGTCCGCGGCTACCGGGTCAACTTCATCACCCTGCACTGGTATGGATCCGACTTCGCCACCGGCGCGGCGGTCAGCCAGCTGCAGAGCTACCTCCAGGCCGTGTACGCGCGCTACCACCTGCCGATCTGGCTGACCGAGTTCGCCCTTGCGAACTTCGGCGGCTCGCCGGCCACCCCGACCCAGCAGCAGCAGGCCGCGTTCCTCACGGCCGCGACCGCGATGCTGCAAAGCCTGCCCTTTGTGCAGCGCTACGCCTGGTTCGGGCTGCAGGCCACGCCAACCGACGGGAGCATGGGCCTGTTCAGCAGCGGCCCGGCAGCCACCACGGTCGGCCGGGCCTTCGAATCGGCTGGCGCCGGCTGAACCGGGTGGCGCCGGCTGACGGCAGGCCGCCAGTGTGGCCGCCGGCCCGGTCAGGACGGACGCGATAATGCCCGGGTGGCTACGACAACCGCGGACGCCGTGCGCCGGATCGCGATCAAGCTTTCGGCGCTGGCGCAGGATGGGCTGACCTACGGAGCTGACGCCTACGACCTGGACCGGTACCGGCAGATGAGCCGGCTGGCCGTGGACCTGCTCGCGGCGCTCAGCGACCGGCCGGCCGACGAGCTCGCGATCGAGCTCGGCCGCGATTCCGGCTACGCCACCCCAAAGGTCGACGTGCGCGGCGCCATCTTCGACGACGCCGAACGCGTGCTGCTGATGCGGGAGAGGACGGACGGCCGGTGGTCGCTGCCCGGCGGCTGGGCCGATCCGGGAGATTCACCCTCGTCCGCGGTGACCCGGGAGATCCTCGAGGAGACCGGGTACCACAGCTCGGCGGTGAAGCTGATCGCATGCTGGGACCGGGAAATCCAGCAGAATCCGCCGCCGCTGCCGGTTCACGTGTACAAGCTGTTCTTCCTCTGCCGGCCCGACGGAACCGTGCAGCCGCCAGCGGCGCTGGAGACCCTTGATGTCGGCTGGTTCGCCATGGACGGGCTGCCGCCGCTGTCCCTCGGCCGCGTCAATCACCGGCAGCTCGAGCGAGCCCTGGCGCACCATCTCGATCCTGCCTTGCCGACCGAGTTCGACTAGACGAGACCGCCGGGCACGACCCGTTCAGGGGAATGTCGGATATACGCGTAGTGGGCAAATACGGTCAGTGGATCATCTACCCTGCCCGGCATGCGCATTCCATCCGGCGCGCGCGTCTACCTGACGACGGCCATCAGCCTGGCCGCGGTTGGCCTGGCAACGTGGCTCGGCATGCAGGCAGGCGCGGCGGTGGTGGACCGGCAGTGGTGGACGCTCGGCGCCGTGGCCGCCAGCGTGACGGCGGCCGGCGTACCCGCGTATGAGCAGATCCGCAAGGAGCGGCTGCGGGCCCAGGCGCAGCGGGCGGCGGTGGACGCGGCGGTCGCCATGCAGGTGACGATGAACGACGCGCTGGACCCCATCGTCCGCCAGCTCGGCCGCGTCGCCACCGCGGGAGGCCGGCGCGAACGCGAAGCGCTGCAGGAAGGGATGGTCGCCATGGTGGTGGACTCGGCGGCGCATCTCGCTGGCTCGGGGCGGGTGCGTGCGTCCCTGTTCCGGTTCGGGCCGGGCACGCCGAGGGTGCTGGTTCCGGCCCAGTACAGCGGCCGCGTGGACGACCCGCTGGAACCGATCACCGACGGGACGGTGGTGGGGGACCTGGTCTTCGGCATGATCCGGCACAACCAGCACCTGTTCTGCCCCGATCTTGATGCCGAACCCCCGGCAGGATGGCGCCTGACGGCGCCGCAGACGTACAAGTCGTTCGCGGCCGTTCCGGTCGCGGCCGGGCAGAACGCGTTCGGCATGCTGATGGTGGACGCGTTAGAGCCCGGCGGGATCCGGCGCACCGACGTGCCGCTGATTCGCTTGCTCGCCGGGCTGCTGGCCGACGCGCTGGCGTAGGCTCGGTGCCACGGCGAAAAGAAGCCCTCAGCCCGTTGACCCTCCCCGGGCGACGGCTGACACTGAGGTCGTGAGGAAGGAACCGACGGTGCCGCCCCACATCACCATCGAGGACCACGATGACCGCCCCGAGCGGATGGTGCGCGATCCCGATCGCTACTTCGCCGACGCCCGCCGGCGCGCCGTACAGGAGCTCATGAGTCACGCGCGCTGGCTGTTCCCGTCGCGCCGTCACGGCAAGGTCTAGGACCGCCCGCTCGTCTTTCTCATCTAGTCCCATTAGTCACGCCCGTTTACCTTGACATCTCGAATTTATGTTCGAATACTAGCCAGGTGAGCAGCCGTGATGCGCCCTGGTGCCCGCCGATCGTCCAGATGAGCGGAGGGATGGTCGGGCACCTACTCGCCTGGGAGATGCATGAACGCGACGGCTCGTGGCATGCCTGGGTTTCCTGGGTGCAGCAGGCGGGCGGGCGCCACGTGCACAAGGTGGTCGACGTCCGGGCCGGCAGCCTGCAGCCGCTCGAGGCCCCGGATGCGTACTCCACGGTCCCGCGGCGCGTCCGCGGCAAGGACGGGCTGATCAGGCCGTGGTCTGGCGAGTCCGGGTTACCGCATCCCGGCCCGCGGCACGGCGAACCGCGCCACGGCGGGGTCAGAGATGGAAGCTGGTCCCGACGCTGTTCGGCACGAATGCCGCGGGCAGCCGCGCCGACATCGCGTGCTGTGCGCGCCAGCCCGTGCAGTGCGCGGGCACCAGCACGCTTGGCTCCATGGCCGCCAGGTCGTCCAGGACACGCGGGATCAGGGGCTCGAACGCGGGGCCGCTGAGGTGGAACCCGCCGAGCAGGGCGTAGAGCGGCTGCTCGCCGGTCAGCCGGCGCGCGTACCTGGCAATGTTGACGACACCGGCGTGCCCGCAGCCGGTGATCACCACGAGCCCCTTGCCCGCGACGTTGATGATGAGGGCCTGGTCGTCGAGCACGAGCGGGTCGGGCTGCCAGGCGCCGCCGATCCAGGCCTGCTGCGGCGGGAAGCCGGGTTCGTACCCGGTGGTCCGCGGGACCTCCCCGGTGATCAGCACCGACCGGTCGTAAAGGAAGCTCGGCTGCCGCTCCTCGATGATGTCGAAACCGGCCTCGGCCAGGGCCCGGCGGCTGGTGGTGGGTATCTCCAGCGGGTCACGGCCGGGGAGCGCGAGACGGCGGCGGCGCCAGAAGTGCGGGTGGATGAGGACCGGCATGTTCGCGCGGCCGACGGCCCGGATCACGCCGTCGATCCCCGCCGTGTGATCAAAGTGGCCGTGGCTGCAGACGACGGCCTCGATCGAGGACGGGTCGATGTTCAGGCGGCGCATGTTGTCCGCCACGCCGTCGGGGCTGGCGCCGGTGTCGAAGAGGAACCGGTGCTCGCTCCCGGCCTTGGTGACCGTTACCAGCACCGAGAAGCCGTGCTCGGCGACCAGCGTATCCGGGGTCTGCCCGTCCTCCATCAGCGCCGCCGGCCGCCACGGGCCGGACCCTATCCCGGCTCGCCGCGCCGGGCCCAGGTCGGGCATGAGCATGTCGCTGACGTTGTCCATCAGCGTGGTCACCACGACCGAGTCAACCGGCTCCAGGTTGATCTCGACGTCCGGCTCAAAGTCGTGCAGTACCGCGGGCACCTGGCTGGCCGGGCTCTCGTCTACGCACACGCCCCCATCGTATGAGCGTGGGTTCGGCGTATCGAAGGTCTGCCAGAATGCGGCAGGTGCGTTGTTCTATCGTCGTTCAGCAGTGAACAGGAAAATCGCTCTGGTGGTGGCCAGTGCCCTTTGCGCCGTGCTTGCCGGATCAGGCTGCAGTTCCCCGGGCGGCGCCCGCGCGGCGGACCCGCCACGGCCGAACTTCGTCTTCGTCCTCACCGACGACCTGACCTGGAATCTGGTCAGCCACATGCCGCACGTGGTTGCGCTGCAGAAGGCCGGGCTGACGTTCTCGCATTACTACGTCGTCGACTCGTTGTGCTGCCCGTCGCGTTCGGCGATCTTCACCGGTGAGTACCCCCACGACGACGGGGTGTTCACCAACACCGGCGATGACGGCGGGTACAAGTCCTACAACGCCCACGGCGACCAGTCGAAGTCGTTCGCGGTGGCGCTGCAGAAGTCCGGCTACCGCACCGCGCTGATGGGCAAGTACCTCAACGGCTACACCACCGCCGACCCGGTCGCGCCGGGCTGGAATGTATGGGACGTGGCCGGCAACGGCTACGGAGAGTTCAACTACACGCTCAACCAGAACGGCGAAGTGCGCGATTACGGTGACGCGCCGGACGACTACCTGACCGACGTGCTCTCGGCCAGGGCCACGTCGTTCATCGCCTCGTCCGCCTCGTCGCACAAGCCGTTCATGCTCGAGGTGGCGACGTTCGCGCCGCACGCTCCGTATGTCCCGGCGCCGCGGTACGCGGACGTCGCCGCGAATCTGCAGTACCCGAAGAACGCCGCCTACGACACCTTGCCGGTCGCCCCGCCGGCCTGGCTGGGCCAGCGCAAGCCGCTGACGTCCGCGCAGGAGTCGAGCATCACCAGCATTTACCGCAAGCGGGTCGAGGCCGGCCTTTCTGTCGACGACATGATCGGCAGTATCGAGCGTGAACTGCGAGCCAAGGGCGTGGCCAAGAACACCTATCTCGTTTTCAGCTCCGACAACGGCTACCACATGGGCGAGTACCGGCTGACACCGGGAAAGCAGACGGCCTATGACACCGACATCAATGTGCCCCTGATCGTCAGCGGCCCGCACGTTCCGGCCAGGCGCACGGTCACCCAGCTCGCGTCCAACATCGACCTGGCGCCCACGTTCGAGACACTGGCCGGGCTCAAAATCCGCAAGAGCATCGACGGGCACAGTCTCGCCGCGTTGTGGCACGGAAAGCAGCCCAAGGACTGGCGGCAGGCCATCCTGATCGAGCACCACGGCCCGGACGACCAACCTGGCGATCCGGACGCCCAGACTTTCGCGGAGGCCGACCCGCCCTCCTACGAGGCGGTGCGGACCGAGAATGCCCTGTACGTCTTGTATGACAACGGCGACCAGGAGTACTACGACACGGCCATAGACCCGCTCGAGCTGAACAACATCGCCGCCAGCGGCGTTCCGCCCGACTTGCGCAAGGCGCTCGTGGCGCTGGAGAACTGTCACAACGGCGTCACCTGCTGGGCCGCCGCCCACCTCCACAGCACCTCCACTAGAGCGCCGCGCACCTCCACCAGACCGCCGTCGCACCTCCACCAGAGCGGGCCATCGCGCCTCCTGGCGGCCCGAGCGTGCCATCACGTTGTCCTCGCCACGCGCCATCACGTTGTCCTGGCCAAACGGAAACTTGCGCACCATCTCTTGACGCTAACGCGCCGCCGCTCCACACTTTTGTGAACATTAGCTTAATGAGTGAACAATTGTTCACTCTGTTAGCCCTTGGGGTGTCATGTCCGCTCCGCAGACCGAAGGCCCGGCTGAGGCCAACGCCGTCAGTTCGGCGCGTGCCGATCTCGTCTCGTGTGGCCGGACCCTGCTGGCACGTGGGCTGCTCAGCCAGACCTCTGGCAACCTCAGCATCCGGGTGAGCTCAGACGAGGTCTGCATCACGCCGTCCGGCATGGAGTACGACCGGCTCGAGCCCGCCGACATGGTGCTCACCGGAACGGACGGGAACCTGCGCGAGGGCCAGCACGCCCCGTCGTCGGAGACGCCGCTGCACTGCCTGGTCTATGACAGCCGGCCGGATGTCTCCGCGATCGTCCATACGCATTCGCCGTATGCGACCACCCTGGCCATCCTGGGCCTGCCGATCCCCGCCGTGCACTACATGATCGCGAGAGCGCGGACGACGCAGATCGAGGTGGCCAGCTACGCGACCTACGGAACGGACGCGCTGGCGCAGAACGTGCGAGATGCGTTCGCCGCCCCGGCGCTGGCCGTCCTGCTGGCCAATCACGGGCTGGTTGCCGCCGGCGCCACCTTGCAGGAGGCCGCTGACGTCGCGGAAGCCATGGAGATGCTGGCTCGCCTCTACTGCCAGGCGCTAGCGGTCGGGACGCCTCGCGTCCTGTCGCCCGACCAGATGGCGGAGGTGATGGCCAAGTACGAGCAGCGACGGCAAGCCAGGAGCGCGTGATCGTTTCGACCTAACCCCAGGCAGGCAGCTCGGCGAGGAGCAGATGGCTACCGAGGCGAACATCGTGGTGACGCTTGACATCGGCGGCAGCGGGGCCAAGGCGGTGGCCTACGACGCCGTCCGCCAGCGCTGTGTTGCCTCGGCCGCGGTGCCGTACCCAGCGGGCGGCGACGCGGCGACCCTGGGCTGTTCGAGCCCGAGGACTGGTGGCATGCGGCGGTCGGCGCCCTGACCGAGCTGCGGCTCGCCCTGACCGAGCCGAGCCTGGCGCTGCCTGGGTATCACGGTCTCCGCGATCCGGATCCCCTTCGTGCTCATCGACCGCGACGGCACGCCCGCCATGCCCGGCCTGCTCAACCGCGACCGGCGGGCCGCGCGCCAGGTGGCTGACATCTCGGCAGCGGTCGGCGCGGACGACGTGTACCGGGTCACCGGTCACTGGCTCGCCCCAGAGTTCGGCCTGCCCAAGCTGCTTTGGGCGCGCGCGGCCAACCCGTCCGCCTGGCGCACGACGCGGTGGGTACTGCAGCTGCACGACTGGTTCATCTACCGGCTGTCCGGCGTGGTCGCCTCCGAGCCATCCTCGGCGGCCATGAGCCAGATGCTCGACATCAGCCAAGGCCGCTGGGCGGACACCTTGCTCGGGGCGCTCGGCATCCCGGCCGCGATGCTGCCAGAGCTGCGGCTCGCCGGCACCCGGGTCGGCGGGCTGCTGCCAGCCGTTGCCGACGCCACCGGATTCGCCCCCGGGACCCCGGTACACCTGGGCGGCGGTGACACCCATCTGTCTGCCGAATCGGCCGGCGGCGGCGCCGACCCGGTACCGGTCGTGGTCGCGGGCACCACCGCGCCGGTGCAGCTCATCGTGGACACCGCTGCCGTGGCCGCCTCGGCGGGCGTCCGGTACCCCCTCCTCGTCAGCGGGCATGTGACGGCCGGGCACTGGGCGCTGGAGACCAACGCGGGCCTGACCGGAGGAATTCTCTCCCGCCTCGCCGACCTGGGTGATCAGTCCGGCGAGCCGCTCGCGAATGAACTTCGGCGGCGCGGCTTCGCGATCGCAGCCAGTGCTGCCGAGCTGACCGTCCTGGCCGGCAACCCCTTCTTCGGCCCGGAAGGATGGGCCACGTCGCCGCCGCCAACCGTGATCGGCCTGCGCGAGCACCACCGGGGCTCCGACTTGTTCCAGGCCTGCCTGCGCGCGGTCTGCTACGCAGTCCGGTCGGTGCTGGCCACGCTCACCCAGCAGTCAGGCACCCCCGCCCCGCTGATCGTGGTGACCGGCGGGATGAGCCGCAGCGACGCCTGGGTCCAGATGCTCGCCGACGCCACCGGAACGCGGGCCCTCCTGCGGCCGCTGGATGCGATCAACGGACGGGCCGGCGCCGTCCTGGTCACCGGCGAAAGACCAGCTCTGCCCGGATACGGGACTTCGGACGCAGCCGAGCGCACGTTCATCCCGGTTCCCGCCGCCGAGCCCGGGCACGCCACCGGGTTCGCGCGCTACCGGGAGCTCTACCGGGTGACGCAGCTCGAGCTCAGCATGGCGAGGGCCTAGATGATGATCGCCCTGGCCAACGCTTCCTTCAGCCCGGACGTCGCGTCCTGGCTGGAGCGGGAACGCTGCTGGGAGCTCCGCCCAGTGCCGCAAGTCCGCGACGCCGTGGCCGCGATGCCGGACAGCGTCAGGCGCCAGGTGGGCGCGGTCATCGTGGAGAGTGAGCCAGTGGATGCCGCGCTCCTGGAGCGCCTGGACCACCTTGAACTAGTCGCCTGCATGCGTTCGGAACCAGTGAACGTGGATGTGGCCGCGGCCACATCGCACGGCGTTCCGGTGCTGTACACCCCGGGCCGCAACGCCGAGGCTGTGGCCGACTTCACTCTTGGGCTCTGCCTTTCCGCATTGCGCAACATCGCCGTCACTCACCACCTGCTCGCTACCGGGGGCCTCGCCGGTGAGCCCGCCGCAGACGGCTCTGCGGTCGCTGCGGGTGATGCCATCTGGCGCCCCGCCGACCCGGACGCTCCGGTCCCCTATGTCGTCTACCGGGGCAGGCAGCTTTCCAGCCTCGTCGTAGGCGTGATCGGCTTCGGTGCGGTTGGCCGGGCCGTGGCCCGCCGGTTCGCAGGCCTTGCCCGCACCGTGCAGGTGACCGATCCAGCCGTAGACCCGCAGGTCATCAACGCAGCCGGGTTCATCCCGGCGTCCTTGCCCGAGCTGCTGACCAGCGCGGACGTCGTCACCATCCACGCCCGCAGCGCCATGGTCATCGTCGGACGCGAGGAGCTCAAGCAGATGAAGCCGGGCAGCGTACTGATCAACACCGCGAGGGCGACGGTTCTCGACTACGACGCCCTGGCCGACGCGCTGGACTCCGGCCCCCTCGCCGCCGCCGCGCTGGACGTGTACCCGCAGGAGCCACTGCCCGTGTCCAGCCCGCTCCGGCGGCAGCGCGGCCTCACGCTCACACCGCACCTGGCCGGGGCGGCCGCCGAGGTGGCCGACAACCAGTCCGAGATCTTCCTGGACGCGGTGCGCGGACTCTACGGCGGCCGCGCCTGGGACGGCCTGCCGATCAAGAACCGGGAGCTGAGCGCGCGGTGGACTGCCCGCCACGCCACCGTCGCGCCCCCAGGCGATACGGCGGCGGATCAGCGGAGCCCACGATGACCGAACCGTCGGCACCCAAGCCTGCCGGCGCGCGACCGCCGGCCGTGCCCAGCCTCGTCGCGCGCGCGGCCCGGCTGCACTACGAGTTCTCCCTCACGCACCAGGAGACCGCGGCGGTGCTCGGGGTCTCCCGCGTCAAGGTGACCCGGCTGCTCAAACAGGCCCGGGAGGCGGGGATTGTCATGATCACCGTACTGAGTGACCTGAGCCCGTTCGCCGAGGTCGAGGAGCGGCTGGCCGCTGCGGTTGGCTTGCGGGAGTCGATCGTGGTTCCAGCCGGGGGCGGCGGTCCCGGTAACTCCCTGCGCAGCATGCTCGCCCGAGGCGCAGCCTCCTACCTTGAACGGGTCGTGCGGGATGGCCTGGTCGTCGCGGTGGGACTGAGCCGCACCGTCGCCGAGATACCGGCCTGGCTGGGCCACCCGAGACCAGCCCGGGCCAGCTTTGTCTCGCTCGCGGGTGCCCTTCCCGCCGGGGGTCACGGCAGCGGTAATCCTTACCAGGCAACCGACGCGCTCGCGGCGGCCTTCGGGGGAACCGCCGAGCACCTGCACGCCCCGGTCATCGTGCGAAGTGACGAGGCCGCCGAGGTGCTGCGGGCGGACCCTTCGATCTCCCGCACGCTGGAGCAGGCGGTGACCGCCGACGTGGCCTTGGTCGGTGTCGGCGGGCGGGATGATCGCATCGATTTCCAGCAGGGAACCCAGGTCACCCCCGCCGAGTGGACCAGCCTCATGGCGCAGGGCATGGTCGGCGACATCGGCGGACGGTTCTTCGACCGCAGCGGCAGTGAGATCGAGCACGAGCTGAACCGCCGGGTTATCGGCCTGAGCCTGGAGGAATTCCGGAAGATTCCGGTGCGGCTCGTCGCCGCCGGAGGCCCAAGCAAAACCGAGGCGCTCACGGCCGCCCTGCGGGGCGGTCTCATCACGGTTCTGGTCACAGACATCACGACCGCTAACGCCCTCATCGAGGGCGCCTAGTGGGCCATTCAGTGGCGACCCGCTAAAAGCGCGCTCGCCAACAGACATCAGCAACCAGACAACCCATTCGACGGCGCGGCCCGGGTCTTAACGGGCGGGAATCTCACGGAGGACTACGTGGCAACCATGACTAAGGCACCCAGATCGCTCGCTCTGGCCGCGGCGGTCACCGCCAGCCTTCTCGCCGCCGCAGCGTGCGGTGGCGGCGGCGGCGGATCAAATCAGAGCAGCGGCGGCAGCAGCATCACCATGCTGGTGTCGGGCTACATGTTCGACTCGACGCAGTTCATGAACCAGTACAGCGCCCAGATCACGAAGGAATGGGACGCCAAATACCCCAAGATCAAGCTCCAAGTGATCAAGATCGCGGGTACGGACGTCGACGAGGCTGATGCCCTGGCCCTGCGATTCAAGCAGGCCTCGACCACACCGGACGTGGTGGTCACGGAGACCCCTTATCTCAGCGAGTACGCCGCGGCCGGCTATCTGCTCCCGGTAGACAAGTACCTCTCGTCACCATCCAGCGCGCCATTCTGGTCAACGTTCTCTCCGAACATCAAGAACCTGACCAAGTACAACGGCACCGAATACGGCGTCAGCGCGGGCAACAACGACCAGGGCCTGCTGTACAACAAGAAAATGCTGCAGCAGGCGGGAATTCCGGTGCCCTGGAACCCGAAGAACTGGGCCGACATACTGTCTGCCGCGCAGAAGGTGAAGGCTCACGACCCCGGCGTGATCCCGATCTGGCTGGGCGCCGGCGTGCAGGCGGGCCCGTTCAACGTCGGCCAGGGCGTGGCCAACCTCCTGTTCGGCACGTCCACCCCCACGATGTATGACCAGTCGTCGAAGAAGTGGGTGGTGAACAGTCCGGGCCTGACCAGCTCGCTGAACTTCTACAAGGAGGTGTACTCGCAGGGCCTGGGCGCCCCGACCTCGCAGCTGTTCACCACCCAGGCGATCGGCAGCCCGGTGAACCTCATGAAGCAGCAGAAGCTGGCGATCACGCTCGCGTCGAACTGGATGCCCGAGGCATGGGTTACTCCGCACACCTCGTTCTACTGGCCGCAGTCAAAGACGGCAGTCGGGATTGCTCCGATCCCGACCGAGTTCGGCCAGGCGCCCGGGCAGGCCGGAGAGGTCTCTGGGTGGGCCCTCGGTGTCTCCAAGGCATCGGGTAACCCGACCGCAGCGTGGAACCTGGTGAAGATGAACCTGGAGACCACCAACCAGCTCGACATGGCGCTGTGGTCCGGCTTCGTTCCGCCGTCTTCGACGGTGGCCAACCTGCCGCAGAATCTCAACTTCGCGGCCCCGTTCCAGGCAGCGTTCAATAGCTACCTTCAGTACGGCCAGGCGCTGCCGGCCAACGAGAACTTCACCGTCTACGCGCGGGGACTGAACGAGGCCACCGGCACCATAGCCCAGACCCCGAGCACGTCCCTCTCGACGATCCTGTCCTCGCTCAGCTCATCCGTTTCGCAACAGCTTGGCCCTCAGGCTGTGGAAAAGAAGGGATGAGATAGATGGCACCCGAGATGCCGCCGCTCATCATCACCGCCACCCCGAACAAGAGCTGGCTCAACCCCGAGCTGGCGTACCCGGAGGCCATCGCCGACGTCGCTGCTGAGGCGGAGCGATGCGTCGCCGGCGGGGCCTCGATCCTGCACCTGCACTCAGTCACCGAATGGGTGCCGCTCATCGCCGCGGTGCGCGCGGTCGCCGGCGACGCCCTGGTCCAGTGCGGCATGTCGAGCATGCTTCTCGAGGACCGCATGGACATCTATGAGCAGGGCGCGGACATGATCTCGATCATCGCCAGCCATCACGCCGAGGCGTTTCCCGAGGGCGACGTTGACGTGCTGCACCCGATGACGGAATTGCTCGGGTACGCCGTGCTCTGCGCAGAGCACGGCGTGCGGCCCGAGTTCGAGATCTGGCACAGCGGCAGCATCTGGAACCTGCAGTACCTGCTGGACCACACCGAACTGGCCCGCCCGGTCATCAACACGCTGTTTTTCGGCTGGCCGGGCGGGACATGGAGCCCGCCGACGATCGAGGAGTACCTGGCCCGGCGCCAGCTGATGCCGCCCGGCTGCGTGGTCACCGTGAGCGTGATGGGCCCGGAACGCTACGGCATCCTGGCTGCGGCCATCACCAGCGGCGACCACGTCCGGGTGGGCACCGAAGACTATGGCTACGACCGGTGGGGCAAGCCTGCCCAGGCCAGCGACCTGGTTACCGAGCTTGCCGGGCTGGCCGAGGCGCTAGGGCGGCCGGTGGCCACGCCCGGTGAAGCCAGGAAAATGCTCGCGTTCGGCCCGGCCCGCTGATGACGGCGCGCACGGCATCGCGGCCGGCGGACCGGGCCCGGCTGAAGCCGACCACCGTCTTCTGGCTGCTGCCTGCGGCCGTCCTGCTCGCCGTGCTGTTCCTGGTACCGGTCGGTTATGCCATCTATCTCGGCTTCACCAACCTGGAGCTGCTCGGCCCGTTCGCGCAGAACTTCTCGTTCACCGGGCTGGCCAACCTCGACCGCATGGTGCATGATCCGGTCTTCTGGCTGTCGGTCAGGCTGACACTGATCTTCGTCATCGGCTCGGGGATCGTGGCCCAGACGGTGCTCGGGCTCGCCCTGGCGCTGCTGGGCCAGCGCGCCCATGTCACGGTGCGGACGAGCGTCGGCGCGATCGTGATCCTGGCCTGGGTCCTGCCGGAAATCGCCGTGGCGTTCATCTGGTACACGTTCGCCCAGGCGGGCGGCACGCTCAGCTACCTGATCGGCCACTCGACGACCAACCTGCTGACCTCGACGCCGCTGCTCATCGTGTGCGTAGCAAATGCGTGGCGGGGCACGGCGTTCTCGATGCTGGTCCTGAGCGCCGGCCTGCGCAACGTCCCGGCTGAGGTAGACGAGGCGGCCCAGCTCGAAGGTGCCTCGTACTGGCGGCGGCTGCTGCGGGTCACGCTGCCCATAATGCGGCCGACGATCATGACCAACATGCTGCTGATCACCCTGGGCACCATCTCGGATTTCACGCTGATCTTCGTGATGACGCAGGGCGGACCGGGAAACGCAACGGCCATCCTGCCGGTCTACATGTACATCGAGGCCTTCCAGTTCAACGCGCTCGGGTACGGCACGGCGATCGCGCTGACCATCGTCCTCATCGGGGCGCTGCTATCCATCGTCTACATCCGCCAGCTCCGGCCCGAGCTGGCCAAGGCCAAGGAAGCGGAGTAATGAGCGGAAAGGCCGGCCGATGAGTGTCCTTACCGGCGTCAGGCGCAGGGAATCGGCCGAGGACGCGGCCACCCGCGGCGAGGCGCCGCCCGGCCAGTCCAGGCGGTCCCGATGGGTCATCAACCTCATCATGGGCCTCATCGGGATCTGGTTCCTGCTGCCGCTGGCGTGGCTGCTCGATGCGGCGTTCAACCCGAACGCCGGGCCAGGGCTGGCGTCGCCACAGCTGTCGGTGACCAACTTCATCGGCGCCTTCCACACCGGGGCCGGCCGGGACATCGCCAACAGCCTCTACCTGGCGATCGTGTCGACGCTGATCACAACGGCCGTGTCGCTGCTCGCTGGGTACTCGCTGTCCCGCAGGCACGTTCCGTTCAAGGGCGCCGTGCTGGTGGCGGTTCTGTTCCTGACCGGCCTGCCGGTGACCATGCTGCTCGTCCCGATCTACGAAATGTACGTGGCGTTCAACTGGCTCAACTCGCCGTTCTGGACCTCGCTGGTGCTGGCGTCCACGTCGGTGCCGTTCGCGATATGGCTGCTGAAAAACTTCATCGACCAGGTACCGCGGGAGTTCGAGGAGGCCGCGGCGATCGAGGGATCGGGCGAACTGCGGACGCTATGGCGCGTGGTGATCCCGCTGGCCCTGCCCGGCGTCCTGGTCTCGGCCATCCTGACGTTCATCAACGCCTGGGGCGCGTTCCTGATCCCGCTGGTCCTCGACAGCAACCCGGGCCAGACTCCCGCGGCGGTCGGGATCTACCAGTTCCTCGACGCCAACGCCCAGGTCCAGTACGGCCCGCTGGCCGCATACTCGATCCTCTTCTCGATTCCCGTCCTGGTCCTGTACTTGATCAGCTCGCGGTGGCTCCAGGGCGGGTTCGCCTTCGCCGGCGGGATCAAGGGTTAGGAGCTACCGTGGCCAAGATCGTTCTTGAGGGCGTGACCAAGAGGTTCAAGGGGACAACCGCCGTCGACGACCTCGACCTGGAGGTGGAAGACGGCGAATTCCTCGTCATCGTCGGCCCGTCCGGTTGCGGGAAGACCACCACCCTGCGCATGCTGGCTGGCTTCGACACGCCGACCAGCGGCTCGGTGATGATCGGCGGCAAGCGGGTGAACGCCATGCCGCCCAAGGACCGGAACCTGGCCATGGTCTTCCAGAACTACGCGCTGTTCCCGCATATGACCGTCGCCAAGAACCTGTCGTTCGGGATGAAGATCCGCCATGAGCCCAGGGCCACCATAGAGTCGGAGATCGCCCGGATAGCGGACATGCTGGGCATCGAGCCGCTGCTGGGGCGCAAGCCCTCGCAGCTCTCCGGCGGCGAGCGGCAGCGGGTGGCGCTGGGGCGGGCGCTGCTGCGCAAGCCGCAGGCCTTCCTGCTGGATGAGCCGCTGTCCAACCTGGACGCAGCGCTGCGCACGCAGATGCGCACGGAACTGCAGCGGATTCACCGGCAGTTCCCGGTTACCACGATCTACGTGACCCACGATCAGGTCGAGGCCATGACCATGGCCGACCGGGTGGCGCTCATGGACAAAGGCCGGCTGCAGCAGATCGCTGCTCCCCAGGCCATGTATGAGGAACCGGCCAGTGCGTTCGTGGCCGGGTTCATCGGATCTCCGAAGATCAACCTGATCCCGGGCCGGCTCCGCAAGACCGGTTCGTCCGTGGCGGTCTCCTGCCTGTCCTGCGACATCCCGGTGAACGGGTCGGCCGGGGAGGTCCTCCGGAACGGCTCGGCGGATGAGCTGCTGGTCGGCTTCCGGCCCGAGGAGATCAGGCCGACCGCCGTGGACGCGGCTGACCTGCCTGTCGTCACCGGAACGGTGGAGGTCATCGAGCCGCTGGGTCCCGAGACCCACGTGGTGGTCCGCGTCGGTGAGGAGACGCTGACGTGCAAGTTCCCGGCCCGGGCGGGCCTCAGCGTCGGCGGCTCGATCCGCCTGGAGCTGGATGTCGCCCAGATGAAGCTCTTTGACGCGCGCACCGGCGACCGGATCCGCTGAGTGCGCATGGACACCTCGCTCATGCTGCCGACGGGGCCGGGCTCGTGAAAGCCGCGGTCCTGCGCGAGCTGCCCGCGGAGCGGCTGCATATCGCGGAGGTCCCCGAGCCGGAGCGGCCACCCGGCTCGGTCGAGGTCGCGATCAGCGCCTGCGGCATCTGCGGGACGGACCTGCACATCATGAGCGGCACCTCCTATCGCCCGGAGCTGCCCTTCGTGCTGGGCCATGAACCGGTCGGGACAGTGGTGAGCGTCTCCCCCGGCGCCGACCCGGCGCTCGTCGGGCGCCGGGTGGCCGCTGCGATCTTCGTAGGGTGCGGCCGCTGCGCGGCGTGTCAGGCGGGCGACGAGCGGCTGTGCGAGCACGGCGCCCGGGTCACCGGGGTGCTCGGCCTCTGGGGCGGCTTCGCCGAGCGCCTCAGCCTGGCCGCGGATCACGTCGTCGAGGTTCCCGCAGGGCTGGCCGACGTGGCCGCTGCCAGCCTGGTTGACGCGGGCCCTACCGCGCACAACGCGGCCCGCGTCGCCCTGGGCGGCCGGCCGAGATCGGGTTCCTTCGTGGTGGCCGGCGCCGGACCGGTAGGGCTCGTGCTCGCCGAGCTGCTGGCAGCCGAGGGCGTGGACCCGGTGCTGGTCGAGCCAAACCCGCTGCGCCGGACGGTGGCTGCCGACCGGGGCCTGCGCGCGGTCGCGTCGCTGGAGGAGACCGGGCCCCCGGCCGATGTGCTCATCGACTGTGCCGGGGTCGCGGGCGCCATCGCTGCGATGCTGGCCCGCATTGCCTCGCACGGGCTCTACCTCAGCGTCGGCTACGCCGCCGTTCCGGAGCTGGATCTGGCGATCGTGGCCCGGCGTGAGCTGACGATCCGCGGCATCCGCTCCGGGACGCGCGCCGACCTGGCGCGGGTGCTGCAGCTCGCGGCCGACGGCACGATCCGCCCGCCGGACTGCCAGACCTGGGACCTTGCGGACATCAACGACGCCCTCGCAGAGCTGCGCGGCGGGCGGCTGGCCGGGAAAGCGGTCATCACCGTGGCTGCCGGGCAGGCCGGGTAGGCGGGCGATGCGAGCGCGGTCAGGATCCCAGGTACGTCCGGAGTGCTGCGCGGTTGTGCTCCGCAGAGGCCATGGCGCGGTCCGGCCAGGCGAACACGGCCACGGTTGCCAGATCGCCGAATCCGGCCTGCGCCAGCGCGCTGAAGACCGTCTCCCAGCCGACCTCACCCTGCCCGATGTCCAGATGCTGATGGATCCGGGCCCCAGGATCCGGGGGGTTGAGAATGACCCTGGCCGGGCGGAATGTGTCCGCCAGGTGGACGTGCGCCAGAACGGGCGCGGCGTATTCAATCATTGCCGCGATATCGTCGCCCAGGTGAAAAATGTGCGGCGTGCAGAAGAGGTAGCGAAGGGCTGGGGAGCCGACCTCCCGGATAAGATCCACCGCCTCCGTATTGGTCTCGATAAAATCGTAGGGATGGGGCTCGATCGTGAGACTCACCCCTTGGCGCTCCGCCGCGGGAAGCACCTCATCAAGGGACCGCAGAAATGCGTCCCTGCATTCACGCGGCTTATCCGGTGTTCCGGTGAACTCCGTGTTGATCCGGGCACAGCCGAGCTCCTCCGCCGTGTCGATAGCCACCCTGAGGCCCTGCACCCCGGCCTCGCGCTCCCCGCTATCCGTGCTGGCCCAGGGCTGGACGATAAACAGTGACGCGATCTCGACCCGTGCCTCGCGGCTCGCGCGCATCAGGTCCGCAACGACCTCCGGCTCCGGGCGGTTGCCGTGACGGTGCTCCAGGAATCCGTCGCGCGGTGACAGCTCAACCGCCTCGTATCCCGCCTGCGCAACGGACGCGAACATTTCGGTGGCACTTAGGTTCTTCAGCAGGCAGGGATCGACAGCTAGCTTCATGGCGACCGCTTTCGGTAACTCAGGAACGATAATTTTCCGGGCCCGTCGGGCCGGTATCTAATAATAACTCAGAGCCGGGATAGGAGCAGGAAGTAATTGGGCAGTAAAGCGGCGCCGAATAACGCAGCCGCGCAGTGGGACGCGGTCGTGGTGGGCTCGGGAGTGGCCGGCCTGGCGGCCGCGGCCGAGGCGGCCGGCCGTGGCCTGCGCGTTGTCGTGCTCGAGGCCGGGCCCGAGCCTGGCGGCGCCTCGGTGATCAGCCGCGGCGGCTGCTGCCTCGTCGGAACGCCGCTTCAGGAGGCCTGCGGGGTCGAGGACACGGTCGAGCTCGCGCTAGACGACTGGCGCCGGGCCGGCCGGGAGTCCGCGGACCTGCGCTGGGCCGCTCGCTACCTGGCCGAGAGCGCCGTAGAGGTGTTCGGCTGGTGCGAGGAACTGGGCGTGACGTGGTCGCAGCTGCGCCTGGAGGAAGGCAACTCACGGCCGCGATGGCACCTGCCCGCAGGCGGCGGGCCCGCCGTGATCGGGGCGCTGCTGGCCCGATGCCGGTCGCTCGGCGTCGCCATCCGCACGTCGTCGCCGGTCACCCGCATCCTGTGTGCTGACGGACGGGCACTCGGCGTCGAGGCACAGGCCGACGGCGGGCCATGCCGCATCCCGGCCGATGCGACGCTCATCTGCACCGGCGGCTTCACCAGCAACCGCGGGATGCTTCTGCGGCACGCCCCGTCGCTGGGCGGCATGACCCGCTTTCTGTGCGGCGGGGCGCCAACGGCCCGTGGCCGCGGGCACGCCATGCTGCAGGCGGCAGGCGCCACGTTCGGGCCCCTTGGCTATCTCTGGATGTATCCCGTCGGAACCCCGGATCCGGCCGATCCGTCGGGCGCCCGCGGCCTGGTCGTACGCGACGTCCGCAGCGAGATCTGGGTGAACCGCGGCGGGGAGCGCTTCCACGACGAGGATCTGCGAGGAGGACTCACCGGAATGCCCGCGCTGCTCGCGCAGCCTGGCCAGACGGCGTGGGGCATCTTCGACGCACGGCAGGCTGCCCGGCTCACGCTGCTCAACGACGCAAGCTACGGCTCGCCGTTCGTGACCTCGGCGGAGGGGCGGGCACGCTTCTGGCGCACCTCGGGTCATGCCTGGCAGGCCGCGAGCATAGCCGGGCTGGCCGCTGCCACGGGCCTCCCGCAGGCCGCGCTTTCTGCCAGCGTCGGCAGTTACAACGACTGGATTGGCTCGGGGCTCACCCGCGAGCCTCATTTCGGCCGGGAGCTGGCAGGCCTGGAGCCCATCACCGAGCCGCCGTTCTGCGCAGTTCAGTACTTCCCGCTGGTGCAGAAGAACCTGGGCGGGGTCCGCACCGACGCGGCCGGCCGGGTCCGGCGGGCCGGGGGAGGCGAGATCGCCGGGCTGTATGCGGCAGGAGAGGTCGCCGGGATGGCCGGCGGGTGCATCAACGGGCAGGGCGCCATCGAGGGGACGATGTTCGGCCCCAGCCTGTACTCCGGGCGGATCGCCGGGCAGGCCGCAGCCGGTGTGGGCGGGGCTCCCATCTTGACAGTGCAAAAAGCGTAATGGTCCAATGGTCTGACCAATAGCAAGGAGAGCAGATGCGCATCGCAGTGACCGGGTCGGCTGGGTTTGTCGGAACGTACGTCATGCGCGAGCTACTGTCGCACGGCCACGAGGCGGTCGGCGTGGACATCCGGCCGCCCGCGCAGGCACCAGCGGACACCGCGGAATTCCGGCAGGCCGACCTCACCGACCCGGCGAGCCTGCTCCGGGCCTTCGAGGGGTGCGAGGCCATCGTTCACCTGGCGGCAGTACCGGATCCGGGGATCGTGAGCCCCGAAGAGCTCTTCCGTGTCAACGTGCTCGGCACGTTCAACGCGCTGGAGGCCGCGGTCGCCGTCGGGGCTCGCCGGTTCGTCGCCGCGTCCAGCGAGGGCGCTTTGGGCTTCTCCTTCCGCAAGGTCGACATGAAGCCGCTCTACCTGCCGATCGATGAGGAGCACCCGCTCCGGCCGCAGGATGAATACAGCCTCGGGAAGGTCCTCATCGAGGAGATGTGCCGCAGCTACACGGCCCGGGGCAGCCTGTCCACGGTCAGCCTGCGCACTTGCTACGTCTGGGACAAGTCGCTGGGCGGCTTCGACCGCATCGCCGACCCGGCCGGCGCCTACGGCATGCTGTGGCTCTACGTCCACGCGACCGACGCCGCGCGCGCCTACCGGCTGGCCTGCGAGGTCCCGGATATCGGGAACGAGACGCTGTTCATCGCCGCTCAGGACTGTTTTGCAGAAGCACCGGTCAGCGAGCTGATCGAGCGCTTCCTGCCCGACGTGCCGGTCCGGGCGAAGCTGGGCACCTACAGTTCACTGATCAGCGGAGCACGCGCCAAGTCCGTGCTTGGATTTGAAGCCACCGCCTCATGGCGGGAATTCGCTCCCGCGAACGGCCCAGCCACCTGACCGCGACTTAGGCAACGAGTGATGCGGAGGCACGTCATGGACGGACGGTCCCGAGCTTAGTGGCTATAGCGATGAAGTATGTCACGACCACTAGCCGTCCAATGCACCCGACCTCCGACCGAACATATCTGCCGTTAGGCCGCGCCAATTGATAAGTTGGAAATATGGCGTGTGATCGCATCGAGACTGCGGCAGGCAAGATGTTCTCGCTGGGCGGCGACCACCCGATCACAAGACTCGGATTGGGGACCAACAGGCTTACTGGCGCCGGAGTGTGGGGCGAGCCTGCCGACCGTGAAGCCGCAGTGGCGCTCTTGCGCCGCGCGGTCGAACTCGGTGTTGATTTCATCGACACGGCCGACTCGTACGGCCCGTTTGTCAGCGAGGAACTGATTGCCCAGAGCCTTCACCCCTACGACGGCGTGACGATCGCAACGAAGGGTGGATTGGTCCGGACCGGACCTGATCAGTGGCATCCGGTCGGGCGCCCCGAGTATCTGCGGCAGTGCGTCGAGATGAGCCTGCGGCGGCTCAAGCTGGAAAGGATTGACCTATATCAGCTTCACCGCATCGATCCCAACGTCCCGACGGCAGAGCAGATCGGCGTGCTCGCAGAGATGCGGCGCGAAGGCAAAATAAAGCACATCGGATTGTCGAAAGTGACTGTCGCCGAGATCATCGAGGCGCAGCGTATCGCCCCCGTCGTTTCGGTCCAGAATCCCTACAATCTCCTTAACCGCGAATTTGAGGATGTGCTCGGCTACTGCGAGCAGGAAGGGCTTGGGTTTATCCCGTGGTTCCCGCTCGACACGGGACGGCTGGCCGGCCGGGACGGACCGCTCGCGGCCCTGGCCCGCAACGCGGGCCTGACTCCGGTGCAACTGGCGCTGGCCTGGCTGCTGCGCCGGTCACCCGTGCTGCTGCCGATCCCGGGCACCGCATCGCTGGCGCACCTGGAAGAGAACCTGGCCAGCGCGCGCGTCGAGCTAACCGACGAGCAGTACGCCGCGCTGAGCAGCCCGCGCGAGGCGGCCGACCTGGACTTAGCCTCGCGCGCCCGGCCGCCAGCGGATGACACGCGGACGTCTCGGCGCTGGCTCACGCCGCGGTCTTCGCGAGCGGTATACCCGCACCGGCCAGCACCTGGCCGAGATCCCGCAGCGCCGCCTCGTCGTCGAGCGGCAGCAGCGGCGGCCGCGGCAGACCGGCCGGAACGCCCAGGAGCCCCAGGGCGGCCTTGAGCTGGGCGTTGAACGAGCGCCCGAACTTGGGGTTCTTGCGCTTGTCCCAGAGTTGCGCGTCCAGGGCACGCTCCTGCGCGGCCAGCCGCTCCGCCTCGGCGATGTCGCCGCGCCATGCGGCCTCGAACACCCCGGCAACTTCCTGCCCAGCAGTTCCCACCCGCCGACGTAGCCTGATCCGCGCCGCGCCGCGATCTCACCGATGCCACGCGGCGAGAACAGGTTTCCGCCAAACACAAGAATCTTGTCGGCCACCAGCTCGAGCGTCGGGAAGAAATCCTCGTCCGGGGCTGAATTCTTCAGCGCCACCACGCCCCGCACATCGGCGAGCCTTCCGGCGGTCGAGGCTTCGATCACGGTGCCGGACCGGCGCGGAATGTTGTAGACCATCACCGGCATCGGCGTGGCGGCGGTGATGAATTCGAAGAACGCGACGATGTCGTCCTGGCTCAGCCGCAGGTACGGCGGTGGGCTGACCAGAATCCCATCGGCGCCGATGCGCTGCGCATGCTCGGCAAGCTCGGTTACCTCATGGGGCTGCAATGCTGTGCATCCGATGACGACGGGGACACTTTCACCGACGGCCCGCACTGCCGTTTCGGCTACGGCGCGGCGTTCCGCGATCGACTGGGAGAACCACTCGCCGCTTGAGCCGTTGATCAGCAGCCCGTGCACTCCCTGGGACAGGAAGTAGCGGATGGTTTCATCCAGCCATTCGGTCTCGATGCCGCCGTCGGCGCCGAACGGTGTCGGGCTCGCCGCCCAGTACCCCTTCCACTGGGGAATCGTGACTCATGGTGGCCTCCTGCTGGTAGCGCTCAACTTATGCAGTCCGGATCTTCGGGGATATCGCCGTCGCCGCCGTCGTAGTCGACCCGGCTGGCCACCGCCCCGAACGGCACCGGGCGGGCAGGCGGGCGAGGTGTGAACGCGCTCACCGCGGTGACCGCGGCCCCGGTGGCGCTCGCGATCAGCTCGTACACGCTGGCCGCGCACATGCGGCCCTGGCACAGCCCCATCCCGGCACGGGTCATGCCCTTCACCACGCTGGCGTCGGCAAGCGGTGCGGCGGCCGCGATCGCGGCGGACAGCTTCGCCGCAGGTCACCTCCTCGCACCGGCAGAGCACGGTTTCGGCCGTGGCCAGGTCGCAGCCCGAGATCGCGGCCGGGTACACGGCGGATAGCGCCGCCTGGAACGCGAGGCTGCGGCCGAGGCGCGCCCGGAGTGGCCGCAGCCGCTGCTCGAACCGCTCCCCGGTCCCCCGGCCCAGGTTGCGGCCGACGGCAAGCCCGGCGATCTGCCCTTCGAGGAGGGCCACGGCCGACCCGCGGACGGCCACGCCGTCACCGGCCGCGAACAGGCCGGGCACGGACGTCTCCAGCAGCGCGCCGCGGGCGGGCACGTTCATGGCCCGCTCCAGGTCGGGCACCATCTCGCAGCCGGACAGCCTGGCGAGTTCCGGCGAAGGGACGAGCCCGTAGCCGAGGCAGACGCAGTCGGCCTGGACCGTGCGGTCCGAGCCGGCCAGCGGGCGGCCACCGTGGTCTACCCGGGAGAGGGTCACCCCTGTCACCTGCTCCGGGCCGAGGATGCGGGTGACCCGTGTGCGGAAATGCACCGGGACCCGGTGCGCCGCGAGGTACGCGGCGTACTGCAGCCCCTGGCGGATATAGTCCGGGGCCAACACGCCCCGCCGGGCCAGCGCGGCCAGGTCCCGCGCACGCGGCCGGGCCAGCTCGGTGACGGCCGCGACCTGTACCCCCCATCGGTGCAGCTGGACCGCGAACGTGAGCAGCAGCGGCCCCGAGCCGGCCAGGACCACGCGCCGGCCGGGCAGCACGCCGTGGCTCTTGGCCATGGCCTGTGCCCCGCCCGCGGCCACCACGCCGGGCAGCGTCCACCCCGGCAGGGCCACCGGTCTGTCGTAGGCGCCGGTGGCCAGGATCACCTGGCGGGCACGCACCGAATCGGTCCGGTCGCCGCGGACATACTGGATCCGGAACGGGCCGCCCGGAGATATGTCGACGACGGTCGCGCTGGTCACCTGCTGCACCCGGGTCTGGCGCAAGCGTGACAGCAACGCGAGTCCGCGCGCGTGTTCGGGTTCGGTGGTGAGCACGCGGCGGCCCGGCAGCGACGGCGACGGCTGGCGGAAGATCTGGCCGCCGAGCGTCGGCCGGTCGTCGATCAGCCGGGTGCTGACGCCACAGCGGTCGGCCTCGAGCGCGGCAGCCAGCCCGGCCGGACCGCCGCCGACGACGACGAGATCGACGTCGGCGGCGAGATCGGCATGGTCCACGGTCATGTTTGCTGGCCAATCGAGGCCGCCGGCGATTCCACCCGCATGCCATCCTCGGCCAGGGTCATGCACGCCCGGGTGTTAGGCCGACCGTCCACGGTCACGATGCAGTCGAAGCACAGGCCGATGCCGCAGTAGACGCCCCTGGGCTCCCCGGTCCGTCGGCTGCGCCGCAGCGACCTGACCCCCGACGACTGCAGCGCAGCCGCGAGTGACTCGCCCGGCGTGGCCTGGCACGGGGCGCCGTTGAACGTAAACGTCACGCTCGTTAGCTCACCCATCCGCCGACCACCGATCGGGGCTGAACTCGCTGGGCGTGACCGAGCCGCCCTTGCCGCCCTTGGCAATGTCGCTGGCGAGCAGGCGCGCCAGGTACGGCGTGACCGTATAGCCCGCCGCCCCTCTGGGCACGACCAGGGAGAACCATCCCGGCCGCCGGGCGGACTCGCCCGCGACCGGCAGCCGGTCGGGCGTCATCGCGATCGTGCCGGTCCAGCTCCTCAGCAGCGTGGCCGCCCGGAGGCCCGGCACCACCCGGCAAGCCAGGAACGCGTTTCCCGCGAGGCTCTCCCAGCGGGGCCGCGGCCCGCCGCGCGGCACAGCACCGGACCAGCCGCCGCCGACGAGGAACGTGCCGTCCATTGTCTGCTTCAGGGTCAACGCCCTGGCCGCGTGCTGCACGAGCTGAGCCAGCACCGGGGGCTGCCGCGCCGTCGCCGATACCATCTGCACTCCGCCGGTCAGCGGGATGGGCACCCCGGCGAGCCGGGCAATCCTGCCGGCCCAGGCTCCGGCCGCGTTGACGACCCGTGATGCCCGCAGCGGGCCGGTCCGGGTATGAACGATGAATCCCGCCGCTGCCGGTCGCGTCGACCGCTCTGACCTCGCATCCAGTCCTGATGTCGGCGCCGTGGCCGCATGCCGCCGACGCGAACGCACCGGTGGCCAGCAGCGGGTTCACCAGCCCCTCCTCGGGGCAGAAGGTTGCGCCCGCCAGGTCCGTGGCCAGCGCGGGAGCGAGGTCGGCGAGCTCACGGCCCTGCAGAACCTCGGAGGTCAGGCCGAGTTCGCGCTCGGTCTTGATCTTGGCGTGCAGCCGCGCGAGTTCGTCCGGCGTTTCGGCCACCATCAGGCCGCCGTCCATCCGCATGCCGATGGCGGGACCGAACTCCTGCTCCGATTGAGCGCCACTCGGCGAGCCCGCCGCGGATGAGCTGCCCGCGAGCCGGCGAGATCTGGTCGTGCCAGGCGCAACTGGAAGTGCATGCTGCCGGCATTGGTGCCGGAAGCGGCGCGGTTCAGCCCTCCGCGTTCCACTAGCGTGGTCTCGACTCCGCTGGCCGCCAGGTGACACGCTGCCGCGCAGCCGGCCAGGCCGCCGCCGATGATCAGCACGTCAGTCGTGTTCATGGTCAGTCGAGCGCGACGGCGCGCACCGGGCATCCCGTGGCGCCGCGGACTAGCAGCGGCAGGACGATCAGGAGGCACACGGTGACCCCGGCCGCGGTTATCTCCTCGAGCCGCAGTTTCTCCAGGATCGGGATGCCGGCCTCGCGGAGCATCAGGCTGTGCACCGGCATCGCGTTCCGCGCCGCGAGCGCGTGCTCGAACGCCATCGTGTCGCTGCCCACGACGCCGACCCGCTGATCGGCAAGCCACCGGGCGGCGGTCTCGCCCGGGCCCGGTTGGTCGCCCCCGGCGGGGAAGAACCGGTCCTGGTCCGGCCACCTGGCGCCCCACCCGGTGCGGATCAGCACGGCGTCGCCTGGCTCGACGCCGGCGCCAGCCGCGCCGAGCGCGCCCTCTAGGTCGGCGACGGACACCTCCTCGCCGGGATCAAGCTGCTCACGTCCCTGGCTGCCCGGTACGTCGATAACCACCGCCCGCCCGATGAACGGGGGAAGCTCCGCCACGTGCCGCGTGGTGAGGCCGGAGTCGCCGACCTGGACGTCCGCCACCGGGACGCCGCCGAACAGCAGCCCGCCGACCGACACGTGGCCGAGCGCGTCGATGTGCGTGCCATGGTGCCCGCTCATCGTGATCACCTCGTTGGCCGCGCTGTAGCCGCCGTCGCGGTACCTGTCCCCGTGTCGCTGGACGAGCTTCATGCTGAACGGCGCATGGTTGGGATGCGACGGCATGCCCGCGAAGAGATCGTGGCTCAGCTCCCACACCCGCCCGCGGCGAACCAGGCCGAGCGCCGAGACCAGCGCCGGGCCACCGGGCGGGACCTCCGGCCAGGTCTCACGAGCCATCAGGAACCAGCTGACTCAGCACCTCGCGCGGCCCCGTGCTCCCCGCCAGCCGACCGGGGATCCGGTTGGCGCGGAACACGTCGGCGAAGGTCTCCCGCTCGCGGATGACGTCGGCCTGGTCGCCGCAGACCAGCACCGTGGCGGGCCGCGGCATCCCGTTGAACTGGTTCGCCGCGGACTCCGCGTACATGCCGGCGTCGAGGACCACCAGCACCTCGTCCCGGCCCAGCCGCGGCACCTGGCGCCCGCCAGCCAGCAGGGACTCCACGCAGACCGGGCCGACCACCCGTACTTCCTCGGCGAACGGCCGGTCCATCCCGGTCGCTGGCAGCACCACGTGCCGGCATCCGCGGGAATCGATGCGGGCAAACAGGTTCGTGCTCGCGTCCACGTTGACCCAGGCGTGGCCGACGTCCCGCTTGATCGCCCCGACGGTCGCCAGCAGGACCGCCGCGTTGCCGACCAGGTAGCGGCCGGGCTCGACCCACAGCTCGGGGACCGGCATCGAGGCCACGCTCAGCTCAGCGAGCATGGCCTGGCACATCTCGTCCGCGTAGTCCTCGACGGTGAACGGGTTCGGATCCAGCGACCGCGACTCGGGATCCCGCTCGCGCGCCCAGCCGCCACCGATGTCCAGCACCGACGGCGTGAACCCGGTCTTGGCGGTCAGGTCGGCGACGGCCTGGACCAGGGCGCTGCCGCACGAGGCGTGCAGCTCGGGCTCCTGGCAGGCCCTGGGGATATGCAGGTGGTAGCCGAGAAGCTGCAGCTCATCCGTGGCCAGGATCTCCTTGATCAGCGGTACCGCGCGCTCCGGGGAGAAGCCCCACTTCTCCCGCAGGACGTCCTGCCGCAGTTCCCCTGCGGACAGCCGGTACGTGTCGCTGGCCAGTTCGTCGAGCTGCGGCGGCGCCACCTTGAGCCGGAGGTTGACCCGGACCCGGCGGCCGGCCGCGCGCGCGGCCTCGGCGAGCCGCTGGCATTCGTCCTCGCCGTCGAGGTTCACGACCACACCATGCTCGACCGCGAGCCCGAGGTCCTGCGCGGTCTTGTTGCTGCCGTTGATCGCGACCTGCGCGGGATCGGCCCCGCCCGCCAGCGTGGCCAGCAGCTCCGCGGCCCCGAAGCACTCCCCTGCCGCGCCCTCGTCGCTGAGGATCGTGCGCACGGCCAGGTTGTTGTTGGACTTGATCGCGTAGAACACCCTGACCGTGCCCGGCCACTGGCTGCCGAACGCCGCGTGGAAGCGCCGGTAGTTCTCGCGCAGAGTTGTCTCGCTGACCACGAACAGCGGGGATCCGAAACGCTCAACTAGGTCGGCCGCTCGGCACTGCTCGACGAGCAGGTCGCCCGATCCGGTCACACTGAACTGGTCGGTGCGCGTGCGCCGATGCTCGAGTTCGTCGCGCGCGGTCACGTACTCGGCGCTCGCCATGGCCCGAGCATCTACCGCGGCTAACGCCCGCACCAGGCGCAATGTGTATGCACAGCGCTGAATTGTCTTTACAACTTGAACGGGGCGTTCGGTATACCCCGGCCCATACCATCCGAGTTGTTCAGGGCCGCACTCGTCGCAACCGCACCACTTGGGGGGGCGCCGTCGCGAAGGTCGGCACGTCCGATCTCGCGATGGAGTTTGTATGTGGCTGACTGACTGCACCCTTCTCGACGTCCGGACCGGCGACGCCCAGCCCGGGATGAGCCTGAACGTCGAGGGAAGCTCGATCGCGGAAGTCAGGCACGGTGACCCGCCGGGCGGCGCCGGGGCCATCGATCTCGGCGGGGCAACGCTGATGCCTGGGCTGATCAGCTGCCACACCCACCTGTCGATCGTGTTCCCACTGGCCGAGACCGACGAGCAGGAGAACCCGGCGCTGACCGCGTTCCGGGCCGCGCAGCGGGCGAAAGACGCGCTGGCCGCCGGGGTGACCACGGTCAGGTGCGTGCACGAGCAGCACGCGGTGGACCTGGTCCTGCGGGACGCCATGCAGCAGGAGTGGTTCGTCGGTCCGCGCATCGTCGGCGCGGGCCAGGCGGTCTCGACACCGGAAGGACACGGCAAGGGCGTCGGCTGCGTCTACGCCGAGGGGGAAGCCGCGTTCTTCGACCGCGCCGCCGAGCAGCTTGAGGCGGGTGCGGATCACATCAAGATCTTCATCTCCGGCGGGCTGGCCAGATCCGACGAGGAGGACCTAGACGCGAGCGAGATGACGGCGGAGGAGATGCGCGGGGCGGTCCGCGCAGCCGAGCAGTACGGCAAGTACGTGGTCGCGCATTCCGGCGCGCCGAGGGCCATCCAGATGGCGCTGGAGCAAGGTGTACGCAGCTTCGAGCACGTATACCTGCTCGACCCCCCGACGGCCGCGCTCGTCGCGGAGCGAGGCGCGTTCATCACGCCGACCCTGTGCGTCACGCACAGCCCGGACTTCAAGCGGGCCAACCGGTTCCCCACGGCGTCGATCGAGAAGTCCGCGCAGATAGCCGACCGGCACATGGACAGCATCCGCTATGCCATCGAGGCCGGCGTCACCCTGGTCAACGGCACGGACTTCCCGCCGGGTGCGCCGATCGACGGCGATGCCACGGTCGTGGTGCGGGAGATGTCGCTCATGGCCCAGGCCGGGCTTTCCGCGCTCGGCGTGATCCAGGCCGCGACCGTCAACGCCGCGAAGCTGTGCGGCTTGGACGGCGTCACCGGCGTGATCGCGCCAGGCATGGCTGCCGACCTGATCGCCGTGCCCGGCGATCCAACGGCCGATCTGCGGCTGCTCGGCCAGCCGACGTTCGTCATGGCGCAAGGAAGGGTGGCCAAGTGTCCGTAAACACGACCGCTGCGTTCGGAGCAGGGCCGTACCGGATAGCGGTCGATATCGGCGGGACGTTCGTCGACGCGGTGGCGCTCGACGAGTCCACCGGGCAGGTCCGGGTGCACAAGACCTCGAATACCCCGGACGACCCTGCCGTCGGCGTGGTCGAGGCGGTTCTCGGGCTGCCTGTGCCGCTCGATGAGGTTACCGTGTTCATGCACGGGACAACGCTGGGGCTCAATGCGGTGCTGCAGCGGCGCGGGGCGGCGACCGGCCTGATCACCAACGCGGGCTTCCGTGACGTGCTCGAGATCGGCCGGGGCGACGTGCCCGAGCGCCAGATGTACGACCTGCAGGGCGTCCGGCCGAGGCCGCTGATCTCCCGCCGGCACATCGCGACGGTCACCGGCCGGATCGACGCCCGCGGAGCGGTCGCCATGGCACTTGACGAGGCGGAGGCCAGGCAGGCGGCCCAGTACCTGGTCACCGACTGCGGGCTGGAGTCCCTCGCCGTGTGTTTCTTGCACTCCTACGCCAACCCGGCGCATGAGCTGCGGGTCCGGGAGATCATCAAGGACGAGTTCCCGCAGGTACCGGTCACCTTGTCCGTCGACGTCGCCAGGGAGTACCGGGAGTACGAGCGCACCAGCTCTACGGTGATCGCCGCCTACATCAGGCCGCTGATCGACAGGTACCTGGAGAAGCTCGAGTCCGAGCTGCGGCGGCGCGGCTTCCGTGGCTCGTTCTGGGTCATGCGGTCGTCCGGCGGCGCGATGAGCGCGTCGTTCGCTCGCGAGGCGCCGCTGGCGAGCCTGTTCTCAGGCCGCCGGCGGCATCGCCGCGACCTCGTACATCGCCGCCCAGTCCGGCCAGGGTCACCTGATCTCCTTCGACGTCGGCGGCACCAGCCTGGACTCCTGCGTGATCCACGCCGGCGGCCCGGCCCAGGCCTATGAGGCGAAGCTCGAGCACATGCCGATGCTCGGGCCGGTCTTCGACCTGCGCACGATCGGCGCGGGAGGCGGCTCGATCGCGCACGTGGACGACGGCTTCCTCAAGGTCGGCCCGGAGAGCGCGGGCGCCGTGCCGGGGCCGAGCTGCTACCTGCGGGGCGGCTCCGACGCGACGCTTACCGACGCCGCCGCGGCGCTCGGATACCTGCGTCCGCAGAACTTCCTGGCCGGCCGCATGGAGATATCGGTCCCCGCGGCTCGAAGGCGCTCACCGACAACCTCGCCGGCCAACTCGGCCTGGGCATCGACCAGACCGCCGCCGGTATCTTCAGGGTCGCGGTCAGCCGCACCGTCGGCGCGCTGCGCGAGATCACGATCGAGCGCGGCCTGGATCCCAGGGACTTCCACCTGGTCGCGTTCGGCGGGTTCGGCCCGATGCTCGGCCCGATGATCATGCGGGAGATGCGGCTGCGCGGCGTCATCGTTCCCGCCGCGGCCGGCGCGCTGTCCGCATGGGGAATGCTCGTGTCCGATCTTCAGCACGACGTGTCGCAGACGGTGATACGACCGCTCGACGAGGTCATGTGGGGCGAGCTCGAGCCGGTCTTCGCGGAGCTTGAGGACACCGCAACGCGGACGTTGCAGGCGCAGGGCGTCCCCGACGAGGAGATCGGGATCACCCGGCTGGCCGATCTGCGCTACCGGCGGCAGGAGCACACGCTGACCGTTCCGGTGCCCAGCGGGGCGAGCGTGCCGGATATCCGGGAACTGCTCGACCACGAGCACCTGAACCACTACGGGCACGTGATCTCGGGCCAGGCCGAGGTCGTCACGCTGCGGGTGCACGCGACCGGCTCGGGGCGCAGGCCAGTCCAGGTGACCGGCCCTGGCGACGACTGGAAAGACGGCGACCGGCTCGAGCCCGACTTCGTCGCGCAGGCGTACGACTTGGTCCGCGAGATGCCGTGTGACCACGGCTTCTACACCCGCGACCGGCTGCCAGCTGGCATCTGGATGACCGGCCCGGCGGTGATCCTCGAGGACACCGCGACCACGATCGTCGGCTCGGACCAGGACGTCCGGGTCAACGAGACCGGCCACTTGGTGATTACGCAGAGAGAGAGCTGAAGCGTGCCCGAAGAGCAGCGTGCCGAGCTTGACGGCATCACCCTCGAGGTAATCCACCACGGGTTCCTCTCGGTCGCGGAGCAGATGCGGCGGACGCTCGTCCGCACCGCGTTTAACCCTGGGATCTACGAGGTTCTCGATTTCGGCATCTCCATCTACACGCCGGAGCTGAAGCTCATCGCCGAGGCGACCGGCATCGCGGTGTTCCTTGGCGCCAACGACATGGCACTGGAATACGCCCTGCGGCACGTGGGCCCCGAGAATCTGCGGCCTGGGGACGTCATCCTGCTGAACTATCCGTACTGGAGCTCGGCGCACACCTATGACGCGGTGCTTGTCGCGCCGGTGTTCATGCCCGAGCCCGACCCGCCACCGGCTCGTCTCCTATCTCGCCATCCGCGCGCACTGGCGCGACCTGGGCGCCAAGGACCCCGGTTACGTCCTGGACTCGACGTCGCTGCACCAGGAAGGCTGCGTCTTCCCGGCGACCCGGGTGATGAAGGGATATGAGTTCGACTCCGAGTGGATCGACTTCATCCGGTTCAACAGCCGGATGCCGGAGATCGTGCTCGGCGACCTGAATGCGCAAGTGTCGTCGATCAGGGTCGGCGAGAAGGGCGTGCAGGATATCTACGCCAGGTACGGCACGAGCAGGTCGGGGCGACGATCGACGCGGTGATCGCGCACGGCCGCAGGCTGGTGCAGCGGCGCCTGGCCGAGCTTCCCCGCGGCAGCTGGACGGCCTCGGACTACATGGACGACGACGGGGTGTCCGAGGATCCGGTCCGGGTGGCCGTCACGATCACGATCACCGCCGACGAGTTCATCGTCGACTTCCAGGGATCCCAGGACCAGGTGCCCGGCCCGATCAACATGCCGTTCGGCGCAACGGTCGCGATGGTCAAGAACATCTTCAAGTCGCTGACCTCCCCGGACGCCCCGGCCAACGCCGGGCACTTCGAGCAGCTGAAGGTCATCGCGCCCGAGGGCAACCTGTTCCACGCCGTCTACCCCGCGCCGACGTTCACGCTCTGGACGCACATGGTGGCGACGGAGGTCATCCGCAACGCGCTGGCCCAGGCCCTGCCGGAGGTCGGCGCGTCCAGCGCGGGCGACGAGCCCGGGTTCATGGCCGTCGTGCAGGAGCCGCTGACCGGAGAGTCCTTCGTGATCAGCAACCTGGAGGGCATCGGCTGGGGCGGCACGCCTTCGCATGACGGGGCCTCGGCCCAGCAGAACCCGTGCGAGACCGTCGGCCGCAATACCCCGGTGGAGGTGCTGGAGCAGAAGGCTGGCTTGTTCCACGAGAGCCTGGATCTTCGCGAGGACTCCGGCGGCCCTGGCCAGTACCGCGGCGGGCTCGGCATCCGGCGCGTGGTGCAGGCCAGCAGGCCCGGCGAGATCCTCTCGATGAAGAAGAAGACGCTGACCGCTACCCGCGGCCTGGCCGGCGGTCACAGCGGCGCCAACAACGGATTCGTCATCTATCCGGGACCGCCCGGGAGCGCCGCCTGCGGATGCAGCGCGCGCCGCTGTCCATCGGCGACCGGTTCGTGAACCTCAGCGGCGGCGGCGCCGGGTACGGCGAGCCGCTGGACCGAGCCCCGCAAGACGTACTCGACGACGTCATCGACGGCTACGTCTCCGAGGAGAAGCGCCTGGGATATCTACGGAGTCCGGATCAGGGCGGGAAACATCCTCGAGCTGTCCCCAGAGCGGGCTGCCCGCTCCGGTCAATCCGGAGCCAAGACAGCTCGACCACACGGTAATGGCCTCACCCCGCCTGCTCACGGCCGGGCAAGAGAGCTGGGAGAACACAAATGAATGACACACCTCGCCGCGGCGTGCGCGCGGTCAGAATCATCGCCCGGCGCCGCCGGGCGCTCGTGGCCCTCGTAGCCGCGGTCGGATGCGTGATCATCACCGCATGCGCATCGTCAGGGTCGTCCACCGCATCATCGGGCACGGCCTCCGGCGCCTCGTCGGTCTCCGGCACGCTGTCCATCGGCGACACCGTCGCGCCTCCCACCCTCGACCCCTCGCAGTCGGCCTCGTCCAACGTCGACGAGATCGACCGCGCTGTGTATGACGCACTGGTGCAGTTCACGAACGGCCCGAATCCCACGCTCAAGCCCGACCTGGCGACAAGCTGGACGGTCTCGTCCAACGGCCTGACCTACACGTTCAATCTCCGCTCCGGAGTGACGTTCCACAACGGCGCCAAGGTGACGGCGCAGGACGTCAAGTACAGCCTCGACCGGATCAAGTCCATCGGCACCGGGATCTACACAGAGCTTTCCGCATACGCCTCGTCGAAGGTCATCTCGCCGACCAAGATCATCATCACGCTCAGCAGCCCGTACCGCACGTTCCTCGACGCGCTCTCCCGCGTGTACATCCTGAACAGCGCGCTGGTCCAGGCGCACGCGGGAACCAACCAGGGCGAGACCTGGCTCGCCACGCACGAAGCGGGCTCTGGTCCTTACGAGCTGACCCAGTTCGTGCCGAACGAGTCTGTCTCGGTCGCCTACTTCAAGAAGTACTGGGGCGGCTGGTCAGGAAAGCATGTCGCGGACGTCGCGTGGCACTACTACACGAACGGCTCCAGTGAAGTGGAGGCGCTGCAGAGCGGCACCGTGAACTTCGCCGAAGGGCTTCCCTCCGACGCTTACTCGACGTTCGCTTCGAAGAGCGGCTACACCCTGAACGTTGCGCAAACCGGAGTTCAGCTTTACGTGGCGTTCAACACCGCCTTCGGCCCGACAAAGAACATCCTGGTCCGCGAGGCCATTTCGTACGCGTTTAACTACCAGGCCTTCATCAAGGCGGCGTTCGACGGCTACGCGGTCGTGGCGCACGGGCCGATGCCGTCGAACTTCCCCTGCTACAACTCCAGCACCCCGGCGTCCACCTACGACCTGGCCAAGGCCAAGCAGCTGATCAAGGAGGCGCACGCGACCGGCGAGACGGTTTCGATCGAGTACCTGCCGTTCCTCGCCGAGGAGAAGCTGGGTTACGAGCTGCTCGCGCCGACGCTGCAGTCGATCGGGCTGAAGACCAAGCCGCTCGGGATCGCGTTCCCTGCGTACGTCAGCCTGCTGAAGCACGCGTCCACCACCCCGGACCTCGGGTTCATCTACGAGTACCCGACGTTCCTCGACCCGAACGAGGTCCTCTACGAGTACTACGACTCGAAGTTCATCGCCACTGGCTACAACTGGTTCTATTACTCGAACCCGAGCGTCGACAAGCTGCTCACGCAGGCCCAGCAGCAGACGCAGGTGCAGAATGCCTGCTCGCAGTACGAGCAAGCGCAGCAGGCCATCGGCTCCGACTACCCGGCCGTCAACGTGGCCGTACTGAAGTGGGTGACGGTACTGGGGCCGGGGGTTAAGGGATTCTCCTACAACCTCGCGCATCACTACACGGTCAACGTTTACAACATGAGCGTCTGAGCGTCGCTCGTGACTATCCAGATCCTGCGGCGCGCCGGCTGGGCTGTGATTGTGCTGCTTGCGCTTGCGCTGGCGACATTCCTCATGCTCAACGTGATCCCGGGCGACCCGGCCCGGCTCGCCGCAGGGCCTGGAGCCACTCCCGCGCAGTTGGCCGTTGAACGCGTCCGGCTCGGTCTGAACCATCCGCTGGCCGAGCAGTACCTGCTCTATGTCTGGCACGCGCTGCACGGCAACCTGGGGATATCCAGCGAAACGCAGATACCGGTGGCTACCAGCCTGGCGCAGGCGCTGCCCGTGTCGATCGAGCTTGTCCTCGCCGCGATGATCATCAACATCCTGATTTCCCTCCCGCTCGGCGTGATCGCGGCCGTCAGGAAGGACGGCTGGGCGGACCGGACGGTACGCGTCTTCTCCATGAGCCTGGGCGGAATGCCGGTCTTCTGGCTCGGCCTGCTGCTGCAGGTCGCGTTCGCGGCCGACCTGAAGATTTTCCCGCTCGGGGGCGAGGTATCGGCGAACGTCAGCCAGGGCCAGAAGATCACCGGCATGCCGGTCGTCGACAGCCTGCTGGAGGGGAACTGGGCTGCGTTCGGGAGCACGATCTTGCACCTGATTCTTCCCGCGCTGACGCTGGCGGCCTTCTTCATCCCCATCATCGTCCGGACGCTCCGGGAGAACCTGATCTCCGAGCTCGGCCAGGACTACATCGTGCTGGCCAGGTCCAAGGGGATGTCGGAGCGGCGGGTGGTGCTTGGGCACGCACTCCGCAACGCCGCGGTGCCTACGCTGACCCTGCTCGGCATGCAAGTGGGCTGGATGCTGGGCAGCACGGTCCTGGTCGAGGAGATCTACAACCTGCCCGGCATCGGCACCTATGCGGTCAATGCGGTCCTGCAGAAGGACCTGCAGCCCGTCGTGGGCGTCGTGCTCACCGTCGGTCTGGTCTTCGTGATCATGAACCTGCTGGTGGATCTCCTGGTGCTCGGCCTGGACCCGCGCGCGCGGCTGGCGGCGACAGCGGCATGACCGACACAACACAGCAGGTAGCCTCGCTGCGCGACAGCGCCGGGCCGATGTCGGCGGTGACCGGGTGGGGACTCGGCGGGCGCACCGCCGCCATCCGCAGCGTGGGCCTGTGGCTAGCCCTGTTCATCATCCTGATCGCGATCTTCGGGCCGCTGCTGGCCCCGCAGAACCCGAGCGCGATCGACTTCGGCTCGCGCCTGATGGGCCCGACCGCGAGGCACTGGTTCGGCACCGACAAGGCCGGCCGCGACGTGTTCAGCCGGGTGCTGGAGGGAGCCCGGATCACGATGTCCAGCGTCGCCGTGGTCATCGCCTGCGGAGCCGCGGCCGGAGTGCTCATCGGGACCATCGCGGCTGTCGTCGGCGGGATCGTGGACGAACTGCTCATGCGCATCACCGACATCGGCATGGCCTTCCCGCCGCTCATCCTCGCGCTCGGCCTGTCCGCGGCACTGGGAGCCAGCCTGCGATCGGCGATCATCGCGCTGGCGTTTACCTGGTGGCCCAGGTATGCGCGACTGGTGCGGGCCATGGTCGCCGACATCCAGAACGCCGACTACGTGACCGCGGCCAGGGAACTCGGCGCACAGCGGCTGTGGATCGTCCGACGCCACATCTTTCCTGCGACCGTCGGAACCATGCTGGTCCAGGTCACCGGCGACGTCGCGGCCGTGACGCTCACGCTCGCCGGGCTGTCCTTCATCGGCGTCGGCGCCCAGCCCCCGCAGCCTGAGTGGGGAGCGATGATCGCGGACGGCCAGACCTACCTGCCGGTCGTGTGGTGGCCGGTCCTGTTCCCCGGACTGGCGCTTGATGTTCACCGCGGTCAGCTTCAGCCTGGCCGGGGACTGGCTCCGCGACCGATACGCCCGTGACGGCGAGTAGGCCGTGATGACCACCAGCGCCGACCTGCTCAGCGTGCGCGAGCTCTCGGTCTCGTTCGTCACCCCGGCCGGCATCGCACGAGCGGTCAACGACGTCAGCCTCAGCATCCGCGCGGGTGAGCGGCTTGCCCTGGTCGGCGAGTCCGGCTCGGGCAAAACCGTCACCGCCATGTCCCTGCTCGGCCTGGTCCGCGGCGCGACCACCTCGGGCCAGATCCGCTACGGCAACCGTGACCTCGCGGCGCTGAGCAGCAAGGAGTGGCGCTCGGTCCGGGGCCGGGAGATCGGCATCGTGCTGCAGGATCCCAACTCGTCGCTGAACCCGACGATGCGCGTCCGCAGCCAGGTCTTTGAGGCGCTCCGGCTGGCCGGGGTGAGCCGGGAGCACAGGCAGTCCGAAGCGGTGAGCCTGCTCGGCAAAGTCGGCATCAACGACCCGGCCGGGATCCTGCGCGCCTACCCGTTCCAGCTGTCCGGCGGCCAGCAGCAGCGGGTCGTCATCAGCATCGCCCTGGCCCAGCAGCCGAAGCTGCTGATCGCCGACGAGCCCACGACCGCGCTGGACGTGAAGGTGCAGGCGCAGGTGATGCAGCTGCTGCTTGACCTGGGCGAGCAGCAGCACATGTCGATCCTGCTCATCACCCACGATCTCAGCGTCGTCGCCGGGTTCGCTGAGCGGGTCGCGGTAATGTACGGCGGCCGCATCGTCGAGCTCGGCGACACGATCACGATCTTCGAGTCACCCCAGCACCCGTACACCCAGGGCTTGCTGCGGTCGACGCCACGCGCCGACGCCGACCAGGGCACGCGGTTCGACGCCATCCCCGGCGAGGTGCCCCCGGCGACCGACCTGCCCTCCGGATGCGCGTTCCGCTTGCGGTGCCCGTTCGCCCAGGCACGCTGCGCAGCCGAGTTGCCCGTGCTGAGCGGGATGAACCAGGCAGGGCACCTGGTCGCCTGCCATTTCGCCGGGCAACTCGAGCCGGCCGAGCGTCCAGCGGAGTCGTCCGATGCCACTGCTTGAGGTGTCCGGGCTCAGCAAGTCCTATTTCCGCGGCCGCAGCGGCCGGAATGCGCACCGGGTGGACGCCGTCCGTGACGTGACGCTTCATCTGGACGCTGGGGAGATCCTCGGCCTGGTAGGCGAGTCCGGCTCGGGCAAGACCACGACCGCGCGGTGCATCGCCGGGCTGGTCCGCCCCACGGCCGGCTCGATCCTCTTCGAGGGCAAGGACGTGCTCGCGCTGCGGGCCGCCGAACTCAGGGCGGCTCGGCGGCCCATAAAGATGATCTTCCAGAACCCCTACTCCTCGCTTGACCCGCGCATGTCCGTGGGCGAGATCGTCGCCGAGGGCGTGGTCGTGAACAAGCTCGCCACCGGCCGCGAGGACCGCAGAGAGCGCGTGCTGGCGGCGCTGGCCGATGTGGGCCTGCCCGCCGACGCCTACCAGCGCAGGCCGAAGGCGTTCTCCGGCGGGCAGCGCCAGAGGATCGCGATCGCGCGCGCGCTCGTGGTCGAGCCCAGGGTCCTCATCTGCGACGAGGTCGTCTCGTCGCTGGACGTCTCGATACAGGCGCAGATCTGCAACCTGCTCGCGGACCTGCGCTCGAAGCGCGGAGTCGCGATTTTGTTCATCGCGCACGACCTCGGCGTCGTGCGACAGCTCTGCCACCGGGTGGCGGTCATGTCCGAGGGCTCGATCGTGGAGACCGGTCCGACCGCGAGCGTGCTTACCGAGCCGACACACGCCTACACGCAGTCCCTGGTCGCCGCAACACCCGTCCCAGACCCGCTGCATCCCTATGTCATGCTGAAACATGAGCATCAGGAGGCACAAAAGTCCACAAACGGAAATGAATCGCCGTGAGGCGCCGCGTCGGCACGGCACCGTTCGCGGACGCACATGACCTCCTCACGGCAATGAGGGATGGCGCACAGACGCCTGCGACCATCGTCGAGGAGGCCATCGCCAGGATCCAGGCCGCAGACGGCGCGCTGAACGCGGTGATCCATCCGCTCTTCGATAGCGCTCGCCAGGAAGCCTCGCAGGTTAAGAGCGGGTCTGCCGTTCGCAGGCATGCCGATGCTCGTCAAGGACGCGCTGTGCGCCACGCGCGGGGACCCTTACCACTTCGGCATGCGCGTGCTGCGCGACGCCGGCTGGTGTTCGCCGCGCGACTCGCACCTCGCCCGGCGGTTCCGCCGCGCCGGGTTCGTGATCCTCGGCCGCACGAACACGCCCGAGCTCGCCGGGTCTTACACCACCGAGCCTGTCGCCTATGGCCCGACCCGGAATCCATGGGATCTGTCCCGTTCGCCAGGCGGCTCGAGCGGCGGCTCGGCGGCCGCTGTAGCGGCCGGCTTCGTTCCGGTGGCTCACGGCAACGACACCGGCGGCTCGATCCGCGTCCCCGCCAGCATGTGCGGAGTCGTCGGCATCAAGCCGACCCGCGCCTCGATTTCCCTCGGGCCGGAGTTCGGCGAGTTCCGCGGGTTCCTGACCTGCGAGGGCGTGCTCACCCGCTCGGTCAGAGACGCGGCCGCGGTGCTGCGCCAAATCAGCGGCGGCGCAACCGGTGATCCGTACCGGCCACCCGCCTGGCGGCCACGGCCCACCGCGCAGCAGGCGCCGCCTCGGCTCAGGATCGGCGTCGTCACCCGGCCGCCCGGCGGCCGCGAACCCGTACACGCGGCGTGTGCGGCCGCCGCCGACAGGGTCGCGTCGGCGCTTGACCAGCTCGGCCACCGCGTGGCCACCGCGCATATCCCGGCCTTCGCCGAGGCAGCATACGAGCAGCACCTGCACACGCTGGTCGCGGTCGGGATGCTCCGCGACCTGGACCGCTGGTCCGAGCGCCTGGGTCGCCCGATCGGCCAGGCCGACGTCGAACCGTGGACGTGGGAGTTCGCGAGCAAGGCCAGATCTGTGTCGGCGGCGCGTTACATAGCGTCGGTGGAGTCGCTACAGGACGCGTGTTGGGACATCAACACATGGTGGCGTACGCACATCGACATCCTCGTCACGCCGGCCGTGCCGGTACCAGCGCCCACACTCGGCTTCGTGGACAGGGCCGAGTGCGACGTAGGCGTGTTCGCCCGGCCCTTCAACGTGTCCGGCCAGCCCGCGATCTCGATCCCGGCGGGATACAGCGAAGAGGGCTTGCCGGTCGGAATTCAGCTAGCAGCTGCTACCGGAAAGGACGGGTTGCTCCTGCAGGTCGCCGAGCAGGCCGAGGCGGTGATCGGCAGGGCTGAGCCGCCCGACCTCGTCACCATCACGGCGGCGAACTAGCGCCGATGCCGACCGTCGCGGAGATCCTCGCCCTTGACGTGCTGCAACACGGCCTGCCCGAGGTGGTCGCGGGCCGCGACGGTCTAGAGAACGAGGTCCGCTGGGTACACATCTCCGAGGTCCCGGACATCGCGCACCTGCTGCGCGGCGGGGAAATAGTTCTGACCACGGGAATCGCGCTGCCCAGCGAGCGCGATGGGCTGGTCAGGCTGCTGACCGAGCTGGCGCGGGCATCGGCCGCCGGAGTCATCGTGGAACTCGGCCGGCGCTTCTCGCACGCCCTGCCGGCGCCGGCGATTACCGCGGCCAACCGGCTGCACCTGCCGCTGGTCGAACTGCACCGCGAGGTCCCGTTCGTCTCGGTCACCGAGGCGGCGCACTCGCTAATCTTCGAATCACAGCTCACCGACCTGCGCATCGCCGACCAGGTCAGCAGCACGTTCATGGAGCTGAGCCTGGAGGGAGCGTCGACCACGGAGATCCTGGCGAGGGTCGCCCGGCTGACCCGCAGGATCGTGGTGCTGGAAAATCTCGCGCACCAGCCCCTGGCCATCGACACGGCCGGGCTTGACGCCCGCGATCTCCTGCTGACCTGGGACGACTGCGCGCGGATGGTGGCCAGCACGGGCAGCACCACGTTCGATCCAGCCACCGGATGGCTGGTCACTCCGGTAGGTGCCCGAGGGCAGGTCTGGGGCAGGCTGGTGCTCGTCTGCCAGGAGCAGCCGAGCCGCGTGGACGAGATGACGGTCGAGCGAGCCTCGGCCGCCCTGGCGCTGAACCACCTGATCGAGCAGGACGGCTCGAGCGTGGAGCGGCTGGCCCACGGCTCGCTGCTGGCCGACATCCTGACCCACGCCCGGCCCGTCGCCGACACCGCCACCACCGCCGCAGCGCTGGGCGTCCCGCTGGACCGCGGCCGATTCGTCGGCCTGGTACTGCGCATGTCCACGGTTGAGCACGTGCCCACCAGCCAGGTCAGGCAGCTGTCCGACATGGCCGCCACGGTCGCCGAGCGGTGTCAGCTTCGGGCGATCACCGGACGGCTAAGCGACCGGGCCGTCGGCATGCTTATCGCGCTGGAGACCCGTCACCAACCAGACGAGGTCATCGACCAGTACGTCCAGATGCTGCGGCAGCGGGCCGGGTCCGCCGCGCGAGTGATCGCGGAGATCGACTTCGTGGTGGCCGCTGGACCGGTGGTCACCGGCGCGGTCCAGGCGCGGCGGACGCTGCAGGAAGCAAACATGATGGCCGAAGCCGCTCTGACCAAGGCGTGGATCAGGCCGTGGTACTCGATCAGCGACCTGGAACTGCGCGGGCTGTTCCAGCTGCTACAGGGCAACCCAACGCTCGCCGCCTTTATCGAGGCGAGAATCGGGCCGCTGCTGGACTACGACAGCCGTCACGGCAGCAAGCTGATCACGGTACTGGAGTCCTACCTCCGCAACGGCGGCAATAAATCGGTCACCGCCGCCGAGAGCCACCTGTCCCGACCAGTCCTCTACCGTCGCCTTTCGCTGATCCAGCGCATCACCAACGTGGATCTGGAAGAGCCTGAGTCCCGTCTGTCGCTGCATGCTGCCCTGGTTGCGTATGAGACGCTCTCATCACGCACATCAGACACCTATGGAACATTAGTTCGTGGGCTTGAGGCTCTGTCGCGTAATACCACGTCTCTAACGGACCCCGGGAACGACCAGCTTTGCTGCCCTAACATGACCTGAACCTCCGCCGACCCCGCAGCGTGCCGATCGCGACCGGCCACGGGCTGGTAGCTTGGCGGCCGATCTGCAGGGCGCGACGAAACCACCAGGTCAGCCCTGCAGCTGTCGATCACGACACAGGCCGACCCTAGGAGGCATGTCATGCAAGGACTGTCCGTGTGGGGGCCGATGATTGGTGTCCTTGTCCCGCCGCGTCTGCCAGCGGAACATCTGGTCGGCTACGCACAGAAAGCCGAGCAGCTTGGATTCCCCGAGGTGTGGGTGGCGGAGGACTGCTTCCTGCACGGCGCGTTCACGCAGGCGGCAACGATCCTGGCGTCGACTACATCACTGCACGTGGGCCTGGGGATTATCCCAGCCGCAGCGCGCAATGTGGCGTTCGCCGCCATGGAGGTCGCTACCCTGGCGGGGCTCCACCCGGGCCGGCTGACGGTGGGCGTAGGGCATGGCATGCCGGGCTGGCTTGATCAAGTCGGAGCCCGGCCGTCGAGCCTGCTCACGCTGCTGGAGGAGTACATCCAGACCCTGCGGTGGCTGCTCCGTGGGCAGCGCGTGGACTTCAGCGGCCGCTACGTTCAGCTCAATGGGGTGCAGCTTTCCCATGCGCCGTCCGTGGTGCCGCCAGTCTTCGCGGGTGTGCGGGGACCTCGGTCGCTCCGGCTGTCCGGCAGAGTCGCGCAGGGAACCATTCTCGCTGAACCCGTAACGCCCGAATACCTGTCGATGGTCGTCGAGCAGACAGCCTCGCCGGGTCACGAGATCGTCGCGTACAACATCGCGTCCGTCGACGATGACCCGGGAGTCGCCCGAGCCCAGGTGCGCGGTGCCCTGGCGGTGGTCGGGGAACCGGACTGGCAGCCACATGTGGCCGTACTCGATTTCGCCTCGGAGCTTGCCGAGCTTCGCCGGAAGACCGGATCGGCGGCGGCCCTGGCAGCCGCCCTGCCCGACGGCTGGATCGACCGTCTCGCGATCGTGGGAGATCCTGCCCGGGCCCGGGAACAGCTGGCCGTCTTGCACCATGGGGGCGCCGGACACGCGGTGCTTATTCCCGCCTACCCTGACGTCAACGTCGGCCTGAGCTCACTCGCCAGACTGCTCAGGTAGCGCGGGTCACGCCTCCCACCGCGCACAGGCCCAGATAGCAGTTAACATGAGCCGATCGTGCTTGCGCCCCTCACCAGTCAGCTGGCGAGCACGATCCGCAGGGCCAGGGCGCTTCTCCGCAGGAGTGCCATGGCTGAAAACATCCTTGCAGCAGCCGCGTCGTCATGGGCGGTGCTGATGGGCCTCGCACCACTGCTGCAGATCCGTCGCATGCTGCGCGAGCACTCTTCCGGCCAGATATCGGTGGGCTATTTCACGATCTTGCTCATCGGGTTCTTGCTTTGGATCGCTTATGGGGCGTCGGCCCGGATCATGGCGCTGGTGATCCCCAACATCGTCTCCCTGCTCGTCGGGACGGCCGTGATCATCGTTACCCTTCGCCTTCGTCGCCGGCCTGCCTGGGAAGGCAAGCAACAGGGCGAACGCGACCACAGCAGTAGCGAGTAGCCCGTCCGGTAACGATTCACCCTCACGTCACCCCCGTGTGGGCAAAAGATGGTAATTCGGCCGTTGATTCGGCTATTGCCGGAGTAGTGTCCCGCTCCAGGTATTGGGGACCGATGGGGCGGGCGGATTCGCGCACCGGCGGCATGCGCCTGCTGAGGGGACCGATGAGACGAACTCGGGTCATGGTGGTCTTGGCGGGTGCGGTGGCAGCGTGGTGCGCCGCGCCGCTGGCAGTGATGGCTACGCCGGCCGCCGGCGCGGTCGCCCGGGCCGACAGCTGGGGTAAGGCGATCGAGGTGCCCGGCCTAGCGCGGTTGAGCGCAGGCCACGGCGGCACGTTAGTCGCGGTGTCGTGTTCCTCGCCGGGTAACTGCTCGGCCGGTGGGAACTACGACAACCGCTCCGGCCACGGGCAGGCTTACGTAGTCAGCGAGAAGAACGGCTCCTGGGGCGCCGCGATCGAAGTGCCCCGTCTGGCGACCTTGAACACCGGCGGCAACGCACAGGTCACGTCGCTATCGTGCGCTTCGGCGGGCAACTGCGCGGCCGGCGGGTTCTACACCAGTTCCCGTGGCACCCGTGCATTTGTGGTCAGCGAGAAGAACGGCTCCTGGGGCAAGGCGATCCAGGTGCCCGGGGCGGCGGCGTTGAGCGGCGCGAGCGGGGGTTCCCTGGTCGCAGCGCTGTCGTGCGGGTCGGCGGGCAACTGCGCGGCCGGCGGGAGCTACTCCAGCGACGGCGACCAGCAGGCGTTTGTGGTCAGCGAGAAGAACAGCTCCTGGGGCAAGGCGATCGAAGTGCCCGGATTGGCGGCGTTGAACACCAGCATGTCTGCCGGCGTCGGCTCGGTGTCGTGTGCTTCGGCCGGCAACTGCGCCGTGGCCGGCACCTACCGGGCCAATGCCCCCGAAGCATTCTTCGTCAGCGAGAAGAACGGCTCGTGGGGCACGGCGATCGAGGTACCCGGGTCGGCGGCCTTCGGCGTCGCCACCGTCGCGTCGCTCTCGTGTGCTTCAGTAGGCAACTGCGCGGCCGCAGGATTCTCCGGCAGCATCACTAACGATGCGCCCTCTGGGCCACTCGTGGCCAGCGAGAAGAACGGGACCTGGGGCAAGGTAACAGCGGTTGCTGGAACAACGGCCAGCGCGCGAAACAGCGCCGGATCGGTGTCGTGCGGATCTGTGAACTACTGCGCGGCCGGCGGAAGCTACGCACCCAGCATCGAGGGTCCCTACCAGGCGTTCGTGGTCAGAGAGAAGAACGGCTCGTGGGGCAACGCGATCGAGGTGCCCGGTCTGGCGGCCCTGAACGTCGGCGGAAGCGCCGACGTCGAATCGGTGTCCTGTGGTCAAGCCCGCTACTGCGCGGCAGGCGGGACGTACCGGGACGGCTCCGGTCACCAGCAGGCGTTCGTCGTCAGCGACATAAACGGCGCGTGGGGCACCGCGATCGAGGTGCCCGGCTCGGCGGCGCTGAACACCGGCGGATCTGCGCAGGTCACGTCCGTGTCGTGCGCCTCGGCGCGCTACTGCGCGGCAGGCGGGTACTACATGACCAGCTCCGGCGACGATGAGGCCTTCGTAGTCAGCCGGACCTGAGCCCGCCTCGCGCGGCTGAGCTGATCCCTGCCTCTCTGCGGTAGGGGTGGGTTTCGCTGAGCTGCTGGACGGCGAGTTGCGCGGCGGTGATCCCAGCCTCGGCCAGCAGTCCGGGTGCGGCGGACTGGTCGGTGGTTATGCAATCGGCAACGATCGTCGTTGCGTTCGCCGCCCGCCCCCTGGGCAGCCAGACCCTGCTGGCCCATCTCGAACACCGGCGCGCGCAGACTCCCCTGCCCAGCCATAGCGGGCCGCACAACCGCCGAGCGGCCGAAGCGAAAATCGACCAAGAGCTCCAGACCATCGAAAGACTCGCCACCCAAGGCCGGACGTAAAAGTAAGCGGCCGTAGGGTGGAGCGGTGATGACGCGGCAGGACTGCGCGGTCATGGTGGTGGGCGGTCCGACGACCGTTCTGGACCTCGGTGGCCTGCGCATCGTCAGCGACCCCACCTTCGACGCCCCCGGCCCCCATGGCTACCTCACCAAGACCGCCGGTCCGGTGGTGGCTGAGGACCAGCTCGGGCCGGTGGACCTGGTGCTGGTCAGCCACGACAACCACGCCGACAACCTGGACGACCGTGGCCGGGCTATGGCCCTCGCCGCCCCTCTGGTGTTGACCACACGCAGCGGAGCGGGGCGCCTCGGCCAGCCCGCCGTCGGGCTGGCCCCGTGGACCAGCCATTCCGTGCCACGTCCGGATGGCGCCGAGCTGACCCTGACCGCCGTCCCCGCGGTGCACGGACCCGAGGACGGAGAACGCGATGCCGACGGCTTCGTCAACTGCGAGGTCATCGGCTTCATCCTGTCCGGGCACAACCTGCCCACCATCTACGTCAGCGGGGACAACGCCTCCATCCAGACCGTTGCCGAGATCGCCCGCCGCGGCCCGGCCATCGACGCGACCGTCCTGCACGCCGGCGCCGCCCGCGTCGCGAGCAAGTTCCAGAACCGCGCGCTGAGCCTGGACAGCATCCGGGCGGCGGCCGCGGCAGCAGTCTTGGGGCCAGCCGCGGTCATCCCGGCCCACTACGACGGCTGGGCCCACTTCAGCGAGGGACGCGATGACCTCGCCAGGGCCTTCAACGACGCCGGGCTGTCGGCGCAGCTTCGCCTCACTGACCACGGAACCTGGACTCCGCTCAGGCCGCTGTAGGCGCACGACTGCCGAGGATCTCGGCAGTATCGCCGTCGAGTTCGTCGCAGTACGCGGCCCGGTCGGCCATGGCCATGATCAGGGCCAGTGTGGGACCTGTCACGAGCGGAACGGGCACTTACCTGGCAAGAGTGGATGGCAGGTCGGCCAGCGCGGTTAATGGCGGGAGGCTGGCAACGGTGGATGGCTGGTGCTCGGTGGAGGAGCTGACCCGTCTCGCGTTCGCCCGATCACCCGTGGTGATGGCGAACGAGGCACACAACGGCCTGACCCGGTGTGTACGTACTCGCGAGGTCGGAGCGCGCATGATTCAGGCGGCCCACCAGGCGGGGGTGAGGCGGCTGGCGATGGAAGCGCTGCCCTCGCCCGCGAACGGCGCACCCGAACCCATCCGGGACATCCCGTCCGGAGATGGTGGCTATCTCGCCCAGCCGGACATGCGCAGGCTCATCACCACGGCGCTGGAACTGGGCTGGAGTCTGTGGGCTTACGAGGCCGCCGTCGGCCTAGGCAAAGACAAGGCGGAACTGCTCAGCCTCAAGTTCACCAATTGGCGCGAACGCGAGCAGGCCAAGAATCTGTGCCAGCTAGTCGCCGCGGCACCCGAAGATCCGCTCCTTGTCTGGTGCGGGAATGGCCACGCCTACCGGGAGGGAGGCGACGGGTGGATCCCGATGGGCCACCACTTCGCTGCTACCTCGGGCATCCAGCAGTTCGTCATCGACCAGACGGTAACCGTCGACTTCACCGGACAGGGTCCCGATCCGTGGGTGCGCGATCTGCTCGCCGAGCTGGGCGGCACGTTGGCAGCGCACGGCGGCTGCGCGGGCATCCTTCGTGAGCAGGCACCCCCGCCGCTGGACTCCGCACCCGGAGTGGATGCAGTAATCGCCTCGACCGAGAACGAATTAACGTAGACGCCCTATACCTGGTCGAATTGTTTTTCTGGCCACGCCATTTCAGCGTCGCTGAGGCGTGGCGTCTTTCTCGGGCTGATGAGCTGACCCATGATGGCATCCGCTGGGACCCGTAAATGAAGGGCCATAGCTCCCAACGGAAATGGCGAAATGGCAAGAAAACCCGGTATTGGATGGCGCTGGCCCATCAGTGCCACAGGCCTGGCCGCGGCTACCGTCGTCGCGCTCGCGATCGCGCTGTCGGCGTGCTCGTCTCCGCCGCCCGACGCAAAGGCTGAGCAGTCAACCACCGTGGTAGCGCAATCCCCGCAAGCGTCCGGCATCGCCGCGATCGTCCGCAAGGCGATGACCACCTATCATCTGCGGGCGGTCATCGTCCGGGTCACCAAGGGCAACCAGGTCGTGACCACACAGGCGTTCGGGCCGTCACTGACCGGGCAGCCGGCCACCCCGGCCATGCATTTCCGCAACGGCGCCGTCGCGTTCGCCTACATTGCCACGCTGCTCATGGAGTATGTCGACGAGCACAAGGTCAGTCTGAACGACACCGTCAATCGGTGGGATCCGACACTGCCGGAGGCCAATAAGGTCACGCTCAAAATGCTGGCCAACCAGACCACCGGGTATCCCGATTTTGAGACCGACGCGGCCTGGACGGCGGCCTTCAACGCCAACCCGTTCCAGATCTTCAGCTACCAGCAGCGGCTCAAATACGCGTTCAGTCGGCCGATGCAGTTCAAACCGGGGACGAACTGGAGCTACGCGCACACCAACTTCATGATCCTCGGGCACATCCTGTCCATCATCGGGAAGAAGCCGCTGGCGACGCTGCTGCAGGAGAAGGTCCTCGCGCCCATGGGCCTGACCAACACCACCAGTTCCGAGACGTCCACCATTCCCGAGCCGGTGCTGCACTCGTACAGTTCCGAACGGAAAGAGGCGCTCCATATCCCGCCGAAGGTCTACTTCTACGAGGAAGCGACGTACTGGAACGCCGACTGGGGGACGCCGGTCGGAGCGAACCAGACCACGAACATCTACGACATGACCAAGACGGCGGTGGCCGTCGGCACCGGCCAGCTGCTGTCCAAATCGAGCTACCACGCGATGACCGACCCCAACCTGCTCGGCTTCGGGCACAAGCAGTCCAACTGCGCACCCAGCTGCTTCAAGCAGATACCCGCCTACAACTTCGGGCTGGGCGTGGTGCGGTCCGGATCGTGGATTCTGCAGAACCCGCTGGTGAGCGGCTACAGCGCCACGGAGGCGTACCTTCCATCCCAGAAGATCGCCATCGCGGTGGCCACGACCTTCAACGCCGCCGCGTTCAACTCCCAAGGGGTGGAGCCCAACGCGAGTGACACGATCTTCCGGCTGATTGGCGCGTACGTGGCGCCGAGCGACGCGCCGCCCATGGCCAAGTGAAAGCCCCGCCAGGCGTCGGCTAGGTCGGCTAGTCTAGGTCGGCTAGGTCGGCTAGGTCGGCTAGGTCGGCTAGGTCGGCTAGGTCGGCTCCAGCCAGCGGGTACCAGCCCGGTGAGACTCCAGGCTGGCACATTGGCCGACAGCGACGGGATGATGGCGGGATGACGGTCGCGCGGGCCGCCCTGCTGCTCGGCGCGGGGGCACTGGCCGGGATCGTGGGATCCGCGGGCGGCACCGCCTCGCTGATCTCCTATCCTGCGCTGTTGGCAGTCGGCCTGCCGCCGCTGTCGGCCAACATCACCAACGCCGTCGCGTTCGTGGCTGCGTGGCCAGGCTCGGCGCTGGGCTCCAGGCCCGAACTGCGCGGGCAGGGACGATGGCTGTTGCGCTGGGCGCCGCTCACCGCCGCGGGCAGTGCCGCTGGTGCCGGGCTGCTTCTGGTCACGCCCGCCGCGGCCTTCGATCGCGTCGTGCCGTTCCTGCTCGCCTTCGCCGCGCTCGCGCTGCTGCTGCAGCCGGTGGCCACGGCGTGGCTCGCCCGCCGCCCGGGCCGCCGCGGGCGCCGCCTTCTGCTGCCCGGCGGGCTGCTGGCGTCGGCCGCCTACGACGGTTATTGGGGAGCCGGAGCGGGCGTGATGACCCTGGCCCTGCTCATGATCTCCACCGGCCAGCAGCCAGCTCGGTGCAACGCGCTCAAGAACATGCTGCTCGGCATCGCCGACGTGTCCTGCTGCATCGTGTTCATCGCGTGCTGGCGCGTCGACTGGGCTGCCGCAGCTCCGATGGCCGCCGGCTTCCTGGTCGGCAGCATGATCGGGCCGGCGCTGACAAGGCGGATGCCCGGGAACGTGCTGCGCATCCTGGCCGCGCTCGCCGGGCTCGCCCTTGCCGTCCGCC
>CAWHZU010000012.1:0-175767 GCA_963833885.1 uncultured Actinomycetota bacterium | reverse complement strand
GAGTTCGTCCACCTCTACGTTGACGCCCACTCCGCCCTCGACGGCACTCAGCGAGTATGACGGCCCCCCGTTGTCGTTGCTGAGCGAGAACGCGTCGGCTCCCAGGCCGGCCACCGAGGCGAACTGTGTGGCGCCCGATTCCGCGGCGCCGGTGGCGAACGCCTTGGCTGCCTCATAGCCCGACCGGGTGAACACCGTGAGGATGTAGCTTGGGCCGCCTTCCTCGGCCGATAGCTGCGTGTTGTAGACGCACAACAGGCCGTCGCCGGAGGGTGGCTCCGACAGCGCGCCGAGCACCTGGGTAACGACGCTCGCGGGCACGAGCGAGCACGCGTGGATGCCGGACAGGCTGCGGTCGCCCTGCGCTGGCCCGGCCGACGGCAGGGACAGCGATGGCAGGGCCGGTGCGGACGCCCGCGGTCGGCTCGCGGCGCTGCCCGCTGACTGCCCGCCGGCACACCCAGTGAGTGCCAGGCACGAGGCAAGCGCCAGGGCGGCGACGCCGGACCCGGCGGCTGCGATGCGGTGCTGATGGTTCATCTGCCCTCCAAATGGCCGTGCCTCCCCACCCCGAGGGGGAGGTCGACCAGGAGAACGGCGCGGCGGCTTACCGGACATGACAGTTCTTGCCAGGGCCATGCCACAGCGAACCGTGCCCGCGGATGGGCACGTCATTACCTTCAGTGGGGCATCGCTGGATTCACGGACATGGGCGGGAATCGATGTTGTTGATCATCAGCGTGGCAACGTCTATTGGGTGGTTGTTAGCTCTGTTCGCCGGCATGACCGCGGCTCGGTCGCCGCGACGCCGGGCCCGAGCCGGGCACTCCGGCGCGACGCCGCCGGGCATGGACGAGCCGCCGGCGGTGGTCAGCCTGCTGGCCGGGAACCTCGATGCCTATGGATACCCGGCCACGCTGCTGGACCTCGCTGCCCGCGGCTGGCTGCGGCTTGCTGGCCCCGAGGCCGGCCCGAGTCGGCCCGGCGGGGGGCTCCGCGCCCGGCCCGGTGATGTGCGTGATCGTCGCCAGCCCGCCCCGCGACCAGCTGACGGGATACGAGCAGCGGGTATACCAGCAGGTCTTGTCCCGCGCCGCGGGCCGTGGCGACGTCCCGGCCCGGGCCCTGTCCGGAGGTTTCGCTGGCCCGGCGAGCGAGAACCTGAAGTCCGCCGAGGACAGGTTCATGGACGCGTTCACCTCCGAGGTCAAGGACGATTCCCGGCGGCGAGGCCTGTCGCGCCAGCGGCTGAGCGAGGGCATGGGCTGCCTGCTCTGGCTGGCGGCCGCCGTTCCTGCGGTCAGCCTTGGCCTCGCCCTGCACGCCCGGCATTCGCACCTCGTCTGGATAGCCGTGGCCGGCTTCGTCGTGGCTTGCTGCGTGGCAGGTGTCGCGGTCAAGGGCGAAAAACTGACTCCGGCGGGCCGTGCGGCGCTGGACCGGTGGCGGGCCGGCGCGGACGGGCGGCGCATGATGGCTGCCGCGATGTCGCCGGGATGGCCCGACCGGCAGGTCGCCTACGCGGCCGCGCTCGGCAGGGACCGCGCTGCCGCCCGGCTGTTCTCCGGGCAGCGAGGCCGGCCGCCCGGCAAGAAAATGTGGTCGAGCTACGGCGGGTCGTGGCGGGAGGTCACCATCGGTGACAACCGAAGCTGCCTCGGCGGCCTCGGCCTGATGGTGACGCTGGTGCTGTGGGCGCTGGTCCCGGCCACGATCGCGGGGTTCGTGCTCAGCTCCGGAACCCTGAAGCTGGAGCTGCTCCTAGTGCTTGCCGTCGACACCGTCCTGGCCCTGATCGCTCTCAGCAGGTACCAGAGCAAGCCCGGCTCCGCGGAGTTCGACGGGCTGGTACTCGAAGCCTGGACCGAGACCGTCTCTGACGAGAACAGCAGCACCGAAGTCCCGTATCTGGCGATCGACGACGGGGGGCGGGACCGCGCGTGGGTGTTCGCGGTCAGCAGCCAGCAGTACGCGGTCGGCATCCCGGGGACGGTCGTGCACGCCCTGGTGGACCCGCGGCGCGGCGCGCTGCTGGAGATCCGGCCGCTCCTGGCGGACGCACCGGACTGACCGCCGGCTAGCCGAACCGCGCCCCTGTCAATTCCCCGGCCAGCGCCGTCACCTCAGTGACCGCGGCATCCGGACTCAACTGGCCAGCCGGAACGTGCAGCCCCTCGTACTCGCCGTCCAGCGCAGCCCGTGCCGTCGCCTCGGCCCGGCTCACGTCCGGATTCCCCAGATCCGGGGCACCGCGAACGGCAGCGGCGTAGCCGAGCAGGCGCGCCGCTTCGGCCGGTCGGCCGACGGCCAGGGCGAGCTCGGCGAGCGCCTCGGTCGCCCCGGCGATCGATGGCCGGTCCTGGATCAGCGGCGGCTCGGCGGTCAGGGCCAGCCGGAACGCCTCGGCCAGGAACCCGCGCGCCTCGGATAGCTGGCCGCAGGAGACCGCGAGCCGGGCCAGGCCGGTCAGCGGCAGCAGCCGGATCCGGGACGGCACCCCGGTTGTCTCGTCGAGGCGGCGGCGCGCCGCCGTCAGCAGCGCCCGCGCCCGGTCGGGGTCGCCGGTGTGCCGGCTGATCTCGCCGAGCCCGGTGTCGGCGAAGGCCAGGACCATGGCCGACCGGCCGGCGTGCCCGGCGGCGGCGCCGTCGAGGTCGTCGCGGGCACCGGCGAGGTCGCCGGCCCGCAGCCGGATCATCCCGCGTTCGGCATGCATCCAGGCAGCGTCGTCGGCCGCGCCGACCGCTTCGGCGAACGCGATCGCCTGGTCTATCGCCGCGATCGCCGCGGCGTGGTCACCGCCGAGGCCGAGGCCGGAGCCTAGGTGGCGGACCGCGCCGGCCAGGCCCCAGCCGTCGCCGACCGCCGCGAACCCGTCCCTGGCCGCGGCGAAGTGCATGGCAGCGGCCTGGGCGTCGCCGCTTACCTCGGCGGCGAACCCCCGGTACAGGTGGCCGTTGGCAGCCAGCCACGGGTCGGGATGCTCTATCAGGTCGCCGAACTGGGCAGAACTCTGCTCCTGCTGGCGCAGCAGCGCGAGGACGAGCGACACGGCTGGATGCGGAGCGTCGCCGGCCAGCTCGGCGGCACGGGCCGCGGAACGCTGCCCGCGCTCGAAGTCCTGGATCGCGAAGTGATGCATCGCATCGTGGCCGAACGCGGCGGCCAGCGCGGTGCGCGGCACGCGCCCGGCGTCGTCGGCGGTGGCTAGCGCGTTGCACGGCACGCGCTCGGCGTCGTCGGCCCCGGGCAGCGCCAGCGTCTCGCGCAGCCAGCCGGCCGCCTCAGCGTGGTTGCCGCTCATCGTCCAGTACCAGCCGAGCGCTGCCACCAGGCGCACCGCGGTCTCGGCGTCTGCGGAGCCGACTGCATAGCGCAGCGCCGCGCGGAGGTTATCCGGCTCACCGCGCAGCCAGGCCAGGTGGGCGAGCTGACCGCTGCCGCGAAGCTCCGGATCCGCGGCCTCGGCCCGGGCCAGGAAGTAGCCCGCGTGAGCCCGCCGGAACCGGCCGGACTCACCCGCCCCGTCCAGCGCTGCCTCGGCGTACGCGCGGATCGTGTCCAGCATCCGGTACCGGGGTGGCGCGTCCGGTACGTGCCTGAGCTCGGCGAACGACTTGTCGGCCAGCGCGCCGAGCAGCCCCACCACCGCGCCGGGCTCCAGGCTCTCGTCCGCGCACACCGCCTCGGCCGCCTCCGGTGTCGCGCCGCCAGCGAACACGGCGAGCCGGCGGGCCAGCGTGCGTTCGGCGTCGGTAAGCAGCTCCCAGCTCCACCCGACGACCGCGATCAGCGTCTGGTGCCGCGGCAGCGCGGCCCGGCTGCCGCCGGTCAGCAGCCGGAACCGGTCGTCGAGGCGCGCGGCGAGCTCGGTGGCCGGCAGCGTACGCAGCCGGGCGCAGGCCAGCTCGATGGCCAGCGGCAGGCCATCGAGGCGGCGGCAGATCTCGGCCACCGCTGGCAGGTTTTCGGCGGTCAGCCGGAACCCGAACACCGCGGCCGCGGCGCGGTCGGCGAACAGCCGCAGCGCGGGGGAGTCCATCGCTTCCCCGAGGCCGACCGCTGGCGGCGGCACCGGCAGCGGCGCCACCGGGTAGACCCGCTCGCCGGGGGTGGTCAGCGGCTCGCGGGACGTGGCGAGGATCCGCACCCCCGGGCAGCCGCCCAGGAGGTCGTGGGCCAGCCGGGCGCAGGCGTCGAGGAGGTGCTCGCAGTTGTCGAGCACGATCAGCAGCTGCCGGCCGGCGAGTTGCGAGGTCAGCTCCTCCGCGGCGGGCCGCAGGCCGAGCGCGGCGCAGACGGCCGCGGGGACCTCGGCCGGGTCCGTGATCCCCGCGAGCTCGGCCAGCCAGACTCCGTCCGGGGCCTGCCAGCCGGCCGCGACTTCGGCGGCGAGCCGGGTCTTGCCCACCCCGCCGGGCCCGACAAGCGTGACCAGCCGCGCGTCCGCGAGCAGTGCCAGCACCTGTGTTAGGTCCCGCTCCCGCCCGACGAAGCTGGTGGCCGGTGCGGGGAGGTTGGTGGGGCAGATGGTGCCGCGCGGCGTGGGGGAGGCAGATGCGGTGGTGCTGGTGGCGGGCGGGGGAGAGGCAGGGGCGGTGGTTCTGGCGGCGGGCTTGGGAGAGGCGGGGGTGGTGGTCCTGGCGGTCGGCGTGGGGGAGGCGCCGGGGATGGTTTCGGTGCTGGGTGTGGGGAGGGCGGCGGTGCTGCCGGTGGGTGCGGGGAGGCCGCGCAGGATCGCGGTGTGCAGGTCGCGGAGCGCGGGCGAGGGGTCGGTGCCGAGCGTCTCGGCCAGGCCACGGCGCAGCTCCTCGAACGCGGCAAGCGCCTCGGCCGGGCGGCCGTCGGCGGTCAGCGCGCGCAGGTAAAGCCCTGCCAGCCGCTCGTCCAGCGGATGCGCCAGCGTCAGCTCCCGCAGGTCGGCCACGAGCTGGCCGCCGGCCCGGCCGAGAGCGTGATCACCGCCTCGGCCGGCGGCGAGCGCCAGCTCGGCGTGGTCCGCTGCCGTGCGCAGCCGCAGTTCGGTGAGGCGCGCGATCACGGGAAAGGCGAACGGGGCGTCGGCGAGGTCGGCCAGCGGGGCGCCGCGCCACAGGGCCAGCGCGCCGGCGAACCGGTCGGCCGCGGCGTCGGCGTCGCCCGCTTCCCGGCAGGCCCGGCCCTCGGCGGCAAGCCGCTCGAACTTTGCGACGTCGGTGGCCTCGCCCGCCGCCGACAGCCGGTAGCCGGCGGGCAGCGACTCGACCGTGACGGCGTCGCCCGGCGGCAGCGCGCGGCGCAGCCTGGATACCAGCGAGTGCAAGGCGTTGCCAGCGCCGGGCGGCGGCCGCTCGCCCCAGATCGCGTCGACCAGTGACTGCGTGGTGACCAGGTGGCCCCGATCAAGGGCGAGCCGGGCCAGCAGCGTCCGGAGCCGCGTGCCGGGGATCTGGACGGGCTGCCCGGCATCGTCCCAGGCTTCGAAGGCGCCGAGCAAACCGATCCGCACCCGATCAGACTAGTGATTCTTCCCGGATGTGCCGTCGCACGTGAATGCGGCGGCAGCGTCTGCTACTTGGCTCTGCTACCTAAACAAGGCGCTGTAGGCGTTGAGGGCGGGCTGGCCGCCGAGGTGGGCGTACAGCACCGTGGAGTCCCGTCCGATCTCGCCGGTGCGCACCAGGTCGATCAGCCCGGCCATGGACTTGCCCTCGTAGACCGGGTCGATGATCATGCCCTCCAGGCTCCCGGTGAGCCGGATCGCGTCCAGCGTCGACTTGACCGGGATGCCGTAATAGTCCCCGGCCCAGCCAGGCAGCACGGTGATCTCGTCGTCGCGCAGGTCCCGGCCGAGGCCGATAAGCGCCGCGGTATTGCGGGCGATCTTCTCGACCTGGGCGCGGGTCTCGGCGAGCTTCGCGGATGCGTCGATGCCGATGACTCGGCGCGGCCGGGCCTGGCCGGCGAACCCGGCGATCATCCCGGCATGGGTGGAGCCGGTGACGCTGCACACGATGATCGTGTCGAAGAACACCCCGAGCTGCTGTTCTTGCTGCTGTACCTCGTAGGCCCAGTTCGCGAAGCCGAGGCCGCCGAGCCGGTGGTCGGAGGCACCGGCCGGGATCGGGTACGGCGTGGCTCCCTGCATGCGCACGTCCTCGATCGCCCGTTCCCAGCTGTTTTTGAAGCCGATGCCGAAGTCCGCGTCGACCAGGCGCACGTTGGCGCCCATGATCCGGGACAGCAGGATGTTGCCGACCCGGTCGTTGACCGAGTCGGGCCAGTCGACCCAGCTTTCCTGGACCAGCACGGCCCGCAGGCCGAGACGCGCGGCAACGGCCGCGACCTGGCGGGTGTGATTGGATTGCACCCCGCCGATCGAGACCAGCGTGTCCGCGCCCTGCGCCAGGGCTTCGGGTACCAGGTACTCGAGCTTGCGGGTCTTGTTGCCGCCGAACGCGAGCCCCGAGTTGCAATCCTCCCGCTTTGCCCAGATTTTCGGTCCGCCCAGGTGCGCCGAGAGACGCTCGAGCGGGTGGACCGGGCTGGGCCCGAACAGCAGCGGATAGCGGGGGAAATCATCGAGGGACACCGGGCCTCCTAAGTGTCATCGCAGAGCGCACACTTGTGCACATCGCGGCAGTTAGTCGTTATGGTTTCAGTAAAACGGGCGAATAGGAGGCGGTTGCGGGGTGGCTGAGATCGTGTCACTTAGCGAGGCTATCTCCGCAGCCGTGCACGACGGGGACACGGTGGCGATGGAAGGCTTTACCCACCTGATCCCTTCCGCCGCGGGACGCGAGGTGATCCGGCAACGGCGGCGTGACCTCACGCTGGTCCGGATGACCCCGGACGTGGTCTACGACCAGATGATCGGCGCCGGGTGCGCGCGCAAGCTGGTTTTCTCCTGGGGCGGCAACCCGGGCGTCGGGTCGCTGCACCGGTTCCGGGACGCGGTCGAGCACTCCTGGCCCAGGCCGCTCCAGATCGAGGAGCACAGCCATGCCGGGATGGCCAACCGTTACGTGGCTGGCGCGTCCGGGCTGCCGTTCGCGGTGCTGCGCGGGTACAACGGCACCGGCCTGGCCGGCAAGACCAACATCGCCGAGATCGTGTGCCCGTTTACCGGGGAGCGGCTGGCGGCGGTGGCAGCGCTTCGGCCGGACGTGACAGTGATCCACGCGCAGCAGGCCGACCGGGCCGGCAACGTGCAGTACTGGGGAATCACCGGGGTGCAGAAGGAGGCGGTGCTCGCGGCGACGCGCTCGGTGGTCACGGTCGAGGAAATCGTCGACGTGCTGGAACCGCGGCCCGGGGCGGTCCTGCTGCCAACCTGGGCGGTCGGCCACGTGGCCGTGGCTCCCGGCGGCTCGCACCCCTCCTATGCGCTGGGCTACTCGATCCGCGACAACGACTCCTACGTGGCCTGGGACGCGATCAGCCGGGACCGCGACGCGTTCGGCCGCTGGCTCGACGAGCACGTCTACCAGGAAGGCGCGGCGTGAACGGGTACTCGGCGGATGAGATCATGACGGTCACGGCCGCCCGGGCGCTGCGGGACGGGATGACCTGCTTCGTGGGGATCGACCTGCCTAGTGCGGCAGCGAACCTGGCCCGGGCGACGCACGCCCCGAACCTGGTGCTGATCTACGAGTCGGGCACGATCGGCGCCAAGCCCAGCTCGCTGCCGCTGTCGATCGGCGATGACGTGCTGGCCGAGACCGCCGACACCGTCGTCAGCGTGCCCGAGATCTTCAACTACTGGCTGCAGCCCGGCCGGATCGACGTCGGCTTCCTCGGCGCGGCGCAGATCGACAAGTTCGCCAACATCAACACCACGGTCATCGGCGCCGACTACGCCGAGCCCAAGGTCAGGCTGCCGGGCGCCGGAGGCGCGCCGGAGATCGCCGCGTGCTGCAAAGAGGTGATCGTGATCGCACGGCAGTCCCGCCGCAAGTTCGTCGAGCGGGTGGACTTCATCACCTCGGTTGGTTTCGGTGACGGCCCAGGGAGCAGGGATTACCTGGGTCTCCCCGGGGCCGGGCCGCAGCGGGTCATCACCGATCTGGGCGTGCTGGAGCCCGACCCGGAGAGCTGCGAGCTGGTGCTCACGGCGGTGTACCCGGGGGTTGGCGCCGCCGAGGTCAAGGAGCGGACCGGCTGGGACCTGCGGGTCGCGGCGAACCTCGGGGAGATCGCGGCGCCGAGCCCGGCCGAGCTTTCCGTGCTGCGCGACCTGCTCGCTACCATGCCCGCGAGGGACGGGCATGGGTAGCGAGCGGAGCCCGTTGACGTCTGAGCACAACCTCCGGAAAGGAGCATGCAGGTGCCGGTAGTTGTACGGAACACCCCTCGAACCGATCTCGAGCTCGTCGACGGCCTGGCGGCCGCCGGTGTGGCCACGGTGCACGAGGCCCAGGGCCGCACGGGGCTGCTGCGGGCCGACATCCGCCCGATCTTCCGGCCAGCGCGCATCGCAGGCAACGCGCTGACCTGCGAGGTTGCGCCGGGCGACAACTGGTCGATCCACATCGCCGTGGAGCAGGCGCAGACCGGCGACATCCTCGTGGTCACCCCGACCAGCCCGTGCGACGACGGCTATGTCGGCGACCTGCTGGCCAACAGCCTGCTGGCCCGCGGGGTCCGCGGCGTGGTCATCGACGCCGGGGTGCGCGACGTCGCGACGCTGACCGAGATGCGCTTCCCGGTCTGGTCCAAGGCGATCTCGGCCAAGGGCACGGTGAAGGAGACGCCGGGGAACGTGCAGACCCCGATTGTCTGCGCCGGCGCGTACGTGCGGCCCGGCGACGTGGTCGTCGCCGACGACGACGGGGTCGTGGTCGTGCCTCGTGCCGAGGCCGCGACCGTGCTCAAGGCCGCCCAGGACCGTGAGGCCAACGAGGCGTCCAAGCGGCCGAGGCTGAGCGGCGGCGAGCTCGGCCTGGACATCTACGACATGCGCGGCAAGCTCGCCGACAAGGGGCTGCGTTACGTGGACTACTCGGAGTCGTCGTGACGCAGACACCGATCCCGTGCGCCGCCATGCGCGGCGGCACGTCCAAGGGGCTGGTGTTCCTCGCCGACAGCCTGCCCGCCGACCGCGCGACCCGCGACGCGGTGCTGCTCGCCGCCATGGGCTCCCCGGACCCGAGGGAGATCGACGGCATGGGCGGCAGCCACCCGCTGACGTCGAAGGTGGCCGTGGTGAGCTTGTCGTCCCGCGACAACGCCGACGTCGAGTACCTGTTCCTGCAGGTGTGGCCGGACCGGCCGGAAGTATCGGACAGCCAGAACTGCGGGAACATGCTGGCCGCCGTCGGGCCGTTCGCGATCGATCAGGGGCTGATTGCCGCAGGTGACCCGGTGACGCCGGTCCGGATCTGGATGCGCAACACCGAGACGCTCGCCACCGCGTTCGTGCAGACGCCCGGCGGCAGCGTCCGCTACGACGGGACCGCCCGGATCGACGGCGTGCCCGGCAGCCACGCGCCGATCCCGATCGAGTTCGAGGACGTCGCCGGCTCCTCGTGCGGCGCGCTGCTGCCGACCGGCAACGCCTGCGACGTGATCGAGGGAACGAAGGTCACCTGCATCGACAACGGCATGCCCGTGATCTGCCTGGCGGCATCCGACTTCGGCCTGTCCGGGCAGGAGTCACCGGCCGACCTGGAGGGCAACGCCGAGCTGACCAAGCGGGTCGAGGCGATCCGGCTGGCCGCCGGGCCGCTGATGAACCTCGGCGACGTGACCGACAAGACCGTGCCGAAGATGAGCCTGCTGTCGCCGCCCGCGCACGGCGGCACCGTGTCCACCCGGACGTTCATCCCGCACCGCGTGCACGAGGCGATAGGCGTGCTCGGCGCGGTGTCGGTCGCCACCGCGTGCGTGCTGCCCGGTTCCGTGGCGCACGAGGTCGCTGTCGCCGGTGACCAGGCCGACGGGTCGCTGGACATCGAGGTAGAGCACCCGACGGGTTTCTTCACCGTCACCATCGACGTCAAGCTCGAAGCGGGCGGGCCCGTCGTCACCAGGTCGGCGCTGCTGCGCACCGCCCGCCTGCTCATGCGCGGCGAGGTCATGGTGCCCTCGTCGGTCTGGAGCCCGGCATGACCCAGCCCAGCCTGACCCAGAGAGGCCCGCGATGATCATCGACTGCCACGGTCACTACACCACCGCGCCACCGCAGCACGACGCGTGGCGTAAAGGGCAGCTTGAAGAGTTCGCCGAGGGCCGCCCGGCACCGGCCTACCCGCGGATCTCCGACGACGAGATCCGCGAGTCGATCGAGCAGAACCAGCTGCGGCTGCTGCGCGAGCGCGGCGCGGACATGACGATCTTCTCGCCGCGGGCGTCGGCCATGGCGCATCACCTGGGCGACGAGCGGGTCAGCATCGAGTGGTCCCGGGCGTGCAACGACCTCATCGCGCGGGTGGTCGGGCTGTTCCCGGACACGTTCATCGGCGTCTGCCAGCTGCCGCAGTCGCCGGGCGCCGACCTGAAGGCGTCCGTGGCCGAGCTGGAGCGGTGCGTGCTCGAGCTGGGGTTCGTGGGCTGCAACCTCAACCCGGATCCGAGCGGCGGCATGTGGACCGGCCCGCCGCTCACCGACCGGTACTGGTACCCGGTCTTCGAGAAGATGACCGAGCTCGACGTGCCGGCCATGGTGCACGTCTCCAGCAGCTGCAACCCGAACTTCCACGCCACCGGCGCGCACTACATCAACGCCGACACGACCGCGTTCATGCAGTTCATCCAAGGTGACCTGTTCGCCGACTTCCCCAACCTGCGGCTGGTGATCCCGCACGGCGGCGGCGCGGTTCCGTACCACTGGGGCCGCTACCGCGGGCTCGCCGACATGCTGAAGAAGCCGCCGCTGCGCGAGCACGTGATGAAGAACGTGTTCTTTGACACCTGCGTCTACCACCAGCCGGGCATCGACCTGCTGCTGCAGGTCATCGACGTTGGCAACGTGCTGTTCGGCTCGGAGATGGTCGGCGCCGTCCGCGGCATCGACCCGGAGACCGGCCGCTATTTCGACGACACCAAGCGGTATATAGACGCGGCGGAGCTGACCGAGGCGGAGAGCGCGCAGGTGTTCTCGGGCAACGCGCGGAGGGTCTACCCGCGGCTGGACAAGGCGCTGCGGGAGCGTGGTCTGTAGTGACTGCTCATCAACCCGCCCCTCCGCCCTGGCCCGCCCCCCCACCCCCGTTCACCCCTGACGCCGACTGGCTGGCGTACGACCCGCACCCCAGCAAGCCGGTGTTTGTCCCGCCGCCGGGGGCCGTCGACGCGCACTGCCACGTGTTCGGGCCCGGCGACGTCTTCCCGTACGCGCCGGAGCGCAAGTACACGCCGACCGACGCGGGCAAGGAGCAGCTGTTCGCGCTGCGCGACTTCCTCGGCTTCGAGCGCAGCGTGATCGTGCAGGCGACCTGTCACGGTGCCGACAACCGGGCCCTGGTCGACGCGCTCCTCGCCGACGGCGGGCGGTCCCGCGGCGTGGCCACGATCCGGCCCGGGGTGTCCCGGGCAGAGCTCGCCGACCTGCACGCGGCCGGCGTGCGCGGCGTCCGGTTCAACTTCGTCCGGCGGCTCGCCGACCCCAAGCCGGACGACTACTACCGGGGCCTGGTCGACCTCGTGGCCGAGTTCGGCTGGCACATCGTCGTCTACTTCGAGGCCGCGGACCTGGCCGAGCGCTGGAACCTGTTCACCAGCCTGCCCACGCCCGTGATTGTGGACCATATGGGCAGGCCGGACGTGACACAGCCGGTGGACGGCCCGGAGTTCGCCCAGTTCCTGCGGCTGCTGACCGAGAACGAGAACGTCTGGTCCAAGGTGAGCGGGCCGGAACGGCTGTCGGTCTCCGGGCCCCCGGAATACGCCGACGTGGCCCCGTTCGCGCGCCGCCTGGTCGAGACGTTCCCGGACCGGGTGCTGTGGGGCACCGACTGGCCGCACCCGAACATGAAGACCCACATGCCCGACGACGGCGCGCTCGTCGACGTGATCCCGCGCATCGCCCGCACCGATGACCTGCAGCACCGGCTGCTGGTCGGCAACCCCATGCGGCTGTATTGGGAGGAGGCCTGATGGCGACCGATTACACCTCAGAGTTCGACGACATCCCTGGCACCCGCGTGTTCACCGCGCAGCGGGCCAAACAGGGCTTCAACCTGAACGAGTTCTGCATGAGCCTGATGAAGCCGGAGAACCGGGAGCGGTTCAAGGCCGACGAGCGCGCCTACCTGGACGAGTGGCCGATGACCGAGGGCCAGAAGCAGGCCGTGCTCGACCGGGATTACAACGCCATGCTCGACCAGGGCGGCAACATTTATTTCCTGGCCAAGATCTTCGCCACCGACGGGCTCAGCTACCTGCAGGCGGTGTCCACGATGACCGGCATGAAGATCGACGACTATCAGCAGATGATGATCTCCGGCGGGCGGTCGCCCGAGGGCTGGCGCTCGATAAAGGACGGGAGCTGAGATGGCGCGCATCACCGCGGGACTCACCACCAGCCACATCCCGGCCATCGGCGCGGCGATCGACCTCGGCAAGACCGGGGAGGCCTACTGGCAGCCGCTGTTCGCCGGGTACGAGTGGACCAAGGCCTGGGCCGCCTCGGAGGTACCGGACGTGGTGATCCTGGTCTACAACGACCACGCGTCCGCGTTCTCGCCCGAGCTCGTGCCCACGTTCGCGCTCGGCTGTGCCGACGAGTTCCCGCCCGCCGACGAGGGATACGGGCCGCGCCCGGTGCCGGTCGTCCGCGGGAACGCGGATCTGGCGGCGCATCTCGCGCAGTCGCTGATCCTGGACGAGTTCGACCTCACGCTGATGTACAAGCTCGACGTCGACCACGGCCTCACCGTGCCGCTGTCGCTGGTCTACGGGCAGCCCGAGGAGTGGCCGGTACGGGTCATCCCGCTGGCCGTGAACGTGGTGCAGTACCCGCCGCCGACCGGGCACCGCTGCTACATGCTGGGCAAGGCGATCCGCCGGGCGGTGCAGAGCTACCCCGGGGACCTCTCGGTCCAGGTCTGGGGCACCGGCGGCATGAGCCACCAGCTGCAGGGCCCGCGCGCCGGGTTCATCAACTCCAAGTTCGACAACGCGTTCTTCGACCGGCTGATCGGCGACCCGGACAACCTGGCGCTCGTGCCGCACATCGAGTACGTGCGGGAGGCGGGCTCCGAGGGGATCGAGCTGGTCATGCAGCTGATCATGCGCGGCGCCATGGGCCCGGCCGTCGAGGAGCTGTACCGCTTCTACCACGTCCCTGCGTCCAACACCGCGGTCGGGCATCTCGTGGTGCGGCCGTACGAGGAACCCCCGCAGTTCCAGGGCACCTCCGAAAACCAGGAAGCGAGCTGACCAATGCGGATCGCAGTCGCCGGAGCCGGCGCGTTCGGCATCAAGCACCTCGACGGCCTTGCCGAGATCGACGGCGTCACGGTCACGTCCATCGTCAGCCGCAGGCTGGAGCAGGCCGAGGAGGTGGCGCGCAAGTACGGCGCGGAGCAGGCGACCACCGACCTCGGTGAGGTGCTCGCCCGGGACGACGTGGACGCGGTCATCTTGTGCACCCCGACCCAGATGCACGCCGCGCAGGCGATCGCCACGATGCGCGCGGGCAAGCACGTTCAGGTCGAGATACCGGTCGCGGACACCTGGCTGGACGCCCGCGAGGTCGACCGTGTGCAGCGGGAGACGGGCCTGACCTGCATGGTCGGGCACACCCGCCGGTTCAACCCGTCGCACCAGTGGATCCACCGCCGGATCGCCGCCGGGGAGCTGTCCATCCAGCAGATGGACGTGCAGACCTACTTCTTCCGGCGCAAGAACCTGAACGCGCTCGGCGAGCCGCGCAGCTGGACCGACAACCTGCTCTGGCACCACGCCGCGCACACCGTGGACCTGTTCCAGTACCAGACCGGGGAGGACGTCGAGATCGCGCACGCCGTGCAGGGGCCGCTGCACCCCGATCTCGGCATCGCGATGGACATGTCCATCCAGCTGCGCACGCCGGCCGCCCGCGTCTGCACGCTGTCGCTCAGCTTCAACAACGACGGCCCGCTGGGCACGTTCTTCCGCTACATCTGTGACAACGGCACATACATCGCCCGGTACGACGACCTGGTCACCGGGCGCGAAGAGCCGGTCGACGTGTCCAAGGTCGACGTGTCGACCAACGGGATCGAGCTGCAGGACCGGGAGTTCGTCGCGGCGATCCGCGAGGGGCGGGAGCCGAACTCCAGCATCGCCTCGGTGCTGCCCTGCTACCGGGTGCTCGGCGAGCTGGACACGGAGCTGGCCCGGGAGGTGTAGCCGTGGCGATCAGCTCGCTGGCCGCGGAGCTTGACCCGGCCGCCGACGCGCCGGTGCTCGTGCTCGGCAACTCGATGGGCACGACCGCGGCCGTCTGGGAGCCACAGCTGGCCCAGTTCCGCCGGCACTTCCGGCTGCTCCGGTACGAGTACCCGGGGCACGGCGGCTCGGCCGCGCCGCCGGGGCCTTACACGGTCGGCGAACTCGGCGCCGCGGTGCTGGGCCTGCTCGACGAGCATGGGATCGGGCGTGCCCGGTACTGCGGTATCTCGCTCGGCGGCATGGTCGGGATGTGGCTGGCCGCAAACGCGCCGGACCGGATCGACGCGCTGGCGGTGTGCTGCACGTCCGCGTACCTGCCGCCCGCGCCGTTCTGGGCCGGGCGCGCGCAGCAGGCCAGGGCCGAGGGCACCGGGCCGATCGCCGAGCAGGTGGTCAGCCGGTGGTTCACTCCCGAGTTCGCCGCCCGGGAGCCGGACGTGCCCGCGTCGTTCGTGGCGGGGCTCGCGCAGGTCGCCGCCGAGGGCTACGCCGGGTGCTGCGAGGCGATCGGCGCGATGGACCTGCGCCCGTCACTGCCCGCGATCACCGCACCGACGCTGGTCATCGCCGGGGCCGAGGATCCAGCCACGCCGCCGTGGCACGGCGCCGTGATCGCGTCGGCGATCCCGGGGGCGCGGCTGGCCGTGGTCAGGGGCGCGGCGCACCTGGCGAGCGTGTCGGCACCCGGTCAGGTGGGCTGCGGGGTGCTCGGCTTCCTCCTCGGCTGAAGGATTAAGGCCTCGCTCCTGCGGATCACCGCGTCCGCTCCCATCGGGCGGATGACCGCGTCCTGGCCCGCGGTGCCGCGCCCGCCGAGCAGGGTCCTGGTCAGCTGGCCCCGGGCGTCGAGCAGCTGGTCCAGGGCCTCGGTCAGGTGTGCGTCGGTCACCCGGATCGGGGCGCCGCCGTTGCCTTCGCGGGCCGGCCCGGTCCCGGCCGCCAGCAGCGCGGCCCGGCGCAGCAGTTCCTTGAGGAACGCGGCGGTGACTCCTTCGGTGCGCGTGATCACGTCATCCGGGTCGGACAGGTCGAGCACCAGGCTGCCCCGGTAGAGCTCGAGCAGCCTGCGGCGGGCCTCGGTGTCGGGGAGCGGGAGCTCCGCTGCGTGGTCGACACGGCCGGGCCGCGCCGCCAGGGCAGCCTCCAGCCGGTCCGGGCGGTTCGTCGTGAGCAGGAACGTCACGTCCAGGTCCCCGCCGAGCCCGTCCATCTCGTTGAGCAGCTGAAACAGCAGCGGGTGCTGGCCCACGCGAAGCCCGCGCTCCTCGGCGATCAAGTCCACGTCCTCGATCACCACGACCGAAGGCGCCAGCACCCGGGCCACCGAGCAGGCCTCACCGATCCAGCGCAGCGCCTGGCCCGAGAGGATCACCACGGTCACGCCGTCCAGCTGCCCGAGCAGGTACCGGATCGTGTGGGTCTTGCCTGTTCCCGGCGAGCCGTGCAGCAGCACGCCGCGCTTGAGGTGCTGGCCGCTGGCCAGCAGCCGGCCAGCGTGCCTGGCCACACCGATCACCTGGCGTTCGATGTCGTCGAGCACAGCGGGCGGGAGCACCACCATGTCCCGGCGCAGGAGCGGCCGGTCGTGGAAGCGCAGCACGCCGCCGCTGCCGCGGCCTTGGCCGAACATCTCGTCGCCGAACGAGATCACCTGCCCGCGGAACACGTTCCGGGCGACCGCCTGCTGCCGCACCTCGTCGACCACCCGCTGGGCCGCCGCCTGGTCGGCGCAGACGACCTCGAGCGTGGCGTTCCCGTCCGGGTCGTGGTCGCCGGGTTCGCGCAGCAGCAGCGCGAGCCGGGTGTCGACGTCGTCGACCAGGTAGAGGCCGCACCGCACACAGGCCATCGTCTGTCCGCCCGGGCCGCACGGCAGCGCCGCCATCGCCACGCTGCCGACACCGAGGCACATGTGCTCGGCCGCGGGCTGCAGCAGGTCGGCAAGCCCGAAGCTTTCGTGCGTGAACCCGGTAAGCCCGACCAGTACGTGCTCGCGACGCCAGCCCGCCAGCCAGGCGTCGAGGCCCGCCTGCACGTTCACCTGGTCGTAGCCCTGCCAGGATCCGGAGATCACGGGCAGGCTCGCGGCGTCCGGGCCGAGGTGCTCGCGCAGCACCCGCTGGACCGGCTCGTCATCGGCGCGCGCGGCAAGCACCGCCCGGCGGATCAGGCGCCTGGCCATCCTGGGAATGTCGGCAAGCTCCGGCCAGTCGTCCGATCCCCCGAGATAGGCCAAGGGTCCCCTCCGCGTCGGGGTTCACGCCTGGGCGTAACGGACGCCCGGGCAACGACAGCGTACCGCCGAGGGCGCCGCGCCGTGCCCACGTATCACCACTTGACCTGCATGTTTTCCGTATCCGGTGTTCGCCGGACTGAGCCGTTTTCGGCCGTTAATGCGGAGGGCTCCACATCTCGTACACAAGGTCTGCACTCCGGCTGCACCGCGCTGGTGTCGTGTTTACCGCGAGGACGGGCGGCAGCCGCCACGACCGGATGCCGTCCACGGGGGTAGCAGGCGGTGCCCGCCAGCGAAACGCGGGTTGCCACCTTCCGGTCGAGCGGGGGGCGTGACCGGTGAGAGCAGGGTGGCGGTCGGCGTTGACGCGAGCCGCGGTCGCGGCGTCGGGCACCGCCAGCTATCTCTGGCCACGGGGTTTGAGCGACGGGGGTCCGGGCTGCTGGTCGCTGCCCCGCGTCGACTAGGCGCGGGGCAGGGTCAGCGTCATCACGGTTCCCTGCGCCGGCTCGCTGCTGGCGGTCAGCTGCCCGCCGTGCGCCTGGGCCAGCTCGGCGGCGACGGCGAGGCCGATGCCGCTGCCGGAGATCTGCGCGGCCTGGCGGCCGCGCCAGAACCGGTCGAACACATGGGGCAGCTCGTCGGCGGGTATCCCGATCCCGGTGTCGGTCACCGTCAGCACCGCGCCCGGCCCGGCGGGGCTTACCTCGACCGTGACCTGGCCGCCCTCCGGGGTGAACTTCAGCGCGTTCGTCAGCAGATTCATGATCAGCTGGTGCAGCCAGCGGGGATCGGCCAGCACATCGGCCTCGGCGAAGCGCCGCTCCAGGATGATCCCGGCCGCTTCGAATCGGCCGATCAGGCTGGCGACGGCGTCGTCGGCCAGGTTGGCCAAGTCGCAGCGGTGCTGCGACAGGTGCAGCGCCGCGGCGTCGGCGGCTGCAAGGGTCTGCAGGTCGTTGACCATGTTCGCCAGCCGCAGCACCTCGTCGCGCAGCGAGGCCAGCTGTTCCGGGGTGGGCTCGGCAACCCCGTCCAGCATGGCCTCATGCCCGGCCTGCAGCACCGCGACCGGGGTGCGGAGCTCATGGGCCACGTCGGCGACCAGATCCCTGCGCAGCTGCTCCTGGCGCGCCAGCGCGTCGGCCATCTGATCGAAGGCGGTCGCCAGTTCGCGCAGCTCGGCTGGCGCGGTGACCTGGCCGACCCGGGCGGTGCGCTCCCCGCGCCCCATGGCCCTGGTCACGGTGATGATCCGCTCGACCGGGCGGGTGATCCGCCGGGCCACCGCCAGCCCGGTCAGCAGTGCCAACAGGGCCGCCACCCCGGCAGCGCCGGAGATGGCCCGCAGCAGCGCGATCTGCAGGCCCCGGTCGGCGCCGCCGAGGCCGGAACCGGTGAACCTGACCAGAACCCGGCCGACCGTCATGCCCCGCACCATGGCCGTCGCGCTGAACTGCGGAGCCGACGCCTGCGCGGCGAACCCGGGCGAGTGCGCCACCACCCGGCCCGCCTTGTCGCGGATCTGGACCTCCGCGCCGGTGCGTGCGGCGAGGTCAAGCACGGGGGACAGGTCGGCCGACGACCAGCTGTCGCTACCTTCCCGCGCGGCCGCGGCGGCCACCGCGATCGCGGTGGTGAGCTCCTGGCGCTGCCTGCTGGCCAGGCCCGACACGTCCGCGGCGGCAAAGGCCGCGGTCAGGCCGGCCAGCAGGGCGACCGCTGCGAGCGCCACCGCGAGGAACGCCAGCGCCAGCCGCAGGCCCAGCGCCTCACCGCGGGCGGCGGGACGCTGCGGCGGCCCGGCGCCGCCGTCAGCCATCGCGGGTGAGGCCCAGCCGGTAACCGCCGCCCAGCACTGTCTGGACGATCCTGGGGTTGGCCGGCTCCTCCTCGATCTTGCGGCGCAGGTTCTTCACGTGCGAGTCGACGGTGCGTTCGTACCCCTCGAACTCGTAGCCCCGCACCCGGTTGATCAGCTCGAACCGCGAGTACACCCGGCCCGGGACGGTGGCCAGCGCCACCAGGATGCCCCACTCGGTCGGGGTGAGGTCCACGGTGGTGCCGCGCGCCACGACCTGCCGCTGTGACTCGTCGATCACCAGGGCACCGTCGCCGTAGGAGGCGCGGCCCGGCCCGGTGACGGGTCCGCCGCGGCGCAGGATCGCCTGGACCCGCAGCACCAGCTCGCGGGGGCTGAACGGCTTGGTCACGTAGTCGTCGGCGCCGAGTTCCAGGCCGGCGATCCGGTCCTCCTCGGCCGCCTTGGCGGTGAGCATCAGGATCGGTGTATTCCCGGCGGCGCGGACCTCGCTGGCGACGACCTCGCCCGGCACGTCCGGCAGCCCGAGGTCGAGGATCACCAGGTCCGGCGATGCCGAGGCGGCCAGCGTGAGCGCCTCCGCTCCCGACTCCGTGGACAGAACCGTGAACCCGGCCCCCTCCAGATATGAGCGGATCAGCTCCCGCAGCTTGCGCTCGTCCTCCACCAGCAGCACTGTGGCGGCCATGGCCGCGCACCCCCCTCCTGCCTGACCGTAAGGCCGCGGCTCCACACGGTTATCACGGCGCCTCCAACGGTCCAGCATCCCGACGCGAGAGCTTAGTGGCACTAGTCCCGGCAGATAAGGCGGCGCAGATGACCCGCGGTGACCTGGTCATGCTGCTGCCCTGGCTTGTCTTCGGTATCGCACTGGGGTTCATCGCCTTCCGGCTGTTCCGCCGTCGAGGTCCCCGGTAGCCGGGAACGAGTCGAAGAGGCGCAGCCGGTGGGCGGTCGCGGCGGCCTCGCCACGGCTCGCCACCCCGAGCTTGCCGAGGATGTTGGACACGTGCACGCTCGCCGTCTTCGCCGAGATGAACAGCTCGGCGGCGATCTCGCGGTTGCTCCGCCCGGCCGCCACCAGGCGCAGCACCTCGAACTCGCGTGCGGTGAGCCCGAGCCGATCCTGCTGCGCCGGCCCGGTGCCTGCCGCGCCGGGATCGTCGTCCTGGCTGCCGAGGCCGACCCTGCCGCGCCTGGCGAGCAGGGCGATGTCGTCGCTCAGCGCGCCGGCGCCGAGGCGTCCCGCCAGCTTCGCGGCCCGGCGCAGCCGCTGCGCGCCGCCGTCGTGGTCACCGGCGGCGAGCGCCGCCTCGCCGGCCCGCAGCAGCGCCATGGCCATCGGGTACGGCTCGCTGGCCGTCTCCCACGCCCGCGCCGCCTCATCCCACGCGGCGAGGTCGCCGGGATCCCGCAGGTCGGCGCGCGCCATCTCGGCGGCGAACGTCAGCCGGTGTGCCGACTGGCTCACCCCGTCGGGCACCAGCTTGCCCGCTTCGGTGCGCATGCGCTCCCGCAGCGCCGCCGCCCTTCTGGCCAGCGCCTGGTCACCGGCCGCGGCGGCGGCCAGGCAGGCCCGGACGCCCGCGACCAGCAGCGGCCACCCATACCGGGGGCTGGCCGACACGTTGTAGCGGTCCAGCGGCTCCTCGACCGCGGCCATAGCCTCGCTCGGCCGGCCCTCCGCCAGCCGCACCTCGGACTCCAGCCGGGCCATCGGCAGCTGATGCTCGTCCTTGTACCGGACGCCGTCCAGCGCCGCCCGGACCGAGGCGGCGCGTGCGGCCGCGGCGGTCAGATCGCCCCGGCCCAGCGCCAGGTCACCGGCCAGCCGCCACACCGACGACCGCCCCACCCGCGGCGGCATGAACTCCAGCGCGCGCTCGATGACCTCGGCCGCCTCGTCCCACCGGCCCAGCGAGACCAGCGGCTCGGCCAGGTTGATGGCCAGGGTCACGCCGGACGTCCGGGCCAGGCCGTACTCGACCGCCGCCGCAACGCCCTCGCGGGCCACAGCGGCGGCGAGCTCGTGCTCGCCGAGGCCCTCCAGTATGTCCGACTCGGTGATCGCGACCCTTAGCAGCGGCTGGTAGGCCTTGGCCCGGGTCGCCGCCGCGCGGGCCTCCGCCAGCAGCGCCCGGTTCCGCTCCAGGGTGGCGGTGGACGGCTCGGCGCAGGCGAGCGCGACCAGTGCCATGGCCTCGATCTCGGGGTCGCCGGCCTGCCGGGCCACGGCCACCGCCTCCTCGGCGCGGGCCCGGGCCTCGGCTGGGTCAAAGCCTTCCCGGTGATGGATGTCGTGGGCGGCCGCCTCCAGCACCCGGGCCCGGGCCGCGGGCGGCGCGTCGGCCGGAACCAGCCGGACCGCCTCCATCAGGTCCTTGGCGTAGTCTTCGCGGCCGGCCATCTTCGCCAGGTGACCGCGGAGGCTGTACAGCAACGCGGCCCGCACTGGCTCGGCGCCGGAGTCGACCTCCTTCAGCGCCCCGGTGGCGAGGGCCACCCCCCGGTCGTACTCCCCGGCCAGTTCGGCGGTGCCGGTCGCCGCCTCCAGCACCGCCACGTGGTCGGCGCCGATCCGGTCGGCGGCGTCGGGCACGCGGTCCCACAGCTCGAGCACCCGGGAGAGCATCGCGAGCTGCTCGGCGTGGGCGAGCGCCCGGCCGGACTCCGCCGCCGCCTGCCACGCACTGATCAGGGCCCAGCCCGGGTCCAGGGCGGCGTACCAGTGGTAGGCCCGCTCCACCGCGGCCCGGCCCGGCGGGACGAGCAGCGGGTCGCCCTCGATGGCCCTGGCGAACCGGCCGTGCAGCCCGCCACGTTCGCCGGGCAGCAGCTCGTCGTGCACCGCCTCGCGGATCAGCGCGTGCCGGAACGAATAGCTGTCAGAGCCGGCCAGCAGCACATTCGCGGCCACGGCCGGGCGCAGCGCGCTGGCGAGCGCCGTGTCGTCGAGGCCGACGACCGCCGCCAGCAGCGCGTGGCCGACCTGCTCGCCGCCGGCGCTCGCAATCCTGACCACATCCTGGGTCGGCTCGGGCAGCCGCCGCACCCCGGCGATCAGCAGGTCGCGCAGCGACTCGGGCAGGCCGGAATCCGGCTCGCCGTCGCCGATCAGCGCCTCGACGAACAGCGGGTTGCCCTCGGTGCGGCGGTACACGGCTCGGGCCGCATCCTCGCGCGGCTCGCTGCCGGTGATCCTGGCCACGAGCTCGTCGGTGTCGGCCCGGGTGAGCCTGCCCAGCTCGATCCGCCGCGCCCAGTCGAGCCGACCGAGCTCGGCGAGCAGCGGCCGCAGCGGGTGGGTGCGGTGCAGGTCGTCGGACCGGTATGTGACAACGATCAGCAGGCCGCCGATCGTGCGCTGGTTGCGGATCAGGAACTCCAGCAGGTCCCTGGTTGACCGGTCGGCCCAGTGCGCGTCCTCGACGATCAGCACCAGCGGGCCACGGTCGGCGAGCTGCTCGAGCAGGATCAGCATCTGCTCGAAGAGCCGCGCCCGGGCGGCACCCGCGTCGTCCGACCCGGCGGGCTCGCCGAACTCCGGCAGCAGCCGGGCCAGTTCCCTGGTCGCCCCGGCCGGCAGCAGCCCGGCCACGCCGTCGGCGCCGAGGTCGCGGACGAGCTCCCGGAGCACCGAGGTGAACGGGGCGAACGGCAGGCCGTCGGCGCCGAGCTCGAGGCAGCCCCCGGCCAGCACCCGGGCGCCCGCCTGCCGTGACCGCTCGGCGAACTCGTTCACCAGCCGGGACTTGCCGACCCCCGCCTCCCCGCCGATCAGCACGGCGGACGGCTCACCGCTGCCCGCCATGGCGAGCGCGGCATCCAGCGCGGCGAGCTCGCCTGCCCTGCCGACCAGGCTCGGGCTGAGGAAACTGACGGTCACGATGTCTAGGATGCCAGGCAGAAACGGGTGAGGGGTTCAGCCACATGGCGATCTTTGTTCTGGTACACGGAGCCTGGGGCGGCTCGTACGGCTTCCGCAAGGTCCGCGGCCCGCTGCGGGCGGCCGGGCACGAGGTATTCACGCCGAGCCTCACCGGCATCGGCGAACGCGCGCACCTGACCAGCCCGCAGGTCTGCCTGACGACGCACGTCACCGACGTGGTTAACACCGTGCTCTACGAGGACCTTCGCGACATCGTGCTGCTCGGCTGGTCGTACGGCGGGTTCGTGGTCACCGGCGCGCTCGAGCACGTCGGAGACCGGGTCGCGCACCTGGTGTTCCTCGACGCGTTCGTGCCCGGCGACGGCGACAGCGTGTCCGGGAACACCGGCGGCCACGGCGCGGGCGTGCTCGGCGGCGACTGGCTGGTGCCGTCGGCACCGCGCGAGTACGACGACCCGGCCGAGGCTGAGTGGGCCAATGCCCGGCGCACGCCGCAGGCCGGCTGCTTCACCGAGCCGGTCCGGCTGCCGCGCCCGCTGGAGGAATGGCCGTTCACCCGTACGTACATCAAGGCGACGGGGGAGCCGAGACCCGAGCCTGGCGGGCCGTTCTGGGCCGCCGCCGACAGGGTCCGGCAGTCGCCCGCCTGGCGCTACCGGGAAATCGCCACAAACCACATGATCCCCAATAACCGGCCGGATGAGCTGGCCAGCCTGCTGCTGGAGCTCACCGCGGAAGGGTTTGATCCAGGGGTTTGATTTTGGGGTTGGGTTTGACCTTCGGGGTTTGATTTTGGGGTTGGGTTTGACCTTCGGGGTTTGACTTTGGGGGGTACGCGGGGGGCGGAGCCCCCCGCGGGTGCGGATAAAAGTTCCGCTGGGATGCAACGGCCGGCCGCTGCGGGCCGTCTGATTGGCATGGGGTCCGGGATACGGATCACGGCCGGTGTTGCCGCGGCTGTGATCACGGCCGCCGGTTGCGGGCAGGCTGTGGCGGCACGGCCGCAGCCAACGGCGGTCAGCCGCGGGGTGACGGCCAGGTCACTGGCCGTCACCCCGCGAGCCCTCGGGGCTGCCGACACCGCGTTCGGGCTCAACGTGCTCGGTGCCTGGTGCCGCCGGGACCCGCACGCGAACATCGTGCTGTCCCCGGAAAGCCTCGCGACCGGCCTCGGGATGGCGTACCTGGGCGCGCGGGGAAGCACCGCGCGGGCGATGCGGGCGGTGCTGCACCTCCCGGCCGTTGGCGCCGGACTCGACGCGGCGCTGCACGCCCGGTCGGCCGCCCTGCGCGGCCTGGACGGGCCCGGCGTCACCGTGGCCGGCAGCGACCGGGTCTGGACCAACCCCAGGATGGAGCCGCTGCCCAGCTACACCCGCGCCGTGGCCGCCGGGTACGGCGCGACGGTCGGGCGGGCCCCGCTGCTCACCGATCCCGCCGCGGCGGCCCGGCAGATCGACGCCGCGATCGCCACGGCCACGCGGGATCACATCCCGCAGCTGCTTGGGCCGGACAGCCTGAGAGGCATCGCCTGGGTGCTGACCGACGCCCTGTACCTGGACGCGGACTGGTCTGCGCCGTTCCCGGCCAGCCAGACCAGGCCGGGGCAATTCACCACGGCGACGGGGCGGCAGGTCAGTGCCGAATTCCTGCACGGCGGCGCGTTCCGGATGGTCAGCGCGGGCGGGTGGACCGCCGTGTCACTGCCGTACCGCGGCGGGAAGCTGGCGATGACCGCGCTGCTCCCCGACTCCGGGTCCGGCGGCTGCCCGGCGCTGTCGGCGCAGACCCTGAGCGGCATCGCCGGGGCGTTCGCGATGCCGAGGACCGGTGGCGGGCTGACCGACATCGTGCTGCCCAAGGTCAGCCTGCGCTCCTCGGCGAGCCTGGGGAACCTGCTGGCCGGCCTGGGCATGAGCGTGGCGTTCAACAGCGGCGCCGACTTCACCGGCCTGTCGCCGCAGGCCTGCTGCATCGGTCTCGTACAGCACGCGGCCACGCTGGCCGTGACCGGGAAGGGCACCGTGGGCAGCGCCGCAACGGCGGTCGGCATAACCCCGACCGCGATATCCGTGCCGCGGGGCGGCGTCGCGTTCGACCGGCCGTACGTGCTGCTGGTGACCGACACGCAGACCGGGGAGCCGCTCTTCCTGGCCCGGGTGGCCGACCCAGCCGTTTGAGAGACTGGGCACCTCACCGCTAATCCCCCGGGAGGATGCATGCTGCCCTGGTCCGGAGAGCTGGCCGGCCGACTCGAAGAACACGTGATCGCCAGCGAGCTGCTGCGGGACAACCCGCTCGGCGACCCCTGCGACCGGCCGCTGTGGGTGTACCTGCCGCCCGGCTACGACGCCGACCCGGGCCGCCGCTACCCCGTGGTCTACGTGATCCAGGGGTACACCGGGCACGTGGCGATGTGGCGCAACCGGGCGCCCTTCCGGCAGCCATTCACCGAGACCGCCGACGCGGTGTTCGCCAGCGGCGAGGCGCCGGCCGCCCTGGTCGTCTACGTCGACGCGTGGACGTCCTACGGCGGCAGCCAGTTCGTTGACTCGCCGGGCACCGGCCGCTACCACTCCTACCTGTGCGAGGAGGTCGTGCCCTGGGTCGACCGGCGCTACCGGACGCTGGCCGGCGCGGCGCACCGCGCGATCGCTGGCAAGTCAAGCGGTGGGTTCGGCGCGATGATCACCCCGATGCTGCGGCCCGACCTGTTCGGCGCGCTGGCCACGCACGCCGGCGACGCGCTCTACGAGCTGTCCTACATTCCTGACTTCGGCCCGGCGGCGCGGCTGCTGCGGGACTACGACGGCGACATCTGGCGGTGGTGGGACGACTTCGGGTCCCGGGTCTCGTTCACCAAGGCCGCCGACCAGGTCCTGCTCGGGCTGCTGGGGGTGGCCGCCTGCTTCTCGGCGCATGAAGACGGGACCGTGGACCTGCCGTTCGACCAGCGGACCGGCGCGCTGCGCCCCGAGGTGTGGGAGCGGTGGCTGGACTGGGACCCGGTCCGGATGGCCCCCAGGTACGCCGGGGCGCTCCGGTCACTGCGCGCGATCTGGATCGACGCGGGCACCAGGGACGAGCACTACCTGGACCTGGGCGCGGAGGCGTTCCGGCAGGCGCTGCGCGAGGTCGGCGTCACCGATGAAGTGGTCCGCTTCGAGCTGTTCGACGCGACCCACGCCGGCATCGACTACCGGTACCCGCTGTCGCTGGCCTGGCTCTGCCAGCGCATCGCCGCCTGAGATTCATCGAAAACCATTGAACTACTCCGCCCGGCCCTACGTGATCCCCTGTGAACGCGGAGCGGGTAACCGTAGCGAATGGAGTAAATACAATGCGTAATCGATGGTTGGCGGCCTCTGTACTCGCCGCAGCCGCCGTCGTCGGGCTTGCGGCGTGCGGCGGTTCGTCCTCAAGCACCCCCCCCGCGGCGAGCACCGGCAACACCAACACGGGCAGCAACACCAGCAGCAACACGGCCACGGCGACCGGGCTCAAGACCTCGGTTGTCAACGGCCACACGGTGCTCACCGACTCGGCCGGGTTCGTGCTCTACTGGTTCGCGATCGACACCCCGACGAAGTCGAACTGCTCCGGTGTGTGCGCGACGAATTGGCCGCCCCTCACCGGAACCCCGAGCCTGGCCTCAGGAGTCACGCTGGCCGGCAAGCTCGGCACGATCAAGCGGGCCAACGGCCAGCTCCAGGCGACCTACGACGGCCATCCGCTGTACCTGTTCAAGGCCGACACCAGCGCGGGCCAGTGGACCGGCAATAACCTCGACGCCGCCGGCGGCCTCTGGTGGATGATGACCTCCACCGGCAAGAAGGACATGCACAAGGACACAGCCTCTTCGTCGAGCGGCAGCAGCGGCAGCGGCAGCTCCAGTGGCGGCAGCTCCGGCAGCGGCGGCTACGGCTACTGATCGCCGCGCCGGGTAAGTGTGGCGGCGCCTCCCGTACCGGGCGAGGAGGCGCCGCCACTGCCGCGCGCTGCGGTAGCCGTTGGAACACAGCAGGAACGTCCAGCGCAGCGGGGGAGAGCGCAGGCGGCGATGGGTAGATAACGTCGCATGCAGCCCGCCCCCGAGACCAACGGGTCTGTCACGCGCCCCCGTGGCGGCCTGGTCATCATCTACGCCGCGCTGATGCTGGCGATCCTGCTGGCAGCGCTCGACCAGACGATCGTCGCCACCGCGCTGCCGACGATCGTCGGCGACCTCGGCGGGCTGAGCCACCTGTCCTGGGTGATCACCGCGTACCTGCTGGCCACCACCGTGTCGGCGCCGCTATGGGGGAAGCTCGGCGACCAGTACGGGCGCAAGAGGCTGTTCCAGGCCGCGATCGTGATCTTCCTGATCGGCTCGGCGCTGTGCGGGCTGTCCCGCAACATGTTCGAGCTGATCGGCTTCCGGGCTCTGCAGGGCCTGGGCGGCGGTGGCCTGATCGTGCTGGCCCAGGCCATCGTCGGCGACGTCGTCTCACCCCGGGAACGCGGCAAGTACCAGGGCGCGTTCGGCGCGGTGTTCGGGGTGGCCAGCGTGGCCGGCCCGCTGATCGGCGGGTTCTTCGTGGACAACCTGGGCTGGCGCTGGGTGTTCTACATCAACCTGCCGATCGGTATCCTCGCGCTGGCCGTGATCGCGTTCGCGCTGCCCGCGAGCGCGGCCACCCAGGCACACAAGATCGACTATGCCGGCACCGTGCTGCTCGCGGCGGCGGCGACCTGCGTGGTGCTGCTGACCTCCTGGGGCGGCACCACCTACCCGTGGCTGTCCCCGGAGATCTTCGGGCTCGGCGCCGCGGCGGTGATCCTGGCCGTGGGCTGGTGGCTGTCGGCCGGGCGGGCCGCGGAGCCGGTGCTGCCGCGGAAGCTGTTCCGGAACCCGGTGTTCTCGGTCGGCGCGGGTATCAGCTTCGGCGCCGGGTTCGCGCTGTTCGGCGCCACCGCGTTCCTGCCGCTGTACCTGCAGGTCGTGCGTGGAGTCTCGCCGACGATCTCCGGCGTGTACCTGCTGCCGATGGTGCTCGGCCTGCTGGTCACGTCGATTGCCAGCGGTCAGCTGATCTCCAGGTTCGGCCGGTACAAGGTGTACCCGATCGTGGGCACGGCGGCCATGACCGTCGCCCTGTACCTGCTGTCTACGCTCACCGAGACGACCACGTCCGTGGTCCTTGACGTGTACTTCGCGGTGCTCGGGTTCGGGCTCGGCCTGATCCTGCAGGTTCTGGTCATCGCCGTGCAGAACTCGGCGGACTACGCGGATCTTGGCGTCGCCACGTCCAGCGTCACGTTCTTCCGCACGATCGGCGGATCGTTCGGCGTGGCGATCTTCGGGTCGATCTTCTCCAGCCGCCTGGCGGCCAACCTGGCGGCGGCGCTGCACGGGACGCCGCTGCCGCGGGGATTCAGCCCGGCCTCGGCCCAGGCCAACCCGGCCGCGCTGAAGCGGCTGCCCGCGGCGCTGCACGCGGACATCCTGCACGCGTACGTGCTGTCGTTTCACACGGTGTTCCTGGGCGCGGTACCGGTGGCGGCGGCCACGTTCGTGCTCACCTGGTTCCTGCGCGAGGTGCCGCTGCGCGCGACTTCCGCCGCCCCCGACATCGGCGAGGGCATCGGCGCGGCCTCGGCCCAGCGGTCGTCGGCAGCGGAGCTCGAGCGCGCGCTGCTCCGGCTGGCCGACGTCGACCTGCGACGGCAGGGCTACACCCGGCTCGCCGATCTGTGCGGGCTCGGCCTGCCCGCCGGCAGCTGCTGGATCCTGGCCCGGATGGCCAAGGACGGCGGCCGGGTGGTGGGGACGGACCTGGCCCGTGAGGCGGGCGTCAGCGTTGAGCATGGGCGCCCGTACGCGGACAAGCTGGTCGAGGCGGGGTACGTGCGCCGTGACAACGGCTCGCTGGAACTGACCCCGGAAGGCAGCGTCGCCGCGGACCGGCTGTTCGCGGCCGGCCGGGACGGCCTGGCCCGGCTGCTGTCCGACTGGTCGCCGGAGCAGCACGCCGAGCTGGCCCAGATGCTCGACAAACTGTCCCGCGCGCTGCTCGGCGAGCGCGCGGACGAGCACATCATCACCAGGTGACGCCGGAGCCCCGGTCGGGAGACACTGGCCTGATGAAGGCCGACATCGTGGTAATCGGGGCCGGGGCGCTCGGGCTGAGCACGGCGCTGCAGTGCGCCCTGCTCGGCCGGTCCGTGGTCGTGGTCGAGCGGGACACGGCCGGCTCGCAGGCGTCTGGGCGGGCGGCCGGGCTGTTCAAGTCCGTGCAGGCCGACGAGCAGCGCACCGCGCTGGCCCGGCGCAGCATCGACCTGGCGGTGACCTTCGGCGACTGGGCCGGAGCCGAACTCGAGGTGGCCCGCAGCGGCAGCTTCCTGGTGGCGCGGACCGACAAGCACCGGGACTACCTGCTGGCCGAGGCCACCCAGTCCCGTGGCTGGGGTGCGGACGTGCAGCAGGCCAGCCCCTCGGACCTGGCTGATCGGGTGTCCTTCTACCGCGGCAACGACTCGGGCGAGGAGCTCGCGCTGTGGTGCCCAGAGGACGTCTACATCGAGGAGCCGATCAGCCTGGTGCGGGCGTACGCCGCGGCATGCCGGCGCCACGGCGTCGAGATACTCGAGTCCGAGGCCGTGGTCGGCATCCCGTTCTCCGGTGGCCGGGCGGCCGCTGTCGAAACCGAGGCCAGGTCCATCGACGCTGCGGTCGCCGTGGTGGACGCGGCGGGCGCGTGGGTCCGGCAGGTCGCCGGGCTCGCCGGGCCGGCGGCGGGGTGGCGATCGCGCCGGTCCGGCACCAGCTGCTGATCACCGAGCCGTCCGCCGGGGTCGACCCGGCACAGCCGATCATCCGGGTCGTCGACGCCGCGGTGTACTTGCGCCCGGCGCGGGGCGGCCTGATGTTCGGCGGGTTCGAGGCCGCGCCGCTGCCGGTCGATCCTGTCCAGCAGCGGCCGTCGTTCCGCACCGACGACATGCCGCTGGACCTCGGCGTGCTGCGGGACATGGCCCGCCAGGTCGCCGACGAGGCCCCGCTGGCCGGCTCGGCCCCCGTCGCCGAGCACCGCGGCGGGCTGTTCACGATGAGCCCGGATGGCCGTTTCGTCGTCGGGCCGGTGCCCGACGCGCCCGGTCTCTGGGTGGCGAGCGGCTGCAACGGCTCAGGGTTCTCCTCGTCGCCGGCCCTCGGCGAGGCGCTGGCCCGCTGGATCACCGGCGGCGACACGGCCGGGCTCGCGACGCTGTCGCCGGACCGGTTCCCGGCCATGACCGAAGAGTTGCTGGTCAAGAACGGGACCTGGCAGTACGCGCACTACTACGACCCGGCCGGGCAGCCCGGGCAATGATCGGCCCGTCTTGGTGGGCGCAGGCGGGCGCACCGGAGGCATCGCGGGGTGCACAGCGCGGAAGCGCCGAGCCGCTGTGGCGGGCCCTCGCTGTCTTCCGGTTCGCCAGCCTCGGCTATGCCGCGCTGCGGCTGGCCGTCATCGACCGCGCCGACTACTCGCGGCCGGACTGGGCGTGGGTGGTCATCGCGGTGATGACTGCGTGGACGGTCGGCACCACCATCGCCTACTCGCGCCCGGAGCGCCGCACCAGGGTCCTGCTCGGCGTCGACTTCGCGGTCACCGCCTGCCTGCTGCTGAGCACCGCCGCGCTGCAGTACCCGCAGTCGCCGCGGCATGGCGTGGCGCCGATCACCGCGACCTGGCTGGCCGGGCCGGTGCTGGCCTGGGCGGTCCGGTACGGCAGGCGGGCCGGCGCGATCGCGGCCCTGATCATGTGCGGCTGCGAGCTGGTGCTGGTGCGGGCAGCGGTGTTCGGCCAGGCGCTTAACGGCCTGGTGCTGTTGCTGCTGGCTGGCGTCATCGTCGGGCACGTGTCCCGGCTCGCCGCCGAGCTGGAGGCGGAGCGTCAGCGCGTCATCGGAGTCGAGGCGGCAGGCCGGGAGCGCGAACGCCTGGCCCGCGACATCCACGACTCGGTGCTCCAGGTCCTGGCGCTGGTGCAGCGGCGGGGTGCTGAGGCGGGCGGCGCCGCGGCCGAACTCGGCAGGCTGGCGGGCCAGCAGGAAGCCGCGCTCCGTGCCCTGGTTGGCAGCGGGACCGGGGGCACCGCGGCCGGTGCGGCGCCGGGCGCGCCGGGAAACGTGGACCTCCGCTCGGTGATGCTGCCCGCCCAGACCGACCGGGTGACCGTGTCGGTGCCGGCCCAGCCTGTCCTGGTGTCGAACGCTGCGGCAGACGAGCTGGCCTCGGCGATGCACGCGGCGCTGGACAACGTGCGCCGGCACTGCGGGGAACGGGCCCGCGCGTGGGTGCTGGTCGAGGACGAGCCGGGATCAGTCACGGTGACGATCAGGGACGACGGCCCCGGCATCGCGGATGGGCGGCTGGCCGAAGCGGCGGCCGCCGGCCGGCTCGGGGTCAGCCATTCCATCCACGGCCGGCTGCGCGACCTGGGCGGCTCGGCCAGCATCAGCTCGGCCCCCGGCGAGGGCACCGAGGTTGAGCTCCGCCTGCCGCGCGGAGCGGGCGTGCCGGTGGCGAGGTCACCGGAACGGGCTTAAGGTGCGGACGTGGAACGCAGCGGCCCGATCCGGGTCATGGTGGTCGATGACCACCCGATGTGGCGCGACGCCGTCGCCCGGGACCTGGACGAAGCCGGATATGACGTCGTCGCGACCGCAGCCGACGGCGCGCAGGCGCTGCGCGTCGTCGGCGCCGCCCGCCCGGACGTCGTCGTGCTCGACCTGCAGTTGCCGGACGCCTCCGGCGTCGACGTGACCCGCGGCCTGCGTGCGGCCTGTCCAGCGGCGCGCGTCCTCGTGCTGTCCGCGAGCGGCGAGCAGCAGGACGTGCTGGACGCGGTGAAGGCGGGCGCGGTCGGCTACCTGCTGAAGTCCGCGGCACTCCCGGAGTTTCTTGACGCGGTGCGGCGCACGGCCGACGGCGACCCCGTATTCACCCCGGGGCTCGCCGCGCTGGTCCTCGGCGAGTTCCGGCGGCTGGCGTCCACGCCCGCAGCGGGCGGCGGGGATGCGCCGAGGCTGACCGAGCGCGAGACCGAAATCCTCCGCATGGTCGCGACCGGCATGTCGTACAAGCAGATCGCCAGCAGGCTCGTGCTGTCCCACCGCACCGTGCAGAACCATGTGCAGAACTCGCTCGGCAAGCTGCACCTGCACAACCGCGTGGAACTGGTCCGGTACGCCATCGAGCACGGGCTCGCGGACGCGTCCGAACCAGGCGGACCGCAGTAAGGCCCAGACGCCGCTGCGCCAGCTACTCATGAGTAGCTTAGGCATCCGAGTTGAGTAGCAGCACCGATGCCGTGCGGGCCGCCGGCCCGGAGGCTGATGGCCATGAACAATTCCGCGCACGCCGCCGCGAGCGGCCTGTACAGCTTCAAATCCTGGTACGCGCGCCGCCTGGCGCCGGTCCGCCGGCACCTCGTTGCCGCGAACGTGCCGCCTTCCCTCATCACGATGACCGGGATCTGTTTCGGCGCCGGCGCCGGCGCCGTCCTGGCGCTGATGCGGCCGGCGCCGGCCGCTGGCGCGGCGGTCGCTGCGCTGCTGGCCGCCCGGCTCGCCTGCGCCAACCTCGACGGCGGGGTGGCCCGAGACGGGGACCGGGCCACCCCGTTCGGCGCGGTGCTCAACGAGCTCGGCGACCGCGCCGCCGAGCTCGCCGTGCTGGCCGGCTGCCTCGCGCTGGCCCCGGCGGCACTGGTCCTCGCGGCGGCGCTGGCGGCCACGCTGCCCTCGTGGGTTGCGCTGGCCGGCGCGGCGGCCGGGCTGGGCCGGATACAGGGCGGCCCGGTTGGCAAGACCGAACGCTGCCTGCTGCTCGCGCTCATCGCGGCCATCGGGTGGCCGACCGTGCTGCTCGGAGTGCTGGCGGCTGGCTCGGCACTGACTGCGGCCATTCGGCTCGCAAGACTGGCCCGGCTCGCCCGGCTGGCCCGCGTCCGGCAGACCCAGAGTGCCTGGGCCGTCCGGCCGACCCGCGTCCGGCAGGCCCAGAGTGCCCAGGGCGCCGGGCCGGCCCAGGTCGCCAGGGGCTCACGGTGAACGGGCTGGCCGGCACCGCGGCCATGATGGCCGGCGTGCTGACGCTGGGCGGGATCGGCGCGCTGGTGTCGAGGAACGCCGACGTGATCCGCAAGTGGCGCACCTGGATGGTGTCCGCCCCACTGGTTGCGGGGTGCCTGTGGCTGGGCACACCGGGCGCGGTCCTGCTTGCCGTCGGCCTGGGCGTGACCGGCGCGGTCGAGTACGGCCGGCTGGCCAGGCTCCGGCCCGGCGACTCGGCGCTGATCGCGGCTGCCGCGGTGATCCTGCCGCTGGTCGCCTGGCGGATGCCCGCCGAGCTGAGCCGCGCGCTCGCGGGTGTACTGCTCGCGGCCGCGCTGGTCCCCGTGATCGGCGGCGATGCCGTCGCGGGAGCGCGCCGCGCCGCGGCCGCGGTGTTCGGCGCGGGCTGGCTCGCGGCCCTGACCGGGCTCGTGCTTCTCCGCGCAGCCGCGCTGCCGCTGATCATGGCGGTGGCGGTGGCGGACGTCGGTGCGTGGTGCGCCGGGCGCCTGCTGGGCGGCCCTGCGCTGTCGCCGCTGTCGCCCGCCAAGCGCTGGAGCGGAGTGGCCGGTGGGGCGCTGGCCGGGTCGGCGGCGCTGGCGGTGGCGGGAGCGGTCAGCGGTCCCGGAGTGTTCACGCCCGTGCACGTGATAGCGGTCACCGTCGGCCCGCCAGTCGGTGACCTGCTGGAATCGATGGTCAAGCGCGGCGCCGGCGCGAAGGACGCGGGCCGCTGGCTGCCCGGGTTCGGCGGGCTGCTGGACCGGATCGACTCGCTGCTCGTGGCGCTGGCCCTGGCGGTGATCCTGTGAACCGGCGCGCCTGCCCGGCCGCCGTGGCACGGAGGGCGCTATGGCGCACGGTTCTCACGCTGATGGGCGGGCTGCGGGTGCAGGGCGTCCCCGGCCTGCCGGCCGGGCCGTGCGTGATCGTGGCCAACCACCGTTCGCACGCGGATACGGCCGCGCTGATCGCGGCGCTGCCCGCTGGGCGCAGGCCCGCCGTTGCCGCGGCGGCGGACTACTGGTTCCGCGGTGCGCTGCGGCCGGGGATCTGCCGCGTGCTGTGCGCGGCGTTCCCGGTGCGGCGCACCGGCGGCGGCAGCGCCGACCTTGCCGCCGCCACCCAACTGCTCGCGGCCGGCCACGACGTCATCGTGTTCCCGGAGGGAACCCGGTCACGGGACGGGCAGACCGGGCGGTTCCACCGGGGCGCCGCGTGCCTCGCCGCGGCGGCCGGGGTGCCGCTCGTGCCCGCCGGGATCGGCGGGACGGGAACGCTGCTGCCGCCCGATGGAGCCACCCATGGGCCGCGGCGCGGGGTGGTGATCGTGCGCATCGGCGCCCCGGTGAACGTCGCTGAGATGGCCGAGCGGCTGGTCAGCGCCGAGGGAGATGCCGTGGCCGACGCGACCGACCAGGCGCGCGCTCGGGTCGTGGCGCTGATGAGCGCCGCCAATCACCGCCATTGATGCTGCGGCACCCGCCGACCCATCCGTACCAGCGTTCATTGGGCGCTATCGCCGCGCCTGATCACACAGTACGGTCTAGGTACATTCCGGCCGCGGGGAGATTGAATTGGGTTACTTGGCAACGGCTGTCATTGTCGTGGTGGCGGTCATGATCGGCATAGCCGTCGTTTACGTGCGCCACGAGAGCCGGCCTGACCCCTCGGCCGTGCGGAGAGCCGCGCGGAGAGCACGGCGGGTCCAGGCCGGGGAGCTGTGCGCCTGTGGCGGCACGGTCGGGAGAACGGGCCGGACCTCACCCAAGTTCGGGGAACTCCTGGGCTGCACGGGCTGCGACCGCACGTGGACGCTGGACGGACGGAGAGTGCTCCGGCGGGTCATCCGCCGCCCGGCCGGCCGCCGCCCGGCCGCGGGCAGCCCGGACTGAACTGCGCTCGGCCAGCTCGGCGGTCGCCAAGGCGTCCGGCGCCAAGCGGACGCCGAGACGGGGTGCGGGTCGCGCCGTTACGGCGCGTTGATGATTTTTTATCAGAATATTTCTGCCGTTCCTCTCGTCTCGGTATTGGCATCGGGCCCCGACCGGGACTTGACTGTTCAGCGCCCAGCGAGCAGGAGGCCCTCGATGAAGCTGTTCCGTTCCGCCAGCATTCCGAGCAGTCCGCGTGCCAGGCGCCGTTTCCCGCGGCTGGCGGTGATCGCAGGGTCGGTGGCGGTGATGCTGCCGATCGGGCTGGCGTTAGCGGGCGGCCCAGCTTCGGCGGCCGGCGCGCGCGCGTCGGCGTCGGACGCGTCATGTCCGTGGCTGAACCAGTCGCTGCCGATCAGCCAGCGGGTCAGCATGCTGATGGCCAAGATGACCCTGGCCGACAAGATCAACGAGGTGACCGGGGGCGGTTTCTCCGAGCCGTATGTGTTCTACATCCCGGCCATCCCGAGCCTGTGCATCCCGTCGCAGAACGAGGAGGACGGCCCGGTCGGCGTGGGCGACGGGCTCACGAATGTGACCCAGATGCCGTCGGCGCAGTCGCTGGCCGCCACCTTCGACCCGTCGCTGGCCGACGCCTACGGCAAGGTGGTCGGGGCCGAGGAGCGCGGCAAGGGCGCGACGGTCAACCTGGGCCCGACGATCAACATCGACCGCGACCCGCGCTGGGGCCGGGAGTTCGAGTCCTACACCGAGGACCCGTACCTGAACGCGCAGACCGCGGTCGGCTACATCGACGGGGTGCAGAGCCAGGGCGTGCAGTCCCAGGTCAAGCACTACGCCGTGTACAACCAGGAGACCAACCGCAACACCCCGGCCGACAACGCGATCGTCAGCGAGCAGGCGCTGCACGAGATCTACCTGCCCGGGTTCTGGGCCTCGACCAACGTGGCCAAGGCGGCCTCGGTCATGTGCTCCTACAGCACGATCAACGGGGTGCCCGCCTGCCAGAACCAGTACCTGATCAAGACCACCCTCGACCAGCGGTGGGCCTTCCCCGGCTACGTGACCTCGGACTACCAGGCCACGCACTCCACCCTGCAGTCCGCGGACGCCGGCATGGACCAGGAGATGCCCGCCCCCCAGTACTACGGCGCTGCCCTGGAGGCGGCGGTGCAGGCCGGCGAGGTCAGCATGGCCACCCTGAACCAGATGGTGTCCCGGATCCTGACCGAGATGTTCCGGTTCAACGACTTCAACAACCCGCCCACCGGCACGACGAGTTCCGCAGTGACGACTCCGGCCCACCAGGCCGTGTCCGCTGAGGTGGCGCAGGACGGCACGGTGCTGCTGAAGAACAGCGGCGGCACGCTGCCGCTCGCCGCGGACGGCGGCGGCAACGTGGCGGTGATCGGCCCGGCGGCCTCGGCCGACCCGGTCGACACCGGCGGTGGCAGCGCGTACGTGACGTCCACGTTCCACGTCACCCCGCTGCAGGGCATCCAGTCGGCGGCCGGGACCGGCACCACGGTTAGCTACACCCAGGGCCTGCCTACCGACACCTCGCTGACGCCGATCCCGAGCTCCGCGCTGACCCCGGCCTACGCACCCACCGGCTTCGGCGGGACCTACACCGGGACGCTGACCGCGCCGGAGACCGGCACCTATGTCCTCTCATTCGAGAACCCCTGCGGCTGTTACACCACGGTCGACCTGTCCCTGAACGGCCAGGAGCTCCTGGCCAACCCGGGCACCCCGCCGGTGTCCACCTACTCGGTGGGCGTGAACCTGGTGGCCGGCCAGACCTACACGCTGCAGCTGTCCGGCGGCGGCGAGTCGGCCAACCTGAGCTGGGCGACGCCGTCGCAGCTGGCGCCGGGCATCGCCTCGGCGGTGGCCGCGGCCAAGGCAGCGAAGACCGCGGTCGTGGTGGTCTCCGACGACACCGAGACTGAGGCGGCGGACCGGGCCAGCCTGAACCTGCCGTCCGCACAGAACGAGCTGATCTCCGCGGTCGCGGCGGCCAACCCGCACACGGTCGTGGTGATCGACGCGGGCGCGCCCGTGGTCATGCCGTGGATCAGCCAGGTCGCCTCGGTCGTCGATGCGTGGTACCCGGGCGAGAGCAACGGCACCGCGCTGGCCAACGTCCTGTTCGGCAACACCGATCCCAGCGGGCATCTGCCGGTCACGTTCCCCGTCGACCTGTCCCAGGTGCCGGCCTCGACGCCGGCCGAGTTCCCCGGGGTGAACGGCCAGGTGCTGTACTCCGAGGGCATCGATGTGGGCTACCGGTACTACGACGCGAAGAACGAGACCCCGCTGTTCCCGTTCGGGTACGGGCTGTCGTACACCCACTTCTCTTATAGCCACCTGAGCGTCACCCCGGGCCAGGTGCAGAACGGCAGCTCGAACCCGGGAGCCACCAGCTGCGGGTGCAACGGGCAGTCGAGCCGGCAGGTGACGGTGTCCGCCACGGTGACCAACACCGGCAAGGCGGCGGGCTCGGACGTGGCCCAGCTCTACCTCGGTGACCCGGCTTCCGCGGGGCAGCCGCCGCGGCAGCTCCAGGGGTTCCAGAAGATCACCCTGCAGCCGGGCCAGTCCACCACCGTGCGCTTCACCCTGAGCGGCCACGCGCTGTCCTACTGGGACGACGCGGCGAACGGATGGGTGCTGCCGGACGGGCAGTACCAGGTGTACGTGGGCGACTCCTCGGGCCCGGCGAACCTGCCGCTGCACGGCGGCTTCACCGTCACCCGAAGCGTCGGCGCCCGCTACTCGACGGTCTCGGCGCCGTCGGTGATCGCGGCCGGTTCCACGGCGACGGTCAGCGAGACCCTGGTCAACGGCGGCGACTACGCGATGCCGGGAGCCAGGTTTACGCTGGGCGTCCCGCGTGGCTGGGCGGCCAGCCCGGCCGGGCGAGCGCCCGGCTTCGTGGCTCCCGGCCAGACCGTGACCGTGAAGTTCAGGGTTGCCGCGCCGGCCGACGCGTCGCCGGGCAGTGCCACCCTCAACGCGAGGGTCAGCTACCAGCCAGGGCCCGGCAGCAGCGGCGGGGTCGTCGAAAGCTCGACGACCACGGCGGTGCCGTATTCGTCTCTGGCCGCCTCGTACGACAACATCGGGATCAGCGACAACTCCGATCCGGCTGCCGCCAACTATGACCTGGCCGGCGATAGCTACTCGGCCCAGGCGCTGGCCGCCGGCACGCCGACCCCGCTGACGCCCGGAGGCCAGGTGACCATCGGCGGGACGACGCTCACCTGGCCAAACGTGTCCGCTGGAGCCCTGGACAACGTGGTCACCAACGGCCAGACCGTGCAGCTGTCCGGCTCCGGGAGCGATCTCGGCATCCTGGCCGCCAGCCAGAACGGGACGGCGACGGGCACGATCACCATCAACTACACCGACGGGACCAGCCAGTCCGCCGTGATCAACATGGCCGACTGGTACTCGAACGCGCCGGCGACCGGCGACCAGATCGTCGACACCACCTCGAGCTGGAACCAGAGCTCGCCGAGCGGATCGCACGCGGTGAGCGTGTACTTCGCCTCCGTGCCGCTCGCGTCAGGCAAGACCGTGGCGTCGGTGACGCTGCCCTCGCTGCCCGGCTCGTTCGGCCAGACCGAGATGCACATCTTCGCGATGGCTACCGGCTCGGGCACGCCGACGAGCTGACAGCAGGCTTGCTGGGCGGGCCCAGCCGGGTTGCTACCGGGCCCGCCCAGCAGCCGTCGCTGTGTGCAACTGAGCTAAGCGCGGTTCCCTCGCCGTGTGCGACTGGGCCCAAACGCGGTTCCCTCGCTCGGTGCAACTGAGCCCAGGCGCGGTTCCCTGCGTGTGTGACATTTTTTGCAATGGGATGACCTTCGCTGTACCTGGACGTTAATCATGGTCTGGGTATCGGAGGTCATGCTTGAGCAATTTGTTCCGTTTTGACGGCAAGCCCGTCGGCCGGCTCACCCGGCGCCGCCTGCTGCGGATGGCCCTGCCCGCCGGGCTTGTGGCGATCGCACTGCCGATGGCCGCCAGCATCGCCCCCGCGGCCACGGCTCCCCGGCAGGCCGCAGGCCCGTCCTGCCCGTGGCTGAACCAGTCGCTGCCGGTCAGCAAGCGGGCGAGCATGCTGCTGCCCCGGATGTCCCTGACCAACAAGATCGACATGATGGCCGGGACGGGCGCCACGGGCCTGGCGGACGGCGCGGTGACCACCACCGCGGTGCCGAGCCTGTGCATTCCGGCGCTGGCCCTGGCAGACGGGCCGAACGGGGTCGGCGACGGGCGCAGCGGGGTGACCCAGCTGCCCGCCGGGGTGTCGCTGGCGGCGACCTGGGATCATTCGCTGGCCAGCCGGTACGGGCAGGTGGTCGGTGCCGAGGAACGCAGCAAGGGCATCATGGTCGACCTGGGCCCGACGATCAACATCGACCGGGATCCGCGGTGGGGCCGCACGTTCGAGTCCTACAGCGAGGACCCGTACCTGAGCGGCGCGCTGGCCGGGGCCGAGATCGGCGGAGTGCAGAGCCAGGGCGTGATGTCGCAGGTCAAGCACTACGCGGTGTACAACCAGGAGACCAACCGGAATACCCAAGCCGACGACGTGATCGTGAGCGAGCGGGCGGAGCACGAGATCTACCTGCCAGCGTTCTGGGCGGCCATCAACAAGGGCAACGCGCCATCCGTGATGTGCGCTTACAGCACGGTCAACGGCGTGCCCGCCTGCCAGAACAGGTACCTGATCGGCGAGACCCTGGACCAGCGGTGGGGCTTCGCCGGCTTCGTGAGCTCGGACTACGGGGCCACGAAATCGACCGAGCAGTCGGTCGAGGCCGGGCTCGACCAGGAGATGCCCGACGGCGGCTACTACGGCGCCGCGCTGGCCGCGGCGGTTGGCTCGGGCAAGGTCGAGGTGTCGGCGCTCAACCAGCTGGTGTCCCGGATCCTCACCGAGATGTTCCGGTTCGGTGAATTCAACGACCCCCCAGGAGCGGCGCGGGCGGTTGCGACCACCCGGGCACATCAGGAGGTCGCCACCGACGTGGCCGAGGCCGGCACGGTGCTGCTAAGGAACACCGCCGGAACGCTGCCGCTGCCGGCATCCGGCGCGGGTGCCGTGGCGGTCATCGGCCCCGGGGCTTCGGTCGCGCCGACCGACAGCGGCGGCGGCAGCGCGCACGTGACCGCTCCGTTCAGCGTCACCCCGCTGCAGGGCATCCGGGCCGCAGCCAAGCGGGGCACCACGGTCACCTACACCCAGGGGCTGCCCGCTGACACGTCGCTGTCGCCGATTCCGGCCTCCGCGCTGACCCGGTCCGGGAGGCTCACCGCGCCGGAGACCGGCACGTACGTGATCGCGCTGAAGAGCCCAAGCTCTCGCGCGGCCCTTTCCGTGGACGGCAAGGAGATCCTGGCCGACGCGGGCACCCCGCCGACCGACTCGGTGGGCGTGGACCTGCGGGCCGGCCAGACCTACCCGCTGCGGGTCTCCGGCGCCGACGCGTCGACGAGGCTGAGCTGGGCCACGCCGTCGGACCTGGCCCCGGGCATCGCCCGGGCCGTGGCCGCGGCCAGGGCGGCGCGGACCGCGGTCGTGGTGGTGTCGGATGACACCGAGTCCGAGGCGGCGGACCGGGCCAGCCTGAACCTGCCGTCAGCGCAGAACGAGCTGATCTCCGCGGTCGCCGCGGCCAACCCGCGCACCGTCGTGGTGATCGACGCGGGCGCTGCGGTGGTGATGCCGTGGATCAGCCAGGTCGCCTCCGTGGTGGACGCCTGGTACCCGGGGGAGAGCAACGGCACCGCGCTGGCCGCCGTCCTGTTCGGCCGGGTCGACCCGGGAGGCCACCTGCCGGTCACCTTCCCGATCGGGCTGTCGCAGGTTCCGGCGTCGAGCCCGAGCCAGTTTCCGGGCCAGAACGGGCAGGTGCTGTACTCCGAGGGCATCGACGTCGGCTACCGGTACTACGACGCCAAGAACGAGACGCCGCTGTTCCCGTTCGGGTACGGGCTGTCGTACACCCACTTCTCCTACAGCCACCTGACCGTCACCCCCCGCCAGGTGCAGAACGGCAGCTCGAACCCGGGAGCCACCAGCTGCGGGTGTAACGGGCAGTCCGGGAGACAGGTCACGGTGACCGCGCGGGTAACCAACACCGGCAAGGTCACCGGATCCGACGTCGCCCAGCTGTACCTCGGTGACCCGGCGTCCGTCGGGGAGCCGCCGCGGCAGCTGAAGGGGTTCCGGAAGGTCACGCTACGACCCGGCCAGTCCACCACCATGCGTTTCACCTTGAACGGTCACGACCTCTCGTATTGGGACGACAACGCCGACGGATGGGTGCTGCCGGACGGCCGCTACCAGGTGGATGTGGGTGACTCGTCGGCCCTGGCGAACCTGCCACTGCGCGGCGGCTTCACCGTCACCCGCAGCCTGGGCGCCCGCTACGCCACGCTCCAGGCTCCATCGGCGATGGGTGTCGGCGGGTCGGACACGGTCACCGCGACCGTGGTCAACGACGGTGACTACGCGATGCCGGGCGCGCGGCTCGCGCTGAACGTCCCGGCGGGCTGGACGGTCACCCCGCTCGGCCCGCTCCCCACCGTCCTGGCACCGCACCAGTCGGTGACCGTGCGGTTCCGGCTGGCCGTGCCGGTGACGGCGCAGCCCGGGACCGACACGCTCACCGTGAAGGCCAGCTACCAGCCACAGCCCGGCGCCCGGTCCGGCCTGGCCGAGGCCACGGCAACGGTCAGCATCCCCGCGTTCACCCCGGCGGCCGGCCTCGCCGAAGGCTGGCCCGCCGGCTGACGTTCCGCCCCGCCCGCCGTTGCCCGCCCCACTCGCCGTTCCGCCCGACCCGCCGCCCCGCCTCACCCGCTGTCCCGCCCGCCGCTCCGCCCGCCCGCAACACCCGTCCCGTCAGCACCCGCTGCCGAGCGGGCGATCGATATTGGTTCGCTTTAGTCCGGAAATTGGCGGACAAAACTGAACCAGAACGGTCGAGCCGCCAGGGGTCAGGCGCGGAGGTGGCGGGGTTAGCGGGCGGAGGTGGCGGGGTCAGCGCGCGGAGGGCGCCGGGGAGGGCGCGGATTTGCAGGGGGTGCCCGGCTGCAGCGGCGCTGCGAAGGGCAGCGTCTCGCCGTCGGCCGCGGCGGGGAGGTCCCGGCCGACGGTCACCGTCACCTCGGTGCCACGGTCCAGGCTGATCTGCGCCAGCCCGGTGTGCGACCCGTTCCTGACCCGCAGCAGGGTGCGGATGAACGCCAGCCTGGGCCCGTGCCGCATGGTCACGATGTCGAGCATGCCGTCATCGAGTTGGGCCGGCGGCGCCACCCTCATCCCGGCGCCGAAGTACGCCGCGTTGGCCACGACGACCGCGTAGCCGGCGAAGTCCCGCACCAGCGCGCCGCCGCCCTCCTCGGGCCGGTCGCTGCGGCGGATCTCTACCCGGAACGCCGTCGGCGCCCAGCCGGCCAGGGCGCGCAGGGCGGCGACCGAGTACACGATGGGCCCGCGCAGCCATCTGGTCCGGTTGACGATCTGGCCCGCCACCGAGGGGATGCCGACGTACACGCTGCAGGCGACCACCGTCTCCGGCTGGCCCGGAGTGGCCACGCCGATCAGGTCTACTTGCCGTTCCTGCCCCGCGGTCAGCACGCGCGCGGCTGCTGCGGGCCCGGCCGGGATCCCGAGGACCCTCGCGAGGTCGTTGCCGGTTCCGGCCGGGATGATCCCGTACCGGGAGCCTCCGGTGGCCGCCACGCCGGACAGCGCGCCCGCAAGGCCGTCGCCGCCGACGGCGACCACCACCTGGCCCATCCCGGCAGCCCGGGCGGCGATGCCGGCGGCGTCGGCCAGGCTGGCCGACTCGCTGACCTGGTAGCTGGCGCCTGCCGCGTCGAGCACGGCGGTGACCTCCGGCAGCACCCGCAGCGACCGCCCCCGGCCCGCCGCCGGGTTGACCACCAGGCAGAACCGGCCGTCCCGCTCGCCCATGCGTACCTCCGCAGCCTGTCCCGGCGTGATCGCTGACTCGCACGATAAGCCGCAGCCGCCATCCACGCGACCGCGCCCGGCGTACGATCGGTTGCCATGGCGGGTCAGGGCAACGCAGCCGACACCGACGCGCGCTATCTCCAGGTCCAGACGACGACCGATTCGCGCGCCGAGGCGATAGAACTCGCCCATGACGCGGTGGCGGCGAGGCTCGCTGCGGTCGGGCAGGTCGCCGGGCCGATCGCGAGTACCTACTGGTGGGAGGACGGCCTCGAGCGTGCCGAGGAGTGGCTGGTCATACTCAAGCTGCCGGCCGACCGCTATCAGCAGCTCGCCGACTTCCTCGCCGAGCGGCACAGCTACGACGAGCCCGAGATCGTGGCGACGCCGATCGTCGCTGGCTCGCCGGCGTACCTGAACTGGATGGACGAGGAAACCCGGCCCGAGTGACCGCGGGGTGGCTGCATGACCAGCAGCGCATTCAGGCGGCTGCACCGCCACCGGCGCAGGCGGCTGCACGACCGGCGGCGCATTCAGGCAGGTGCCGCCTAGGCCGGGGGCAGGTTCCAGGTCGAGATCACCGGGTAATCGTGCTCGGTGCCGAGCGTGGAGTAGGTGCCCGTGTCCAGCCGGAACAGGCGGCCGCCGTCCGGGTCCAGCTCCAGCCAGCGGGCGGTGAGCACGCGCAGCACGTGGCCGTGCGCCACCAGCGCCACGTCTCCGCTGGCGAGCAGCGGCTTCGCCCGGGCTAGCACCGCGTCGGTTCGCGCTCCCACCTGCGCCACGGTCTCGCCGGGATGCTCGGCGTCGCCGGGGATCACGCCGTCCCGCCAGAGGTACCAGCCGGGGCGCTCTTGCTGGATCTGCGGGGTCGTCCGGCCCTCGTAACCGCCGTAATCCCACTCCCACAGGTCCGGGTCGAGCTTGATGTCCGTCAGCCCGGCGAGCTCGGCGGTGCGCACGGCACGCTGGGCCGGGCTGCAGAACGTGGCCACGATCTGGCGCCGGGCCAGCGCCGGTGCGAGCGCGGCGGCCGCGGCCTCGCCGCGGGCGGTGAGCGGTATGTCGGTGCGGCCAGTGTGCCGGCCGGAGGCGCTCCACTCGGTCTCGCCGTGCCGGAGCACGATCAGCTCTCCCATGCCTGCCATCATCCCGGACCGGAGCGAGCCGGGCATCCCCTGGGGTATTGGCATTGACGGGCTGATCCGTCATGTGTAAGTTCTAGCTGACATGTAAATCTAAGCTGACAGGTCCAAGGAGCCGACGCTGACCCAGGAAGCCGAGCGGCCCATCGCCGAGGAGGAGCTGCTCACAATGCTGACCGCAGTGGCCAATCCACTGCGGTTGCGGGTCATCGCCGAGCTTTCCGGGGGCCGGGTGCACGTCAGTGAGCTGGCCCGCAGGCTCGGCATCTCGCGGCCATTGCTGTACATGCACCTCGACCGGCTGGAAAAGGCGGGCATCGTGACCGGTCAGCTGGAACTGTCCGAGGACGGGAAGGCCATGAAGTATTTCCAGCTGGCGCCGTTCGAGCTGCGGCTGAACGCGGACGTCATCATCGCGGCGCTGCGGATCGGCAACCACGATGCCCAGAATGCCCACGAGGCCGGCGAGCTACGAGACGGCCAGATGAAGGAGCGCGACACATGACCGGCATACACACGCTGGCCTCCGGGACCAACCTCGGACCGATCATCATTCCCATCGGGATACTCGTGGTCGTCGGCGGAGTGGTCGCCGTGATCGTGGCCTCCTGGTTCCGCCTGCAGGGCCACCGCGCGGACGCGGTCGCCATGGCTTCCTACCGCAAGCTGGCCGAGGAAGCAGTCGCCAACCAGCAGGAGCTTCGCGACCAGCTGGCAAAGCTGACCGAGAAGGTACAGGCCGTGGAGCAGCTGATGCGGGAGGTGGGATGAGTACGATCGCGGCGGGCCGGGCCGGTGCCGACGGCGGCCCCGCCCGCCGTGCGGACGCCTGCGGCACGAAGCTGCTCCTGTATCGCAACCCGCTCCGCCTCCTGGTGTCGGCCGGTCTCTGGCGCGCTGTCTGGTATCTAGCCGGGTACGTGTTCGCAATTGGCTGGGTGCTGTTCGCCGCGAGCTTCACCGCGGCGGTGACCGGCGCGGTCTTCGCCATTACGCTGGCCGGCATCCCGCTGCTGATCGCCGCGGCGGAGGTGCTGAGGTGGTGCGCCGATGTCGAGCGGGGCCGACTCCGCCGGGTGCTGACCGCGCCGGTCAATGGCGGCTACCGCTTCGCCACCGGGATGGGCCTGATCGCCCGGGCCAGAGCCTGCTGGCGGGACCCTGCCACCTGGCGCGACACCGCTTACCTGATCGGGCTCTGGGGGCCGCTGTTCATCCTGGACACGGCGGTGCTGGCGGTCTGGCTGACGTTCCTCGGCCTGGCCACGCTGCCCGTCTGGTACTGGGCGCCGCGCGGCAACGCCGGTTTCGGCTACACCAGCCCGACCACGATCCACGGCGTCGTGCTCGGCTACTTCCCGCACGGGCCGATGGGGTCCGGCGGCGTCGGCCTGTACGTCGACACGCTGCCCAAGGCGCTGCTCGCCGCCGCGATCTTCGCCGTTGCGTTCCTGCTCTTCAACTACGTCGTGGTGCTCACCGCGCGGGCGCACGCCGCGGTCGTGCGCTCGCTGCTCAGCACCCCGACCGACCCGCTGGCCGAGGCCAAGGAGGTACTCGCCAGTCCCGGGCCGCTCGGACCACTGCAAGACAAGATCCACAGCGGCAGCCCAGCCGGGCATCCCGGCTGAGCGCTGCGCCCCGCCCGCGAGTTGCAGCTCGCGGGCGGGATCGCGCAGCGACCAGCCAGTCACCACACCACCCTGCAAAGAGAGGCCATGATGAGCCAGCCGCAGATGCCAGTATTGCCGCAACCCGGTCCGTCCCGCCACGACCCACTCCGCCACGAGCGGCGACGGCGCGTCCGCTCTCCGTTCGTCGAGCGGATCGCCGGGTGGAGCGCCCGGCACCGCAAGACCGCCGTGTTCGGCTGGCTTGCCCTGGTCGCCGTTGTCTTCATCGGCGGCCATGCCCTCGGCGCCGCCACCCCGCCCCCGTCCTATGACGCCGGCCAGTCCGGCCAGGCCGAGCGGGCCCTGCACCGGCTGGGCCTGGTGGCCCCGGCCGTGGAGGGCGTGCTGATCCAGGCCAAGGCGCCCGGCCAGACATTCGCCACCGACCCGGCCATGCGCCAGGCGGCCCGCCAGGTGACCACGGCGCTGGCCGCGCTGCCAGCCGCGGCGCAGGGCATCCGCTCTCCGCTCGGCCACCCGGCGCTGGTCTCGGCGGACGGCCGCAGCGCCCTGGTCACGTTCGGTGTTCCCGGCCCCCAGGACGACCAGACCACAGCGGTCGGCCCCGCGTTGACCGCGGTCGCGGCGATCCAGGCCAGGAATCCGGGCCTGCTGATCGCCGAGGGCGGCGACGCGAGCGAGCAACGGGCGATCAACTCGGTGCTGGACAGTGGCTTCCGCCGGGCCGAGGCGACGTCGGTCCCGATAACGCTGGTGCTGCTGCTGCTCGTGTTCGGCGCGCTGATCGCCGCCGGCATCCCGCTGCTGCTGGCCATCACCTCGGTGATCACCGCGTTGTCACTGCTCACCGCGATCACCCGCTGGTTCCCGGTCGTGTCCAGCACCAGAGAGGTGGTGCTGGTCATCGGCATGGCCGTCGGCGTCGACTACTCGCTGTTCTACCTGCGCCGCGAGCGGGAGGAACGCGCCGCCGGGCGGGACAACCACGAGGCCCTGCGGATCGCCGCCCGCACCTCGGGGCGTGCGGTCCTGGTGTCCGGGCTGACCGTGATGATCGCGCTGTCTGGGCTGTTCATCATCGGCGACCCCGTGTTCTCCGGCATCGCGCTGGGCACGATCGCGGTGGTCGGCACCGCTGTGCTCGGCTCGCTGACCGTGCTGCCCGCGCTGCTGTCCTGGCTCGGGCCGCGGGCGGACAAGGGCAAGGTCCCGTTTCTCGGCCGCAGGCGCAGCGCCGCCCGGCCGTCGCGCGTGTGGGCGTTCCTGGTGCGGTCTGTGGTGCGCCGCCCGCTGGTGTGGGGCGGCCTGGCTCTGATCGCGCTGATCGCGCTCGCCGCGCCCGCGCTCGGGATGCGGATCGGCGAGCCCGCCGTCGACCTGCCCGCCGGGAACCCGGTGCTGCAGACCGTCGGCCGGATCAACCATGCGTTCCCGCAGTCTCCGTCGCCTGCCCAGGTGGTGGTCACCGGCACCGGCCTGGCCGGCCCCGCCATGCACGATGCCCTGGCGGCGCTGCAGGCCAGGGCCGCCCACGGCGGCCCGATCCACGCACCGGTCACCGCCACGCCGGTCGCGCGCGGGCGCGGTCTGGTCATCGGCGTGCCGCTGGCGGGCAACGGAGGCGACGCGGCCTCCACCGCCGCGCTGCTGACGCTGCGCGACCGGATCCTGCCCGCGACGCTTGGCAAGGTCGGCGGCATCAGCTACGCGGTGGCCGGGGACACCGCGAGCACCTACGACGACAACGCGGCATTCCATTCCGCCACGCCGTTGGTGGTCGCGTTCGTGGTCGGGCTCGCGTTCGTGCTGCTGCTGGCCGCGTTCCGCTCGGTGGCGATCCCGCTGATCTCGATCGGGCTGAACCTGCTGTCGGTCGGCGCGGCGTACGGGCTGATCACGCTGATCTTCCAGGACGGTCGGCTGCAGGGCCTGCTCGGCTACACCTCGTTCGGCGCGATCATCTCCTGGGTCCCGCTGTTCATGTTCGTGCTGCTGTTCGGGCTGAGCATGGACTACCACGTGTTCATCCTCAGCCGGGTCAGGGAACTGCGGTCGCGGGGATGCAGCACCCGTGAGGCGCTCGTGGGCGGCATCGCCAGCAGCGCCGGGGTGGTCACCAGCGCGGCCGTGATCATGGTGGCGGTGTTCTCCATCCTGGCCACGCTGCCCATCGTGGACACCCGGACGCTCGGGGTGGGCCTGGCCGCTGCCGTGCTCATCGACGCCACCGTGGTGCGCGGGATCCTGCTGCCCGCCGCCATGGCGGTGCTGGGGGAGCGGTCCTGGTACCTGCCGCGCTGGCTGCGGCGGCTAGGCGCGCCTGCGGCGTTGCCAGAGCCATCCGGCCAGGGCGATCAGCAGTCCTCCGCGGAGCCACACGTCGGCCAGGTTGAAGGTCGGGCCGTAGAACGACAGGTGTAGCCAGTCCACGACCCCGCCGTGCAGGACACCGGGCGGCCGGGTCAAGCGGTCGATGAGGTTGCCTGCCGCGCCGGCTGCGGCCAGCGCGGCACCAACCCCTTCGACCCGGCCCGCCGCCCGCACCGCCCAGGTTCCGAGCAGGATCACGCCGGCGACCGCGACGACCGAGAGCAGCGGCTCGTAACCAGCGCCCAGCCCGAACGCGGCGCCGTGGTTGATGACCAGCCGCAGCCGGATCAGACCCCCGGCGGTGGTGACGTGCCGCCCGCCGGAGAGTCGGGACAGCGCCCACGCCTTGGTCGCGGCGTCGGCCGCCACCGCGAGCACCGCGACGACGGCGCACAGCAGCGCTGGCTTTACCGCCATCCGCGCACCCGCCACGCGGGGAGCCGGTGCCCCCTGCCTCGGGCCCGCCCTGCATACCACGCAGATCATCCTTCCTCATGGCGCTGCCGGCCGTCGCCGGTGCCTGGCACGGGTTAGGGCTGCCGGTGAATCTGGGCGAAGCCGTGGCGCCTGACACGTGTGTCAGGTTACTCTTCTCCTGACACGCGTGTCAGGTATGGCCCCCCACCCCGAAAGGCGCCCGTGCTCAACGTCGCCCGCCCGGCCCAGGGCACCGATCCGCGCACTCCACAGACGGGCAGCCGGGACCGCAGCCCGGTCGTCGAGCGGGTCGCCTGCTGGAGCGCGCGGCACCGCAAGGCCGTCGTCGTCGGCTGGCTGCTGTTCGTGGCCGCGGCCTTCGTGGCCGGCCAGCTGCTCGGCACGCAGAGCCGGCCGCAGTACGACCCCGGCCAGGCCGGTCAGGCCGAGCAGATGATGCACGGGCTCGGGGTGACCACGCCGCCATCCGAAAGCGTGCTGATCCAGGCCCGCGCGGCTGGCGTCACGTTCCAGGATGATCCTGCTATGCGGCAGGCGGCCCAGGCGGTCGTGACCGCGCTGCGGCGGCTGCCGGGGGCCGCCGAGGACATCGTCTCGCCGCTCGCCCCCGGCGGTCAGAGCCTGATCTCCGCCGACGGGCACAGCGCCCTGGTCACGTTCCGGGTCGCCGGGCCGCACGCCAGCGCCGACACCACCGTCGGCAGGGACATGGCCGCGGTCGCGGCGGTGCAGGCCCGGTATCCGCGCCTGGTGGTGGCCGAGGCGGGCGACGCGAGCACGAGCGCGGCCTCGAACGCGCTGCTGGACTCCGACTTCCGCAAGGCCGAGGTGACCTCGGTCCCGATCACGCTGATCCTGCTGCTCGCGGTGTTCGGCGCGCTGATCGCGGCGGGCATCCCGGTCGCGCTGGCCGGCGCCGCGGTGATGGCGACGATCTCGCTGCTCGCCGTGCCGAGCCGGTGGCTGCCCATCGGCTCGGGCACCGCCGAGGTTGTGCTGATCCTCGGCATGGCGGTCGGGATCGACTACTCGCTGTTCTACCTGCGGCGGGAGCGCGAGGAACGGGCCGCGGGCCGGTCCTTCGGCGAGGCGCTGCGGATCGCGGGCGCCACCTCGGGCAAGGCGATCGTGATCTCCGGGCTGACCGTGATGATCTCGCTCGCCGGGCTGTTCCTCACCGGGATCGACGAGTTCACCGGCATGGCGATCGGCACGATCACCGTGGTCGGCATCGCGGTGATCGGGGCGCTGACGCTGCTGCCCGCGCTGCTGGCCATGCTCGGCGAGTGGGCGGACCGCTGCCGGGTCCCGTTCCTGGGCCGCCGCCGGACCGCGGCCAGGCCGTCGCGGCTGTGGGCCGGGCTGATCCGCCGGGTGGTGCGCCGCCCGGTGCTCTGGGGCGGGGCGGCGCTGCTCGCGCTGCTCGCGCTCGCGTCGCCCGCGCTCGGGATGCGGATCGGCAATCCCGTCATCGACCTGCCCAAGAACCTCTCCGTGGTGCAGACGCTGGACCGGATCAACGCCGAGTTCCCCGGCCGGCCGTCGCCGGCCAACGTGGTCGTGACCGGGCCGGACCTGACCAGCCCCGCGGTGGCGCACGCACTGGCCGCGCTGGAACGCAAGGCGTCCGCCACCGGGCCGATCCGCACCCCGGTCACCGCGGCGTTCGTCGCGCACGGCCGGGGGCTGATCGTGAACGTCCCGCTGGCCGGGAACGGGTCGGACAACGCCTCGACGAACGCCCTGCTCACGCTCCGCGATCAGGTCCTGCCGGCGACCCTGGGCACGGTGCACGGGCTCAGCTACGCGGTGACCGGCAACACCGCGTCCAACTACGACTGGAGCGCCACGGTGCACGCGCGCACGCCGATCGTGCTGGCCGTGGTCTGCCTGCTCGCATTCTGCGTGATGCTGATCGCGTTCCGGTCCATCCTGCTGCCGCTGATCTCGATCGGGCTGAACCTGCTATCGGTCGGCGCCGCATACGGGCTGATCACGCTGATCTTCCAGGACGGCCACCTGGAGGGCCTGCTGAGCTTCACCAGCTACGGCGCGATCGCGGACTGGGTGCCGCTATTCATGTTCGTGCTGCTGTTCGGGCTCAGCATGGACTACCACGTGTTCATCCTCAGCCGGGTGCGGGAACGGCGGCTGGCCGGGGCGAGCACCCAGGATGCGCTGGTCGGCGGCATCGCCAGCAGCGCCGGCGTGGTGACCAGCGCGGCCGTGATCATGGTGGCGGTGTTCTCCATCTTCGCCACGCTGTCGTTCGTCGACGTCAAGACGCTCGGTGTGGGGCTGGCCTTCGCCGTGCTGATCGACGCCACCGTCGTGCGCGGGCTGCTCATGCCAGCGGCCATGGTGCTGCTCGGCGAGCGGTGCTGGTACCTGCCGCGGAAGCTGGCCGGCCTGCGCGGGCATGTGCGCGAGGGCGCGCCAGCGCCGCACGCCCATCGCGAGGGCACGCCGGCGCCGCACCCCCATCGCGACGGCACGCCGGCGCCGCACGCCCGGGTGGCCGAGGCGCTCACCGAGTAGCGGCGCTACGGCAGCGTGAGGATGTCGTAGCCGTCCGCGGTGACCGCGAGCGTGTGCTCGAACTGCGCCGTCCGCTTGCGGTCCCTGGTCACGGCCGTCCAGCCGTCGTCCCAGATGTCGTACGAGATCGTGCCGAGCGTGAGCATCGGCTCGATCGTGAACGTCATCCCCTCTTCCATGATCACCGTGACGTCCGGGTCGTCGAAGTGCGGGACGACCAGCCCGGAATGGAACGTGGTGCCGATGCCGTGGCCGGTGAAGTCGCGCACCACCCCGTACCCGAACCGGCGCGCGTAGGACTCGATCACCCGGCCGACCGCGTTCAGCGGCCTGCCGGGGGCCACCGCGCGGATGCCGCGCATCATCGCCTCGTGCGTGCGCTCGACCAGGAGCCGGGACTCCTCGTCCACGTTGCCGGCCATGAAGGTCGCGTTGGTGTCGCCGTGCACACCGCCGATGTACGCGGTGATATCCACGTTGACGATGTCGCCGTCGGCGATCACCGTGTCGTCCGGGATCCCGTGGCAGATCACCTCGTTGAGCGAGGTGCACAGCGACTTCGGGTAGCCGCGGTAGCCCAGCGTGCTCGGGTACGCGCCACGGGAGACGAGGAACTCGTGCCCGACCCGGTCCAGCTCGTCGGTGGTGACGCCCGGCGCCACGTGCCGGCCAACCTCTTCCAGCGCCTGGGCTGCTATCCGGCCGGCGACCCGCATCCGCTCGATCGTCTCGGGATCCTTCACGTCCGGTTCGCCCAGCCTGGGCCGTTTTCTGCCCACATACTCGGGGGCAGTGATGCTGGAGGGAACCTGGCGCTGCGGGGAAACCCGGCCGGGCTGGAGCGTGGTAGCCATGATCTGGGAGTCTAGTTCGCATGAGCGGTGAACAGCAGTGGTGGTACTGCCTGAGGCACAAGACGGTTGAGTCCGAGCCCACGTGCCCGGGCAAGGACCGGCTCGGCCCGTACCCGACAAAGGAGGCGGCGGAGCATGCCCTGGACACCGTCAGGGAACGAAACAAGGAGTGGGACGCGCAGGACGGCGGCTGAGCCGTACCGGCCTGCCCGTGGCTGACCGGGACCGCCCGGTCGGCGAGTGGACTTCGGCCTGCTCGCAATGCCCGGTATGGTGGGCAGCAGCGGCCGACCAGGCCGAGAGAGGCGTGCGGTGAGCGAGGAGCATTCCGGCCATCCCGGTCAAGAGCTGCCGCCGGCCGCCGAGTCGCGGATGGCCGAGATCCGGCGCAGCGGCACCTGGGGTTCCGCGCTGTCGTCCGACGAGTTCACGGCGATCAAGGCCGTGGGGTTCGAGCCCGTCGGCCAGGTGCTCGGCGCCGCCGTCTACAACATCGGCTACAGCGGGGGGTACGGCTGCCCGGGAGCCTGGGCGGGCTTCGGCGGCGCGGGGCCGTACCAGAGCGTCACCACGGTGTCCGGAACCGGCATGATGGGCTCGTTCGGCCCCATGGTGCAGTTGCTGTACCAGGCCCGCCGCCAGGCGATCGGGCGGATGACGGCCGAGTGCGAGGAACTCGGCGGGCACGGCGTGGTAGGCGTGTTGCTGACGATCGGCTCGTTCCCCGCTGGCGGCCTGGAGTTCAAGGCGATCGGCACGGCCGTGCGTGCGCCCGGCGGGGTCCCGCTGAAGCGGCCGTTCACATCCGACCTGTCCGGCCAGGACTTCGCCAAGCTGATCATGGCGGGCTGGGTTCCGGCCGGCCTGGCCCTCGGAATCTCGATCGGCGCCAGGCACGACGACTGGCTCACGATCAACCAGACCCGGTGGGGAAGCGGGAACTCGGAGGTGGGCGGGTACACCGACCTGGTGAACCAGACCCGGCACGACGCCCGCAGCCAGATGGAGCGGGACGTGGCCAGGCTCGGCGCCAGCGGTGTCGTGGTGCGGACCATGGACCTGCGGATCCGGGAGCGCGAGTGCCCGATGCAGGAGCACCGCAGGGACCACATCGCCGAGGCGACGATCATCGGAACGGCGATCGCAGAGTTCGACCGGCGCCGCGCGGAACGAGGGGAAAACAGCCTCGCGATTCTCTCCCTCGACCCGCAGCGGCGCCAGGCAGCACGGGTGAAGCTTGGACGCTGACGCCCGCGGCACGACCAATGACCAGACCAGGCAGGAGCACCAGGGGAGCCAGATGACTGACCAGACTTCCGCCGATCTCACCCTCGAGGGCGTGCCCCAGGATGCGATGCGCCGCCTCGCTGAGCTGCGGCCGGGCAAGCCAGGTTCGATCTTCACGTCGGACCTGTCGGTCAACGAGTTCCTGCTGGTGCGCGAAGTCGGGTTCCGGCCGCTCGGCCTGGTCCTCGGCAGCTCGATCTACCACGTCGGGCTGCAGATCGGCCGCTGGAGCAAGAACCAGGAACTCGACGTGCTGTCCCAGGCGATGTACCACGCCCGCGAGCTGGCGATGACCCGGATGGAGGCCGAGGCGCAGGCGCTGGGCGCCGACGGGGTGGTCGGCGTGCGGCTGGACGTGGAGCTGAAGGAGTTCGGCTCCGACATCGCCGAGTTCATCGCCATCGGGACCGCGGTGCACGCCGAGGAGGGCGCGGGCGGCGGGGGAGTGAAGAACTGGCGCAACAACAAGAAGCTCCCGTTCACCTCCGACCTGTCCGGGCAGGACTTCTGGACGCTGATCCGGGCCGGCTACGCGCCGCTCGGCATGGTGATGGGGACGTGCGTCTATCACATCGCGCACCAGAGGCTCGGCAACAAGATGGGCAACATCGGCCGCAACGTGGAGCTCGAGCAGTTCACCCAGGCCCTGTACGACGCGCGCGAGCTGGCCATGAGCCGGATGCAGGCGGAGGCCGAGGCGCTGCACGCCGAGGGCATCGTCGGCGTGCAGCTCCGGCAGCACAGCCACACCTGGGGCTCGCACACCACCGAGTTCTTCGCGATCGGCACCGCGGTCCGGCCGCTGCGCGACGACCACGTGATCGAGCGGCCCACGATGGTGCTGAGCCTGGACTCCTAGCGACCGGGCGCCATACGCCGGCGTTCAGTCGTCGCGCGGGCCGCTGATCGCGTCGAGAGCCCGGGCCAGCCGGGCTCGCATGCCCGCGCGCGACTGAGCAGGCTCGCCTGCCGCGGCGCTGACCAGGTGCTGGGCGGCGTCAAAGGAAACCGGCGCCAGCCCGGGGTCTACGTTGAGGCACTCGTGCGCCATGTCCTCGAGATCCGGGTCGCCCGCGTCCATGGCCATGATGGTCGCGCCCACCCGCCGCGCGTCGTGCACCCGCTCCAGCAGCGGCGCGGGAGCGGCCTCGGGGCTGACCACGAACAGCGTCTCGCCGCGCCGTGCCTCCTCGAGCCGAGTCAGGCCGACGCGCAGGTGCGGCGGCGCGCCCGGCGGCGGCGCCCAGCGCACCAGGGTCGGCGCGAGCCCGGGGATTCCGGCCAGCCGGCTCTCCTGATCCAGGTGCGCGGCCAGGTGCCAGGGTTCCTCATCCGGCGTCCCGACGATCAGCAGCCCGCTCGACGTTCGCGACACCGAGCGGCGCAGCGCCCGGGCGAAGGTCCTGGTTTCCTGCAGCCACGAACTCGGTTCGAGCAGGATGCGCAGGGCCGCCACCTGATCCGCATCCACCAGTCCATGGTGCACTCTCGCGGCGGCCAGCGCCAGGAGAATCGTGATCAAGCGGCTACACCGTGCCGGCTAGCAGGGCCGCGCCGAAGCCGGTGCCGGTGTCAGCAATAGGATCGGGGAATGGCTGCCGCGCAGGTGTCGGAGGAAATAGCAGAGGAAGCCGGCCGCCTGGCGGTCGGGATTCTGGGCGGGACCGGCGACCAGGGACGTGGCCTAGGCCGCAGGCTGGCCATGGCGGGCAACCGGGTGATCATCGGCTCGAGGGACGCCGGGCGCGCCGAAGCAGCTGCGGCCACGATCGGCTCGCCGCCGCAGGTGACCGGGGCGGCCAACGAGGACGTCGCCTTGGCGGCCGACCTGGTGATCGCGGCGGTGCCCTGGGAGGGGCACATCGATCTGCTGGCGCGGCTGGCCGGCGCGCTCGAGGGCAAGATCGTGGTCGACTGCGTGAACCCGATTGGCTTTGACTCGCGCGGCTGCTACCCGCTCCCGGTGGCCGAGGGCAGCGCGGCTGAGCAGGCGGCCGCCGTGCTTCCCGGCAGCACAGTGGTGGGCGCGTTCCATCACGTGTCGGCCGTGCTGCTGCTCGACCCCGAGGTCGAAACGATCGACCTGGACGTGCTGGTCCTCGGCGACGACCGGCACGCCACGGACCTGGTCCAGGCGCTGGCCGAGCGGATACCGGGGGTGCGCGGCGTCTACGCCGGCCGGCTGCGCAACTGCGGCCAGGTAGAGGCGTTCACCGCCAACCTGGTCGCGATAAACCGGCGGTACAAGGCTCACGCAGGCCTGCGGATCACCGACATCGGGCCGTAACGCGACGCCGCGCGGCCAGCCGGGCGACGACGGGGTCAGCGGTAGGAGTACTCCTCGGTTGGGAAGCTGCCGCCCACGACGTCCTCGGCAAAGGAGCGCGCGGCCTGGCCGAGCACGCCGGCGACGTCGGCGTACCGCTTCACGAACTTGGCGGTTCGCGGCGACAGCCCGGCCATGTCCTGCCAGACCAGCACCTGGGCGTCGCAGTCGGGCCCGGCGCCGATGCCGATCGTCGGGATGGACAGGCTGGCGGTCACCCGGGCGGCCAGCTCGGCGGGCACCGCCTCGAGCACGCACGCGAACGCCCCAGCGGCCTGCATCGCCTTGGCGTCGTGCAGCAGCCGCTCGCCGTCTTCGCCGCGGCCCTGCACCCGGTAGCCCCCGAACGCGTTGACCGACTGAGGCGTCAGGCCCAGGTGGGCCATGACCGGTATCCCGGCCGCCACGAGGTCCTCCACCTGGCGCAGCACCCGGTGGCCGCCCTCGAGCTTGACCGCGTGCGCCCCGGCCTCCTTCAGGAACCGCGTTCCCGCGGCCAGCGCCGCCTCCGGCGACCCCTGGTAGGAGCCGAACGGCAGGTCGGCCACGACCATGGCGCGGGTGGTGCCGCGGACCACGGCGGCGGTGAGCGGGATCAGGTCATCGACGGTCACCGGGATCGTGGTCTCGTGCCCGAAGACGACCATCCCGGCCGAGTCGCCGACCAGCAGCACCGGGATGCCGGCCTCATCGAACACCCGTCCGGTCAGCGCGTCGTAGCAGGTGAGCATCGGCCACTTCTCGCCGCGGGCCTTGGCCGCGGCGATGTCCCGCACCGTGATCCGCCGCTGCGCGCGGCCTCCGTACAGCGGTTCCGGCGCCGTGGTCCGCGCGCTGGTCGCGGCCATGCCTGAACCACCTGCCTGTGCAGTCATCTAGGACCTCCATGCCTCGAGGCGCCCCTTCGGCGTACCCGGACACGTCGATCATCGCACGTCACTGGCGGGTGAGGACAGGCCTGGCCGGCCCGCGTATCGTCGCCTGGGTGAGGCACGGCATGCCGAGTCAACAGGAGGTTAAATGCGGCTGACCAAGCTGGGACACTCCTGCATCCGGCTGGAGAAGGACGGGGCGACGCTGGTGATCGACCCGGGCCGCTGGAGCGAAGCCGCCGACGCGCTCAGCGGTGCCAGCGCGGTCCTGGTCACCCACGAGCACCCGGATCACCTCGACGCCGACGCCGTCCGCGCGGCGCTGGCGGGCAACCCGGGCCTGAACCTATGGACAAACGCCTCGGTCGCCGGGCAGTTCCGCGACTTCGGTGCCCGGGTACGCACCGTTGATCACGGCGACACCTTCTCCGCGGCCGGATTCGACGTCCACGTCTACGGCCACGATCACGCGCAGGTCTACCGCGAGATCCCGATCGTCATCAACACCGGGTTCGCCGTGGACGGCGAGGTCTTCCACCCCGGCGACTCGCTCACCGTTCCCGAGGACCGGGTGCCGACGCTGCTGCTGCCCATCGTCGCGCCGTGGCTCAAGACCGCCGAGATGATCGACTACGCCCGGGAGGTCGCGCCGCAGCGGGCGTACGCGATCCACGACGCGATCCTGAACGCGAACGGCATCGGCCTGATGCAGCAAATGATGCAAGTCGCGGCACAGCCAACCGGGGCGTCGTTCGCCCGGCTGGAGCCGGGCACCGCGGTCGAGCTCTAGGTCGGCTGGAGCCGGGCAGCACGGTCGAGCTCTAGGTCGGCTGGAGCCGGGCAGCACGGTCGAGCTCTAGGTCGGCTGGAGCCCGGCAGCACGGTCGAGCTCTAGGCCGGCGGCTCGCTGAGCGGCTCACGCCACCGGTTGGTGATCGGCAGGCGGCGGTCCCTGCCGAAGTTCTTCGGCGTGATCTTCGGGCCCGGGGGGTACTGCCGGCGCTTGTACTCGGCCAGGTCGACCATGCGGATCACCCGCTCGACGAGCGCCGGGTCGTGGCCGGCCGCGGCGAGTTCCGCTGCGCCCATGTCCTGCTCCACGTACCCCTCGAGGATCGCGTCGAGCTCCGGGTAGTCCGGCAGCGTGTCGCTGTCCATCTGCCCTGGCGCGAGCTCGGCGCTCGGCGGCTTGGTGATCGAGTTCTCCGGGATCGGCGGCGTCTCGCCGCGGCTCTCCGCCTGGCTGTTGCGCCACCGGGCCAGGTCCCAGACCAGCGTCTTCAGGACGTCCTTGATCGGCCCGAAGCCGCCGGCCGAGTCGCCGTAGAGCGTGGAGTAGCCGGTGGCCAGCTCGCTCTTGTTGCCCGTGGTGAGGGCCAGGTGGCCCTCGGCGTTGGACAGCGACATGAGGATCATGCCGCGGATCCTGGCCTGCAGGTTCTCCGCGGCCAGCCCGGACAGGCTGAGCTCCACCTCGAACGCGTCGACCATGGACCGGATCGGCACGGTCCTGGCGTGCAGGCCCTGCCGCTTCGCCAGGTCCTCCGCGTCGGTGACCGAGTGATCCGACGAGTAGCGGCTGGGCATCAGCACCACGTGCACCTTGTCCGGGCCGACGGCGTCCGCAGCGATCGTCGCGGTCAGCGCGGAGTCGATGCCCCCGGACAGCGCCAGGATCACCGAGCCGAAACCGTTCTTGCGCACGTAGTCGTGCACGCCGAGGACCAGGGCCGCGTAGACCTCGGCGGGGTCGGACAGCCGCGGCCAGGTGGTGCGCGGCTCCGGGCGGTCCGGCCGGCTAGCACCGGCCTTGGCGGGCAGCTCCAGCCGGCGGATCGTGATCATCGAGCCGTCGCGCGCGTCGACCGGGGTGTCCGAGGGGCACGGCGACGAGACCGCGGGCTCCAGCTCCAGGTCGGCGACGACCAGCTCCTGCTCGAACTGCGGGCCCCTGGCCAGCAGCTCGCCCGCGGCGTCGACGATGATCGAGTCGCCGTCGAAGACCAGCTCGTCCTGGCCGCCCACCATGTTCACGTACGCCAGCGTGGCCCCGGCTTCGGCGGCCCGGCGCTGGACCAGCTCCAGGCGGGTGTCGTCCTTGCCGCGCTCGTACGGCGAGGCGTTGGGCACCACGAGCAGGCCGGCACCTGCCGCGCGGCAGACCGCGACCGGGCCGCCGTCCTGCCACAGGTCCTCGCAGATCGCGATCGCGACGTCGACCAGTCCGCCGTCGTCCGCCTGCAGCCTGACGACGGGCAGGACGTCACCGGGAACGAAGTACCGGTACTCGTCGAAGACGCCGTAGTTCGGCAGGTGGTGCTTGGCCGACCGCACGGCGACCGCGCCGTCATACAGCAGCGCCGCGGCGTCGAGCGGCGCCCCGGCGGGCAGCCCGACCCGCGGCCGCATGCCGGTCACGCGGTCCAGGTACCCGGTCACCACGGCGACACCGCCGAGCCCCTCGGCGGCCAGCCGCTCCGCGGTGGCGTCCAGCGCGGCGATCGACGCCTCGACGAACGACGCGCGGAGCGCCAGGTCCTCGACCGGATAGCCGGTCAGCATCATCTCCGGGAACACCACGAGCCTGGCGCCCTGGCCGGCGGCGCGCCTGGTCCAGTCGACGATCAGGTCCGCGTTACCGGCCAGATCTCCGACGGTAGCGTTGACCTGGGCGAGGGCTATGCGCATCTGGGGCACTGGCCCAGCTTAGTCGCGACCGCCTCGCTGGCGGCGGCGCGATCACAGCGTGGTCGTGACCTTGCCGATCTGCCTGAAGGCTCCGGGCTCCAGCCCGCGCCGCTGCGCCAGCAGGACGCTGAGCACCTGGAACGGCACGATCTCGGCGATCGGCCGGGTCTCGTCGGCGCGGACCTCGGGCATCCGGGGCCCCGGGCCGTAGCCTGCCGCCAGGCGCACCACGTTGGCGCCGACCGCGGACAGGTCGTCGGCCAGCCGGTCGTTCGGCACCGCATCGGCCGCGGTCCCCGGCAGCACGATCACGCACGTCCTGCCGTCGGCCATCTCCAGCGGGCCGTGCCGGAACTGGGGGGCGCTCATCGCCTCGAGGGGCGTCTTCGCGGCTTCCTTGACGATCAGCGCGCCGGTGCGCGCGGCCGCGAGCGAGGCACCCCTGCCGACCGTGAACAGGATCTCCTGGCTGACCGCCGCGTCCCAGGCGGCCAGTTGGTCATCCCACTGATTCAGGTAGCCGGCCAGCCTGCCCGGCATGTCGTAGACGTCGCGCGGCACCGGCCGGCCGAGTGCGGCCCCGGTGGCCATCAGGTGCGCGGCGAGGCTGTTCAGGTAGCTGCGGGTGCCGACGGTGTGCTCCTCTCCGGAGCGGAGCTCGATCACCGCGTCCGCCGCTGCTGCCAGCGGGCCCGTCATGTCGTTCGTGACGCCCAGGATGGCCTGCGGCCGGGGGGACCGGGCCAGCAGCGGCGCAACCTCGGCGGACCGTCCTGACTGCGAGGTCACCCACAGCAGGCTGTCGGCCGTGACCAGGCCGCCCGCGTCGGACAGCAGCTCGGCGGCCTCGATGCACCAGACCGGGACGCCCGCGGCGGCGAGCGCCAGGAAGCCGGGGTACAGCGCGTGCAGTGACGCCCCCATGCCGGTCATGATCACCCGGCCGAACCGGGGCAGGCGCCGCAGGAGTGCCAGGGCCTCCGCCGACAGCCCCTGGTCGAGTAGCCGTTGGAGAGCCTCGGGCTGGCTTCGGATGTCCGCTATGTACGGCGGGGTCACGGACTCGGAGAGGCTTGTCACGGGCCGGACTCTAACAGATAACTGTGCGAATCAACCAGTTGACGTGGTTGTTATGAACGCCCTATATTCCCCTCGTGGCCGCGCCTGGAAGGTATTCGCAGATTGACGGGTTCCTCCCGCGCCGGCTTCGCCCGCTGCAGCACGGCCTGAGCTAAACCATGGCCTGGGCAGTGGGTGTCGACCTCGGCGGCACCAACGTGCGCGCGGCTCAGGTCGACGAAGCCGGATCGGTGGGCAGCGTCCTTACCGAGCCGCTGGACCCGGGCCGGAGTACCCGCCCGTTCGCCCAGCTCATCGACATGACCGCCAGCCTGATCGAGAAGGCGGCCGGTGACCCTCCGGTCGGCATCGGCGTCGGCGCAACCGGCCCGGTCGATCCGGTTCGCGGCGTGATCAGCAACCCGGACACGCTGCCCGGCGCCTATCAGGGCGCGGTCACCCAGGTGCTGGCCGAGGCCTTCGGCGTGCCGGTATGGCTGGCGAACGACGCTGACGCCGCGGCGCTCGGCGAAGCGTGGACCGGCGCCGGCGTCGAGGTGGGCGTGCTGGCCTGCCTCACAATCGGCACCGGCATCGGCGTCGGCGTGATCTCCGGCGGCCAGATCTTCCGCGGCGCGGCCGGCAGCCACCCGGAGGCGGGCCACCATGTCGTGGATCCCGGCGGGCCTGCCTACTGCGGCGCGCTCGGCTGCGTGGAGTCCGTGGCCTCGGGTGCGGCGGTGCTACGCGAAGCGCTGTCCACTGGCACCCTGGCCGAGGGTGCGAGCGCGGCCGATGTGTTCGCGGCGGCCGACCGGATCCCTGCGCTCGGGCGGATCGTGGACCGCGCGCGGGCGGCGCTGTGCACCGCCGTGCTCAACCTTGTGGCCATGCACGCCCCCGATTTGGTGGTGCTGACCGGGAACGGGCACGGTGACCTCCCGGCGCTGGTCGAGCAGGCCCGGCAGCAGCTGCGCGGGTACCGGTTCGCGCCGCCAGGGGTTCAGGTGCGCGAGTCTGCGCTCGGCGGGCTGGCCGGCTGCGTGGGCGCCGCGCACCTGGCATTCATCTCAGGACCCGGCCATGACTAGGGCCGAGCGGCATCGGCTGATCTGCGAGGCGGTCCAGGCGACCGGCCGGGCCCGGGTGGTCGACCTGGCCAGCCGCCTGCGGGTGTCCGAGATGACCGTCCGGAGGGACCTGGAGGAGCTGGAGGCACGCGGGGAGCTGACCCGGGTGCACGGCGGGGCGATCTCGAACACCTCACGCAGCTTCGAGCCCGGCTTCGCCGCGCGCAGCATGCGGCACGTCGAGGCAAAGCAGCGGATCGGCGCGGCCGCCGCGGCCCTCGTGCGGGACGGCGAGACCGTCATCGTCGACGCCGGAACGACCACGCTGCACACCGTTCAGAACTTCCGGCGTGATCTGCGGATCCGCGCGCTCGCGCTCAGCCTGCACATCGCCGATGCCCTTGCCGACATGCCGAACGTGACCCTGATGATCCCCGGCGGCCAGGTCCGCCCGTACGAGCGGTCATTCGTCGGCGCCGCGACGACGGTGATGCTCGAGCAGCTGACGTTCGACACGACGTTCCTGACCGTTGGCGGAGTCGACGTCGAGGCCGGGTTCACGGAATACGAGTACGACGACGCGCAGACCAAGCAGGCCGCGCTGAAGAGCGCCCGGCGAAAGATCATCGTGGCCGACTCCACCAAGATCGGCGCCGTGTCTTTCGTCCGGCTGTGCCACATCGGCGACGTCGACATTTTGGTGACCGATACCGCGGCGCCAGCGGAGAGCGTCGCGGCCATTCGCGCAGCCGGGGTTGACGTGCTCCTGGCCTGACGACATTCATGCACCGGCCACTGTGCGCCGATGTAGAAGGAAAGGGGAGAATCATGAAATCCCACCGGCTGACCGTGGCTACGGGCGTGCTGTCCTGCGCTGCCCTGGTCCTGGCCGCTTGCGGCGGCTCGTCCGGCTCGGGGTCTTCCGCCTCGGGCGTCATTCACCTGACGATGTGGCAGCAGTGGGGCGGCGGGCACGAGGAGGCCGCCCTCGACTCGGCCATCAAGGAATACGAGCACCTGCACCCGAACATCCAGATCACCGAGACGCCGGTCACCAACGACGCGAAGATCCTCTCCGCGATCAGCGGCGGCAACCCTCCGGACATCATTGACCTGGGCACCACGCTGGAACTGGCCTCGTGGGCCACCGAGGGCGCGATCACACCGCTGAACTCGTACATCTCGAAGAGCAAGCTTGCGATGTCGAAGTTCGTCCCCGACGCGCTGAAGCCGGTCACGGTTGGCGGCAAGGTGTACGCGCTGCCATTCATGGACTTCACGGCCGGCCTGCTCTACAACAAGAAGCTGTTCGCGGCCGCCGGACTCAACCCCAACGACCCTCCGACCACGCTCGAGCAGCTGAGCGCGGACGCCAAGAAGCTGACCAAGACCGGCGCCGGAGGGAAGATAACCCAGCTGGGTTTCACCCCCGACTGGCCCGGCCCGGACGAGGGTCAGGTCTGCCCGCTGGAAACCTACGGCTGGCTGTTCGGCGGCCAGTGGTACGACAGCAGCACGGGCAAGATCACCCCGGACACCTCGGCGAACGTGGCGGCGCTGTCCTGGGAAGCCAGTTACGTGAAGCAGTACGGCGCCCAGAACATCGCCAACTTCCTGAGCAGCGCGGGCGCGTACCTCACAGCGCAGGACCCGTTCGAGTCCGGCAAGCTGGCGATGGTCTACGACGGGCCGTGGGCGCTGCAGTACATCGACGCGAACGTGCCGAGCGAAGCCAGCTCGATCGGTGTCGCGCCGCTCCCGGCGCCGGCCGGCGAGTCCCAGAACACCGGGACCAGCTTCATCGACACCAACCCGCAGCTGGTCCCCCGCGGCGCTCAGTACCCGCAGCAGGCGTTCGACTTCATCTCGTGGCTGACCACGAACGCGCAGCTCGCGTCCACGTTCGCAAACCTCGTCGCGAACCTGCCGCAGCTGAAGAGCGTCCCCTCGTTCTCCCTGGAGAAGAACGCCGGGTTCGACTTCTTCATCAAGAACGGCGCGTCGAGCCACGTTCACGTGTGGCCGCCGCTCGCGACGTCCAGTGAGTACGCCACCAAGCTGTGCCAGGCCCAGAACGCGGCCCTCTACGGCCAGCAGACGCCGGCCCAGGCGCTGAGCAGCCTGACCAACCTGTCCCAGTGACGAGGAGATAGTCGATGGCCCGCAGCGTTTCAGCCGGCCGACTTACCCGGCCGGCGGGCACGCGCGGCCGGCGGTCCGCGGTGCGGGGCCGGGGCGTGCTCGCCGCGCTCCCGTTCCTGTCACCGTGGGCCGTCGGGGTCATCTGCCTCGTCGCCATCCCGCTGGGCCTGTGCGTGTACTGGAGCTTCACCAGCTACAACCTGCTGACGCCGCCCCAGTGGACCGGCATGGCCAACTACCGTGCGCTGTTCCACGACCCGGTGTTCTGGCTCTCGGTGCGCAACACGTTCTACATCACGCTGATCGGCGGCACCGCGGGCATCCTGATGGGGCTGGGCACGGCGCTGCTGCTGAACAAGCCGGGCCGGGCGGTCACGTTCTACCGGAGCGCCATCTTCATCCCCGCGGTCGTGCCGGTCGTCTCGATGGTGATCGCCTGGGTGTGGATCCTGAACCCGGACTACGGCCTGCTGAACGGGGTGCTGCACCTGCTGCACCTGCCGACGTACGGCTGGCTGGACGACCCGGCCACCGCGAAGCTCAGCCTGCTCATGATCATCTTGTGGGGCTCGGTCGGGCAGATCATGATCGTCTTCCTGGCCGCGCTCAAGGAGATACCGCAGGACTACTACGACGCGGCAGCGGTGGACGGCGCGAGCGCCTGGAGCCAGTTCCGCCACGTGACCCTGCCGCTGCTCAGCCCGGTCATCCTGTACAACGTGGTGATCGCGCTGGTCTTCTATACCCAGATGTTCGAGCAGGCGTTCGTGGCCAGCCCGCTCGACCTCGGCGCGCCGGTCAACTCGACCCTGTTCTACTCGCTGTACCTGTACCAGAACGCGTTCACCTACCTCAGCATGGGCAAGGCAGCGGCCATGGCCTGCCTGCTGCTGGTGTTCTCGCTGCTGGTGGTCGGCGGGTTCTTCGCGCTCAACCGTCGCTACGGCCACGCGGGAGAATAGGTATGGCGGTGACGACTCACGAGACCGAGGCCCGGTCCGGCCAGGCCGCGCGGGCGGCCAGAAACGCGGCCGTGCGCCGGTGGCGCGGGCGGCTTGCGCGCATCGCGAGGCACACGGCCGCGGTCGTCATCGCGGTGATCTTCCTGGTTCCGCTGTTCTGGATGCTCACCGGGTCGCTGAAGTCCAACGCGGACATCTTCAAGTTCCCGCCCAGCCTCTGGCCGGCCCATCCACAGTGGTCCAACTATCCCAGGGCACTGACCTACATACCGTTCTGGCGGTATCTCGGTAACAGCGCCATCGTCTCGGCCTGCACCGTGCTGGGCACGCTGCTGGCCTGCGTGATGGCCGCCTACGCGTTCTCGATCATGCGGTGGCGGGGCCGGGAGGCGATGTTCGCGGTGTCGCTCGGGCTGATCCTGCTGCCATTCCCGGTGGTGATGATCCCGCTCTACGTGATCTTCCGCCATCTGGGCTGGATCGGCTCGCTGGCGCCGTTGCTGGTTCCGCCGTTCGGAGCCCAGTTCATCACCCCTTACTTCTCCTCCGCGCTGGCGATCTTCCTGCTCCGGCAGTTCTTCCGGTCCCTGCCCAGATCCCTGATCGAGGCGGCCCGGCTGGACGGCGCGGGCAACTGGACGGTGCTGCGCAAGGTCGTGATCCCGCTTTCCCGCGGGCCGCTGATCACGGTCGTCATCCTCACGTTCCTGACCAGCTGGACCGCGTTCATCGGGCCCCTGATCTTCATCAACAACCAGTCCGACTTCACGCTGTCGCTGGGCCTGGAGCAGTACCAGAGCTCGCACTTCACCGCGTACAACTACCTGATGGCCGCGTCGCTCGTGTTCATGATCCCGACGCTGATCCTGTTCGTGGTCGCGCAGCGCCACCTGATCCGTGGTGTGGCGTTCAGCGGACTGAAGAACTAACGGAACCAGGCCCGGGCCCCGCGCACAGTGACCACCGCCAGCCCTGCGGCGAAGACCAGCCCGGCGCAGATCGCCGCGCCGCGGTCGTGCGGCGGCCGGGCTGGCCAGAGCCACGGCGTCGTCCAGTGCCCGGCCAGCGCGGGCAGGGTGACCGCGAGGTAGCCGAGCGGGCCGATCCAGGCCAGGGCGCCGCCGAGCACCGCGCCGGTCAGGAACGCCAGGCCGGTGAAGCCCGCCAGGTCGCGGAGCAGGCCCAGCGTCCCCCCGTCCAGGTGCTGCGACGCCGAGCCAGCGGCCAGAGCGCCGAACGCGGCGCCGGTGAGAGCCACCGCGGCGACCAGGCGCAGGTACGGCAGCCAGCGGCCGGTGGCCCGTTCCGGCTCCCCGAAGGGGCTGTCCGCGGTCACGCCGATCACAGCCGCGCCCCCGGCCTCGATGATGAGCGGGATCTGCTCGGCGTATACCCCGCTGCGTGGCAGCCAGTGCAGCGCGATCCGCAACGCGACCGCGCAGCCGGCCAGCACGAGCAGGCAGGACAGCACCCGGCGGCTGCGCGCATACAGGCGTGCCAGCCGCAGGCCGGGCAGCCGGTATCCGGTGCTCCGCCTGGGCGCCGGGTCCGCCTGACGGGCCCGCCGGGCCGGGCGGCCGACTCCCGCCGTGGTCACGGGATCTCGCTGAGCGAGATCCGGCCGGCCCGCAGCGCGGCCAGGTGGGTCATGAGCCAGGCGTGCCGGGCTGCCGCTGGCAGCGCGGCGAACCGCTGCGCGGCCGCCAGCTCCTGGTGCGCTCCCGAGGACGTCCCGTGCGGTAGCTGGGCGCTCAGCGGCCCGGGCCGGGCCGGGCCCAGCGCCCTGACCAGCCCGTCGGCGACCGCGACCTGGGCGGAGTGCCTCGGGCCCAGGCCCGGCATGACGTTGATCCCGCCGACGCTGGCCCCCGCGCCGACCTGGCCGGGCAGGCCGACCACCAGGCTCAGGATCCACGCCCCGTCCTGCTGGCGCAGATTCTCGGTGATCGCGGAAGCCCTCCCCTCCCCGGGCAGGGCCACCCGGGACAGCGGCAGGTACAGCACCGGCGGCCGGCCGCCGATGACCGGCCCGCCGAGTGCGATGCCGTTGCTGGGGTCGGCGTGCACACTCGTGACCGCGACCTGGGTGACCCGCACCGGCGCCCCGGGCAGGCCGGCGACCTGGCTGAGCACTGGGCCGAGCGCGGCCGTCACGTCGGCCAGCAACGGGCGGTAGGCGGGCTGCAGGCAGATCGGAATCGCGGTGTGGCTGCAGACCGGGGTGTACGGGGTGGGCCGGTTGCTGGCCGCGTCGTGCAGCGCGGGGATGACGATCCCGTGCTCCTCCAGCCGGGCCGTGCCGGCCAGCACGACGCCGGTCCCGGCCGCCGCCAGCCCGGCTGCGGTCACGGCCGCCGCGGCGCCGCGCAGCCAGCGCCCGCCCGCCGCGGCCGGCAGGCCGAGCCCGCCCAGCGCCGCCGCCGCGAGCCCGGCCAGGAACATCAGCTGGGCGATGGGCAGGTCCGGAAAGTACGGATAGAAGATCCCGTAGGCGTCGCCCGGGAACGCGCCCTGCACGTTCAGCGGCCAGATCTGCGCGTACGTGACGTTCGCCTGGAGCGCGAACGCACCTCCGGCCAGAGCCAGGAACATAACGAACGCGGCCACCGGCGCCGTGAACCGGCTGGGAAGCAGCGCCCCGGCGGTGAACCCGAGCGCGCAGGACGCCGCCACGAACGCGGCGCCGACCGCCACTGGCCACAGCAACGGGCCGCCCCAGGCGCCCTGGTGCGCCGTGACCACGTACAGAACGGCCACGCCGGCCAGGTAGGCCGCTTCGGCCCAGCAGGTGGTCGCGGCCCAGGCGGCGAGCTGGCCGGCCCACCGTGGCAGCGCGGTCATGCCGACCATGTCGGCCATCCCGCGGCGGTGCTCTCGCGACCCCGCCCAGGCCGCAGCGCCCGCCAGCAGCGGCGCGAACGCGAGCAGGGTGTGCGACTGGACGATCCCGCTGCGCACGTTCCAGAACGGCGGGTCGGCCATGGCGGGGCGGTAGGTGACGAGCCAGAACAGCACGGCCAGCAGCGGCAGCAGCCACGGCATGATGTTGCGGCGCAGTTCCAGCCCCAGTAGCCGGGCCGGGCCGGGCAGCGATACCCGGGATGGCCGGGCCGGGGCCGCGGGCGCCACGGGCGCCGTGGCGGTGGTCACGACTGCGCCGCCGTCCCGGTCCGGGCCGCTGCGAGCACCGCGCTGTATCCGCGCTCCAGCGGCGCGTCGCCCGCAGCATCGGTCCCTTCGGCGCGGGCGGTCAGCTCCTCCGGGGTCCCGCAGAACACGATCTTCCCCTGGTCCATGAGCGCGACCTGGGAGCAGGCCGCGCCGACGTCTTCGACCAGGTGCGTGGAGACCACCACGGTCGCCCGCTGTCCGAGATCTCGCAGCAGTGCCCGGAACGTGACGCGCTGCTCCGGGTCGAGCCCGGCCGTGGGCTCGTCGAGCAGCAGCAGTTCCGGCTCGTTGACGATCGCCTGGGCGATGCCGGCCCGGCGCAGCATGCCGCCGGACAGCGTGCGCAGTTTGGCCCGCGCCTTGTCCTCGAGCCCGGTGCGCTGCACCGCGGTGGCCACCGCGGCCGGGACGCGGTTCGGCGGCATCTCCTTCAGCAAGGCGAAGTACTCGACGAACTCGGCCACCGTGAACCCGGGGTAGTAACCGAGGTCCTGCGGCAGGTACCCCAGCCGCCGCCGGATCTGCCGCCGCTGCGGGTAGAAGCCGGGGTCGCGACCGAGCAGCCGGAGCGTGCCCGAGGACTGCGGGATCACCGTGGCCAGCATGCGCAGCAGCGAGGTCTTGCCCGCTCCGTTGGGCCCCAGCAGCCCGAACACCCCAGGACCCAGGTCCAGGTCCACGCTGGCCACGGCCTGGGTACGGCCGAACCGCCGGGTCAGGTCGGTGATCTCCACGTTCATGTTGTGCCTCTCGGAGTCCGGGTGGCGAAGAGCACGATCGCGACGCAGATGGCCGCGAACGCGAGGTAGGGGAGCACCAGGGCCGAGTCGCCGATGGCCGCGGTGAACCGCCCCTTCGACGCCTGCCCGGCCAGCATCACGAGCGCCCAGCCGGCCACGCCGGCGGCTACGCCCGTGTTGGCCGACCGGGCCACCGTCGCGACGGCCAGGGCCAGGCCGCACAGCGCGGTCATCGGCACCAGCCAGCCGAACGTGATTCCCACAGCGCGGGCCGACGCCGCCGACGCGGCAAGGCCGAGCCCGGCGTCGAGGCCGAACACGGCCAGCGCGCGGACCAGCAGCACCATCCGGTCGCTGACCGCCATGCTGCGCGACAGCTCCCAGGCCGGGTCGATGCCGGGGCCGTAGGCGTAGGCGATGCCCGCCGCCGCCACGGCCGGGGCCAGCAGCGCTACCACCGGCTGGCCGGTGCCGATGGTGGCAATGGCCCCCGCGGCCAGGACCACGACGCTGGCGATCAGCCAGGGGAGGAGCAGGGACGGCGTGGTCACCAGCGCCCGGGCGAGGCCCGGCGAGCGCAGCAGCCGCCTGGCCAGTCGCTCCACCGGGCCGGGGGGGCGCGCCCACACCACCGCCGTGCCGGGCTTGGCCGCCGTGCCGGGCTTGGCCGCCGTCCCGGGTGTGGCCGCGGTCATCCCCGGCGCGGCAGCGGCCCGTGCGGTGACCACCCGGACCAGCTCGGCCTCGAGCCGGCCCTCGAATCCGCTCCGTGGCTGCGGGACCTCGCCAACGTTCATGGGGCTACCTCTGTGTCGACGACGAACTGAAACGAGCGCGACGAGGTGGACCGGAGCGCCCGGCGAGCGCGGTGCAGCCGCACCCGGGCCGCGACCGGCTTGATATTCAGCGCCGCGGCGGCCTCGGTCACGGTGAGCCCGTCGACCGATACCAGTTCGAGCACGGCCCGCTCGCTCTCGGGGAGGGCCCTCAGTTCCGCGTGCAGTTCGCGAACCCGCCGGGACGCGTCGATCCTCGCCGTCAGTCGGTCGATGTCGTCGGAATCGAGCAGTCTGCGCCCGGCGATCACCTGCTCGGCGCGGCGTTCCCGGGCGGAGCGGCGGAACTCGGCCGCGATGACGTTGCGCGCGATCCCGAACAGCCAAGTCCGGGGGCCGCCGAAGGCTCCCCGGTAGCCGGCCGCGGCCTCGATCACCGCGAGAAACACCTCCGCGGTCATGTCGGCGGCGAGCTGGGGGTCCGCCACCCGGCGGGTCACGAACCGGGTCACCTCGTCAACGTGTGCGCGGTAGAACGCGGTGAACGCCCCGGGGTCGGTCCCTATCGACCGGACCGGCTCGTCCTCCGCTCGCATCAGCGGCATCCCTCGTTCGCTGTCACGCCCGTGAGTGGTCAATACGCGCGTCGGCGTTACATCATCCTGCACGGCTCCGAGGGCTGCAGCTATGCACCCGCGGCTACACCGGATACGGCTCGGGGGTGACGGCGTACTGGCGGCCGCTGGGGAGCGTCCAGATCAGGGTGCCCGGTTCGGGCTGGTCGAGCCGCCATCCGCGTGCCTGCTTCGCCTGGTGATGCCTGCGGCAGAGCGGGTGAAGGTTGCACTCGCAGGTGCGGCCGCCCTTGTCGTAGGGGACGGTGTGGTCGTCGTCACAGCCGACCGCCGGTCGTCGGCAGCCGGGGAACCCACACCGGCGGCTGCGGATCTTGATCACGTGCCGCAGGGTGTTGGAGGGCTGGTAGCCGACCGATTCCCGCCGGTGCTCGCAGATGCCGGCTTCGATCGGGGTGATCTTCACCGTGGCCAGCCAGGCCGCCGGGTCGCCGTTGCCCGGCGGGCCTGGGCCAGCGCGGGCGCAGCCGTGGGCGACGGGCCTCCCGTCCTGGCTGACCAGGGTCACACACCAGCGGGTGGCGGGGTTGGCGGCGAGCGCTGCAGTCAGGTCACGACACGTCCCGGCGTCCAGGGCGCCGAACCCGCCGGCTTCTCCGGGCACGTCGGACAGACCGAGCCACGCCGACGCGGGCATGGTCAGGTTGACCGCCCCGGCCAGCGCGGCCAGGCCGGGTGGATCGGCAGGGTTGGCAAGATCTGCCGGAACCCGTGTGCTGTCCGCCGGGCAGCCCGTGTCGTGACCATCACCATGGTCGGCTGCCTGCGCGACAGAGTTGTCGGTGGGCGCGTCGGATGCGCTGGCGGCTTCATCGCTGCTGTCGACGGGCTGGTCGTGGTCAGCTGCTTCGTTGGCGAGCAGGCCGGCCAGGAGGGCATCGAGGCTGTAGCCGTTCATGAAGGCGAGGTAGGCCCGGGAGCGCAACCAGTCCATGTTGCCGTTGGCGCCGTGGGCCTTGAGCCATCGGGCGGCAGCGGTCAGCCGCTTGTCGGCGGCGATCACTTCGGCGGCGGGCAGGTCGCGTCCGGCCACGGCGGCGGTGCCGCGGCCCGGCTCCATCCATACCTCTACCCGGGCGTCTTGCTCCGCCCGCTTCTTCCGGCGTTCGGCAGCGGCCGGGTCCACGGCCGCGACGGCTTGCTGCAGCGCGTACGCCAGCTGGCCGGTGGTCAGGTCGGGGGCGCGCGGCATCACGATCGCCTCGGCCCGCACCGCCAGTGCGTCATCGAGCGGGAGCAGTTCGCGGACGAACACCTCCGCCCGGGCCATGTCGATCACGCCCGCAGCCAGCGCCGCAGGCACCTGGGACAGCCGCGTCACCCCGGCGGCCAGAGCCAGCAGTCCGTCGGCGGCGCGAGGGTTGAGCCTCAGCGCGGCGCCGACCTCATCGGCGACATGCTCCCCGGGAGCACCGTCGGCGCTAGCGCGCCGCTGCTCCAGGTCCGCGACCGCGGCCAGCTGGGCGGCCTGCTGCCAGGAGGTGTTCCGCCGGGCCGCGCACAAGAACCCGATCAGCTCGTAGTCGCTGAGCCGGCCCAGGCCGTCGCCCAGCGCGGTGCCGGTGAAGGCGGCGAGTTCCCGGCCCGGCAGCATCCGGTCGAGGATGCCACCGGAGGCAAACCCGTACCCCGGATCGCCCGGCACGTTGTGGATAAACCCGGCGTCCCACACCTCGGCCACTCGCGGCGACCGGTCAATGTCCGCACCCGGGTCGTCGTCCCAGGGGTTGTCGCCAGCGCCGGGGGCGGGGTCGTCGTCGTCCCAGGGGCCTTCGCCAGCGCACGGGGCGTCGTCGAGCCGGGCCAGCGCGGCAAGGTCCTCGGCGGTCAGCTCGCCCTCGGCCGTCAGCCGGGCGGCCAGGTCCTGGGCCGTCAGCCCCAACTCCGCGGGCGGCTGGTCGCCGCTGGCGCTGGCGGGACTGTGGGGCATGACACCTCCCGTATACTTGTTCGATTAGTGTAGCATAACATAGCTAGGCATGCGATTTATTTTCGAGTACATGTAAGCACAGCGACGTCGCCGCGGGCTGGGCCAGCGGCTCTGAGGTGGGGGTGTTAACGCGGCGGAAACACGGGCGGGGCAGACTGACGACGTGGATAGGCAGGAAGAGTTTGTGCTGCGCACGCTCGAGGAGCGTGACGTCCGGTTTGTCCGGTTGTGGTTCACCGACGTGCTGGGTTACCTGAAATCCGTGGCGGTCGCACCGGCCGAGCTCGAGGGAGCGTTTGCCGAGGGCATCGGGTTTGACGGATCGGCGATCGAGGGCTTTGCCCGGGTCTACGAGGCCGACATGATCGCCAGGCCGGACCCATCGACGTTCCAGCTGATGCCGCTGCGCGGCGAGGCGGCGGTTGGCCGCATGTTCTGCGACATCCTGATGCCGGACGGAAGCCCGTCCTACGCCGACCCGCGCCATGTCCTCAAGCGCGCGCTCGGCCGCGCGGCCAATCTCGGGTTCAGCTTCTACACCCACCCGGAGATCGAGTTCTTCCTGCTGCGCGAGCGGCCGGAGCCGGGGATCAAGCCGCAGCCGATCGACAACGGCGGATACTTCGACCACACCCCGCACAGCATCGCGCACGACTTCCGGCGCAGCGCGATCGACATGCTGGAGAGCATGGGCATCTCGGTGGAGTTCAGCCACCACGAGGGAGCACCCGGCCAGCAGGAGATCGACCTGCGCTACGCCGACGCGCTGACCACGGCCGACAACGTGATGTCTTTCCGGCTGGCGATGAAGGAGGTGGCGCTGGACCAGGGGGTCTACGCCTCGTTCATGCCCAAACCGTTCACCGAGCATCCCGGCTCGGGCATGCACACGCACATGTCGCTGTTCGAGGGCGACCGCAACGTCTTCTACGAGCCTGGTGGCGATTTCCAGTTGTCCAAGCTCGGCCGGGCGTTCATCGCGGGCCTGCTCACTCACGCGGCGGAGATCACCGCCGTATGCAATCAATGGGTGAACTCGTACAAGCGGCTCTGGGGCGGGGACGAACGGATCGCGGGGCTCGGTGGCGAGGCGCCCGCGTACATCTGCTGGGGGCACAACAACCGGTCGGCCCTGGTCCGGGTGCCCATGTACAAGCCGCAGAAGGGCAACGCCACCAGGATCGAGTTCCGCTCGATCGACTCGGCCTGCAATCCGTACCTGGCCTTCGCGGTGATCCTCGCGGCCGGGCTGAAGGGAATCGAGGCCGACTACGAGCTGCCGCCCGGCGCCGAGGACGACGTGTGGGCGCTGACCTCGGCCGAGCGCCGCGCGCTCGGCATCGCGCCGCTGCCGCAGAGCCTGTCTGAGGCGTGCAACGTCATGGAGGGCAGCGAACTCGTCGCCGAGACGCTCGGCGAGCACGTCTTCGACTTCTTCCTGCGGAACAAGCGCGCCGAGTGGGAGGAGTACCGCCGCCAGGTCACCGATTTCGAACTGGCCAGGTACCTGCCCTCGCTCTGACGGTTGATGTTGACGGCTGTCGGCGCGCTGCCAACGGCCGCGAGCCAGGTTCCGGCTGCATTACAGGCCCCGCCGGGTTAGAGGCCCGGGTGCAGGCCGCGCCGCAGCCGCAGCCGGTATCGCCGGCCCGCCTCCTCGCACAGCGGCCGGAACCTGGGCTCGGCCGCCGAGATGGTCTCCGCCCAGCCGCCGCGCCCCAGGACGGGAGCGGCGGCCTCGCACATCCCCGCGTAGAGGATGATCGCCTGGGCAAGCCAGTACGCGCGGGTGAGCTGCAGCCGCTGGAAGTCCCACAGCGGGTCACCGCCGCCCGGCTCGCAGTAGAACAGCGCCGACGGCGTGGTGGCCGGGCCCGGGTCGGTGGCGGTGAGCAGGGCGAACGGCTCCGCACCGGCTGGCAGGTAGTTCTGCAGCAGCGTGCGCCGCTTGGGCACCTTCACCGCCCGGAGGCCGTCGGCCTGCCTGAGCTCGGCGAGCCTGGCATCCATGGTGGCGGCCCGGTCGGCGATCTCGCCGGCCAGATCGGCCAGACCGTCGCTGCCGTTGTCATCGATCTCCTCGGCGTGGCCGCTGATGCTGCGCAGCCGGTCGATCGCCGCCCCGGCCAGGGCGTAGCCGCGTTCCCGGCACTGCGCCGGCTCGGACGGCTCCAGCAGCCACCGAGTTCGCGCCACGGTATCGGCAAGCCGCCCGACCGCGCCGATAGCGGCCGGGGAGGCATGGTCATCAAGGCCGCCCACCGCGAGCCGGAACGCATCGGATGCCTCCGTGAGCATGGCAGGCACCTGTGTATGCACGACGGTCGGCAGGTTGAACCGCCAGCGGGCATCGCCGGTGATGGCGGCCGCGTCGGTTCGCCCGGCCGCGCCGGTGGCGTCGAACAGGCCGGCGGCGACGGCGCGCAGCGCGGCGCGCAATTCGCCGTCGGCCATCGCGGACGGCCTGCGCACGCTGGGCACCGGCCCCGGCACCCAGCCGAGGATGTCGTCGATCTGTTGCAAGAGCCTGTCCCAGGCCTTGGTCACACCCTCGATCAGCGAGTTGCCAGCGTCTGAGATGTCTTGGTTCACGAGATCGAGGATAACTGGCCGCTGACGAGGCGAGATGCCGGGATTGGCCACCCCGCGGGCACGTGTGGCCGCCGTCAGCCGCCGACGTCGTGCAAGTGATGGACCGGATCGTGAATCAGGTACCTGGCGAAGCTGTCGACGGTGAACCGGGCGCCGTCGCTGCGAGAGCCAGTGCGCTCCCACCGCGGGTCGGTGAGCCCGGCAAAACGATCGGCTATGCGGTGGGCGGCCTCGGTCAGCTGGCCGGAGACCACGGCGGGATCCTGGTCCTGGTAGTGGTCTGCGACCGCGGTCGCGTCCTGGTCCCAGTTGGGGAAGACGGGATCGTCCTGTTCGAGCATCATCATCAGCCGCTCGTCAAAGATCCGGAACACGTCTCGTACGTGGCAGCCGTACTCGGCCGCCGACCAGCGATCCTCCCGCGGCCTTATGCGCACGTCTCCGGCGTTCCGGTGACGCAGCGCCGCCTCCCAGGCCCCGGCGTTCTCGCGGATCAGCCCCGGCACCGCGGGCCTGGTGGCCGCGGTGGCGACGTAGCCGCATTCCGGGCACCGCCGTCGCAGCACCCACGTCCAGTTCTTGGTATCTGGTGCGATAGCCATCAGCCCGCGACTCCGGCCAGTGCGGCCGCGTGTGACCGGACCGCGTCCGCGAACGCCGCGATCAGCGGGTGCACCCAGGTCGGGTCCGAGGACAGCTCGGGCTGGAACAGCGAGGCCACACAGAACGGGTGGTCCGGCAGTTCGGCCACGCGCACCTCGCCGCTGGTGTCCCGCCCGCTGAACACCAGCCCGTGGTTCTGCAGTATCTCCAGGTAATCCGCGTTCAGGCCGTAACGGCAGAAGTACCGCTCGGTCGTCGGGCCCGGTCCCATGGCGTCGGCGGCGACCGTGCCCGGCGTGATCACGACCGTGGACTCCTCGCCGAGCAGCGAGCACTCCAGCGGCACTATCAGCGCTTCGGCCGCGTCCGGGCTCTGCTCGGCGTTCTCAACGGCGGTCAGCCCGCAGACGTCGCGGGCGAACTCGAGCAGCAGATGCTGGAATCCGCCGCAGGTGCCGAGCAGCGGGATCCGGCCGGTGCGGGCCGCCCGGATCGCGGCGAGTACGCCGTCGGTGTTCTCGTACGGGCTGCCCGGGATAACCCAGACGCCGTCGAAGCCCGCCACGTCGCCCGCGCCGCCGATGGCCGTGCTGCGCAGCCAGTAGACCTCGATCGCGGGACCAGCCGGGCCGGCCATCGCGTCGATGACCGGCGGGATCTTCGCGTGTGCCTGCACCGATCCGGACCGGTCGCCGACCAGCGCGATGCGGGGCGGCCGAGCCGTGGCGGCGTGGCGCGGGAAGGAAGTCATGCCGAAATCGTCACCGACCTCGGATAACAATGTCCAATGATGAGTTGGCATCTCGACATCAGTGATACTTATGAGCTGAGGTCAGGGCCCAAGATTGAGCTCTGGGATGGAGACACGGGGCCGAGATGGAGATCCGCGACCTGCGCGCGCTGCTGGCCGTGGTCCGCTCTGGCTCGTTCACGGCCGCCGCCAGGGAACTCGGCTACACCCAGCCCGCGATCTCGCAGCAGGTGGCCGCGCTGGAGCTGGAGCTCGGCCAGCCCCTGGTGCAGCGCCGCCCGGTGCGCGCCACGCCAGCCGGAGAGCGGCTCGCCGAACACGCGGCGAGGATCCTGCTCCGGCTGGACGTGGCCCGCAGCGAGCTGAGCAGCCTTGGTGAGGCGCCGGGAGAGGTTCGCGTGGGCGTGTGCCCGCTGGCCGCCCCCGATCTGCTCGCGGCCGCGCTGCGGAACCTGCGGGCCGCTTACCCGCTGCTGCGGGTCAGGGTCCGCCCGGTCAGCCCCGGCTCCGCGGTCGCGGATGTGGCAGCCGGCACCGTGGACGCCGCGCTCGCCGACGGCATCACCGCGCCTAACGAGCCGCTGCACCTCGCCGACGCGGGCCTGCTGTCCTCCACGGCCATGACAGAAACCCCGCTGGTGGTCGCGCTCGCCAGCGACCATCCGCTGTGCGGCAGGCCGGGCATCGACCTGGACATGCTGACGGACGCCCCATGGGTCGTCGCCCCGGTCCTGGCCGGCCGCGGCGCGGCCGTGCCAGCGCCGCACGCCGTATATGACGGTGATGACCTGCCGACGCTGCTCGCCCTGGTCTCGGCCGGCCTCGGCGCCGCCCTGCTCCCGGCGTCGGCCGGGCCGTTGCCCGATGGCGTGACCGCCATCCCGCTGCGCAGCCCGCGACTCGTGCACCGGACCGAGCTGCTGGCGCTTCGCACCGCGAGCGCCCGCCAGCGTCTGGTCATCGACGCCCTCGCCGCCCAGGCCCGGGCGTTCTGACCGTGCGGCCCGCTGCCGGCCGGTCCGCTACCGACCCCGCCCATGCGGCAGTTACGGTGCAGGGGTGAGCACGCCGCGCGGGACGACCCTGGCCGGGCAGCTCGCCGCGATGGGGTTCGCCGACACGGCGCGGGCCCGGCGCCTGCTCACCGAGGATCTCGAGCTTGATGCGGCCGGCCGGGACGCCGACGTGCTCGCGGCGCTCGCGGCAGCGGCCGATCCCGACCTCGCGCTGGCGAGTCTGGCCAGGCTGCCCCACGACACCGCGCTGTGGGCGGCCCTGCGCGCCGACGAGGACTTCCGGGCCCGACTGACCGCCGTGCTGGGGGTCAGCGCCGCCCTCGGCGGCCACCTCGCCCGCCACCCCGGTGACTGGACGCTGCTCAGCGGTCCCGGTGCACTGCGCCGTCCGTCGGCAGGTGAGCTCGCTGGCGACCTCCTCGCCGCGGTGCTGCCCGGGGGTGGCGACGGCTCAGGAAGCGCGGACCCGGCCACCGCGCTGCGCGTCGCCTACCGGCGCCGGCTGCTCCACCTGGCCGCCAGGGACCTGACCGGAGCCGACGGGTTCGCCGAGGTCGCGGCCGAGCTGGCGGATCTCGCCGCAGCCGCGCTCGAGGCGGCGCTGACGATCGCCAGATCCCAGCTGCCGCCGGACGCCGCACGGTGCAGGCTCGCGGTCATCGCGATGGGGAAGTGCGGCGGCCGGGAGCTGAACTACGCCAGCGACATCGACGTGATCTTCGTGGCCGGAGAGGGGGACGTCCCTTCCGCGACCCGGCTGGCCGCCGCGATGATCCGGGTCTGCTCGGCGATCGGGACCGAGGAGGCGCTGTTCCCCGTCGACCCGAACCTGCGCCCCGAGGGCCGGGACGGGCCGCTGGTGCGCACGCTGGCCAGCCACCGCGCCTACTACGAGCGATGGGCCAAGACCTGGGAGTTCCAGGCGCTGCTGAAGGCGAGGCCGGTGGCGGGCGACACCAGCCTGGGCGCGGAGTACGTGGCCACCGTCGGCCCCATGGTCTGGGAGTCGGCGCAGCGCGAGAACTTCGTCGCCGACGTGCAGGCCATGCGGCGGCGCGTGCTCGGCAGCCTGCCCGCCGACCGGGCCGGGCGGGAGATCAAGCTCGGCCCCGGCGGCCTGCGGGACATCGAGTTCGCCGTGCAGCTGCTGCAGCTCGTGCACGGCCGCACCGACGAGACGCTGCGCGCCGCCGCCACGCTGGACGCCCTCGCCGCGCTGGCCAAGGGTGGCTACGTGGGCCGCGAGGACGCCGCGAGCCTGGCCGCCGCCTACCAGTTCCTGCGCACCGTCGAGCACCTGCTGCAGCTGCGCCACCTGCGGCGGACGCACACGCTGCCCGAGGACCCGGCGGTGCTGCGCCAGGTCGGCCGGGCGATGCGGGCCATGCGGCGCGACCAGGCGCCGGAGGCCGCCGACCCTGCCGACGATCTCGTCGCGCAGTGGCGCCGGCACGCGAGCCAGGCCAGGCGGCTGCACGAGAAGCTGTTCTACCGGCCGCTGCTCGAGGCGGTGGCCCGGCTGCCCACCGATGACGTCCGGCTGACCAAGCAGGGTGCCAGGGCGCGGCTCGAGGCGCTCGGTTACGCCGACCCGGCCGGAGCGCTGCGCCACATCGAGGCCCTGACCTCGGGCATGTCACGCCGGGCCGCCATCCAGCGGACGCTGCTGCCCGCGATGCTCGGCTGGTTCGCGGACGCCGCGCAGCCCGACGCCGGGCTCCTCGCGTTCCACCAGGTCAGCGACGCGCTCGGGGACTCGTCGTGGTACCTGAGGCTGCTGCGGGACGACACCAGGGTCGCGCGGCGGATGGCCAGGCTGCTGGCGTCGAGCCGGTATGCCACCGGGCTGCTGCTGCGCGCCCCCGACTCGGTGGCGATGCTCGGCGACGACTCCAAGCTCGGCCCCCGCCCCGCCGCAGCTCTGCAGGCCGAGGCCGCGGCCACCGTGCGCAGGCACGACACGGCCGAGGAGGCCGTCGCGGCCGCGCTGGCCCTGCGCCGCAGGGAACTGTTCCGCACCGCGGTGGCCGACCTGCTCGGCCTCTCCGGGGTCGAGGAGACCGGCGAGGCGCTCACCGCGGTCGCGGCCGTGACGATCGCCGCTGCCCTGGACGCGGCGGCCAGGAAGGCCGGTCAGGGCGGCCCGCTGCCGACCAGGATCTGCGTGATCGCGATGGGCAGATTCGGCGGTCACGAGATGGGCTACGCCAGCGACGCGGACGTGCTGTTCGTGCACGAGCCGCTGCCGGGCGCCAACGAGGAGGCGGCCACCCGGGCGGCGCACGCGGTCGCCGAGGAGCTCCGCGGGCTGCTGGCCCGGCCGGGCCCCGACCCGGCGCTGCCGGTCGACGCCGCGCTACGGCCGGAGGGCAGGCAGGGGCCGCTGGTGCGCACGCTCGCCTCCTACCGCGCCTACTACCAGCGCTGGTCGGCCCCGTGGGAGGCCCAGGCCCTGCTGCGCGCCGAGCCGGTCGCCGGCGACACCGGCCTCGGCGCCGCGTTCGTGGCCATGGCCGATGAGTTCCGGTATCCCGCCGGCGGGATAAGCGAAACGGCGGTGCGGGAGGTCAGGAGGATAAAGGCGCGGGTGGAGGCGGAACGGATGCCACGTGGCGTCGATCCCACCATGCACCTCAAGCTCGGCCCCGGCGGGCTGTCCGACGTCGAATGGGTAACGCAGTTGCTGCAGCTCAGGCACGCGGGCGCGATGCCCGAGCTGCGCACCACCCGGACGCTGGCCGCGCTGCAGGCCGCGCGGGACCACGACCTGATCGCCAGCCAGGACGCCGACGCGCTGGCCGCAGCCTGGCGGCTGGCCGCCCAGATTCGCAACGCGGCCATGCTGGTGCGCGGGAGGCCGAGCGACTCGGTTCCGACGGCGCAGCCGGAACTCGGCGCGGTGGCCCGGCTGCTCGGCTACGCCCCGGACGCGTCGCATGACCTGGTCCAGGACTACCGCAGGGCCGCCCGGCGAGCCCGGGCCGTGATGGAACGCCTGTTCTACGGCTGAGCTTTTACGGCTGGGCGCTCACAGCCGGCCGTTGTCCCGCAGCGTCATCAGCGAGCTCACCGTGATGAAGCCGCGCCAGTCCAGCTCGGCAGCCGGAGACCAGGACGGCCAGTTGAACATCCATCCGCCGTCGTCGCGCTGCCCCGCGGCCAGATGGTCCAGGTACGCCTCGATAACCGGCCTGTCGAACAGCCGGCGGGCCAGCGAGTCCGGGCGTGGCGCGTAGCCGAGCGGCGAGTGTGTCTCGCCGGGCTCGTCCGGGTCCAGCGCCACGACCTTGAGCAGCATCGGCGCCACGGTTTGCAGCGCCCGCTCCGCCCGGTCCCGGTCCGGCACGTGGTCAAGGAAGCTCACCACCCCGTACATGTCGTACGGGCCGGGTTCCCCGCTCAGCGTCTCGATCCTGGACCACATCAGCCCGGTGGCGCGGTCAAGCCACGGATGCGATACGCCGCGTGCGTGCAGCGTGCCCGCGATCTGGCCGGTCGAGACCAGCGAGGCGGGGCCGCTCAGCTCCGGCACCCACCACGGGGCGTGCGGCCACGCATCGATCGTCGCCGCCACGAAGGCGGAGCCGCCCTCGGCCGGCGCGTTCGCCTGCAGCCAGTCGCACGCCCCCGTGACGAGGCCCTCGTCCCAGGCGTCGGCCTCGTCCAGGATGCCCAGTGCAAGCTCGATCGCGGCGGGCTGCGTCGCCGGGTCGCGGCCGTCGGGTTCCAATCCCTGGCCGAACCCGCCGTCGGAGTTGCGGTAAGCGGCGACCGCGTCCCGTACCGGCCCCGCGTCGCCCCCGCCGAACAGCCGCTCGAACCGGCGGCGGTCCAGCACGCGCGCGCTCGCCGCGATGAACTGACCGGCCATATCAAGATCAGGTTTGCTCATTGCCCCATCCGATCACACCACCGCGACAACCGGCTTGAACGAAGCGGACACCGCGATGAAAGAATGGTCCCGTGGATCTGGCGCCGGGGTACACAGAGTTCGCACCTGGCGTGGCGTTCAAGGCGGGACTGCACTGCCTGTGGGTCTCGGTGGCGCCTGGATGCCAGGCGGAAGCCGTACAGGTGCTGCCCGACGCGTGCACCGACCTGATCTGGCAGAGCGGCGTCGGGGCCTTCGTGGCGGGTCCGGACACCGGGCCGGCGCCGACCGAATGGCGGCCGGGCACGGTGCTTGTGGGCGCGCGGTTCCGGCCCGGGGCCGGGGGAGCGGCGCTCGGCGTGCCGCTCAGCGAGGTGCTCGACCAGCGGATGGACGCCGACGACCTGCCCGGGGTGCCGCGGGGGCGGCTGCCGGGGTCGCTGTCGCCGGAGGAGGCCATGCGGCGGGTGGCGGCGATCGCAGCGCAGATGGTCACCGAGCGGCCGCCGGACCGGCTGGTGCTCGAGGCCACCCGGCTGCTCGGCCGGCCGGGCGCCCGGGCCGAACTGGTCGCCGGGCAGCTCGGGATCGGCGAGCGCCAGCTGCGGCGGCGGTGCCAGGCTGCGGTTGGCTACGGCCCGCGGATGCTGAACCGGGTCCTGCGATTCCGGCGGTTTGTTTCGCGCATCGACGCCGGCGGGGACTTCGATCTGGCCACGATCGCCGCCGAGGCGGGCTACGCCGACCAGGCGCATCTGACCAGGGAGAGCAACGAGCTAGCGGGCCTGACCCCGGCCGCGCTGGCCCGCGCGCGCCGCTAGTAGCCTGGCGGCGACCTCGGGCGGCAGCGGCTTGACCGCCTCACGCATCGTGACCCCGGATGCCCGGTGCGCCCTTGGTTCCAGCCATGCGGCTACCATCTCCGGCCGGCGCTTTGCGGTGTCCCGCAGGATCCAGCCGATCGCCTTGCGGATGAAGAACTCCTTCTCCTCCAGCATCCGATCGGCGTACCCGGCGAACCTGCCGAAGTCGCCTTCGCCGCGGCGCAGCGGCACGAGCAGCGCGAGCATGGCCGAGCGCCGGAGCCAGAAGTCCTCGTCGCCGGCCCAGCGGTCCAGTACGGCGGTGAGTTCCGGATGGCGCTCGGTGAGCGCGCCCATCACGTTGCTCGCCAGGCCGTCGACCAGCGCCCAGGTTCGGGCGGTGCGCAGCATCCGCTCGATCAGCGCGGCGTCGCGGGGCCGCAGCAGGCCGGGGTTGGCGTCCAGCAGCTCGACAGCGGCCATCCGGCACTCGTGAACGGGCCGGGCCCACAGCGCCTCGGTGACCGCGATCAGCTCGGCATGGGTGAGTTCCGGCCGGGCACGGCACCATGCGCGGACCGTGGCGCGGATGGCCGGGACCGGGGTGCCAGTGAACTCCAGGTCGCTCTTGAGGTAGGCCTTCTCGCTGGCCGCGCGCTGCAGCGTGCCGAGGCCACGCAGCGACGCCTCGATGGCGGCGGCCTCGGCCTGACCGTCCTGGCTAGCCAACTGGCTGTATCTGGGACTGCGTGATGACCCCGCTGGCCACCGTGTAGGTGCCCGCGTAGTGCTTGACCGAGCCGTCGGTCTGGACCGCGGCCAGCTTCACGGTCACCACGCCGCCCGCGACCGACACCATCGTCACCTTGTCCTTGGCCGTGCCGTTGAAGCCGTTGGCGAATCCCGAGTACGACGTGGCGATGTTCTTGCCGCCGAGGGCCCACGCCTTGGCGTAATCGTGGGCGTTGATCGCCGCGAAGTACGCCTGCACGGTGGCTGCCGGGCCCAGGCTGGTCGTCGGCGCCGAGGTGGCCGGGTGGCTGGTCGGCGGCAGGCTGGTCGGGGGGTTCTGTCCCGGCGACGGCTTGTGGTGCAGCAGCGCGAACGCCACCCCGACGATCGCGAGCAGCACCACGACCCCCAGCACGACCGGCCACCCGCGGCCGCCCCGCGGCCTGGCCGGAGCGCCGCGGGGCTGGTACCGGCCGGGCGGTGGCTGCGGGGGAGACTCCGACCAGGGGGCGGGGTGCGACGCCGCCGAGTCGGGCGTCGGCTTCCATGCGGTGTCGGGCCGGTACAGCGGCCTGCCCGCCCAGGCGGTCTCGGCGTCGGTCTGCGGATCGGCTGCCCGCTGGCTGGCTCGCGTTGCCTCGGATTCGGGCTTCGGATCGTCTACCCATGAGGTCGACACGCGCGACGCCGGAATCTGCGCCTGCTCGGTCGGCAGGCGGGCGGGCGGTGGCGCGTCCGCGCCGGTCTCGACGGCCTCGCGGCCGACGCCGCACGCCGCGGCGAGCGCGCGGGCAAAGGCCATGCAGGTCGGGTAGCGGGCGTCCGGTGTCTTGGCCAGCGCCGTGGCCATCACCTGGTCGACCGCTGGCGGGAGGTCGGGGCGCAGCGCCCGCAGCGACGGCACCGGCGCGGACACCTGCGCCCACATCACAGCCAGGCCAGCGTCACGCTGGAACGGCGGCTGCCCGGCGAGCATCTCGAACGCGGTGCAGGCCAGGGCGTAGAGGTCGGCGCGGCCGTCGGTCGGCTTGCCCTCGATCTGCTCCGGCGCCATGTAGTCGAGCGTGCCCATGAACTGTCCGGTCAGCGTCAGCGGAGCCGATGAGACCCGCTGCTTGCTGAGCCCGAAGTCGGACAGGTACAGGTGGTCCGGATGGGCGCTGCCGATCAGCATGTTGCCCGGCTTCACGTCGCGGTGCACCAGGCCTCGCGCGTGCGCCGCGTCGAGCGCGGACGCGGCCTGGGCGATGAGATGGCAGGCCCGGGCGGCCGGCAGCCGGGGCTCGGTCTCGAGCATCGTGCGCACGTCCTGCCCGTCGACGTAGCGCATGGCGATGAACAGGGCCCCGTCCGCCTCGCCCGCGTCGAAGACCGGGACGATGTTCGGGTGGTCGACGGCGGCCGCGGCGCGCATCTCCCGCAGGAACCGCTGCCGGTATCCCGCGTCGCTGGCGAGCTCGGGAGCCAGGATCTTCAGCGCCACGTGCCGGTTCAGCCGCTTGTCCGAGGCGCGGTACACGACCGCCATCCCGCCGCGGCCGATCTGCTCCTCGATGGTGTAACCGGCTATCTGAGAGCCTGCGGCGATGCCGCCCGGAACCGTGGGTAGCTCGTTCACTGTGTTCCCCGCTCGCCGCTAGGCCCCCGCCTGCTTCCCCGTTCCCCCGTCACCGGCGTGCCTTCCCTCGTCGCCCGTCGGCCCCGTTTCTCAGTCCAGGCAGCACCGTGCCCCCTTCATTTCGCGAGGCCTCCGCGGAATCCAGCTGCCCGTTTGGTGTTCCGTCAGGAACACCGCTGCAAGACGCGGGGGACGAAATTAGTATCCGTACCAGAGGGTGGCTGTCAACCTGGACAAGAGAGGCGATCGGGACATGGACCTGACCGGTGCCGAGTGGCGCAGGCCCTCCCACGGCGGCGGGGAGGATGGTTCCTGCATCGAGGTTGCCGTCGTCGCCGGATCCAAGGAGGGCAGCGACCACGTGATCGCGATGCGGGACGGCAGCAATCCGGACGGGCCGGCGCTGATCTTCACTCCGGAGGAGTGGCGCGCATTCACCGCTGGCGTCATGGACGGTGAATTCGATCTGTCATGACGCCGGAAGGGTGCTGTGCCGCCCGTCGTCCGGGTTCCTTCCGTAAGTCAACAATTTGCGCTATCGCCACTGCCGTAACTCGCTACTCTTACAATCGCCCGCTCACTCGGGCCGCTGGCTGCCTGTGACCGCAATCTTGGGTGGCAAGCGAAGAGGCCGGCCCCCGCGGGACCGGCCTCTGCCCTTCTGCGCTACGCGGAGATGCGGTCGAGCATCCCGGCGACGAAGATCTTTGAAGCGGGATCGCAGTCCTCGTACGGCGTGCCGGCGGTCACGGCGCGCATCGCGGTCAGGTGCGGGGCCAGTATCGTGGCCAGCTGCCTCGCCGTCTCGGGCGTCATCGGCGGTAAGGCGCTGGCGGCCCTCAGGTTGGCGAGGTCGTTTCCCTGCGATGTGGTGTCTGCCTGATCAAATGCGGAAGTCATGACGAGCCCCCGGTGTCCGGGCCAGCGTTCAGTCCATTCAGTCCCCAGCTGGCAACGTTACTTAATGTGATCAGCAAATCACGGAGACAAGCCTTTCTTCAGGTGAATCGGCCAAGGCGGTGACGCTCTGTATTGCCATGCGTGCTTTGGGATCCAACGCGGTCAGCGCGTCAGCCGGAACGGCCGCCCGCGATCTCGCTAGATTGGGCTCGTCGGCTGGACGGGGAGGAGGCGCGAAGGCCATGACGATCCTGATAGTCGGCGCTGGCGCCACCGGTGGCTATTTCGGGGCACGGCTGGCGCAGGCGGGCCGGGACGTCACGTTCCTCGTCCGCCCGCACCGCGCCGGGCAACTGCGCGAGCGCGGGCTGCGGATCGTGGGACCGGGCACCGGGGCCGAGGGCGGGCAGGTGGTCCGGCCCAACCTGGTCATGGCCGGAGAGCTGACCGAGCCCGCCGACGTCGTGCTGCTGTCGGTCAAGGCGACCGCGCTGGATGCGGCCATCGCTGACTTCGCGCCGGCGGTCGGGCCGCGGACAGCGGTGGTGCCGTTCCTGAACGGGATGGCCCACCTGGCAGTGCTCGGCAAGCGGTTCGGCGAGTCCGCCGTGCTCGGCGGCGTGGTCCTGATCGCCGTCCAGCTCAACGATGAGGGCGACGTGGTCCAGCTCAGCCCGCCCGCGAGCATGACGATCGGGGCGCAGGACGGCACCCGAACCACGCAGGTCCGGGAGGCCTACGGCCAGCTCTCCGGGGCCGGGTTCGACGCCAGCATCAGCGACGAGATCATCGCGCGGATGTGGCAGAAGTGGGTCTTCATCGCGACGATCGGCGCGCTGACCTCGCTCATGCGCGGCACAGTGGGCGACATCGTGGCCGTCCCCGGCGGACGCGACCTGGGCCCGGCCATCCTCGCCGAGGCCACCGCGGTCGCGTCCGCGGCGGGCTACCCGGTGCCCGGCGACGCGATTGCCGAGACGGCGCGGACCGTCACCCAGGCCGGATCGGCGGTCGACTCATCGCTGTCACGCGACGTGGCCGAGGGGCGTCCGGCCGAGGTCGAGCAGGTCCTGGCCGACCTGGCCAGCCGCGGCGCCGGCCACGGGATCAAGACCCCGCTGCTCGACCTGGCCACGATGCAGCTGCGCGTCTACAACAACGGCCTCCATCCGCCGCGCTGACCTGCGGAGAACGGACCGCTCGGCGCCGGGCCCCGCCCCTAGGCGCTGGCCGCAGCATGCCGTTGGGTGCGGAACGTTATCGACCACCGCTCCTTGGTGACGGGAGGGATGTGGTGCTGCCATTGTGTCCGCGCCGGACCGGACAGGACATATGCGGAGCGGGGCTCGAGGGCGAGCTCGGCCGTTTCCCAGGCGCGAGGCCGGCCGCGGCGAAACCGCATCCGGCACGCGGTCAGCAGCGAGATGCCGCTGACATCGCCGAATTGCGGCGCATCGCGGTGCCAGCCGATCCCCGCGCCGGCCGGGTAGCGCGTCACGAGCAAATCCACCAGCTCACAGGGCTCGCGTTCCATCAGCGCGGCGCAGCGCTCCCGGAGCCACTGCAGCTCGGCGGGGATCGGCGCTGCCGGGCCGACGTCGTATGCGCCGGTGACCTGGTCGCGGCCGAAGCTTCGCACCAGCCGCCGCGACGGCGTGTCGTGCAGCACGTACGGATGCAGCTCGAACCCCGCCAGCACCGCCAGCACATCGCGTTCCTCGGTCTCGGTGAGGCAGCCGGGCACGTAGGTCAGACCCTCCGGCAGCGTCATCGCGTGGACCCGTCTGCTCGCCGGGGCGCCGACGTGGCTGGAGATCGTATGGTCGCGGTGCTCATACCCAGTGAAATTCCCGCCGCGACCGTGACCTACGCGGGGTGATCCGGCACCGCCCACTGGTTGTGGTGCTGCCGCCGGTGGATGCCTACGCGTCGAAGTAGAGCTCGAACTCGTGCGGGTGCGGGCGCAGCCGGATCGGGTCGATCTCGTTGGACCGCTTGTAGTCCAGCCACGTCTCGATCAGGTCCGCGGTGAAGACGCCGCCCTCGAGCAGGAAGTCGTGGTTGGCCTCCAGCGTGTTGAGCACGGTCTCCAGCGAGCCGGGCACCTGCGGGATCGACCTGGCCTCGTCCGGGGGCAGCTCGTACAGGTCCTTGTCCACGGGCTCGGGCGGCTCGATCTTGTTCTTGATCCCGTCCAGGCCGGCCATCAGCATGGCGGAGAACGCAAGATAGGGGTTGGCGGACGGGTCGGGGACCCGGAACTCCAGCCGCTTGGCCTTCGGGCTGGGGCCGGTGATCGGGATCCGCACGCACGCCGACCGGTTCCGCTGCGAGTAGACCAGGTTGACCGGCGCCTCGAAGCCGGGGACCAGCCGGTGGTAGGAGTTCACCGTCGGGTTGGTGAACGCCAGCAGCGAGGGCGCGTGCTTGAGCAGCCCGCCGACGTAGTAGCGGCCCAGGTCGGACAGGCCGGCGTAGCCGACCTCGTCGTAGAACAGCGGGGCGCCGTCCTTCCACAGGCTCTGGTGGCAGTGCATGCCAGAGCCGTTGTCGCCGAACAGCGGCTTCGGCATGAACGTCACCGTCTTGCCCGCCGCCCTGGCCACGCTCTTCACCACGTACTTGTAGAGCATGACCTTGTCGGCCGAGTGCAGCATGCTGTCGAACTTGATGTCGATCTCGGCCTGGCCGGCGGTGCCAACCTCGTGGTGCTGCATCTCGACCGTGATGCCGCAGGCGATCAGGGCGCTGACCATCTCGGAGCGTAGGTCGGTGTAGTGGTCGGTCGGCGGGACCGGAAAGTACCCGCCCTTATAGCGCGGCTTGTAGCCCAGGTTGCCGCCTGGCTCGTCGCGGCCGGTGTTCCAGGCCCCCTCGACCGAGTCGAGGAAGTAGTAGCCCGCGTTCGGGCTGGTCTCGAACCGGGCCGAGTCGAAGATGTAGAACTCAGCCTCGGGCCCGAAGTACGCGGTGTCGCCGATCCCGCTGCCGCGCAGGTAGTCCTCGGCCTTGCGGGCGATGTTGCGCGGGTCGCGGCTGTACGGCTCGCCGGTGAGCGGGTCGTGCACGAAGAACGTTAGATTCAGCGTCTTTCGGGCCCGGAACGGGTCGACGACGGCGGTGGTCGCGTCCGGAAGCAGCAGCATGTCCGATTCGTGAATCTGCTGGAAGCCGCGGATCGACGAGCCGTCGAACATCAGGCCGTCGCTGAAGACCCCCTCGCCGAAGGATTCAGTGGGGACGGTGAAGTGCTGAACCGTGCCCGGCAGGTCGCAAAACCTGACATCGACGAATTCCACCCCCTCGTCCGCAATGAACCGCAATACCTCATCGCCGCTGGTGAACATTGCTCTCCCTTGGCCGCTGACAAGCTGACGCGCGCCCGCGTCCGGGCGCTGCTGTGACGCTAGGCGCCCACGATTTCCGAGCCGTATCCCCGATGTTTCGCCCATGTTACGGGCTGTGGGACCGGGGGCGGCCGGGCCGGCGATATGTTCGCGGGCGGTACCTTTGGGTGCGTGGCGGAGCGACAGGTGGCCGGGAAGCCAGCGGCGGGCAAGCCGGCCGGCGGCAGGCCTGGCGGTAACAAACCTGCCGGCGGCAAGCCTGCTAGCGGCAAGCCTGCCGGTAACAAGCAGGCGCGGGACAAGCCGGCCGGAGGAAAACAGGCACCGGGCACATCGGCCGGAGCCGCCAGCGCGTACCCGGGGCAGCGGTTCGGGCTGCCCCAGTCGGGTCCCAGGTCCGTGGCCGGGGTGGCCAGGCGGCTGGGCTCGCTGATGATCGACTGGGTGATGGCCGCCCTGATTGCTTTGGCCGTGCTCGGCGACAAGAACCAGGCCAGCGTGCAGTACCTGACCTTGGCGATCTTCGCGGGCCAGATCTGGCTGCTGACCGCGCTGACCGGCTTCACGGTTGGCAAGCGGCTGCTGGGCATGCGGGTGGCCCGGCTGGACGGGCAGCCGGTCGGCTTCTACCGGTCCCTGATCAGGACGGTCCTGTTCCTGCTGGTGGTGCCGCCGCTGGTGCTCGACGCCGATCTGCGGGGCCTGCACGACAAGGCAGCAGGCACGATCGTGATCCGGATCTGAGCGGAACCAGGCTCAGCGGAACCAGGCTCAGCGGAACCAGGCTCAGCGGAACCAGGCTCAGCGGAACTTTGGCCGCGGCGCCTTCGGCATCCGCCCGGTCTTGGGCATCGGCCCCTTGGGCATCTGCAGCGACTGCGGCAGCGCCTTCAGCCGGTAGTTCAGGTCGGCGATCGCCGGGCCCTTGAGGTTGCGCGGCAGCTTCATGAGATGCCGCTGCAGCTTCCGGATCCGGATCTGACCTTCCTCGTCGCCGACCTGGATCGTGTAGATCGGCAGCTCGTCGTAGGTGATCCGGGAGACCCGCTTCTTCTCCGCGGCCAGCAGGGCGGGCAGCCGACTGGGCGAGCCTTCGCCGACGAGGATCACGCCGGGCTTGCCGACGGCCCGGTGCACCACGTCCATGTTCCGGTTGGCCGCGATCGCCGGCGTGACGGTCCAGTTGCCGCGCATGCTCTGCAGGATGGCGGCGGCGGCGCCCGGCTGCCCGGCGAGGGCTGCGTACTGCGCCGACTGGGCGAACCGGCCGAAAAGGATCATCGCCGCGGCGATCCCGCCCAGCACGCCGAGCGGGATGAGGAAATACAGGCCGATGAGCACCGCGATGACCACGACGATCGCGATGATCCCGATGCCGGTACCGATGACGATCGGCAGGGCCTTCGGGTTCGCCTTCCGGATAATCCCGGCAACCATGCGGATCTGCTTGATCCGGCCCATCGAGGTCGGATCGGCAGCATTCCGCTTATCCTTCTTCGACGCCGCACCTGACGCCTTATTCACCATGGTGGTGAGGATACTGTGCTGGCCCCGCCGCGACGAAACCCCCAGACCCCTAAGCCAATCCGGCCTGGCGGCCGACCCAGCTACGCGGGGCTGGCGCCCGGCCGGCTACGCCGGTGCTTGGCGGCTCACCGCCTGCCGGTACAGCCGGCCCGCGCGGTAGGACGACCGCACCAGCGGCCCGGCCATCACCCCGGCGAAGCCGAGCTGCCTCGCCTCCTCGCCCAGCTCATCGAACTCCTCGGGCGGCACCCACCGGTCGACCGGGTGATGCCGCACCGACGGCCGCAGGTACTGGGTGATCGTGAGCAGATCGCAGCCTGCCGCGCGCAGGTCGGCCATTGCCGCGCTGACCTCGGCGCGTTCCTCGCCCATGCCGAGGATGAGGTTGGACTTCGTGATCAGCCCGGCCTCGCGGGCCCGGCTCAGCACCCCGAGCGATCGCTCGTAGCGGAATCCCGGCCGGATCCGCCGGAAGATCCGCGGCACGGTCTCGATGTTGTGCGCCAGCACCTCGGGCCGGGCGGCGAATACCTCGCCGAGCTGCTCCGGTATCGCGTTGAAGTCGGGGATCAGCAGCTCCACCCCGCAGCCGGGCACCGCGGCATGGATCTCGCGGCAGGTCTGGCCGTACAGCCAGGCTCCGCCGTCGGGCAGGTCGTCCCTGGCCACGCCCGTGACGGTGGCGTAGCGCAGCCCCATCGCCGCCACCGACTCGGCGACCCGCCGCGGTTCGTCGGTGTCCAGCGGCTCCGGTTTGCCGGTGGCGATCTGGCAGAAGTCGCACCGCCTGGTGCACTGGTCGCCGCCGATCAGGAACGTCGCCTCACGGTCCTCCCAGCACTCGAAGATGTTGGGGCAGCCCGCTTCCTCGCAGACCGTGTGCAGCCCCTCGCGCTGCACCAGCTGCTTCAGCGCGGTGTATTCGGGCCCGGTGCGCAGCCGGGTCTTGATCCACGGGGGCTTGCGTTCGATCGGCGTCTGGCTGTTGCGCGCCTCGAGCCGCAGCAGCCGGCGTCCTTCGGGTGCCATTACCACGCTCCCAGCCTAATGGTGTTGCCGGGTTGGTCTGCAGGGGCAGACTCGGTTCCGGTAGCGCCTCGCAGGTGAGCACTTGCTCAGCCTGGCGGGTGAAATCGGCAATCAGCCTGCGGGTCAGCGAGGGTGCGACCAGTGCGTCGACCGCGGCCACGACCTTGACCGCGTGGACCAGTTTGGCGGCGGCGGTGCCGTCCACGGCCTGCCCCACCACCATGATCCCTCCACTCACGGCCACGAGCCATACTCTGATATGGTGTTTGTATGGCAACAAGGAAGGTCACTATCACTCTGGACGAGAAGCTAGCCGATGCAATGAGCAGCGCGGCTCGCGAGGCGGGCATTCCGCTGTCCCGGCTGATTGCAAGCGCGGCTGAGCGCGAGATGCGGCTTAGCCTCGGCCGGCGGGTGCTGGCTGAGTGGCAGGACGAGCATGGCGCATTCACGCCTGAAGAACTCGCGGCCGCCAGAGCCGAGATCGCGGCGGCGGACCTGGAGCACGTCCAGGGGAGGCGGGCGGCTGGCGCGGAATGACTCAGCCCCACCTCTACGATGCGGGTGCGCTGATCGCCATCGACAAGAACGAGCGGCGTATGTGGGCGCGCTATCAGGTCGCCCTGGATGATGGCCGCGACGTCCGGGTACCCGCGGTTGTCGTCGGGCAGGCGTGGCGCGACTCACGCCGCCAGGTCCGCCTTGGCCAGTTTCTGGCTGGCTGCCAAGTCGATCCCGTCGGGCTCGAGACCGCCAAGGCGGCAGGGATCCTCTGCGGGCGGGCCGGGACTTCTGACGTGGTCGACGCGACTGTAGTGGTGATGGCCGCGGCGACGGGCGCGGTCATCTGGACATCGGACCCGGAGGACGTCAAGGCGCTGGCGGATGAATCGGGCGTGAGGCCGGCGCTGGTCATCCGCGCAGTGTGACCGCCTGCACATGTTCCGGACAGGGCAGCTGACACTCGCCGGTCGCCTTCGGGCTCGGGTCTATCGCACAGGGCAGTTCAGAACGGACAGCGGTACCTCGCCGTGACGATTACCGCCGCGAGGCAGCCCGTACGGGCTGCCGGGAACAGCATCAGTGCCGCGCCCACACGAAAGAGCAGGATGAGCGCGGCACTGACATGGCTGGGGCGCGGTTAGCCCCCGTACTGGCTCGCTGTCGGCGCGGTGTTGGTGCTGGTGATGGACAGGTAGAGGTCCAGGTACGTGCCCTGCGGGCCGGTGCCGCCGGTTTCCAGGACGGTCGCGGTCGCCGGGTTCTCGTAGACGGTGATCGTCTCGCCGAGCGAGTCGGTCCGGCTGATCTCGACCGCGGCCCGACCGTCAGTGTCGGTAGCGGCCGGGTTGACCTGGACGCCGGGCGTCTGCTCCAGCACCGTGAAGAGCGCGGCCTTCAGGGCCGGGCCGACGAGCGGGTTCCAGAGCATGTCGGTGGCCTGGCTGAACACGATGTCGTCGTCGGTCAGGCCCGGCGCCTGTACGGGCACGGCGATGTCCTTCTTCTTCGCCAGCGCCGGGGGCAGAGTCGCCAGCTGCTGCCGCTCCCAGGCCTGGAACTGCTTCATCTGCTGCTGGTTCTGCTGGACCAGCAGCGCCCGCAGCGCGGCCGGGCTGGTCGGCATCTGGGCGAAATCGGCCGCCGTCGGCGAGTCGTTCTTCGCCTCGGGCAGCTGCGCCGGGATGCCGGGGCCCTGCTGGAACGTCCAGACGTCGCCGGTGTGGCTGTCCAGGACGCTGGTGCGCGAGACCCCGCCGCTCTGCCGTTCCTTCATCACGACGTAGCGGCCGGACAGCGGCGAGCTCTTCGCGGCGACCGTGCTCAGGTGGCGCAGCGTGATCTGGTCGGTGGTCAGCCGGATGCCCGGGCCACTCTGGCTCGCGCTGGCCGGCCCGCGGCCGCCGGCCGGTGCCGCTGCCCCGGAGGCGATCACGCCGAACGCGGTGCCGGCCGCCGCGCCGGTCACGGCCAGGCCCAGGGCCCGGCGCCGGACCGTGCGCCGGCGGTGCCGGGCGGCGATGCCGGCCGCGACGCCGGCGGGGGCGTGCAGGTCGGCGGTCGATCGCTGCATCAGGTCGCGCAGCGCCTGCTCATGAAGCATGGGCATGAGAAGCTCCCTTTCCTTGGTGCGAGTGCTGGGGTCAGGGCCGCCGGCCTAGTCCGGGCAGCGGGTGAAGGAGAACAGCTCGGCGATGCCCGGCTCGGCCCGGAGGCGGCCGATAGCGCGCGAGGCGGTGCTCTTGACCGTGCCCGTCGAGACGCCGAGCAGGGCGGCGACCTCGGCCTCGCTGCGGTCATCGAAATAACGCAGGACGACGATGGCCCGCTGCTGCGGCGCCAGCGTGCCGAGCGCCGCCAGCAAGGCCGGCCGCAGCTCGACCGCAGCCAGCCGGTCGCCGGACCGCGGGTCGCTGCTGTCGGCCGCCGGGTACAGGCTGAGCTCGCGCGGTCGGCGCTGCTGCGACCGGGCCCGGTCGACGACGATGTTGTGCAGGACCCGGCGGCAGAACGCGCCGGGGTTGTCGACCTTTGCCCAGCGGGCCGCGAGCCGTTCCAGGGTCTCCTGGTAGACGTCTTCGGCGGCGTGCCGGTCGGAGGTGAGCAGCGTGGCGATCCGCAGCAGAGTGTCGCCGGACTCGCGGACAAACTCCTCGAACGCCCTGGCCTGCTTCCTGTCCACATGGTCTCCTGCCTGTCGTCGTCACCTGACTAGACGACGGGCAGCGCCCGCGCGTTGAGTCCGAGACTCTGCCGCAGGCCCGGCGGGGCTAGGACATCAGCGTTGTCGTGTTGCTGTCAGGACGGGAGATCTCACGCGGGGCCGCGTGCTGCGGCCTCGATCGCCTGTTTCATCTCAGCCGCGCCGCGTTCGACGCGGATGCGGATATCGGCGCAGACTGCGTGCGGCAGCACGTCGGTGGACCGGCGCGGGCGGAGCTGAACGTGTACCGAGGCCACCTGCTGGAGGTTTCGGCCGCCCCGGTTTATGCCGCGGCCCGCGCCCGTCATGAACCGCTCGCGCGGAACACCCGGGTCGATGTGACGCGGGACGCCCGCGTCCGGAAGCATGGGAGACATGGCAACGCAGTTTGACCCAGCATCGGGGACGCGCGACTTCCTCGCCGATGACGTCGCCAAGCGGGAGCGCGCGTTCGACGTGATCCGCACGGTGTTTGCCCGCTACGGGTTCGAGCCGCTGCAGACCCCGGCGTTCGAGCGCCTTGACGTGCTGATGGGCAAGTATGGCGAGGACGGCGACAAGCTCGTTTTCAAGATCCTCCGCCGCGGCGAGCACGAGGCAACGGGCGAGGCGGATCTGGCGCTGCGTTACGACCACACGGTGCCGCTGGCCCGGGTGGCCGCGGCGTACGGCAGCCAGCTGCCATCGCCGTACAAGCGGTACGTGCTCGGCCCGGTGTGGCGCGCGGAGCGGCCGGGCAAGGACCGCTATCGCGAGTTCGTGCAGTGCGACCTGGACACGCTCGGCTCCAGCTCGCCGCTTGCGGACGCGGAAGTGCTCTGCGCCCACCACGACGCGGTGGCCGAGCTCGGCATCAGCGACTTCCGGGTCGAACTGAACTCCCGCCGGGTGCTGGCCGGCCTGCTGGAGGCGTTCGGCGTGCCGGCCGATCTCGGCCCCGGCGTGCTGATCACCCTCGACAAGCTGGACAAGCTGTCGCCCGCTGCGGTCGTCGCCGAGCTGACGGGGCGCGGCCTGGCCGACGGCACGGCCGGGGAGCTGGTCACGGCGATGACCGCGCCGGACGCGACCGAGCGGATCCGGGCCGCGCTGCAGAAGAGCGAGGAAGGCTCGGCGGGCCTTGACGACGTGGACAACGTGCTGTCCCTGGTATCGCTGCAGGTCCCGGCCGGGCGGGTCCGCTTCACCCCGCGCCTGGTGCGCGGGCTGAGCTACTACACCGGGCCGATCTGGGAGCTGACGGCTCCGGGCGTGGCTGGGTCGATGGGCGGGGGCGGCCGCTATGACCACTTGATCGCCCAGCTCGGTGGGCCCGACGTGCCCGCGACCGGAACCTCGCTCGGGGTTGAGCGGATCCTCTCGCTGCTGCCGGACGACGACGCGGGTCAGCGGGGCCGCCTCGACGTGGCCGTTACGGTCATGGGCGAGGAACTCGCCGCGGCGTCGTTCGACTTCGCCGCTACCGCGCGCGGCGCCGGCCTCCGGGCCAGCGTCTACCTCGGCTCGTCCGGCAAGCTCGGCAGGCAGCTCAAGTGGGCCAGCGACCAGGGGTCCCGCTGGTGCCTGATCTACGGCAGCACCGAGGCGGATGCGGGCACGGTCACCATCCGCGACCTGCGCAGCGGCGAGCAGGAAGCGGTGCCAATCGGCGACTTGGGCGACAATCTCTCGGCGCGCGCCGCCGCTGACGCATCGCAGGACCGCCGATGACCACCAGCAACTTCATCGACCACGACACCTGGTTCGCGCAGCTGCCCGGCGTCGTGGTGTCCGCCGGAGGGCTCATCACCGATCCGGCCGGGCGGATCCTGCTGGTCAAGCCCAACTACCGGGACCACTGGACGCTGCCGGGTGGCATCTGCGAGCACGGCGAGCCGCCGCACGTCGGCTGCGCCCGGGAGGTCGCCGAGGAGATCGGCCTGGACCTGCCGATCGGCGCGCTGCTGGCCATCGACTGGTCTCAGCCGTACGGCCGGGAAGCCCGGCCGATCATGCACTTCGTCTTCGACGGCGGGACGATCGCCAACGGCGACGGCATCGTGCTGCAGGCCGAGGAGCTCGACGAGTTCCGCTTCGTCCCCGCGGGCGAGGCGGCCGATTACCTGGCTCCGTACGGCATGCGCCGGGTGCTGGCCGCGCTCGACGCCCGCGCCGCCGGCAGATGCGTCTACCAGCCGACGCAGGTCAGCTGACCGCGACGGTCAGGCGCTCCGGATCGGTGCCGGTAACGCTGCGCCACCGGCTGGCCCCGAGCACATCGGCGAGATGGCGTTCGACCACGTCGACGGCGTCGGCGACCGTGATGTGCCTGCCGGACTCCGCCGACAGAGTGGTCACGGTGGCGTCCCGGATCCCGCACGGCACGATCCGGTCGTACCAGGACAGGTCGCAGTCGCAGTTCAGCGCGAAGCCGTGCATGGTCACGCCGCGGGACACCCGGATGCCGATCGCGCCGACCTTCCGGTCCTGGCCGCCGCCTGATCCGCAGAACCAGACGCCGCTGCGCCCTTCGACGCGCTGCGTCCGCACCCCGAAGTCGGCACAGGTGCGGATCAGCGCCTCCTCGATCGTCCGCACGTAATTGATCACGTCGACCGGCTCGCCGAGCCTGACGATCGGGTACCCGACGAGCTGCCCGGGGCCGTGCCAGGTGATCTTGCCACCGCGGTCGACGTCGATCACCGGGGCTCCCGGGTCCCCGGCCGGCCGGTCGAGCTCATCGGTCCGCTTGCCCGCCGTGTAGACGGGCGGGTGCTCGAGCAGCAGGCAGGTGTCCGGGATGTCGCCGCGCACCCGCCGCTCGTGCAGGTCCCGCTGCAGATCCCAGGCTTGCTGGTAGGGGACCGCGTCCGCGCCGAAGCCGGCCCGGGCGAATATCAGCTCGCGCTCCATGTGACCAGCTTAGATCCCTATCCGCACGGCCAGGGATGCGTCATCGGCCCAGCCTGTGGGCATGCATGGGGAAGAAGGCCGGTTTGGCGTGGGTTCCCGATTACAGGGGAAGGGAGGCCAGCCCGTGTTCGACGAGGCCGAGCTGAGGCGGATGAGCCCGAAGGAGCGCGCCAAGCTCATGCAGGCGCTGGCGTGCCTGGACATGCCGCGGCTGGCGAACGCGGGCAGCCCGCGGCGGCGCAGGCTGTTCCTGATCGGGACGATTGTGTGCTGCGTGGGCCTTGCCGCGTGGATCGGCGTGCTCGTGGTGACGCTGCCGCGGTTCTACCGGGCCGGGGATTGGCGCGGCGCGTGGGTCGGCTTCGACGTCGCCGAGCTCGCCGCGTTCGCGGCGACCGCCTGGGCCGCGTGGCGTGGCAGGCAGGTGCTGATCATGTGCCTGCTGGTGCTGGCCACGCTGCTGCTGTGCGACGCGTGGTTCGACGTCACCCTGGACCTGCGCACCAGCGGCTTCCTGTTCAGCCTGCTCTCTGCGGTGCTGATCGAGATCCCGCTGGCGGTTGCCGCGATCCTCGCGGCCAGGCGCCTGCTGCGGCTGACCATCGGCCGGATCCGGAGCCGGGAGGGGCTGCCGGGACCGGTGCCGTCGCTGTGGCGGATCCCGCTGTTCGGGTACCAGCAGGACGGGGTGCTGCACGACCCGGTTCCGCCCGCGTCAGCGCGCGGCCAGCGGGGAGAGAACGCCCTGCGCTAGGGCGGCCGCGAGCGCTCCGGCGCTACGCCAGCTCGGCCGCGAGCGCTCCGGTGATGCCGGGATAGCGGAACGCGAAGCCAGCCTCCTGCAGCCGACGCGGCAGCACCCGAGTGCTGCCCAGCAGTTCGCCGGAGAGCTCACCGAGCCCGGCGCGCAGCACCGGGGCCGGAACCCGCAGCAGCGCCGGGCGCCGCAGCACCCGGGCCAGCTCGCTGGTGAACTCGGTGTTGGTCGCCGGCACCGGCGCGGTCAGGTTCACCGGGCCTTCGATGTCGGCGTGATCGAGCAGGAACCTGACCGCGGCCACGTGGTCGGTCAACGAGATCCAGCTGATGAACTGGGTGCCGGGCCCGATTCTGGCGCCGAGCCCGAGCCGGAACAGTGGCACCAGCGGCCCGAGCATCCCGCCCTTGCGGGACAGCACGACGCCGGAGCGCAGGTTCGCGACGCGCACGCCGGCCTGACTGGCGGGCCGCGCCGCCGCCTCCCAGTCGCGGACCAGATGGGCCAGGAATCCGGTTCCGGCGGGCGCCGACTCATCCACCTCGCGCGTGCCGGTGTCCCCGTACCAGCCGATCGCGGAGCCGGACAGCAGTACCGACGGCGGGTTCGCCGCGTTGCCGATGGCAGTGACGAGGGCCTTGGTGCTCTGGATCCGGCTGGAGCGCAGCTCAGCCTTTCTGGCCTTGGTCCACAGGCCGCCGGCGATCGGCGCCCCGGAAAGGTGGACAACGCCATCGAGCCCGTCGAGCGCGGCTCGGTCGAGTCCGCCTCCCGGGTCCCGCGGGTTCCACGCGATCTCGCCAGGTTCCCGCGGCGAGCGCCGGACCAGCCGGACGACCTCGTTGCCGTCTCGCTGCAGGTCCTCGGCCAGCGCAGACCCGATCAGCCCGGACGATCCGGTGATCGCGACCCGCATTGACCCCCCAGTTACAGCCCAAGCTCGGTCTCGAACGCGCCTTCTTCTAGCCGTTCCTTGATCGTGACGAGGAACCGCGCGGCGTCGGCCCCGTCCACCAGCCGGTGATCGTAGGTGAGGGCTAGGTAGACCATGGACCGCACCGCGATGACCTCGCCGAGCGCCGGATCCTCCACGACCACGGCCCGCTTGACGACCGTACCGGTGCCGAGGATGCCGACCTGCGGCTGGTTGATGATCGGCGTGTCGAACAGCGCACCCCTGCTGCCGGTGTTGGTGAGCGTGAACGTGCCGCCGGACAGTTCGTCCGGGCTCACCTGCCCGGCCCGGGTGCGCGCCGCGAGGTCGGCGATCTTCCTGGCCAGCCCGGCGATGTTGAGATCGCCGGCCTTGCGGATGACCGGGACCATCAGGCCGCGCTCGGTGTCCACCGCGATGCCCAGGTGCTCCGCGTCGTGATAGGTCACCTGCCCGCTGGCGGTGTCGATGATCGCGTTGAGCTTGGGGTGGACCTTGAGCGCCTCCACCGTGGCCAGCGCGAAGAACGGCAGGAACGACAGCTTGACGCCCTCCCTGGCCTCGAACGCGGCCTTGGCGCGGCCCCTGAGCCGGGCGATCGCGGTGACGTCCGCCTCGACCACGGTGGTGAGCTGGGCCGAGGTCTGCAGCGACTCGACCATGCGCTGCGCGATGACCTGGCGGGACCGCGACAGCTTCTCCGTCCTGCCGCGCAGGCTGGACGGCACGATCGCGGGCCGCCCGGTATCGGCGGCCGGTGCCGGGCCCGCGCTCGCCGCCGCGGCGGGTGCCGCTGCCGGGGGCGCCGAGGCTGCGGGCGCCGGGGCTGGCGGCGCTGCGGCGGGAGCAGCCGCCTGCTGGGGTACTTCGGGCGGCGGGCCCTGCTGCGGCACCGCGACCGGCTGGGGCTCCTGGGTGCCGCGCCGCGCCCGGGCGGCGTCCAGGACGTCCTGCTTGCGGATCCGCCCGCCGACTCCTGTGCCGGGTACGGTCCCCAGGTCGATCCCGTGCTCTGCGGCGAGCTTGCGCACGAGCGGCGTCACGTAAGGGCCGTCGGCGCCCGATGTGAGCTGCGGGCCGACGCCGTCGGCTTCCTGCGTGCCTGCGGGCTGCTCGGGCTCGGGCTCCTGCAGCGGGGCGGCTTGCTGCACGGGCGCGGGCTGCTCGGGCTCCTGCGGTGGCGCGGCTTGCTGCACGGGCGCGGGCTGCTCCTGCGCCACCGCCGGCGCCTCGGCTGCGGGCTGCTGCGGCTCCTGTGACTGCTGGGGTGGCTGAGGCTGATAGGCGGGGGCAGGAGGCGGCGCTTGCTGCTGGTACGGCTCCTGGTAGCCGGATGCGCCGTAGCCATTGGCCGCGACCGGCGCCTGCGCTGCCGGAGCCGACGGGGCTGGCGCCGGGGCCGGCGGTGCCTGCACTGCCGGCGCCTCGGCTGCCGGGGCCGCTGCCTCGGCCGCTGGGGCAGCCACTGGAGCGGGCGCGTCCGGCTCGGCGGCGGGCGCCGCGGCAGGCGCGCTGGCCGCTGGCGGTGCCACGCTGGCCGCCGCGCCTTCCTCGTCGATGATCGCGAGCTCGGCACCGACCGCGACCGTCTCGTCCTCGGCGACCGTGATCCCGCGCAAGACGCCCGACACCGGCGAGGGGATCTCGGTGTCGACCTTATCCGTGGACACCTCGAGCAGCGGCTCGTCGGCCTCGACTCGCTCGCCTTCCTGCTTCAGCCACCGGGTGACTGTGCCCTCGGTGACGCTTTCACCGAGTTGTGGCATGGATACCGAGACCGACATGGCTTCCGGGGCTCCTTACGAGTGGAAGTGGAGGGGCTTGCCGGCGAGCGCCAGGTGCGCCTCACCGATCATCTCGGACTGGGTGGGGTGCGGATGAATGAGCTGCGCGACCTCGGCCGGGACCGCTTCCCAGTTGTAGATCAGCTGGCCTTCGGCGATCAGCTCGCCTACCCGCGCGCCGACCAGGTGAATGCCCAGCACCGGGCCGCCACCCTCGGTGGCGATGACCTTGGCCGCGCCGCCGGTCTGCAGGATCTGGCTCTTGCCGTTGCCGGCCAGGTCGTAGGTGACCTCGGTGGTCTTGATGCCGCGCTCGGCCGCGACCGCGGAGGTGATGCCCACCGACGCGACCTCGGGGTCGCTGTAGGTCACCCGGGGCACGCCGTCGTAGTCGATGGGCGTGACCGGCAGCTCGGCGAGCCGCTCGGCGACCATGATTCCCTCGGCGAAGCCGACGTGCGCCAGCTGCGGGCCGGGAATGAGGTCGCCGACCGCGGAGATCGTCGGGACGCTCGTCCGGCAGTATTCGTCCACGGTGACGTAGCCGCGATCGGTAGCCACGCCGGCGTCCTCGTACCCGAGGCCAGCCGAGACCGGCCCTCGGCCGACGGCGACCAGCAGCAGTTCGGCGTCGAGCGTGGTGCCGCCCTCGAGCGTGACCGTGACGCCGGCATCGGTGCCCTTAACGCTCTCGAACCTGGCGCCGAGCTTGTAGCCGATGCCGCGCCGCCGGAACGCGCGCTCGAGCAGCTTGGAGCTGGACTCGTCCTCGAGCGGCAGCAGGTGCGGCAGCATCTCGACGATTGTCACCTCGGCGCCGAACGAGCGCCAGATGCTCGCGAACTCGACTCCGATCACGCCGCCGCCGAGGATGACCGCGGACGCTGGCACGCGGTCCAGCTCGAGAGCCTGATCGCTGGTGATCACCCGCTGCCCGTCGATGTCGATCCCGGGCAGGCTCCGTGACTCCGAGCCGGTGGCCAGGACCACGTGGGTGCCCTCGATCAGGGTGTCGCCGACCTGAACCTGGGTGGGGGAGACCAGCCGCCCCTCGCCGTCGATGACGTCGATGTGCCTGCTGCCGATCAGCCCGACCAGGCCTCGCCACAGCCGGGTGACGACCTTCTCCTTGTAGGCGTTGACCCCGGCCATGTCGACGCCCTCGAGCGTGGTCTTGACGCCGAACGATGCGCTGTCCCTGGCGTGGTCGGCGAGCTCGGCCGCGTGCAGCAATGCCTTGGTCGGGATGCATCCCCGGTGCAGGCAGGTGCCGCCGACCTTGCCTTTCTCGATCAGCGCCACGCGCTTGCCGAGTTCGGCCGCGCGCAGCGCGCAGGCATAGCCGCCGCTGCCGCCGCCGAGGATCACAATGTCGTAGCCGTCCTGGTCCGCCACGATGAGTTCCCTTCCGAGTCTTGCTGCCTACAGGCGCCCGTCCGCGACGTCCAGCGCGACCTGGACGAGGCAGCGGACGGCTGCGCCCGTTCCGCCCTTCGGGGTATACCCATAGGGCTCGCCCTCGTGGTACGCGGGCCCGGCGATGTCCAGGTGCGCCCAACGCACACCGTCGGGCACGAATTCCCGCAGGAACAAACCGGCGACCAGCATCCCGCCATTCCGCTCCTGCGTGACGTTCGCTATGTCGGCCACCGGGGAGTCGAGCCCCTTGCGCAGCTCCTCGGGCAGCGGCATCGGCCACGCCGCCTCGCCAGCCCGCCTCGCGGCGTCCACGACGCCGTGCAGCACAGTGTCGTCGTTGGCCATCACGCCCATGATCCTCGGGCCGAGCGCGACCAGCTGCGCGCCGGTCAGGGTGGCCACGTCGATCAGCAGGTCGGGGGAGTCGGCGGCGGATCTGGCCAGCGCGTCGGCCATCACCAGGCGTCCCTCGGCGTCGGTGTTCAGCACTTCGACGGTGCGGCCGCCGTACATGGTGATGATGTCGGACGGACGCTGGGCCGTGCCGCTCGGCATGTTCTCGGCCATGCACAGGTAGCCGACGACGTTGACCGCCGGGCCGAGCTGGGCGATCACCGACACCGCGGCGAGCACGGCGGCGGCGCCGCCCATGTCGGACTTCATCGCCTCCATCGACTTCGGCGGCTTGAGCGACAGCCCGCCGGAGTCGAACGTGATGCCCTTGCCGACCAGCACCACGGTCTTGGTCGCGTCCGGGTTCGTGTACGCCACGCGGGCCAGCCGCGGCGGGTGCACCGAGCCCTGGCCGACCCCGGTGAGGCCGCCGTAGCCGCCGTCGGCGAGCGCCTTCTCGTCCAGGACCTTGACGTCCAGCCCGGCCGCGGCGGCCACCCGTTCGGCCTCCGCGGCGAACGTGGCCGGGTAGAGATCGGACGGGCCGGTGTTGACCAGATCGCGCACCAGCGTCATGGCGTCGGCCAGCACCCGCGCGCGGGCTGCGGCGCCCTCGGTGTCGCCGCCGAGCAGGATCACGTCGGTGTCCTGCTTCTTGCCGGTGTACCGGCCGAACGTGTAGCCGCCGAGCAGCGCGCCGAGCGCCACCGCCTCGGCCTCCGCGCCGTCGCGTGCGGGCAGTGCGAGCGCGACCCGCACTGGCTTGCCGTTGGTGAGTGCGCGGACCGCGGCGCCGGCCGCGCGGCGCAGGGCCTCGCTGTCGAACGACGCCGAGCCGTCGGCGGGCGAGCCGACGCCGACCGCGGCGATCAGCGGCGCGGTCAGCTTCCCGGCCGACGCGATCTTGGTCACTTCCTCTGCCTTGCCGGTGGCGCCCAGCGCGGCCAGGGTCTCGGCGAGGTTGCCGCCGAGGGCGGCGTCCACCTCCTCGGCACCCGGCGCCGGCACCGGCCCGTCGGGTCCCTGGGCCACGCCGACGATGATCGCGTCGGCCTTGGCGTCGCGGGGTGATTCCTGGCTGGTACGCAACGTCGTTGTCACGGACACGAGCCTAGTGCCTGCCCGGCCTGGCCGATTACCGGCTGCTGAGCCTAGCCCGTGAAGACGTGGCAGCCGCCCGGCTCGAGCCTGAGCCCGACCGATTCCCCCCGTGCCGCGCGCGTCTGCGCGAACACCCCCGTCAGCCGGCCCGACCCGGGAAGGTCGACGGCGTGCTCGTAGCCACGGCCACGGAACGCGACGTCCGCCACCACCCCGGTCAGGTGATGCTCCTCGGCCAGCCCGCTCACCAGCCGCACGCCGGTGGGGCGGATCATGAGCAGCGCCGAAGGCCCGGCACCGGGGCCGGCGGGCGCGCGGACCCGCAGCGGGCGGGCGCCGTTGGCGCCGGGCGGCTCAATCTCCACCAGCCCGGACTCGACCGCGCGTATGCGCACCGGCAGCTCGCCGGACAGCCCGGTGAACCTGGCCACGAACGGGGTCGCCGGGTTCGTGTAGATCTCCTCCGGCGTTCCGGCCTGCACCAGCCTGCCCTGGTGCAGCACGCCGACCTGGTCGGCCAGGGCGAATGCCTCGGCCTGGTCGTGGGTGATGTAGACGGTCGTGGCCGCGGCGCCGCGGACCAGGGAGGAAATCTCCACCCGCATCCGCTCCCGCAGGTCGGCGTCGAGGTTCGACAGCGGCTCATCGCACAGGATGAGGCCGGTGTCGGCGACCAGGGCCCGGGCGAGCGCGACCCGCTGCTGCTCGCCGCCGGACAGCTGGTTGGGGTACCGGTCGGCCAGGGAGCCGAGGCCGACCCGGTCGAGCATCAGCCGGGCGCGCGCCCGGCACTCGGCGCGGCCGTGGCCGCGGCGGCGCAGCGCGAACGCCACGTTGTCCGTGACCGTCAGGTGCGGCCACAGTGCGAAGTCCTGGAAGACCATGGACAGGTCACGCCGGTCCGGCGGGACGTGCACCGAGCCGTCGGCGACGGTTGCCTCGCCGATCGTGATCCGGCCGGATGTGATCCGCTCGATGCCCGCCAGGCAGCGCAGCAGCGTCGTCTTCCCGGATCCGGACGGCCCGAGCAGCACCAGGAACGTGCCGGGCCCGACGTCGAGACGGACGTCGCTCAGCGCCTCGGTGCCGCCCGGGTAGACCTTGGTCAGCCCGTCGATCGTGATCCGCTCAGCCACTCCGTACGCCTCCGATCCTGCGCCAGCCTGCCGGCGCCAGCAGCCGGTAACCGCCGAGTACCGCCGCGACGGCGAGCATGGCGACGGCCACCGCCAGCACCGACTGGGCCATGCCGACGCCGAAGTGGTAGTTGCCGAGGTTGTCCTGGATCGCGACCGAGGCCGGAGGCGAGCCCGGCGCGTAGAGCAGCTGGGAGATCGGGAGCTCGAGGAACACGCCGCAGAACGTGAGCAGCCAGGCCATCACCAGCGGCCGGGAGACCACCGGCAGCACGCCCCTGGCCCACGCGGTCAGCTCGCCGCTGCCGTGCGTCCGCGCCGCGTCCTTCAGCGACGGCTGCAGCTGCGAGACCGCGCCCATCAGCACCCGGGAGCTGGTCGGCAGGCTCGACGCGATGTACGCGATCACCAGCAGCGTCGTCGTCTGGTAGAGGTCGACGCCCAGCCGGGACAGCACCGGCAGGTTGTAGAAGAAGATGTAGCCGGCCGCGAACACCACGCTGGGCAGCGCGATCGCGGACAGCAGCAGGAAGTCGAGCACCCGTAGCTCCCGGCGCGACGTGCCCCGCCGCTGGGCGAGCAGCCAGGCGGCGATGAACCCGCCGGCCACGGTCACCGACGCGCCGATGACGGCGTACACCAGCGACCGTTCCAGCGGGCCGAGCTGGCCCGACGCGTGCAGCACGGCGCGGTAGTTGACCAGGGTCAGCGAGAACGATCCGCCGTAGTCGGCGAGCAGCGATGCGCTTACCGCGCCGAAGCCGGGCACGCCGAGCGCCACAACGTAGAACAGGGTCACCCCGGCGGCCGCGCACGCCGCGCCCGGCCGCGACAGCTGGCGCCGCACGGCCTGCCTGGTCCGCCCGGACAGCATCTGGTAGGAACGCCCGCGCAGCGCCCTGGCCTGCAGCGCGAGCGGGATGGCCACGGCGGCGACCAGCAGGCAGCCCATGGCCGAGGCGGCCGGGAAACTCGGCGGGAAGTTGTCGATGGCCTGGTACAGCTGGTACGTGGCGAGGGAGAAGTTGGAGTTGTACGCGAGCGTGGCCGCCACCCCGAAGTCGCTGATCGACTCCGCGAACCCGATCGCCAGCGCGGACCAGATCGCGGGGGCGAGCATCGGCAGGATCAGCCGCAGCGCACCGATCCGGCTGGCGCCGTGCACCCGAGCCGCGTCCTCGAACTCCTGTCCTAGTCCGGCCAGGCCGGCGGTGACGGCGAGGAACGAGAACGGCACCGAGCGCAGGCCGAGCAGCAGGACCACGCCGAACGGCCCCATGATCGCGTGCGTGACGCCGGGCAGGTCGAGGCCGAGCCGGTACATGACGCCGTCCGGCTGCACCAGCCGCTGCCACCCCAGCGCGGGCAGCCACGACGGCAGCAGCAGCACCAGCCACATCCCGCCGGCCACGAACCGGCGCCCGGGCAGCGTGGTGCGGCCGGCCAGCCAGGCGACCGGGAGGCCGACCGCGACGCCGAGGACCGCGGCCGCGGCGCTCACCCACAGCGAGTTGGTGATCGCGATGGCGGTCGCCCCAGTGAACGCGCCGCGCAGGTAGGAGAGCGTGAACCACTGCGTGCCCTGGTCGAAGAGCCGCGGCGAGATCGTGAGGACCAGCGATGCGGCGCACGGGATCAGGATCGTGAAGACCAGCAGCAGCCAGAACAGCGGCCTGGCCAGCCGGCCTGCCCACGCCGTCAGCCCGGCCAGCGCCGCTGGCCGGGCCGGGCGGGCCGCTGGCGTCAGCGGACGATCGAGCTGTCGAACCACGTGTTGATGGTCGCTTCCTTCGGCCCCCACGTGTACGGGTTGATCGTCTGGGTCTGCACGCTCGCCAGCGAGGGCAGCGAGGACAGCGGGCTGACGCCCTGAAGCACCGGGTAGTACAGCGAATCGCCGGTCGGGTCACCGGACTGCATCACCTTCTGGCCGGCCGGCGAGAGCACGAAGTCGATGAATTTCTCCGCCTCGGCCCGCTCGGCGGCGGGCGCCTTGGCGTCGATGCCGATCGCGCTCGGCAGCAGCGTCACCGGGTCGAGGTACTTGACGGCCAGCTGCTTGTCGCCGAGCACCGCTCCGATGCCCGCCGAGCTCTGCACGAGCGCCAGCTTGATCTGGCCGCTGGTCAGCGCCTGCAGCGTGGGCCCGTTGGTCGGGTGGATGATCAGCCCGTTGGACTTGAGCTTGGTGAAGTAGCTCTCGCCGTTGTTCATGCCGCCCAGGTAGTTCATCATCCCGGCGATGAACGGGTAGGTCGGCCCGGACTGCGACGGGTCGTTCATCCCGACGTCGCCCTTCCACTGCGGCTCGAGCAGCTGCTGCCAGGTCGCGGGCGGGTCGGTCACCTTGGTCTTGTTGTAGACGAGCGCGGCCATCAGCGTGACGCCGGTCGGGGTGTAGCTCTTGTCGGCGGGCAGGGACTGCTGGCCGAGGCTGTTCCAGTCGGCCTTGGGCTCGAAGCCCTTCTGCAGCAGTCCCTGCTGGTCGAGGCCGGCGAACGCGGTGGCACCGTCTACCCAGAGCAGGCCCCAGTTGGGGTTGTTCTTTGACGCCTCGATCTGGGTGAGCAGCGGGCCGGTCGAGTTGTCGTCGAGCTTGACCGGGATGCCCGTGGCCTTGTGGAACGCCGTCGTCATGGCCTGGTCGTAGCCCTGGGCCGAGTAGACGACGAGCGTGACCTTGGCCGCCGACGTCGACGCGGCCGTGGAGGTCGACGACGATGAGCAGCCCGCGGCCGCAGCCAGGGCAAGCGCTCCGACGGCGATCGCGCCGGCGGTGCGGCGGAATCTGTTGCGGGTGATGGTGCGAGTCATGGCTGCGAGCCTGGGGCAGGGGCGCGAAGGACCCGTGTACCGTGGGTGTCCGCCAGGTTAAACGTCCGCTAAAAGCTAGAAATAACGATTGTCATATAGTGAATATGACGACTGTTAGAATCGAAGGGTTACGAACGAAGAGCTGGAGGTGGGATGGGAACCGGGGCGCTGTTCATCGCGGTTTTCCTCGCCTGCGTGGTGGAGGCGGTCGAGGCCACCACGATCGTGCTGGCGGCCGGCACCGCCAGGGACTGGCGGTCGGCGACCAGCGGGATGGCCGGAGCGCTGGCCGTGCTCGCGATCGTCGTCGCGGCGCTCGGCCCGGCAGTGTCCGACGTGCCGCTGCGCGGGCTGCGGCTGTTCGTCGGCGCGCTGCTGCTGGTGTTTGGCCTGCAGTGGCTGCGCAAGGCGATTCTGCGGGCGAGCGGTCACAAGGCGCTGCACGACGAGGACAAGATCTTCGCCGAGCAGCTGGCGACCGCCTCGGCGAAGCCCCGCAGGTCGGCCGGGCTGGTGCCGGACTGGTACGGGTTCACGCTGTCGTTCAAGGGCGTGCTGCTCGAAGGGCTCGAGGTCGTGTTCATCGTGCTCACGTTCGGCGCCAACGCCCGCGACGTCGGGCTGGCGGCGGTCGCGGCGGCCTGCGCGGTCGTGCTGGTCGCTGCAGTCGGCGTGGCCATCAAGGCGCCGCTGCGGCGGGTACCGGAGAACACCATGAAGTTCGTGGTCGGGATCATGCTCACCGCGTTCGGCACGTTCTGGGGAGCCGAGGGCGCCGGCGCGCACTGGCCGGGCTCGGACGCGGCGCTGCTGGTGCTCATCCCGGGAATCGCGGTGTTCGCGCTGGCCTTGGTGGCCGTGCTGCGCGGCAACCCGGTGCCAGCGGCGGAGCGGAGCTGACATGGGCGCGCGCATCCGGTCCTTCGCCGCCTTCTGGTACGACTTCGTGATCGGCGACGACTGGCTGGTCGCGGCCGGGGTGGTGATCAGCCTGGCGCTCACCTACGCGCTGAGCCAGACGGCCGTTCCCGCCTGGTGGCTGGTGCCGCTGTCCTTGGTGCTGCTGCTCCCGGTCAGCCTGTGGCGCGCGACGCGCCGGGGCGGCTAGGCGTAACAGGCACTCGCGCCTATCGGCTCTCCGCCTCCTCGGCATACACTCGCGCCGCGAAAGCCTCGAGGGACTGCTCGCAGTCCTCGATCCCTTTCTCCGCTGGCTGCCGCCCGGCGGCGCCGAAGGTGTCGCGCTGGCGCACCCGTTCCAGCCAGTTCTTCAGCTTGACGAGGTCAACCTCGTTCTCCTCGAGCTCGGCGTAGGTGAAGTGGTTCTCGTCGTACTCCTTCTTCACCTGCCCGAGGAAGTCATGGCACTTGTCCACGATCTCGTCGTACTCATCGTCGCGCGCCGCCTGGAACTGGGCACGAACCTCCTGTTCCCCAGCGAGCACGGTGCAGGACAGCAGCGCCGCGGTTCCCGACATGTCCAGGATCTCGCTCCTGAGCTTGCGCAGCGCCCGCTCGGCCGCGACGCTGGCCGGCAGCGCGGCCGCGGAGTTCTGCAGGTAGATGGCGCCGAGGCTCTTGAGCCTGCGCCACACCGTCGAGCGAAGCCTGGTTGGCTCGGACGGAACCCGGTAGACGAGCAGCAGCCAGCCCGGGCCGCGCTCGGCGTCGTTGTCGTCCACGCGGCCCATTGTGCTTCGGCGGCAGCCCGGCGTGGTAAGCGGGCCTGCGAATCGAGCTTGCTGATCCGGTCCATCAGCTCGTTTTCGTTGCGAATCTCATCGCCGGTGGGCGACAGCGCGATTGTCGCGATCGAGATGAACGAGACCACGCAGATCCCGAGGATCAGCGGCAGCAGGAAGCTCTCCGCGGTCGCGCCGCCCGAGCCGCCCATGACCATGCCAGCCGGGCCGGCCGCGCGGTACATCCGCATCGCGGCCATCCCCATGTAGTGCATGCCGCTGACAGCGACGCCCATGACCATGGCGGCGACGAGCGTGTGCCAGACGCCGCGCAGCCGGAGCGCGGCCCACAGCGCGGCGGTGGCTGCAATGACGGCGATCAGCACCGACAAGCCGAACAGCCCGGCGTTGTAAGTGATTCGGCCCGGCATCCGCATCGCGGCCATGCCCATGTAGTGCATGCTCGCCACGCCGAACCCGGTGATCAGGCCGGCCAGCACCAGGGAGCCGTACCCAGTACCCCCGAACCCGACGATGAGCAGCCCGGCGCACACGATGCCGACCGCGATGAACATGCTCAGGATCGTGATCAGCACGTTGTAATGGATGGTCTCGCCGGGGATCGAGAACCCGAGCATGGCGATGAAGTGCATCACCCAGATCCCGGTGATCCCGATCGATACCCCGGCAAACAACAGCCAGCGCACGCGCGCCCACCCCTGGTAGGCGAAGGCGCGGGTGGTGCACCGCAGGCCGAGGAACGCGCCCATGCAGGACACCAGGTAGGCGAGCACGGGCGTCAGCAGCCCGTAGGAGAAGTTATGAACAGTCAGCATTCGGCCCCCATAGCCGTATGAGGCTATTTGCCCGGAGGCTACCGTGCCGGCTTCAGCCAGCGGGCCCGACCTTGCTGAACTGTTACGAACGTTTCCGGTCGCTGCGCTCAGCGTGGTTCGGGCGGCTCGTGGAACGTGGCGAGGCTCCAGGGCGCCTCGCCGTAATCCTGCGGGATCGCGGTCTCCAGCTCGAGCGGGAGTTCGCTGCGCCTGCGGATGTGGTCCAGCAGCGCGGCGTCGTAGCGGATGGCGTCCTCGGTCGGCGCCAGCGCGACGGCCGCCCAGGCAAGGAACGCCGCGATGCTGGCGCCGAGGACGACGGGGAGCACGTAGCTGGCAGCCGTCGCGCCGCCGCCCCCGCCGATGACCATTCCGGTCGCGGTGCTGGCCGGGGACACCTTGACCGCCGCGATCGCTGTGTAGTGCACGGCGCTGACCGCGATGCCGAGCAGCAGCGAGACGGCCACGGTGGCCCAGACCCGGCGCAGCCGGACCGCGGACCACAGGATCGACGTCGCGGCGACTATGGCGATCGCGATCGAGACGGTGAACAGCACCGGGTCGTATCCGAGCCGCCCCGGCATCCGCATCGCCGCCAGCCCCAGGTACTGGGTCAGGGCCAGGCCGAGGCCGGCGATCAGCCCGGCGCCGATCAGCGGGCCCGATTCCTCACCGCTGAACCCGACGACCAGCAGCCCCGCGGTGATCGTCACAACGGCGACGAGCAGGCTGAGGATCGTGACCGGAAGGCTGTAGCGCGTGGTCTCACCGGCGACGGCAAAGCCGAGCAGGCCGGCGAAGCCCATGGCCCAGATCCCGATGCTGCCCATGGCCGACCCGGCGAGAAGCAGCCAGCGGCTGCGCGACGCCCCCTGCGAGGCGCGGGCCCGGGTGACGGCCCGCAGGCCGAGCAGGGCGCCGATGCTGGCGACGATGTAGCTGAGCGCCGGGGTTGCCAGGCCATAGGTGAAATCGTGCAGATGTAACACGGTGTAATCACTCCCCGCCGGAACGTGTCCGGATCTGAGGTTACTGGCTGAACTGTCTTGCTGTATGCAATTCGCAGAATGCGGACAGTCACTCAGGAATAGCGGACCAGGGCCTAATTTCCCGCCGCGGGAGCTGCATTTCCCGCCGTGGGAGCTGCGCAGGGATCAGGAACTGCCGTGGTCGCCGGCCCGGACCAGGCCGTTCTCGTAGGCGAAGACCACGGCCTGGACCCGGTCCCGCAGGCCCAGCTTGGCCAGGATGCGGCCCACGTGCGTCTTGACCGTGGCCTCGGACACGAACAGCTGCTTGGCGAGCTCGGCGTTGGACAGGCCCTGGGCCACCAGGATCAGCACCTGGCGTTCGCGTTCCGTCAATTCACCGAGGTCCGGCGTGCCGGCCGCCGCATCGGCCGGCAGCATGGGCGCGAACCTGTCGATCAGCCGCCGGGTGGTCGAGGGCGCCACCACCGCATCGCCCGAGTGCACCGCCCTGATCGCGAACAGCAGCTCGTCCGGTGGCACGTCCTTGAGCAGGAAGCCGCTGGCCCCGGCCTTCAGCGCGGCGAACGCGTACTCGTCGAGGTCGAAGGTGGTGAGCATGAGCACCCGCGGCAGGTCGCCCGCCTGCCGGATCTGGCGCGTCGCCGCCACACCGTCGAGCCTGGGCATCCGCGCATCCATGATCATGACGTCGGCCTGGTGGGCGCGCGCGGCCTGCACGGCCTCGAGCCCGTCGGCGGCCTCGCCGACCACGGTCATGTCCGGCTGCGCGTCGAGCACCATCCGGAACCCGGTCCGGACCAGCTCCTGGTCGTCTACGAGGATGATCCGGATGGTCACGCCGTGCTCTCCGATCGGCTTCCGGCCCGCTCGTCCGGCAGCGGTACCCCGCTGATCGCGGGCTCGCCGGTCCCGGCGCTGGCGTACGGCAGCCGGGCGGTCACCTTGTACCCCCCGGCCGGCAGCGGACCGGCCTGAACCGTCCCGCCGTACATCTCGATCCGCTCGCGCATCCCGGTCAGCCCGTGCCCGATCCCGTCCGGGGCCGCAGCGGCGCCGAGCCCGTCGTCGGTCATCTGCAGCATCAGCCCGTCCGGTTCGTAGGTCATGGTGACCGTGGCCGCGGCCGCCAGGCCGCCGTGCTTGCGCGTGTTGGTCAGCGACTCCTGCACCACCCGGTAAGCCGCGAGCTCGGCGCCCTCGGACAGCGGTCTGGGCGCGCCGAACAGCGTGAGCGACACCGACATGCCCGCGTCGCGAGCCTGGCCGATCAGCTCGCGGATCTGGTCGAGACCGGGCACCGGCGCCAGGCCGGCCTGCTCATCCCCGGAGCGCAGCACGCCGAGCAGCCGCCGCATCTCGGTCAGCGCCTGCCGCCCGGTCTGCGCGATCGCGGCCAGCGCCTGCCCGGCCCGCTCCGGCTCGGTGCGCAGCGCGTAGCCCGCGCCGTCGGCCTGCACCACCATCACGCTGACGTTGTGCGCGATCACGTCGTGCAGCTCACGGGCGATCCTGGCCCGCTCGGCCGCGGCGGCGATCTGCGCCTGCGTGCCGCGCTCCCGCTCCAGCCGCGCCGCTCGGTCCTCCAGCGCCTTCAGGTATGCGCGCCGGTACCGCATCGAGTCCCCGAGCACCCACGCCACCAGCGCGGTCCCGCTGGAGATCACCAGGGCCAGCAGGACCAGGTTGACCCCGCCGACGGAAGACCCCACCCGCACCACAACCACGGCCCACGCCCCGGCCAGGGAAACCAGCAGCCCCGGGATCGACACGCGGCGCGGGCGGTAGGCGGCCAGGGTGTACAGCAGCACCAGGGGCGCCAGCAGCGAGCCGCCCGGGCCGCCGCTGGTCACCAGGTCGACCGCCAGCGCGCAGCCGCTGATCACGAACGCCTGGACCGGGTATCTGCGCCGGAACACTACGGGGACCGTCATCGCCGCGACCAGCGACAGTTGCAGCGCGGGGTGGACCTTCAGCGCCGAGCCCACGCCCAGCACCGCGAGGCCGAACGCGAGCACGCCGTCGACCAGCATCGGATGCCGGATCAGCCAGGCGTACACCGCGGACACGCCCCCAGCGTAGGCGCGGCACTGCCCGACGTCGTCCTACCGAAAGCTGACCGCCGCCTCAGCCTCGCGACTGACCCGCCCACCGCCCGCCTACCCTGCGTAACCTCAGCTGCCCCTTCAGCAACGCTGCGTCACCTGTGGTGCCGCGTGGCCGCAACAGGCGCCCGGGTTTGGGTGTGGGCGGTCCGGGCCCCGGCGCCTGGGTTTGGGTGCGCGGTCCGGTCCGGCGCTAGGCGAGGATGCGCTGGAGGGCGGGGGCGACGTCGGCGAGGGTACGCACCGGCTGGCTGATGCCGCCGCCGGCCCTGGCTAGGGCAGCGGCCGGTCCAGCCGCCGCGGCCGTTCCCGGCCTCGTGGCCAGTCCGGGCGCCAGGCCCGGGCCGCCGCCTGGGCCGCGGCCCGGGCCGTCGCGGCCGGGTGGGCGGTCCTCGGCGGCTGGGCAGAGGACGTGCAGGCGGTCGATGCCGGCTAGCGCCGTGGCCGGGTCGGCGCCGGCGGTGCGCAGGCAGTCGGACAGCAGCACCGCGACCCGCTCGTCGCCGTCGGCCCTGGCCAGTTGCGCCGCCGCAGCGCGCAGCGCGCGGGCCAGGTCGGTCACGCCGTGCCCGCGCAGCCCGACTAGGTCGCCGACGAGGTCATCGGGCGGCCGGCGGGTGCCCTGCGGCTGCAGCACCCGCACCTCGCTGCTGAACGCGATCACCGAGGGAGCCAGCCGGTGGCCGGAGGCCAGCACGACCGCGGCGGCGGCCACCGCGGCCATGGCCACGCCGGGCCCGGCCATCGAGCCGCTGGCGTCAACCAGCAGGCACACCGCCCTGGTGCGCGCGGCCCAGGCCCTGGTCACCAGGTCCTCGCTGTGCAGCGGCCCGCTGCCGGGCCAGCGGGCCATGGTGCGTTCCAGGTCCAGGTCGCCCTCGCCGCTCCGGCTCGGCTCCAGGCGGCGGGTTCCCCGGGTCGCGCGGGGCAGCCGCCCGGCCGAGCCGGATGAACACCCGCGCCGCCAGCCGCCGCGCGGCCGCCCGCAGCTCCCGGTCGGTGGCCGCGGCGAGGTCGGCGAGCAGCGCCGCGGCGCCGTCGGGATCCGAGGCAAGCAGCCCGGCCAGCGCGTCCTCGTCGAGCTCGCCAACGCCCGGCGAGATCTCCTCGAACGACGGGTGCCGCAGCGCGAGCTCGGCCCGGCCGATGCTGCGCCGCGCGGCGCCGCCGCCGCTGCGGTCGCGGCGCAGGCTGGAGCGGGACTGTCCGGGGGCGGCCAGCCGGTCGGCGCTCGCCCCCGGCTGGCCGTCAGCTTTTCCCCGGCTCGCAGGATCCGGCTCGGGCGGCCTCTCGCCGGCGCCGTCAGCGCCGTCAGCGCCATCAGCGTCGCCGTTGTCGGCAGGCCACAGTTCGTCCAGGATCTCGTCCAGCACGGACTCCGGGGTCCGCTCGCAGCCGTCGGCGATCCGGATCCGGCCGGACAGGGCCGCGTGCGTCGCGTCCCGGGCGGTCTGGATGGCCAAGCCGGGCTCGCCGCGCAGCCGCTGCAGGCCGGTCAGCAGCAGCACCAGGTCGATCGACCCGCGGACGGACGAGCCCATCCGGACGTCCCGGTGGACGCGGGTGGCCCGGGTGAGCCCGACGGCAAGCTCGACCGGCCGGCCGTCGAGCCCGGTGACGGCCGTGGTGATGGCGCGCTCCGCCGCGGCGTCCTGGTAGCCGAGCACGACCCGGCAGATCCGGTCCGCGATCGCGTGGCTGACCCGGGCCGTGCCGATCGCGTCGAACGGGTTCATGGCGGCGATCAGCCGGAACTGCGGGCCGGCGCGCACGGTGCCGAGTCGCGGCACCGCGATCTCGCCCTCGGTCAGCAGCGTGATCAGGACGTTGAGCGTCTCCTCGGGTACCCGGTTGAACTCCTCGAGGTACAGCAGCGCCCCCTGCCGCATCGCCGAGAGCAGCGGCCCGTCGGCGAACGTGGCCGGCGTGTACCCGGCCGCGAGCACCTGCGACGGGTCGTGCTGCCCGATCAGCCGGGCCGGGGTGAGCTCCGCGTTGCCCTCGACGAAGATCACGTCACGGCCCGAGTCGCGGGCGATCGCGCGCAGCAGCGTCGACTTTCCGGTGCCCGGCGGGCCCTCGATCACCACGTGCCGGCCGGCCTCGAGCGCGACCGTGAGCACCTCGCGCTCCCGGCGCAGGCCGACGACGGGCGGTGACCCGCCGCCGGTCGGCTGCGTCACCGCGATCCCGGGGTCAGGCGTCGGCGTACTTGATCACCCCGCGGATGTTCTTGCCGGCGATTAGGTCGTCATAGCCCTGGTTGACCTGGTCCAGCGTGTACGTGGTGGTGATCAGCTCGTCGAGCTTGAGGTCGCCGGACTGGTACAGCTCGACCATGCGCGGGATGTCGTGGAACGGGTCGCCGGACCCGAACAGGCTGCCCTGGATCCGCTTCTCGAACAGGGTCAGGATCGCGCCAGAAATCTCGATCGTGGTCTTGGACGGGTCCGCGAGGCCGGTCACGACCACGGTGCCGCCCTTGCGGATCGCGTTGAACGCGTTCGTGACCACCTCGGAGTCGACCACGCCGACGGTGACGATCGCCTTGTCGGCGCCGACGCCGCGGGTCAGCTCCGTGATCAGCTGCTGCGCCTCCTCGGCGGTGGCGGCGCTGTGCGTGGCGCCGAGCTTCTCGGCCGTCTCCCGCTTGAGCGCCACCGGGTCGATCGCGATTACGTTGCGGGCCCCGGCCAGCGCCGCGCCCTGCACCGCGTTGATGCCGATCCCGCCGATGCCGTAGATCGCGATCGTGTCGCCGGGCTCGGTGGCCGCGGCGTGCACCGCCGAGCCGAAGCCGGTCGGCACGCCGCAGCCGATCAGCACGACCTTGTCGAGCGGCAGGTCCGGGTCGACCTTGATGGCCGAGTTCTCCGAGATCACCGAGTACTCGGAGAACGTGCCGAGCATGCACATGCCGCCGAGGTCCTCGCCGCCCTGGTGGAAGCGGTACGTGCCGTCGGGCAGGCACCCGTCCAGGATCGTGGCGCCCATGTCGCACAGGTTCGACTTGCCGGTCGAGCACCACCGGCAGTGCCCGCAGACCGGCAGGAACGAGCAGATCACGTGGTCACCGGGGGCCAGCCGGGTGACGCCCTCGCCGACTTCCTCGATCACCCCGGCGCCCTCGTGCCCGCCGACCAGGGGGAACCGCGGCACGATGTCGCCGTGCCTGAGGTGCTCGTCCGAGTGACATAGGCCCGCGGCCACGTAGCGGATCAGGACCTCGCCGGTCTTCGGGCCGTCCAGGTCGAGTTCGGTGATTTCGAAGTCCTGGCCCGTTCCGCGCAGAATCGCGGCCCTTGTCTTCATGGATCCTCCCCTGGCTCACGGCGATGGGAACCCTCGTCATCCTAGGTTGGGCCACCCGGGTGGACAATGGCCGCCTGACCCCCGGCACGCTACGGTTCCGGCGTGACCGACTGCGTGTTCTGCGACATCATCGCCGGGACCCACCCCGCCGAAGTGGTGTTCTCCGACGACATCGCCATGGGCTTCCTCGACGCCAGGCCGGTGTTCAAGGGCCACGTGCTGGTGGTGCCGCTGACCCACTACGTCACCCTGGCCGACCTGCCGGACGACCTGGTCGGCCCGCTGTTCACCCGGGTGCGGCGGGTCAGCGCGGCGATGCCGCCCGCGCTCGGCGCCCAGGGCAGCTTCGTCGGCGAGAACAACGTGGTCAGCCAGAGCGTCCCGCACCTGCACGTGCACGTCGTGCCGCGGACCAAGGGCGACGGCCTGCGCGGCTTCTTCTGGCCGCGGACCAAATACGCTGACGACGCCGAGGCCGCCGACTACGCCCGCCGCCTGCGCGAGGTGCTGCCCGCCTAGACCCGGACCGCGGTCACGACCAGGCACACCGTGACCGTGATCTCGACCAGCGCGCCCAGCACGTCCCCGGTGATCCCGCCCAGCCGGCGCACCGCCCAGATCGTCACCACGACCGAGGAAGCCAGTCCGGCGGCGATCGCGACCCCGATGACCGGCCAGAACGCAGCCGTCCCGGCCAGTATGGCGGCCGTGAGCGCGATCGGGATCAGGGGATTCACGGTTCCGGCCACCATGGCGCCGAGCCCGCTGCCGCGCGCGGCCGGAACGCCCCGGCGGCAGGCCCAGGTGAGCGACAGCCTCCCGGCCACGGCGGCGGCAGCGACCGCGGCCACACCGCGGCCGAGCGACTGGGCCTGGGCCAGCGCGGCGACTTGGATCAGCAGCGCGAACACGAGCGTGACCACGCCGAACGGCCCGATGTCGGAGCGCTTCATGATCTCCAGCGCCTGGCCGGCCGGGCGGCGGCTGCCCAGTCCGTCGGCCAGGTCGGCCAGCCCGTCCAGGTGCAGGCCCCGGCTGCCGGCGGCGAGCGTCGCGACCGCGAGCGCGGCGGCGAGCAGCGGGCCGGTGTGGCCGAACCGGCTGGCCAGCTCGAGAACGGCGGCTGCCAGCGCGCCGAGCAGCAGCCCGATCGCCGGGGCCCAGGTCATCGCGGCGCCCGCGGCCCGCCGGGACGGAGCCGACCCGCCCGGTGGCGTCACGTTCAGAGGAGGCGCCGATCCGCGCGGCGGCGTCACGTTCAAGGGAATGGCTGTGAGCAGCGTCATCGCCAGTAGAAACCCGCTCGCCCGCGGCCTGCCCCAGAGCATGGCACCAGAGCCTAGGGCCGGTACGGTCGGGCTGAGAGCGCCAGCCGGAGGCCAGCGTGACGCAACGTCCGTATGTGCTGCTGTCGGTCGCGATGTCCGTCGACGGCTGCATCGACGACGCCACCGGCGACAGGCTGATCCTGTCCAACGAGGCTGACCTCGACCGGGTCGACGAGGTGCGGGCGGGCAGCGACGCGATCCTGGTCGGCGCCGGCACGATCCGCCGCGACAATCCGGCGCTGCTGGTGCGGTCAAAATCCCGCAGAAACCGCCGCATTGCTGGCGGGCTGCCGCCGAGCCCGGCCCGGGTCACGCTCACGGTCAGCGGCGACCTCGACGCGTCGGCGCGGTTCTTCACCGCTGGCGAGGGAGCCCGGCTGGTCTACGTTCCGGCCGGGGAGCACGACCGGGTACGGGAGCGGATCGGCGGTCTGGCCGGGGTCGAGGTCATCGGCGCGGGCGGCGTGCCGGGTGGCCCGGAGGATCGAGTCGGCCTGCCCGCGGTCCTCGCCGACCTGGCGGCCAGGGGAGTGCGGCGGCTGATGGTCGAGGGCGGCGGCGGCGTGCTCGCGCAGTTCCTCGCCGAAGGGCTCGCCGACGAGCTTGACCTGGTGGTGGCGCCGCTGTTCGTCGGCGACCCCGCGGCGCCGCGCATCGCCGGCCTGCCAGCGGGCAACCCGCGGCATCGCATGCACCTGGCCGAGGTCCGCCTGATCGGCGACGTGGTGCTGATGCGGTACCTGCCCGGTCCGGTTTCGGACGTGCCGTTCCAGCACTAAACGTGCCTATTCGGCCTATCATGTCATTCATGGGGGAATGGTGGCCGATCGAGGTTTTCCATGTCCCGGGCCCGGCCAACGATCTCGCCACGATGTGAGCGGCATGCACGAGACAGGGCAGGATGGGGGGATGAGGGATACCAGAATCGCGGCTCAGGACGGGATGCGCGCCGCGATCGAGCGAAGTGGCTATTACCCGGGCCTGGTCTACGACGCGGTGTCATCCGCCCTCGGGGCCGAGTCGGTGGTTTCTTACGTCGTGACCCACGACACGCTGTTCGACCCGGGCATGGAGGTGCGGCGGCACATGACCGTGCTGGCGCTCACGCCGACCCGTCTCGTGTACTCGCACACTGACGAGAGCCCCGCCGAGCCCGGCGACGCCGAATCCCGGCCGATGGCCGAGACCAGCACCGAGGCCGTGCGGTTCTCCCAGATCTCCTCGGTCGCGGTGACCCGGGTGGTGCCGGACCCGGCCTCGTATGTCCCGGGCAGCACGATGCCCAGCGAGGTGGTGCTGACGATCGGCTGGAACGTGCTGTCGCACATCGAGCTCGAGCCCGCGCACTGCGGGGATGAGAGCTGCGAGGCAGATCATGGGTACACCGGGACAATGACCGCCGACGACCTGACCATGCGGGTCAGCGAAGGCGCGGACGGGGAGGATGCGGTGCGGCAGGTCCTTGCGTTCGCCCAGGCGCTCTCCGAGGCAACCAGCACGTGACGGGATCGCGATGACACCCGAAAGCCCGTCGGCCATGATCACCGATCTGCCGGCGTCGCTGCCCGCGCTGCCGGGCTACGGCGAGAGCAGCCTTTCCGATCTGGCGACGTCGCTGCTGGCGGCGCTGGGGCTGGCGAGGGAGCCGAACGTGCTGCGGCTGCCGCCGGCGGACCGGGTGTGCCTGCTGGTGGTGGACGGGCTCGGCTGGGAGCTGCTGCGCGGGCATCAGGCCGCGGCGCCGTTCCTGTCCGAGCTCGCGGTGTCCGGCCGGCCGCTGACCGCCGGGTTCCCGGCGACGACGGCGACCAGCATGGCCTCGCTGGGGACCGGCCGGCCGCCGGGACAGCACGGCGTGCTCGGCTACCAGGTCGCGGTGCCCGGTGAAGGCAGGCTGCTGAACGCCTTGCACTGGGATACGAGGGTGGATCCGGTGGCCTGGCAGCCGGGGTCGACCATCTTCGAGCGGGCCACGGCCGCCGGGATCGCCGCGCACCGGGTGGGCCAGTCGGGAACCCAGCAGACCGGGCTCTTCCGCGCCACGATGCGCGGCGCCGACTACGTCAGCGCGAACACGTTCGGCGCTCTGGTCGCCGAGGCCGCGGCGGTGCTGCGGCGGTCGGACCGGGCGCTGACGATGGTGTACCACGGCGAGCTCGACGCGACCGGGCACGAGTTCGGGTGCTCGTCGGATGCCTGGCGGTATCACCTTGGGCACGTGGACAAGCTGGCCGAGCAGCTGGCGGGCGCGCTGCCGCAGGGAACGGCGCTGTACGTGACGGCCGATCACGGCATGGTGGACGTGGCGCCCCAGGACCGGGTGGACGCGGACACGGTGCCGGGGCTGCGCGACGGCGTGGCGCTGCTCGGCGGCGAGCCGCGGGCCAGGCACGTGTATACCGTGCCCGGCGCGGCTTTGGACGTGCTGGCCGCCTGGCGCGAGGTGCTCGGCCACCGGGCCTGGGTGGTCTCCAGGGACGAGGCGATCGCCGAGGGCTGGTTCGGGCCGGTCGACCCGCGGCTGGCGCCGCGGATCGGCGACGTGGTCGCCGCCCCGGCCGGGCCGTTCGCCGTCGTGGCCACGAAGACGGACCCGCGGCAGGCCGCGCTGATCGGCATGCACGGCTCGCTGACCCCCGCGGACCAGCTGGTCCCGCTGCTGACGCTGTCGGCCATGTAGCGCCGCGCCCGGCCGGTGATGGACTTCAGATGTGAGCTGCTGACCGCCGAGATGATCGACCCCGGCACGGGCGAGCCGGTCCGTGCCACGGTCGAGGTGCGCTCCGACCCGCTCACCGGCCACACCTCGCGCATCCTGCCCGACCGCGGCCTGATGCCGGCCATCGACTTCGACCTGGCGGAGTTCGCCGAGCAGACGCGTCCGGGCTGCCCGTTCTGCCCGGACCGGATCGGCCGGCTGACTCCGAAGCTGCCGCCCGGGATCCACCCGGAGGGCCGGATCGTCCACGGCGAGGCGGTGCTGTTCCCGAACCTGCACGCGTACTCGCCGCACAGCGCGGTGTCGGTCTACTCACCCCGGCTGCACTACCTGCCGGTCGGCGGGCTGACCCGGCGGCTGCTCGCGGACAACCTCGCGACGCAGGTCGCCTACGCCCAGGCGGTGATGGCGGCGGAGCCGCGCTCGGAGTGGGCGTCGATCAACGCCAACCACATGCTGCCGTCGGGCAGCTCGCTGTTTCACCCGCACATGCAGGGGATCGTCGACCCGCTGCCGACAACTATGCAGCGGCTGCTCGCCGACGTGCCGCCGGAGCGGTTTGACGCCTACCTGGACGCCGAGCGGCGCGCCGGAGAACGCTGGCTGGGGGACACCGGGAACATCCAGTGGGTCGCCAGCTACGCGCCGATCGCCCCGGCCGAACTGCGCGCGTTCGTTCCGGGCATCTGCTCGCCCGCGCAGCTCACCGCCGAGCTCACCGACGAACTGGCGCACGGGCTGGCGCTGGCCCTGGCCGGGTACGCGGAGCTGGGGTTCGAGAGCTTCAACTTCGCACTTTATGGAGCGCCGCCTGGAACCACGGGCTACCCGCTGAACCTGCGGCTGGCATGCCGGTCGAACCTGAAGCCGTTCTACCGCTCGGACTCCACGTTCCTGGAGCGCCTGCACTGGGAGGGCGCCGTGGACCTGGCACCGGAGAACGCCGCCCGGCTGCTGCGCGACCGGTTCCGCGCATGCTGACCGACCTGCCGGCGTCGCTGCCCGCGCTGCCGGGCTATGGCGAGAACAGCCTGGCCGATCTGGGGGCGTCGCTGCTGGCCGCGCTGGGCCTGGTGCGGGAGGCGAATCCGCTGCGGCTGCCTGCCGCGGACCGGGTATGCGTGCTGGTGGTGGACGGGCTCGGCTGGGAGCTGCTGCGCGGGCATCAGGCGGCCGCGCCGTTCCTGTCCGAGCTTGCGGTGTCCGGCCGGCCGCTGACCGCCGGGTTCCCGGCCATGACGGCGACGAGCCTGACCTCGCTCGGGACCGGCACGCCGCCGGGACAGCACGGCGTGCTCGGCTACCTGGTCGCGGTGCCCGGAGAGGGCAGGCTGCTGAACACGCTGCGCTGGGATTCCCGGGTGGATCCGGTCAGCTGGCAGCCGGGACCGACCATCTTCGAGCGCGCCGCGGCGGCCGGGATCGCAGGGTTCCACGTTGCGCATCCCGCGGTGCTGCGGACCGGGCTTTCGGCTGCGGCGCTGCGCGGTGCGGAGGGGGTCGCCGCCGGCACGCTCGGCGCGCTCGCGGCGCAGGCCGCCGCCGTGCTGCGGCGCTCGGACCGGGCGCTGGCCTTCGTGTACCACGGGCAGCTCGACTCGACCGGGCACGGGTTCGGGTGCTCATCGGACGCCTGGCGCTATCACCTGGGCCAGGTCGACAGGCTGGCCGAGCACCTGGCGGGCGCGCTGCCGCCGGGAACGGCGCTGTACGTGACGGCGGATCACGGCATGGTGGACGTGCCGCCCCAGGACCGGACCGACGCGGACGCGGTGCCCGGGCTGCGCGACGGCGTGGCCCTGCTCGGCGGTGACGCGCGGTCCAGGCACGTCTACGCCGAGCCCGGTGCGGCCGCGGACGTGCTCGCGGCCTGGCGCGAGGTGCTCGGGCACCGGGCCTGGGTGGTCTCCAGGGACGAGGCGATCGCCGAGGGCTGGTTCGGTCCGGTCGTTCCCCGGGTCGTGCCGCGGATCGGTGACGTGGTCGCCGCGTCGACCGCCACGTCGGCGATCGTGGCCACCCGGGCGGAGCCCCTGGAGTCCGCGCTGATCGGCATGCACGGCTCGCTGACGCTCGCGGAGCAGGCGGTGCCCCTGCTGACCCTGTTGCCGGGGCCGCGGTAACCGATATAACCAAGTCAGCGGCGCCGGTGCCAGGTGGGCCCGCCCACCACTGCCACGTACCCTTAGCGACTTGGACGGACGAAAGGGTTTACCTTGACTGCAGGCAACTACGAGCAGCTGCCGGCGGACCTGCCGGTCCCCGAGGACGACGGCGCGGCCGCGCACCTGACCGGTGCGGTCATGCCATCGATCACGCTGCCCGCGACCAGCGGCGAACCGGTGGACCTGTCCCGGCTCGGCCCGCGCGCGATCGTGTACGTGTACCCGATGACCGGGACGCCGGGGGTGGCGCTCCCCGAAGGCTGGGACGACGTCCCCGGCGCCCGTGGCTGCACCCCCGAGTCGATGGGGTTCCGCAGCCACTACGACGAGCTGACCGCGCTCGGCGCGCAGGTCTTCGGCCTGTCCGTGCAGACCACGGCGGAGCAGGCGGAGGCGGCCGAGCGGCTGGCGCTGCCGTTCCCGCTGCTGTCCGACTCCGGCCTGGTGCTGGCCGAGCGGCTGCGGCTGCCGACGTTCACGGCCGCCGACGGCGTGGTGCGGTACAAGCGCCTCACGCTGGTGCTGGACTACGGCACGATCGAGCATGTCTTCTACCCGGTCTTCCCGCCGAATCAGCACGCCGCCGAGGTTCTCGGCTGGCTGCAGGCGCAGGCGGCGTGACCGCGGCGAGTAACGGGTTTGTCCACACCCAGCCCGGGGAAACCCACCGGATCTCTCCGGGTTTTCCACAGGAAATGAGAGGTTATCCCCAAGCATGAGCGCCGACGGGTCTCCCACCTCGGCCGCCGCCACACCCGCATCGCGGCGCCCCGGCGATCCGCTGGTCGACGTCGAGTCGCTGGCCAGCGAGCTGGCCGGCGGCGCACCGCCGGTCCTGCTCGACGTGCGCTGGCGGCTGGGCGGGCCGCCCGGGATCGACAGCTACCACGCGGGCCACCTGCCCGGCGCCGCGTTCGTGAACCTGGACACCGACCTGGCCGGATCGCCGGGCTCCGGCGGCAGGCATCCGCTGCCGACCGCCGCCGACTTCGAGGCCGCGATGCGCAGGCTCGGCGTCCGGAGCGGGTACCCGGTCGTGGTCTATGACGACGGCGACTCGACGATCGCCGCCCGCGCCTGGTGGACGCTGCGGTACTTCGGCCACGACCAGGTGCGGGTGCTCGACGGCGGCTTCCGCGCCTGGGCAGGCGCCGGGCAGCCGGTCACCGTGGACGAGCCTGCGACCGAGGCGGGCGATTTCACCGCGACCGCGGGCCAGCTTCCGCTGCTGGACGCGGCCGGCGCCGCCGCGCTGGCCAGGTCCGGCGTGCTGCTCGACGCGAGGGCGGGGGAGCGCTACCGCGGCGAGGTCGAGCCGGTCGATCCGGCGGCCGGCCACATCCCGGGCGCTGTGAGCGCGCCGACCGCGGCCAACGTCGGCCCGGACGGCCGGTTCCTGCCGCGCGCCGAGCTGCGGCGGCGCTTCGAGGGCCTCGGCGTCACGGCGGGGCAGTCGGGTGTGCTGGATCTCGGCATCGGCGCGTACTGCGGGTCCGGAGTCACCGCCGCGCACGAGGTGCTGGCGCTGGAGCTGGCGGGCGTCCCGGCGAGCCTGTACGTGGGCTCCTGGTCCGCGTGGACCGCCGATCCCAGCCGTCCCATTGCCACCGGCCCCGATCCCGGCTAGCTCCGGAACCCGGCCAACACCGCGCCGATCAGCCTTGCGGGTGGCACCGGCTATACGTAGTGCAATTCCGGGTGCGGGGACTCGGGGGACTCGCCGTCGACAAGGCGGTCGCAGGTGGGGCAGTACCAGCGGACCTCGACCGGGGTGCCGCATTCGCCGTGGCGGGGGGTCTCGGCCGGGTCGGTGCGCCTGGCTCCCCAGTGCGCGAGCAGGCGGAGCGCCCCGGCGAGTTCCTTGCCTTCTGCGGTCAGCTCGTAGGCGGCCCGCGGCGGCCGGTCCGAGTAAGGCCGCGCGACCAGCAGCGCCTCCCGTTCGAGCCGCTTGAGGCGCTCGGACAGGATGTTCGCCGCGATGCCCGGGATCTGGCCGAGGAGGTCGTTGAACCGGCGCGGCCCCGGCAGCAGCGCGTCCACGATCAGCAGCGTCCAGCGGTCACCGACCCTGGCCAGCGCTTCGGCCAGTGGCGAGGAGACGGGCTCGGGTTCGCTCATGTGAGTGATCGTAGCCGCGTTGACACCCTCATAGTTAGTAGTAGATTGCAAGTTACTACTTACAGGAGAGCTGGAAGGGCACAGTAATGGCGATTCTCGACGAGATCCAGGAAAACATCGCGCGGCTGGCCGAGGGCGCCGGCTCGTCGGTCGTGGGCATCGGGCAGCGCTGGGGCGCGGGCTCGGGCATCGTGCTCGGCGAGGGCCGGGTGCTGACCAACGCGCACAACGTGCGCGGGGACGAGGTTACGGTCACGTTCGCCGGCGGGCGGACCGCCCAGGGGACCGTGGTCGCCCGCGACATCGACTCCGACGTCGCGGTCATCGACACCGACACCAGCGGCGCATCCGTGCTGCCGTGGTCCGACGGGACGGCTGCCAGCATCGGGATGCCCGTGTTCGCGCTGTCCAACCCCGGCGGGCGCGGACTGCGGGTGACGTTCGGGTTCGTGTCCGGCGTCGACCGCGCGTTCCGCGGTCCCCGTGGCCGCCGCATCACCGGCAGCGTGGAGCACACCGCGCCGCTGCTGCCCGGCTCCTCGGGCGGCCCGATCGTGAACGCCGCCGGGCAGCTGCTCGGGATCAACACCAACCGCCTCGGCGAGGGCTTCTACCTGGCCATGCCGGCTGACGAGGCGCTGCGCGGCCGGATCGACGAGCTCGGCCGCGGCGAATTCGCGACGCCGCCGCAGCTCGGTGTCGCGATCGCCCCCGGGCACGTGGCCCGGCGGATGCGCCGGGCCGTCGGCCTCCCCGAACTCGATGGCCTGCTCGTCCGCGACGTCGTCGACGAAAGCCCGGCCGCACGCGCCGGCCTGGCCTCAGGGGACATGATCGTCGCCGTCGGCGGCCAGCCGGTCCGCACCGTCGACGACCTGTACGACGCGCTCCAGGCGGCGGGCACCGGCACCATCGAGCTCAACCTGGTGCGCGGCACCGAGGAGCGCACCGTTCAGGTGGCACTCGGCGACGCCTCCTGACCGGCGGGCCCCGAGATTAGCGTGGGGCTCGCCTCCTGACCGGCGGGCCCCAGGTCAGCGCAGGGCTAGGCCGCGGCGGCGGCGAAGGCTTCCTCGAGGGCCTCGCGGGCGTACACGGTGACCAGATGGCGAAGGTAGTCGGGGGAGGCTTCGCCGCCGGGCAGCGGGGCGCAGTCGGCCGCGGCCTGCCCGGCGCAGGACGCCGAGCGCGGGACGAAGTCCGCGGCAGTGGCGCCGAGCAGCGCGGTCGCGTCGGCGGCGAGTGGCATGATGCCGACCGAGCCGACGATCAGCCGGGCCTCGGCGACGGCGTTCCCGCGCACGGTGATCCGCGCGGTCACGGTGACCGCCGGCCGCTCGGTCAGCTTCATCCGCCGGTGGGACAGCCCGGTGTGGTCCGGACGGGCCGGCAGCTCGACCGCGGTCAGCAGCTCGCCGGGGGTCAGGGCGGTCTCGTACAGGCCGGTCAGGAAGTCGGCCGCCGGGATCCGGCGGACCTCGCCGTCGCGCTGGCATTCGAGCATGGCGCCCACCGCCATCAGGAATGAGGCCGGGTCGGAGTGCGGGTCGGCGAAGCACAGGTTGCCGCCGAGGGTGCCGACCGAACGGACCCGCACGTTCGCGACGTGGGAGATCATCATCGACATCTCCGGGTAGCGGGCGCGCACCGCGGCGGACGTCTCAACCTCGTGATGCGTGGTGGCCGCGCCGATGCGCAGCAGGCCGCCGGAGCCGTCCGCGACACCGCGCAGGCCGTCCACCCGCTTCAGGTCGACCAGATGCTCGTAGGTGGTCAGGCCAAGCTTCATCGCGAGCAGCAGTTCGGTGCCGCCGCAGTAGGCGGTCGCGTCATCGCCGAGGTCGGTGAGCAGGCGCGAGGCCTCCTCGACGGAGTCTGGGTGGTACAGGCGGAACGGGGGCAGCTTCATCTCGGTCCGGCTTCAGCTGATCTTCAGCTCTTGGATCCGGCGCCATACCCGCTCCGGAGTGAGCGGCAGCGCGGTCATCGGCACGCCCGCGTCGGCCAGCGCGTTGACGATCGCGGCCGGGACCGCGGCCAGCGCGCCCTCGCCGCAGCCCTTGGCGCCGAACGGGCCCGGGCCGTCGCCGTTCTCGACGATCGTGCACTTCATGCTCGCGGGCATGTCTTCGAACGCGGGAATCCGGTAGTCGAGCAGCGTGTCGTTCAGCACCATGCCGTCCGGCGCGAAGTGCATCTCCTCGAACAGGGCGTTGCCGATGCCCTGCAGAAGGGCGCCTTCATCCTGGCGGGCGACCAGCTGCGGGTTGATGGCCTTGCCCACGTCGGCGACGGTGGACGTGCGCAGCACGGTGATCACGCCGGTCTCCATGTCGACCTCCGCCTCGACCGCGGCGACGCACACCTCCCAGAACACCGGCCCCTCGGCGTAGGAGCCGCTGCCGCCCTCGGGCTGGACGCGGCCGTGGCCGATGAGCTCGCCGCCGTCGAAGCCGAACCGGGCGCGGACGAGTTCGCCGTGGGTAATCGACCGGCCGCCCTGATCCTCGATCCGGCCCTCGGCCGTCCGCAGCAGCCCGGGCGGTGTCTCCAGCTTGACCGTGGCCGTCTCGAGCAGCGCGTCCAGCACGCTCTGCGCGGCCCGCTGGACGGCCAGGCCGGCCACCGTGGTTGACCTGCTCGCCCCGGTGGACCGGTCGTAGGGCGTGTACCTGGTGTCGGTGCCGCGCATCACCACCTTGCTGACCGGGCTGTTGAGCACGCCCGCGGCGATCTGCGCCATCACGGTGCGGGCGCCCTGGCCCAGTTCGGTGGTGCCGACCAGCACGGTGACCGAGCCGTCCGGGCCCATGCGAACCGTGGCCATGGAGACAGGCTGAGCGCCGGCCGCGAGCAGGCCCACCGAGACGCCCCGGCCGCGACGGTGCCGTCCCCGCGGGACGGCCTCCGGTGCCCGGGGGTAGACGTCCGCAGAGCTGTCCGACCAGCCCACCTCGGCGGCCGCTTTTTCCACGTCGCCGATCAGGTCCGCGTCGAGCGGCTTGCCGCCCGGGCGGACCTCTTCCCCTGGCCGCAGCAGGTTCCTGCGCCGGATCTCCAGGCGGTCCATGGACAGCCGGCGGGCCACCTCGTCCAGCTGCGACTCTCCGATCCACTGCAGGTGGGTGGCGCCGAACGCGCGGTAGGAGCCGGACGGGCTGGTGTTGGTGTAGACGCAGTGCGCCGCTGACTCCACCGCCCGCCAGCGGTACGGACCCGGGGCGGCGTCGCCGGCCGTGGCGGTGACCCGTGGGCCGTTGTCCGCATACGCCCCGGTGTCCATCCAGGCCTCCGCGCTCCGGCCGAGCAGGGTGCCGTCCGCGGCGGCCGCGGTGCGCATGCGGCACTTCATGTTGTGGCGGCGGGTGGTGATCATGGACTCGTTGACGCTGTTGAGGATCCGCACCGGCCGCCCGGCCTTGCGCGCGATCGCCGCGGTCAGTGGCTCCATCTTGGTGTAGGACTTGCTGCCGAAGCCGCCGCCGAGGAACGGGACGATCACCTGGACCAGGTCGAGCGGCAGCCCGAACAGCCCCGCGATCTCCTGGCGGACCAGGAACGGGTGCTGGCAGGAGGACCACAGGGTCAGCTCACCGCCGCGCCAGTGCGCGATCGTGGTGTGGGTCTCCATCGAGTACTGGTAGACGGCGGGGAAGGTGTACTCTCCCTCGACCACCACCGCGGCGTCCGCGAAGGCACCGTCAACGTCGCCGCGCCGGAACGAGTAGCTGTAGCAGATGTTGCCCTCGGCATCGGGCAGGTCACCCAGGCCGTGGGAGGCGCCGGGCCGGGCCACCTGCTCGTGGACCAGCGGGGCGTCCTCGGCGAGGGCCTGGTCGAGGCACGCCGCGACCGGAAGCTCCTGGTACTCGACGTCGATGTACGCGACCGCCGCATCGGCGGCCGCCTGGGACTCCGCCGCCACCACTGCAACCGGCTCACCAGCGAACCGGACCTTGCCCAGGGCCACGATCGGCCGGTCCCGCAGCGCGTGGCCGTAGTACGGATCCAGGTCGGACAGGTCCTCGGCGGTGAGAATGGCGACCACGCCCTCGGCCTTCTGGGCGGCCGCGGTGGAGATGGACGTGATCCGGGCGTGCCCCGCCTGGCTGTGCAGGATCGCGCCGTAGAGCATTCCGGGCAGCCGGATGTCCCCGGTGTATTCGGCCTGGCCGTCCAGCTTCAGCCGCCCGTCGGCGCGCTCGACGCTCTGCCCGACGGCGTTCATGCCGGGTCGCCGAGGAGTTCGGTGAGTGAGTCGAGGATCGAGTGGTAGCCGGTGCAGCGGCAGAGATTGCCGTTCATCGCCACCGCGATCTCACCGCGGTCGCCGTCCAGGCCCCGGCCGGCCAGCGCCTTGGCCGTCAGCAGCATTCCCGGCGTGCAGAAGCCGCACTGGACGGCGGCGTGCCGCATAAATGCTTCGACCGCGCGGCGGTGGAAGTCCGAGCCCACCAGGCCCTCGATCGTCTCCACCTCGCGGGAGTCGATGTCGGCGGCCAGGAAACAGCACGAGCTCACCGGGTTCCCGTCCACCAGCACCGTGCAGGCCCCGCACACCTGGACCTCGCAGGACTGCTTGGTGCCGGTCAGGCCGAGCCGGTCGCGCAGGAAGTCGAGCAGCAGTTCCTGCGGGGCGACTTCTCCCTCGAAGTGCCCGCCGTTGATCGTCGCCTGAACCCGCTCCGTCATATAGGGGTGTCCAGCATACGGCACCAGTCTGACCAGTATTCTTCGGCGAATTCCTCCTGGTATTTGCTGGCCGACAGCTCGCGGGCCACATCCCTCGGGACCGGCACCGTCTCGCCGAGGGTCCGTGCGATGAACTGGATCCGTGCCGCACGCTCCAGGGTCAGCGCGGTCAGCACCGCCCAGCTGACGTCCTCGCCGGCCGCCAGGATGCCGTGGTTGCGCAGCAGCACCGCCCGGCCGCTGCCCAGCGCGCGGGCCACCCCCTGGCCGTCCTGCGGCGTAGTCACCAGCCCGGCGGTGCCGTCGAAGACCGGTACCCCGTCCGGGAACAGCAGGCCGTCGTGGGAGAGCAGCTCGAGGCCACCGACCGTCGCGCCGAGCGCGATCGAGTACATCGGGTGGGTGTGGATCACCGCGCCGACATCCGGCCGGGCCAGGTACGTCTCCAGGTGCATGATCGTCTCAAGGTGTGCGCCCGGGGTCAGGTACCCGTCCGGGTCGTCGAGTGCGATGTCGATGACGTCCTCGGACCGCACGTCGCGCAGCGCCTTTCCCTTGCGCTTGATGTAGACCGTGCGCCCGTCCGGCCCGCGGACGCTGGCGTGGCCCAGGGTGAGGTCCTCCTGGCCGAACCTGGCGATGATCCGGCAGGCCAGTACGACCTGCCGGACCGCATCCTCCGCCGTGGCCGGCGGCCGCGCCCCTGGGTAGCTCACCGCCGCTCCGTGGGCGGATAACCCGGCGAGGGGAAGGAGAAGACCATGACCAGGTCCTCCTCACCGGGGTTCACCACCGTGTGCCAGAGCCGGGCCGGGACGTAGAGTGCCTGCCCGGCGGTCACCGGGATATCCCCGGTCTCCAGCCGGATCACGCCGCTGCCGCTGACGATGTAGGCCAGTTCCTCGACCGAGTGCGACAGGTCGGCCGTCGCGGTACCCGGCTTGAACACCGAGTAGCCGAGGGCCGAGACGTTCCCGCCGACCGTCTCCTCCGCCACCAGGACCCGGGACCAGCTGCCGCCCGCAAGCTCGACGGGCGGCACGTCGGCCAGCGTCACTACCGTGATGGCGTTCAAAGCTGCCAGACCCCGTCCTTGACGAGGTATTCGCCGGTATCAAGGATCTGCAGCGACACGTTGTGGCACACGCCATCCAGGTGCAGGACGCTCCGGTTCTGGCCGCCGGGGTAGCAGTTCTGGTTGTCGCCGAGAGCGAAGTGCACGGTGCCCTTCCGGCCCTTCTCCGACGGATCGCCCACCGGCGCGAAGTCGCTCGTGCCGAACGCGAACTCGGCAACGGTCTCGGTCCCGGGGACACCGGTGATGACGTCGAGCAGCCGCCGCGCTTCCGCGCCGCCCTCGATGGCCTGGTACTTGCCGTCCTCCACGTGCCAGGTGATCGGGTTCTCCACGTGGCGGGGAATGCCGATGCCGAGCATGTTGCCGTCGATGACGATGGTGCCGTTGGTCTGGTCTTCCACCGCGGCGTAGGCCACCTCGCCCCAGAGCGGGGCGGGCCCCATCATCGCGCCCGGCTGCTTGACCGGGACCACCTCGAGCGCGGGCCGCCGTTCGATGCTGACCGTCACGTCGGTGCCGGCCGGGGAGGTGACCCGTACCCGCTTCTTGCCCTCGAGCCGGGCGATGGCCTTCTTGGCGTTGCCGATCGTCGCCTCGATGTCAGCCACCGAGATCGGCCAGCGGCCGAAACCCTCCTCGATGGATCCGATGCGGGCCATGTTCGCCACCGATTCCTTGACCGCGGGCACGTGCGCGAAGCGGTTGGCCCACTCCAGGTTCGTCATGATGATGATCTGGTCGGAGGTGACCATAGCCTGGTGCAGGTTGCGCGGGGGCACCATGGGGAAGTGCGTGTCCGCCAGCGCCCGGCGGATCTGTGTCTCGTTGTTGGCCACGATGGGCAGGCCGCCGCGCTCGGAGACCACGGTCGCCACGATCTCAGCCTCCGGCTTGCGCCGGTCGTCGGTGATGATCGTGACGACGTCGCCCTCCTTCACCTCGAAGCAGGTGTCCACTACCAGTTCGGCCGAGGCGCGCATCTGCGCTTCCGTGCGAGGTTCCGCTGTCATTGGGGCGAGCCTTTCTCTTCGAGGGCCGGGAGGACATCGGCGGCGAAGCGCTCCACTTGGCCGAACTGGTCAAGAGCGCCGAAGCGGCAGACGAAGTGATCCACTCCGGCTGCACTGAACCGGCGGAACCAGTCCGCCACGGTCTCCGGGGTGCCCGTGGGCCCCCAGTTGGACAGGTCGACGGACTTGCTGAGCTCCGGGTAGTAGCTGGAGATGTACTCGCTGAACGCACGCGATGCCTGCTCGGTCGAGTCGCCGATGTTCATCGTGACCTGGTAGGAGACGGTGTATCTGGAGAAGTCCTCGCCGAGGTCGGCTGCCGCCTTGCGCAGCGCGCTGATCTGCTCGGCCACCTCCTCCGGGTGCATGGCCCGGCAGCAGGTCATCCAGCCGTCGCCGTACTTGATCACCCGCGCGCAGGCGTCGTGCATCCGCTTTTTGGCGACCTCGGGGGCCAGATCACCGGTCAGCCTGATGTTCGAGACCACCCACGTTGGCGGCGGCTGCTGGACCGGCATCAGCGGGCCCATCTCGGTGCCGGAGTGGAACGAGACGTCGTCGAAGTTGTAGTACTCGCCGTGGTGGGTGACCTTGCCGGTCGTCCACAGCGAGCGCAGCACGGCCAGGCCCTCCTCGAACACCGCTGCGCGCTTGCCGAATGGCAGGCCGAGCGCCTCGAACTCGCGGCGCACGCCGTGCTCCGGATTGCCCATGCAGGCGCCGAGCACCGTCCGGCCGCCGCTTAGCTGGTCCAGCGTGGCCCACTCCAGCGCCAGGTAGAGCGGGTTCCGCGTCGAGGTGACGAGGCACGCCGTGCCGAGCTTGGCCTGGGAGGTCCGCTGTGAGATCGCCGACAGCAGGCTGATCGGCTCGTACCGTGGCTTGGAGAACAAGCTGTCGCCCACCCAGACAGAGCCGAAACCCCGCTGCTCAGCGAGTTCGGCTAGGTCGAGCACATCCGCCAGGGTGTAATCGGAGGTGATCAGCGGTTCACGGTTGTTCAGGTTGACGCCAAACTCCATGTGTCCTCCGGGATCGCTCAGACTCCGGGGCCAACGTAAGTCGCAAAACTGCCGACTGTCAACAGATGACTCATGGCGAAGTACCAAGCCTGGCTCGCTCGTGAGTGCGCGGCTACACGGCGTACAGAAGGAGGTGCGGATCGGCGGCGGTTCCGGTCCAGCGAAGCGCCCGAGGGGGTGCCGGGTGGTGTGATGGGTGATGCGAAGCGCTCGAGGGGCGCGGGGCGGTGTAATAGGTAAGGCCATCCGGTACAGGCCGCGATCTGACATCCGGGCCGCCCGCCTCTCCGCGCTGGCGACGGACTCCGCCTCGCCTGACACATGATAGTCTGTGTCAGGTTCCAACTGTAATCTGTCAACAGCTAGATAAGCAATCGCTCCGGCGGCGTGCCTAGATCAGTGATCCCATCCGGCCGACGCTGGAGTGCCGGCCGATCACGACATGGGAAGGGAGGGCATCCATGATCGTTTGCGAACGTAGACGCGGATACCTTCCTTATGGCGCGGCCGGGGCACCTGTTTCCCTTACTGTCCGAGGAGCCTGGCTGACGCGGGCGGCTCAGGACCGCTGCGCCGCTGATCCTTACCGGGTGGGCGAACGACGGTTACTGCGCCGCCCACAACCGCTAGTACTGGGGGCTGAAGCTGTGCCTAGCGCTGCGCGACCAGATCGTGCCGTGCGAGTAGGCGCGTCGCCCAGCACGTGCTGGCCATGGCAGCGTGCGTCTGGCACAACCGCTCTATCAGCGCCACAACTGGACGTTCAGCGATCGGCTGCGACCACTGAACCGCGAGGATCACTGATCTAGGGAGGCCCGGTGACTCCGGCATTTGACAACTCAACGCTGTGGCAGCGGGTGTACGAGCACCTTCACGCCGAGATCATGGCGAATCGCCTGCCGCCCGGCACCGAGCTGTCTGAGGTAGCGCTGTCCAAGCAGCTGTCGGTCAGCAGGGGCCCGATCCGCGAGGCGATGGGCAGGCTCGCGGCCGACGGCCTTGTGACCGTGCGGCCGCGCCGCGGCGCCGAGGTCCGGGCGATCACGCCCCGCGAGCTGGTCGACGCCTACCAGGTCCGGGAAGCGCTGGAGGTCCTCGCCGTCAGGCTGGCCGTGCCGCGGGTATCCGAGTCGGACCTGGATAGTCTCAGCGAGCTCGTGGACAAGATGGCCGCGCACGCGAAGAACGACGCGGTCGCTGACTTCTTCGCGGCCAACGTCTCGTTCCATGACCTGCTGTGCGAGCTCAGCGGAAACGAGAAGCTGGTGGAGGTGCACCGGCGCCTGGTCGCCGAGACCGGCCGGTTCCAGCCGCAGACGCTGGCCCTGCGGGGCAACCTGGAGAACTCCGTCAGCGAGCACCGCGCGATCCTCGCGGCCATCAGGGAGCGCGACGCGGACGAGGCCGCCGCGCTGGCTGCGGCGCACGTCCGGGTCCCGGGCGAGCGCCTGCGGGAATCCCTCGGTGCGCAGGACTGGGGCACCCTGACCGCCAGTGGCACCGCGAGCTGACAAGCTCAGCGGCCCCGGCCCGCCGGAACTACGCCGCTAAGGAGTTGTCGGCGAGCACGGCAAGCGCGGCTTCGAGGCCGTCGCCGATGCGGACGTCGGCACCAAGGTCGGCCAGGGTGCGGCCCAGTGCCGCCAGCCCGACTACCGGATACATCGAGTTGGCGGACGGGCCCATGTGACCGATCCGGACGAGGTTTCCGGCGCCCTGCCCGTGGGAGATCATCACGCCGTAGTTAGCCCTTGCGTGAGCCCGGACGGCCTCATGATCGATTCCGTCGGGAACCTTGATCGCGGTCACGCAGGCGGCCGCGATTTCCTCGGTCCTCGGCCAGATCTCCAGGCCCATCGCCCGGACCCCGGCCCGGCATGCCGCCCCGGCGCGGTGGTGGCGGGCGAACGCGGCCTCCAGCCCCTCTTCGAGCAGCTGATCGCACGCGGCCTCAAGGCCGTTGATGTCGTTCACCAGCGGCGTGAACGGGAACCGGCCCTCGCCGTGCCATCGCTCGCGCCAGTCCAGCAGCGACAGGTACGAGGCCCGCGGCGCATCGGGGTTCGCCTCGATCATCTTCCACGCCGCGTCGCTGACCGAGACCAGCGCGATACCGGGCGGCCCGGCCAGGCACTTCTGCGGGCCGGCGACGCAGACGTCCAGCTGCCAGGCGTCCACCTCGAACGGCACGCCGCCCAGCGAGGACACGGCATCCACCAGCGTCACCGCGCCGTGCGCCCGCGCGATCGGGCCAATCGCCGAGCAGTCGTGCAGCGTTCCCGACGGTGTCTCCGAATGGACCACGGCCACCAGCTCAATTCCCGGGTGGGCGTCGAGGTAGTCAGCCACTGCTCCCGGATCGACCACGTCGTTGTACGCGACCTCCAGCTCGGCCACATCAGCGCCCAGCGCCTTGAGCCGGGTGCCCATGCCCTTGCCGAAGACCCCGGACGCCAGGTTCAGCACCCGCATCCCCGGGCGTACGAGCGAGCGGGCCGCCGCCTCCAGGCCGAGGACGGCCTCGCCCTGCAGCAGGATGATTTCGTTCTGCGTCTGGAACAGCTGTCCGACCTTCGCCTCGGTGCGCCGGAAGGCCTCCAGGAAGACCGGGTCGTAGTGATACGTTATCGGGCTGCCAAGCGCCGCAAGCGTGGCCGGGGATGCCGCCGTGGGCCCTGCGGTTAGCGTGAAATCCGGATCGCGCATTCCTGGCTAGTCCTTTCCGCCGAAGAAGAGACGCTGAGCGTTGTCGTGCAGAACCGCTTGCACGCCGGCGTCATCCAGTCCGCTCACTTTGACCTTCAGCATCTCAACCGACGGATCGTGGAACGGGGCGTCCGATCCGTACAGCACGCGATGACCCACGCGCTCGACTGCTGCGGCGATCTTCGCGTGCTCCGGCATGCCGGATGTTTCCAGGTAGACGTTGGGATGCCGGTCTGCAATGTCGATACAGGCATTGATGTAAATAATGTTGCCGTGGCCCATGTGGCCAAGAATCACCTTGGCCTCGGGGAAGTTAACGATGAGCTCCTCGATGCTCCACGGCAGGGTGAATATCGGGTGCCCGCAGTGGATCAGCACCGGAATGTCCCGCTCCACGAGAAGCTCGATCAGCGGGTGAACCAGTGGGTCGTTGGGGTGATACCCATCCAGCAGCGGGTGCATCTTGACCCCGAGGAATTTAGGATGATCGAGGAAGGTGGCGGCCTCCTCGACGAAGCCCGGCTGCTTGGGGTTCGCCCAGTAGAAGCCGTAGGCCGGCTCGATCCCCTCAATGACCTCCCGGACCATGGCGTTGTTGGGATGGAAGACCATGCCGGCGTTGATCTGATGCTTGCTGAAAATTCCGGCCAGTCCCTCGGCATCGAGGCGCACATTGAACAACGGGAACTCGCCGACATGCATGTGCGCATCAATAGTCACAGATTCACCCCAGGGTGACGAGAGGCAGCTTCCTTCGGCTGATTCCAGCACCGAATCGGGTTAGCTGTCAACTGCTAGCTGATGACAACTAGCGACCCAACGCGGTCCTGGGGACGGCCGTCCCGGGGCTGAGGGGAGCGGCAGCGCGACCTCGGTCGGGCTGCGGAATGCGCATCGCGGTGACTGGTATCCCGCAGAGCCAGGGTACCGGCCGAGGACATCGGCCGACGAGAGCCGTGTCCCCGGTCTCAGTACGCCGTGAGCCTGGAGGGCGACGACGAGGCGGCAAATCCGCGTGATCCTGCAGCGACAGCGCGCGAGCTCGCGGCGCTGCTGCAGGTCCTCGATCACCTCCGCGGCAGGCCGGCCTCCTCCAGCATCCCGAAGAGCTCGGCGTCGCCGGATTCCCGGATGTTGTTGGCGCGGAACGGGTGACCCGAACTGGCCGCCACCATCGCGTCTGCCGCGTCGGTCTCAGCCAGGCCCGACGGAAACACCGGCCGGAAGCCGAGCGTGCGGTAGAGGGGTCCGATCTGCGCAATCAGCGACCTCGTCACCGGCGCGGAGACCTCCTCGTTGAAGCTCGCGACATAGGGCAGCAGGATGCCGTTCTTCAGCCCGTGCGGCAGGTGGACAGACGGCGCCGTCGAGAGTGCGTGCACGAGGGTGAGCCCGCTGTTACCGCAGGCCATGTTCGCCGCGCAGCTCGCGTCGATCAGGCGCTGCAGGGATTCGTCGTTGTCCCCGCTGCGGTTCGCGCCGTTGCGTGCTCCCTCCGCGACTTCGGGGAGAGCCTCAATGATCTCCCGTGCGGCGGCCTCGCCAAGTGCGGCCGTAAACCAGGATCCGCGCCTGGCCCACTGAGCCTCCATCGCGTGCGACAAGGCGTCGAGCCCCGCGTACAGGAGCGGATCACGGGGAAGCCGTCGCAGCACGGTCCCGTCGAGGATGGCGACGCGAGGCTCGCAGCCGTCGGCCCGCACGACGAGCTCGTCCTTCCTGCCGGGCTCGTGCAGGACCAGCACCTTCGACACCTCGCTGCCGCTCCCCGCCGTGGTCGGGATCGCGATCGTCGGTGCCGGAGGCGCCGGGACCTGGTTGGCGCCCTGGTACGTGTCGATGCGGCCGTCATTGGCCAGCCGGATCGCCGTGGCCTTTCCCACCGCCAGGGCGCTCCCGCCGCCAACGGCCAGCACCAGGTCGCACTCGGCAGCACGGGCCGCGGCGGCCGCGTGCTCTGCCGCCGCCACATCCGGATCCGGGTCGACCAGCAGCGTGACAGCGATCGCGCTGCTGTCCACGCCCTGCAGCACCTCGGCCAGCAGGCCAGCGTCGGCCACGCCCCGGTCCGCAACCACCGCGAGCCGGCGCGCGCCGGACTGCTCCACTTCGCCGGTGAGCCGGGCGAGGCTGCCCAGGCCGCTGATCACCTTCGTGCTGACTGAGAACTCGGCCGGACTCAACCTGCATCACCTGCCCTCTTGCTGGCGTGTCGGCTGCCGTGCTGCCGCTCGTACGGGCCGGTTTACATCCGCGCGAACGCGGCGCGCGGGTCACCCAGCTTCAGGTGCACCGCCTTGGTCTCCAGGTAGCTGAACAGCTCGTCGCGGCCTTCCTCCCGGCCGATCCCGCTGTCCTTCGTCCCGCCGAACGGGGTGCCGAAGTAGTGGATGGTGCTGTCGTTCACCCAGACGTATCCGGCGTCCAGCCGGTCGGCGGTCTGGTGTGCCAAGTCCAGGTCCCTGGTCCATACGCTGGCGGTGAGGCCGAGCTCCACGGCATTCGCCAGCTCGATCATCTGGTCGTAGTCATCCCACGGCAGGATGCTGATCACTGGCCCGAAGATCTCCTCGCGGGCGATCGACATTTCTCCCCGGACGTCGGCGAAGACGGCCGGCGTCACGTAGTAGCCGCCCGATGGCGCGCCCTCCGGGTGCTCGCCGCCCGTCACGAGCGTGGCGCCCTCCCGCACGCCCGCCTCGAGGTAGCGGTTGACCCTCTCGTACTGCTGGGCGCTGACCAGCGGGCCCATGTCGGTGTTGTCGTCGTAGGCAACGCCAACCGTGTAGCCGCGAAGCTGCTCGGCCGCGCGGGCGACGAATTCGTCGTAGCTGCGCCGGTGCACCAGCACCCGCGAATTGGACCCGCAGGACTGGCCCTGGCACGTCGTGAAGTTCATCCCGAAGATCGCGCCGGCCACTGCCTCCTCGACGTCCGCATCGGGGAACACGACCATCGCGTTCTTGCCGCCGAGCTCCAGCGAGATGTGCTTGACGTGACCGGACTCGGCCGCCCGGCGCTGGATGACCAGGCCGGTGGGAACCGAGCCGGTGAAGGCGAGCCGCTTCACGGCCGGGTGGCTTACCAGCGCGTCACCGGCCTCGGCGCCTCCGGTCACCACGTTGACCACCCCCGGCGGGAACGCCTCAGCGAACAGCTGGGCAAGTGCCAGCGAGGAGAGCGATACCTGCGGAGCCGGCTTGAGCACCACCGTGTTGCCGGTAATCAGCGCCGGCAGCGGCCGTGTCGCGGCGAACATCACCGGATGGTTGAACGCAGTGATCCGTCCCACGACCCCGTACGGCCGGTACGTCGTGTAGTGCAGGCGGCCGGGGCTGCCGGGGATCACCTCGCCGGACAGCCAGCGGGCCAACTGCGGCCAGCCGGCCAGATACGGCTTGCACAAGTCGATGTCGATGCGCATTGCGCGCACCGGGTTGCCCGAGTCCAGAGCGTCCAGCATCGCGAGTTCTTCGCGCCGCTCGCTCAGCAGCTCGCCGAAGCGGCGGAAGCATTCGGCCCGCCCGTCGACGCCCAGTGCCTGCCAGCCGGGCTGCGCCGCGCTCGCCGCCGCCACCGCGGCCGTCACGTCCGCCGGGGACGCCTCTGGCACCTCCCCGACGACCCGGCCCGTGGACGGGTCGATCACCTCTCTGACTGCAGCCTGCCCGGCGTCGGCGAACTCACCGTCGATCAGCATCCGGAATTCGCGGCCCGCCACATAAGCAGCCACCGGATCTGCAGTCATGCAATCGCCCTGCCTTCCCCATCATTGATCTGCGCCCGTTTCAAGGCCTCTGACCCGCCCAGCGGCCCCACATCCGTGGCCCCGCCAGGTGCTGGACCACGCGAACCCACCCCCGCACTGGCGCGGCCACCTGGGTGTATCACGGGATGGACGGATGGCCCGGCACTGACACCGGCAGGAGACGCCGCCAGGGTACTGGCGTGAAAGGACAGATCGAGCAACGCACGCTCGGGCCCACGTTGCTGCGCTCATCAACGGTCACAGCGCACCCCTGCCAGCGAACGGGGAAGGTCACGGCGATTCCAGCATTGTTGGCCGCCTGCTGTCAACTGTTAGCTAGAGACATAGTGCCTTCGCTGGATCGGCCGGTAGCGTCACCTACACGCGTGCGAGTGCGAGCCGACAAGTCTACTGACGATTGTTGACAGTCCACACCAAGTGATTGTAATCTCTGGCCTGTCTGCGGTCGGGGATGCTCTCGCCAGTCCGGCAGGACCTTCGTCCTTGCTGGTCTGGAAGGGATTCGTGGCCGTCGGCTGCGCGCCGGTGTCCTTTCGCACAAGTCAATTCAAGGCCGACATCGAGCGATCCAGGCTTCGGCCGGGAGGTCATCCACTACTCAGATATCCGCACGTGGCGCAGGGGAGAGGAGCTTCCTACATGTCTGACGTGAGGGCGAGTTCCAGTGAAAAGCTCGGTGAGATCGAGGTCCGCTCCATCGACTACGTCCCCGAGGACGAACGTCACGGGCGAGTGCGCGATCAGTTCACGCTCTGGTTCAGCGCGACGCTGACGATCCTGGGCATCCTGCTCGGGGCGATCGCGGTCGAGATCGTCGGGAACTTCTTCTGGGGCGTCCTAGCGTGGGCTATCGGCACGGTCCTCGGGCTGCTGCTGGTCGGCTTCCACGCAGTGCAGGGCCCGAGACTCGGCGTCCCGCAGATGATCCAGAGCCGCGCTCAGTTCGGGTTCTACGGATCCCTGTTCGTCCTGGCAGCCTCCGTCGTGCTCGACTTCGGTTACCTGGCAGCCCAGATGGTCGTCCAGGCGCAGTCCATGAACGTGATGATCTCGAGTGTCAGCATCCCGGTCTGGATCATCATCGTGGCCATACCCGTCGCATTTCTCGCGCTGTACGGGTACGACTGGGTGCATCGCTGGCAGCGGTGGATGTTCCTGATTCTCGTCGCCACCTTCATCGTGGTCATCATTCAGACGGCGATCTACGGCAGCAGCCATCACTTCCCGCACAGCATGACCGGCTTCCACCTGGCGAGCTTCCCGCTTTTCATGACGGTGGTCGCGCTTGCCGCGACGAATATGCTCAGCTGGGCGCCCTACGTGTCGGACTACTCGCGCTACCTGCCGAAGAATGTCCGTGCCCGCGGGCCGTTCTGGGCGGTCATGCTCGGCAACGCCATTCCCACCATCTTCCTTGGCATCCTCGGCGGCTACATCGGCAGCCTGCTGCCGATCGCCGGCTCGAACGTCCCGGTCGCCGTCAAGACGATCTGCGGCATCTGGATCCTGCCGATCATGGCGATCAGCCTCATCGGCTCCGACGTGCTGAACGTATACACCGGCATGCTGGCGATCGCGACGATCGCGAGCTGCTTCCGGGATGTACGCGACAAGATATCCACGCGCGTCGTCGGCTGCGGCCTGCTGCTCGTCGCGGGCGTCCTGGCGGCCCTCTTCGGTTATACCTCGTTCGTGCCCAAGGTAGAGGAATTCCTCGCCGTCCTGCTGTTCGTCTTCATTCCGTGGTCGGCCATCAACCTCGCCGACTTCTACATCGTCCGGCACGGTAACTACGACGTGCCGTCGTTCTTCACGCCCAATGGGCAGTACCCGGGCTTCATCTGGCGCGGCCTGATTCCCTACATCATCGCGGTCGCCGCGGAGGTCCCGTTCATAAGCCAGGAGTTCTACACCGGGCCGCTGGTGAGCTCGCTTGGCGGCGTCGATATCTCGTGGATCGTGGGGGCATCGTGGCCTTCGTGCTCTACCTGCTAGCCGTGCGGATCGCGCCACCGGCACCAGTCGGGGCAGGTCTGCATCGTGCCGCTCTGGGCCAGGCCGGGGCCGCCGACTGAAGCGGGCAGGCTGCCGCCGGCAGGCGGTGACCCTACGGGCTGGTGCGGACCGCGCCGCGCGATGCCCCGAGCTTCGCGCGGCCCGGCCCTAACCGACGGTGCAGATGGCGACAAATCTCCAGACCAGGCGTAGACGGCCCAAACGCGGCTGCGGCATGGTGATCACGAAGGGCAAGCGACGGAGGGACGTGCGATGTCTGTAACTGCGCTGTCAGAGAGCGCGCGGAAGTACACGGAGGGCACTACCTCGATGCTGATCGGCGCTGACTGGGTGCAGGCCGCCTCGGGTGAGACCTTCCCCGTGTACGACCCGGCCACCGGCGGCGAGATCGCCTCGGCGCCGCGCGGGGCGGCCGAGGATGTCGACAGGGCCGTGGCCGCCGCGCGGCGCGCGCTGAAGGGGCCGTGGAAGCGCACCACCCCGCAGGAACGGGGAAAGCTGATCTGGCGCCTGGGTGACATGATCGAGGCCCGCCTGGAGGACTTCGCTCAGATCGACTCGCTGGACAACGGCAAGCCCATCAACGAGGCCCGCTTCTTCGATGTGCCGTTCACCGTTGACATGCTGCGCTACTTCGCTGGCTGGCCGACGAAGATCACGGGCGACACCATCCCGGTCTCCTTCCCCGCCACGCTCGGCAATTCCTACCACGCCTACACGCTCCGCGAGCCGATCGGCGTCGTCGGGGCCATTGCCCCGTGGAATCTGCCGCTGCTAGCCGTGGTCAAGAAGCTAGCCCCTGCCCTGGCCGCCGGCTGCACGATCGTGATCAAGCCGGCCGAGCAGACGCCGCTGTCGATAGCGCTGCTCGGGCAGCTGGCGCTCGAGGTCGGAATCCCCGAGGGCGTCGTCAACTTCGTGACTGGGTATGGCGAGGAGGCTGGCGAGGCCCTGGTCCGCCATCCGGGGGTCGACAAGATCAGCTTTACGGGATCATCTGAGGTAGGGAAGCTGATCGTCCAGAACGCCGCTGGCACGCTCAAGCGCGTATCGCTGGAGCTGGGCGGGAAAGCACCGAACATCATCTTTGCCGACGCGGACCTCGAAGCTGCGATCCCGGCTGCCTGCATGGCCGGATTCGTCTGCCAGGGCGAGAGCTGCATCGCCGGCGCCCGCCTGTACGTTCAGCGGTCGCATTATGACGACGTCGTCTCCGGGATTGCCGATTACGCGAAGTCGCTGAAGATCGGTCCCGGGCTGGACAGCGAGACGCAGATGGGTCCCCTGGTCTCTCAGGAGCACTTCGATCGCGTGTCCCGGTACATCCGTCTGGGACGCGAGGAGGGCGTCGAGATCGTGACCGGCGGAGCCCGTTGGGGCAACGACGGTTACTTCATCAAGCCCACCGTCATGGTCGACGCCTCCAGCGACATGCGGGTCGCCCGCGAGGAGATATTCGGCCCGGTGATAACCGTGATCCCGTTCGACACCGACGAGGAGGTGCTGGAGGCGGCCAACGACACCCGATTCGGGCTGGGGGCGGGCGTGTGGACACAGGACGTAACGCGAGCGCACCGGGTGGCCGCGGCGCTGGAGTCCGGCCAGGTGTGGGTCAACTGCTATCAGGCCTGCGACTCGGCTCTGCCGTTCGGCGGCTACAAGGAGTCTGGCTGGGGCCGCGAGACCTGCCGAGAGACCATGGACGAGTACACCGAGCTCAAGACCGTTGTGGTCAACCTCGGGCCCACCACCTAACCGGGGGAAATGCCGTGCGGAACCCGTTCTATGAGTACTCGCCGATCGTTCGCCGGCCGCCGTTCGAGCTTCCCGGCGGCTCCCGCCTGGCCCTCTGGTTCGGCGTGGCAATCGAGCACTACCCGTGGGGGAAGCCGGGCCTGTCCCTCGTGCCGTACACGGCTGACCTAGTGCCGGATCCGATGAACTACGGGTGGCGGGACTACGGGCCGCGGGTGGGCGCATTCCGGCTCATGGACATCCTGGATCGGGCCGGTATCCCGGTGACGGGCATCGTCAACAGCGATGCCTGCACCGAGTATCCCGGCCTCATCGAGGAGGCGCTCGAGCGCGGCTGGACGAGCTGGGTCGCGCACGGCGACAACAACTCCACCTGGCAGGTCGGCCTCGAGCGTGACGCGGAGGTCGAGCTCGTCAAGAAGGTCACGAGCACGATCGAGGCCGCCGTCGGGCACCCGCCGGCGGGCTGGATAGGCCCGGCGCTGACCGGGACGATGAACACGTTCGACGTGATAGCAGAGGCTGGCTACCGGTACACGATCGACTGGGCGGACGACGATCAGCCGCACTGGGTGAACGTCTCCAGCGGGTCGCTGGCTTCGATTCCCTACCAGCGGGAGCTCAACGACGTCGTCGCGTTCATGCTCCATCACGAGACGGGTGCGGAGTTCGCGCAGTCGATCCTCGATGCCGTTGACCAGATGCTCGCCGACCCGGGTGACCACGGGCGTGTGCTGGGAGTCGGGTTCCACCCGTTCCTGGTCGGCCAGCCATGGCGCGCGATCCACCTGGCTCGTGCGCTCGAGCAGCTGCGCGACCGCGATGGTGTGTGGCTGACCACAAGCGATGCGGTAGCGGACTTGTTCTTTGAGTCCAGCGCCGCCGAGACGGACGCAGAAGGCGCATCGCCGCAATAACCGCACGCGATGGTGGCCTCTGGTTCGGCCGATGGCGAGCGAGAGGGAAGCGGTGGACGGTTTCGACTACATCGTCGTCGGCGGGGGCAGCGCGGGCTGCGTCGTCGCAGCCAGGCTCGCGCAGGATCCCAGTGCCCGGGTGCTGCTCCTGGAGGCCGGGGGCTCGGAACGTACTCGCGCCACGACCGTGCCCAACGCGTGGCCCGAGAACCTCGGCACGGCGGCGGAGTGGGGCGACGCCACCGTCCCGCAAGCCGAAGCGGGTCCGATCGTCTACCCACGAGGCCGGACTCTTGGCGGATCCGGCGCGATCAACGGCATGGCGCACACCCGGGGCAACCGCGCGTCTACGACGACTGGGCGGCTACGGGCGCGAAGGGCTGGGCGTTCGCCGACCTGCTTCCGTACTTCCGCCGGACCGAGTGCTGCGCCCGGACGCGATCCGGAGCTCCGCGGCCGAGATGGTCCGATACGAGTTGGCCCCGGTGCCAGAGACGAACCGGCACCCGGTCGCCGCCGCGTTCGCGGCGGCGCTGATCGCATCGGGCTGGCCAGCAACCGACGATCTGAGCGGGCCGAACCAGGAGGGCGTCTGCTGGGTCGACCTGGCCATCGCCGACGGCGAGCGGGTCAGCCCCGCCGACGGCTACGTGCGGCCGATGCTCGGCAACCCCAACCTGGTCGTCCGCGCCGACTGCCGCGTCGCCAAATTAAGATTCACCCGCGGCAGGTGCACGGGCGTCAGCTATGTGCGCAACGGAGCGCCAGCGCTGGTGAGCTGCTCGCGTGAGGTCATCCTCTGCGCTGGGGCCATCGGCACGCCGCAGTTGCTGATGCTCTCCGGGATTGGCCCGGCAAATCGGCTGCGCAACCTTGGAATAGGCCCGGTGGTCGATGCCGGAGAGGTTGGCGAGAATCTCCAAGATCACCCCATTGCACTAACGTCGTACGCCACCGAGAATGCGCTGCCGGTCAGCCAGTACAACCACGGCGAGATGTACGCGGCACTGCGCAGCGGGCTTGGAGGCACGGTCCCCGACCTGCACCTGTTCTCGATCCTGCTTCCGCTGACGGCCGCGGGGAACGAGCCTCCGCCGAATGGATACGCGCTGGTTGCTTCCGTGGTGGCGCCGGAAAGCCGTGGCTCGGTCCGGCTCGCATCTGCGCACCCGCAAGCGTCTCCCCTGATAGACCCGGGTCTTCTGCGCACCGGACGGGACCTGGATGCGCTGGCTGCCGGGGTGACGTTGATCCAGCAAGCGACCGAGGCCGCCTCCGGCCGGGGCTTCTGGGGGGAGTTCACGCGGGAACGCCACCGGAGGGTTTACCCAGGCCCCGACGTGCGGACGGCCGCCGACGTGCGGGACTACGTCCGGCACGCGGTGGGCAGCTACTACCACCCGGTTGGCACCTGCCGGCTGGGCCAGGACGAGCGCGCAGTGGTGGACCTGGAACTACGGGTGCAAGGGATAGACGGGTTGCGAGTCGCGGACGCATCGGTGATGCCTGCGATCCCCAACGCGCATCCCCATGCGACGGTGCTGGCCATCGCAGAAAGGGCCGCCGACCTGATCAGCTCTCAGAAATAAGTCACGACCGCTCACGAAAGGGGCGACGAGATCATGGCCGAAACCACAGCAGCAAACGATGAGCTCGGCAGACATCTCGAGAGCCGTCACATCGACGTGATCCCCGCCGCCGAGCGGCACGGGAAGCCATGGCACCAGTTCGCCTTCTGGTGGGGCGGGAACGTCAACGTCTTCAACCTCGTCATCGGCGCGGTCGTGGTAGAGATCGGCCTGACCTTCTGGTGGGCGGTCATCGCCATAGCCGTCGGCACATTAATCGGCGCGCTACTCATAGCGCTGCACGCCACTCAGGGTCCGGTGCTCGGCGTTCCGCAAACTATCCAGAGCCGCGGGCAGTTCGGGTTCTACGGCTCGGCATTCTTGTTTCCCTGCGTCCTGCTCCTCAACGTAGGATTCATCGCCGCTCAGCTTGTCATCCAGTCGGAGAGCATGCAGGGCGTCGTGAGCTCTGTGAGCATCCCGTGGTGGGCAGTGATCCTCACCGTCCCCGCGGTGGTGATCGGCATATTCGGTTACCGCTGGATCCACCACGTCATGCGGGCGACGGCGGTCATCGTGGGGATTTCGCTCCTCATCATGCTCATTCAGGCCCTGGCCTACGGCTCGCTGCCGGCCAGCGAGACCAGCACGACAGCGCCGCCGGTGGGCCTGTTCATGGCCGGCGTGGCACTGCTTGTCATTGACATGCTGTCGTACGGCCCCTTCGTGTCGGACTACACGCGTTACCTCCCCGCGCAGACCAACGGCAAGCGGCTGTTCTGGGCGATCTACGGCGGCAACGTCCTGGCGACCGTGGGATCCTGCGTCATCGGTGCTTACTTCGCCGCCCTGCTGCCGAGCCTCGGAGTAGTCGCCGCGGTTGGCAAGGTCTCAGGCAAATGGGCGCTGATCGTCATGGCCTTCAGCCTCATTGACGCCTGCACCTTCAACGCATACACGGGCGGGTTCCAGATACTCGCGTTCGGCAATATGTGGCGCCGTTTCAAGGCGGTCTCACTCACCGTCCGGCTCGTGCCATTCCTGTGCGTCATGGCCGCCGGGCTGGTCGTTGCGCTCCTCGGCTACCAGCACTTCGTGACGAACCTGAGCAACTTCCTGGACGTCCTGCTTGTCATCTTCATCCCGTGGTCAGCGGTAAACCTCACCGACTACTTCGTGATCCGGCACGCTCGCTACGACGTGGAGTCCTTCTTCGTCCCGAACGGCATCTATGGCAAGGTCGCATGGCGCGGGCTGCTCGCCTACGCGATCGGCCTGGCTGCAGAGTGGCCGTTCGTCTCGCAACCCGATTACATCGGCCCGCTCGTTGCCAAACTGGGCGGCGCGGACATCTCGTGGATCGTGGGGTGGGTTGTGGCGGCCGCGGTCTACCTGCTGCTGATGCGGGGCGCGAGCAGCAGTGAGCCTGCCGGCGCCAAGGCTGTCGGGGCGACGCGGGGGACCGAGCTGGCGTAGGAGCGCCGCCGCCCCTTGCGATGACTTTCCGGGCTCTTCGCCGTCTCATCCAGTACCAAGCAGGGCGAGGCGGCCTCTAAGGCCCTGGCGCACCAGAGATAAGGCGTCTTCCCGATGTACCGGGAGGGGACTTACGACCAGTCTCGAAGGTGCGAGGACCAAGGAGGACGAGATGTATCCCTACCTACTGCAGAGCATGGCCGCCGAGCGGGCCAAGGAACTGCGCGAGGAAGCAGCCACGGGGGCTCGGGTCAGGCGGGCCCGTGGAACGCGGGCACGCACCGGATCCGGCATCGCGGCATCCCGCGTGGGTGCCCGGCTCGTTCGGCGGGCAGCGCACTCGTGATCGGGACCGATCGGCGTCTGCGCCCGGCCAGCTGAAGCTGCCGGGCGCAGACAGCCGGTCCAAGCTGGGAGGAACCGATGTACGACGCGAGTTACGCGCCGGGAACGGGCCGCCGCCGGCCGGTGCAGCCGGCCGCGACCCCGCAGCTGCCCTGCAGCAGCGATCCGGAGCTTTTCTTCGCCGATTCACCACAGGATGTGCTGCGCGCGAAGGCGCTGTGCGGTGTCTGCCCGGTGCGGTCCGCCTGCCTGGCCGGTGCGCTGCAACGGGGCGAGCCGTTCGGCGTCTGGGGAGGCGCGCTGTTCCTGCACGGAGCTATTGCGGCGGGCAAGAAGCCGCGCGGGCGCCCGCGCAAGGCAGCGCCGGTCGCGCGGAGCGAGGTCATGGCGGGCAGCCCGCAGTAGCCAGGCTGCCACGCCGGTGACCCTGGGCTATCCGCCGCCCGCTGGAGGTACGGCGCCCTGCTGCCCCCGCTGCCGTTCCGCGGCGCACGCCAGGTGGTTGGGTCCAGCCGCCGCGGGAGCTGAGGGCGATCGCCCTGGGCTCCTCGGAGTCGGTCCTGGTCGGTGAGCCGGTGATCGCGGTGGGTGCACCACTGGGGCTGTCCGGCACGGTGACCTCCGGCATCGTCAGCGCGGTAGACCGGACGGTGCAGATCCCCGGCGAGAACAACGGCTCGGCGCTGCTGGTGTCCGCGCTGCAGACCGATGCCGCCGTCAACCCGGGCAACCGGCGGAGGAGCGCTGGTCAACTGCGACGGCCAGCTCGTGGGGGTGCCGACGGCCGGCGCGTCGGTGCCGAGCTCGTCGGGCGAGGCGTCGGGCGGGAACATCGGGTTCGGCTTCGCGTCCCAGTAGCCGTCACCAGGACCATCTCCAACGAGATCATCGCGCCCGGCCGGGCGACCCACGCCTATTTCGGCCTGCAGAGCACGCCGATCTCCGCCGAGTCCGCCGCCCAGGCGGGCGTTCCGCAGGGGCTGTTCGTCGCGGGGGTCGCGGCCGACGGCTCGGCCGCGACCGCAGGCCTGCGGCAAGGTGACGTGATAACCAAGGTCAACAGCCAGGCCGCGACCAGCAACATCCAGCTGCAGGAACTGACCCTGACCAAGAAGGCGGGGGACACTCGCCGATCCTTAGCCACTCACGCGCCGCAGTCCCCGGCCAGGCCTGGCGCCGGTCAGCTCTCCGTCCCGGAGCACGAACCTGCCTCCCACAAGGACGTCGGAAACGCCGACGGCAGGCCGCCGCGGTTCCGCGTAGGTCGCCTGATCCGCCACGATCAGCGGGTCAACCACCGCGAGGTCGGCAATGTACCCGTTCCGGATGAGACCCCGGTCCGCCAGCCCGAACCTGCGGGCAGGGTGCCCGGCGAGGTGCAGGCCAGCCTCCGCCCACGTCCAGTCGCGGAGTTGCCGTACGTGACGTCCCAGGAACCGCGCGAACGTGCCCCACCCGCGGGGGTGGGGCATAGACCCGACGAAGATCCCGTCTGAGCCGCCCATCTGCGCTTCATGGCGCAGCAGTACCCGGACGTCTTCCTCTCCGTTTGTCGGGCGCTCTGCGCGCACGCAGCCGACCGCGAGATCGCTCCCGACGAGGAGATCACAGACAAAGTCGCCGAGGTCGAGGCCCGCCTGCGAGGCAGCGCCCTCCAGGGACATGCCCTCAGCCCAAGCGAGGCCGCCATCGGCGACAAAGGACAGCCTGATGCCGTGAAGGCGATCCGCGATCGCGGGGAACCACTGCTCCTTGAGGCGTTTGCGCACGGCCTGGTCCTTCAGCCGGTTCAGTGTCTCGGCGACGCCACCGTCCTGCACCTCAGGCGGCAGCGCCGCCATCGTCAGGATCGTCGCGCCGCGCAGGTATGGATAGGAATCGAAGGTTACGTCGACGCCGGCGTTTCTCGCGTCATCGATGAGCCGGGCGAGCATGATTCCGGGTCCGAAATAGTGAGAAACGTGAACTGGCACCCGAGCACGCTCGGCGATGGCGCATACTTCGGCCATTCCCTGCCAAGCGGCGACGTCGTAGCCGCGCATATGCGAAACGTAGACTCCGCCGACTTCGGCAATCGGCTCGCATAGCGCGGCTATCTCCGCGGCATCGGCGTACCGCCCGGGCAGATAATCAAGCCCTGTCGAGAGGCCGACGGCGCCATCTGCCATGCCCGCCGCGACGAGCGACTGCATCTCGGAGATCTCGGCGGGTTCCGGCTTGCGATCTCTCGGGCCCATGACCTGGTGCCGGAGCGTGCCCGCCGGGATCAGCCACGCTAGATTGACCGGGCTCGCGGATTCAACCTGACTCAGCGCCTCGGCGATGGTCGGCTGCGGTAGCCGCAGGCCCTCTGCTGACATGCCATTCACTGCCCCGAAGTACTCACGCACATATGCTGCGGTCTGGGCGGGCGCCGGTGCATGTGATAGCCCGTCCTGACCAACAATGAATGTCGTAACGCCCTGGCGCAGCGCGGCTTCCTGAACGTCCGGCCGGCTGAACAGAAGATCGGCATGAACGTGCGCGTCGACGAAGCCGGGAAAGATGTATTTGCCCGGGACGTCAACAACGACAGGCGTCTCCGTTTGGCCCAGACGGCCAATGGCCGCGACACGGCCCGCCTCGATGCCCAGGTCTGCTCGCCATGGCGGTGCCCCTGAGCCGTCAACGATCCACCCGCCGCGGAGGATGACGTCGAACCTCAATGGTTCTTGCCCGGATCCCGGGCTGAGCCACCGCGCGGCTGGTACCAGGTAGAGAAGGCGGCATTCAGTTCCTCGAGGCGCTCTGCCCGTTCCCGGACCACTCGGGGGACGTGCAAGGCCACCGCGGCGAGAAGAGCATCGCAGAGCGCCAACATGGCCGCGTAGGAATCGAAGACGCTGATCGCGTCCACTTTGGTGCGGAACAGGAAATCGGATTCGGCAATGATTCCCGGCGGGTGCTCGTCGGTGAACGCCGCGACCTGCGCGCCGACCGAGCGCGCCTGGGTAAGCAAGCTGACCAGCATGGCCGTTGCGCGGCGGGGCTCGAAGATGACCAGCAAGTCCTCGTGGGTCATGTCCAGCAGTTCGTCAGCGAGCAGATCGCTGAGATTGAGCAGCCGGACGCCGCGCCGGAGCTGGGCGAGCTGCATGGCGAAGTAGGAAGCTACGATGCTGCCCTTCTTCGATCCGGTTACGTATATCTGTGATCTGGAACCTTGCGCCAGCCGCCGCATCAGCGCGTCCAGCATGCCCTCGTCGATCATGCTGAGGGTTGCGTCCAGGTTCTCGCGGTCCCTCGCTACGAGGTCGCGGAGCAATGCCGCGGTCGACTTCCTTCGGCCTGGCACGTCGACGGTGAGCCGCTTGGGCGGCGACGAGAGCCGGGCCCGCATCTCCACGGCAAGCTCTGCCTGCAGCTCGGCGAAATCCGTGTAGCCGAGTTTCCTTGCAAACCTTGTCACGCTGGCGGGACTCGTGCCGGCCGCATCGGCCATGCTGCGGGCGCTGAGCAGCGCTGCTTCCGGGTATCCCTGCGACAGCACGTTGGCGAGCTTCGACTCGACGGCAGTCAGATTGGCCTCGGTCAGCCGGGAAAGCGGAGGCAGCCCGCGCGGACCGTTCACCCTTCGCCCCATTGCACGGAAGCGGTGCTCGCTGAGCCGCCGGGCACGTGCGAGACCATCCAGTCCACCAGACGGCTCCCGTAGTCCGCCGCCATCGAAGGTGCGCCATCCGTTAGGAAGCCATGGCTAGCGCCGGGATAACGCACCAGCGTTGCCTCGCATCCGCTGCTGTGCAGCAGCGCCAGCCATTCTTCCGACTGTGAGATCGGGCAGCGCTGATCGGCTTCCCCATGCAGCAGCAGCGTCGGTGTGCGGATCTGTCGGCCGATGCCCACTGGAGACCGCCTGAGCGTTTCCACGGGATTGACGTCGGGACGCACTCCGATGTCATATTCCGACATGGTCCAGCCCATGTCGGAGGTTCCGAAGAGGCTGACGAAGTCGCAAATGGACCCTCCCGCCACAGCAGCGGAAAAACGGTCGCTCGTGGCTGTGAGCCAGTTGCTCATGAAGCCGCCATAACTGTACCCGGTCACTGCCAGGCGATCCGGGTCGACCAGACCCTGGCCGATGAGCGCGTCGATAGCATCGTGGAAGTCGGGCGCATCCGCGGCGCCCCATGCACCTATGGCCGCCCGGGCGAATTCAGAACCGTATCCGTCGCTGCCCCGCGCGTTCAGGAGCAGGACCGTCCAGCCATCTGCGGCGAGTTGCTGCTGGTAAAGCCGAGACGGCTGCACGATCGGAGACCAGGCGCCGCTGAATGAGCCGCCATGCACATCCACCAGCAGCGGCGAGCGGCCGCGGGAGCGGCCGCGGATGACCCAGCCATGCAGTCTGCGGCCGTCGCGCGCGGTGAACTCCGCGGGCTCGGCGGGCCATGCCTGTCCGGGCGGGTTCACCTCGGCCAGGACGGTGCGTCGCCCGGACCGCCGGTGCAGAATCGTGAGCTGCTGCCCGCCCCCGGCTAGGGAGCGTACGTAACTGATGACGTCACCGGCTTGGCTGACGCTAACCGAGCCGATCGACTCCAGCTCAGTGCCGGCCACCCGGGTAACGGCCGGACTGCCCAGCGTGGTTTCGTAGAGCTGGACACAGCCGCCATCGCGGGCACAGAACAGCACCTCATCGCGGCGCCCGGCAACCGGGGGGTAGCCGCCGGTGAATGTTGCCGTGCCGGTGACCAACCCGCGATCCAGCATGCCGCCAAGCTGCCGCACCGACCCTCCTGCCACCGGCACGGTGAACAGGCGTGGCAGATCTGCACGCAGCTCCGACAGGCCGACGAAGACCAGCTGATCGGAGACGAAGGCCGGGCACCGGGCACCGGCCGAAGCGGGGGCGAGTTCCCGCCGCGCACCGCTGGCCCGATCGACCAGCCACAGCGCCGAGGGCCGGACCGCACCCGGCTGGCGGGGCATGCGTGCAGAGCCGGGGCCGCTGCCGCACGCTGCGAGGAGGCCGGACGGGGAATAGCAGAAGTCCTCGATCCACAGGTCCCCGTCAGTCAGTTGCCGCACGGCACCGGTGGCGGCATCCGCGGCAAACAAGTGCCGACGCCACGATCCAGCGATCCCGAGCCCGTCGATCTTGGCCGAGAGGCTGCTGACTACCGTTGGCGCGCCGCCCGAGCCAGAGCGCCGTTCCGGCTTTCCGGGCTCGCTCACCGGCGACAGGCCGAGGAAGGCCACCTCACGGCCGTCCGGCGACCAGGCCGGACTGGCGGGCTCGGTGCCCTTGGTGTCCAGCCTCCGGCGGGCGCCGTCAGCAGCGGAAACGATGACGATTGACGATGCCAGATCCCCGGGACGGCGTTCAACGGCGGCGAGCCTGCGGCTGTCAGGCGCCCAGACCGGTGATCGCAGGTCCGCCCCAAGCGATCGGGCGACGGCAGGTTCGGCGCCACCGGGAATCCCGGTGACGAGCAAGTCCCAGCGGTAGCGATCCGATTCGCGGTCGGCTGCCCGCCGTGTGAACGCGACCGCGTCTCCCGCTGGTGAGATGACCGCGTCGGGAATCTGCGCGAATCCGAAGATGTCACCGCATTTCATCGCGTGCTCCAAAACGTCTCCGGCGCGCCCGGCCAGGGCTTAGCCGCGGGCAAAGTCTGAGTCCTGCTGCAGGCTGGCCATCAGGTGACCGAGCAGCCTTACCAGCATCGCGAGATCCTGCAGGTCGGCGACCTCAATCGCCGTGTGAGCGTTACGAACACCGAAGGTTAGGTCGATGACCGGTATCCCCCCGGCGGCGTACTGCATGTAGCTGCCGTCGGTCAGGCCTCCATCGAGGGTGTGCTGAATTAGCGGGATGCCGTGAGCGGCAGCCACGTTCGTGATGTAGCCCGCCAGACGGGGATTGGGAATTAGCCCACCGCCTGACTTGCCCCGTGAATAGCGCTGCAGTACCGGTCCCGCACCGAGCAGCTGCTGGCCCGCATCAGCGGCAATGCTTGCTGTCGGCGTGATGTCAATGCATGTCAGGATGTCCGGCTTGGCCGCCGCGGCCGCCGTGATGCCGGCGCGGAGAGCGAACTCTTCCTGCACGGTGGCGATAACGGTCAGCCCCGGGCCCGGCGGAAGATCTGGCATGCTGCGGAGCAGGGCCAGGATCACGGCCAGGCCGGCCCGGTCGTCCAGAGCTTTGGCCCTCACCAGGCTGCCGTGTTGATGAAATGGCCCGGCGAAAACTGCGGGCGCTCCGGGCGACAGCCCCGCCTCCACGAGCTCTTCAGCGGAGCGGATCAGCAGATCGACATGGGCGTCCTCAACCCGGATCGCGCTGCCCAAGGCATCCGGTGTGCTGAGATGAGCGCTATCGACGCTCACATGACCCTGCACGATCTCCCCGCCAATGGTCCTGAACTCCAGCAGCTGTCCCGCCATGACCTGGTCGTGCACCCCGCCGACCCGGTTGACCCGCACCCATCCGTTCCCGACCTCGCTGACGATGAAGCCGACCTCGTCCAGGTGAGCGGACACGGCCAGCGTGGGCCAGCCAGGCTCAGCCGGCCGGGCCCGCACCACGACGTTCCCGAGCCGGTCGGCCGTGGCAGTAAAGCCCAGCCTCCTGATCTGGGCCAGGAACTCGGCGATCACCGTGTCCTCGTGGCCGGACGGCCCGAACAGCTGGGTGAGCGTCGCGATGTCGTCGCGCAGCAGGTCCATCAGCAAGGCAGAGGTCCTTCTAGGTCAGGGGCTACCGCTGCTGGAGGCGCACCTCGAGGGCGTCACGCAGCGCATCACCAACGAAGTTGAAGGCCACTACGGTCAGGACGATCGCCAGGCCAGCGGGGTAAATGAGCCACCAGTAGCCGTCATAGATGTACGTCAGGCCGTCGCTGAGCATGCCGCCCCAGTTGGCGGCCGGTGGCGGCGGGCCGAGCCCCAGGTAGCTCAGCGCGGCGAGCAGCAGGATCGAATCGGCGACCGAGAAGGTCGCGGCTACGACGATCGTGCCCACCACGTTGGGAACGATGTGGCGCACCACTATCCAGCGGCCCCGGACACCCGCGCCTTTCGCCGCCAGGACGTAGTCCCGGACCCGCAATGACAGAGTTTCGCCCCGCACCAGCCTCGCCGTGGCCAGCCAGGAGACGAGCGCGATCACGATGATCAGGACCGGGATAGTCGGAACGAAGATGGTCGCGAGGATCAGCACGACAAGCAAGTACGGAATGGCGATGAGCGAGTCGACGATGCGCATCATGATGGCGTCTACCCAGCCGCCCACGTACCCGGCTACCGCGCCCCACGCAGTGCCCCAGACGCTCGCCAGGATCGCGGCTGCGAAGCCAACCTCGAGCGAGGACTGGCCGCCGAGCATGAGCCGGCCCAAGACGTCGTAGCCCACATTGTCTGTGCCCAGTGGATGTCGCGCGCTCGGCGGCTCGGTGACCTGGTACATGCTGATCTGAACCTGGTTGGTGTGATAAAAGAGCGGTCCGAGGAAGCAGAAGCCGATCATGAGGGTGATAATCCCGAGGCCGAGCACTGCCAGCCGATTCTGGAAGAAAACGTTCCAGATGAGCCGCCAGATGCTTCCTGCCCCGGCCTCAGCAGGAATAGGCGCACCGACGGGCGGTAGCTGGGCATCCGGCTCACTGACGAGCGTCATTAGCCATCACCACCTTTCGCATCGTGGTCGCTCATGCGTAACGCACCCGCGGATCGGCAACCGCATAGAGCACGTCGGCCAGCAGGGAACCCGCGACCGTCGCCGCCCCGACCACGACCGTGAAGCCCAGGAGTACCGGGTAATCCCGGACCGTGGCCGCGGTCCAGAGGAGCAGGCCCATGCCGGGGTAGTTGAACACCGATTCGGTGATCACAGCCCCCGATATGGTGGCGGGCAGGCTCAGGCCGATGAGGGTGATGATGGGTATCAGCGAATTGCGCAGCAAATGGCGGAATAGAACAGCCCTGGTGGACAGGCCGTTCGCGCGCGCCGTCCTGATGTAGTCCTGTACCAGGTTGTCGATCGCCGCCGACCGCATAAACCGGCTGAACTGCGCCACCGTCACGATGGACAGCGTGGCGACCGGGAGGATCAAGCCGAGCGGCTGTGCGAGCACGGCCTGAATGGTCGCTCCCTGCGGCCCCTCGGGCGGAAGCGCGTGCAGGTAAACGGCAAAGATCAGAATGAGGAGGATCCCGAGCCAGAAGACCGGCATTGAGTAGCCGATAAAGGAGGCGCCGGTCAGGGTGTAATCGATGGGCCGGTTGCGCCGGACCGCCTGAAGAATGCCCAGAGGTATGGCGATGGCGACGGAGACCACGTAACTCAGCCCGACCAGAAGTACGCTCTTCGGCAGGTCCTGGGCCAGCAGCGAGTTGACGGTCTGGTTGTAATGTATCGAGTACCCGAGGTTGCCCTGCAGGAGGCGGCCTATGTAGTTCCCGTACTGAATCCAGAACGGCTTGTTGTAGCCGTTCTGGACGATGAATTCATGGACCTGCAGCGCCGTTGCCCGTGGTCCGAGCAGAGCCCGTGCCGGGCCGCCGGGCAGCAGCTGCAGGAGGATGAACACGACGATCGTCACACCGATAAGCACGATCACTGACTGAACAATGCGCCGAATAATGTAAGGGATCATGGCCGTCGAATCATGTCGTTGTCGATTTAATCGGCAGCTGTATCGGCTGCTCGAGCGGGAAATGGCAGGCGGCGGTATGGGCCGTGGTGCCGAAGGCCCTCATCGCAGGCTCCTCGCGGGCGCAGAGATCCTGGCTCCGGGCGCATCGGGTGCGGAACCGGCAGCCTGATGGCGGCTGGGCTGCGGACGGAAGTTCGCCCGCCACCCTGGGGCGCTTCACGCGCTCCCGGGCGGGGTCCGGGACAGGGATGGCGGCCAGCAGAGCCGCGGTATAGGGGTGGGCGGGGTGGTCATACACCTGCTCGGCCGGACCGACCTCGACCAGCTTGCCCAGGTACATGACGCCGACCCGGTCGGCCAGGTACCGGACCACGGAGAGGTCGTGCGAGATCACGATGTAGGTGAGGTTCCGCTCGGCCTGCAGCCGCCGCATCAGGTTGAGAACCTGGGATCTGATGGAGACGTCAAGCGCGGAGACTGGCTCGTCGGCGACGATGAGGCTGGGCTCAAGGGTGAGGGCTCTGGCCAGCCCGATGCGCTGACGCTGGCCGCCCGAGAACTCGTGCGGGTAGAGCCCGAGCGACCGGGCGGACAGGCCGACCTCACCGAGCAGCGCCCGGATCCGGGCCTGCTGATCGGCCCTGCTCCCGATGTGGTGCGCGGCGAGCGGCTCCCGCAGGATCGATGTGACCCGCATCCGGGGATCGAGAGACGAGTACGGGTCCTGGAACATGAGCTGGAACTGGCGCCGCTGCCGCCTCAAGGCGGCCCCGCGCAGCTTGGAGATCTCGGTGCCGGCAAACTGGATCGACCCCGAGTCGGGCGTCTCCAGCGCCGTGATCATCCGCCCCAGGGTGGTCTTGCCGCATCCGGACTCGCCCACGAGCCCGAACGTCTCACCCCGGCCGATCTGCAATGACACATCGGATACCGCCTTAACAGAGCCAATGCGGCGCTGCAGGACGCCCTTGGTGATGGGGAATTCCTTCACCACGTGATCTACGATCAGCAGCGGCTCCCTGGTCTCGGCAGCACCAGCCGGCCCATGTCCCGCGCCGCTGGCTGTTGCGGTCGGCGCGGCTGTGCCGGACGCCTGGAGCGTGTGATCGACCGGGAAGAAGCACGCATACCTGTGCGCGGGATCTCCTTCGAGCTGCGGGTCCTCGGCCCGGCAGCGGTCCTGCGCATAGCGGCAGCGTGGCGAGAAGCGGCAGGCCAGGCGGGTTCGAAAGATCGGGCGGGAGCCCCGGGATGCTGTAGAGAACCTCCTTCCTACCGGTCTTGACGTCCGGGATCGAGTCGAGCAGCGCCTCGGTGTAGGGATGCCGCATATCCCCGAACAGGGTCTCTGCGTCGGCCGTCTCGACGATCCGCCCGGCGTACATGACCATCACCCGGCTGGCCCGGCCCGCGATCACGCCCATGTCGTGCGTGATCAGCAGCATCCCCATGCCCAGCCGCTCTTTAAGATCATCGAGGAGCGCGAGGATCTGCGCCTGGATCGTTACATCGAGGGCCGTTGTCGGCTCGTCGGCGATGATCAGCTTAGGTTCGCAGGCCAGGGCCATCGCGATCATCGCGCGCTGGCGAAGACCGCCCGACAGCTGATGCGGGAAAGCCTTCAGGCGCTCGAGCGGCTTCGGCATGCCGACCAGGTTCAGCACCTCCGCGGCCCGTTCCAGCGCCTCCTTCTTTGAGACGGCCCTGTGGGCCCGGACCGGCTCGGCGATCTGGTCGCCGATCGTCATGGTCGGATCCAGCGAGGTCATCGGATCCTGGAAGATCATTGCGACGTCGTTGCCCCGAAGGCGGGCCATCTCGGGCTCGGCCAGCGCCGTAATTTCCTGGCCGGCCAGCTTGATGGACCCGCCCACGATCCGCCCGCCCGGCGGGAGCAGGCGCATGATCGACAGGCCGGTGATCGACTTGCCGCAGCCGGACTCCCCGACGAGGCCGACGGTCTCGCCCTGGCGGATCGTGAGCGAGACCCCGTCGACGGCCTCGACGGTCGAATGGCGCATGCGGATGTGCGTGCGCAAACCCTCGACGTCGAGCAGGTTGGCCACAGCTGTTCCTCCCGGCGTCACTTCGTCAGGTACCACTGCTCCGGGCTGATGGCCAGAGTCGGGTCTTGCGGGGTGGCGCCGCGCAGCTTCGAGCTAATCGCCGACACCTGGTAGTCGGGATCTGGCTGCCAGATAACCGGCAGCTGGACCGCCAGATAGTTCTCGTAGGCCGTAACCGTTGCGGAACCTCCGTTGCCGTCGAGCGCGGCGGTGATGTTTGCGTTGTCCTTGGGGTCGTTGTAGCTCTCCGCGTCGAGGGGGCCGGGCTCGAACAGAGACGTGACGACCGGGTCCAGGAACGGCGTCCATCCGCCATATGTCGCCATCTGCCATCCGCAGGCGGATTGAGACGGGGTGCACGCCGCAGCTTCGCTCAGGATGCTTCCTACGGTTGTCGTCGTGAGCGCGATGTTGATACCGGCTTCGCTTGCGTCCGACTTCAGCCCCTCTTCGGTCTGCTGCACCCCGACATCACCGGAGTAGTAGGTGAGGGTAAAGCTCAGCGTGGCGCCGGCCGGTATGCCGGCACCGCAGTCGTTCGGCCCGGTCCCGGGCGAGGCGCAAGTGTCGGAGCCATTGGCCACGACCTTCCAGCCATGCTGCTTCAGCAGGCTGGTCGCGGCGGCGATGCTGAACGGGTAGGCGCCAGTCTTGTCCAGATGCGTGGCGTACTGGCTGAGATAGGGCACCGGGCCGTAGGTCGGGGTGGCATAACCGTGATAGAACACCCGGATATCCCCTGGCTCGTTCACCAGATGCTGCAGTGCCTGCCGTACGTACAGCTGGCGGAATTCCGAGCGCGTTGTGGAATTGGACGTGTTCGTGTTCGGCAAGATATAGGCGAACTGGTATTGGGGCCAGCCGGCGAGGCTGTATCCCTCGGCCTCGACTGAACCGGCGGACGGCACGTCCGCTGCCGGAATGTAGCCGTAGCTGATGGAGGTGCCGGCCCGCAAGACATCAGTCTCAGCGGTGTCCGTTGTGAACGGCAGTTCCACGAATTTGGTGACGCTGGGCTTGGCCGGCCCTGAGTACTCGGGGTTGCGGGTCATGGTCACCGCCCCGCTCGTGCTAAACGACTGAAGCTTCCATGGACCGTCGACCACCTTCCACAGCGGGTTCGTCGCGTAGGAGGACTCCTGCATGGACTGCGCCGTCAGGAACTTGTAGACGGCAACGGCCCCCGCGGTTGTGTCATCGTAATTGCCGACCTTCCCGCTCACGGACGTCTTGTCCCAGGCGTGCTGCGGCATCGGCTGAATCAGGAAAAGGTCGTTCCCGGCTATCCACTGCGGGTTGTAGGACCGGTTGAGGTGGAACACGACCGTATGCGGATTGGGTGTCGCGACGCTGCTGATGTCGTCCGGGAACTGGCCTGGCTCATACGAGGCCCACTGGGCTTTGTTGGCCTTGACCAGGTTGACGAAGAACGACACGTCGCGACTCGTCACCGGCGTGCCGTCAGACCACTTGTAGTTCTTGAGGCGGATGGTCACCACGGTGTTGTTGTCGGAGAAGGTGGGAGCGTAGGCGAGGCTGAGCGACGTGTTCGTCGCTGAGGTACCGTTTACGCCCGGCCAGTAGAGCGGCCGATAAAGCAGGAACTGGAACTGGTTGTAATTCTGCACGTTGTCGTAGGCAGCCGGCTCGATCGGCATGATGTAATTCGGATGGAACCCCGGCGCGAGCGCGAAACTTACCGTGCCCTTGACCTCCTGCGAGCTTGATGGCTGAGTACCCGAGCTTGCGCTGCAGGCGCTGGCGACAAGGCTGACCACGCCTACCATCAAGGCCGACCAGCAGATGCGCCTGTGGCGTGACCGGATCACGGCAGGCAGAGAATTCTGGCGATTACGCGCCGTCTTCAGGATACGTCCTAGCATTTCACGTCCCTCGGTAACACTTTCTCGTGCCACATGATGCTGATGGCTATTAACTGGGGGTTGCTGAGCGATCGCGCTCGGGCTGCTGTACCGGGTCGAGCTGGCTTACCCGCTGGAGCATTTGGCTGAGGATTTCGATGCTGGCGTTCCCGCCCGAGACGATGACCGCTGCGCCGTCAGCGGGAATGCTTCCGGCCCGGACCGCGGCGATCGCGACGGCCCCGGCAGGCTCAACGACGAGGTGGCGGCGCCTCAGCAGCGCCACCGCGGCGTCCATGATCCCTTCCTCGGTGACGGTGACGATTTCATCGACCAGGCTGACGACGTGGAGGAAGTTCAGCGAGCCCAGGGACTGGGTGCGGATGCCGTCGGCGATCGTCTGGCTCACGGTGTCGGCCGGCCACTGCACCGGGCTTCCGGTGGCCAGCGCCTCTTTTGCATCGGCTGCGAGCTCCGGCTCCACGCCAATGATCCGCACCGATGGCTTGACCGCCTTCACCGCGGCAGCAATGCCGCTGATAAGGCCACCACCGCCAATCGGGACAACGACCGAGGAGATGTCCGGCAGCTGTTGCAAAAGCTCCAGGCCGATGGTGCCCTGCCCGGCGATGATGTCCGGGTCGTTGTAGGGCGGCACCAGTACCTGGCCGGTGGTCGCGGCGATCCTCTCGGCAAGGAGCCGACGCTCCTCACTCCCCGGTGGGCAGGGAACGATGGTCGCCCCCTCGTGTGCGATCGCGCCAGCCTTCGGGCCGGGCGCGTCCGCGGGTACCACGATCGTGGCTTTGGTCCCGCACAGCCGGGCCGCCCGGGCAACCGCGATCCCGTGGTTGCCGCTGGAGTAAGCCACGACGCCGCGCGCCCGGCTCTCCGGCGGCAGCCGCTTCAGCTTGGTAACCGCGCCGCGAATCTTGAACGAACCCGTGGGTTGGACGCTTTCCAGCTTGAGCCAGGTTTTCCCGCGCCAGCGGACGACGGGGGAATTCCTGACGCTCTCCGGCAGCGCCGCGGCCGCCTCCTCGATGGAGGCCAGCGTCACCAGCTGCATCGGCCCGGACGCCGACGCCAGCGATGACACCATGCCGTTAGCCATAGCTTTCCCCCAGCGCGGAGCGGGCCAGCGTCCAGATAGCGCCGAGGCACCGGTACCACGTCGCCGTGTCATGGGAGCTGTAGCGGACGGATCGTGATCCGGTTAGGTGCACGTCCGGGATGGCAGAAACGGCCTGGGCACAGTTCTCGCTGCTGAACTCGATCTCGGCGCAGAGTTCGCCCGCCGGGCCGAGTGGTTCCACAGCGGCCACATGCCCCCGCTCCAGTCCCTGCAGTGCCCGTTCGGCAGCCACGGACAGGTCCAGCCGGACCGCGGTCGTCGGCCGGAGCCGGGCCGTGAAGCGGGTCAGCGCTCGCTTGGTGATCACTAGTTCTGCGTCCGGGGCGTAATGGGCCGCCTCCTCGCAGGCCGCCTCGTCACCGGACACCATCAGGACCGGGACGGCGAAGAAGGCGGCGAGATGGGCGTTGATCGTTCCTTCGCCAGCAGGCTCGCCGTTGACGCGCAGCGTGTGGATCCCCGATGTCATGAACGCATGGCTGAGTACGCCACCGGAGCCGGCCGTGCCGTGATAGCCGAGGAACACCGCGCCGTGTACTCCGCCGTCGATACCTTCCAGCATGCCGAAGCGTCGCGATCGACCCCTGATCAGAGTGGCGCGCGGATCAATGCGGCCGGTCTCCAGGTTGCTGCCGTTGCCGTGCGCGTCGGTGACGACGACCTCGTCAGCTCCGTGCTCAAGCAGGGCGGCAACAACAGCGTTGACGTCCTCGGTCCAGCAGTCCCTGGCGCCTGCCCATGCCCCGGTGCCTGGCACCACGTCCTCGGGCGTCGCCACACCAGTGGCACCTTCCATGTCTGCAGAGATCAGAATGCTGACGGGCATGCCTAGGCTCCGCCGTGACGGTCGAACCAGCGGGGCCCCATGGCGTTCTCGAAGGCCGCCCAGTCGATCAGCCGACCCGCCGCGATCGTGTAGCGCACCTCCTCGCAGCGCAGCGAGGTCATGGGTGGGATCACCGTCATCGACCACGATCAGGTCCGCCAGGTATCCCGGCGCGATCTCGCCGAGGCGGTCCAGGCCAAGCAGGGTGGCGTTGCCCTTCGTGGCTGCCTGGAGCACGGCTGGCGGATCGATCTCCAGGGCGTCCGAAACCGTCTTGAGTTCCTGGTGGAAATTCTCGATCGGCAGGAACATGCTGGTGTCGGAGCCGACCGCCCACTTCACGCCGCGCTGGGCGGCCCGCCGGAAGGTCTCGACCTTGTGCTCGTAGAGGAATGCAGCGCGCTCGCGCAGGTGCGGCCACTGCGTGCTTCCGGCGAGGGTCTTGTACACGTTGAGCGTCGGCACTAGGAAGGCGTCCCGCTCCGACATCAGGTCGCAGCATTCGTCATCGAGGAAGGTTCCATGCTCGATCGAGTACGCGCCCGCCTGCAGCGCCCACTTGATCGACCGCGCCGGGTGTGCGTGCGCAGCCACCCGGCGGCCCGCCAGGCCCGCCTCGTCGACGATCGCGGCGATCTCCTCGGCGGTGTACTGACTGGCATCGGGTGACTCGTCCTCCCGGGCCGCCCCGCCGCTGCACATCACCTTGATCAGGTCCGCACCGGCCAGGAATTGCTCGCGCACGGCGCGCCGCACCTCGTCGGGACCGTCCGCCGCACGGCCCTTCGGATGGCCATGCCCGCCGGTGATCGTCAGGTAGGTTCCTGCGCACAGCATCCGGGGACCCAGCGCACGACCGGCCCGGATGGCATCCCGCAGCGCTATGTCGGCCTGGCGATAGCTGCCGAGTTCCCTCACAGTTGTCAGCCCGGCGCGCAGCGCCCGCAGTGCCTGAAAGCCTGACCGGACGCCTTGGCCCACCTCGCGGTCCTCGACAACACCCTCGTATCCATGCGTGAGATGCGTGTGGGCATCGATGAGACCCGGCAGCACCGCTTTCCCAGCGAGCTCGACGACCTGTGCTGATGCCGGAACGGCGAGCTGCGCGCCTACCTCACGGATGCTGTCCTGCTCGATCAGCACGTCTGCTGGCCGGAGCGTGCCGTCGGAGCCAAAGACTCGGCCGCCGCGAAGCAAGAGCTTTGCTGCACACACCAGCCACCACCGACCCTAACTGCCACGGGGTAATGCGGCCTGGTGAGCACCGACTGCTCTTGGGCAAACCTGGCCGAAGGTTGGTGAGACGGTACTAGTGTTTCAGAATCAAGGTCAATAGATGAAGCAAAAATTTCAGTACGCAGGCATCCGGCAGGTAGCAATCGTTGCCGAAGTCGTGCAGGCGGCGGCGCAGGTTAGGTCGCCGCCGGAGTGAAGTCGTGGCGGACGATCAGCGTTCCTGCCTGCCCGGAGCCCATCAAGCCCGGGCGCCCGCACACACCAATCGGGCGGGCGCCTGCCCGGGTCACCGCTGGAGAACGGGCTCTGCCTTGGCCGAAGCGGCCGCGGGCACGGGGGAGCGGAGCGGGCCGGAACGCAGCAGTGTGCCGCAGATCACCGCGCCGACGCCGAAGATGGCCGCCGCGACCCAGAACCCGGTGGTGTAGCCGTGGATGAGTGACATCTCGGTCAGCGACGGCGCCGGGCGGCCGTGCACCAGGGTGGCCGGGCTCAGGTGGCTGGTCAGGTACTGCGCAACCGCGCCAGCGAAGATCGTGTTGAGCAGGGAGGTGCCGATCGAGCCGCCGACCTGCTGGCCGGTGTTGAGCGTGGCCGAGGCCGCGCCCGCGTCCTGCGGCGCGACGCCGAACGTCCCGGTGTTCATCGACGGCGCGATCGTGAAGCCGAAACCCAGCCCGGCCAGCAGCAGCGGGCCGAGCACCGCCGACTCATAGCTTGAGTGCACTCCGATCCTGGTCAGCCACACCAGGCTGCCAGCGGCCAGCAGCATCCCGGCGGTGACCAGCGGCCTGGGGCCGAACCGGGGCAGCAGCACCACGTTGGACAAGTTGGCGGCCACCACCACCATCGCGATCACCGGCAGGAACGCGACGCCGCTGACCACCGGGGAGTAGCCAAGCGTCTGCTGCATGTAGTAGGTGAGGAACAGGAAGATGCCGAACATGCCCGCGCCGGCGACGAGCACGGCCAGGTAGGCGCCGCCGCGGTTGCGGTCGAGCACCACCCGCGGCGGCAGCAGCGGGCTGGCCGCGCGGGCCTGCCAGAACGCGAACCCGGCCAGCAGTGCCACGCCTGCGGCCAGGAAGCCGTAGGTGGACGGCGTGCCCCAGCTGTGGTTCGCGGCGTTGGAGAACCCGTAGACCAGGCAGAACATCGAGGCTGAGACGGCCACCGCGCCGGGCAGATCTAGCCGCGGCCTGGTGCCGACGCGCTGGTGCCTGAGCAGCAGCACCGCTCCGATCACCGCGAGCCCGGCGAAGAACAGGTTCACGTACAGGCACCAGCGCCAGGACAGGTACTCGGTCAGGATTCCGCCGAGTACCAGGCCGATCGCGCCGCCAGCGCCGACGATCGCGCCGTAGACGCCGAACGCTTTGCCGCGTTCCTTCGGGTCGCTGAACGTCGTGGACAGGATCGACAGCGCTGCGGGCGCGAGCAGCGCGCCGAACGCGCCCTGGGTGGCCCGGGCTGCGACCAGCATGCCGAAGCTGGTGGCCGCGCCACCGACGGCCGACGCGGCGGCGAAGCCCAGCGCTCCGGCCAGGAACGTGGTCCTGCGTCCGATCATGTCGCCCAGCCGCCCGCCGAGCAGCAGCAGGCTGCCGAATGCCAGCGCGTAGGCGGTGACCACCCACTGCCGGTCCGCGGTGCTGAAGCCCAGGGCCCGCTGCGCGGACGGCAGCGCGATGTTCACGATCGCGGTGTCCAGCACGACCATGAGCTGGGCGAGGCCGACGGTGCCCAGGATCAGCCACCGGCGGCGGTCGGGAGGTGTCTGGCTGATCGCGGAAGATGTTGTTGTTTCCATACCGGCGATGCTGCCGACCTGGCGGCCCGCAGTCGTCGTGCACAGGAAGCGACTTTTGCCTGGTCAGCGGGGATGCCCTTCGGCTGCCGGTGTACCACGCTGGGAGTAGCCGACAATGACTACCGAGGACGGATGCGCACACGGGCAGGATCCCAGGCGGGCTGCTAGCGAATGGGTCTGAGTTGCATGGTTCGTTGTGCTGGCGAGTTTGGTGCGGACGTTGTCGGCGATGTCGGGATGCTGGATGTTCCTCGCAGATGGCCAGCGCCTGCTCCCAGGCCTCCTTTGGCCTGCGCCAGCTCGCTCAGCAGCGTGGCAGGTGTCGCCGAGGTGCTTGAGAGCTGTCCGCTTCATAGACGCGTTCGCCGTATTCCTCGGAGATACGCTGACGCGCGCGCTGGTAGCAGGCGACGGCTTCGGCGAAGTTGCCCATATGGTGTTCGGCGAGCCCCAGGCTGTCCCAGGCGCATCCCTCGACCCAGCGGTGGCCGGTTTCCGTGCTCCGGGTAACTGCCCTTGCGGCAGAACGCGCGGGCCTGCTGGTAGTTGCCCAGGAGGCCGTGGCACCAGCCGACGCCGTTGAGCGCTGAGGCTTCATTCGCTTTGTCGCCGATGGCCTGGTACAGGCGTAGCGCCTGCTCGGCGTGCCTGAGCGCGTCGGTGTACCGGCTCTCGCCGTTCGGCCGCGTAGCCGAGATTCTGGTGGACCTTGGCCTGGCCGAGGCGGTCGCCGAGCCGCTGGTACAGCGCGAGGCTGCTGGCCAGGTGGCCGCGAGCTTGATCATGGTCGCCGAGGTCAATGCAGGCGGCTCCCAGGAGACGGCTGCACACGGCCTGCGCGGGGCTATCACCCAGGCGGGTCGCGGCGGCCAGCGCCGTGCGCTGGGTCGCGGCCCATTCTTGGCAGTACCCGCGTGCTTGCAGGAAGTTCTTCATGGCCCACGGGAGCTGCCAGGCGTGGGTGTCGAATCCGTATCCGTTAGCAAGGGTGAGGGTGGCGAGCAGGACTTGGTGCTCTGTTTCGAACCAGGCCAGGGCCAGCTGGAGATCGGTCGGGCTGCCCGGCAGCGGCGCCAGGCCGGGGCGGGGCGAGGGCCACCGGTTCCTTTGCCGGGTCCAACACGCGGGCAGCACGGGCGGCGGTGTGCAGGTAGTAGTCAAGCACTCGGGCAGCTGCCTCGCGCCGGTCGGCGTCGCTGTCGGTATCGCACGCCTGCTCGGCGGCGTAGGCACGGAGCAGATCGTGGAAGATGTACCGGCCGGGGACGGGCTCGGCGATCAGGTGGGCGTCGGAGTTCGGCAGCACGCGACGGGCCTGGGGCTGGCCGCGGCCGGCGAGGCTGGCAGCGGCCGGGACGCAGACGTCAGGGCCGGGGTGAATGCCCAGCAGGCCAGAACATCCGCTCGGCCTCGCTGGTGAGCTGCCGAACCGACCACGAGAACACCGCCCGCACGCTTGAGCCCGGGTCACCGGCATCCAGCGCGTCCAGGCGCCCGGCCGAATCGGCGAGCTCGGCGGCCAGGGCGCCCAGCGGGAACGTGAGCCGGGCGGCCGCGCGGGCCGCGGCGACCGCCAGCGCCAGCGGCAGGCACGCGCATAAGGTGGCTATCCGACCGACTGCCGCGGGCTGTGCGGCGGCGCGGGTGGTGCCCAGCCGGGCGGCCAGCAACTGCACCGCTTCGGCATGGCTCAGCACGTCCAGGCTGGTCAGCCGCGCGCCGTCGGCGGCGCCGAGCCCGGACAGCTGGTTGCGGCTGGTGATCAGTACCAGAGTGCCCGGGCTGGCCGGCAGCAGCGGTCGCACCTGCTGCTCGTCCCGGGCGTTGTCTAAGACAATCAGCATGCGCCTGTCGGCCAGCAGGCTGCGGTACAGGCCCGCCTGAGCCTCCGGGCTGGCGGCGATGCGGTCGGGCGGCACTCCGAGGGCATCCAGGAACGCCCGGATCGCCTCGGTGGGCGCGGTCGGGTTCCCCGATGGGTCGAAGCCGTGACAGGTTACATACAGCTGCCCACCGGGAATCGGGTGGCGACCTGATGCGCCCAGTGCAGCGCCAGCGCGGTCTTGCCCACGCCCGCGTCCCGCGATTGCGAGTTCGCCACGTGCCCGCCGTGCCGCCCCCGGCCTGGTCCAGCATCCGGGTCAGAGCCTGAACTCGGCGCCCCGGCCGTTGAAGTCGGACCGTCGCGGGCAGATGCCGCGGCACCTCGCGAATAGCACCTACCTGCTCGCGCTCAATTCCTCTATTGATGCGTGCGCGCGTCTTGGCCAACTGCTGCAGTGAGCGTTCAACCAGCTGTCCGAGCGTGGCCGGGTCTGCGAAGGACTGCGTGACTAGGCCGCTATTTTGCACCCGGTGACGGAACGCTTCCTGCCGTGCGCCGAGCTCATGATCGATCAATTTCGACAGCGGGATACCCACGTTCGCAGCGTCGGTGTCCAGCAAAAACACCAGCCGGTCCAAGCCTGCCTCGGCAGCGACTTCGAATTCCAGCTCGGTATAAGACACATCCGGCCGATCCCATACCGGAGAGCCGTATCGGGTACCCAGTATCGCCACATACACCTCACACTCCCGGACCCGGTCGGCACACAGCTGCGCGGGCGGCTGACCCGTCGCAGGGAAGTCAGCCATGTCCACGATCACGTGTCCGGCAGCGGAAATCGCCTCCTTGACCTTGGCCACATAGGATCCCCCACGCGGAAAGTCCTGCAGCTCAGAGGTGTGAGAGATAAATACGCGCCAGCGTGGCTCACCATCGGCAGAGCTAGCCAAACCGATCATCCCCCTCTTGCAGAGTCGCCAGCCGCCAGGTGCGGCGCTTTGCGCCTCCTTTGTGGAACGTCGGCTATGCAGGGTTAGCCGGGCGTTCTGCACTTCATTATGGGTCGGCAGCACTTTACAGGTCGGCTGCTTGTACGGACATTTAGTGGACAGGGCAGGATATTCGCATGATTGCTAAGGACTTCGGTCAGGTCAGTGATCATTCTGGTGGCCCGGCGGAAACGGTCTGTTAAGCGTCGGCCCAGAGGCCATGGCCGCCTGTGGGAGCGGCTGGCTGCATGACAGCCCAGGTACGGCGTTATCCCGGTGTGGCTGAGGGCCTCCTCGGGACCAGCGTCGGCCGGGGTCCGTGGCCGATGGCGGGATCCCCGTAATGCATGAGATCATCCCGGACTATGCGTAAAGACCTGCGGGAATCGACTGAGTACGCCGCGGTCGCCGAGTATCTGCGGCGGCTGCACGAGCCGGCTTTCGGCGGGCCGCATCGTGTCACCGACCTCGTCACGACACCTGACGCCAGCCGCGTCGTGGTGACCGGGTCGGTCTATGACGAACTCGAAGGGCTGCCGCGCACCGCGCTGTACGAAGTGCGGGACGGCGAGCTGCGCGCGCTGAGCTCCGGTGGCGGGTCAGCCAAGGCCGGTCGGCTTGCTCCGGACGGGTCGTGTCTGGCCTTCCTGTCCGACCGGGCCAAGGCTGAGGTGTTCCAGCTCTACCTGCTGGACGACGGGCAGCTCGGCGAGGCCCGGCCAGCCCCGGCTGTTCCCGGCACGGTCGAGTATCTCGCCTGGTCGCCGGATGGCACCCGGATCCTGCTCGGGGTCGCCGGGCTCGGAGCGGAGATGGCCGACGCGCAGGGATCGGGAACGGCTGGCTCGGGCGAGTCCGGGCTGCCGGCCTGGTACCCGGAGGTCGAGACCGGGACGCCGGAGGATGCCTGGCGCAGCCTGTGGCTCTACACCCCGGCCTCCGGCGAGCTCGCCAGGGTCTCGCCCGATGGCCTGAACGTATGGGAGGCGGCTTGGTCCGGCCCCGGGCACGTGCTGGCCATCACCAGCGAGCAACCCGGCGAGGACGACTGGTACTCGGCGGTGCTCAGCAGGCTCGACGTCTCAACGGGTGAGGTGACCGAACTGCTCCGCAGCGAGGTCCAGCTCGGGCTGCCTGCCGGGACGCCCGACGGCGCAAGGGCCGCCGTGGTGGAGGCCGCGTGCAGCGACCGGTGGATCGTGGCGGGTGACCTGATCCTGCTGGACCTGGCAGCCGGCACCAGATGCGCCGTAGACACCGCCGGGACGGATGTCACCGCAGTCGAGTGGATCGACGGGACGCGGATCGGCTACTTCGGCCAGCGCCATCTGGACAGCGTGGCCGGAATCGCGGACGCCGGGCAGGGACCGTTGCCGGAGACGATCATCGCCAAGGATCTGGTCGCGTCCGCGCAGTCCTGGGCCAGCTGGTTCTACCCGGCCGGAGCGTTCACCTCCGACGGCCGGGTCGTCGTGATCAGGGACGACTACGACGTTCCGCAGCAGATCGCGATCGTTGGCAGCGGCGCCGACCAGGTGCTGGCCTCGCTGGCCCATGCCGGGACGGAGTACATCCGATCGGTCGCTGGCTCGGCGGCGAACGTCGCCTGGAACGCACCCGACGGGACAGAGATCGAAGGAGTCCTGTGCACGCCCGCGGGCGACGGGCCGTTCCCGCTGGTCCTGGACGTCCACGGCGGGCCGATCGGCGCCTATCAGCGGAGCTGGATGATGGGCAGCAACGCGGTACCGCTGCTGGTCTCCCGCGGATATGCCGTCCTGCTCCCGAACCCGCGCGGCAGCTCCGGGCGCGGTCAGGGGTTCGCCGCCGCGGTCGTCGGGGACATGGGCGGCGCGGACACACACGACTACCTGTCCGGAATCGACGCCATGATCGAGCGCGGGATCGCCGATCCGGCGCGGATCGGCACGATGGGCGTCAGCTACGGCGGGTTCATGTCGGCTTGGCTGGTCACCCAGGACCAGAGGTTCAAAGCCGCTGTGGCAGGCTCGCCGGTGACCGAGTGGTACAGCTTCACGTTCACGACCAACATCCCCCGCTGGGGACTGTGGTTCCTGGACAACGCCGATCCCGAGGAAGTCGGCAATCAGGTGTTCACTCGCAGCCCGGTGATGCACGCGAGCAAGGCCACGACGCCGACCCTGCTCACGGCGGGCGCGAAGGACCGGTGCACCCCGGCGGGCCAGGCCCGGGAGTTCTACCAGGCACTGATCGGTCACGGCGTCGACTCAGAACTGGTGATCTACCCCGGCGAAGGACACGGCGTCCGCCAGTTCCCGGCCATAACTGATTACCTGACCCGGCTTGTGACCTGGTTCGAGAGGTACATGCCGGCGTGATCAGCGCCGGGCTGGCTGCGTGCGGCGGATCTGGACTGGACAAAGGGCTTATGGCCTGGTTCGAGAGGTACACGCCGACGTGAGCACCGCCGGTCGTGGGGGCCGCGATTGCGCGCCGGGCAAGGCCGGCCGGGGTGGGCGGCGCAGGGCGAGGGCGACGATGAACGGCCACGTGATCTGGACTGAGGAGGTCAGGCGCTCGGCCAGGCCAAGGGCGCTGCCGCCCTGGGTTTCGACGATGAGCCAGCCGAGCAGGGCAATGGACACGGCCGTCACGGTGGCAGCGCCGCGAATGCTCAAGATCAGCGGCCGCGGTGAGCCGGGCCGGCCGGTGAAGGCGGGCCAGACCGCGATGGTGACCTCGCCCAGTGAAGTCCACGCGAGGTGCTGGGGAGTCGAGCCGACGACAGGTTCGGGGGATACCGCGATGCCGATGCTGGACAGGCCCGCGACGACCAGCAGGATGCGTGCGGGCAGCCGAACCCCGGTCAGGCCAGCAGCGGCCACGAAGTTACAGCACCCGACCAGGAAAAGGGCGCTGGTCATGATCCACCGGTCGGCTCCGGCGTGACCTGCCAGCACGCTCACCGTCTCGTGGATGGGGCTGTAAGAGGCCGGCTGGAACGCGCCCGCGATCAGCCAGCCCCCGGTGAGCAGGACAGGCGACAGGCCGGCCGAGACGACCGCCCACCGGGGAACCGGGCGGCCGGAGCGCACCAGCCCGGTCGTCAAAGCATGCACGTCCATGGGCTTCTCAATCGGATCGCGGGGTCTGGACGACACCAACTGAGGTCAGCTGTTGTATTCAGCGTATAGCCGTGCGTCACAATCGTCGATCAGCTGGATCGCGGTAGCAGCCTCCCGAGCCAGGAGAGCTCGCCTTGTGCCGGTCTTGCAGGAGTGTCTGGTGGAGGTACCGTGGAGCAGGTGCGGTTGGTGCCAGGCAGGCTCTGACCGCGGCCCGTTGCTCGAGACCCTGGTGACGTAAGCCTCCGGGCGGTGCGCTCGGAAAACGCCCCGGGAGGACAGAGCGACGATGACTACAGCATCCGGCTTTCTTGCCGTGCCGCCTGGCCGTGCCTCAGCTGCACCAGGGCCTGGTGCTGGCGTTGATCCTTCGGCGGCGGGTTTTCGTGCGCTGGCGCTGCAGGTGCGGGCGATGGGCCTGCTGGAGCGCCGGCCGGGCTACTACCGGGCAAAGATCACCCTGACCGTCGCCGCGTATGCCGGCGGATGGGTCCTGTTCGTCATGGCCGGCAACTCCTGGACGGCGCTGGCCGTCGCGCCGCTGCTGGGCGTGCTGTTCACCCAGCTCGGCTTCATCGGCCACGACGCGGGACACAACCAGGTTTTCGGCACCCGCCGCCGCAACCGCATCCTCGGCCTGGCCGCCGGCAACGCGCTGATCGGGCTGAGTTTCGGCTGGTGGGTTCCCAAGCACAACGCCCACCACGCCCACCCCAACGAGATGGGCCGCGATCCCGACATCGGCGAAGCAGCCCCGCTCGCTTCCGGTGACGCGCCGGGAAACCGGCCCGGCGCGCTCGCCTCGCTGGCTGGCACGCTGGCAGGCACCGATGTTCTTCCCCCTCATGCTGCTGCGCAGCAGCGGCATGCACGTCCTGGGCATCAAACGGCTGTGCCAGCGCCGAGACCACGCCGCGGCCGCCGAAGCCGCCCTGCTGGCCCTGCACGCCGGCCTGTACCTGACCGTTGTGCTGTGGGTCCTGTCCCCGCTCAAGGCACTGGCCTTCATCGCCGTGCAGCAGGGCGTGTTCTCGGTGTACCTGGGCATCAGCTTCGCGCCCAACCACAAAGCCATGCCGATCATCGACCCCGCAACGTGCGCCGGGTTCGCCCGCCGCCAGGTCAGCACCGCCCGCAACATCACCGGCGGCCCCCTCACCACCTTCATCCTCGGCGGCCTCAACCGCCAGATCGAGCACCACCTGTTCCCCTCGATGCCCCGCCCCAACCTGCCCCGCGTCCAGCACCTCGTCCGCGACTTCTGCGCAGCCACCGACCTCGGCTACAGCGAAGAAAACTTCGCCGACTCATTCCGCCAGATCATCCACCACCTCAGCGACACCGCAACAGCCACCACCCACCACCCCGACTGAACCTGCCGCGGCCGTTGAGTCACTGCAGGTCAGCGGCTGCCCGGGGGAGCGAGGTCGTGGCGGGCGGTCAGCACCAGCCAGGTTGCCACGCCGGTGACCAGGGCGGGAGCGGCCGGGTGCGGGCCCGCGGCAGTAACGGCGGCCGCACAGGCCGCCGCCGCGACCAGGACCCGCAGCACGAGCCGGGCCGGCCGCCCGCGCCACACCCGGGACCCAAGAAGACGGGCCATTACGCGACGCCAGCCGCTCGGCATGGCCACCGCACGCCCGGCCCCGAGGTCGGCCAGGACCTCGCCGCGACCGAATCTGGTGCGCAGCGCCGTGTAAGCCGCCGCGGCCTCGGCGAACCGCTCCGGGTCGCCGCCGTCCTCGCGGTCCGGGTGGGTGGCGCTGGCGGTTCTGCGCCACGCGGCGTGCACCTCGTCGTCGGTCAGGCCGGCCCGGGGCTCGAGCCCCAGCGCGCGGAACGGGTCGGCGGCTGGCTGGCGGGTCATGGGGCGGGCTCCGCGCCGAATGCCTCGTCGAGCAGCGAGCCGGCGTCCGGCAGCCGCTGTGGCGCCGTGGCCGGTTTGGCTGGGACAGCCGGTCCGGCCAGGGTGGGCTGGGCGCAGCGCCGTGGTCGGGTTGGCCGCAGTGGCCGGGGTGGCCTCGGTGGCCGGTCTGACCGCGGCGGGCGCCGTTACCAGCCGCTTCACCTGAACGTAGGTGACGCCGCCGCGGAAGATGTAGGCCGCCTGGCCGACATCGAGCGTGCGGATCAGGGCCGGGTCGACGACCGGGTCGAGCGTCACCCGCGACGTTCCCCGGTGGTCCCAGACCGGGGTCCTGCTGGTGAGGTGGCGCGTGGTCTCGGTGACCTTGCGGCTTCCGGCCAGGGCGGCGACCGGCTCGGGATGCGGGGTGCGCAGCAGCCAGATCCCCCCGTCGGCGGTCGCGGCGATCCGGTACCGCTCGTCCTCCCCGGCGGCCAGACCTTCCCACGACTGGGCGGACACCTGAACCGCCAGACCGAGCGAGCGGGCCCGCTCGTAAAGCTGCCACACCGGGAGCCTGCGGGACACGGCGCTGAACTCGTCGACCGCGAGCAGGATCTCCCGGTCCTGGCTGCCGGCCGTGGCGTAGCTGGCCAGGATGTCGACGATCGCGCGGGCCTGCGCCTCGGCCACGCTGATCTCGGCGGTGCCCTCGAGGATGCAGTACCAGGCGTCGGCGTAATCGTTCTCGTGCATTCCCCATTGACAAATGGATCAAGAGATTCATAATCAAGAGGGGAATACCTATTTATGCAGTTCACAGGTTTTCTTGTCGCCATCTACGCACGGCTCAGTAAAGACCGATCCGGTCTGAGTGAGAATGTGCAGATACAGCTTCGTGAGGGCGAAGACTACGTTGAAGACAACGGGGGAGAGGTCTCGCTTCGATTCAACGACGACGACAAAAGTGCCTCGAAATACACCAAGAAACCGCGTCCTGACTACGAACGCCTGGTGGCGGCCATCGAACGGGGCGAGGTCGAGATGATCGTCGTCACCGAGATGACCCGCCTCTATAGACGTATGGAGCAGCTGCTTGAGCTGATCAAGATGGCCGAGCGGACCAGGCTGAAGGGCATCTGGACGACCGACGGCATCGGCTACGACCTCCGAACCCCCGAGGGCATCCATGCCGCCATCGCCGCTGTCAACAACGCCATGTTGGAATCAGCAAAGAACAGCAAGCGAACCAAACGGAAGAAGAAGGCTCGGGCTCAAGCGGGACGTCCGGGTGGCGGCACACGGGCCTATGGCTATGAGGGTGCAATTAAGGATAAGTACGGCAACATCCTCAACAAGAGCCGTGTCAACGTGGCCTTCGTTGAGGATGAGGTTCACGTTATTATGAGATGCGTCAAGCGTGCTCTGGCCGGTGAGCATCAGAACACCATTCTGTATGATCTGAACCGAGAGGGCATCCCGTCAGCCCAGGGCGGACAGTGGGGAATTGGCAACCTCCGAAAGATCCTGACCAAGATGCGCTACGTCATCTTTGACGACACCGATCCTGAGCGCCGAGGCACTCTCGTTCATGACGGCATCGAGTACCGGGCTGAGTGGCCAGGCATCATCACTCGTGAGCAGCACGCCCTGCTGGTGGCCCGACTGGATGAAGCCAATCCTCGGTATAAGCCGCACACCAGGGTCAAGGCTCGTGAGTACCTCTATACCGGCCGAGTCGTCTGCGGCAACTGCGGCGGCATCATGTACGGATCAGCCCGCAAGGAGACCGGCAAGACGAGCTACCAGCGTCGCTATCGCTGCCGGAAGATCGATAACTACGGCAACATCGTCGGCTGCGGCAAGGTCTTCAGGGCGGCCGATCCCCTCGAAGACTTCGTCACCGAAGCCGTCCTCTATCGCTTCGACACTCCTGAGGTGGCCGAAGCGCTGGCCCCGAAGGCAGATGGCGGGGAAACGTCGGAGCTGGTGGCCATGCTCGCCCAGCAGCGGCAGCATCGCAAAGACGTGGTGGCTGAGTATGGCCGCGGTGAGCACGCAAGGGACGACTACAAGATCATGTTGGCTGCCGCCGACGAGAAGATAGAGGCCACCGAAGAACGGTTGGCCAAGCTGCTCGATACCCAGACCGTCGAGTACCTGCCCATCAACCAGCCGCTTCGTGAAGCGTGGGAGCAGGCCAGCAACGATTGGCGAGCCTCAGTCTCCGGTCTGATCGTCGAAAAGATCGTCGTCTTGCCGGGTCGGCCCGGCAACAGCCGGTACAAGGACTGGCGCTTCAACCCTGAATCCGTGCAGATCGTTTGGAAGGTGTAGCCGCTCGTTGGGTCTCTACCAGAGCAGTCAGCGAAACGATGGTCGCCTTGTCCTTAACCCTGAGCGGCACCCCCTGGGTGGCGGTGCTGGCACGCACGTAGGCGGCAAGCCGGGCATCGGCGGCAGCAGCTTTGGCATCAGCCATTCCTATATTCCCGATTACTTACATCTATTATATCACCTCTGCCCCCTACAAACACCCTCTACAAACCTGTGAACAATGCTTCTCTCAAAACCCTCTCTGACCTGCCCTTTCACTCTCTTTAAGAGCTTGACTGTCTGTGCCATGCTTGGTTCATGGCTCTTACTCCACGGGACGTGTCGGTGGTGCGCTTCCTAGCCCGGTTCGGTCAGGCCACCGCCAGTCAGATCAGGGACGCCCGCTTCGGGGGGGTCAATCGAACCATTGCTTCAAACTCTCTCCAAAAACTTCTCTCCTCTGGCCACATCATGCGTATCGGCCGATACAGCCTCGACGACACGGGGGGGAGTCCGCCGTTCGTCTATATGCTCGGGAGAAGGGGGCGCGAATATGTAGAAGCGGATACCCCTAAAGCCCGTAGACCACTTCCTCATGCTCTACACCTCTGTCAAGCCTATGTTGACTTTAAACTGGCTGAGCAGAGGGGGGAACTGAAGGTGCTTAAGTATGCGGTCGAGAAGCCGGTCGTTCATGGCACGAGAGATGACCTATCCCTAGAGATCGGTGTGCCTCAAGGACTTGCGATGTCGTTCTATATTGAGATCGACATGGACACGATGGGCAAGGCTCGCATCATCAAGAAGCTAGAGGGCTATGCCTCGGCTGGCCATAACGCTCCCGTTGTCTTTGGGGTCATAGACGAACCGAGGGCTAAGACGATCAATCGGTATATCCGAGAACAGGGCTACGACCCCGACGTCTTTCATGCCTGTCAGTTTAAAGAGGTGGTTCCTCTCTGTCTGTCGCTCTTTGAGCCGTGGCTAACTTAGCAGGTCGATAAGGGACTGCATGAACTTTAACGAGACTGTGGATAAGTCTTTCAACCCCTGATTTTAGTATTGCAATTGGATTCCGTTTGGATTACTATTAGAATGTAATTAAACGGAGGACATTCGCATGATGGATGTCAGCAAACTAGAGGCAAGTCGTGAGTCAATCAACGCCATGACTTATCTCGACCCCCAAAAGAAACACCGCCTAAGAATCGAGCGAATCTTAGAGCTGGTCGAACGGCATCCTGGGGAGTACATCAGCTTAAAGCACTTCTCGGCGGTGGCCAATACAGGGCTACCAAATGTCACGAGGTTGCTTCAAAAGATGCTTGACAACGGCCTGCTCACTCGCACGCTTCTGCCAGGCCACAAAACCCAGTACACCTATGAAGCTACGGGCAAGCGTCTAGGCGGTTCACAAAAGGCTGAAAGTTCCATTGCACCGGAAAAACCTGAGCTGAAGACTGAAACAACCCCTGGAGATGCAGCAGCTCTAGCGATGCAATTTTTCTGGCAAACTCAGTCGGACAGCTTGCACGAGTTCGTTGACTGGCTAAAGAAGTAAGGTAGCGCTCCTGAGCATGAGTTGAAACTACTCGCTTTAAACTAAACAAGGAGTAACAGTGCATGGTACAACTAATAACGATAGTCAGCATAGTCCCAGACCCAGAAAATTACTGGCTACTTTCATGGGTAGAAAATGGGGTACACAAAGAAAGACAGTTCGCCTACTTCCAAGACCTTAGCAGGTATGCCGATGGCGAGCTGCTTGCGGATGGATGGGGGGAAGAATATCACGAGAAGGAGGTGAGATGACATATGCACGACAGCGACAAGACTTAGAAGACCTCTACATTCCAGCCGATGATGGGGAGTACTATTTCTTAGGTGATAGGTGGTATCCGGCTGAACAACCTGACGAACTGGACAACGACGAGTTCAATGTCCTCCTCGACTTCGGCTGTTACAAGTTACGGTTCGCAAGCATTGATCTTGAATTTAAGGAGGTGATGTGAAGGTATCTAAGAAACTCTACCAAGAATTATCATCGCTTGAGTACGACCTAACGCATGGCGAGTTAGAACATGCGCAGTGGCATATAAAAGATATGTTACGGCGTATGAAGCCTGAGACCGCGCAGCAACAATACTTTACTGTGTGGTCAATACACCGCTCGGACGTAGCAAGTGCGTTAAGGGATGAGGATGATATTGAGCCAGAGTGGCCTTACGACTTAACCGATAACCAAATGGAAACTATAGCTGATCGCATGGTTAGGTGGCTTGAGTATTCGATGGACGATTACTGGAACGCCTTAAGAGACGCTACTGATGATGTCGTGAACCGCAAGTTTATACAAGTGAGGGAGGCGAAATGAGCAAAGTGATAGTCGAGGTATCGGGAGGGGTGGCGCAAGTCACCTCTAACCCAGATGGTGTTCAAGTCGAGATCGTAGACTGGGATGACATCAACGAACGTATTGCGGAGATAGGCGACGAGCTGTACTCCATAATTAAGAGTGATCTAAGCCAGTAGGTGAGTACATCACCGCACTCAAACATGAGCAGCGGGCATTAATTGACTTCCGAGATGGCGTAACGAACTCGCTAGGGTTTTGCGCCGAATCGCTTAAAAAGGAGGTGAGATGAGTGACGAACGATGCAAGAGAGAAAACTTGGTTGCACTACTACCAGCTTGGGATCGCTGGGAGGTTAACGAGCATGGCGACCCTGTGCGTCTAGTTGAAGTAGGCCGTTCAAAGGACAGTGACATCTATGAATATGAGTGCGCCAATTGTTGCGCCCACTTCGCGCCTGTCGGCGACAGTGGTTCGATAGAGCTTGCTTGGGAAGCAGCCCT
>CAWHZU010000011.1:0-258839 GCA_963833885.1 uncultured Actinomycetota bacterium | reverse complement strand
GCCCACGGCGGGATCTGCTCCGGCGACAGAGCCGCCACGACGATCCAGCCGTCGCGCTCGGTCTGGATTGTCCGCTCGCTGACGCCCATCTCGCGGAGCTGATCGAGGATCTCGACGACCTCGGCGGGCAGAAACAGCCGGTCTCCCTCGGCCAGCTCGGCGATGCGGCGGCGGTGCCGGGTGAGTTCGCGGATCCGCTGCTTCAGCGCCGCGTCGATGTCGGTTATCGCGGCGGCGAATTCCGGCGGGTCGGCGCCCAGCAGCTCCTCGATGCGAGCAAGCGGCACACCAGCGTCCGACAGCGTCTTGATCTTGATGAGGTCGACCACGGCCTGCGCGCCGTAGCGACGGTAGCCCGAGGCGTCCCGTTCCGGCTCTTCAAGCAAGCCCAGCCGGTGGTAGTGCCGGATCGCGCGCACGGTCACCCCAACGTGCGCCGCGAGCTGGCTTATCGTGAGCTTCGCCATGCCGTCTCCGGAGTCAGGCCGCCGGGCGGCGGTTGTACAGGGCCCGGGCCCAGAAGTATGCCGCCAAGGTCAGGCCGGCGCACCAGACGACCGCGATGACCGCGCTGTCGCCGATCGCGGCCCCGGTGAGCAGGCCCCGCAGCGTGTCGATGATCGAGGTGAACGGCTCGTTCTGGGCGAACCAGCGGACCGGGCCGGACATCGCGGCCGTGGGGATGAACGCGCTGCTGACGAACGGGACGATCGCCGGGATCAGCGCCAGGCTGTTCGCGCCCGCCGGGGTCTTGGCCAGCAGCCCGAACGCGACGGTCAGCCACGTGAGCGCGAGGGTGAGCAGCGCGAACATCCCGGCCGCCGCGATCCACTCGACGGGCGCGGCCGTCGGCCGGAAGCCGAGCAGCAGCGCCACGCCGATGACCACGACTGCGCTGAGCATCGTCCGGATCAGGCTCCCGGCGACCTGGCCGGTGAGCACCGAGGAGCGGGAGATCGCCATAGTGCGGAACCGGTCAATGATGCCCTGGGCCATGTCGTTGCAGACGTTGATCGCGGTCCCCTCGGCCGCGAACCCGGCGGTCATCACCAGGATGCCGGGGGCGAGGAAGTTGATGTAGCTGACGCCGGGCCGGGCGCCGATGCCGGCCGTCAGGGCGTGGCCGAAGACGCCGGCGAACAGCAGCAGGAATATGAGCGGCACTAGCATGCCGCTGACCAGCATCGCCGGGGCCTGCAGCGAGTGCCGCGCATCGCGCCGCAGCATCGTCGCCGAGTCGCGCGCGGCAAGAGAAATAGTGCTCATCGTGCGGTCTCCAGTTCCGCGTTGGGGTGGCCGGTGAGGGCGAAGAAAACGTCGTCTAGATCGGGAGTGTGCACGGACAGCCCGCCGACCGGGACCGCCTGCTCGTCCAGCCGGCCGAGCAGAGCCTGGAGCGACCGGACGCTGCCGTCGTAGGGGACCTGCAGCGTCAGCGCGTCCTCGTCGCGCGATGTGTCGCCGAGGGCGCGGGCAGCCGATTCCAGCCCGGCCGGGTCGCCGAATTGCAGCCGGATATGGCCGCCGGGGATCCGCCGTTTCAGCTCGTCCGGAGTCCCCTCGGCGACGATCTTGCCGTGCTCGAGGAGCCCGATCCGGTCCGCGAGCTGGTCGGCCTCGGCCAGGTCCTGGGTCGTCAGGAAGATCGTGATCCCGCGGCCGACCAGGTCGCGGATGATCTGCCACATGGTGCGGCGGCCCCGTGGGTCCAGGCCGGTGGTCGGCTCGTCAAGGAAAATGATGCGGACGTCGCCGACCAGCGTCATCGCCAGGTCGAGCCGGCGGCGCATGCCGCCGGAGTAGGTCGCGGCCAGCTTCCCGGCCGCCTCGGTCAGGTCGAACCGCTCGAGCAGTTCGTCCGCACGCCGGTGGCCCTCGGCCTTGGTCAGGTGGTGCAGGTCGGCCATGAGGAGCAGGTTCTGCCGGCCGGTGAGCAGGTTGTCCACGGCGGAGAACTGGCCGGTGACGCCGATCGCGGCCCGGACGAGCTGAGCCTGCGTGCGCAGATCGTGGCCGGCCACGCGGACCGTGCCCGCATCGGCGGGAAGCAAGGTGGACAGGATCCGGACGGTTGTGGTCTTGCCGGAACCGTTCGGGCCGAGCAGCGCGAAGACCGTGCCCTCGGCGACGTTCAGGTCGATGCCGTCGAGGACCAGATGATCGCCGTAGGACTTCCGCATCCCAGTGGCGACCACGGCGGATCGGGTGGTGCTGGGGGCCAGGTTCGTGGTCATGGGCCCATGCTGCAACCCTGACCCAGGGTCAAGGTCAAGCCGGACTCTCGCAGGGGCCACAGGAACGTCCGCATGGTCTCTGACGGGCATCCCGTGGCTGGCCTTGTGCCGACTTCTGACGGGGTTCTGGATAGGCGAGCAGGCATGATCATGGCTCTACGGCCATCGCAGATCCGTCTACAGCACGTAGGTTCCCTTGCCCGGCTGAGACACAACCACGCCCCGTTCCCGCAGCTCTGCCATCATCCGCCGCACAGTCATGTAGGCGATGCCCCATTGCTCCGCAAGGTCACGCTCAGCGGGCAGCCGTGTCCCCGGCGCCAGCTTCCCCGCCTTGACCTGCGCAGTGATCCAGTCTGCCCCTTGTGTGTACAGCGGGACGTGGCTGCCGTGATCAAGATCGGGCACGTCCATGCAGAGCAACGTATCCGCGTGGTTAGCTGCAGAAACACATGTAACGCTATACATGGCTATGCATAGCATGTAGACTGAGGCGCATGGAGACATGCGACCGTGGCGTGATCGAAGCACGCGAAGCACTGCTCAAGGCCAACGACCCCCGGACGCTGACCAGGGTCGAACTTATCCAAGAGGCCTTGCGGCTGCGGAAGTACCTGGGATGGATGATCGTCCTGAATGATGACTGGGCCGATACGGATTACGACGACGAGGTCAGCCAAGTCATGCTCAGTGGCGGCGCTTACATCGCACCACTCGATACAGCAAAACTCTGCGGGTCCTGCTCCGCACTGCTCAACCTTGTGTGGGACGCGGAGAACCAGAAAGACACATGCGACACAGCGGCCTCGTAACCTCCCGCCATTGTCTTCCCTCCGGCCTGCCGGAAATAGTCCTGTCGTCACCGCGCCCGTCAAGGGCGCTTGCAAGCTCGCGTCACTGCGTGACCGGCACGAACTCCCGGAGCGCCGTCTCCGATTACTCTGACCTGGTGCCCGACCAGAAGCCGCCACGTCTGGCGGCGGGAGTTCGAGACCTTGCATGCGCTCCTGCAGTACCAGCGCGACTCGCTGGTACGGAAGGTTGCCGGTCTCGACGATGCCGCCGCCCGGCGGTCGCCGGTGGACAGCGGCACGAACCTGCTGTGGCTCATCAAGCACATGGCCAGTGCCGAGATCACCTGGATGCTGCGCCGCTTCGTCGGCCAGAACGTCGTTCCGGACGGTACGCCCAAGCCGGGCGACACCATTGACAGCCCGATCCAGTTCTACTGGGCCACGTGGGAGAGAGTAGATGGCGTCGCGTTCAAGGCAGTCAGCCTGCATGAGCCCTGCCGGCAGCCGGGCCGGCCGGTGATCCTTTCCTTCCGCTTCGCCATGAGGACTACCATGCGGCCATGAACGGCAAGGTATGCGTGGTGACCGGGGCAACGTCCGGGATCGGCAAGGCGACCGCAACCGCCCTGGCCAGGCAGGGCGCGCAGGTGGTGCTCGTCGGGCGCGACCGCGGGCGGAGCGAGGCGACGGCCGCAGAGCTGGCCAAGGTGACGGCGTCGCCGCCGCAGGTCGAGATCGCCGACCTCTCCTCCATGGCGCAGGTGCGCGCGCTCGCGGACCGGCTGAACGCGATGGACCGCATCGACGTGCTGATCAACAACGCAGGGTTCGTGGCTGGCCGACGCGGGACGACCGAGGACGGCTTCGAGGAGGTATTCGCGGTCAACCACCTGGCGCCGTTCCTGCTGACGAACCTGCTGCTGGGCAAGCTGACCGCATCGGCGCCGGCCCGGGTGATCACCGTGACCTCCGACGCGCATACCGCGGCCAAGCTCGATCTCGATGACCTGCAGCTCGAACACAGGTGGGACAGCTGGCGCTCCTATTCCAACAGCAAGCTGGCCAACATCCTGTTCACCCGCGAGCTGGCGCGGCGGACCGCTGGCACCGGGGTGACCGCGAACTGCGCCCACCCGGGTGTGGTGCGGAGCGGGTTCGGGCGCGATGCCAGCCCGCTGCTGCGCATCGGCCTGGTGTTCGCGCGGCCGTTCCTGCTGTCGCCCGAGCGCGGGGCCAGCACGGTCGTGTACCTGGCCACGTCCCCGGACGTGGCGGACGCGACCGGCGGCTACTACGTGAAGAGCCAGCTGCGCGAGCCATCCAAGGCGGCACAGGATGAGGCGACAGCGCGGCGGCTGTGGGAACTCAGCGAGGAACTGACCGGTCTGACCCCGGCCCGGCCAGCCGGGACCTGACGGCCGACGCGGCCGTGGCACAAGCGCACAGGGCGGGAACCTCCGGCCGACCCTCGCGCGATTACCGCCGCCGTGCTCGGATCTGGACCTGCTGCTGCGTCCGAACTGCTGTCTGGTCCCGCGGCGGTTGCAGCGGCGCCTTCGCTGGGCGCTCGCCGACCGGGCAGTCGAGAGCTTGCTGAATCAGGCTGCGCCTGAGCATCAACTGGGTGCGGCGCTCGTGCAGCGCATGAAGTTCGCGAAGTGCTTCGCTCCAGGCTGCGGTTCTTGAACCCTTGCTGTCGCAGTCGTTGATGTACTGCCCCAGCAGGCCGCAGCGAGCCTCCGCCTCTTTTAGCGCCTCACCCACCAGCTCGGCCGCCTGGCGCAGCGCGTCCTCTTGTGTAATCTCGCTCATGACCGGCCTCCAATCATGCGGGCCGCGCTTTCTCCGAACGTGTCGGCCTGCACGATCACAAGGCTAGCCCGAACCCGGCCGCCGGACCGGGCCGCTGTCGGCGGCCACGCGCCGGGCGATGCCACTAAGCGGCGCGTGCGACCAGACCTCGGTCAGCGGAGCCAGGCCCCGAGCAGCGGCGTCAGCAGGTCCTTGTTGTGCTCAGGCGCGTCCGGGTACGGATGGTCGTTGTTCCACGCGACGAGCGGGACGCTCATTTCGTGCTGGCTCCCGTGCGAGCGGTATTCGGCCGGGAGCATCTCGGACTCCTGCCCGTCCGGCAGGTCACCGAAGACCGTGGATGCGTCGCCGAGCACGGCCAGGTCGCCGATGCGGCCGGGGTGCAGGTGGAACTTCTGGGCGGCCTGGTCACGGGTCAGAACCGTCTCGACGCCGGGCAGCCCGGACAGGACCGAGGCCACGGCGTCCTCGTCTGCCGCCCGGTTGAGCCATACCCAGGCCGTCCCGCCGAAGGTCCGGTGGTGCCGCACGTAGCGGTCCTTCTCCGCGGACAGCGCCAGCCGGACCGGCCGGTCACGGTTGGCGAGGGCCTGGTTCAGGTCATAGACCAGGTCCTTGGCGTTCATGCCGTGGTCGGCGGTGGCGAAGAACGCCGCTCCGGGCGCGGCCGCGATGGCCGCGCCGATCAGTTCGTCCAGGCGCCGCAGGTGGCTGGACGACCGGGGGTCACCAGGTGCCCACGCGTGCATCGGGAAGTCCGTGGTGTGCACGTACAGCAGGTCAAGGTCGCGCCGCGTATGAAGAAGGTCCGCGGCGACCTGCCACAGCCAGTGGTTGATCTCGGCTGAGTAGATGCCCGGTGCTGCGCCGTGGCGGGCGACCAGCTCGGCCGAGGGTTCCTCTGCTGCGATCACGAGCGTGGTTCCGTCGCCGAGCAGGCTGGCCGTCTTCTTCTTGGCGGTGAGCAAGGCCGCCTTGCCGCCCGCCGCTGTCACCCGGGCCATCAGCGTGGGCAGCAGCAGGAAACGCGAGTCCTCCATGTATCCCTGCTCACCGGAGGCCCGGTCGTAGAAGTAATTGCCGGTGATGCCGTGCTCGGCGGGCCAGGCAGCACAGCTGATGCCAGCATTGTTGACGTTGGTTACGGTCGGCATGACCGCCTGGACAAGGCGCGACGTGCCTTCCGCCGCCAGCCGCCCGAAGACCGGCATCGTCTCGTCGGTGACGTACGCCGGATCCAGGCCGTCGATCATGGCAACGACGGCACGCTGGCGGGCAGGCATCGGCCCTCGTCAGCCGGGGACGTCGATCTGAACGCGCGCGATGTCCTGGCAGATCTTTGCGAAGATCTCGCGGCGCAGCCGGTTGTGCTCCTCGTCCGCGTCGTACACCCGGTAAGCGCCGGCGTCTGCCCAGTCGTTGGTGATCGCGAAACTCCAGCCGCCCTCGCGCAGTCCCAGGTCAGATCCCACGTTCATCGCGAGCATTCCCGGGAACCGAAGCGCGGCGATGCCCGCCAGGCCCTCTTGCAGCAGCGCGGCATCCGCCGCCTGCTCAGCCGGATCATCGGCCTGCCGCAGGCGCCCGACCACGACGTTGCGGATCATGAGTGCTCCCTCCTGCCGTCGACGGGTTCGAGGAACTCCAGCCTGTTGCCGAGCGGGTCCTCGCTGTAGAAACGGCGCATGCCCGGGAAGTCTTCATCGAAGCGAACCGGAGCGTGCGCGGCGCGGAGCCGGTCAGCCCAGGCGTCCAGGTCACGGACCAGCAGGCCCGGATGCGCCTTGCGGGCCGGGCGGAAGTCCTGCTCCACACCAAGGTGCAGTTCGATGCCGTGCCCGCGGAACCAGCAGCCGCCGCGGGCGGCCAGCACCGGCGGCTTGGCCAGTTCCTGCAAGCCCAGCACCCCGCCGTAGAACTCGCGCAGCGCGTCTTCACTGCCGGGCGGGCAGGCCAGCTGCACGTGATGGATCACCCGGCCTCCCGCAGCTATCTTGACATCAAGGTATATCGGCGATCCTACGGCACCGGCGATGCCTTGGGGAAGGTCGCCTGCGGATCGCGGGGGCTGGCGCGCGGCGAGTGGCGCCGCTGGGCTCCCGCCCGCAGCCCGCGGTGCCCTGCCCGGGAGGCCCCTCTTCCGCGTGGTCCTGCCCGGGCCGCACGGCACCCAGGGATTTCGCCATAATTTCAGCGGTCGTCGGGCTATCGGAGAGCTTTTGTCTGCCTTTGCGGCCTACCATTATGGGATGTTTTCTCGCCGTAAGTTCCTGCAAATCGCGGCCGCTTCGTCCGGCATCGCCATCACCGGCACCGACCTGCTCAACCAGGCCGTCGCCAACGCCTCGAGCACCGTTCGTGCCGACGGCTCGCGGGGTATCCGCCACATCGTCATCCTGATGATGGAGAACCGCTCCTTCGACCATTTCCTCGGCTGGCTGCCCGGTGCCGATGGCCGGCACGACATGACGTTCGTGTCCTCGGTCGACGGCAACACCTACCCGAACTACCCCCTGGCCCCGGACTTCCAGGGCTGCGGGTACAGCGACCCGGACCACAGCTGGGAAGGCTGGCTCGTCGAGTACAACTACGGCAAGATGAACGGCTTCCTGCAGCGGCCGGGGGAAGTGGCCAACGCGGGCGTCATCCCGGCCAAGGCGAACACGTTCCCGGTCGGCTACTACACCAACTTCCACCACAACGGGACCCGCAAGGCCCTGCCCGACCTGCCCGTCATCGGAGCGCTCGCCGAGCACTACACGACGCTGGACCGCTACTTCTGCGCGATCGCCGCCGAGACCTACCCGAACCGCTTCTACCAGCACGCGGCGCAGACCGACCGGGACCACAACTCGTTCGTGGCGTCGACCGTGCCGACGATCTGGGATCAGCTGTCCCCGATACCGAACTCCAGCGGCATCCCGACCGGCGGCTACTACTACCAGGACGCGCCGTTCCTCGCCCTGTGGGCCGACCCGGGGATCGAGATCGGCGCGACGTTCAAGTACCAGGCATTCATGCACCCCTTCTCCGACGCCAATGCCGCAACGGCCGCGCTGTCCTCCGGCACGTCGTTCGTCACGGCCTGCCAGAACGGCACGCTGCCGAACGTGTGCTACATCGACCCTGCCTTTTACAACGACACGACGGGGACGTCCGGGGACGACCACCCGCAGGGAGACATCCGGCTCGGCGAGCGGTTCATCGCCGACGCCTACCACGCCCTCGCCGACAACGGCTACCTCGACGACACGGTCTTCATCGTGACGTTCGACGAATGGGGCGGTTTCTACGACCACGTGCCGCCGCCGCAGGTCATCGACGACACCAACCCGGCGAACGTCATGCATGCCGGCGACAGCAGCACGCCGACCGACGGCCAGCTGTATCCCAACTACCGGCAGCTCGGCTTCCGGGTACCCGGCATCGTGGTGACCAATCTGGCATTGCCGCACCGGGTGGCGCACGAGGGCCCGTTCGAGCACTGTTCCAGTCTCGCCTTGATCGAGTCGACCTTCGGCCTGAGCCCGCTGACCGCCCGCGACCGGCACGCCCGGAACCTGCGGGACGTCTTGCTCCCCGAGCCCGTGCCGGGCCGCTACGCGGTACAGCCGTCCTCCATTCCGACGAGCTCGGACGTGATCGGCCCGGCGATCAGCCCGCCGTCGGAGTCGCTGGTGCAGGTGCTCGAGGGCACGGCGTCGTTCGACCCCGCCGACATCTGCTCGGCCGACAGCGTGCAGTCGGTGTCCCCCGAGCCGGTGAACTATCCGCCGCTACCCCAGTCCTTCGGCGGAAACCCCGGCATGAACGGGACCTCCGGCATGGACGATCTATTCCGGAACTACCGCGGGAAGGGCCTCTAGCGGGGCCGATGCTCGCTGCTCGCCCGGGCCGGCCGCCTGGGCCGCCTGGGCGAGCAGCTCGTAGCTGGCCAGCCGGTCGACGTGCGCAAACGTGCTCGTGGTCACCATGAGCTCGTCGGCGCCGGTGCTCGCGACGAGCCGGCCCAGCAGCCCGGTCACCGTGTCAGCGTCACCGACGACGTCAGACCCGGTCGCCTCCGCGATCACGGTCTGCTCGGCCGCCGAGTAATCACGCCCGGCGGCCTCCTGCGGGCTCGGCAGCGTAGACGGACGCCCCGCGCGAAGACGCAGCATGGACAGCCGCGACGAGCCGTGCAGGAACTGCGCCGTCGCGGCGTCTTCAGCGCACAGCACGGACACGCTGATCAGGCAGTACGGCTCGGCCAGCCGCGCGGACGGCGTGAAGGCCCGCCGGTAGAGGGCAAGCGCGGGCCGGGCGTTCGCGGCGCTGAAGTGGTACGCGAAGGCGAACGGCAAACCGAGCAGGCCGGCCAGCTCGGCGCTGTAACCAGTGGACCCGAGCAGCCACACGGCCGGCTCGTTGCCTTCGGCCGGGATCGCCCGGACCTGGCCGGCCGAGCCGTCCGCCCCGGCCCGGTCGGCGAAGTAGCCCCGCAGTTCCGCGACCTGCGTGGCGAAGTCCGCGGGCGGCAGCCTGTCCGCGGTGCGCCGCAGCGCCCGCGCGGTCACCTTGTCCGTGCCCGGAGCCCGCCCGATCCCCAGATCGATCCGCCCGGGGTGCATCGCCTCGAGCGTCCCGAACTGCTCCGCCACGGTGAGCGGCGCGTGATTGGGAAGCATCACGCCGCCCGAGCCGACCCGGATCGCCGACGTGGCCGACGCGATGCGGCCAGCCAGGACGGCCGGCGCCGAGCTGGCGATGCCCGGCATGCTGTGGTGCTCGGCTACCCAGTACCGCCGCAGCCCCCACCGTTCGGCGTGCCGCGCCAGGTCGACGCTCCGGCGCAGCGCCTCGCCAGCCGATTCCCCGGTCGGCACCGGGCACAGGTCGAGGACCGACAGGGGAACGCAGAGCCGGCCGCTCATGCCCGAAACCTTGCCAGAACGGGCATAACGCAGCAACCGCCGCCCGCCGTGTCAAGTGACAGCTGACAGATCGGGGTTCATGTTCATGCCCTCTTCGGGCCAGGCTTCGTCTCGACATAGACGCCAGGCTTCACAACGCCGACCCGCAGGCTCATGAGCGGGCCGACGACAGAGCCCTGTACCGGCTCGGTTGCGGTGAGCGCGGCTTCCACCAGGTCGAGGGCATGCTCCCGTGAATTCGCCCAGGCCATGAAGTGCCGCCCGCCGGTCGCGGACTTAACCGTGCCGAAATACAGCCGGAGCTTCTCATGGCTGCGAATGATCTTCACCATGGCTATGAGTGATCTTCCTTCGAACGGTCTGTCAGTGTCCCGGAAGCATAGTTCTGCAAATCCTGGCAGGAGTCTCGGCGTACGGCGGGGCGGCACGCAAGCCCTGAGGCACATCTCTTGACATCAAGATTCATCAAGCCTATGGTTTCCGCAGGCAATGAATAGCTTGACATCAAGACAATTGCGCACCGGAGGCCGGAACGGGCCGCCGGGGCACGGCCGGGCGGGAGACGGACATGTGGGATCCGGGCCAGTACCAGCACTTCGGCGATGAGCGATCGCGGCCGTTCTTCGACCTTGTCGCCCGGGTGGCCGCCGAGAACCCCGGTCAGGTAGCCGACCTCGGCTGCGGCCCGGGAACGCTGACCGCCACGCTGGCCGACCGGTGGCCGGACGCGGAGGTCCGCGGCATCGACAGCTCGCCCGAGATGATCGAGGCGGCGCGGGCGCTCCCGGTCGCCGAGGGGCGGCGGCTCAGCTTCGCCCTCGGTGACGTCAGGGACTGGCGGCCCGACGGACGCGTCGATGTGATCGTCTCCAACGCGGTGCTGCAGTGGGTGCCGGACCACTTCACCGTGGCGGCCCGGTGGGCAGGCTTCCTGCAGCCTGGCGGCTGGATGGCGTTCCAGGTCCCCGCTAACTACGACCAGCCCAGCCACGCGGTCCTGCGCGAGCTTGCGGCAAGCGACCGCTGGCGACCCCTGCTGGGCGACGTCCCGCTGAACCGGCAGGCGGCGGACCCGGCCGAGTACCTGGACCTGCTGGCCCGGGCCGGGCTGGAGGTCGACGCGTGGGAAACCACCTACCTGCACGTGCTGCACGGCGAGGACCCGGTTCTCGACTGGTACAAGGGGACCGGGCTGCGCCCGGTGCTCGCCGTGCTGCAGCCGGACCAGGCCGCGGAGTTCCTTGACGAGTACCGGGCCCGGATGAGCGAGGCCTACCCGGCCGCCCCGTACGGCACGGTGTTCCCGTTCCGCCGCGTCTTCGTGGTCGGGGTCCGCCGCTAGGCCTGCTAGCCGCGGAAGTGGTCGATGATCCGGCGGGCGTAGTACGACTGCCACGGCTCGTCCGGATCCTTCGCCGCATACTCCTTGTCCAGGCTCACCAGCAGCCAGATCAGCTCGCTGCGCACGGGTTTGGTGCCGAGCAGGGCCGGCAGCTCGGAGAGATCGATGAGCCACGGGGCATACCAGGATGCCCAGTCGTCGTCCGCCCCCTCGACGATCCGGTACACCCGGTGGTGGGTCTCACCCGCCTCGGTCAGCAGGCCGGCGACCTGCTCGAGCGTGGACGCCATCTGTTCCCCCGTTCTGGCTGGCAGCGCTGGGTTGGTCAGGGTCGTGACCCTAACGCTAGCCCCGGCGTCCCGGAAAACCAGCCAGCGCATCGCCACGTACATGTACGCGGCCTCGCAAAGGCCGGCCGCGACCCGGGCAAGCTGGTAGTTAACGCCGAGCGCCGCCAGCCCGGCGCCGACACCGAGAATCCAGGCCAGGTAGTTCACGGTGATCACCACGGCGTAGATGCCGGTCTGCGTGCCGAGCGCGCCGTGGGAGCGGAAGTTCAGCGAGCGGTTGAGCAGGTAGCTAAGCCCGGATGCGGTGACGTAGGACAACGTGATGCTCACCGGCACCGGCCAGCGCAGCCCGCCGTGCAGCGCGGTGAGCAGCGCAAGATCGAGGGTGAACGTGCAGAGGTTGATGACCGCGAACCCCAGCAGGTTCGGCGCGACGACCCGGTCCAGCCCGAACGGGATCCTGCGCACGATCGCCGCCACCAGGGCCGCGTACCGGTCGCCGGCACCGGCCTTGTGCGGCATGCTGGGCGACCCGGCCTCCGCCATGATCTTCATCGTGGCGGCCCCGGGTGGCCGGGAACCGGCTTGCCGCTGCCCTGCCAGACAACAGACGGTAACTCCAGGCGCGGACGCGCGCCTTCTGGTCACTGCAGGCACACCGTCGTACGATCTCGGACATGAACCCGCTGTCAGGCGTAATGGGCGAAGCGTGGAGCATGTACCGGGCGCATGCCTGGCATCTGCTGGCGATCGCCTTTGTGATCTATGTGGCCGCGGCCATCGTGGCGGGCTTGCTCTCGCTGGCCGGGGTCTTCGGGTCGCTGCTCGGCTCCATTGTCGAGCTGTTCGCGGCCTTCCTGCTGCAGGCGACGCTGGTCAAGGCAGTCCAGGACGTGCGGGACGGCCGCGCCGACCTGTCCATCAGGGAGACCGTGTCCGCGGCTACGCCTTACATCTGGTCGGTTGCCGCAGCGTCCATCCTGGCCGGCATCGCGATCACGATCGGCCTCATCCTGATCATCGTCCCCGGCCTGTGGCTGATCACGATCTGGGCGGTGATCATCCCGGTCATCGTCATCGAGCGGAGCGCGGCGCTGGCGTCGTTCGGGCGCAGCAGGCAGCTTGTCCGGGGCCACGGCTGGCACGTCTTCGGCACGCTGGTGCTGGTGTTCATCATCCTGATCGTGGTGGACCTGATCCTCGGCATCATCTTCGTGGCGCTGCCGATCGTCCTGCGCAGCGGCCTGGGCACGGTGATCTCCGGGACGCTGGTCGCGCCGTTCCTGGCCGTGGTCGTCACGCTGATCTATTACCGGCTGGTCGGCACGAACGGCGGCGACCCCGCGGCACAGGGCGGCTACGCGGAGGGTCCCGGGTACGGGCAGGGTCCGGGCGTGGCCCCTTAGCAACAATGCCGCACCCACCGGCCCCGCCAGGGTCGGGTCAACACCCGCTCAGTTCTTAAGCACGCGGCGTACCCCTAGCAGGGCCGGTGGCTTAGTCCTCGGCCACCGGGTAAGGCTCGGCCTCGCCGGCGACGCGCCCGGCCGGCAGGCCGAGGTCCCGCGCGAGGCCCGCGCCGACCCGGCGGACCAGCGCCGGCGAGAACGCGATCACGGCGGCCCCGACCACCAGCCAGGCCAGCAGGATGTACGGGAAGAGGTTGTACGGGAACGACGGCGCCGGGTAAATGTTCGCGTACAGCACGTAGCCGACGAGGATCACCGCGATCGCGGGCAGCACGCCGCGCCACTGCGGCACGCCGAGGCTGCGGTCGAAGGCCGCCCGGGCCGCGCCGACGTTCACCAGCCCATACCCGACCAGGATCGCGAGCGTGCCGAGCGTGCCCAGGTACTGCCAGACCTCCAGGCCGGTGGCGCTGAGCGCGCGCAGGATGACCAGGCAGATCAGGTTGGCAACCATGACCACGATGACTGCGTTGCGCGGCGAGCCCGACGGCTGCGACACCCGCGCCAGCGGGGTCTTCGGTGCGCCGTCCCGGGAGACTGCGTAGATCAGCCGGGTCCCGGCCACGGCAGCCCCGAGGCCGGCACCGAACGCGCTGAACGCCGCGCCCAGCTCGATCAGGTCGCGCATCGCCCCGCCCACGTACACGTCGGCGAGCTGGAACAGCGGGCCGCCAGAGCCAGCGAACGCGGCCGAACCCTTGGTGGTCGCGCCGAACCCGAGCGACTGGACCGCGATGCAGGCGATGTAGAACACGGCCAGCACGACGACCGAGGAGCCGATCGCGCGGGGAATGGCCTTCGACGGATTCTGGGTTTCCTCGCCCAGCGCCCCCGCGCCCTCGAACCCGGCGAACGCCAGGAAGCCGAAGACCGACCCGAGCAGCAGCGCGTGTATGTTGACCCCGGACGGCAGGGTGAAGATGTTGCCGGTGAGGGTGCCGCCGTTCAGCCCGTGGCCCTGCCCGACCTTCACGATGATGACCACCAGCAGCACGATGATCAGGGTCACCGTGACGGCCTCGATGTAGAACAGCGCCCGGGTGGACCGCCTGATCACCCCGGCGCAGAACGCCCAGATGATCGCCGTGATCGGCAGCGCCAGCCAGATCCAGTCGGCGTTCTTCCACCAGCCGATATCCTGCAGCACCCCGGCCAGGAAGTAGCCGGATGCCGCGGCCGAAGCGGGCACGAACACGAAGTACATCAGGCACATCGCCCAGCTCGAGAACACCCCGGTCCGCGGCCCGAGCGACGCGCCGACGAACCCGTAGACCGACCCGGCGTGGTTGTACTTCCGCGTCAGCATCATGTACCCGTAGCCAATGAGGCAGCAGGTCACGCCCGCGAACACGAACGACAGCGCGGCGCCGCGGCCGACCAGGGCGGCGACCCCGGGGCCGGAGAACGACATCGCGAGCGCCGGCGACATCGCGCCGACGGACAGGCCGATCGCCTCCCAGGCGTGCAGGTTCCGCTTCAGGCCGTGCGCCGTGACCTGGCCCTCTGCAGCCGCCGCGGGCTGCCCGGCTGCGTCCCGAGTCTCGCTCATCCCGGCCTCCTAAGCCCCACTCCGCACGAAGTTGCGAGAAACGATATGTCTACGGGGCGAAATGATCAATGGTCTAGTATCTGGTCCGGCCGGAGCTTAACCGAGATGTAATGCCCCACGTCGGCGCTCGGCTGCTCCATCGGGGCCAGGTAACCGACCGTGAACATCCGTGAACGCATCCCGTCCTGCACCTGCTCGCAGATCGCCCAGTCCTGCTTATTGACGAGATCCCAGAACGCGACGGCGTCCCCCGGGTCGAAGTCCGCCCGGGCGATCTCGTCCGGGTGGAACAGGAAGTCGCAGACCACCGTGGTGTGCCCGGCGTCATGCGGCCATACCGTGAACGCCGCCACGTGGTCGGCCGACAAGCTCAGCATCAGGTTGGGCAGCACGAGTTCGCCGAGGTGCCGCGTTCGGGCCCGATCGGAGAGTCCGGGAAACGGCGCGCGGGTGGTCGTGCCGGACAGCGTGAAGGTGTAAGCGCCGTCGCGGTGCGGGATGCCGTCGTCCCAGTCGAGATCCCCACCGCCGCGGGCGAACCCGGGGACGAGCTCGCACAGCTCAGGGTGGACCGGCCCGCAGTGGTAGCACTCGTTGTAGTTCTCCAGGATCACCTTCCAGTTCGCGGCGACCCGGTAGACCAGCCGGTGCCCGGTGCGGAGCTCAGCCAGCGGGTACGCGGCGAGCCGGCCGTCGGTCCCGTTGAGCTGGTCCTCCAGCGGCGCACCCGCTGGGGCCAGGCGCGCGAACACGAACCCGCCCCAGGTGGCGACCGCGACCGGGTGCAGCGAGAGCCGGCTCCGGTAGCGGCGCAGTTCGGGCAGGAACGGCGCGGCGCGCAGCGTGCCGTCGAGCCCGTAGGTCCAGCCGTGGTAGGGACAGCGGATCGTCCCGCCCACGCAGCCGCTGGGCTGGGGGCTGGCGGCGGGCTGGGCTCCGGCCACCGGGACCAGCCGGGAGCCGCGGTGCCGGCACAGGTTGTAGTGGCCGGCCAGACCATCGGAGGTCCTGACCACAAGGATGCTTTCGCCAGCGACGTCGGCGGCGAGATAATCACCCGGCTCGGGGACCGACTCCTCGCGCCCGACGCAGAACCAGTCGGCGAACAGCACCGCCTCGCGCTCTCTGGCGAACTCGCGCTCCGACGTATAGCTCGGCCCCGGCAGGCTCGCGTCCAGCGGGATCTCGCTCACGGTTCATTGCCTCCCTCGCGGGCGCTGCGCTGGCCTCGGGAGGTGCCGCCTTCCGTGCCGGAGGTCGGCGAGGACCCGGCGGGCCGCGTTGTAGCCGGGCGCGCCGGTGACCCCGCCTCCGGGGTGGGCGCCCGCGCCGCACAGGTACAAGCCGGCGACCGGCGTCGCGTACCTCGCCCAGCCGGGCACCGGCCGCATGTGAAAGAGCTGGTCCGGGCTGATGTCGCCGTGGAAGATGTTGCCCTCGGTGAGCCCGTAGTCGCGTTCCAGGTCCAGCGGGGTCAGCACCTGCCTGGCCACCACGGCGGCCGGCACGTTCGGCGCGAACCGGCCGATCCTGGCCAGCACCCGGTCGCCTAGCTCGTCCCGCAGGCTGTCCCAGGTGCCCTCGGCGAGCCGGTAGGGCAGGTACTGCACGAAGCAGGTCATGATGTGGCGGCCGGGCGGCGCCAGCGAGTCATCGACGTTGGACGCGACCACGCAGTCGATGAACAGCTGATCGGCGTCGGCCAGCTCGCCGCGCTTGGCCCGGTCATAGCAGGCGTCGGCGACCGCGAGGTCCGGCGGGAGGGTGAACAGCGCACGCCGCGGCGGCCCGGCGTCGGCCGGCATGCCGAGGACCTGCGGCTCCGCGTCCAGCACCAGGTTGACCTTGCCGCACGGCCCGTCCATCTTGATCCCGGCGACCGCGGCCCTGAAGTCCTCAGGCAGGTCGTTCTTGCCGAGGAACCCAAGGAAGGTCCGCTTCGGGTCGGCGCCGGAAAGCACCGTGCCGGCCCGGAGCTCGGTGCCGTCCTCGAGCGCGACCCCGGTCGCCCGGCCGCCGCGCACCAGGATCTGGGCCACCGGCGCCGCGGTGGCGATCTGCATCCCGGCCGCGCGCCCCGCCGAAGCGATCGCGTCGCTGATCGCGCCCATGCCGCCCATCACGTGGCCGAAGAACCCCTGCTCCGCCTGCTCCCCGCCAGTGAGCAGGTGAAAGGCCAGGCCGAGCAGCGTGCCAGGCTGGTAGGGCCCGCCGTGCTTGCCGTACAGGTTGTTGGCCAGCACCAGCGCCCTCGCCTGCCGTGACTCGAACCTGGCATCGACGAACTGGCCCAGGCTGCCGGTCAGCAGCCGGGTTAGCCCGTCGAGTTCGGTGCCGCGCACCCCGCGCAGGCTCCGACCCAGCCGCAGCAGCTCGCGATAGCCGCGCAGCCCGGTCGCCTTGGTGTCCGGCGGCAACTGCGTGAACAGCGGCTGCAGCCGAGCCGCGAGCGCCTTCAGCTCGGCGTCGGCGGCCACGAACGCACGCGCGTCGGCGGCCGAGAACCTCTTGATCTCGGCGGCGGTTTGCGCGGTGTCGCCCCAGGCGGCCAGCACCTCGCCGTCGTCCAGGGCCACCTGGAGCGCGGGCTCGCACGGGATCATCCGCAGCCCGTGCTGCCCGAGCCGCAGCTCGCGGATCACCTCGGGCCGCAGCATCGACGCGATGTAGGAGGTGGTCGACGCGCGGCAGCCGGGCGCGATCTGCTCGGTCACGCAGCACCCGCCGACCAGCTCTCGGCGCTCGAGCACCAGCGTGGACAGGCCCGCCCTGGCGAGCATCGCCCCCGCGGTGAGCCCGTTGTGCCCGGCACCCACCACGATGACGTCCCATCGGGTGCCTGCCTGCGTGCCAGTCAGCATTTTTGACTTCCGGTCATCTAACGATCCAGCGTGATGACAAGTATGATTAGCTGTCCGGATATGTCAATAGACAGATCAGCGCCGACCCTCGACGGACCTTGTATGACTCTTAGTCAAACTGTGGGAGCGCGTGACCGCTCACCCGTGCGCGCGACCGCGCGTCAGCGGGCCAGGCAGGAGCGGATCGTGGCTGCCGCGATGCGCCAGTTCGCCGAGCGCGGCTACGAGGAGGTACGGATCGAGGAGATCGCGGCCCAGGCCGGGGTCGCGAAGGGGGCGGTGTTCGGCTACTTCGGCAGCAAGGCCGGGCTGTTCCTGGCCGCCTACCAGGCCGCTGCGCGCTCGTTCAGCCGCTACCTGGACGCGCCGCCCGAGGTCATCGCCGAGGGGTTCTTCGCGGTCATCAGCCACTGGATCTCCCGCACCCCGGATCTGATCCACGAGAACTGGCTGCCGTACCGGGTGACCCTGCTCGGCAACTACTGTTCCAGCCTGCAACTGCGGCGGGAGATCACCCAGTTCCTGCTCCGCGAGGACCCGTACGGCACGCAGGAGTTCGTCCAGTTCGGCATCGACCGCGGTGAGGTCCGCACCGACATCGACGTACGGATGATCGTGTCCATGGTCGACTGGATGATGGACCGCTGCCAGGACGCGATCGTCACCGAGGAACTCGACCCGGGCCTGTTCGGCTCCGCGACGCAGTCCGCGGCAACGCGCGACGGGCGGGTCCGGCAGTTCGTGGAGCTGCTGCGCGGCGCCATCGCGGCGAGGCCGTAGTGGAGGGGCGCGGTGGCGCGGGCGCGGTTGGGGCTATGTTGTCGTGGGCTCGCAGGCGGTGATCGCCATGCGGACGGTCTCCATGTGCTCGCTGCTGAACGCGCCCTGGCCGGACCGCCAGGTAGCCCACACCCGGTCGCGGATCTGCTTTGGCACCAGGTACCAGTGGCAGCGGCACATCAGCCGAGATGGGTCGATCTGGGCGTGACAGCCGGGCACCGGGCACCGGCTGGGACGCGGTAACCCAGCCAGCCCGCTCAGCAGGGCGCGCGGACCGCGTCCGGTGCCGCCGGGTGCCGACGCCATATTTCGGCCCGTCTCCTCTGGTTGGCCAGTCATGGTGCATCTCCTCCCCGCCCGCCAGTGACCGTAACAGTACGGCACCCTTCTGACGGTTTCCTGCAATATCACCGCCTGCACGCTGGGCGATCGCAGGGCGTGGTCAAAGGTCTACACCGTGGGGGTTAACATAATTTACCCGGTCGGCCTCTAGACGTCTACCAGGGAGCCTCGGCCGGCTTCCCTACCTCCTCTGGCCCGGCCGAACGTGCCTCAGGAGACGCCAGGCCGGGTGTCCTGCTTGATCGTCAGCCGGCCTTTGCGCATGATTCCGATGCGCTGTGCCCGGCGCGCCACCGAGCTGTCGTGGGTCACCACGATCAGCGTGAGCCCATGCTCGCGCCAGAGCTTCTCCAGCAGCCCCATGATGTCGTCCCTGGTGCCCTCGTCAAGGTTGCCGGTCGGCTCGTCGGCGAGCAGCACCTTGGGCTCCTTCACCAGCGCCCGGGCGATTGCCACGCGCTGCTGCTGGCCTCCGGAAAGCTCGCCCGGCAGGTGGCGGGCGCGCTCGTCGAGCCCGAGGCTCTCCAGCTCCGCCGCGGCCCGCGCCCGGCGCTCGGCCGATCCGACGCCGAGCGGAGCGAGCGCGACCTCGACGTTCTCCTGCGCGTTCAGCGTTGGGATCAGGTTGAAGGTCTGGAAGATGAAGCCGATCGAGGTGGCCCGGACCCGGGTGACCTCGCTCTCCCGCATCGCGCCCAGGTCCTGGCCGTCGAACTCCACGGTTCCCGAGGTCGGGCGGTCCAGGCCGCCGAGCATCTGCAGCAGCGTGGTCTTGCCATGGCCGGTCGGGCCCTGAATGGCCAGCCACTCCCCGTCCTCGATGACCGCATCCACCCCGGCCAGCGCGTGCACCACGCTGCGGCCCTTCGGGTAGTCCTTCCTGACATTGGTCAGCTTGTACATGGCTTCCTTTCAGGACTGGTTCCGATCAGCTCACTCAGCTCAGTTGACTCAACTCAGCTCACTCGACCCTGGCCAGCGCGGCGGCCGGGCGCAGCCGGGCTGCCCGCCAGCCGCCGAAGGTGCCGGCGATCAGGCCCCCGGCCAGGGCCAGCACCACGGCGAGGACGACCGCGTCCACGGTGACCGAGGCGGTGAGGTGCACCAATACGGACTGGCCGCCGGTGCCCGTGGGGGTACGCGAGAAGCCGCCGCCACCGGGCGGGGTGAAACCGCCGCTGCCGCTCCCGCTGCCGCCGCCGGGGAACCCGCCGCTGAACTGCCGGGCGCCGCCCGGTGTCGCCGAGCCGGTGGTTTGGCCCACGGACGCAGACAGGGCCGGGGCGATCGCGGAGACGATCGCGGCCCCGGCGAACCCGAGCGCGACGCCGACGAGGCCGCCGATGACGCCGACGGTGACCGACTCGCCCATGACCTGACCGATCACCCGGCGGCTGCGCCAGCCCAGCGCCTTCAGCGTGCCGAACTCCCGCACCCGGCGCGACACCGCCGACATCGTCAGCAGGCTGGCCAGCAGGAACGCCGCGATCAGCACCGCGATCGCCAGCCACTTGCCCAGGTTGTTCGCCAGGCTCGACGCGCTGGACAGCGACCCGGTCACCTCGCTGGCCAGGTCGGACGAGGTGGTGACGGTCGCGCCGGACACGGCCTTGGTGATCTCCTTCTGCACCGCCGAAATGTCCGTCGCGCTGTCCGCCGCCACGTAGATCGTGTTCACCTTGCCCGTGCTCTTCGACAGCGCCTGGGCGCGGGCCAGCGGGACGTACACGTCGGCCGACGAATCGCTTGCCGACACGGACACGATCCCGACGACGGTGAACTTGGTGCTGGCCATCGTGACGTCCGACCCGACCTTCAGGCTCGCCGACTTGGCGTAGCTGGAGTCGATCACTGCCACGTCGGAGCTGGCGTCCGAGGACTTCAGCGTGCGGCCCGACTTCAGGGTGCCGTTGCTGAGCGGGCCGAGCGCCTGCGCGCTCGATGCCAGGTCGACGCCGTCGACCGACACCGTGTTGCCCGTGTTGAACGACCCGGGCCCGCTGAACCCGCCGGTGCCGCCGCTGGGTGCACCGCCGGCAGCGCTGCCGCCGCTGCCGCTGCTGAACTTGGGGATCTTGAACGTGGTGTTCACGCTGTCGGCGGTCAGTGCGCCGGACGCGGCGGCCACGCCCTTCAGCTTGGAAATCGTCGTCACCGCGGAGTCGTCGAGACTGCCCAGGCTGCGGGTGGCGGTCAGGGTGTCGATCTTGACGGTCGACCCCGACTTGAGGTTGAAGTTGCTGGGCCTCCCGCGCCGCAAAGGAGCCCGCGGTCGGGTTCTTGGTGACGGTCGCGTCCGTGCCCACCCCGTACAGGTTCTTCAGCACGCTGCCCTCCGCGGATTTCACCCCGGACGACGCAGCGGTCACGGTGATGACCAGGCCAATTCCCACGGCCAGGCCCAACGCGATGAAGATGGCCTGCCGGATCCGCCGACGCAGCTCGCGCCGCAGATACGTGAAAAACATCCGCATTCCTTCCGCTCGAGCCCCGCGCATTGCCCGCCGCGCCATCCGGCGGCTGCCACCGCCCCGGGTTCGTCCGGTGGAGGCCGGGCAAATCTGGGGCGCAAGCGCGCTGCCGCGCGCCGGGCAGCCCGGCTCCATCACGGGTTCAGATTCGTCCGGCTGGGGCCAGACAGATCTAAACCGCTAATGCGATGCAGCCAGTCCGCAGTTATCCGGTCACGAACCGTGGCCACCGGACCGGGGCTGTAGCGCTGCGCGGCGACCACAATTCGCGGGCAGGCGCAGGAGCCCCGCCGCGTGTAGTTCATCCAGCGAGCCTTGTGATCTCGTTGCGGCTAACTCTCACTTTCCTGAGCGCTGAGCCGGGTCAGGCGCGCTCTGGGCTGATCATCAGCTACCGGCGTTCCGTTCTCCGCCGGCCTGGCCAGCGGCAGCCGGACCCGGAACGTCGCGCCGCCGCCCGGCTGCTGGGGATCAACGGTGATGGTTCCCGCGTGGGATTCCACGAGCGCGGCAGCGATGGACAGGCCAAGCCCGGTCCCGCCGCGGGCGCGGCTCCGCGCGTCATCGGTTCGGTAGAACCGCTCGAAGACGCGCGAGGCCTGCTCGGCCGTCATTCCCGGCCCGTTGTCGGCCACGGTGATCTGCCCGTAGCCAGGCACGCTGTCCACCGCGACGGTGACCAGTGTCCCCGGCGGGGTGTGCTGCAGGGCGTTGCCGATGAGGTTGTCGATGACCTGCCGCAGCCGCCCTCCGTCGGCGGAGACGATCACCGGGTCGGGCGCCGCTTGCAAGGTCAGGGATCGACCGCGTGCGACGGTGCGGGCCATCAGCACCGCCTCGGCGGCGACGCTGGACAGGTCCACCGGCTGCCGGTCCAGCGGCCGGTCCTCGTCGAACTGGGCGAGCAGCAGCAGGTCATCGACGAGCAGTCCCATCCGGGTGGCTTCCTGCTGGATCCGGGTCATCAGCCGGGTCATCTCCGCACGGCTGGCCGCCTCCCCCTGCTGCAGGCCGAACTCGGCCAGACCTCGCACCGAGGTCAGCGGGGTGCGCAGCTCGTGGCTTGCGTCAGCCACGAATCGGCGCATCCGGTCCTCGGAGTCCCGGGCGCGTGCCTCGCCCTCTTCCCTGGCCCGGTAGGCGGCCTCGATCCGGCCGAGCATGGTGTTGAGCACCGCGGCCAGCCTGCCGACCTCGGTGTCGGCGGTGGGGCGGTCGATGCGGCGGGAGAGGTCCCCGGCGGCGATAGCCTCGGCCGCGTCTTCGATCCTGGCCAGCGGCTTCAGGCTGACCCGGATCAGCGGGATCCCGATGGCCGCCAGGATCAAGATCGCGACCGCCCCGGCCGCCGCGTCCGCCGCCTCCAGGCTGGTGACGGTGCTGTTCAGGGCGTCGATGTTGTAGGCGATCAGCACGTACCCACCGTCGTGCCCCGGCCGCACCAGCACCCGCCAGGAATGCCCCGGGTCGCCCACAGCGGCTGCGGTGAACGGGCCACCGGTACCGTGCAGCCGCGCCGCGGGAACCTCGGGCGGCGCGGCGCCGTGCACCGACCCGCTGACAGTTGTGACCCGCCCGGAGGTGCTGACCTGCTCGATCAGGAACAGGCTGGGCAGCTGCGGCGACCCGCTGCGCGGTAGCTTGCCGGGCGACAGCCCGGCAGGCGGACGGCCGTGTCCCCTCGGCCCGGCGAAGGTCAGCAGCTGCGCGTCAACCCGGCCGACCAGGTAATCACGCAGCATCGTCGTGCCAACCGCGCCCATCACCACCGAGGTGACCATGACCAGGATCGCGGCCGCTGCCATGATCCGCACCCGCAGCGACGCGTTCGCCAGCGACCGCGGCAGGCGGCGGAGCCGGAATCTCACGGAGGCGGGATCCGCAGGACGTAGCCCATGCCGCGAATGGTGTGGATCAGCCGAAGCTCACCGTCGTCGACCTTGCGCCGCAGGTAGCTGACGCACGACTCCACGACGTTGCTGTCGCCGCTGAAGCTGTAATCCCAGACGTGGTCGAGGATCTGCGCCTTGCTGAGCACCCGCCCTGCGTTGATCATCAGGTAACGCAGCAGCTTGAACTCGGTCGGGGTCAGCCCGATCAGCCGGCCGCCGCGCCGGACTTCGTGGCTGTCCCCGTCAAGCTCGAGGTCCGCGACGACCAGCCGGGAGCCGGCGTCGTCCTGGCCGCCGCTGCGGCGCAGCACAGCCCGGATCCGGGCCAGGACCTCGTCGAGGCTGAACGGCTTCGTGACGTAGTCGTCCCCGCCGAGGGTCAGCCCGGCGACGCGATCGTGCACGGTGCCGCGCGCGGTCAGGAAGATGACCGGGATGCGCGGCCCACCGGAGCGGATCTGCCGCACAACATCAAATCCGTCGCCGTCGGGCATCATCACGTCGAGCAGAACCAGATCGGGCCGTGCCCTTACGGCGGCGCGAATCGCTTCCGCACCGGTTGCCGCGGTCACCACGTCGAAGCCGGCGAACCGCAGCGACCCCGACAGCAGCTCCAGGATCGTGGGCTCGTCCTCGACAACGAGCAGCCGTGCCTCGGTATCCGCCGGATGGGCGGCAGCATCAGCAGCACCAGGGGATCCCACAACCCAACGCTGGCCAGCCAACCTTCCGATTCCCTGAACGCCGACTCGGAGATCGATCTGCATTTGCCCAGCCCGTCGGCCGCGGGAAGGGCGGGCGCCAGGCCGAACGCTCACTCGTTCCGGGCGACCTCGGGGCCGGTGATGCGGGCCAGGAGGGGGAAGGTGCCGACGAGGATGGCGAGGGCCGCCACGATCCCGGCCGTGGTGAGCGCGTAGTAGGCGGTGCCGGGTGCTACCAGCGCGTGGTGGAGCTCGGCGGACGCGTACATGGCGGAGGCGGCGAACCCGATGCCGATGGAGAACGCGGCGGTGGCCAGCAGCGGGACGGCGGTCTCCAGGGTGATCACGCGGCGCAGCATGGCGAGCCGGGCGCCGGTGAGCCTTAGCAGGCTGAACGGCCGCTTTCGGTCTGCCAGCCCGCCGGCCACGCTGGCCGCCAGCGCGCACCCGGCGATCACGAGGCTGGCCAGGATCACGACGTTGAGGAGCTGCTCGTAGCCCCCGATCTGCGCCGCGCTGTTCTTATCGCCGAGCGTCTGCGGCGCCTGCAGGAACGGGTAGGCATTGTCAAGGACGGTCCTGGCCTGCTCGATGGCGGAGGTCGATCCGTTCGTGGCCACGTTGAGGGAGTCCAGTGGGAGCGCGGCCAGCTGCGCGGCGGTGACGTTCGCCGCGGGCCAGGTGACCTTCGCCAGCGTCAGCTTGACGTGGTAGCCGGACAGGTAGAGGTTCCGGAACAGGGAGGCCGGGAAGGCGGCCGTCGCCGCCCCGGCCGGGCAGCGGCCGTAGCCGGGAATCTCCGCCAGCTGGGTGCACGACACGACGCCGGCCTGCATGGGGGAGCCGAAAATCGACGCGGGGATCTGCAGGTTCGGCTCGTCGTAGACCTCGACGATGCCCTGGACGCCGTCGATCTGGCGGAGCTGGCCCACCGGGACGGCACTCGTGGCGATCTCAGACAGGTACTGCGGCTCTGGCTGCCCGTTGGCCATGACGGGCACGTTCTTGGTGAAGTCCTGGATCAGGACGCCGGAGGCCGCCGGGCCGACCCAGTCGATGGGGGTCTTGGCGTTCTCGGTGGTGGCGAGCATGACCGCCACTGTGGTGATGAACAGCGCGAGGACGAGCCCGCTGATCGCGCGGAACGCGCCCCTCGGGTCGTCGGCGAGCCGCCGGGCGGCGATCAGCCCGCTGGGGCTGCTGGTCCGCCGCGCCAGGGCCCGTGCCCCGGCCATCGTCAGCCACGGCCCCGCCGTCATCAGCCCGATGATCAGCAGGGCGCCGCTGCTCGTGAACGCCTTGTCCTGCCCGGAGATCGTGGCGGGCGGGCCGTGCACGACGAAGAAGCCCAGCTCGGCGATCCCGGCGGCCAGCGGGATCACCCGCCACCAGCGCGGCGGCTTGGGGGTCACTCGCCGGGCCGCGCCGAGCGGGGAGATCCGCACCCGGCGCAGCGCCAGCCGGGCCGCGACCACCGCCAGGGCCGGCACGCCGATCACCACCATCAGGATGTCGGGCACGGTCAGGGACAGGTCACTGGGGTAGAACGGGGCGCCGGTGAACGGGATGGCCGCCATCGGGTCCCGCAGCGCGAAGAACAGCCCGGATCCCACGACCACGCCCGCGGCGGCCGCCACGGTGGACTCCAGCGCCGACAGCGCGGAGATCTGCCGCCGGGTCGCGCCGACCAGCCGCAGCGCGGCGAACCGCTGCTCGCGGCGGGCGGCCGACAGCCTGGTCGCGGTGCCGATGAAGATCAGCACCGGGGCCAGCAGCGCCAGGGCGATCACCGACAGGATGAGGTCCATGCTGGACGCCGAGATGCCAAAATGGCCCGTGCACCCTCTGCTGCAGCTGAAGAGGGGCGTGGTGTTGAACGCCGTCACCTTGGTGGCGCCGGGGGTGCCGGACAGCTGCGCTGGAGCGTGGCCGATGACGATCAGCAGGATGCCCGGCGCGGGCAGGCCCGCCTCGCCGATGACGCCGGCTTGCGTGCCGCGATAGCGGTCCGCGAGCTCGTTCGCCGGGGCGGCGCGCAGCAGGGCGGCCAGCGCCGGGGAGACGTAGTACTGCCCCGGCCCGGGGTCGGCCGGGATGCCCGGCGGGACGGGCGAGGACGGCCCGGTGGCGGCGAGGTCGACCCGGGTGATGTCCTGCCTGCCGAACTCATCGGTGGTCACCAGCAACCAGGTCGGGGCACGGGACGCGGACGCTGGCGGCGGAGACTCGGGGTGAGCCCCGCCCGACCCCGGGCCCGATTGTCGGGACTGCGGGCTGCCCGCGGTGTCCAGCCAGGCGTACCGGTCGTTCTGCGCGTTCACCGCGTTGATGCCGGCAACGGCGATCAGCAGCAGGCCGACGCCGAGGCCGACCGCGACCGCGAGGACCACCAGCCGGACGAGGGCCTCCCGCCCGCCGCTGACGGCCAGCCGCAGGCCCAGCCCGAGCATCCGCCCGCCCCCGCCGGGGCGCCGGGTCGCGGACCCGCCGTCGCCCGCGCGGAGCGTGCCGTGCGGGCTCATCCCTGCGCCCCGGTCAGCGTGCTGACCTTGCCGTCGCCCACGACGATCTCCCGGTCGGCGCAGGCGGCGACCCTGGCGTCATGCGTGACCACGATGACCGTCGTGCCCCGCTCGCGGGCGGCGGCGGTCAGCAGGTTCGTGACCAGTTCGCCGGACACCGAGTTCTCCTCGGCGGTCAGCTCGGGCACGAGCTGACCGGACTGGAACACGAAACCGAACTGGTCCCGCCGCTGCTGGCTGCGCCGGTCGTCGGACAGGAGCCCGGGCAGCATCGGGGGTACGTTCATAACTGAGAGAATACTCCAAGAGTATGCTCTCGGAGAATACTCCCGGAAAATAGTTTATCCGGGCGACACCCGATACACCGGACCGCTACCACATGGACACTAAGCGCGACCGAGCCTCGCCGCCAACGCCCAGGTCCCCGTACTGGCGCTAGCCAGCGGGACGGTACCGCCGCGCTCGTGTTCCTCGCCAACGAGGACTGGAAGGCCGGCGACGGCCGACTCGAGTCGATGGCCGATGCGTTCGACGCCAGCGCTGGGTGACCGGCTGCTCACACCAACTCGACGGCGGCGCACTCCCTCTCCATCTCGCCAATGTCAGGCCGTGACTGGAGAAGCCCTTGCTCCAGCGCATAGCCGCCTGCCAGCTCCAGGCACCTGGCCAGGGAATCGCTCCAGCCGGCCGCCACGGCCCAGCCGCGGGGCGTGGCGGGCCGCTCCGATGATGTGTCGGCGATGGCGTGCCGCAGCGCCTGATAGAACCGGCTCACTGTCTCGTGATGCTGGCGGAGCACGTCGCTGCGCACGACCACCAGATGGTTGACCGGGATCGTGCCATGACGGTCGATCCATTCGCGCCCGGCCGTCTGAGCGTCCCGGATAACCGGGACAAGATCCGCTCCTGGCGCACCCGGCGCGGTCGGGGCGAGGACGGCGGCGGCCACCTGCCCGTCGCGCAGCAGATTGTCGACCGTGCCGTCGACACGCTCGACGTTGCGGGGCTCGCGGTACTGCTCGACGTGGCAGGGCTCCGTCGTGACCCAGGTCACGTCGGCCGCCTCGATGCCGAACTCCTCGCGGAGAATCCCGCGCACCCACATCCCGGAGGTCTGGCTGTAGGACCGGACGCCGACGCGCTTGCCAGCGAGTTCCCGGGGTGACACCGGGGCGGACGCCGGCCAGCCGCTGAGCGAGTGGTGCTGAATGTCGCCAGACATGACGACGGGCAGAAGCATCAGCGGTATTCCGGCCTCGCGCGCCTGAAGGTAGGTCGCGAGGGCCAGCTCACAGATGTCGAACTCAAGCTGGCGGACCATCCGCGCGAAGGCGGCGAAGATCGGCGTGATCCGGACGTACCTGCAGTCCAGGTCGTCGGATCCGGCTGTCGCCTCCCTGAGCGCCCGGGTGTGCGGATAGTCGTCGAGGACAACGATGACGGGGGCCATATCAGACATCATGCCCGTGCCCACGACCGCCGATTGCGGATGCGCGACGAAGCGAAAAGCTGACCGCCGGGCGGTCGGTGCCACGCCGTCCGGCTGGGCGTCGTTTGGCTCTGCCCACCTCGGGTAGCGCCGACTGGTGACCGATGACCAGCGCCCGGACAGCCGGAAGCAGCCCGCTGACGCGCCCCTCAGCGCCCGGCGCGACGCGGCTTGAGCGTCGGCATGCAGATCGGGGCCCTCTGTCTGCATCCGGTATCCGACGGAACGTTCGTCGCCCGGCTGGAGTACTTCGGGGCCAGTGGGTCACCCGGCTCGCATCCGGAGTTCTTCAGCCGTGGCGACGCGGCCTGGCTGCCGATCGGCTGTTTCCTGGTGCGGACCGAAAAGCGCCTGGTGCTCGTCGACGCCGGCCTCGGGCCGGAGCTGCAGCGCCTGCCGCACGGCATGTACCTGGTGGGCGGCCAGTTGCTCACCGGCCTTCGTGCCCTCGGTGTGAGCGCGGCCGAGATCACCGACGTCATCTGCAGCCACCTGCATGCCGACCACGTCGGATGGCTCTTCGACGCCGACGCCAGGCCGGTCTTCGCCGGGGCGGCGATCTGGATCGGCCAGGGCGACTGGCATCACTTCGTCGCCGGAGCTGGTGAGATGCTTCCGCACATCCGCGAAGGGTTCCGCGCCTCGGCCGTGTCCGGCCGTGTCCGCCGCATCGACCGGGACACGACCATCGCCCCCGGGATCGCCGCGCTGCTCGCGCCGGGACACACCCCCGGCCACCTGTGCGTCGTGATCTCTTCCGGGGAGCGGCGTGCTCTGCTGCTGGGCGACGCCATCACCTGCCCTATCCAGCTCGACGAGCCGACCTGGCACTCAATGGGTGACGTCGATCCCCTTCTGGCCGCCCGGACCAGGGAACGGATGTGGCGAGAACTAGAGGACGAATACACCATCGGCGTCGGCGCGCACTTTCCGGAACTGGAGTTCGGGCGGCTTCGCACCGGCCCCGTCAGGCGCTGGTGCAGCCAAGCAGGGTGGAACGAAAGGAAGCTCCGGTGATGGCTGGCGCAGGAGGCGTGATCTTTGGCCGGATCCCTCGGTGATCGAGGCACACAGCCGTTACTTCGCGCCGTATCTGGGCCGCATGCGGCCGCTGCCCGGCGCCGCGGACCTGCTCGGGGCGACGGCCCGGCTCGGGCTGCACGTCGTCCTGGCCACCAGCGCCAAGGATGAGGAGATAGATCTCATGCTGGACGCGCTGGACGCCAGGGACTCGATTGGCACGGTGGTGAGCTCCGGGGACGTCGACGGAGATCTATGCCGACGCGGCCGACCTGCTCGGCAAGATCCCGGCTAGTGCTATCGGTCAGCTTGCTGAGCGCACCGGAGAATAGAGCCTGTTACGCGACGCGTCCGGCTCCGTGGCGTCGCGTAACGGCCCGTCATCCGACTCGGTAGTGGTCGGCGTCGGGCTCCCGAAGGCTCAGGCCCAGACCTGGCTGGCCGGGGTCGGGGGTCAGGGCTCCGCCGTCGGGGTCGAGTGCGCCGTCGAACAGCAGCCGCTCGATCCGCTGGTGGTCATGGAAGTACTCGACGTGCCGCAGGTTGGGCACGGCGGCACCGACGCGCGCGTGCAGGTTGGGTGCGCAGTGCCCGGAGACCTGGAGGCTGTGCGCCGCCGCCAGGGCCGATCCGCGCAGGAACTCGGTGACGCCGCCGCAGCGGGTCACGTCTAGCTGCAGGCAGTCCACCGCGCCCGCGGCGATCAGGCGGGCCGAGTCAGCCAATGACCAGCTGTACTCCCCCGCGGCGACGTCGGGCAGGACCTGGCGCCGGACAGCCGCGAGCCCGGCCAGGTCCTGGGAGGAGACCGGTTCCTCGAACCAGCTCACCCCGGACTCGGCCATCCGGTGCGCGACCCGCACCGCCTGGCCGACCCCGTAGCCGCCGTTGGCGTCCACGTAGAGCTGGGCGCCCGGCCCGATGACCTCGCGGGCCAGGGCCACGCGCTCGAGGTCGCGGTCCTCGCGGGCGCCCCAGCTCTCGCCGATCTTGATCTTCACGCGCGGGATGTGGTCCTTCTCGACCCAGCCGGCCAGCTGCTCGCGGGTCTGGCCGTCGTCATAACTGGTGAAACCGCCGCTCCCGTAGACCGGCACGCTGTCGTGGGCCTGACCGAGCAGCTGCGTCAGCGGGCAGCCGAGCAGCCGGGACTTCAGATCCCACAACGCGATGTCGACCGCGGAGATCGCCGTGGCCGCGATCCCCGGGCGGCCGATGTTGCGTACCGCCCGGGTCATCGCCTCGGCGGCACCCGGCACGTCCAGCGCGCTGCGCCCGACAACGACACCGGCCAGCACATCGGTGATCACACTCTGCGCCGCCGCGGCAGCGTAGCTCCAGCCGATGCCCTGCTCCGTCCCGGCGCTGGCGCGGGCCAGCACCATCGTGGTCGCATCCCAGGCCAGCGTTCCGTCTGCCTCGGGGGCGTCGGTCGGGATCACGTAGACGGCGGTCGTGATCTCCCGCACGGCATGCCCGTCATCGCGCACTGTTCGGCCCTCTCGGTTTCCGGCTCGCTCTTCTGGCGCTGTGACTGCTACCTGCCGGGACCGGTGTCAAACGTGGGCCCGGGTCACCCGAGATCTGCACGCAGCTGGGCGGCGCTGGACCGGCCTGGCTACTCCCCGATCACCGGCGCCAGGGCTGACCGCAGCGCACCCTGGGCACGCGGCAGGCCGAGATGAGCGAACGAGCAGCCGATCACGGTCGCCCCGCCGTCGCTGTCGATGGTGTCGCCCACCATGAGCGCCTCGCCCGGGACGACACCGAGCGCATCGCAGGCCGCGGAGAAGAGCCGGGCTTCGGGCTTCATGGCGCCGTACTCGTACGACAGCACGAACGCGTCGACAAGGGACAGCACCCCGTGGCGGTCGAAGACCGAGCGCATATCCCAGCCGATATTGCTGACCACGGCGACCGGGATCTGCCGGGCACGCAGCGAACGCAGGCATGACACGGTGTCGTCGAAGGGAAGCCACGCCTGCGGCGAGCACGCCCGGGCGTAGAACGCGTCAGCCACGTCGGGAGGCAGGCCAGCCTCGCCAAACAGCCCGGCATAAGCGGCGCGGTGTCCTTCTGGGGTCAGATCCCTGCGCTGCCACTGCCGCGCCAGCCTGGGCGGCATGAGCGCCGGCGTGGCGGCAAGCTGGTCGGCGCGGGACAAGGCGAGCGCCACGTCGGCGGACTCCGGCGCTGGGACACCAATGGCCCGCAGCGTCTCCCGCTCGTCCTCCTGATCGAACAGCGTGCCCGCGAAATCCAGCAGGACACCCGAGAACTTAGCGGCCATGTCCGACATGATGGCAGGACAGGGCACTGGCCCGCTGGCCTTGCCGAACGCGCTGGCTGTCGCCCACGAGCTCATCGCGAGGAGCCGGTGGCACGGGCGCGAGAAGACGGGCTTTGACCGGCTACCTCGTGTCGCCAGCGCTCTGGACGAGCAGGGCGATCTGGACGCGGTTGTCCGCGCCGAACTTGACCAGCAGCCTGGACACGTGCGCCTTGACCGTGGCCACGCTCATGTGCAGGCTGCCGGCGATCTCGGCGTTGGACTGCCCCTGGCTGATGGCGGCGGCCACCTCGCGCTCGCGGGCGGTGAGCGAGGCGAGCTGGCGCTGGGCCCGTTCGCGGCGGGCGGCGGTATCGGGATCGCCGGCCACCATCGCGATCAGGCGGCGGGCTACCGACGGGGAGAGCGAGCCTTCGCCGGCATGCACCGCCTGGATCGCCCGGACGATGTCGGCGGGCGGAGAGTCCTTGAGCAGGAATCCGGCGGCTCCGGCTTGCAGGGCACGCAGCACCAGTTCATCGGCATCGAAGGTGGTGAGCACGATCACCGCAGGCGCACTGGGCTGACCGTGCAGCAGCCGGGTGGCCGCGATGCCGTCGAGGCCGGGCATCCGGATGTCCATCAAGACGACGTCCGGGTGGTGCAGGTCGACGGCGGCCAGCACGCCGCGTCCGTCCTGCGCCTCGCCGACAACGGCTACCTGCCCGTCGCCGGCCAGCATCATTTTCAGGCCGGACCGGACGAGGGCGTCGTCGTCGACCAGCAGCACCCGGACCGGCCGGGTCATCGCTGGCCTGGCAGCATCGCGCGCAGCGCGAACTCGCCGTCGGCGGTGGTGCGGTGCTCCAGGTCACCGCCGGCCAGTGCGAGCCGCTCGGCAAGGCCGATCAGCCCGGTGCCCGACCCGGCACCGGCGAATGACGGCACGCCGGGAGCGGCGGTCACGGCACGGCTGATGACCTCGACGACCAGGCCAGCTTCGCCGTTGCACGTGACGCTCACCTCGACGGGCGCGCCTGGCGCATGCTTGCGCGCGTTGGTCAGGCCCTCCTGGACGACCCGGTATGCGGTCCGGCCGGCCGACGCGGGCAGTTCACCGGCCCCGGGCACGTCGATGCGGGCCTCCACGACCATCCCCGCAGACCGGGACTCTTCCAGCAGGTCGCCGAGCTGGCCGAAACCGGGCTGGGGCGGCCCGGCGGCATCATCGGGCTCCTCGCGGAGCACGGTGACGATCTCCCGCAGATCATCGAGCGCGGCGGAGGCCGATGTCCTGATCACCCCGGCCGCGCTGGCTATCTCGGCAGCGGGCGCGTCCGGGTGGAAGTGCAGCGCCCCGGCATGAACGCTGAGCAGGGACAGCCGGTGGGCCAGCACGTCGTGCATCTCCCGTGCGATGCTGCGCCGTTCCGCCTCACGAGCCAGCTCGGCGTTGCGGATCTGGTCGGCTTCCAGCTGCTCCGCCCGCTGCCGGAGCGAGGCAACCAGCTCACGCCGGGCGCGCAGGTACAGCCCCCAGCCGAACGCCATCGCCGTGAACAGGAAGGCGGGGAAGCCAATCTGGAGTATCTCCCCTGCACGGGGATTGACCAGCGGGAACGCGATGCTGCCCGCGGCGGCCATCAGCGCGACGGGAATGAGAGCCCGTCCTCGCACGCGCGACGCGGCTGCGGCGATGGCGACAAGGGAGGCCCCGGCGGCCAGCGGGAAATGGAGCCTGCGGCGAACGCCAGCACGAAGACGCCGACCGGATGGGAGCGCCGCTGCCATAGCGCCAGGCATGCCAGCGACCCGGCAGCCAGGTCCACGGCGTCGAGGAACTCGCCGTGGGTGTGCCACAGGTAGCTCATGGCCAGGCCACCGAGCCCGACAGCGAACAGGAACAATCCGGCGTCAACCAGCCGGTCGGCGGCCGGCCAGCGTCCGAACGGCGGCGGCCACCCCGCAGCCGGCAGCGTCCGCCGCCATCGGGCGGTGCGGCCGTTGGCTGCCTGGAATCTGGCCATCTTGACGCCAGGGTACGCGTCGGCACCGGCCGCTGGCCCGCTACTAAAGTCGGTGCTCCGGCCGGCCAAAGGCGGCCCCGAAATGGCCGTCGGGCCGACGCGCCGGACGGCGCCGCCGGGCGATCTTTGGGCCATGAACGCAGCAAAAGCACTTGGCAGGCGCCCTGCGGGCGACCGCGCCCCGGCGGCCAACGACCGCCCGTCCACAACACGCACGGCCATCGAGGTGACCGGGCTGACCAAGAGATTCGGCGACACGGTGGCGGTGCACGACCTGTCGTTCACCGTGTCCTACGGCCGGATCACCGGATTTCTCGGGCCCAACGGCGCCGGGAAGACCACGACCCTGCGGGCGATGCTCGGGCTGATCCGTCCCGACGCCGGAACCGCCCTCATCGGTGGCTGCCGGTACGCGGAGCTGAACGACCCGGCCCGCGCCGTCGGCGCGCTGCTCGACGCCTCGGCTGTGCACCCCGGCCGCAGCGGCCGCAACCATCTGCGGGTGCTCGCAACGGCCGCCGGGGTGCCGGCCAGCCGGGCCGACACGCTCCTGGACAGCGTCGGCCTGGCCCGCGCGGCCCGGCAGCGGACCGGCGGCTACTCGCTGGGGATGCGCCAGCGGCTGGGCCTGGCCACGGCGCTGCTGGGCGACCCCGCGGTGCTCGTTCTGGACGAGCCGGCCAACGGCCTTGACCCCCAGGGCATCCGCTGGCTGCGGGACATGCTGCGGTTCCTGGCCGCACAGGGCCGCGCCGTGCTGATCTCCAGCCACGCGCTGGCCGAGGTCGCGCAGACCGTCGACGACATCGTGGTGATCAGCGAAGGCCGCTGCGTCGCGCAGGCAACCCTGGACGAACTGGCGGCCGCCTACCCGGGCCTCACGCTGGAAGACATCTACCTTCAGCTGACCGACACGAGCATGGAGACAGATCCGTCATGACCAGACTCATCCGCGCCGAGGTGGCCAGGCTCGCCACCACCCGCACGTTCCGGATACTGGCCATCGGCGCCCTCGTGCTGATCGTCGCTGCGGTCGCGCTCACCGCCCTGGCCACCACGTACACCGGCGGGGGCAGCCCGGCCCGGGCCACGCTGGCGCTTGCCGGGCTCGCGCAGACCTTCGCGCTGATCGCCGGCGCACTGGCCGTGACCACCGAGTTCCGGCACAAGACCATCGTCCCCGCGGTGCTGATCACCCCGCGCCGCGGCCGGGTGCTGGCCGCCAAGCTGATCACGCTGGCCGGAGCCGGGCTGGTGTTCGGGCTGGCCGCCTCCGGGATCGCGGCGGCGATCACGATGCCGGTGCTGGCCAGCCGGCACATCGGCAGCGGGATCGACGGCGCCGCAGCTTGCCGCCATCATCATCGGCAGCGCTGCCGCGACCGCGATCGGCGCCGCGCTCGGCGTCGGCGCTGGCGCGATCATCCGCAACCAGGTCGGCGCCATCATCACCCTGCTGTCCGTGCTGTACGTGGCCGAGCCGCTGCTCGGGTTCATCCCCCATGTGGGCCCCGCCGTCCAGGAATTCGGCGTCGGCGGCCTGGCCACCGGCGCCAGCGGCACGACCGACTTCCCGGTCACCAGCCACCTGCTGGCCCAGGCACCCGCGGTCGCGGTGCTGGCCGGCTACGCCCTCGTCGCGCTGCTCGCCGGCGCGGTCGTGCTCCGCCACCGCGACATCACCGCGTGACCGGTACTCGCACCACGCCCCGGGCGCGCCGGAAGCCACCGGCGCGCCCGTATCGTTCCGGCCGGCCCGCGATCTCACGCGTCCGGCGAGGGAGCCTGCGCCGGTTTGTACAGACCGAGCAGCAAGCCGTAACGGGGCTCGTCGCTCCCGTCTTCGGCCTCGTCGGATAGGTCGCGGAGGGCGGCGGTCAGCCGATCCGCGTGCTCGGCAGTCAGCCTCAGATTCCGCAGCATCAGGAAGGGCTCGGCCTGCGCGGTGGCGATCTCCGCGGCAACCGCGCTGAACGCGACCTCGGTGAGGCCGCCGGTGTCCTCGAACTGCAGGCGCTCGAAGGCGCGCCGGTAGTACTGCTCGGTGCCGCCGCGCACGTGGCGCGTCCCTGCCAGCTCGACCAGGCCCGCGTCCGCGAGCACCTTGAGGTGATGCGCCACGTTCCCCTTGTTGCTGTCCAGCGTCGTGGCGAGCTGGCTTATGGTCGCTTCGCCCTGGCCGAGCGCGAACAGCAGCCGGTGGCGCATCGGGTGGCCCAGGGCCTTGAACTGCTCCGGCCTGGCGACGGAAATGGAGTCTTCGTCCACCGTAGTTAGTGTTAATTTTTATTGACGCTTTGTCAAGCGTATGTTTTCATTAACGGTATGGATGAGACCGAGCTGGCGCGCGTCGTCGGGCAGGTCGGCGCGCTGGTCGAGGAGCATTACATCTTTCCCGAGGTCGCCACCGCGGTGTCGGGCGTGCTGGCCAGGGGGCTGGCCGAACGACGGTACCCGGCCGACGCCCGCGCGCTGGCCGCGGCGGTCACCGCCGACCTGCAGTCGGTCAATGGCGACAAGCACCTGCGGCTGCTCTATCACGATGAGGTCCTGCAGGAGCGCACGGCCGGCGACGACGCAGCGGAGTACGCCGCGCTGGCGGGGTGGGCCGACCAGACCTGCGGCGGCGTAGCGTGCGTCCAGCGCCTCGCCGGCAACGTCGGCTACCTGGAACTGCGGCCGATACTGTTCCCGGCCGTCATCTGCGGCGAGCTCATCACCGCGGCCATGAGCGTGCTCGCGGCCACCGACGCGCTGCTCGTCGACCTGCGCCACTGCCAGGGCGGTGAGCCGGGCATGGCCGTTTTCCTCGCCAGCTTCCTCTGGGACCACGAACCGGTTCAGCTAACCGGGCTCCGGGACCGCAAGGACAGCCTGCTCAAGCAGGCGTGGACGCTCCCGTACGTTCCCGGCCGCCGTTTCGGGAAGACCAAGCCGGTGTACGTGCTGACCAGCGCCAGCACGTTCTCCGGCGGCGAGCAGCTGAGCTACGACCTGCAGCAGCTCGGCCGGGCCACGATCGTCGGGGAGCGAACCCGCGGCGGCGCGCACGCCCGCGAGGGATTCGTCGTGCACCCTCACCTGGAGGCAACGATCTCCGTCGCCGAGTCGGTCAACCCGAAAACCGGCGGAAACTGGGAGGGCACCGGCGTCGCGCCCGACATCGAGACCACCGCGGACCAGGCGCGCGACACCGCCTACGAGCGGGCGCTGCAGGACGTGATCGCCGCGCACGGGACCGCGGCGGCCGAGGCCGAGGATGCGCTTGCCGGGCTGCGAGGCACGGCGCAGCCCTGACAAGCTTACTCCAGGCTGTCCTACTGCTGTGCTACCGTCGTGTCATGGCAGTCCGCAAGAAGCGCTCGATCTCCATCCCGCCTGAGCTCGATGCCGAGATAGCCGCTGCCGCCCATGCCGCCGGGATGAGCTACAGCGCTTGGGTCGCCGAGACAGCGCGGAAGGAATTCACCATCCGGGACGGCCTGGCAGCGGTCAGTCAGTACGAGGCAGAGTACGGCCCGTTCACGCCGGACGAGATCGCCGAGGCTGACGAATGGGCTGCCAGGATCGGTCAGCCACATGGCACAAGGCGGACCGCTTGACCGGAGTGACCTACGACTCCGGAGCGCTGATCGCCGCCGAACGGGGTGAACGGCTGATGTGGGCCCGCCATCGAGCCCTGCTGCTCCGCCGCGTGGTGCCGACAGTCCCCTCGCCGGTCGTTGCCCAGTGCTGGCGAGGCACGCCCCGGCAGGCGCAGATGGCCCGCCTCTTGGCTGGATGCGAAGTCGAACCTCTCGATGACGCCAGGGCCCGGGCCACTGGAACCCTCGTCGGCCGCGCCCGCACCGCCGACGTCGTCGACGCCAGCGTCGTCGAAGGCGCCCTCCGGCGCGGAGACGTCATCATTAGCTCAGACGAAGGTGACTTAAACGCCATCGCCGCGGCTGTCAACCGCCACATCGATGTCGACCATCCATGACGGCGCTGCGCCGACACGTGTGAACGTCGCCGGGCGACATTAGTCCCAGCGGTGCGCGTTGCCGTCGTTGAGCGAGCCGGCGGGCTCCGGGACGACGCAGAACAGCAGCCCGGCGGGATCGCGCAGGATCCACCAGGCGTGGACCATCGCTACCCGTTCCGCCCCCAGGGCTTCCAGCCTGGCGATCTCGGCATCCAGATCGTCGGTGTGAATGTCCAGGTGCACCCGGCCCGGGCCGTCGCCGAGCCGCTGGATGAGCAGCCCGAACTCGCCGCCGTGCAGGGCGGCGCCGTGGTACTCGGGGTAACGGATGCCCTGCGTCAGCTCCTGCCCGACGGCCGCGCCCCAGAACGCCACCTCGCGGTCGTGCTCGGCCGCCGGGACGTCAACGACGATCTTGGACAGCCTGCTGTAGTGACTCATCCAAGACAACCTAGGCGTCAGGCATGCGCGGTCACGGAATCCAGCAAGCCTTTGCTCAGGACCGGCCTGACCGTGATCCCCGCGGCGGCCAGGCGGCCGCGGCCCGGCTGCGAGCGGTCGATGGCGCAGATGACGGTGCTCACGGTGGCCCCGAGGTCGCGCAGCGCGCCGGCTGCGTGAATGACCGCGCCACCGGTTGTGATCACGTCCTCGACGAGCACGACCATCAGGCCCGCGGGGTCGCCGCCCTCGGCGATCCGGCACGTACCATAGCTTTTAGCCTGCTTGCGTACAAAAAGGGCGGGGATCCCGGTCGCCTGGCTGAGCATGACCGCCAGCGGGACGCCGCCCAGCTCGAGCCCGGCGAGCGCGCCGGTACCGGGCGGCACCAGCGCAGCCATCTCGTCGGTGACCCGCCGCAGCAGCGCCGGGTCGGCTTCCATCAGGTACTTATCGAAGTAATCGCTGCTGACCTGGCCGGAACGCAGCGTGAACCGGCCATGCAGCCGGCATCGCGCGTCGACATCCCGCGCCAGCTCCATCAGGCTGCTCTCTGGCACGCCTCGATCATGCCAAACCCTCATCGGCCCGCTGCAAGCGAGACCCGGTCCCCCGTCCATCGCGGCTCGCGGTGACCGCGACGGTGGTGTACGGCATCGTGAACCTGCCGCCCATCGCGTCGATCGCGGCCCCCACCCCAGCTAGCACCTCTGCCAGCTTGTCCGGCGGGAGCAGGTTGAGGTGACCCTGGGTGGGCAGCTGGTCCAGCCACTCGTCGCGCGTGTAGGCGCGCTCCCAGCCGAACTCCCACTGCTCAGGCTCGCTGAACCCCCTCGCCTGGCGGATCCCGTCGGCGATCTTGTCGAACAGCGCCTGGTAGGCGTCCAGGGCTTGCTTCAGCGAGGAGAGGTTGACCGGCGAGTCCGGCGCTACCTTCTGGTAGGCCGAGGCGAGAGCGTCCAGTATCGCGGGCGGGGTCTGAAAGACGTGGTGGAAGGGCGCGAGCAGGCCCCCGGCACGCAGCACCCGTGCCGTCTTGGCCGCTCCGGCTACCGGGTCTACCCAGTGCCAGGCCGTGCCGGCGATGACCGCGTCGAACTTCCGCCCGGCCGGATCCCAGGCTTCCAGCGTTGCCACCTCGACCTCGACCCCGCTGCCGCGCGCGAACTCGGCCATCCGCGCGTCGGGCTCGACGCCGAGGACCGTGCAGCCCGCCGCCCGGAACTGCCGGGCCTCGATGCCCGTCCCGCAGCCGACATCCAGGACGTTTCGCCCCGGGCTGGCGGCGATGATCCGCCGGACCAGGGCATCGGGATAGTCCGGGCGGGCGCGGTCGTAGCGTTCGGCATCGCCGCCGAAGGACTCGGCCACCCGCCGGTCGCGATGAATCTCGGGCACCTGCGGTGAGGACATGCGGCCACCCTACCGAGATCTGCTCGAACTGTGCCACAGAATGTGGCATGCTTTGTGGCATGGCGACGGTCGAGGAACTGTTCGAGTCCGCGGTGGACGCCCGGCGGGTGGCCCGGAACACGATCGCGCTGGCGGTACGCGAAGCCCGGTCGGCAGGCTGGTCCTGGGACCGGATCTCAGCCGCGCTCGGCGGGACACCGAACGGCGAAACGCTCCGCCGCAACTTCGGCGCCGCTGACTGGCTGTCTCAGGTCGGGCGCTCCCGCGCGACCGAAGGCTCGGGTCAGAGCGCGGTGCAGGTGCGGTCGTGATCGAGGAGCTTGCCCGGGAGCGGCTGGGCTTCGCGCGGCTTCGCCCCGGGCAACTGCCCGCGGTCGAGGCGCTGGCCGGCGGCCGGGACGTACTGGCCGTGCTGCCGACCGGTGGCGGGAAATCGGCGATCTATGAGCTGGCCGGGATGCTGCGCACTGGCCCGACAGTGGTCATCTCGCCGCTCATCGCGCTGCAGGACGACCAGCTCACCCATTTGCGCGCGGCTGGCCTGCCGGCCATCGTCCTCAACTCCCAGCAGTCGGCCGACGCGCGCGCGGCGGCGCTGCTGGCCTCCTGCGACCCCGGCACGTTCGTCTTCCTCTCCCCCGAGCAACTGACGAACGAGCAGACCCGCCAGACGCTGCGGCGCGCGCAACCGGGCCTGTTCGTCGTGGACGAGGCACACCTGATCAGCCAGTGGGGCCACGACTTCCGGCCGGACTACATGCGGCTTGGCGCCCAGGCCGAGGCGATCGGCGCACCGGTCCGGCTGGCGCTGACCGCGACCGCGGCGCCGCCGGTGCGGGACGAGATCATCCGGCGCCTCGGCCTGCGCGATCCCGCGGTCGTGATCGGCGACTTCGACCGGCCGCACATCCACCTCTCGGCGCGCCACGTGGGCAGCCTGACCGACAAGGAGCGTGAACTTGCCCGCGCGGCAGGCGAGCTCGGCGGCCCGGGGATTGTCTACGCTGCCACGCACGCCAGCGCGCAGGCGGCCCACGACACGCTGGCATCCGCGGGCGAGCAGGTGACGCTCTACCACGCCGGGCTTTCAGCGCGCGAACGGCACGAGGCGATGACGGCGTTCCTGGACGGCTCGGTCCGCATCATCGCGGCCACAGTCGCGTTTGGCATGGGTATCGACAAGCCGGATGTGCGCTGGGTCCTGCACGTGGACCCGCCCGCCTCACTGGATGCGTACTACCAGGAGTTTGGCCGCGCCGGCCGGGACGGCCAGCCGTCAAACGCGGTGCTGCTGTATCGCTATGAAGACTTCGGGGCGGCGCAGCATCTGACCGCGCGCAGCGTGTCCGGCGCGACTGTCGCGCAGGCCGCAGCCACGTTGGCCGCAGCCGCGCTGGCGGCCGACCAGCCGGCCGGGCCCAGCGCGCGGCAGCAGACGGCCGCGCTGGTCCGGCTTGCGGATCTGGGCGCGGTGACCTGGCGGGCCGACGGGCAGGTCCACTGGGCCGGGAAGATGACCGTCGCCGAGGTGGAGACGGCGTCGGAGAACGAGACCGAGCGCGAAAACGAGATCGAGCGCACCCGGCTGACGATGATGCGCCGCTACGCCGACCACACAGGCTGCCGCCGGTCGTTCCTGCTGACGTACTTCGGGCAGGCCTACCCCGGGCCCTGCGGTAACTGTGACAACGACCTCGTGCCCGGCGATGTCACCGGCGACGGCACGCAGCCGGAGGAGCCGTTCGCCGTGGGCATCCGCGTGGTGAGCGAGCGCTGGGGCGAGGGCACGGTGCAGCGTTATGACGGCGACCACGTCACGGTGCTGTTCGATGAGCACGGCTATCGGGAGCTGTTCGTGCCGGTCGTGCTCGAGCGCAACCTGCTGCGACCAGCATCGACGTGACCGCCGATCACGGCGCCGTTCGCTGGCTGGCGCGCTCCAGGAGGCCGGTGACGAGGGCGAGCGGAGGCCAGTTCAGGTGCCCGTGGCGGGTGACGGAGTAGGCCCGCAACTCGACGTCTGGACCGCTGAGGGGAAGAAGGCGCACTCCTTCGCGGGCAGCGTGGCCGAGCGGAAGCAGCCCGACGCCAAGGCCTGCAGTGATCATGTCTTGCACGAGGTCGAGGCTGTCTGCCTGGTGGGTGATGCGGGGCGTGAACCCGGCCATGGCTGCGAGCGTGCGGATGACGTCCTCGTCCGCGGTGTTGCGGGAGTTGCCGATCCAGTCGTGACCCTGGAAGCGGGCGAAGATCTGCAGCGTCGTCCCGGCGCAGGCGGGTTCGCTGGCGGGCACGCCCAGGCCCCACCGCGTGGCCCATAGCGGCGCGGTGTGCATGGCGGGGTCGGCGACGGCCGGGGCAAGGTTGTAGTCATAGACGAGCGCGAGGTCGACCTGGTCGGTGGCCAGCAACTGCATGGCCTCGGCGGGCTCGTGCTCGCGGAGCAGCACGCGCACCCGGGGATGCGTAGCCGCCAGAGTGGTGATGACCGGCAGCAGGTAGGCGCGGAACGCGGTGCTGAATCCGGCGACTCGCAGCGTGCCGTTGGGTTCTGCCTGCGGTCCCAGGTCGAGCTGCGCGGCCTCGACTGCGGCAAGGATCGTCACGGCGTGCTCGGCCAGCCGGCGCCCTGCTGGTGTCAGCCGGACCCGGCGTCCGGCGGGCTCGATGAGCGGGGTGCCCATTTCGCGGCCGAGCACGGCGATCTGCTGCGACACCGTCGAGGTGGTGGTGCCGAGCGCGTCCGCGACTGCACGCATCGAGCCCAGTCGGGACAGCTCGGCCAGCAACTCCAGCCGTCGCGTCTCCATGCTTCCATTGTTCAGAATTCCTGGATGGTTTATCAATATTCGACACGTGGACGTGGACGGTCATCGACGCTTTACTGGGGCCATGAACGCGCCGCCGCCCGGATGCCGCCGCCGCGCCCCGGGCCTGGCCGGTGCCCAGGGCGGGGCGCTGATGGCTGCGGCATCCATGTCGTGCGTCCAGCTAGGGCTGGCCCTGTCGGTCCCCTTGTTTGGCCAGCTGGGCCCGCTGGGCGTGGCCGGCCTGCGGCTGGCCTGGGCCGGGCTGATCCTCGTGGTCCTGGTCCGGCCGCGGCTGCGGCACTTCGCCCGCCGGGACCTGCTGGCCTGCTGCGTGCTGGGCGCGGTCACCGCCGGCGTGACGCTGCTGTTCATGCTCGCGATCGCGCGTATCCCGCTCGGCACGGCCAGCGCGCTGGAGTTCCTCGGCCCGCTCGCTGTGTCGCTGTTCGGCCCCGGTGGCGGGCACCGGCGCTGGGCAGCCCCGGCCGCCGTCGGTGTCGTGCTGCTGACTCATCCCTGGAACGGCGGCACCGACCTCGCTGGCCTCGCGTTCGCCTTGGCCGCCGGGGTCTGCTGGGCCGCCTACATTCTGCTGACCCAGCACGTCGGCGACCACGTCACCGGACTGGCTGGGCTGGCCGTCTCCATGCCCGTGGCCGGAGCGATCGCCCTGCTCGCCGCCGGTCCCAGCCTGAGCCGGGTGACCTGGCCGCTGCTCGGCATCATGCTGGGCCTGGCAGTGCTGCACCCGGTGATCCCGTTCAGCCTCGAGTTCCTCGCCCTGCGGCGCCTCACCGCCAGCGCCTTCGGGACCCTGATGAGCCTGGAACCCGCCATCGCGATACTGGCCGGGCTGCTTGTGCTCCGGCAGGTTCCGGGTGCATCCTCTGCCGCCGGGATCGTCCTTGTGGTCATCGCCGGCATTGCCGCCACCCGCTCCGGCGGCCGCGAGCCCGTCTCCGAAGACCACCGGGCCAGTGACTCCCACCCGCCCCCTCGGCCACCCGGGCTGGCCTCGGGGATCGACCCGCGCCTCGAGCTTGTGCAGGCCGATGCCGGACCACGCCCACCGTTTGCCGGCTGCCCGCCGGCTGATCAGACCAGCTGATAGGGCCGAGGTAGCGGCAACCTGCGGTGACATACTGAGCCGCATGCCGCGGCGATCATCGAAAGGCGAAAGCGGCGCCGAGCCTTCGGCCACGCTCCGCTCGCAGCACGCCGAGGCCACCCGCCGGGCTGTGCTCACCGCCGCCCGTTCCCTGTTCGGCGCCAAGGGCTACGCACAGACGTCGGTCGACGAGATCGCCGACGCGGCCCGGGTCACCAAGGGTGCGGTGTACCACCACTTCGCCGGCAAGGAGGCGCTGTTCCGCGCCGTATACGACGAGGCGGAGGCAGACGCGTACGGGCGCGCGGTCGTAGCCGGAGACCCGGAGGACCCGCCGATCGATCAGCTCGTCGCGAAGGTGAACGCGTACCTGGACGCCGTGCTCGATCAAGAGATACGGCGGATCACGCTGATCGACGGGCCAGCGGTGCTCGGTCACGAGCCCGATCCTTCTGCGGAGCAGCAGGCGAACGCCGAGGCCGTGCGGTTGTTCATCGCCACGGCGATCGAGCACGGTCAGCTCGCGGATCTGAACCCCGGCGTTCTCACTGATCTCATCGGCGGCCTGGCCTGGCTCGGCGCCCTGCTCATCACGCGCGCCAGCGACCCCGGCGCAACAAGGGCCGAACTCGGCAAGGCACTCGAGGTGATGCTCCGGGGCCTGGCTCCAGGCAAGGAGCCCTGATCCGCTTCGGCAACCAGGCCGCCCTGCTGCGGCGACCAGTCACCTTGCTTCAGCGACCAGGCACCTTGCCGAATTCACATACCGCGAGTATGTTTGATACGCATGGAATGCGAAACGCTGGAAACCCGTCTTGGACCCCTGGCGTACCGGTCGTCCGGCCAAGGGCCGCCGCTCGTCTTCTTCGCCGGAGCGCTCGCGAACGGCGACCTGTGGCGTGACGTCGTCGCCGCGCTCGAGGATCGCTACCGCTGCATCACTGTCGACCTCCCCCTGGGAGCGCACCCATGGCCGCTGCTTTCAGGAGCAGACCGGTCTGCCAACTCGCTGGCACGGCTGCTGCTCGACTGCCTGGAACTGCTCGACGTGACCGACGCCACGGTGGTCGCCAATGACACGGCCGGCGGCCTGCTGCTGCTGTCGCTTGCCACCGGTCATCCGGCACTCGGGCGGATCGGCCGTCTCGTGCTGACCAACTGCGAAAGCTACGACCAGTTCCCGCCCAACAAGCTCAAGATGGCGTCGGCAATGTGCCGCAGGATGCCCGGGCTGGCCCGGGGGGCGGTCCGTCTGACTGCCCGGCGCCGGAACGTCTCCAGCGTGACCGAGATCGGGCTCGACAGCGAACGCGCGGAGTCGTTCTTCGGGCCGATCCTGCGTGACCGGCGGGTGGCCGGTGATCTCGTTGCGGCCCTGGCTGGGGAGCGCCCGCAGCTCCTCATCGACGCGGCCAAGGCGATCCCCGGGTTCGACCGGCCGGTCCTGGTGATCTGGGGCGAGGCGTGCAAGTTCTTCCCCACCGAATACGCCCGGCACCTCGCATCCGATTTCCCCAGTGCCACCCTGGTGACCGTTCCCGGCGCCGGGACGTGGGTCCCGGTCGACGACCCGGACGCGGTGGCCGGCGCGATCGCGAAGTTCGTGCCGACGCCCGTGCGGTAACAGCGCGGCTAGGAGCGTTCGCCACGGTCGCTGCTGACATCCTCGACCTCGCCGGCGCTGACATTTTCGGGCGCGCAGTGAAGGCGCCTCAGGCCGAGGAATCCGAGTGCGCCGGCCGCTATCAGGATCACGCTCGCTGTTATCAGCGCCGCCTCGAATCCGTGCAAATAGGACGCGACCGCCGGGCTGTGCGCGTGCTGGCCCAGCGCGGTGGTGACTGCCTTTATCTGGCCACCGGCGACGTCTGCACTTAGCCCGGTGGCACGTGGCTGCTCGGCCGGGGCGAAGGAGCGAACCTGGCTATGCCAGTCGGCGACGATGATGCTGGTCGCGACCGAGCCGAGAATTGCCAGCCCCATCGCAGTTCCGATCTGACGGCAGGCGTTGAACAGCCCGGAGCCAATGCCCGACGAGTCCGGCGGCACCTCAGCCATGGCGGCAGCCGAGCCGGCCGGGACCATGAGCCCGAATCCGACGCCTACCAAGACGTAGCTAACCGCGGGCAACGCGAACGTGGTGGTGGTCGTCAGCTGGCTCATGCCGAGCGTGCCAGCGGCCGCGATCACGCACCCCCAGCCGATCGCCGCGGCCTCCGGCAGCCAGCGGGCGAGCTGGTGCCTGCGCTGCGCTACCGCGAAGTACGGGATGCAGAACAGCAGCCACGATAGTCCGGTGTGGAGCGCGGACCAGCGCTGCACATTCTGGAAGTACAAGGTCACGTAGTAGATGAAGCCCGAGAAAGCGAGGTACGCCAGCAGGTACACGCCGCATGCGGCAGCGAAGCTCCTGGTCCGCAGCAACGCTGGCGGCGCCATCGGTGAACCAGTCCTGCGTTCGCATGCCGCGAACGCCACCAAGACAGCCACGCCGGCCGCGATGCAGCCGACCACGACCGGCGAGGCCCAGGTGGCATCGGCCGAATAGACCAGACCGAAGGCCACCAGAAACAGGCCAAGGGCGCTGAGCGCCACCCCGCGCACATCGAGTGGGCGAGGCGCGCTCTCCCGGGATTCGGTGACCCCGAGTATGGAGATGGCAATGGCAAGCGCCCCGATCGGGACGTTAACCCAGAAGATCGATGACCAGGAGAAGACCGAGAGCAGCAGCCCGCCGACGACGCTCCCCCCGGCGACTGCCAGGCCGCTGACCGCTGCCCACAACCCGATCGGCCCGCTTCTGGCGTCCGGGGGATAGGCCTCGGAGATCAAGGCGAGCGTGAGCGACGACATGACTGCGCCGCCAATCCCCTGGATCACCCGGAACGCGATCAGCATCCCGCCGGAGGTCGAGAGCGCACATCCAACCGAGGCGAGCGTGAATAGTGCCAATCCGGCCACGAAGATGCGCTTGCGCCCGAAATGATCACCGAGTGCGCCGCCGGACGGAATCAGCGCGGCGAGGACCAGGGCGTACGAGCTGACGACCCATTCCAGGCCGCTAGGCGACAGCCGAAGTTCCCGCTGCATCGACGGAAGAGCGACGCTGACAATCAGGACATCGAGGACCATCATGCCCTGCGCCAGGCATGCAGCGGCAAGAGTCAGCCGCTGGACAGCCCGGACGGTCAAGGTCGTCATTGCTTCTGTCTTGCCCGAGCGCGTGCTGTATCAACAGCCGGGCAAGGACGGTGATCATCTCGCCGCTCGTGCTCACCGAGGTTGATCACCTGGCCAAGGCCCGCTTCGGATCCCGTGCCCGGACCATGATCATTGATTTCGTCATTACCCAGGCCCGGCAGACGCGATTCCAGATCCTCGGAACCGGCATCGAGATCCTCGACACCGCGCGCCTGGTCCAGAAGCAGTACGCCAGCCTCGACCTGGACCTAGCCGGCGCCGTCAATGTAGGGCTCGCAGCCCAGTACCGGACCGACGCCGTCCTCACACTCGACCGGCGCGGCTTCCGGGCGGTGCACCCCTCACCCCCACAGGTGGTTCCGGCTCCTGCCCGACGATCTCGACCAGTAACTGCCGCAACGGAGATCGGTTTGCGGCCGGCACGTTCTTAACATGCCCGGCCTTGCACACCAGCACCTGCCCGAATTCCGCGTGCTCGATCAGCGCGTGATAGACCGGCGTGCTGTAGATCCCGGTGGCCTCCAGCGCTGACATACGTCACCTCGACCGCGTTGTTTACATAGGCGAGGCGGTTACCGGGGGCACCTCGGGTTGCGCGTGGTGCTCTGCGCGGCGCATCAGTGGTCGGGATCCTGGAAGCTGGGCTCGCGGTCTTCGTTGAACGCGCTGATGCCTTCGACTCGGTCGGGGTGGACGGCGGAGCGCCAGTGCGCCTCCATCATGATCGCGATGGCTTGCTCGATCGGCTCGCCCTGGCCCATCCGGACCGCCTGCTTGACTGCCTGCACGGCGGTGGGTGAGTTGCTCGCGATTTTCTCCGCGATCCGGTGTGCGGCGTCGATGAGCTCGTCCTGGGGATAGAGTTCGTTGACCATTCCGAGCCGGTGCGCTTCCTGTGCGCTGATCGGGTCGCCGGTCATCAGCATCTGCATGGCTTTGCCCGGGGGGAGTAGGCGCGGGAGCAGCGCTGGCGAGCCGCCTCCGGCGGCGAGGCCGACCATCGCTTCGGGCTGGCCGAAGGTGGCGTTGTCGGACGCGATGATGAAGTCGGTGCTCTGGGCGAGCTCGCAGCCGCCGCCGTAGGCGATCCCGTTGACGGCGGTGAAGATCGGCTTGCGCAGCTGGCGCACGGTGTACAGAGTGCGATCGAAGTCCTGGCGCTGCCGCAGCCAGTCCTGTTTGGTCATGTCTTTGCGCTGGCGCAGGTCGCTGCCGACGGAGAAGGCCCGGCGGCCGGCTCCGGTGAGGATGACGGCGCGGACCGCGGGCCGGACCGCGATCGTCTCCAGGATCTCGGTCAGGCGTGCTCCCATCGCCGTGGTGATCGCGTTGTCCGCGTGCGGCCGGTTCAGCGTGATGACCGCCACTCTCTCGTCCTGCGTGTACTCGACGAGCACGGGCAGGCCGGGTTCGTCGGCATCCGACGACGGCGGGCTGAAGTCGAGTGTCTTCCAGCGGTCGGTGCGTGCCGGGCTCGTTGCCATGTTGTCCTTCCTTTCCTGTTCAGCCGGTCCGGGTGTCCAGCTCGGCCAGCCAGCGCAGCGCGCGCAGGCCCGGCGCGAAGCAGTACTCTCCGCCGCGGGTGATCACGAATGGCGGCAGGCTCTGCAGCCGGCGGCGGATCGGCCGGTGGGGGATGGTGTAGGTGCCCGTTCCGTCGTTCGCTCCGGCGAGCGGGTCTTTCTCGGCGGGCGCGCCGATGAAGATGCCGTCGTTCAGCCACTGTGTCTTGACGAACTCGAACTGGCGCTTGGGGTGGGCGCCGGCGAAGACGAAGATGATGCCGCGGTCCGCGCCGTCGTCGTCGAAGACGCCTTCGGGGAGCATCGGGCCGTAGCTCGTGCCGAGCCGGAGCATGCGGTGGAGGCGGACGTCGACGCTCATCTCGTGATCGAGCGCGTCCCGGGGGTTTGCACGCCGGGCATGCGCGCCGGCGGGACATTTGAAGCCGCGCAGATCATCGGTGTAGCCAAAGCGGTTGTTGCGGCCCGGGTCCGCGCCGAGATCGGCATCGTCTTGCCCGGGGGATAGCGCGAGTGGCGCGCCGCTCTGCCAGCGGCCGACCATCTTCGCGCCGAGCAGCGCCTCCTCTTCGCGGCTGGCCGCTTTGGCGTGAAGGTACTGCCGGTATGCGGCCACCCGGGTGTGCAGTTTCCGGAAAGCCAGGTAGGTGCCGTTACGGCCGAGGATCTCGGGGGTCGGCATCGGCCCCACGCTTCCGGTCTCGTCCGGGTAGCCGAGGATGAACTCGCCCGCCTTGATCGGCCGCTCGCCCGGGTTGGAGCCGGGGATCCCGCTCCCTTCGACCGCCGGCTGCCCGATCCCGTCCTTGAAGCCGAAGGAGGTTCGCCCCGTCGGGAGCTGGTAGCAGTCCTGGTGCCAGATCACCTCGACACCGGCTAGCTGCTCGTGCGCGCGGCGGGCCCGCTCGGCCAGGCTCTCCAGCCGGGTGGCGTCGGGCGCGAGCACCGACAGCGCCACGTGGGCCTCGGGGCTTCCGAGCGGCTTCTCCCAGTTCTCCGGGCTGCTGTCGCCAGCATCGCCCAGCTCCGCCGCGCGGGCCGCCATGCCCCTGCCGGAACTCCGGCGCGAAGCTGGCGAGCGAGTCCTGGGGCACGCCCAGCGCCTTCAGCCCCTGATAGGTGAACGCCACCGAGACCCACGCGTTCCGTGCCGGATCGGATGAGGATCGGGCGGACTCGATCACCGGGAGCAGCCGCTCGACCAGCTTCCGCCCCGCCTCGCGGCTGTCGATGCGAAGCAGGAGGAACGTGCCGACGTAGGACGCCGGCCGCTGGTGAAACATTCCGGACTGGATGTCGTCGAGCTCGAGAGCGGTGCTCGCCGCGGTCGTCACGGTGTCCGCGGACGTTCGTTCACTGCACATGGCGGGGAGCCTCCGGGGGGTCGGGATTCGGGGGCGCCAGGTAGGGGAACACGCGCGAGGCGGGCGTGGTCGCCTGATCGACGCCGTCGCGGATGACGGGCCCGTTCCCTGCGTTCACGAGCAGCGTGAAGATCGTGTCCATCACATCGTCGTTGAGCGCCCGGCCACCGCAGGTCCGGTGAGCTTCCCCGCGCCTGGCGGCGAGCTCGATCTCCAGGAACGAACCCTGCTCCGCGTACGGCATAGTGACGTCGACGACGAGGAAGTCCGCGAGGATGAGCTCGGTCAGCGGGTGCGCGCCGTCCTCGCGGGCCGGCCAGTCGGTCTTGCCGTCCAGGCTGTCCCAGAACGCCAGATTCGCGTTCAGCCGGGCCCGGTACGCGCCCTCGTAAGCGCGGCTGAGGTGAAACGCGTCGTCCATGTTGTACAGGTCACGGATCTCGAGGTCGCGGTTCACCGGGTCGAACTGCTTCGGTGCGAGCATCAGGTTGGGCACCTCGGGCCGCCCGACACGCTCGAGGCGGACGCTGAGGCTGCCGCGCGTCAGCGTCTCCGCGACCACGCCGACCAGCTGAGCACCGCCGGGGAGCCCGGCGCGGTCGACCTCGACCACCAGGCTGAGGACGTTCTTGCCGTCAAGGTAGATCACGCCCGGATCGGTGAACGCGAGCTTGCCCGTGGCGATCGTCTTCAGCGCCGCGGCCGCATCCATGATGAACGGATCCCACCGTAGGCCGGCGAACACACGAACGCCGTGGGCCTGGCCGCCATGCTCGTCGTTCACCCTGATCGAGACCGCCCGGCCGGTCGGCACCGAGCATGTGCCTTCTTGCCCTGGGTCGTTCGCGCCGTGTCCGCCCGCGGGGGCCGAGAACGCGCAGTCGATCACCATCTCTTCGCCGCCCGCGGCGAACGGCGCCCCATCCTCCCGGTCGCTCGCGGTGAGCGGCCGCAGCCGGAAGCGGTAGATCAGCCCGTCGGAGAAGACCGCCGACGGCGGCGCGAACGGCATCGTGTTCAGCACCAGGACCAGACGGCCCGGGTGCTCGGGACTCGGGAACGCGTACAAGGTCCGTGATGTCCGCGATCGGCTCGGCCGCGGCGCGCGGCCCGGAGATGTGATGCGACATCGCCCGCCTTCCGTTGGGTTCACGGTTCGCTCGCCGCAGCCCGCCTAAGCGTCTGCGGCCTCGTCAAGCAGCGGTTTCAGCGCGGGGTGCAGCAGCGCGTCCGCGGCACCGGGATCGTCGAGCACCTGCTGGAAGGCCTCGTTCACCCGCAGCGCCTTGCGGATCTCCTTCACCGTGCCGGGGTAATTCCGGGTGTAGGCTCCGGCGGTGACCTGGGCGCTCAAGATGAAATCCTTCACCGCGGTGAGGTCCGGGAGGCCCTCGTAGCCGTCGACGTGCCGGAAGATCGCATCGAAAAGCTGCATCGGCTTGGACGCGAAGTCCTCCATGTAGGCGTCCCACGGGCCATCGAAGCTCGTCGCGAAGAGCAGCCGCGTGTCCCCGTCGAACAGCACGAACCTGGCTTCGTGAATGACCGCGATCGGCAGGTCGTAGTCCCCTGGCCGGTAGCCGGGACTGTCCTGCAGCGCCTCGACCGCTTCCCGCAGGTCATTCTCGTGGCCTGGCCTGACGCGGAAGAACAAGCTGAATTCGCTCGTGGAGCCGACCTGGACGCCCGGCCGGGGCGTTCCTGCTGGAGGGGTTGCCAAGATCTTTCTCCTATTCGGTAAGGGCGTGGTCCTGATACCGCGTGCGCCCGCAGCGAGCTCAGGCAACGCCGGCCTCCACTGCCGTTTCGAAATGATCAACGGCCCACATTCCGGTGTGATCGAGTTCGATCGCGGCGAGGATCGCCGCGCGGCCCAGGGCGTTCGCGTAGGTGGGAAACGAGAACGGGACCAATGCCAGTTCCTCGACGGGCATCTTCGCGGCCATCGCTGTCGCTGCCAGCTGCGCGAGCTCGACCGCGCGCTCCCCCACGACGTGGCAGCCCAGAATCGTATGGAGTTCGCGGTCGACGACCAGCTTGCAGAACCCCGTCTGGCGGCCATCGATGATCGGTCGCGGGAGCGAGTCGAAGCGTACCGTCGTCGCGACCACCTCGCGGTTCTCCCGGGCTGCCGCCTCGGTCAGTCCCGCCGAGGCGTACTCGGGGTCCGTGAAGCTGCCGATGGGGCTCACCCGGGGAGGCAGGACCATGGCTGCTCCGAGGACGGCATTGGTCGCGGCCACTAGCCCCTCGCGGACCGCCTCGTGCACGACCAGCGCGCGCCCGGTGACGTCGCCGGCGGCGAAGACGTGCGGCACGATCGTGCGCAACTGCGCGTCGACCTGGACGTATCCGCGCCGGTCCGTCTGCACCCCGGCCCGGTCGAGGCCCAGCCCGGCGGTGGCCGCGACCCATCCGGCCGCCACCACGGCCAGCGTGGCGTCGATGCTGTGCTGCCCATCGCTTGTCGAGTGAATGAGCCGCACGCCGGTCGCACAGCGCTCGAAGCGGTCGATCGTCCCGGCGTCCGCGAGCACTTGGACGCCGGACGCCGCCATGGCGGCAGTGACCGCTTCGGAGACCTCTTGGTCCTCACTCATCAAGATGCGGGGAGCGATCTCAACGAGATAAACCCGTGAGCCGAACGCGTTGAAGATCGATGCCACCTGCACGCCGGTCGCGCCAGCGCCGATCACGACCAGCGACGGCGGCACCGAGGAAAGGCGCCACGCGTCGCTGTGTGTCGCGGTCAGGTCGAAGCCGGGAACCGCCAACGGCCGTGAGGCTCCTCCAGTGCAGAGGATGACCTTGTCTGCCCGAAGCCGCGGCGCGTTGTCGCTGTCGACCGTGTGGGCGTTGACGAAGCGCGCAGTGCCGGCCTGCTCGTAGATGCTCACCCCGGCGCGCTCCAGATCGTCGCGCAGCAGCGTGTGCTGGCGTGCGTCGGCGGTCACGTCGCGAACGCGGGCTAGCAGCCGAGCGTAGTCGAGCGAGGGTTCGCCGCCCGCGATCCCGAAGAGCGGGAGCTGCCTGGCCTCGCGGATCAGCCGGGCCGCCTGGGCCAGCGTGCGCACCGGCACGGGCCCGTCGTTCGCGGCCATTCCCCCGAACTGATCGCGGGTGATCAGCGCCGTGCTGGCTCCCAGACGGGCCGCACGGAGCGCCGCGACTACCCCCGCGGGTCCTGCGCCGACGACCACGACGTCGAGCAGCTGAGGCGGCGACGAGGTCATGACTCGATCATCCGGATCCCGGCCACGGCCCGTCATCACCCCTGGCGGATGAGGCGGACGCGACAGCCGGGCGCGACGATGCGCATTTGCGCGCGATGACAGTCACCAGATGCACGTCATCGACCTCGCGCACGCCGGCCCGAAACGCGATCTCGTGGAGGACTTCGGCGCCCGGTACCATTCCGGTGACGCCGCCGACATCGACGTTGACGTCGATGTCGTCATCGAGTGCACCGGGCTCGGCGCGGTCGGCCGCTCCGCCGCCGGCGGAGCTGACCTGCAGGTCGTGAAGGAGCGCCTCGGCCACGCCTCGATCATGACCACCCAGCGGTGCCTGCACGCTCCTCGACCAGTACATCGCGGCGTTTGAGAATGCCGACGCAGCCGCTGGAGCGGCTCCTGACAGAGGACGCCGTCATAGAGGCGACGCCGCTGCGTACCTGGTTCGCCGGCCGCAAGACCTGCATGCCGTTCCTGCGCAGCGGGCTCCTGGGATCAGCTGGTCACTGGCGCATGCTGGCCACCAGCGCCAACGGGCAGCCTCCCGCAGCGGCCTACACCCGTGACTCCGGCGGGAACTACCAACCGTACGGAATCTGCGTGCTTACCGTCACCGGCGCGGGCATCCGCCGGATCTCCTCCTTCGGCGACCCGAGCCTGGTCACCGTGTTCGGCTTCTGAGCGATTCCTTTCCCGTTCTCACGGGGTCTCCCTGAATGTAGGCAGGCTGCCTCGAGCACACAAGCCAGGAAAGGAAACCGATTACAATGAGCATCCCCGTTACTACCTGGACTACGGCCTATGCCAGCGCGCTGGCAGACCCCGCTGACACGCCGGCGTTCCTGGCCCAGCCGCAGTCCTTTCGCGACCAGACGATACGGCAGGCCGTGCGCCTGCGGCGCGGCGGCAGCAGGCTGCGACTGGTGCTGAGCAACGAGTTCGGGCAAACCCCGCTGGTGATCGACACGGCAGCGGTCAGCGGCGCGCAAGGAAAGCCGCCCCGGACCACTACGCTCCGCGGGAGCGCCCGCTGGGAGATCCCGCCCGGCCAGACCGCGGCCAGCGACCCGGTCCAGCTGCCGGTGGCGGCCGGCGAAGAGATCGCGGTGACCTGCTACGTCGCCGGCACCGCCGGCCCAGCCGCGTTCCTGCACTCCGCCCAGCGCACCGGCTACGCCGCGCCCGGCAACCAGGCCGCCCGGGACCAGCTCGCCGGCCCCGACGGCCCGCAGTCCTTTTCCTCCCTGTACTGGATCACGCGGGTCCTGACCGACGCGCCGGCGGACGGCCCGGTGATCGTGGCCTTCGGCGACTCGATCACCAGAGGCGACGGCACCACCATCGACGGAGAACAGCGCTACCCGGACCACCTGCAGGCCAGGATGCTCACCGTCGGCTTGGGCAGCGCGGTCGTCCTGAACACCGGGCTCAGCGCCAACCGGCTGCTGCTGCCCCGGGTAGGACCGCCGATGACCGAGCGGCTCACCCGCGACGTCCTCAGCATCGGCGAAGCCACCCACGTCATCATCACGGGCGGCCTCAACGACATCATCCTGCCCGCCGTCTTCGGCGGCCCGCAGCCGACAGCCGGGGCAATCAGCGACGCCCTGTTCAGCCTCGCCCGCCGAGCGTCCCAGCAAGGCATCCAGCCGGTCCTCGGCACCCTCACCCCGATCCTCGCGGCCCGCGTCGACGCCATCCGCGCCGACGGCAACGAGGACATCCGCCAGGCCGTGAACCGCGCCATCACCAGCCAGCGCGAATGGCCGGTCGCCGACTTCGCCGCAGCGCTCGCCGACCCAGGCGACCCCACCCGCATAGCCTCCGGCTACGACTCCGGAGACGGCCTCCACCCCTCCGACGCCGGAGCCCGCGCACTCGCCGACGCCATCGACCTGGCCATCTTCCGCCAAGACCGCGCACGGCACCGCTAACCCTGGCCGCACCCCGCCAGCGGGATGCCGAGAAGAAGCGGCATGACACTCTGGCAGCGCCTGATGTGGCCAGGTTCTCTGCCGATGCCAAGAACAGAAAGGGATTGCGAGACTCTGGGCCGAGGCCTGATCCGTCGGCATGCCGCGGCACCCAGGCGTGGGCAGAGGGCTTGAGTACGATGCGGCTCATGACCGGGAAACGAGCCGAGACGCTGCCGTAGCTGATGCACCAAATCGAGTACTTCACCCTTGCCCGAGCCTGGGAGGGCCTGACCGAGGATGGGTCAGCAGGTGCCGCCAGAAGTCGCGCAAGGCCAGACCTAGCCGGCGGCGCGCATGTCCTGGGTGAGCACGAATGGCCAACAGAGCGCAGTAAGACCTGGGTGTGGGTGGGCGTGCCGGTGGGGGTGTCGGCGGAGATCGCGGTCACGGCAGTGACCCCTCGCTTGGATGGCACTGGCCGCATGCAGTGGTTTCGCGGCCTGATGGCCAGTGCCGTCGTCCTGTTCACCGGAGCCGCTGCACTGACACCAAGACTGTACTGAGGGTGATTATTCTGTTGCGCCCGCTGCCGTCCAGTGACGGTGAACTCCACGGACAAACGACGGACGGATGATCAAGGCCCGACCGCCGCTACCGGCGATCAGGCCCTTGAACTGCTACTTCACTTGTAGCCCCGACTGGATTTGAACCGGCGCTACCGCAGAGAGAACCGCCGTCACAGTTCAACCCAGGCCGGCACCAGACTCCGCTAGTCAAGTAACGTCCGTCAACAACATCCTGACGCTGCCTGGACGCCGGATTTAAGGTGGCGTAGCGACGCTGTCAGGATATGGACGTGTGCTAGCATCGGTACATGTCGCTTAGAAGGACGAACGTCTACGCAGACACCGACGATCTTGCGCTGATCAAGGAGATCGCTGCCCGGCGAGGCGTACCCGAGGCAGAGATCATCCGTGAAGGCATCCACCTGGCAGCGATGAGCAACCGAGTATGGGACAGTTCCCTCAACTGGCCCACCTTCGACGGAACCGGCAAGACTGCTACCAGCGACGAGGTCACCGAGACGGTCGCCCGGGCAGCCGCCAGCTCGTGATTGTCGTCGCCGACACCTCCGGCATTATTGCCGCCTCCGACCGCAACGCCCGCGAGTCCGCAGCATGCCAGGAAATCTTGCAGCAAGCAGGAACGGTGATCATCTCGCCGCTCGTGCTCACCGAGGTTGATCACCTGGCCAAGGCCCGCTTCGGATCCCGTGCCCGGACCATGATCATTGATTTCGTCATTGCCCAGGCCCGCGAGACGCGATTTCAGATCCCCGAAATCGGCATCGAGATCCTCGACACCGCGCGCCTAGTCCAGAAGCAGTACGCCAGCCTCGACTTGGACCTAGCTGACGCAGTCAATGTGGCGCTCGCAGCCCAGTACCGGACCGACGCCGTGCTCACACTCGACCGGCGCGACTTCCGAGCGATGCACCCCCTCACCCCCCATAAGTGGTTCCGGCTCCTGCCCGACGATCTCCAGCATTAGCTGCCGCAACGAAGCATCGGGCACGCGCCGCACAGCAGACCGAGCTGTGCTCAGAACGTCGAGGCACCGGCGTCGAGCGCCTCGATCGCCACGGGCAGAAGGTCGGCCGGTCAGCTTTCCGGGGCGAGCGTGCGGGGCACCGGCACATCGGCACCCCGCCCTATGGGTACCTTGCCCAGCGTGTGCCCCACCCCTGCCCACGAAAACGCACAAGGCCGCTTACCTGGGTGCCTTCATTCTTCCGGCGCTAGGACCAATACGGATGGCCGACATATTCCCCGAGCATATCCGGGAATGGATCGCCCAGATGCAGCGCGAAGGCCGGTCGGCGTGGACGATCCAGTACTGAAAAAGCTCGATCCTCAGCTCTATTTTCACGACAGCGCTTAACGACCAGGTCACCTATATTCACCCGTGCCGCGGTGTGAGGATCCCCACCGTGCGGACGATCGTCACCCCGGAGCCTGGCGTAGCGCGCTGATGGTGGTGCCGCGCCGCCGCCGGACCAGGGCGCGCAGCGTGCTGGTGTTCTGGTAGCCGATGGCTGCGGCGATGGCGTCGACCGTCTGGCTGGTCGTGCGGAGCAGGAAGGTCGCCTCGTCCAGCCGGATCTGGTGGACGAAGTCGATGGGCGACATGCCCAGCACGGCTGCGGTGGTGCGCTGCAGGGTGCGCTCGCTGACGCCGATCGCGGCCGCCGCGCGGCTGATCTGCAACGGGTCGGCGATGTGGTCGCGGACCCACCGCTCGAATGCGGTCACCACCGGGTCGTGGCCGGCCAGATGCGACGGGACGGCGGAGATGGCCTGGGACGGGCGGTCGCCGATCACCAGGTAGCGGGCGACCAGATCGGCCAGCGTCGGGCTCTCCTGTGCCACGATCGACAGCGCCAGGTCTATGTGCGCGAACGCGGCGCCCGCGGTGGTGACCCGCCCGTCGCGGGCAAGAGTCCGGCTCTCGTCGAGCCGCACGGCGGTGTAGCGGCGGCGGAAGGCAGGGCCCAGCCACCAGCTGGTGGTGGCCAGGAGGCCGTCGAGCACGCCGGCCTCGGCCAGGAAGAACGTCCCGGTGCACGCCGCCGCCAGGTCGCTGCCGGCCGCGTACAGGGCCGCGAGGTGAGCCAGTGCGGGATGGTTCCGCACGATGTCCACGACCTGCCGCGGCGACCTGAGGTCGCAGCCGACCGCTGGCATGACCAGCAGGTCGGGGACGGTGTCCAGCTCCGTCAGCGGCGTGGTGGCCAGGCGCAGCCCGTGTCCGGTGCGCACCGAGGCTTCGGTGCCGGTCACGGTGACGTCGAACGGGGGTACGGAGGTGGCCACGTCGGCGCGCAGGGCATTCGCGGTGGCCAGGATGTCCAGGACGGCGCTCAGCCCGGAGTCGAACAGGTCCGGCACGGCGAGCACCGCGATCCGCATGTCGGGAACAGTACCATTCGCGGCGGATCCGCCACTGTCGGGTCCTCCGCGGCATGGCCTAGCGTTGGTCGCGAACCGCAGCGAAAGGATCCTTATCATGAGCGTCGACCGGGGACTGCTCGTCATTCTGGAGGCCCGGCCGGGCAAGGAAGACGAGCTCGCCGCCTTCTTGACCCAGGCCCAGCCGCTGGCCGCGGCCGAGCCGGGCACGATCACCTGGTATGCCTTCAAGCTCAGCGATACCACTTACGGCATTTTCGACACGTTCGCCGGCGAGGACGGACGCCAGGCGCACCTGAACGGGCCGATCGCCGCCGCACTCGGCCAGGCCGGTCCCGGCCTGCTGGCCAAGGATCCGGACATTCAGAAGACCGACATCCTCGCCGCCAAGTGAGCCACCTGACCTGGCCGGCGGCAGGCGAGTCAAGGACCTCCATCGTTAGCGCCGGAGCTGCTTCGAGCCGTCAAGGAGCTCGTGGCGGCCGGTGACCTCCAGAGCCCGGTGAACGCCGGCTCGTCAGCCAGAGGAGAAGGTCAGAGCGGTGCCGCAAACAGCCATACCGCCTGGGCGTGTGCGGGCACGGCCGGGCTGACTGCACCAAGATCGATCCGCCACCTGGTGGGCCCGTCGGTGGCATGCGGATGGAGTGTGCCGCTGAGTTCCCTGGTGGGCCGCACTGCGGTGGTGCTGCTCACTTGAAGAAGTGGGTTCGGGCCCGGGGCAGCCGGAGACCGTCGACGTCGAGGTCGATCTTCTCGTTGTAGAAGGCGATCAGCCCGGCGATGGGCTGCAGCTGGCGGGTCGGGTAGTCGTAGGCCCACGCGAGGTCCTGGTGGCCGTCGCGTACCTTGTCACCGGTGCGCACCGACCAGTAGCCGCTGGTGACGCCCTTGTACGGGCAGGCCGTCTGGGTGCCGACGGGCACGAGATGCTCGAAGGCGACATCGGTGCGGTCGAAGTAGTAGCGGGTCGGCAGGCCGGTCTCGAACACCAGCACCGGCGTGGTGGTCTCGGCCAGTGTGACCCCTTCGAGCGAGGCCCGGACGTGGCGATGCGAGCGGAGCGCGTCGACGCGGACATACGGGTTGCGGGGATGGACGAAGACCTGCTCGTCCTCCTCATACCAGGCATCGAGCGTATTCCAGTCGAAGCGGGCCGTGCCGGCCACCCCGTTGGTCGCGTCGTCGCCGAAGACCCGTACGGTGCCCGGGTGGTCCAGGCCGCCCGCACGCAGGCCGTGGCGGCGTGCCGTGCCTTGGCGCAGGTGCTGCTCGTGGTGTTCGTCAACGAGGAAGCGCGGGTCGATGTCATCGGCCGGGATGTAGTACTGCGGGTAATACGGCCATTCCCAGACATACCGTGCCCGGGTGGTGTCGAAGATCTGCTCGCCACCGAACGTCGCCCGCACGCGCCGCGGCGCGGGTTCGACGTGATCGGTCTGCGCGAGCATCTGCGGGTAGTCGCGGTCGTCTGCGACAGGTGTTACGGCCATCGTGTCTTTCTCCTTACGTTGGTAAACATGCGTGCCTTGGTCGACCGGTGCGTCTTCGCGGGCTCCAGCAGCCTTCGCGCACATCGGGGTGCACCAGCCGGTGATGCTGGTCGTGCTCTTCGAGGGCTGGTCCGACCTAATCCCTCACGCAACTTGCCGGGGCGCCGAACGGGTCGTGCAGGTCTGCGTCGGGGAGCACAGCACCCGCCACGATGACCCCTCCGGGATTCCTCCCGCCGCCAGTTCGGCCTGTTCGCGGGCGAACGCACCCATCACCTTTCCCGGTGGCTGCCCGGCCGACGGTTCCGCCATAGCCACTTGCCCGGCAATCGTTACACCAGTCATCGCGCGGTCCTCCTCGCAGATCACGGCTAATAGGGGGCCAGGTTCTTACGGCTACAAAAGTGAGCGTCCGCGGCCGCGGCGGTCTTACCTCCTGGCCAGTCAGGAGCCACCCAGGGCCCCGTTCCGCTGATCCCTGCCGCAGCATTCGTGTGCGGGCCTGGCCCTCGGAGCCGCTGCCCTTGGCTGTGCAGGGATCGGCTTGGTCGCATACAGGCACCTCGCCGCCACCGTAGATAACGGGGACCCGCCGATCGCTGCGCCGGGGCAGGATCAACGGGTCCCTGGTCGTGGGGCGCCGCGCCTATCGCGGCGGGAACTGGGAGCCGGGGACGGGGGCAGCCACATTGGCGGTCGGGGCCTGAGCGGTGTAGCCGATAACCGCGCAGTTGATGTCCACTCCGACTGAGCCATAGGGGGCGGGCTTTCCGGTGGCCGGGTTGACGCCGGTCAGCAGGTCAGGCCAGGTGGCAGGCCAGTTGAAGACGACGTTCTCGTCGATCTGCCGGGCGTTCAGCCCTTCCTCGACCGCCTTGGGGGTCCACAGGCCGAGCTGGGCGTTCCACCCCGGGCAGTAGGCGTCGGCGTGCCGCGGGTCGGCCAGGGTCGGGAAGTCCCCGAACACGTTGAGCAGGTCTCCGCCGTGGCGCAGGGCGTTGATCAGCGCGGTGTTGCCGGCCGAGCCGTCCTGGCTGGCGTGCCCGTCCAGGACGAGGTGCTGGAAGCCTTGCGCCTGCGGGTTGCTGGCGCCCAGGCGTTTAGCTACCGTGGCAAGCACACGGCCGGTGTTGGCCAAAGTGTGCGGTGAGAGCCACAGGCGAACTCCGCAGCATCGTAGCGATGCCGGGTGGTGCCGCCCTTGGGTCAGAGGCCGAGCTGGTCGGTGGCCTCGAGGATCTGCTCTGGCTCGCTGCGAGTGCTGTAGTCGGGGTGCACGTCGATCCACCGTACAGCGTGGCCGGCGTCCATGACGACCACGGTGGGCATCGGCAACGCGACGGTGCCGTCAGCGTTGACGGCGGTCAGATCGAGCCCAAGCTGCAGCTGGGCCTCGCGCGCCTCATACGACGGCTGGGTCAGGATCCCCAGCCCCCGGGCGAGCACGTTGCCGGGGTCGGACACCACCGTGAAGGACAGGCTGTGCTGCTGCTGCATGGACAGCGACCCGTCCGGGCGCTGCGGACTGATCGCCACCAGACGGATGCCACGCTCGGCGAGCTGCGGAAGCAGGTGCCGCTGGTAGGCAGACAGGGCGATGTTGCAGTAAGGGCACCAGACCCCGCGGTAGAAAACCAGCACGGCCGCACCGCCCTCAGTCGCGGCGTACAGCGTAGTTGGCGACCCATGGACGTCGAGCAGGTCTGCATCGGGGATCTCGCTTCCGGCGGCAGCGACCCCGGCTGGCACGCCAGAGGCGGCCAGTTCGGCCTGCTCGCGGCCGAACGCGGCCATGACCCCGTTCGGCGGCTCAGCGGCCGTGGCGGCGTGCATCTCGGCGACGAGGTCGGTGATCGTGGACTCGGCGGTCATGCAGACTCCCTGCGTTCGGCTTCCGGCTGCTCGGGCGCCGCGGGCACGGTACCCATGTCACAGGGTGAGCGTCGCCACAGAGTGATGTCTTACCAGCCGACGAGGACACGGGTCAGCGGCGGTTCCCCCGGGCGGCGTCAGCAGGCCCTGGTTGTCTCCGGCACATGGGCCGCAGGCGAGCAGGTGCGCCGCCGTAGCGGCGCGACAGCGCCGGGAGACGATGACTCGGCCAGAATCTGTTCCGAGTCAGCGGCGTAGCTGAATCCACTGCGTCGCCACATCGGTTGGGCCGCGGATGTCCAGCACGGCCGGACCCTGGCGGTTGGTCAGCCACAGCAGCAGATCGGAGCGGGTCGCCCGGATGGCAGTGTCGGCTCTTCGGTGGCCGGCCGCGGCGACCGCGCGGTCCCTGTCGTCGAGGTTGACCCACCACTCGCTGGTGCCGTCTGTCGCGTGCAGGTGCAGAGAGCCGGTGAGACCCGCGATGCCCGGCCGGGAGAGCAGGCCGGGCAGGAACTCGGTGAGGAACTCCTCGATACCCGCAGCAGCGACGGTGCCGTCAACAGGGAAAGGCGTGTCAGCGGTGCCAGAGCCTGCTGCGCGCTGGATGTCCCAGCGGTGGATCGCCAGCTCGACCGCAAGCCGGCGGCGCCACCAGCCGACCCGGTAGTCGCCCCTGGTGGAGAACGTCCAGGCCGGAGCACCGGCATCGGTGCCGGTCAGGATGCTCAGTGTCTTGCCGAGGTGGGCCGAGTACCACGATGCGAGCTCGTCCTGATCAGCCGGCGGAGTCTCGCGCTCGCGCCGCGGCACCGCCTCACCGGTCGTGACGATCTTGGCCATCCAGCCCAGGATCGCCCCCATGTGACCGACCAGGTCGGCGGCCGTCCAGCCGGGGCAGTCAGGTACCGGACGTGACCAGTCACCCTCTGCCGCGGTGAGGAGACCCTGGCCGTCGGCGGCCGTGACCGTCAGCAGGTCTGGCTCAGGTGTCATCATCGCCAGCCCTCCCAGCTGCCGCGAGGAGGTCATCATAGTCGTCGCCGCACGGACCGCAGGCGAGCCGATGCCCGGCCACTCCTGGGTACTGGCAGGCCGCCGACCCAGTACGGTCACTGAGAACCGGGTCGAGGTAGGCATGCGGGATCCGCAGCGCCTGATCGCACCCAACATCCCGGGGATCGGTCCGCAGGAACTCTTCCAGTTCCGGCCAGCCTGTCATCACGATCGCCTCACCGATTCAGTGCCTGCCTGGGCAGCCGACATCTTGGGGCAGATACCCGTCAGCGGCCAGCGCGGCCCGCAGCTTACGCCGCGCATCGAACATCATCTTGCAAATGGCACTGCGGCCGGAGCCGAGCTTGATCACCAGAGCATCCAGAGGAATACCGTCGACAACGATCGCGGTGCACACCTCCGGCTGCCACGCACCCGGGCCCCGCGTCGGCCACACCCGGTGGCCGAGGTGTCCGGGAAAGGCTCCCGGCGGGTCTTGGGCGGATGGATCAGCGAGTACCAACGGGCAGCATGACCGCCGTTGACCAACTGCGAAGCCGCAGCTGAAAGGCCATGACGGAATTGCGGACCCGCAGGCGATTGGTCTACGGCATAGGGGTCAGGGCCGCCGCAGCTTGGGCTAGCCAGGTGCGGATCCTGCGGCGCTCGGCCTCGGTCAGGCCGGACATCATGCGCTCTTCGATCGCGATCGCCCGGCCGTGAGCCTCGGCCAGCACCTTGGCCCCACGCGGAGTGAGGTAGACCAAGCGCCGTCGCTTGTCGCGCGGATCGGCGAGCCGTTCGATAAGCCCGCCGGCCTCCAAGGCGACCAGCATCTCGTGGGTGGCCTGCGGGCGGTACATGCTGTCGAAGGCAAGGTCCGCCCCGGAGGAACCTGGCTCTACCTCGACGAGCCTCAGGACCCCGAACCCGGCCGCGCTGATCCCGAGCGGCCGCAGTGCATCTTCGAGCGCCAGCCACAGCGCGTGCTGGGCCTGCCGGAGAAGGTACCCGAGCCGACCGTCCGGACCCCGGAACCCCTCGCCAATAGCCATCGGCACCAACGGATGCTAGCAGACACCGGGGGTTGCGACGCCGACGAGCTCAGCTGTAGCTTAATTATCAGGAACCTGATGATTATTGGAGGAGCAGTGGCTCGGTTCCGCATCTCGACCCACGGCAGACTCCAGGACTGGATCGCCGACGACAAGGGATACTTCGCCGACGAGGGCCTCGACTACCAGATCAACCTGAGGGTCCTGGAGAATGCTGACCAGGATATCGCCAGGGCGGACAAGACAGATGTCCGCGTGGGCGCCTACGAGCTGTACCAGTCTGGCGGCGGCGGCAAGAAGGACATGAGCTGCGCGTGCCACTGGGCGGTCAACGAGGCTGCGACCCAGGGAGCCGGGCGCATGTGGGGACACTGCTACTCGATCCTGCCCAGCGGTATCTATGTCCGGCAAGATTCCGCGATACGCAGCCCAGAGGACCTCGCCGGCGTGGACGTGGCGGTCGGCTACCACTCGGGCAGCCACTTCTCGACCATCCAGGCGCTGGAGGCCTTCCTGGATCCCGGGGGTATCAAGCTGGGTTTCATCGGCATGCCATACGACCGCGTGGACGCGCTGCTGGCCGGTGCGGTGCCGGCTGCGGCGGCCTGGTCCGCGCCGGCCTACATCCTGGAGCAGTTCGGGTGCCGCAAGGTCCTCGACACAACCTTCATTGCCGGCTTCATGTTCGGTGCGGATACCGACGTCGGGGACGTGCGGAAGTATTTCAGCGCGCTCAAGCGTGCCCAGATGGACCTGGACCTCGAGCCGGAACGGTACAAGACGCACTATGGCCGGGAAATCCCCTCCCGGTATGCCGGACGCGTGGATGTGCGCCGCTTCGGCCCGGGTGAGCGGATCGTCTTCCTTCCCTACAGCAAGGATATGTACCAGCAGTCGCAGCAGTGGATGCACGAGCGCGGCCTCTTCGGCCAGCAAGCGACGGCCCCGCTCTATGAGTCCGCCATCCAGCTCTGACCCCGAATGCGGGTCAGTGGTCGATCGCCTGCTGCTGCCTGGTTTGTCTGCGCATTCACGCTGCAGACCCCACGACAGGAGCGACGATGCCCCTGATACCGCCGCTACCGCCCGACTCGATGCCGGTAGACACCGCGGCACAGCTGGCCGCCCATGCAGATGGGCACGGTCACTTCGAGGCCCTTCGGGAGGTATTCGCATACTTTCCCGCTGCGTTGCAGGCGCTCGATACTCAGTACGACCTGATGATCGGCCAGGGACGGCTGGATCGGGGTTTGCGAGAGCTGATTTTTGCCTGTGCCGCGAGTGCCCGTGGCGACGAATACCTCGCGCACGCGATGGCCGCGCAGGCCGCCGCGCACGAGTTTGCCGGCTCTGACGCGGTTCTTGCGATGGCCGCGTCGGGCGAGGGAAGGTCGGACGCTGAGACTTGTCTGCTCATGTGGGTACGGAAGATGGCCACCATGCCGCACAAGACGGTTGAGGAGGACATGAAGCGCCTGCATAGTGCGGGATGGCGGGACCAGGAGATCGTGGAGGCGCTCACGGTGGTGTCGCTGTCCGCTTACACCTCGATCATGAGTCTGACCCTGAAGCTGGCCTGACTCCAGGAGGCGTAGGACAGGATGGCACTTATTCCTTATCCCGATCCGGGCACGATCGACGAGGCTGGCCGCGCGGCTATCGATCACTTCGCGAACGAGCATGGCCGTCCTACGCTGCTGCGCATCATGCTCAGCTACTCGCCGCCCGCGCAGCAGGCAATGGACGCGCTGTATCACCCGGTGGTCGAAAGCGGTGTGCTTGCCCGGCCGCTGAAGGAGCTGCTGTTCGCTGCTGCCAGCCACGCCAGGCAGTGCGCCTACTGCATGGGCGGGCACTCGCTGTTCCTGGTCAACGAGTTCGGCTACGACCAGTCGGCCGTGGAGGCGATGCGCACCGGTCAGGAGGTGGAGGGGTTCTCCGAAGCCGATCGTGGGCTCGTCACGCTTGCGCGAAAGGCAGCGGCGGATCCGTCAGCCGTCACCGCTGAGGATCTCGACGCCGTGCGTCACCTTGGCTGGAACGACGCCGAGATCATCGAGGCTCTCGCAATGGCCTGCCATGCCGGCTGGACCAACACCTTTGCTCAGGGACTGCGGCTTGAGGACGACCTGATCGCGCCCGTCTGAGCGCAGCCGGCCGCCGCTGCGGACGCGGGAGCCCGTGACGGCCGGGAGGCGGGACGCTCGGGAGCTCGGCGGTCGCTAGGAACAGCTGCTCCCGCTTCCGGTTGGCTGGAGGCTCTCCTGCGCCGGGCCTGCGCCAGGGGACTCGCGGGATTCATTCGATTCACTGGATGCGCCGGCGGCTGCCATCCGGGCTCGGATGGCACGCTGCGAGGGGAGCAGGACCAGGGCGAGAAGGAGGCCGATGGCGAAGATCACTGCGCCGGCGGTGAAGCCGGCGGTGTACGCGTGCACGGTCGCGACGGCGGTCGGGTGGGCTGCGCCGGGGTGGCTGGCCAGGTATCCGGCCAGGGAGCCGGCGAAGATGGCGCTCAGTAGGGCGGTGCCGATCGAGCCGCCGATCTGCTGCGAGGTGTTGATCACGGCCGACGCTATGCCGGCGTCGGTGTGCCGGACGCCGAGGGTGCCGGTAGCGAACGAGGCGGAGACCACGCACGCCGTTCCGGCACCAGCGAGGACGAGCCCGGGCAGCACGTGGGCGGCGTAGCTTCCGCCGGGTGTCAGCCGGGTGAAGATGATCATCGCGATGACGCCCAGGGTCATGCCAAACGTGATCACCCGCCGCGGGCCGAGGCGGGGCAAGATCTTGGTCTGGACCAGGGGCGCGACGATGATGATGGCACCGGTGAGCGGGAGGAACCCCAGGCCGGTCTTGACCGGGGAGAAATGCAGGATTTGCTGCATGTAGTAGGTCATGAACAAGAAGACGGAGAATAGCGCGGCGCCGCCGATGGCGATGGAGGCATAGGCGCCGCCCCGCGAACGGTCGGTCACGATGCGCAGCGGCAGCAGCGGATGCGCGGCCCGGCGCTCGACCAGGACGAACGAGGCCAGCAGAACGGCGCCGGCCGCGAAGAGGGCGATGGTCAGGCTGGCCGACCAAGAGTGGGTCTCGGCGTTGGAGAAGCCGTAGACCAGGCAGAAGAAACCGCCGGAAGCGGCGGCCACTCCCGCGAAGTCGATCCGCGCGCGCGGGCGCTGGCCCCCGCCCCCGCCGATCAGGCGCCATGCGGCGATGGCAGCGGGAATGGCGAAGATCAGGTTCACGTACAGGCACCAGCGCCAGGACAGGGTCTGCGTCAGCACGCCGCCGAGGAGAAGCCCGACTGAGGTTCCGCTGGCGGCGATCGCGCTGAAGATGCCGAATGCCTTGGGGCGGTCCGGGGAGTTGTGGAAGCTGACGGTCAGCAGTGACAGCGCCGAGGGGGCGAGCAGCGCCCCGAATGCTCCCTGCAGCGCCCGGGCTGCGATCAGCACCCCGAGCGAGGGCGCGAGCCCGCCGAGGGCCGACGCGCCAGCGAAACCCAGGAGCCCGGCCATGAACGTCCACTTGCGCCCCAGCAGGTCACCTAGCTTGCCGCCGAGAAGCAGCAGGCTTCCGAAGGTCAGCGCGTAAGCAGTGATGATCCACTGCCGGTCGTCGGTCGAGAAGTGCAGGGCCACCTGCGCGGACGGCAGGGCGATATTCACGATTGTCACGTCTAGCACGATCATCAGCTGGGCCACGCCGACCAGGGCCAGGACTGCCCAGCGATTATCGGGGGCACGGCTGGCGGGTGCAGCAGAAGATGGAGTAGCGGCGACTTCAGCTCGGTTCATTTAGCTGACCGTCGGCCGGCCGGCCGCGATTGAGTTTCCATGTCTGGTATGCGTCGGCCGCAAACTCGTTCTTACCGGGCCGGCGCACGCCAGCAAACGCTGCTGCCCCTGGCCCGCCGGGTGAGGCGGGGCAGGGGCAGCGGGATTTTCGCCGGGGATCGCTACCTGGATGTTTACGCTAGATGTTCACGATCCCGGACGGGGAGCCGCCCACGGGCAGCGGCGTCGGCGAGCTGGGCACCTCAGTCAGCTGGCCGCCGTTCACGTCGAACACGGACAGGATGTGGTTGCCGCTGCCGTCGACCAGCAGCTGCTGGCCGTTCGGCGTCAGGCGGGCGTCAATGTCAGCGCCGCCGCCCTTGATGGTCGTGCTGCCCAGCAGGGTCAGCGAGCCATTGGGGTTAATGGCGTAGCTGGAGATGCTGCCCGACCCGGTGTTGACGGTGAACAGGAACCTGCCGTCATGGCTGATCTCCACCCAGCACGGGGCGGTCTGGTTGTCGGCGAACGGGGAGTTGCCGATCGAGCTGAGCTGGCCGAGGAAGTTGTCGTTGTAGGCGGAGACGTCGCCGAGGCCCGCGCCATTGTGGGCGTCGCTGACGTACAGCCGGTTCAGGTTGGTGGGCGAGAACTCAGCGCCGAGCTGGCCGAGGCCCTGCCCGGTGAACGGCGAGCCAGGGGCCGGGAGCAGGTGGCCGTCGGGCAGCACGTTGAAGCTGTCGATCTCAGAGGTGGTCGTGCGGGTCCCGACGAGCTGGGTGCCGAGGGCGTTGAAGAACACGTCGCCCAGGCCCGAGCCGTTCGGGACGGCGAACGTCGAGCCCGGGACCGGGGTCAGGCTGCCGTTGAAGCCCAGGCGGAAGCCGGTGTAGTTGCTGTCGGTCGCGCCGGCGTTGGCCACGTAGACCAGGCCGGCCGGGGAGACCGCAACGCTGACCGGGTCGTTCCCGCCGGAGGACACCGGCTGGCCGACCGGCACCGGCACGCCGCCCGCGGTGATGCGCAGGACCGAGATCTGGTTGCTGCCCGCGTCGACGGCCAGCAGGAACCTGTGGTCCTGGGTGACCTGGATGGCGCCCTGCGACCCCAGCCCCACACCGCTGCCGGCGCCGTCGGCGGCGAACGTTCCGCTCCCGACCGGGCTGACCGAGCCGTCGGCGTGCCGGGCGAAGGCGTCAATGGTGTTGGAAGTGGCGGTGTTGCCGTCGAGGTAGGTGTAGCCGACCACCGGGGAGGCGGTGCTCGCGCTGATCGTGCTCGCGCTGGCCGAGGCCGCCGTGCCGAACAAGCCGATGGTGGCCGCCAGCATGGCGCCGCTCGCGACCAGGCCCGTGCGTTTCCGCATGTCCGTGCTCCTTTAGGGAGAGACTTGATCCGCGGTGATCCGCAGACTCTGATCGATGAGCGGCGCGGCGCGCGGACTGTCTTACTGCCACTCGGGCCACGTCATTGTTTCGTAAGTTCTCCGACCTCATGCCGCAGCAGGGACGGCGAGCGGCGGGAAACTCCAAGGCCAATGGACGCAGACGCCAGGCAGTCTTCTCGTCATGGCCGAACCGGATCAGTTGCCGAATCGCCGGCTGGCCGACGCGGCCGAGCCGGACGATGAGTCGAGCTGGTGGATCCAGGCCCTGAGTACACCCGGAGCGCAGCGGAGCAGGCTGCGGCCCGGCTGTTCGAAATGCTGCTCCGGGTGGCGCGCGGGGAGGCCTACCGGCGGCGCGGGCAGCTCCGCATCTCCGGCCCCGAGCTAGATGATCTCGCGCATCAGGCCGCCGCCGACGCGGTGGTCGCGTTCATCGGGAGATCGGCCAGTTCCGCGGCGAGAGCCTTTCACTACCCGGGCGTACAAGTTCGCCATCTTCGAGGTATCCAGCAAGACCGGGCGGCACTTCTGGCGCCACCCGTCCGGCCCGCTGGACACCGAGGACTGGGCGCGGCTGCCGGATCGACTCGGCCTGTCCCGGCCCGCGAATACGAGTGGCGCGATCTTCTCCGCGCTCTGCGGGACGCGGTCGAGCGGGAGCTGACCCAGCGTCAGCGCCAGGTCTTCGTCGCCATCGCGCTGCACCAGGTGCCGCTGGACGCCCTGGTCGCCGAGCAGAATTCGAGCCGCAACGCGATCTATAAGACACTGTTTGATGCCCGGCGCAAGCTCCGGGCGGGCCTGATTGCTAACGGATACCTCCACCAGCAGCCGGCGGGGCGTTTATGAACGGCTGGAAGGCGCTCGATCGCCTCCTGCAGACCGACCCGCGCGACGCGGGATGCGATGAGACGATGGAGCCGCTGCACGTCTACGCCGAGCTGGATGCCATCGACCGCGCCCAGGCGGAGCAGCGTTATCCGGAGGTCGCGGCGCATCTGCGCTCGCGCCCCCCGTGTGGGAATGATCTTGAGGGCCTGCTCGCCGCTATCCTCGGCGAGGCCGCGGGCTGACTCAGGCGTCTTCGCGGATGCGGGCGCTTGCCTGCGGGCATCGCCCGCACCCGCGCGACCGTTATTTGACGGCCAGGATGTCGATGAGCTTGATGTCGGGGTCGCTGGCGAGCAGCTCGCCGGCGACCTGGCCGAGGGCAACCGGTATCTGGCCGTTGAGGTGGGTGTTCCGGGCGTCCTCGGTCTCGAAGGTGTCGAGGATGCCGTAGGTGGTGTCGCTGATCTTGAATGCGTACCAGGTAACGGTGCCTTCCTCGGCAACCGCGATCTCGCGGCCGGCCTCCAGGAACGCGGCGAGCTTGTCGCCCGCTCCGGCTTTGGCCTCAAGCAGGGCGAGAATCCCGAGTCTGACGGTCATGAAATCCAGCTCCTTAGTGCGTGTGTCTGCGAGTGTTCCGCGTTCCGTGATCGCGACGCGGCCGGCGTGCTGGCCCAGGCAGCGGACCGCGCGCACGACTCGGGCGCAGTGCGGTTAGCGGCCGGCAACGGCTGGATCTTACCTCGGTCACGGGCGCAATCGTCGGGCCGCCTCGACCCGGGCCTGGCCGGCCGCCCTGATCGCGGTTTGTGCGGCCGAGGTGTAATGCGCCGAGGTGATGCGGGGACTACGAGCTGAGTGGGCGTGAGCCCTCGATCCAGGTACGGAGGACAGATGAGGACGGTCAATCGCGGTAATGGCGCCGGCGGGACGGCCAAGGCGGTGCCGGCTGCTGGTGTGCGTCACGGGCGGCGGAGCAGGCAGGGCGCGGTAGCGCTGGGCCTGGCTGCTGGCGCGGCGGCGGCGATGGCCGCGCCGGCCACGGCGTTCGCAGCGACGGCGCACGGCCACCCGGAGAATGGCTCGCCGGTGATCGGGCATGTGGCATGTGTACGTCAACGACAACACTGTCGGGGTTATCACGATCGCCGGGTTCGACCGGCACGCCAACGGGACGCTGACGCCCGAGCCCGGCTCTCCGTTCCGGGCCGGCGGGGCCGGGACCGGGGCCGGGCTCGCCTCTCAGGGCTCCATTCAGATCGCGCCCGGCGGGCCGCTTCCTCCTCGCCACTGACGCCGGCAGCAACCAGATCTCGGTCCTGCGGATCCGGCAGGACGGCTCGCTGCGGCTGGTCCGGCACGGGGTCACCTTCTCAGGCGGGAGCACGCCGGTCAGCATCGCCGTGCACAGCAGCCTGGTCTACGTCGCCACCGCGGGTACCGCCAGCACCAACTTCACCGGGTTCCGCCTGACCACCCGCAGCGGGCACCTGTTCCCGGTCCTGGGGTCGACAGTGCCCCTGGCCAGCAACTCCCAGCCCAGTGATGTGCTGTTCAATCGCACCGGCACCAAGCTCGTCGGGAAACTCGTGCGGACCTCGCAGATCTCGAGCTTCACCGTGGGCTTCAGCGGGCGGCTGACCGAGGCGCAGGGATCACCGTTCCCGGCGCAGGCCCTGGGCCCGTTCGGGAGCGAGATCCGGCCCACGAACCCCAGCCAGCTGTTCGTCTCCAACGCTTACAACGTCGGGGCCGGCATCGGGACGGGTGTCCGCCTTCAACGACTCCTCTGGCGGCGTGCTCAGCTCGATCGGGTCCTCGCCGTTCGCGAACCAGCAGACCGCCCCGTGCTGGATCCAGATCAGCCCCGACGGCCCGTTCCTGTTCTCGGTCAACACCGCGTCGGGCACCATCTCCCGGTACTCGATCGCGCCGGGCGGCACGCTGACGCTGCTGGGCAGCACGACGATCCGGGGCACCGGCGGTCTGGGCGCGGTGGACGCCGGGCTCACCCCGGGCGGGCACTTCCTGTACGTCGACGAGAGCGAGGGCAAGGTCGTGGGTGCCTTCGCCGTCAACGGCGGCAGCCTGACCGAGCTTTCCAGCTCCCCGTTCGCGCTGCCCTCGTCCGCTAGCGCGGCGGGCATCGCCGTCAGCTAGCTGACTGATCGGCGGCTCATTTGCATAGGGTTATCCCTCCGCTAGCCAGCGGCGGTAGACGCTGACGAGGTCGTCGCGCATCCCGGGGGTCAGGTCCGCGGGCGTCAGGCGGCCGGTCAGGCTGATGGTCTCCCGGATCTGCGCCAGATACTCACGCAGAACCAGCGGCGCGGCGAGCCGGGCCGGCTGGCCAGGCTCCCCGCGCCTCTGGCGTGGGCCGCGGGGTGCTGCTACGAAGTCGTGGCGCGGTGCCCGGCGTGCCAGTCCTCTTTTGTCCCGGCCGCACCGGAGGCCACGCCGAAGCTGCGCAGCTGGGGGCGCTCGCGCAGGCTGCGCTTGAGCTCGGCGAAGCCGGGGAATCCGGCCAGGCCGGTCACGTAGTCCCACAGCCTCCCGGCGTCTTCGGGTGCCGGGAGACGGCTGATGACCGGGCCGAAGAAGGCGGTGCCCTGCGGCGGGTCAAAGTGGATGATCGGCGTGCCGACGTCCTTGCCGGTCAGCGCCAGCGCCTCGTCGCCTTCCGCGCGGATCTCCTCGTCCCACTGCGGGTCGTCCAGCGCGTCGGCCAGGTCGGCCGGCAGGCCCGCGCGGGTGAGCAGCGGCTGGACGAACTCGCGGCTGCCGCGGGCGGCGCCGGTCAGTGCGGCGGCGCCGGGGGAGTCGAAGATCTCTGCGCTGACCGTCTGGTAGAACGGGCCGACGGCGGCCCGCCCGTGCTCGGCCCGGGCCCGCGCCGTGACCCGCAGCAGCCGCAGCCCGGAGGTGTGACCGTCCTCATAGCCGGCCGGGAATTGGCGTCGTAATCGACCGCGGAGTTGATTATCCGCAGTGAGATGAACCGCCAGTCGATGGTGTAGGCCCGCTGCTCGGCGACCATGCGCACCCACTTGCTGGTCATCCAGGCGAACGGGCATACCGGGTCGAAGTAGAAGCGGATGCTTGCCTCGCTCATGCTGTCCCCGTTGCCGGGTCAGGCGGTGGCGGCTGGGGTGTGCTGGCGCAGGTAGCTGACGAGGCCGGTGACGTCGTCGGGGACGAGGCGGCCGATGGCGCCGGAGGAGTAGACGCTGACGATGACGGTGCCGGCGGGGTTGAGGACGAAGCCGGTGGACTGGAGATAGACGGGGTCGGGGTTGACGAAGGCGCCGGTGAGGCTGGCGACGGCGGCGGCGTCGGCGCCGTAGCCGACGGGGTAGGTGAGCTGGTGCTTGTCGATGAGGGCGGTGGTGGTGTCCTTGTCGTCGACCGACAGGGCAGCGACGCGGATGCCGTTGTCGGCGAGGGTCTGGCTGGCGCGCTGGAAGGCGCGCAGCTGGGCGTTGCAGTAGGGGCACCAGGCGCCGCGGTAGAACAGGATGACGGCGAAGTCGCCGGCGAAGGCGTCGGGCAGGGTGAGAGTGTGGTCGTCGGTGGTGGTGATGGTGAGCTGGGGGAACTGGTCGCCGGGGCTGAGCAGGGCCATGGTGGTGTCTCCCTTGGTGGTGGCGGGGGACGGCGCCGGGACCGGGCCGTCCTTTCCCGGTAGGCGTCGCTGCCGGCGCGGGTCTTACCCCGGATGTCTGCCGGGCTGGCCCTGGGTAGGGCACCGCCGCCGGGGACGTCAGCGCGCGAGTGCGGCGGGCAGGCGGTCGAGGGCTGGGACGGTGAGGTCTGGCTGCTGGCCGATCGTGTCGAGCGCGGCGCCGGAGCGGTTCACCCAGGCCGTGCGCATCCCGGCCGCGCTGGCCCCCACGCTGTCGAACGCGTTGCAGGTGACGAGCCGGATCTGGTCGATCGGCCGGGATAGCCGACCGGCCGTGTGCCGGTACACCACGGGTGACGGCTTGAACACGCGGACCTCATCGACGCTGACCCGCGGGCCGAAGAATTCGCCCAGGCCACTGCTATCAAGGCAGTTCTTGATCATGGCAGGGCTGCCGTTAGAGAGCACCGCCAGCTCATATCCCCTGCTCGCGAGCTCACGCAGGGCCGGGATGGCGTCCGGGAACGGCCGCAGGTGGTCGTAGAGCTCGACGAGCCGCTCGGACTGCCCGTCCGGCAGCCGGGCCCCGAGACAGGCGAGCGTGAAGTCCAGCGCCCGTGACGTCACCCGCCGGAAGCCCTCATAGTGACCCATCGCCGTGAGCCGGAACGAGTATTCAAGCTGCTTCAGCCGCCATAGCCGGGCCGCCTCACGCCCGTCGGAGTCGCCGAGAACCTGACCGAGCTCGCGGGAGATGTCGATCGGATCAACCAGCGGACCGGGCGGACCGGGCGGACCGACGACGGAACCAACACACTCGCCGACTTAGCTCGGCAGAGTTCAAAACTGGCTCGGTGCTTCGCCGATGCGGATGCCCAGCGCTCCCGATTCGTGAGGGACTCTGCCACCTCGTGGTGGGTGATCTCGCTCACATTTTGCCCTACAAATGATCAAGGCCCGACCGCCGCGACCGGCGATCAGGCCCTTGAACTGCTACTTCACTTGTAGCCCCGACCGGATTTGAACCGGCGCTACCGCCTTGAGAGGGCGGCGTCCTGGGCCACTAGACGACGGGGCCAGGCACCACGTGCGCCGCAAGCCATGCGACCTGCGGGCGAGCCGTGAGCAGAAATCGGCCAGAGCCTCGAGCCCCGGCCGGGCACTAAGGCTAGCGTACCTCGTCGAGTCCCGCCAAACGCGGCACTGTCGCCGCACCACCCGGGCCGAACCGAGCCGAACCGGCTACGGCAGTGCCCCTCGCGGCACATCAGTAACAGCATAAACGCCCGCCACGACCTGGGCAGAACTGGTTGCACCTACATCAAGATCTATTGCATGTTTTGGCGCAGCGGGGTAGTTAACAGCACCATGTTGGCATTCATTATCGTTCTGCTCATCATCGGACTCATCGCGGGTGCCCTCGCCCGCCTGCTGGTGCCCGGTCGTGACCCCATCGGCCTGATCGGCACCATCGTCCTTGGCGTGATTGGCTCGTTCGTCGGCGGGTTCATCTCGACCCTGGTCGAGTACCACACGCTGTCGGTGAACGCGTTCCACGCCACGGGCATCATCTGGTCCATCGTCGGCGCCATCGTCGTGCTGGTGCTCCTGAGGCTGTTCCACGCGGAGCCGGGCCGCGGCCGCGGCCGCTCCCGCTCGCGCCGCCACCGCTGGATCTAAGCACCCGGAACCCGGACCCGGGAAACACGAACGCGGATGCCGCTCGCCTGCGGCATCCGCGCTTTCGTTTCGCCTTGCTGGGGTACCAGGACTCGAACCTAGACTAACGGGGCCAGAACCCGTCGGGCTGCCAATTACCCCATACCCCATGGGATCGGGCACGAGGCCCGGCAACGCCCGTGCAGTCCGGGCGCGCCAGTGCAGTGTAGCCGAAGCGCGGACACCGCGGCCAAAGAGATCTACCTCTCGGCCGCCGTCTCATTCAGCCTTCGGCCGGAGTCGGCATTTAGCTCTCGCCCGCGCTTGCCGCCGCCTGAGCCAGGCGGTCGAGCGTCCGCTCCCGGCCGAGCAGTTCGATGGACTCGAACAGCGGCGGCCCGACCCGCCGCCCGGTGATCGCAACCCGCACCGCCCCGCCGAACGCGGCCCTGGGCTTCAGCCCGAGGCCCTCGACGAGCGCGGCCTGCAGCGCATCCTTGATGGCTTCCGAGGTCCACGGCTCGAGCCCGGCCAGCACGTCGTGCGCCGCCTCGAGCGCGGGCACAGCGTCGGGGGTGAGTGCCCGCGCGGCGTCGTCCGGGTCGACGGCGAACTGAGCGTCGTCCACGAGCAGGAAGCGCAGCATGTTCGGCGCATCGGACAGCTTCGAGATCCGCCCCTGGATCAGCGGGGCCGCGGCCGTGACCACGGCCAGCTTGTCCGGGCTGGGCGGGTCCCCGACCAGCCCGTCTTCGGCCAGGAACGGGATGATCCGCTGCACGAAATCGGCCGGATCCAGCGCCCGGATCTTGTCACCGTTGATCGATTCCAGCTTCTGCACGTCGAACCGGGCGGCGTTCTTGTTCACCCGGGCCAGGTCGAATTCGGCCGCCATCTCGTCCAGCGTGAACGATTCCCGGTTGTCCCCCGGCGACCAGCCGAGCAGCGCCAGGTAGTTGTCCAGCGCCTCCGGCAGGAAGCCCTCGTCCCGGTAGTAGCTGATGGACGCGGCGCCGTAGCGCTTGCCCAGCTTCTGGCCCTCGAGCCCGAGCACGAACGGCAGGTGCGCGAACACCGGGAAGTCCGACTCGGCCACACCCATCGCGCGGTAGACCGCGAGCTGCCGCGGCGTCGAGGACAGCAGGTCGTCACCGCGGACGATGTGCGTCATCTTCATCAGCACGTCGTCGACCGCCACCGCCAGCGTGTAGAGCGGGCTGCCGTCCGACCTTGCCAGCACGAAGTCGGGCACGTTGGCGTTGTCGATCGTGATCTCGCCGCGGACCAGGTCGGTGAACGTGGTCGAGCCGCCGGGCATGCGCATCCGGACGACGGGCTTCCTGCCCTCAGCCCGGTACGCGGCCGCCTGATCGGGCGTGAGCGACCGGCACTGCCCGTCGTACCCGGTCGGGCCGCCCCCGCCCGCGCGGGCAGCCTCGCGGCGCGCTGCGAGTTCCTCCGGCGAGCAGTAGCAGTAGTACGCGTGCCCGGACTCGAGGAACTTCGCCAGCCATTCCGCGTAGATGTCCATCCGCTGGCTCTGCAGGTACGGGCCGTACGGGCCGCCAACCTCGGGTCCCTCGTCCCAGTCCAGGCTCAGCCAGCGCAGCGTCTCCAGGGCCGACGCGATATAGGCGGGAGTCACCCGGGACTGGTCGGTGTCCTCGATCCGCAGGACGAACACCCCGCCGGTGTGCCGGGCGAACGCCCAGTCGAACAGCGCGGTGCGGATGTTCCCGACGTGCAGGTCCCCGCTGGGCGACGGGGCGAACCTGACCCGCACGGGGAGCTTGCCGGAGGTCGGCCCGGCCGGGCCGGCGCTGTCAGTCACTGGTGACTCCGTTGGTCAGGGTGCCGATGCTCTCGATCGTGACCGACACCTCGTCGCCGTCCTTGAGCGGGCCGACTCCCGCCGGGGTCCCGGTCAGCAGCACGTCGCCGGGCAGCAGCGTCATCACCGCGGTCACGTACGCGACCAGCGCGGTCACGTCGTGCAGGAGCAGCGAGGTTCGCGAGTTCTGCCGGATCTCGCCGTTCACGATCGTGGTCAGCTCGAGGTCGGCCGGGTCGATGTCGGTCTCGATCCACGGCCCGAGCGGGCAGAACGTGTCGAAGCCCTTGGCCCTGGCCCACTGCCCGTCCTTGGCCTGCAGGTCGCGTGCGGTGACGTCGTTGGCGCAGGTATAGCCGAAGATGACCTCGCCGACCCGTTCCGGCGGCACCTGGCGGCAGAGCCTGCCGATGACGACGGCGAGCTCGCCCTCGAAATCGACGCGCTCGGATAGCTGGGCCGGGTAGACGATCGGGTCCCGCGGCCCTACCACCGCCGTCGACGGCTTCAGGAAGATGATCGGGTCGTCGGGTACCTCATTGCCCAGCTCGGCCGCGTGGTCGGCGTAGTTCCTCCCGATCGCCACCACCTTGCTCGGCAGCACGGGGGCGAGCAGCCGCACGTCGGCGAGCGGGTAGCGGACCCCGGTGAGCCGGATGGCCTCGTCCCCGATCCCGAACGGATGTCCCAGCAACTCGGCCACGACGAGCCCGTCCGCGTCCGCGCCAGTGACGGTGCCCGCGGCACCGTCCTGCGCGGCGTCCTCCACGATCCCGTAGCCCACGTCGCCGCCATGGGCAAACCTTGCGATACGCACGCCTGTCAGCCTACTGAGGAAGCCGGCCCGGTTGGCACCGCGGAGCGCGCTACTGCAGGTATCCCTCGACCTCCGAAGCGGGCCGCGCCGCCGAGTCGCCAGCATCCTCGTTGAACTCGCGCCGGGCGCGGCGCTGGCGGAGCAGATCCCAGCACTGGTCCAGCGCCTCCTCGGCGGCCTTCAGCTGGGCGTGCTCCTGGTCGGTGGACAGCTCACCGGCGGCCAGTTTTGCGCGCAGCTCGTGCTCGGTCTTGATGAGCTCGTCAATATGCCCAAGGATTTGCTTGTCGTCCATGTCCCCTGCCGTGTGCTGGACGGTGGATTCGTCACGATTTTCAATTCGAGTGGCCTTAACGCTTAGCTCGCATGTTAATCGCCCGGCACAAACGTAATCCGGCCGGCGGGTGTTGCGCAGCGGCGGATGTCGCGCCCGGACTGAACCGGGCTGCGTTCAGCGGCCAGCCCCGGCCGGAGCGTAACGGGCGGAATGTATGACCCGCGCCGACCGGCTCCGGCCCGGCCGGCTTCCCTGATGCCGCGCCACGGCGGCGTCCCGGGCGGCGTGCTCGAGCTGGTCGGGCAGCGGAGCGAGCTCGGCCTCTCCGTAGCGGCGCTGCAGCGCAGCGCGGATCAGGAAGTCGGTGAGCACCGGGTTCCGCGGCAGGCACGGGCCGCGAAGGTAGGTCCCGATCGCGCTGCCGAGGCGGACACCCTCGCCGCCGTCGCCGTTGTTCCCCTGCCCGGCGACGACCTGACCGAGCGGGCGCGCCGTCGGCCCGAGATAGGTGCGGGCGCTGTGGTTCTCGAAGCCGACGAGGAGCTCGGCATCCCACTGAACGAGCAGGTCGCCGATCGCACGGCCGGCCCTGGCCTCGGCGAGCGTGCACGACGCCGAGGTGAGATCGGCGCCCTGCTGGATCGTCCAGGTGTCGAAGAGCCGGGCACCGGGCAGCTCCACGCCGCGGGCCGGCTGGTAGAAGCGCCCGAGCAGCTCGTAGCCCGCACCGACCGCGAGCAGGGCGGCTCCATCGTCGACCGCCTCGCAGATCCCGGGGCCCTTGACGTCGGCCAGGTCCGTGGCGATCAGCCGCTGGTGGAACTCCCCGCCGTTGCCGATCACGAAGAGATCCACCTCGCCGGGGTCTACCGGGTCGCCGAGACGCAGCTCCCGCACGTCGGCCGCGATGCCGCGCCAGCCGCAGCGCCTGGTGATCGCTGCGAGGTTGCCGCGGTCGCCGTAGCCGCTCATGATCTCGGGGTACAGGTAGCCGACCGTGATCGCGCGCCCGGTCATCGCTAGACCTCCCACAGCGCGCTCACCAGGCCCTGGCGGCGCATCCGGTCCCGCAGCTGCCAGAGCACCTGGTAGGTGCCGACGACCCAGAGCGGCTGGCCCTCCGGAACGTGAGCGAGCGCGAGCCGCAGGCCGCCGACCGGGTCCGGCTCGACCGTGATCACGGCAGCGTCGGCGTCGGTCCAGCCGGCGTACTTGAGCCGCACCGCCAGGTCGCAGGCCCGGTTGCCGGACAGCACCGCCGACGGCACGAGCCCGCACAGCGACTCGAAGTCGACGTCCCAGATCCAGGAGACGTCCGGCTCCTCATCACGGTCGTTGAGCGCGAGCAGCATGTGCTTGGGCCGCCCGTCGCGGAGCAGGGCGCGCAGCACCTCGGTATACCCGTTCGGGTTCTTGGCCAGCGCCAGGTGAACCTCGCGGCCGCCGATCGTCACCTGCTCCATCCGGAAGAAGCCAGGCGTCATCTGGCTGACCGCGGGGAGCGCACCGCCGGGAAGCTGGCCCGCGGTCGCCGCAGCGACTGCGGCGACCGCGTTGTAGGCGTTATACAGCCCGGGCAGCGGAATTTCGAGCACCGCCTCGCCGGCGGGCGTAACTATTTGAAGCCGCGAGGACGCGGGGCCGATGAGATCGACCTTGGCGGCGCGGACCTGCGGCGACGGGCGGGTGAGGCCGCAGTGCGCGCAGCTCCAGTGGCCGAGCTGAGCGTAGAACACGCAGCTGTAGCTGAGTTCGCCGGTGCAGCGCGGGCAGCGCGGGAAGTCCGACGTGTGGTCGACCAGGCCGCGGCGATGCTCGGTGTCGTCCAGGCCGTAGAAGATCCTGGGGTTCGGCAGATCGGCCCCCAGGTAGGCGAGGCGGGGATCGTCCGCGTTGAGCACCAGCGTGGTGTCCGCGGGCAGCGACCGCAGGCAGTGCTCCCAGCGGCGGGTGAGGTAGTCCAGGTCGAGATAACGGTCCATCTGGTCCCTGAAGACGTTCGTGAAGACCAGGGTCGTGGGGCTGACGTGCGACAAAACCTCCGGCAGCGACCCCTCGTCGACCTCAAAGAGCCCAACGGCGCGGTCATCGGCGGGCAGGTGGCCCCCCGGGCCGGCGTGGGCCAGCAGGGTGGTCGCCAGGCCCCTGGGCTGATTCGCCCCCTCTTGGTTGGTGATCGGAAGCAGTCCTGACGCGCGCATGACCCCGGCGAGCATGCGGCACGTCGTCCCCTTCCCGTTGGTCCCGGTCACGATCACGGTACCCAGCCGGATCTCGCTGGCCAGGCCGGACAGCAGATGGGCGTCGATGGCCAGCGCGGCCATTCCGGGAATCGCTGTCCCGTTCCCGCGGCGGAGCCGGCGGACGGTGCCGCGGGCCGCTTTTCCGACAGTTATCGCAAGGGCGCGCTGCCCGGGTGCCGCGGGCCTGCGCCGCCGGATATCACGGCCGCGCCCGGAGCGCGCCTTACGGCTGGCATAAATATTAATGGCTTCCCCCGATGACGAAAATCCATTCCCCGCCATTCTGTGCCCGCCACAGGGGCGCCTTAAGACCAGGCACTAGGCATTGTGCGGCAAAGTAGTGGCAATGGCCGCGCCTTTAATGAAGGAACTGAAGTTCATTCTCGCGCCGCGATGAACGGCCAATTCGGGGCCGCGGGCAGCGAGCACGAGGCTCCCCGGCGCATGCCCGAACCGCCTGCCCGCCTTGCCTGCTGGTGGACTCAGAGGATCATCGGCGACTAATCAGGGGTACGTTATGCCCTATGCAGCTGACCCGTGAGCGGATCATCTCCGCCGCCATGGAGCTCATCGAGCGCGAGGGGGTTGACGCGGTATCGATGCGCCGCATTGCCGCGCAGCTCGATTCCGGGGTCATGGCTCTCTATAACCATGTTCCCAGCAAGCTGGCGTTGCTCGAGGGCGTGGCCGAGCGGGTCATGTCTGGCATCGACTTTAGCGTTGATCCGGACGCGAGCTGGGAGGACCTGGTGCGCGCCCAGGCGCGCGCGTTCCGGCAGGCTCTGCGCGCCTATCCCAGGTGCGCGATGGTCACGGTGAGCCGGCCCGCCACCTCGGCTGCCGAGTTGCTGCCCATGGAGCGAGCGCTGACCCTGCTGCGCACCGTGGGCTTCGGTGAGGAAGACGCGGTGCGGGTGGTGCGCATGTTCACCGGCTACATCATCGGCTCGCTGCTGCGTGAGGTGGGTGTGGCTCCCGGCTTGGTGCCGCAACGGCCGCTAGGTCACGATCAGTCCTTCCTGGAGGCAGATCGGCCGGTTGGCCTGGATCCGTCCGAATTTCCGAACGTCACGAGCATGTCAGCGGAAATCATGCAGCGAGACCACGACGCCGACTTCGAATTCGGCCTGAACCTGCTCGTCCACGCGGTCTCCGAGCTGCGCCCGGCGCGGACGAAATAGGCATCCGGCGGGCCCTTTCGGCCCGGTCAGCCCCCGCCGGCCCGGCGCGGCCCCACCACGAGCCAGCCGCCGACGGCCATGAACCCCATGAGGATCACCGGGATACCGAGCGCCAGCCGCAGGCCCAGCAGGCCGGCGAAGCTCCCAATCAGCACCGGCCCGACGAGCAGACCCAGGTAGCCGGCGCCAGCCACCCGGGCAATGCCAGTGCCGGAACGGGACGTCTGGATGTTGCCCGCCGTGGAAAGCAACTGCGGGAAGGTGCTGGAAAGCCCGGCGCCGAACAGCGCGAACCCGACCAGTGCCAGGGCCGGACTGCGGCTGATCAGCGCGGCGGCCAAGCCTAGTCCGGCCACGACGCCGCACCCGCTGACCAGGCGACCGGGGCCGAACCGGGCGGCCAGCCGGTCACCCGTCAGCCGCCCGACGGCCATGGTGACCGAGAACGCCGCGTATCCAAGCGCGGCGAACGCTGCCGACGTGCCCAGGTTGTCCCGCAGGTAGACGGCGCTCCAGCTGCCCGCGGCACCCTCGCCGAGCAGGGAGCACAGCGCCAGCAGGCCCAGGGCGGCGATCCGCAGCGCCACGGCGTGCCGGCTGGCTGCTGCTCTCACCCGCCCCGCCCGCCCCGCCGCGCCCTGGTTCGCGCCCAGCGCAGCCCGGGCCGCCTGATCCCGGCCTGCCGCGCCCTGGCCCGCCGCACCCTGGCCTGCGCCCTCGCCCGCCGGATCCCGGTCCGTGGCGGGCACTGCGGCCGGGTCGCTGGCCTCAGGGCCGCGAAGCAGCCTGCCCCGGGCCAGCACGGCGACGACGGCCATCGGCACGCCGGCCGCCGCGAACGTCGGCGCGGCACCGATGCCTGCCCAGGCGAACAGCCCGCCGAGCAGGGCGCCGAGCAGCCCGCCGAAGCTGAAGCACGCGTGGAACGAGTTGATGATCGGGCGCCGGTAGCCGCGCTCCACGCGCACCGCCTGAGAGTTGATCGCGACATCCGTCAGGCCGCCGGACATGCCGTAGACCAGCAGCACGGCCATCAACGTGGCCATGCTGCCGGCCAGCCCAAACGCGATGGGCAGCAACGAGATCGCCACTGCGCCCGCCGCGGTCGGCCGCGCGCTGCCGAACCTGTCGATCAGCCGGTCAGCGAACGCCGCGACGACCACGAGCCCGACCGGCGCGGCGAGCAGGGCCACCCCGAGCCGTGCATCGCTGAGACCCAGATGCTCTTTCACCGCGGGGAGCCTGGCCAGCCACACGCCGTCGGCCAGGCCAAACATTCCGAAATACACCAGAAGGGCCACGCGGGAACGCCGCAGGATGCCCGGCACACTGCCGCTGGCGGCAGTGGTGGGGGCGATGGAGGATCCGATGTCCGGACCATACAGGATTGGTGATGTGGCACCGGAAATCACGCAGCGCAGCGAAGGCCCCGTCCGCACCAGCCCGGCTGGCCCCACCCCCGGCTACTCGGCGCTCACCGTCCTGGAGTGCTCCCGGTGCTCCGCGGGCCCCTACGACGCCGATCGGGTCCAGGGAACCTGCGTCTGCGGCGCGCCGCTGCTGGCCCGCTACGACGTGGCGGCGGTCGCCTCATGGACGGGCCCGGACCAGATCGCCACGCGGCCGCCGAGCCTGTGGCGCTACCACGAGCTGCTGCCGGTGGGCTCGGCCAAGTCCGTAGTGAGCTTTGACGAGGGCATGACGCCGCTGCTGCCGATGGAGCGCCTGGGCGCGGAGCTTGGCGTGCCCCGGCTGCTGATGAAAGACGAGAGCCCGCTCCCCACCGGCTCGTTCAAGGCCCGCGGGGCGGCGGTGGGAGTGTCGCGCGCGGCCGAGCTCGGGGCCACCGGCGTGGCCCTGCCGACGAACGGCAACGCCGGGTCGGCCTGGGCGGCCTTCGCGGCCAGGGCCGGGCTGCCCTGCCTGGTCGTCATGCCGACCGATGCACCGCAGATCACCCGGGCCGAGTGCGTGGCGGCCGGGGCCGAGACGTACCTGGTCGACGGGCTCATCGGCGATGCGGGACGTCTCGTCAGGGCCGCCGTGGCGGGCCGCCCGGGGTTCCTGGACGCGTCCACGCTCCGGGAGCCCTACCGGCTGGAAGGCAAGAAGACGATCGGGCTGGAAATAGCCGAGCAGCTCGGCTGGCGGGTGCCCGACGTGATCATCTTCCCGACCGGCGGCGGCGTTGGCCTGGTCGGCATCGCCAAGGGGCTGCGCGAGCTGCGGCAGCTGGGCTGGATCGGCGAGACCCTGCCACGCCTGGTCGCGGTGCAAGCGGCGGGCTGCGCGCCGATCGTGCGCGCATTCGAGCGGCAGGCAGACGAGACCGAGCCGTGGCCGGACGCCAAGACCGAGGCGTTCGGGCTCACCGTTCCCGAGCCGCTCGGCGGCTTCCTGGTACTCGAGGCGATCAGGGCCACCGGCGGAACCGCGGTGGCCGTGACCGACGAGCAGCTGCTCGCGAGCCAGCGGCAGGCGGCGCGGGCCGAAGGGGCCTGGGTCTGCCCGGAAGGCGCCGCGTGCTTCGCCGCGGTCGCGCAGCTGCGCGAAGCGGGCTGGCTCGACCAGAGCGACGAGGTCGTGGTCGTCAACACCGGTGCCGGGCTGAAGTACCAGCAGACCATGCCCGCGCACCCGCCGCTGATCCCGGCCGACGGCCAGATCCCGGCGAGCGGTCACGCCTAGATGACCTTGTGGATCCAGCCGTGCGGGTCGGCGACGTGACCGTACTGGATGCCGAGCAGTTCCTCGCGCAGTCGCATGGTGACTGGGCCAGGCGAGCCGTCGCCGACCGTCCAGCCGCCGTCCTTCCCCTTGATCGTGCCGACCGGGGTGATAACGGCCGCGGTGCCGCACGCGAACACCTCGGAGATCTCGCCAGACGCGCAACCGGCGCGCCATTCCTCAACCGAGATCTTGCCCTCGGACGCCGGGATGCCCAGTTCCGGAGCCAGCGTGAGCAGCGCGTCCCTGGTGATGCCCGGCAGCAGCGTCCCGGTCAGCGCGGGGGTCATGATCCGCGCATCGGTTCCCGAGCCGTAGACGAAGAACAGGTTCATCCCGCCCATCTCCTCGACCCAGCGGTGCTCAACGGCGTCCAGCCAGACAACCTGGTCGCAGTCGTTGTCGAGAGCCTCCATCTGCCCGGCGAACGCCGCCGCGTAGTTCCCCCCGGTCTTGGCCTCCCCGATGCCGCCCGGCGCCGCCCGGGTGTACTCGCGAGCCAGCCACACCGAAACCGGGCGCACCCCCCCGGAGAAGTACGACCCGGCCGGTGAGGCGATCACCGTGAACAGGTATGTGGCCGAGGGCCTGTTGACGCCGAGCCCGCGGTTGGTGGCGATCATGAACGGCCTCAGGTAGAGGCTGTGCCCCTCCTGCGTCGGAACCCAGTCCCGGTCCTGCGCCACGAGCAGGTCGATCGCGCGGACGAACGCCGCCTCCGGCAGTTCCGGCATGGCCATCCGGCGCGCCGACCGGTTGAACCGTGCCGCGTTCGCCTGCGGGCGGAACGCCACGATCGGGCCGCTCGCCTGCCGATACGCCTTCAGGCCCTCGAAAATCTCCTGCGCGTAGTGGAACACCGCGGTGGCGGGTTCGAGTGTGATCGGGCCGTACGCCTCAAGCTGGCCGTCATGCCAGCCGCGGTCGTCCGACCAGCGGATCGTCACCATGTTGTCGGTGAAGATCTGGCCGAACCCGGGATCTGCCAGCAGCCGCTCCCGATCTCCAGCCGGAACGGGATTGCTGGAGGGACGGAGCGCAAAGTCGATCTCACTGTTCGTGCTGGCGGTCATCAAGGGCTCCCTTTCACATCGGCCGCGTTGCCAGGCGAAGCTATGACGTCCTACTACTTTTGCAGCTTAGCTGGTGACGCGCTCCGCGATGTCGTCGCCGATCTCCAGGGTGGTCCTGGCCGCCCATTCACCCTGGCGGTCAACCAGGTCCTCGGCCACGGCCTGCTCGATCCGCGCCGCCTCGGCGCTGAGCCCGATGTGCTCGCAGAGCATCGCCGCCGACAGGATCGCGGCAGTCGGGTCCGCCTTCTGCTGGCCGGCGATGTCTGGCGCGCTGCCGTGCACGGGCTCGAACATGCTCGGCGCGGTCCGCTCCGGGTTGATGCTGGCGCTCGCGGCCAGCCCGATGCCGCCGGCCACCGCAGCGCCGAGCGCGGTCAGGATGTCGCCGAACATGTTGTCGGTGACGATCACGTCGAACCGCTCCGGCTGGGTGACGAAATAGATCGAGGCCGCGTCCATGTGGCAGTAGTCGGCGGTCACGTTGCTGAACTCCTTCGCCAGCTCGTCGAGCGTGCGCCGCCACAGGTCCCCCGCGTAGGTGAGCACGTTTGACTTGTGTACCAGGGTCAGCTTCCTGCGCGGCCGCGCGGCGGCGCGCTGCAAGGCATACCGGGCAACCCGGCGGACGCCGAATGCGGTGTTGATGCTCTCCTGGGTGGCGACCTCCTCGCGGGTGCCCCTGCGCATGACGCCGCCGGCCTCGATGTAGGGGCCCTCGGTGCCCTCCCGCACCACCAGCATGTCCAGCAGTTGCGAGCGCTGGCCGGACAGCGGCGAGGCCACGCCGGGGTAGAGCCGGACCGGCCGCAGGTTGACGTACTGGTCGAACTCGAACCTCAGCCGCAGCAGCAGGCCCCGTTCCAGCACCCCGCTCGGAACCTCCGGATCGCCGACGGCCCCGAGCAGGATCGCATCGTGCCCGGCTATCTCGGCGAGTGCCGAAGCGGGAAGGATCTCTCCGGTGCGGAGCCAGCGCTGTGCGCCCAGGTCATAGCCGGTGGTCTCGATCGCAACGCCGGTTGCCGCAGCCTGGAGCACCTTGATCGCTTCCGCGACCACCTCGGGGCCAATGCCGTCACCGCCGATCACGGCGATCCTGATGGACTGTGCTGGCCCGGGGGGACGACCCCCCGGAACCCCCCGCACTGCTGGCCCGGGGGGACGACCCCCCGGAACCCCCCGCATTGCGGCCATGCGCGTACCTTACTGGCCACCTCGCGGAATCTATAGGTCGGTGACCAGGGAGACTTACCGTCCGTCCAGATCCACAGCCCGGCCGAACCCGGCGCCGATCGAGGAGGATATCTCATCGAGCACCGGGGCCGGCAGCGCCGAGTCGACCGTGAGCACGATCAGCGCCTGCCCGCCCCTGGCATTACGGCAGACCTGCATTCCGGCGATGTTAATTGCCCGGTCACCAAGGATCTTGCCGACGACACCGACGATGCCGGGGCGATCGGAATAGGTGAAGAACACCATGTGCTCGGCGGGCGAGATCTCCATGTCGAACCCGTTGACCTCGATGAGCTTCTCGACCCGACGCCGCCCGGTGAGTGTCCCGCCAACCGATACGACCTGGCCGTCGGGCAGTGTGCCGCGCAGGGTTACCACGTTGCGCCAGTCCGGGCTCTCCTTGTCGGTCGCCAGGCTGACCTGGACGCCGCGTTCGGCGGCCAGCAGCGGCGCGTTGACGTAGGTGACGGCGTCCTCGACGATGTCGCTGAACACGCCCTTGAGCGCGGCCAGCTGCAGCACGCTGACGTCCATGCCCGCGACCTCGCCGCGAACCTCCACCTCGATCCTGGCCGCGATACCGCCCGCCACCGCGGTGAAGATGCGGCCAAGCTTCTCGGCCAACGGAAGTCCCGGCCTGATCAACTCGTCGACGGTACCGCCCTGGACGTTCACGGCGTCCGGTACGAACTCGCCCGCCAGGGCGAGCCGGACCGACCTGGCCACCTCGGTGCCGGCCTTCTCCTGCGCCTCGTGGGTGCTCGCCCCCAAGTGCGGCGTGGCCACAACGTTGGGCATCGCGAACAGCGGGCTGTCCACGCATGGCTCGGTGGCGTACACGTCGAGTGCGGCACCGGCCACCCGGCCGTCGGCCAAGGCGCTGGCGAGCGCAGCCTCATCCACGATGCCGCCGCGCGCCGCGTTGATGATCCGCACGGTGGGCTTGACCATATGCAGCTGGCGGTCGGCGATGATCCCGACGGTTTCCGCGTTCTTCGGCAGGTGCACGCTGATGAAGTCGGCCTCCGCCAGCAGTTCGTCGAGGCTGACCAGGCGGACGCCGAGCTGGGCCCCGCGGGCCGCGGCCACGTACGGGTCGTACGCAATCACCGTCATGCCGAACGCCGCCAGACGCTGGGCGACGAGAACGCCGATCTTGCCAAGCCCGAGAACGCCGGCCACCTTGTCCTGCAGTTCCACGCCGGTGAAGGCTGACCGCTTCCACTGCCCGCTCTTCAGCGAGGCCATCGCCTGGGGCACGTTCCGCGCGGACGCGAGCAGCAGCGCGACAGCGTGCTCGGCGGCGCTCACGATGTTGGACGTCGGCGCGTTGACGACCATCACACCGGCCCTGGTCGCCGCCTCGACGTCGACGTTGTCGAGTCCAACGCCGGCCCGGGCCACGACGCGGAGCTTCGGCGCGTGATCGAGGGCCTCGGCGTCGATGACGGTCGCGCTGCGGATGATCACAGCGTCGGCGTCCGCGAGCGCCGCCAGCAGTTGCTTCCGGTCGGCGCCGTCGGCGTGACGGATCTCGAAACCGGACTCCAGCACTGCGATCCCGGCGGGGGAGAGCTCTTCGGTGATGAGGACGATCGGCGTGGACACGTTAGCCCTTCAAGGCAGAGGCAGCGGTCGGCATGACAGTGTAGGCGACGCTCGTGGAATCACTACAAAATGGCACGAATCGCTCGTGCGCGATAACAGCCGGGCGGACCACGGCCCAGCCGGACCGCGCACCGCCGGTCCAGCTGGAGCGCCCACCGCCGACCCACCTGGACCGCGCACCGCCGACCCAGCGGAAGCACGCATCGCCGCCCCAGCCACGCCGGCGCCAGGTCCGGTCATTTCGCCGGTGCCGCTGCGGGCGCGGCCGGAGCGGGTGCCTCGCCGGGGTTCAGGGCGGGCTCCGTGGCCGGCCCGGGATCGGGCGCGAACTCGGCTTCGGCGGCGGGCGCGGCCGCCGGGTTGTCGGCCGCGACTTCGCCGTCGGGGCCGACGAACGAGTCAGCGGCGCCAACCGGCCAGCCGCTCCCGACCAGGGCCTCGATCCCGCTCGCATCCATCGGCTTGGCGATCAGGAACCCCTGGCCGAGCTCGCAGCCCATTTCCCGCAGCAGCTCAAGGTGCTCGGGCCGCTCGATCCCCTCCGCGACGACCTCGATGCCAAGGTCGTGTCCCACCTGAATGACCGCGCGGGTGAGCATGGCCAGGGTGCCATCGGCGCCGAGTCCCGCGACGAACGAGGGGTCGATCTTGATGATGTCCACCGCAAGCTGCCTCAGGTAGACCAAAGAGGCATACCCCGTGCCGAAGTCGTCGATGGCCAGCCGCACGCCGTGACGGCGAAGCTCGTCCAGCCCGTCGGCCATCGGCCCGCCGCCATCGATCAGTACCCGCTCGGTAACTTCAAGGGTCAGCGCACCGGGCGGCAGCCCCGTCTCGTCCAGCACCGAAAGCACGGAGGCGGTGAATCCGGCCTCGGTGACCTGCCGCAGCGAGAAGTTCACCGAGACGCCGATGTTCCAGCCGGAGCTTCGCCAGGCCGCCGCCTGGGCGCAGGCTTCGCGCAGCACCTGCTCGCCGATCTGGACTATGAGCCCGGAATCCTCGGCCACGCCGAGGAAGTCGGCGGGCGGCACCGGATGGCCCCCACGCGACCAGCGCACCAGCGCCTCGACCCCCACCACCCGGGATGTCGCGAATTCCACCACAGGCTGGTACTCGAGACCAAGCTTGCCCGCTGTTATCGCGGCACGCAGCTCGCTGGCCATCTCGAGCCTGCGCATCACGTCCGCGTGCATGTGCGCGGCGAAGACCTCCACCCGGCCGCCACCGGATTCTTTGGCCCGGGACATGGCCACGTCGGCGTTGCGCAGCAGGTGCCCGGAGGCACCGCCGCCGGTGAGCGCCACACCGATGCTCGCGGTCAGCGAAACTTCACGGTCCGCGACATGGAACGGCTCGGCGGCGATGGCCCGGCCGAGGCTCTCGGCGATGTCGACGATCTCTGGAGCGCTCGTGGCGCTCTCAACGAGCACGGCGAACTCGTCGCTGCCCCACCGGGCCACGGTGTCCTCGGGCGGGACCGCAGCACGCAGGCGGCGGGCTGCCTGGGCGAGCAGCAGGTCGCCCGCGCCGTGCCCGACCGAGTCGTTGACCCCGGTGAAGCCGTCCAGGTCCAGGAAGATCGCTCCGGCCTGCGCGGGCGCCCGGTCCGGGTCGGCCGCCGCGGCGCGGTCGATCGCATCCTTTGCCCGGTCTTCCACGTATGCCCGGTTCGGCAGCCCGGTGAGCCCGTCGTGGTAGGTGAGGTACGTGACCTGCCTGCGCAGCGCTATCTGGTCGCTGACATCGCGTGCGGTGATCAGCAGCCGGTCCGGTGCGTCCATCTCGCGGTACCGGGACACGACCGACTCGACGTGCCGCCAGGTTCCGTCGGCCGATCGGACGCGGCAGGGGAACCTGTCAGGCTCACGCCCGCTGCCAGCGGCGCGGACGATCCTGGCCCCGGCGGCGCGGTCTTCCGGGTGGATGAGCTCGGACAGCGACCTGCCCTCGATCTCCGCGGGCGTGTAGCCGTACTCGCCGACGCCCGGGCTCGCGAACCTGATGACCCCGTCGCGGTCACAGATGAGCACGACGTCGCTGGTGCGGCCCGCGAGCTCCCGGAACCGCTGCTCGGATTCCTGCGACATCGCGGCCGCCGTACGCTCCTGCCGCAGCAGCTCGGTGACCCTGGTGACCAGCGCGAGCGCGGCTACTCCCCCGCTCGCGAGCACGGCCGGCTCGGCGAACGATTCGCCGGCCAGCGCCCAGCCGATCGTCATGGCCGCGGCGACGCCCGCGACCAGCGCCGCCAGCAGGGTTGCCCCCGGCAGGACGTCTGGCCGTGGCCAGCCCGGCCGCCACCGCGACGTCGCCTCTCGAGGCTCTCCGGCCAGGGCCGACACCCCCAGCAGGCAGAACCCGGCTAGCTGGATGACCACAGACCACGCCCCCGGTCGCATCCCGCCGATCCTGGCGCCGACCGCGAGCGACTCGCCCACGGCTACCACGAATAGGGCGAGGTACGGCGTGAGGCCCGTGCGGCAGGCCCGCACCGCGAGTGCAAGCAGCGCGCCGAGCGCGAGGATGTCGGCGATCGGGTGCACCGCCTGGGTCGTGAAGACCCCGGGCGACTCGCCGAGCTTGTGGTACTCGGAGCCGAAGACAGCCAGCCAGGCGATGACGAACAGGGCGGCGGCCATCAGGCAGGCGTCGGCCAGCCACGCCAGCGCACCGCGGGCCTGTGCCCGCGGGGCGGCCCTGTCGCCGCCCGCCGCCCGCGATTGGCCCGCCAGGCCGATCCCGATCGCCGGCAGGGCCAGCAGCGAGAGCAGGTCAGCGAAGGTCAGCGAGGTTCCGCCGCCGCTGGCCGCCGTGGCTTCCTGCGCCACGAAGCCCGCGCCCCAGAGCAGCGCCGCGACCGCGAACCACCGGTAGGCGTTCCGGACGGGCGGCTCATGCCGAAGCGACCCGCGCCACAGGCCGGCCGCTGCGGCAGCCGCCACCAGAGCCCCGGCTACTCCCGGCAGGATGACCATGCTCATCGCGGGCCGCCGGACCCATCCGACCGCACCAGAGCCTCCCTTTCGCCGCGTTCCAGAACAGCGACTGCATTGGCCGGCCCACCGGCCAGCCAGGTACGCGTCCCATCACGAGGAGCAGCGCTGCGGCTCGTGACCGCCAGTACATATTTCCCGTAGCGCCAGGCGTTGCGGGGTTTGTCGGACTACTGGACGCGGTCTCGCAATCAGCGATATGCATTCACTGTACGTGCGCAAGGTCACGCTTCGATTGAGGATGTGCGTACAGCGGGAGACAACTTCAGCAGTCTCCTGTGATCACTTTTGCCCGTCCTTTCCCACGCGACAAACCTCTGGCCTGCTGGGCCGCGCGAGGCCGGGAAGCGCCCGCTCGGCGGTACCGTGCTGGGGTGAGCGAACCGCCTGCCAAGCCCAGGATGACGTTCGAGACCCACGCGGATCCCGCCCTCGAGGCGGGCAGTTACGCCAATGCCCTCGCGATCTGGCACACCGGACACGAATTCACGTTCGACTTCCTGGTCAGCAGCGAACCGCCGCGGCAGGCCAAGACCGACGGCGGCGAGGACGTGATCCAGGCGCCGCACCGGCTGGTGGCCAGGATCCGGGTGCCGCCGACCGCCGTGTTCGACATCATCAGGACCATCAACCAGAACCTGACGCTGTACGAGCAGAGGTTTGGCCAGATCCGCCCGCCGGGCGGCCAGTCCCCGCTCTACCCGCCGGACAGTCCGGACGACCTGACCGGCTGAGCGGCCATGGCGACCGTCGATGACGTGCGGGAGCTCGCCTCCGGGCTGCCGCGCTCCTACGAGGTCCTGGTGCGGGACCGGGTGAAATTCCGCGTCGGCCGGATCGTCTACGTGGCGTTCTCCGCCGACGAGACCGTGATGGAGTTCGCGTTCCCAAAGGAGGAGCGGGAAGCGCTCGTGGGCGCGGAGCCCGGCAAGTTCCTGATGCCACGCCCGTCAGATCTCCGCTACAACTGGGTCGGCGTGCTTCTCGGCGCGATCTCGCCGGCCGAGGCCCGGGAGCTCGTCCTCGACGCCTGGCGCATGGTCGTGCCCAAGCGCGTGGCCGCCGCGTACCTCGCATCACCGGGGCGACCGGCCAGGTAGCTCAGTGTTACAAGTCGACGTTGCCGGGCAGGGGTGCCCTATGCCTGTACTGAGAGCCATCGCACGCCCGATGCTTGCCTCCATCTTCGCCATCCAGGGCTTTGACACGCTGCTGCATCCCGAACGGGTGGCCCCGCAGGCCGAGCCCGTGGTCCGGCCGGTCGCCGACCTGATGCCCGGCGTGCCCAGCGACACCGTGCAGGCGGTGCGGATCAGCGGCGCCGTGCAGGTACTGGCCGCGTCCCTGCTCGCCGTGGGCCGGCTGCCGCGGCTTTCGGCCCTTGCGATCGCGGCGACCCTGGTGCCCACCACCCTTGCCGGGCACAGGTTCTGGGAGGCCGAGGACGATAAGACCCGGGCGCAGCAGCGCATCCACTTTCTCAAGAACGTCTCCATGTTCGGCGGGCTGCTGATCGCCGCCGGCGACACCGCTGGGCAGCCGTCGCTGGCCTGGCGTGGCCGTCACGCGGCCAAGACGGCGCGGCGCGAGGTCGCGCTGGCCAAGCGGTCGAGCAAGGCCGGAGCCAAGGCGGGCGCCAAGGCCGGCCGACTGGGCGCACGCCTACCGGCCGCGGGTCGCTGACCAGCCCACGCCGACCCGGCTGACACTGACCCGGGCTCACACTGACCGGGCTCACACTGACCCGGCTCACACGGCGGCGCCGACACTGGCGGCCTCAAGCCGGGGGAACACCGGCTCGGCCGCGGGCAGCTGCCCGGCCGAGTCGTCGACGGCCGCGGAGATGCGCGCCGCAAGGCCGGGCAGGAACGGCGCAAGCCGGATGGCAAGCTCCGAGCACGCGCCCACGAGCAGCGCCAGCGACTCGTCGAGCAGCCGGCCAGCGGCCGGGTCGCCATCGCGCTCGGCCCGGGCCAGCAGCCAGGGCTCGGCCCGCTCGACATAGCGGTTGGCCTCGTCGACAACATCCCAGATCGCGGCGGTGGCGGCGCGGAAGTCGAACGCGGACAGCGCCGCCGCTATGCGCTCGGGCGCCCGCTGGCACGCGGCGGCCAGGGCCCGCCCGCCGGCAGCCGACGCCAGGGCCCGCCCGCTGGCAGCCGACGCCAGGGCCTGCCCGCCGGCAGCCGACGCCACCGGGTGCTCACCCTGCCGCGGGACCTTCCCCTGCCGGTAGCGGTGCACGAGCGTGACCACGCGGCTCACCAGGTTGCCCAGGCCGTTGGCCAGGTCGTCATTGGCCCTGGCGGTCAGCCTGGCGGCGGTGAAGTCGACGTCACCTACGCGCGGCACCTCGCGCAGCAGCCACCAGCGCACCGCGTCGGTGCCGTACCGGTGCACCAGCTCCACGGGGTCAGCCGTCTCGTTCCCGGCCGCCGCCCCCGACTTGCTGATCTTGCTCCCGCCGATCGTCAGATAGTCGTGTACCAGGATGTCGGTGGGCAGGGGCTCGCCAGCCGAGAGCAGGATCGCCGGCCAGTACACGGCGTGGAACCGCAGCACGCCCTTGCCGACAAGGTGGAGCCGGCGGTCGGCGCCTGTCCACCAGCGTTCGTAGTCCTCGCCGCCGGTGCCGTAGCCGGGCGCGGTGATGTAGTTGCCCAGGGCATCCCACCAGACGTAGATCACCTGGTCCGGATCACCGGGTACGGGGATGCCCCAGCCACGGGCGCGCGCAGTGGAACGCGAGGCGCTGAAGTCCTCGAGGCCGCCGGCGATGAAGCCGAGTACCTCATTGCGCCGCGCTGCGGGCTCGATCCTGAGCCTGCCCGAGGTGATCAAGTCGCGCAGCTGGCCGGCGTAGCGGGACAGCCGGAAGAACCAGTTCTCCTCCGCGACTCGCTCCGGCCTTGTCCCGTGCTCTGGGCACAAGCCGTCCGGCAGCTCGGCTGGCCGGTAAAACTGCTCGCAGCCGACGCAGTACAGGCCTTCGTACCGCTTGCGGTACAGATCACCGCTGGCCGCGCACGCGCGCCAGAGGCGTTCCACACCCGGCCGGTGCCGCGGATCGCTGCCGGTGCGGATGAAGTCGTCGAAGGAGAGCGACAGGGGATCGCGCAACGCCGCGAACGCGGATGCGTTGCGGTCCACCAGAGCAGCCACGGCGATGCCCTCGGCCTCGGCGGCCAGCACGTTCTTCAGCGAGTTGTCATCGGTGCCGGTCTGGGCCCGCACCTGGTCACCGGCCAGCCGGTGGTACCGGGCCAGCACGTCGGCCTGCACCAGCTCAAGCGCGTGGCCGAGGTGGGCGCGGGCATTGACGTACGGGATCGTGGTACTGAGGTAGACGCGTTCGTTGGTCATCGGAACCTCCTGGGATGGCGGGGGCTCCGAACCACGAAGATGAGTCGAGGCCCCCAAGAAGCGGGACCTCGTGTCGGACGTCGTCCGGGCAGCGTGAAGTAGCCCCGCTAGCGGGGCATCATCACCTGAGCTGCATGGAACGTCATGGCTTGGTCAACGTGACCTCCCCAGCGGAAATTCCGCTCCGTGGATGTACCGATGGGCTCGTCAGATGAGGTGAGGCCCATCGGTACATCGATGCCGACCGTGGGGTGGCGGGCGGTCAGCCGGGTTCTGCGAGGCGCTGCAGGATGAGCTCGCGCGCACGGGTGGCGTCCGCCTGGCCCCTGGTGGCCTTCATCACCGCACCGATCAGGACGCCCGCAGCGGCCGTCTTGCCGGAACGGATGGTGTCCGCGATCTCTGGGTTGGCGGCGATGGCCTGGTCGATCGCCGCCAGCAGCGCTGCATCGTCGCTGACCACGGCCAGGCCACGGGCGGCTACGATTTCGTCCGGCGAGCCCTCACCGGCCAGCACGCCGTCGAGCACCTGCCTGGCCAGCTTGGAGTTCAGCGCGCCGGAAGCGACAAGCTCGCTCACCCTGGCCACCTGGGCCGGGGTCACCGGCAGCGCGGCGAGGTCGGCACCGGTCTCGTTGGCGCGGCGGGCCAGCTCGCCGAGCCACCAGTTGCGGGCCTGCTCGGGCGACGCGCCGGCCGCCACGGTCTCGGCCACCAGGTCCAGCGCGCCCGCGTTCCGCAACGCGGCCATGTCCAGGTCGGACAGGCCCCACTCGCGCTGCAGCCGGGCCCGGCGGGCCGCGGGAAACTCGGGCAGGGTGGCGCGGATCTGCTCGACCCACTCGGCCGACGGGGCGACCGGGACGAGGTCGGGCTCCGGGAAGTAGCGGTAGTCCTGTGCCTCTTCCTTGCTGCGGCCGGCCGTGGTCGTGCCGGTTTCCTCATGGAAGTGCCTGGTCTCCTGCACGATCCTGCCGCCGCTGTCGAGCACGCCGGCCTGCCGCTCGATCTCGAACCTGACCGCGCGCTCGACCGAGCGCAGCGAGTTGACGTTCTTGGTCTCGGTCCTGGTACCCCACGTGCCCGAGCCGCGCGGCGCGATCGAGGTGTTCACGTCGCAGCGCAGCGAGCCTTCCTCCATGCGGACGTCGGAGACGCCGAGCGAGCGAAGCAGGTCGCGCAGCTCGGTGACGTAGGCGCGCGCGACCACGGGTGCGAGCGCCCCGGTTCCCGGCACCGGCTTCGTGACGACCTCAACCAGCGGGATCCCGGCGCGGTTGTAGTCGACCAGCGAGTAATCGGCCCCGTGGATCCGCCCGGTGGCGCCGCCGATGTGCAGCGACTTCCCGGTGTCCTCCTCCAGGTGAACCCGCTCGATGCCGACCCGCACCACGGTCTCGTCGACCGTGACATCCAGCCAGCCGTCCGTGCACAGCGGCTCGTCGTACTGCGAGATCTGGAAGTCCTTCGGCATGTCCGGGTAGAAGTAGTTCTTCCGCGCGAACCGGCACCAGGATGCGATCGAGCAGTTCAGCGCCAGGCCGATCCGGATCGTGTACTCGATCGCGGTCCGGTTGGCCACCGGCAGCGACCCCGGCAGGCCGAGGCAGACCGGGCAGACGGCCGAGTTCGGCTCGGCGCCGAACGCAGTCGAGCAGCCGCAGAACATCTTCGTCACGGTGCCGAGCTCGACGTGGGTCTCCAGGCCGATCAGCGGCTCGTAGCGGGAGATCGCTTCGTCGTAATTGACGAGTGCCGGCGCAAGCTCAGTCATTTCCCGCCCACCTCCCCTTCCCCCTTCATGCCTTTCGCATCGTCGAGCAGCGGGTGCCCGCGCCGCTGGTCCAGCGCGGCTTCCACGGCCGCGCCGACCCGGTACAGCCGGTCGTCGGCGAGCACCGGCGCCATGATCTGCAACCCGACCGGAAGGCCGTCCTCGGGAGCGAGCCCGCACGGCACCGAGATCGCGGAGTTGCCTGCCAGGTCCGACGGGATCGTGCACAGGTCGGCCAGGTACATCGCCATCGGGTCGTCGGCGCGCTCGCCGATCGGGAACGCCGTGGTCGGCGTTGTCGGCGAGACCAGCACGTCAACCTGCTCGAACGCGGCGTCGAAGTCCCGGGCGATCAGCGTGCGCACCTGCTGGGCCTTGCCGTAGTACGCGTCGTAGTAGCCGCTGGACAGCGCGTAGGTGCCGAGCATGATCCGCCGCTTGACCTCCGCACCGAACCCGGCATCGCGAGTCAGGGACATGACCTCCTCGGCGCTGCGGGTTCCGTCATCGCCCACCCGCAGGCCGTACCGCATCCCGTCGAAGCGGGCCAGGTTGGACGAGCACTCGCTGGGCGCGATCAGGTAGTACGCGGGGAGCGCGTAGGAGAAGTGCGGGCAGGACACCTCGGTGACCTTGGCGCCCAGCGACTCCAGCAGCTCCACGGCCTCGGCGAACCTGCCGAGCACGCCGGGCTGGTACCCCTCGCCGCCGAGCTCGGTCACCACCCCGACCCGCAGCCCGCTCACGTCGGCCTGCCGCGCCGCGGCCACCACGGGCGGCACCGGCGCGTCGATCGAGGTGGAGTCGCAAGGGTCATGCCCGGACATGACCTCATGCAGCAGCGCCGCGTCGAGCACGTTACGGGCCAGCGGGCCCGGCGTGTCCAGCGAGGACGCAAACGCCACCACGCCGTACCGCGAAGAGCCGCCGTAGGTCGGCTTCGTCCCCACGATGCCGCAGACGGCGGCCGGCTGGCGGATCGATCCCCCGGTGTCCGTGCCGAGGCCGAGCGGCGCCTCGAACGCGGTGACCGCGGCCGACGAGCCGCCGGACGACCCGCCGGGCACCCGGCTCAGGTCCCACGGGTTATGCGAAGGACCGAACGCGGAGTTTTCGGTGGACGACCCCATCGCGAACTCATCCATGTTGGCCTTGCCGAGGATGACGATCCCGGCGCGGCGCAGCCGCGTGGTTATCGTCGCGTCGTACGGCGGGCGCCAGCCCTCCAGGATTCGTGATCCGCAGGTCGTGGGCATGTCGGTGGTCGTGTACAGGTCCTTGAGCACGAGCGGCACGCCGGCCAGCGGGCCGAGCGGCTCCCCGGCGGCACGCCTGGCGTCCACGGCCCCCGCGGCGGCGAGCGCGGCCTCGGGTGCCACGTGCAGGAACGCGTGCACCGAGGAGTCCACGGCCTCGATCCGGTCCAGGTGCGCCTGGGTGACGTCAACGGCCGACGTCCCGCCGGACGCGATCGCCGCGGCGAGCTCGGCCGCGGTCATCCTGGTTAGCTCGGTGGATGCCATCGCTTAGTCCTCGTCCAGGATCCGCGGGACACGGAACCGGTCCTGCTCGGCCGCTGGGGCCTGGTCGAGCGCGGCCCGCGTGCCGAGACAATCCGTGAGCACGTCATCGCGGTACACGTTGCTGATCGGGAGCGCGTGCGTGGTCGGCGGGATTCCCTCGGCCGCGACCTCCTGCACCCGCGCCACCGAGGCGATGATCACATCCAGCTGGCCGGCGAAGTGGTCGAGTTCCTGCTCGCTCAGGGCCAGCCGGGCCAGCCTGGCCAGATGGGCAACCTCGTCCCTCGTAATGGGCATGGAAGCAAGACTATCGACCGCGCAGCCGCGGTCCGAACCCATTAACCGCCTGCCACCATAAGGACGGCACGCCGGGCGTGGGCACGCTGGCCGACGGCGCCACCGAGCCCGGTTGCACGCCGGGAAGAGGACCGCTGACGGCCGGCGCATGTGGGGGGCCGGGGACGTGGGCGGAAGGCGACGGGGTCACCGCGCGGCGTGCGGATGGGTGCGGTGCGCGCACGCTGGCGGCCACCCCGTGCTCGCTCAGCCACGCCGTGGCCGACACCGGATTGAGCGGCTTGCTGAAGTGCCAGCCCTGCGCGGCTCTGCAGCCCATGACCCGGAGCGCGGTCGCCACCTCGGCCGATTCCACGCCCTCGGCCACCGAGTCGATGTCGAGCGCGCGGACCAGGTCCACGATGGACTGGACGATCACCTCGTCGTCCGCCGAGTGCAGCAGCCTGGAGATGAACGACGAGTCGATCTTCACCTCGCTGACCGGGAGCCGCTTGAGCCGCACCAGGGACGAGTAGCCGGTGCCGAAGTCGTCCAGGCTGAGCGCCACGCCGAGCGCCGCCAGCGCCTCCACAGCGGTCGCGGCGTAGGCCGGCTCGCTGGTCAGCACCCGCTCGTTGATCTCCAGCAGCAGCGCGGCGGGCGGCAGGTCATAGCGGCCGAGCCCGCGGCCGATCGTCTCGGCCAGGCTCGCGTCGAGCAGGTCGCGGGCGGTCACGTTGAGCGACACCTGGACCGGCAGGCCATCTCCCCACCAGGCCGCCGCCTGGGCGAGTGCCCTGTCCACGACCTGGAACGTGAGGTCGCGCATCAGGTAGGACTGCTCGGCCAGCGGGATGAACTCCTCGGGCGCCATGAGCCCTCGTACCGGGTGCTGCCACCGGACCAGCGCCTCCATCCCTGCCGTCCGGCCGGTTTCCAGGACCACCTTGGGCTGGTAGTGCAGCTCGAGCTCGCCGGCGTCCATACCGCGGCGCAGGTCGCCGAGGAGCGCCAGGCGGGCCGGGGAGTTGCGGTCGGAGTCGGCGACGTACCGCTCCACCCCGCTACGGCGCTCCTTTGCCAGATACATGGCGACGTCGGCGTGCTGCATCAGCAGCTCGAAGCCGGTCGCGTCGTCGGGGTACAGGGCGATGCCGACGCTGGCTTCGATGTCGAACGACATGCCCTCGAGCCGCATCGGCTCGGATAGCGCCGAGCGCAGGCGCGTCGCCACCTCGCGGGCCGCGCCGACCTCCTTCACCGCGGGCAGCAGCACCGCGAACTCGTCGCCGCCCAGACGGGCCACGAGGTCGCCGGGGCGCACGCTGTGCGTGAGCCGGTGCGCCACGATCCGCAGCAGGCGGTCGCCGACCGGGTGCCCGAGGGTGTCGTTGACCTCTTTGAAGCGGTCCAGGTCCAGCAGCAGGAACCCGACCTTCGTCCCGGACCGCCCCGCGTCGGCCAGGGCGTCGCTGGTCTGCCGGATCAGCAGCTTGCGGTTGGACAGTCCGGTGAGCTCGTCGTGGTGAGCCTGGTGATCGCGCTGCACCGACATGGCCGCGTTCATGTAGATGGCGGCCAGCGGGAATGCGAACAGCAGCACCAGCCACGCGGAATCGGCCGCCATGACGACGGCGACCAGCGGGGCGGCCGCGATCAGCACCAGGTTGAGCAGTGCCTGGAACGGCAGCGCCTGGCGGAGACTTCGCAGGAGAGGAACCCTGGAGTGCAGCCCGATGGCCACGCCGAGCAGGACGAAGTTCACCACGAAGTAGGCCGCGCCGGCGAACAGCACCATGGGCAGGTCGGCGCCAGACGGGACCAGCGGATGGTTGGGCGCCGGATGCAGTCCGGTGAGGGCCAGGGCCAGGCCGGCGGCGGCCATGCTCAGGGTTGTCTGGGCGGCGTTGAACGCGCACCGGTGCGGCGCCTTGCGCTGAGCCAGGCCAACGGCGAGGGAGGACGTGACCCGGAGCAGCACAGCAACCGGGAAGCCCCAGTACAGCAGCGCGGCGAAGCTGAACGTGAGCGACGCGACCGGCGATTCGGCGCCGTTCGCGCCCGCTGCGACGATCGGCCGCAGCTCGCCGACCACGATCAGCGCGGCGATGACCCAGAACAGCGGGTGGCGGACAAGCTCCGGCAACCCAGACAGGTGCAGCATGGCCCAGACGAACACGGCGAATCCGGCAACGGTCACCGAGGTCATGTGGATCCACAGCGGCGAACCGACGCGTGGTCCTATGTCCCTGGTGTCGTTCGGATCCCTCATGAGCCGTCCTCATCGGAGCAATCGATTGCGCCGCGGATCCCTCCGCATTGGCAGAAGCGTACGGCGAAAATCGTACTTCCCGAAGCCAATTGCATACTATCCGTTACAACACGTCAGGCTGTAGTCATCTGGCTACTATTCAGTTGCGAGCCAGAGATAGCCCGATGCCTGCTGGCTCGTTAGCTGTTTCAGCAACCCACCCCCGCTGCTTCCGCCGCTTCCGCACACCTGTCTCTACAGCGTGCCTCACCTCACCGTCTCAAGCACGATTATCCTGCGACTCGGCGCTGTCGCGCGCCGCATCCGGTCCCTGGTCAAGCAGCACGTCCAGACCCGTTTCGGCCAGCACAGGCACGCCGAGCGCCAGCGCCCGCTCGTACTTGGACCCCGGGCTGGCCCCGGCCACCACGAAGCCGGTCTTCTTCGACACCGAGCCGGATACCTTCCCGCCCCGGGTGGTGATCGCCTCGGCGGCTTCGTCCCTGGTGCGACCGGCCAGCGTGCCGGTGATGACCACGGTAACCCCGGCCAGCGGCCCCCCCGCCGCCGAATCCCCGCCCGCCTTCCCATCCCCCGTCGTCCGCACGGGAGGGACGAACCCCTCTTGCGCCAGCGCCACGCCGGCCGCTCGCCACTTGTCGACGATCGCCGCGTGCCAGTCGACCGTGAACCAGTCGCGCGCCGAGGCAGCGATCGTGGGGCCGACGTCCTCGACCTCGACGAGTTGCTCGGGTGATGCCGCGGCTATCGCGTCGACCGAGCCGAAGTTCGCAGCCAGCGCGCGGGCGGCGGTCGGCCCCACGTGCCGGATCGAGAGCGCGACCAGGATCCGCCACAGCGGCCGCTGCCGTGCCTCCTCGAGGTTGGCCAGCAGCTTGACCGCGTTCACGGTCAGCCCGCCCTGCTTGTTGACGAAGAACGGGCTGCTCGCCAGCTGCTCCTCGGTCAGCGCGAACACGTCGCCCTCGTCGGCCACAAGACCGCTGTCGAGCAGCGCCATAGCCGCCTCGTAGCCGAGCACCTCGATGTCCAGCGCGCCGCGGCCAGCCAGGTGGAACAGGCGCTCGCGCAGCTGGGCAGGGCAGGACCTGGCGTTCGGGCAGCGCCAGTCGACGCTGGCCTTCCCACCCTCCGCCCCTTCCCGAACGAGCACCGTGGCGCACTCCGGGCATGCCGTGGGGAACTCGAACGCGTGCTCCGATCCGGTGCGCAGGTCCACGACCGGCGCGACTACCTCGGGGATGACGTCGCCCGCCTTGCGCAGCACCACCATGTCACCGATCAGCACGCCCTTGCGGCCGAGCTCGTCGGCGTTGTGCAGGGTGGCCCGGTCCACCGTGGAGCCGCTGACCTTGACCGGCTCCATCACCGCGAACGGGGTGACCCGCCCGGTGCGCCCGACGTTGACGCGGATGTCGAGCAGCCGGGTGGTCACCTCCTCGGGCGGGTACTTGTAGGCGATCGCCCAGCGCGGCGCCCGGCTGGTCGCGCCGAGCGAGCGCTGCATCTCGAGCCGGTCGAGCTTGATCACCACTCCGTCGATCTCGTACAGCGGGTCGTGCCGGTGCTCGGCGTAGTAGTTGATGTACTCGCGCACGCCGTCCAGGTCGTCGACGACCTTGTACACGTCGCTGACCGGCAGCCCCCACGCGCGCAGCTGCTCGTACCAGCCGGACTGCGTCGTCGGCGCGCTGTCGGCCACCGCCTCATCATCGGGCGTCGGCATGCCGCTCTCCGCCCCGGCGCCAGGCACGGCCAGGCCGTGCACGATCAGGCTGAGCGGCCGGGTCGCCGTAACCCGCGGGTCCTTCTGCCGCAGCGAGCCGGCGGCCGTATTGCGCGGGTTCACGTACAGCGGCTTGCCCGCCTCGGCCTGCCGCTCGTTCAGCTGGTGGAACGCCTCGACCGGCATGAACACCTCGCCGCGCACCTCAATGACCTCGGGCCAGCCGGACCCGGCCAGCCGGGCCGGGGCCGCGGCGATCGTCCGGATGTTCGGCGTGACGTCCTCCCCGGTCACCCCGTCGCCCCGGGTCGCAGCCCGGACCAGGACTCCGTTGCGGTAGACCAGGGCCACCGCCAGGCCGTCGATCTTCAGCTCGCACAGATACGGGCCCACCGCGTTGTCGGGGCCGGCCAGCCGCTCGGTGCGCGCCGCCCACCCGTCGAGCTCCTCTGCCGAGAACGCGTTGTCGAGGCTGAGCAGCCGCTCCAGGTGTTCCACCGGGGCGAAGTCGGTGGAGATCACGTCGCCGACTCTCTGGGTCGGCGAGTCGGGGGTGCGCAGGTCCGGGTAGCGCTCCTCGAGCCCGACCAGCTCGCGGTAGAGCGCGTCGTACTGGGCGTCGGAGATGACCGGCGAATCGAGCACGTGATAGCGGTGCAGGTGCTCGGTGATCTCGCCGGCCAGGGCCGCGTGCCGCTGCCTGGCCGCCGGGTCCGCCGTCAGCGGCTCGGTCATGCCACCCCCTCGTCGATCAGCTCCGGCAGCAGCCGTGCCGCCTCACGGCACCGGGCCAGCGTGGCCCTGGCGGCGGCGGGCGACGCCCCGGCCAGCCCGCAGGCCGGGGTCAGCACCACCTGCCGGTCGAGCCCGCCGGGCGGGATCCCCATCCGGTGCCACAGGCCGAGCACATCCGCACCAGGGTCCCGGGGCGAGCGCTGAGTGAGCGGCGCGTCGCGTAGCGGGCTCTGAATCACACCGGCGAAGATCCCAAGATCAGCCTCGACGAGCTCGGCCAGGTTGTCCTCGTCCTCGCGCCTCAGCAGGCCCATGTCGAACGCGACAGCCTGCGCTCCTGCCTCCCTGAGCAGCCCGAATGGGATGCCGCTCGCGCAGCAGTGCACGAGGCCGAACGCTGTCGTGGCGGCCAGCACGGAGCGCAGGCCCTCCGTGGTCAGGCTCCTGTCCACGGCTCCGACCCGGTTGAGCCCGCTCGCCGTGGGGACCGAGCCAGCCAGAACGGCTGGGAGGGCGGGCTCGTCCAGCTGCAGCAGCAGCGTGGCGCCGGGGAGCCGGCCGCGGATCTCCGCGACGTGCCTGGCCACGCCCTCGGCCAGCGAGGCGATCAGGTCGGCCACCGCGCCGGGGTCGGCCAGCGCCGGGTTCTGGCTGCGGGTCAGCTCGATCGTGGCCGCCAGCGTCCACGGGCCGCAGACCTGCACCTTGAACGGCCCGGTCCAGTCCGCGGCCGCCTCCTGCATCGCGTCCAGGTCGGCGGACAGCAGGTCGGCGGCCCGGCGCTGATCGCGGCCCGGGCGGGCGGCCAGCTTCCAGCGGCCGGCCGTCGTCTCGACCGGGAGGTCGACGAGCAGCGCCGCGGTCCGCCCGGTCAGGTCGGCCCCCGCCCCGCGAGCGGGCAGCTCGGGCAGATGGGGAAGGTCGGGCAGCTCGCCGAGCACCACGGCGACGGCCTCGGCCGGGTCGGTGCCCGGCATGGATCCAACCCCGGTGGCGGCTGCCTGGGGCCATGCGAACCGCTGTGACTCATCGCCCACGCAGCAGAGCCTAGCGGGCGGCACCGACAATCGCGGTGCGGTAATTCGCTCACCAGGCTCACCGAATGGCAGGTCAGTGCCGTCCCGCCGCGAGACAGCGGTCGTGTGGACGCTGGCTGGCGGCCGGGTCCCCTGGCGGCCCAGAAACTTGCCGCCAGATCCTTGACCCAAGGACCTGGACTGCTAGGGTGACCCCCATGAATCCTGCCGGTCGAGCAGTACCAACCTTTGGTACTATTCTGATGTCCGATCGGAGGCCCGATGCCTGATCCCATGTACCGCCGGATCGCCGAGGATCTGCGGGACAAGATCGAGTCAGGCGCATTGCCGCGTGGCAGCCAGCTGCCCACCGAGATCGAGCTCAGAGAGCGCTATGACGCCTCACGTAATACCGTCCGGGACGCTATCAAGTGGCTGATCACCCGCAGCCTTGTGGAGACCCGCCCCGGTCAGGGAACGTTCGTGGTCGAGAAGATCGTGCCGTTCGTCACATCGCTGACCGGGGACCCCGGCAAGGGGCGTGACGACGAGGGCCCGGTCTACATCGCCGAGGTAGAAGCGGCGCTGCGCAGGCCGACCTCCACCGTGCCGAGGGTGGAGATCCAGCAGGCGGTCGGCGTGGTTCAGAATGAGCTCAAGCTCCCGGACAGCTCCACGGTGGTCAGCAGGCACCAGCAGCGCTACATCGACGACATCCCGTTCTCGCTGCAGACGTCGTTCTACCCAATGAGTCTGGTCGAGCGCGGAGCGGTCAAGCTCATCCAGGCCTCCAACATCGATGGAGGCGCCGTCGCGTACCTGGGGACCACGCCCGGGCTCACCCAGGTCGGCTACCGCGACAGGGTCACGGTCCGCGCCCCGGACAGCAACGAGACCGTATTCTTCAAGCTCCCCGACAACGGGCGGGTCCCGGTGTTCGAGGTGCAGCGGGTGGCCTTCGATGAGCACGGACAGCCCTTCCGGCTGACGACCAGCGTGTACCCGGCCGACCGCAACCAGTTCTCCGCCTCCGTGGGCAAGGTTCCCGACGACGCGCCGGAGCGCGACGGCTAGCAGCCCAGTTGGTGCCCGGCGGCCCGAGCCGCCGGGCTTTTGGTGGTGGCGCAGGCTTACGTGGCCCGCCCGGCGGCGGGTCACGGACGAGGCCAGTCGCGGGCCGCTTCGGTCCGGGGCTGCCGATTACGACGAGTTGAACGGAGGAGGTGCTATGGCCAAGTACCACTCGCGCCCTTCGGCGCAGTACCGCTACGAGCACTACGACCCCCGCTGACGGGACCGGACGCTCCTGAATCGCAAAACTCATCCGGTCTTCGCGCCGGACGACATAACCAGACCCGCACCAGGACGGGGGCCGCTGTAACGGGACACGCGGCGCGGGCTAAATACCGCTAGGACCCGTGTGATCTGCGGTTTTCGGTTACTGCCGATCGCACTGCACGGACGAGGAGGTGTCATGGCCAAGTACCACTCGCGCCCTTCGGCGCAGTACCGCTACGAGCACTACGACCCCCGCTGACGGGACCGGATTCGCGCTTATCGACCGGCGAGGCCCGCCCAGGTGGCGGGCCTCGTTCCGGTCAGGGGGTCATTGCCGGCTGACGGGTTCCCGTGATCGTGGCGCTGCCGAGCACGACGTTGCCGTCGTACAAGACGGCGGCCTGCCCCCTGGCCACGCCGCGGGCGGGCTGACTCAGCCGGATCCGCAGGGTGCCGCCGTCCAGCCACGCGCTCGCCCCGTACTGCTCGCCGTGCGCGCGCAGCTGGACCAGGCAGTCGACCGGGGCCGCCGGGGGCAGGCACCCGCTCCACACCGGCCGGCCCGCCTCGATGTCGGTGACGCCGAGAGCCTCGGCAGGGCCGACGGTGACCGTGTTCGATACCGGCTCGATGTCCAGGACGTAACGGGGCCTGCCGTCCGGTGCCGGGGTGCCGATGCGCAGGCCCTTGCGCTGTCCGACCGTGAAGCCGTAGCTGCCGTCGTGGCTGCCGACGACTGCGCCCTCGGTGTCGACGATGCGGCCCGGCAGCGCGCCGAGCCTGCCCTCGAGGAACTTCCTGGTGTTCCCGTCGGCGATGAAGCAGACGTCGTGGCTGTCCGGCTTGTCAGCCACCCCGAGGCCGCGCTCGGCGGCCTCCCTGCGCACCTGCTCCTTGGTGCTGCCGCCGAGCGGGAACATCGCCCTGGCCAGCTGCTCGGCGGTCAGCACCGCCAGCACGTATGACTGGTCCTTGGCCTGGTCCACGCTGCGCAGCAGCCGCTGGCCGCCCGCCGGGCCGACGTCACCGTCCACTGGCATCAACCGCGCGTGGTGGCCCGTGCAGACGGCGTCGAAGCCGAGCGCGACCGCGCGGTCGAGCACGGCCGCGAACTTGATCTTCTCGTTGCAGCGCAGGCAGGGATTGGGCGTGTGGCCGCGCGCGTACTCATCGACGAAGTCCTGCACCACGTCCCGGTGGAACTGCTCGGCCAGATCCCACACGTAGAACGGGATGCCGATGACGTCGGCGGCGCGGCGGGCGTCCCTGGCGTCCTCCAGGGTGCAGCAGCCGCGCGCTCCGGTCCGGTAGGAGCTGGGGTTTCTGGACAGCGCGAGATGGACGCCGGTCACGTCGTGACCGGCGTCGGCGGCCCTGGCGGCGGCGACAGCCGAGTCCACACCGCCGGACATCGCGGCGAGCACGCGAAGCGGATTCATCGTGTTCGAGGGTATGCGCCCGCGGGTTCCAGCGGTACCAGGTACTGCCTTCGCCACCGTCCGGCGGCCCCGGCAGACTGTGCTGGGATCGACGACTAAGGAGCGCGCATGCCGCAGGGAGCCATCCCGCCCAGCACCAGGACCCTCAGCGCCGACGACTTCGCCGTTCCCATCGACGACCGCTACTTCGAGGACTACGTCCAGGGCGCGGTCTACGAGTACGGGTACATCACGGTGACCGAAGCGGAGATCCTCGACTTCGCCCGGGCATTCGACCCGCAGCCGATCCACGTCGATCCGGAGTTCGCCGCCGCCGGGCCGTTCCATGGCCTGATCGCCAGCGGGTGGCACACGGCCGGGATCCTGATGCGGATGTTTGCCGATCACTGCCTGTCCAGGGTGGCCAGCCTCGCCTCTCCCGGCATCGACGAGCTGCGCTGGCCCGCCCCGGTCCGTCCCGGCGACTCGCTGCGGCTGCGGTGCACGTTCGTGGAGACCCGCCGGTCACGGTCCAAGCCGGACCGCGGCCTGGTCCGCACCAGCGCCGAGCTGATCAATCAGAACAACGAGATCGTCCTCACGCTCACCGCCATGAACCTCATCCGCACCCGCAACCCCACCTGACCGGCCCGCCCAGCCGTCAGCGGGCGCCCGCGCGGCGGGCGCGTTCCACGGCCTCGCCGATGACCGCGCCCAGCGCGTCCACATCGGCCTCGGTGCTCGAGTGCCCCAGCGAGAACCGCAGCGACCCGCGGGCCCGCGCCTCGTCGGCACCCATCGCGAGCAGCACGTGACTGGGTTCCGCCACGCCCGCCGTGCACGCGGACCCGGTTGAGCAGGCGATGCCCTTGGCGTCCAGCAGCATCAGCAGCGCGTCGCCCTCACAGCCGGGGAACGAGAAGTGCGCGTTACCCGGCAGCCGGCCGGGGCCGGGCGGCGCACCGTTCAGGATGGCGTCCGGCACCGCGGCCAGCACCTGCGCGATCAGGTCGTCACGCAGCCCGGCGAGCCGCTTGTTCTCGTCGGCCCGGCGTCCGGTTGCGATCTCGACGGCGACCGCGAAGGCCCGGATCGCCGGGGCGTCCAGGGTTCCGGACCGAACGTCGCGTTCCTGCCCGCCGCCATGCAGAACCGGTACCAGGTCGGTCCCCCGCGCCAGCAGCAGCGCGCCGGCGCCGACCGGTCCGCCAATCTTGTGCGCGGTGACCGTGAGGGCGGAAGCGCCGCTGCCCGCCAGGCTGACCGGCAACTGCCCGGCTGCCTGCACGGCGTCGCTGTGGAACGGGATCCGGTACTCGCCGGCAACGGCGGCCAGGTCCGCGACCGGCTGGACGGTGCCGACCTCGTTGTTGGCCCACATGATGCTGACCAGCGCGACGGCATCGGGGTCGGCCTCGATGGCCTCGCGCAGCGCCGCTGGCGTGATCATGCCGGCATCGTCGAGCGCTGGCCGACCGACTTCGGCCCCCTCGTGGCTGTACAGCCATGAGACCGAGTCGAGGACCGCGTGATGCTCGATCGCCGCGGCCAGCACCCGCCGCCGCCCAGGATCCGCGGCGCGCCGCGCCCAGAACAGCCCCTTAACGGCCAGGTTGTCCGCCTCGGTCCCGCCGCTTGTAAAGATCACCTCGCTGGGACGGGCGCCGTAGGCGGCCGCGATCTGCTCCCGCGACTCCTCTACGACCCGGCGCGCCCGGCGGCCCGCATTATGCAGCGACGAGGGATTGCCGAGCTCGGCAAGCTCCTCGGTCATCGCCTCGATGGCCTCGGGCAGCATCGGGGCGGTCGCCGCGTGATCCAGGTACACGGGCGAGGCCGGCGCCCGGCGGCCACCGCCGGCATCGAGGTATCCCATGATGAATCAGCCTAGCTGGGACAGGCCAGCGACCGGTGCCGCGAATGAGCCTCTTTCAGCCCTGTGACCGCTTCTGGATCTGGTCCGTCAGCTGCGGAACCACCTGGAATAGGTCCCCGACGACGCCGAAGTCGGCGAGCTCGAATATTGGTGCCTCAGCGTCCTTGTTGATCACCATGATGGTCTTGGACGTCTGCATGCCGGCCCGGTGCTGGATGGCCCCGGAAATGCCGACCGCCATGTACAGCTGCGGCGACACGGTCTTCCCGGTCTGGCCGACCTGGAACTGGTGCGGGTACCAGCCCGCGTCGGTCGCCGCCCGGGACGCGCCCACCGCGGCCCCGAGCGAGTCGGCAAGCTTCTCGATCAGCGCAAAGTTGTCGCCGCTGCCCACCCCACGGCCGCCGGAGACCACGATCGAGGCCTCGGTGAGCTCGGGCCGCTCCCCGCGCTCCTGCACCACGCGCTCGATGACGTGCGCGCTCTTCGCCACGTCGCTGGCCTGGAAGCTGACGTTCTCGGCCTCGGCGGCTCCCGGCGCGGGCTCCGGTGCGACGGCGTTGGGGCGCACGGCCACGATCGGCGTCCCGGAGCGGACCTTGGACTGGACGACGATCGCGCCGCCGAAGATCGACTGCTCGGCGATCAGGTCATCGCCGAGGTCGACCGCGTCGGTGATCAGGCCAGAATCTGTCTTCACCGCCAGCCTGCCCGCGATCTCGCGGCCCTCGGCGGTGCTGGCGACCAGCACTGCCAGCGGCGACTTGTCCGCCACAAGACCAGCCAGCAGTTCCGCCTTCGGCGCGACCACGTACTCGCTTAGCTCGTCTCCGCCCGCGACGTACACCTTGGCAGCGCCGAACTCGGCCAGCCGCTCCCGGCCGCCGTCGGCGCCCGGGCCGGCCCAGACGACCGACGGCTCGCCGAAGCGGCGGGCCAGGGTCAGCAGCTCGCAAGTGACCTTCTTGACCGTCTCGCCGTCGTGCTCGGCGAGGACCAGGATCTCAGCCATGTAATGGGGCCCTCCAGCCTCGGATTGAACGCAGCCTGCGTGAACCCAGGCTCAGATGAACTTCTGCGCGGCGAGGAACTCGGCCGCCTTCACGCCGCCGTCGCCTTCGTCCTTGACGACCGTGCCGGCCTGCCGCGGCGGCCGCTTGGCGAAGCTGACCACCTCGGTGGCCGCCGAAGCGAGGCCGACCTGGCCGGGCTCGAGGCCGATGTCCGCCAGGCTCAGCGTCTCGACCGGCTTCTTCTTCGCCGCCATGATCCCCTTGAAGGACGGGTAGCGTGGCTCGTTGATCTTCTCGACCACGCTCACGACCGCTGGCAGGCTGGCCTCGACCCGGTCGTAGCCGTAGTCGGCCTGCCGGTTGATGGAGATCGCGGTCCCGTCCACGTCCACCTTGCTGGCAAACGACAGCTGCGGAACGCCGAGCCGCTCGGCCAGCATCGCGGCCATCACGCCCATCCGGGCATCGGTGGACTCCGAGCCCAGGATCACCAGGTCGAACCCGATCCGGCCGAGCACGGCGGCGAGCGCCGCCGAGGTCGCCAGCGCGTCCGACCCGTGCAGCGCGTCGTCGAGAAGATGGACCGCCTTGTCCGCGCCCATCGACAGCGCCTTGCGGATCGACTCGCTCGCCTTCTGCGGTCCCATGGACAGGATCGTCACCTCGCCGCCGTTCGCCTCGGCCAGGCGCAGGCCCTCCTCGATCGCGTACTCGTCAAGCTCGTTGATCACCGCGTCGGCCGCGTCACGGTCCAGCGTGGAGTCGGTGGACCTCAGCGTGCGCTCCGACCACGTGTCGGGAACCTGCTTCATGCAGACGACGATGTTCATAACCGGCGGCCGACCTCCTTCTGCAAACGTGCGGCCCGGCTCGGTGTCACGTGACCCCGACTCAGGCGAGCGCAAGATTAAGCCTGCCAAACCACGTCGGCGGGCGCAGCCCCGGGTACCGGCCACGACCTCCGCCACAGGTTACTTGTGAGTAGTCTCCTGTGCCAAAACAGTATCCTAAATCAGTCGTTTCGTTCAGCCGCGGTTACCACTTTCGAAAGCAGCATCGCCCGGGTCATCGGGCCGACCCCGCCGGGCATCGGCGCCAGCCACCCGGCGACCTCGGCGACGCCCGGGGCAACGTCACCGACGAGCCCAGCATCGGTGCGCGTGATCCCGACGTCCACGACCACCGCGCCGGGTTTGATCATCTCGGCCGTCAGCAGCCCGGGGCGCCCGGCCGCGACCACGACGATGTCGGCGCTCCTGGTGTGCGCCGTGAGGTCCTTCGTGCCGGTGTGGCACTGCGTCACGGTGGCGTTCTCGCTGCGCCGGGTCAGCAGCAGGCCGAGCGAGCGCCCGACGGTTATCCCGCGGCCGATCACGGTCACGTCCGCGCCGGCCAGCGGGATGTCGTAGTGCCGGAGCAGCGCGATGATCCCTTCCGGCGTTCCCGGGACCGGCCCGGGCTCGCCGAGCACCAGCCGCCCGAGGTTGATCGGGTGCAGGCCATCCGCGTCCTTGGCCGGATCCATCCGCTCCAGCAGCGACTGCGCGTCGAGCCCCGCGGGCAGCGGCAGCTGGATGATGTAGCCGGTGCACGCCGGATCGGCGTCCAGCTCGTCCACGACAGCCTCAACCTCGGCCTGTGTGGCGTCGGCGGGCAGGTCCCTGCGGATGCTTGCGATACCGACCTGGGCGCAGTCCCGGTGCTTGCCGTTGACATACGAAACGCTGCCCGGATCGTCACCGACAAGGACGGTGCCGAGGCCGGGCGTGATGCCGCGGCGGGCGAGCTCGGCAACCCGCCGGGTGAGGTCCTCCCTGATCGCAGCGGCCGTGGCCTTTCCGTCGAGGATGCGTGCGGTCATTCCTGCCTCAGTTCGTCGGTTCAGCGTGGCGCACCGATTCTCGCAGGGCCCGCCGGCGGGGCCGCAGCAACCCCTTCCTTGACACATAAATAAAAACTAATTAATGTTCCGCGCATGGCCGAGCGGCACAGCATCCCGGGCACGCCCGAGCGGCACAGCATCCCAGGCACGCCCGAGCGGCACAGCATCCCGGGCACGCCCGAGCGGCCACGGCCGGCAGCGACCCGGCCGGCCGAGCAAGCACCGCGGCCTGGCGCCCGGCATGGCTGCTACGGCCGACAGGTTCGCCGCGCTGGCCGACGGCACCAGGCGGCACCTGCTGGAACAGCTGGCCACGGCGGACCGGCCGGTTTCCGAGCTGGTGACCGGCCTGGACATCAGCCAGGCCGCGGTGTCGCAGCACCTGCGGGTACTGCGCGAGGCCGGTCTGGTCACGGCGCGGAAGCAGGGCAGGCACCGCTACTACCAGCTGCGCCCGGCGGCTTTGGAGGATCTGCGGGACTGGCTGGACGAGCTCGAGCAGTTCTGGCGCGCGCGCCTCACGGCGCTCGGCGACTACCTGAGGGAGGCACCCGGGTGAAGGCCGACATCGACGTCACGACGACGTACCCGTATCCGGCCGACCGCGTCTGGGCGGCGCTGACCTCGAGCGAGGCGCTGTCCGCATGGTTCATGCCCAACGACTTCAAGCCCGCCGTCGGCCACCGTTTCACGTTCCGCGCCCGCCCGTTCCGGGCCCTGGGTTTCGACGGCACCGTGCGCTGCGAGGTCCTCGAGCTCGAACCGCCGAAGCGGATGGTCTGGTCGTGGGCCGGCGGCAACATCGACACCACGGTGACGTTCACGCTCGAGCAGGCCGCGGAGGGAACCCGGCTGCGGATGCACCAGGTCGGCTTCGACGGCCTCGGCGCCCAGCTGACCCGCAGGATCCTCTCCGGCGGTTATCCGCGGATCCTCGGCCAGCGGCTGCCCGCCTACCTCGGTCAGACAACCGCGGGCCCGGACCCCACGCCATCCGCCGCGCGGTGCGAAGAGGGCAGCGGGCATTCCCTGCTGGCCGCCTTCCGGCGGTCAAACCGGTAGATCCAGTCGCGATAAGGGGGATATTCCATGGCACTTACCAACATCGAGGTCGTCTCGGTCCCGGTCACCGACCAGGACGCGGCGAAGAGCTTCTACGTCGACAAGCTCGGATTCTCTGTCGAGATAGACAACGCGTTCGCCGGCGGAAGCGTGCGCTGGGTGATGCTCCGCCCGCCCGGCAGCGGGACCGCGATCACGCTGGTGACCTGGTTCGAGACCATGCCCGCTGGCTCGCTGCGCGGCGCCGTGCTCGGCTGCGACGACCTGGAGAAGACGCTGGCGGACCTGGCAGGCCGTGGGGTCACGTTCAACGAGGACGACATCCAGGAAGCGCCCTGGGGCCGCTGGAAGACGCTGGCCGACCCCGACGGCAACGCCTGGGTCCTGCAGCAGAACAACCCGGCCTTCCACGCCTCCCACGCCTAGTCCCCTCGCTGCTTCCAGCGGCTGACTGGAGGCGGGCGGTCAGTGGTAGAAGTGGCGGACGCCGGTGAAGTATAGGGAGATGCCGGCGGTCTCGGCGGCGGCGATGACGTCCTTGTCGCGGATCGAGCCGCCGGGCTCGGCCACGGCGCGCACGCCAGCGGCTGCCAGCTCTTCCAGGTTGTCGGCGAACGGGAAGTACGCGTCGCTGGCGGCGACCGACCCTCGCGCCCGGTCGCCGGCGCGCCGGACCGCGAGCCGGACCGAGTCGACGCGGTTCACCTGGCCCATGCCGATGCCGACCGAAGCCTCACCGGACGCCAGCAGGATCGCGTTGGACTTGACCGACCGGCACGCCCGCCAGGCAAACGCCAGGTCCCGGATGGCGGCCTCGTCGGCAGCCGGGCCCGCGACGAGCGTCCAGCCAGGCTCGTCGCCCGGCTCGGAAACCAGGTCGGCGGTCTGCACCAGCATGCCGCCGCTGACCCGGCGCCACTCCGTATCCGGGGCCCCTGGCGGCGGGCACCGCAGCACCCGCAGGTTCTTGCGCCGCATGAGGATCTCCAGCGCGTCGGGGTCGTACCCGGGCGCGACCAGCACGTCGGTGAGGATCTCGGCGATCTGCGCGGCGAGCGCGACGGTCACCACGCCGTTGGCGGCGATCACACCGCCGAACGCCGACGCCGGGTCACATTCGTGTGCCTTGCGGTGCGCTTCGGCCAGGTCGGCGCCGACCGCGATCCCGCACGGGTTGGAGTGCTTGGTGATGGCGACGCAGGGCCTGGCGAAGTCGTAGGCCGCCCGCCGCGCGGCGTCGGCGTCGACGTAGTTGTTGTACGACATCTCCTTGCCGTGCAGCTGCTCGGCGCCGGCTATCCCGGCCGGCCCGCTCCGCTCGTCCCCCGGCGCGCCCGGCAGGTAAAGGGCGGCGCGCTGGTGCGGGTTCTCGCCGTACCTGAGCACGCTCTCGCGGGTCCAGAACCCGCCGAGCACGTCCGGCAGGCCGGTGTCCCGCGCGGTCTCGTCCGGCGCGTACGCGGACGCGAACCAGGAGGCGACCGCGGCGTCGTAGGCGGCCGTGTGCGCGTAGGCACGTGCCGCCATGCGCCGCCGCCGCTCCAGTGTGAAGCCGCCGCTCGCCGCGGCCTCGGCGACGTCCGGGTACATGGACGGGTCGGTGACGACGGCGACCTCGGCGTGGTTCTTCGCGGCCGCGCGCACCATCGCGGGCCCCCCGATGTCGATCTGCTCGACGCAGTCTTCCGGCCCGGCACCGCTGGCCACGGCCTGCTCGAACGGGTACAAATTCGAGACCAGGAGCTGGAACGCGGCGATACCCAGCTCGTCGAGCTGCGCCCGGTGCTCTGGCCGCGTGGTGTCCGCGAGCAGCCCCGCGTGCACGCTGGGGTGCAGCGTCTTGACCCTGCCGTCCAGGCACTCCGGGAAACCGGTGAGGTCCTCGACCTTGGTCACCGGCACGCCAGCGGCGGAGATCGCCGCCGCTGTGCTGCCGGTGGAGACGATCTCGACGCCGACCCGGTGCAGCGCGCGGGCGAGATCTTCCAGCCCGGTCTTGTCGTAGACGCTGATCAGCGCCCTGGTGATGGCTACCTTGGCCACGGTCCGATCCTCACCTTCCTGCCCTGGACGGACCATCCGTCGCGGACAAGCCGACCCACCGTATCCACGAGCAAGCCGCGCTCGGCGACCTTGATGCGCTCATGCAGGGCGGCCTCGTCGTCGCCATCGTGCACGGGCACGGCCGCCTGCGCGATGACCGGGCCGCTGTCGGTCCCCGCGTCGACCAGGAAGACCGTGCATCCCGAGACCTTCGCGCCGTACTCCAGCGTGTCCCGCACCCCGTGCATGCCGGGGAACGACGGTAGCAAGGCGGGGTGGGTGTTGATGACCCGCCCGCCGAAGCTGGCCAGGAACGCCGCGCCCACGAGCTTCATAAAGCCGGCGAGCACGATCAGGTCGGGCGCGAAGTCGGCACAGGCCGTGGTGAGCGCCTGGTCCCAGTCCTCGCGGGAGGGAAAGTCACGCAGCCGGAGCGTGAACGTCGGAACGCCAGCGTCCCCGGCTCTGGCGAGCGCGGCGATGTCGTCGCGGTCGGCTCCGACCGCGACCACCTGGGCGCCGTAGCCGTTGCCGGCGCACGCGTCCAGCAGCGCCTGGAGATTGGTTCCCGCGCCCGACACCAGCACGACCAGCCGTGATCTGCCGCTAACTCTCAAGCTCCCTCGATGGTGTCCTGGCGGGCATCCGGACGCTCAGCGTACCGTGCGGGTGACCCAGGGGCTGTCCGCGCGCCTAGGAGCGTGGGCGGTCGCCGGAGGTGATGAAATAGGGAAAGGAATTTGCCGCCAGAACCCGACGGGATCATGAGAGAGGAACCGGCCCTGTCAGCAGACCAGAGTCCGCGGCCGCCGCTGAGCTTCCCGGAGCAGGGCGACGGGAACCCGGAGCAGGGCGACGGGAAGCAGCCTGAGCTGCCTCGGCTGCACTTCCCTCAACGACCGGACGGCCAGGGCCTTGCCCCGGCTCCCGGGGGATACACGCCTCCCCCGCCAGCGCCGCCGGCTCCACAGGACTGGCAGACCCCAGTTCCCGGTGATGCGCCCCCGGCTCCGCCGCCCGGCCACGCCCCGCCAGGGCACGCTCCGCCCGGCAACGCCCCGCCAGGCCCGCCGGGCGCCCAGCCAGACTGGGCCCATCGCTGGGGTCCCCAGCCAGGCGCACCCGCCGGCCCGGGACCGCGCAGGCCACCCGGGCCCGCACAGCCGCTGCGTCCCCCCGAGCCGGTCATGCGGCAGCGTGCCGTTGCCGCCCTGATCCTCGGCATGCTGAGCCTGCTCGCCCTGCTCGGCGTCAGCACCAACTTCCACCGCGGCGTCTACCTGGTGGTCTTCTCCCTAGCCGTGGGCATTGCCGCGTGCTGGTTCGGCATCACCGCGATGCGGAAGGCGCGGCTCGCGGTGACCATGCGCCCGCGAGGCGCGGTCGCCGGGATCGTGCTGGGCGTCATCGGAGCGCTGCTCAGCCTCGTCGGGCTGTTCATCCTCGCGGTGTACTGGCAGCAGCTGAATACCTACTCTCAGTGTGTCAACCAGGCGAACACCCCCAGCGCGCAGCAGGCATGCGCGGATCAGCTGACCAAGTCGACGAACTTCCCCGGGCTGCGTGGCTAACCAGCCGCGCAGCTACGGCAGCGACGCGGGTCCCCGCGACGCCTTTGCCGGCGACTCGGCGCGGCCCTGATCGGCCGTGCCCGCCCACGGGTCAAGGTAGATCCTGTGCCCGTCGTCGGCCCCACCCTGGTCACGGCCGGGCAGCGCCGCGTCGGCGAGCGGCGCGGGCGCGGTCCTGCGAGCCGGCCCGGCTCCAGCCTCGGGCCGGCTCGCAGCCGCCACCAGTTCACGACGCCCGCGGTCACCGCCGCCGCCACGCCCACCTCGAGCGCCGCCACGACGCCAACCTGCCATCCCGACGGGCCAACCGCCGCGAGGCGACCATCGCCCAGCGGGCCGCCGGCGACCGAGGCGAGCACTCCGAGGACGCATCCCGCCAGCACGCCGCAGGCGAAACCCCACAGTGGCGCGGCCTCCAGCGCGAGCACCGGGGCCGCACGCGCCATCAGCAGCCCGCCGAAGGCCCCGGCCAGGTACGGGACGACAAGCACGGCTGCCGACAGCAACGGCGGCACCCCGGAGTGCATCCCGGACGGCAGGGCCGCGAGCATCGGGAACGCCGGCAGCTGCCCGAGCGCGGAGCCCGTCGGCGCGATCACCGTCCCGGTGCCGAACGCGAACCCGGGGCCGAGGGTGAACGAGATCGCCCAGACGACGGCGTTCGGCACGTAAGCGAGCTGGGCGAGCAGCAGCAGCGCCGATCCCACCGCGCCGGGATCCAGGGTCCCTTCGACGGCCCGGAACTCTTTCAGGTGCAGGGCGAGCGAGGAACCGGCGATCAGGGCGCCGACCGCGACGACGACCGCCAGCGCCCCGGCCGTTCCAACGGTCAGCGAGCGAAGCCGGTCGGGGAGCAGGCCGACCAGCCGTGGCCACGAGGTGAGGGCACGGGCGCCGCCGAGGCCGCCGGCCGTGAGCGCTAGCAGGAACGGGCACGCCACCGCCTCGGAGAGCGAGGGCGTTGCCATGGACGAGCTGCTGGCCAGGGCGAGCGCGGCGGCCACCATCGCGTAGGGAACGGCGAGGGCGAGCGCGGCATAACCCACGTGGCGGAGCCTGCTGACTCCCCCGGCACGCACCACCCACCGCCCCGCACGCCAGAGCAGGGCGCCTGGGAGAAGAACAAGCCCGAGCGGCAGCATGCCGATCCGGCCGGCGCCGGGCAGCGCGAAACCCACGTGGTGGCCGATGAGCCACAGCAGCGCGGCGGTTCGCAGCACGCCGGTCAGCCCGAGTCCGGCGTGCGGTGCCGCGATCCAGCCGATGAGCGCGAGCATGGTCAGCACGGCCAGCCCGGTGCCGGCGGCGGCGCACGCTGCGATCGCCCCGGTGATGGCCAGGGGACGATCGGCACCGAACGGCACGGGATTGGAGTCACCGCGCGATTGCCGCCTGCCGACGACGGAACGAGTCAACACAACCACCAAGCCTGGCAATTGCCGCGCGGCTACCGGCGGAGGCGCGCCGTGGCGGCTTGCCGCAGAGCAAGTTCGTGCTCGCGGAGCCGCGCCGTGGCGGCATGCCTGGCGCCGCAGTCCCGCACCCGCGAAGGCGAGCCTGCGGTGCACCTTTGTCCGGCGAGAGCCGGACGGAACCGAACCGCAAACGTCGTGTGTGCGGCGCGGGGCCTCAGCGGGCCTGCATGACGTCGCGGACCAGGCTGGCGGTCTCGCTCGGGGTCTTGCCGACCCGGACCCCCACCTTCTCCAGGGCTTCCTTCTTCGCCTGGGCCGTACCCGCCGATCCGGAGATGATCGCACCGGCGTGGCCCATGGTCTTGCCCTCGGGCGCGGTGAAGCCGGCCACGTACGCGACGACCGGCTTGGCGACGTTCCGCTCGATGAACGCGGCCGCGCGCTCCTCGGCATCGCCGCCGATCTCGCCGATCATCACGATCGCGTCGGTCTCGGGGTCTGCCTCGAACGCCCGCAGGCAGTCGATGTGGGTGGTGCCGATGATCGGGTCGCCGCCGATTCCCACCGCCGTCGAGAAGCCGATGTCGCGGAGCTCGTACATCATCTGGTAGGTCAGCGTGCCCGACTTGGAGACCAGGCCAATACGGCCCTCGGAGGTGATGTCGGCCGGGATGATCCCGGCGTTGGACTTGCCGGGCGAGGCGATGCCCGGGCAGTTGGGGCCCACGATCCGGGTGCTCTGCCCCTGCGCGGTTGAATAAGCCCAGAACTGCGCCGTGTCGTGCACCGGGATGCCCTCGGTGATGACGATGACCAGCGGGATTTTCGCGTCCACCGCCTCGATCACCGCGTCCTTGGTGCCCGCGGGCGGCACGAAGACCACCGAGACGTCCGCGTCGGTGGCGTCCATGGCGTCGGTGACCGTGCCGAACACGGGGACGTCGGTCTCGGCTAGCTCGACCGTCTGGCCCGCCTTGCGCGGGTTGGTGCCGCCCACCACCTGGGTGCCCGCCCTGATCATCCGGGCGCCGTGCCTGCGGCCCTCGGATCCGGTGATGCCCTGCACGATGATCCGGCTCTCGCCGGTCAGGAAGATCGCCATCTCATGCTCCCGTTGCGGCCAGCTCGGCGGCGCGCCGCGCCGCGTCGTCCATGGTCCCGACCTGCTCGACCACTGGGATCTCGGCCTCCTCGAGTATTCGCCGCCCCTCGGCGGCGTTGTTGCCGTCGAGACGGACCACGATCGGCCGGTTCACCTGCTCGCCGCCCGCGCTGAGCATCCCGATCGCCGACACGATCCCGTTCGCCACCGCGTCGCACGAGGTGATCCCGCCGAAGACGTTGACGAGCACGCTGCGGACCGACGGGTCGGCCAGCACGATCTCCAGGCCGTTCGCCATGACCTCGGCCGAGGCGCCCCCGCCGATGTCGAGGAAGTTCGCCGGGCGGACCCCGCCGAACTCCTCGCCCGCGTAGGCGACGACGTCGAGAGTGGACATGACCAGGCCCGCACCGTTGCCGATGATGCCGACCTGGCCGTCGAGTTTGACGTAGTTGAGGTGCTTCTCCTTGGCCCGCGCCTCCAGCGGGTCCGCGGCACCGGGGTCGGCGAACTGACCCCAGTCGTGCCGGAACGCCGCGTTGTCGTCCAGGGTGACCTTGGCGTCCAGGGCGATCACCCGCCCATCGCCGGTCAGCACCAGCGGGTTGACCTCGACCAGCGTGGCGTCCTCGCCGGTGAACACGTCCCAGAGCCGCTCGGCGAGCGCGGCCGCGCCAGCCCTTGCCTCCTCGGGGAGCCTGCCCGCCGCCACGATCTCGGCGGCCTTGGCCGCGTCCACGCCGGCCAGCGGGCTGACCGGGATCCTGGCCAGTGCCTCGGGCTTGGTCCTGGCCACTTCCTCGATCTCGACGCCGCCCTCGACCGAGCACATCGACAGGAACGTGCGGTCGGCCCGGTCCAGCAGGAAGGACAGGTAGTACTCCTGCGCGATGTCGATGTCCTCGGCCACCAGCACCGAGCGCACGGTGTGGCCCTTGATGTCCATGCCGAGGATCCGCTCGGCCTTGGCCTCCGCCTCGTCCGGGTCGCTGGCGAGCTTCACGCCGCCCGCCTTACCGCGGCCGCCGACCTTGACCTGGGCCTTGATGACCACCCCGGGCTTGCCTGCCGCGATGAGCTCGGCCGCGATCTCGCGCGCCTGCTGCGGAGTGGTGGCCACCTTGCCCTGCTGGATCGGAACGCCATGGTCAGCGAAGAGCTGCTTTCCTTCGTACTCAAACAGGTCCACTCGGGTCCGTCCTTGTGTGCGGCGCTGCCGCCGATGGCTGCTGGGCCACACTCGCTATGGCCCGTCCCAAGCAGGCAGCCTAGCGATGTTTCCGGGCGATCACCGCTGCGGGTCCGGCTGGCCGAGCGTCGCGCGAACCCAGTCCACGATCTCGGTCGTGGCCGCTCCCGGCGTAAAAATCCTGGCCACTCCCATCCGGCTAAGTTCCGCGATGTCCTCACCCGGGATGATTCCGCCGCCGAACACGACGATGTCGGTGGCGTCGCGTTCCTTCAGCAACTCGAGTACCCGGGCAAACTGGGTCATGTGCGCGCCGGACAGCACCGAGAGCCCGATTGCGTCGGCGTCCTCCTGCAGCGCGGCGGCCACGATCTGCTCCGGGGTCTGATGCAGCCCGGTGTAGATGACCTCCACCCCGGCGTCCCGCAGCGCCCGCGCCACCACCTTCGCTCCGCGGTCATGGCCGTCGAGGCCCGGCTTCGCGATGACCACGCGAATGCTGCTCATGAACGTCCTCCACCGGAACGCGGTCCAGCCTGGCCCGCGAGGTAGTCGCCTTACTGGCAGGGTAGCCGCACCGCCCCGGGGGGCCGTCCGCGGCGGTTACAGCTTCTCGAGCGGGGCGTACCGCAGCACCAGGTGCTTGATCCCGTAATCGCCGCCGAAATCGATCTTGGCTTCGGGGTCGTTGCCGCGGCCTTCGACCGACAGCACCGTGCCGAGGCCGTAGGAATCGTGGTTCACCCGGTCGCCGGGAGACAGCGACGGCACCGCGCGGTTGCCGAGCGCCTGCACCCCGGGCCGCCTGGCCAGCCGCTCCGAGGCCGGCGGCGCGGCGGCCGCGGCGTCCCGGCGCCACTCGATCAGGTTCTCCGGGATCTCGCCGAGGAACCTCGACTGCTTGTGGTACGCGGGCCGCCCGAACCAGGTCCGCGCCACGGCGCGGGTCAGGTACAGCCGCTGCTCGGCCCGGGTGATCCCGACGTAGGCCAGCCGCCGCTCCTCGGCGAGCTCCCGCTCGTCGCCGCTCGACCGCTCGTGCGGGAACACGTTCTCCTCGAGGCCGGTCAGGAAGACCACGGGGAACTCCAGGCCCTTGGCGGTGTGCAGGGTCATCAGCGTGACCAGGCCGCCGTGGTCCTCGCCGTCCGGGATCTGGTCGGCGTCGGCGACCAGGGCCACCTGCTCGAGGAAATCGGGCAGCGTCCCGTCGGGGCTGCGGCTGTCGTACTCCCGCGCGACCGAGACCAGTTCCTTGAGGTTCTCGATCCGGCTCTCGTCCTGCAGGTCGGTCGACGCCTGCAGCTCGGCCAGGTACCCGGAACGTTCGAGCACGGCGTCGGCCAGGTCGCCGACCGGGCTGCCGGCCTGGGCGCTCTCCCGCAGCCCGCCGATCAGCTCGTTGAATGCCTCGATGGCCCGGGCCGACCGGGCGGCCAGGTCGGGGATGTCGGCCGGGCGGGCCAGCGCCCGGGCGAAGCTGATCCGGTGGCGGCTGGCCATCGCCACCACGCACTCCTCGGCGCGGTCGCCGATGCCCCGCTTCGGCACGTTCAGCACCCGGCGCAGCGAAACCTCGTCGTCGGGGTTGGAGATCAGCCGCAGGTAGGCCAGCAGGTCGCGGACCTCGCGCCGCTCGTAGAACCGGACCCCGCCGACCACCTTGTACGGCAGCCCGGCCCGGATGAAGACCTCTTCAAAAACCCGGGACTGAGCGTTGGTGCGGTAGAACACCGCCACCTGCCCCGGGAGGGCGAGGCCCTCGTCGGCGAGCCGGTCCACCTCCTCGGCCACGAACGCGGCCTCGTCGTGCTCGCTGTCCGCCACGTAACCGGTGATCGGGGGCCCGTCGCCCGCCTCGGACCAGAGCCTCTTCGGCACCCGGCCTGGATTGCGGGAGACGACGGCGTTGGCCGCGGCGAGGATGTTCTGGGTGGAGCGGTAGTTCTGCTCCAGCAAGATCACCTGGGCGCCGGGGAAGTCGCGCTCGAACTCGTCGATGTTCCTGATGGTCGCGCCGCGGAAGGCGTAGATCGACTGGTCGGCGTCGCCTACCACGCAGAGTTCGGCCGGCGGGCTCGCGGGGTCGGCGCGGTCAGAGCCGGGCAGCAGCTGCCCGGCGAGCTCCGTCACCAGGACGTACTGGGCGTGGTTGGTGTCCTGGTACTCGTCCACGAGCACGTGCCGGAACCTGGCCCGGTACTCGGCGGCGACGTCGGGGAACGCCTGCAGCAGGTTGACCGTCACCATGATCAGGTCGTCGAAGTCCATCGCCCCGGCGGCGACCAGCCGGCGCTGGTATTCGGCGTACGCCTCGGCCAGCGCCTTCTCCCGGTAGCCGGTCGCGCTGGCTGCGAGCGTCTCGTAGTCGATCAGCTCGTTCTTGAGGCTGGAGACCTGGTTGGCCATTGCCCTCGGCGGGTGGTACTTGGTATCGAGGTCGAGTTCGCGGCACACCAGCGCCATCAGCCGCTGCGAGTCGGCCTGGTCATAAATGGAGAATGAGGACGGGTAGCCGAACCTGGAGGCCTCCCGGCGCAGGATCCGCACGCACGCCGAGTGGAACGTCAGCAGCCACATGGCCCGCGCCCGGGACCCGGTGAGCGCCGCCGCCCGCGCGGCCATCTCCCCGGCCGCCTTGTTGGTGAAGGTGATCGCCAGGATCTCCCAGGGCGTCACGCCGCGCTCGGCCAGCAGGTAGGCGATCCGGTGGGTCAATACCCGGGTCTTGCCCGAGCCGGCCCGGCAACGATGAGCAGCGGGCTGCCCTGGTGCACGACGGCGGCCCGCTGCTGCGGGTTCAGCCCTTCCAGCAAGGAGTCGGCGGCTGTGGCGGTCACCCGCCCAAGCGTAGGCGGTGCCGCCGACAGCCGCCGCTCGGTCGGTCAGCCGGTCATCCGGTCAGCCGGTCATTCGTCGGGCACCAGGGTCGGTGTGGCCCTGGTGAGGGTCTGCCGCTTGAAGAACGGCGGCTGGGTGATCCGCAGGTAGATGAAGAAGAGCACCCCGATGAGCGCGGATATGAACGCGATCACGAACACGCCGCCGATCTGCCAGTGCAGGCCCGGCACCGTGAACATCGTGTAGCTGTTCTCGGTCGCGACGTCGTAGTCCTGCCAGAGGCTGAAGCCGCCCAGCACCCACAGGATCAGCCCGCCGGCCAGCGGGATGATGCCCCGCATCCAGAGGTGGCGCGCACTGCTGGTCAGCGTCCTGCGGTAGTACCAGACGCAGGCGAAGGCGGTCAGCCCGTAGTAGAACGCGATGTAGACGCCGCACGCGGTCACCGCGTCGTAGATCACGTTGCCGCCGGACAGGTAGTTCATCAGCGTGTACAGCACGATCGAGATGCCGCCCATGACCAGCGTCGACACCGTCGGAGTCAGGTGCTTCCGGTGCATCTTCGCGAACGAGGGCGGCAACGCCTTGTAGGTCGCCATCGAAAGCGTGGTCCGTGCCGTCGGCAGGATCGTGGTCTGGGTGGACGCGGCCGCCGAGGACAGCACCATGAGGATCAGCAGGTGACTGAGAACGCTGCCGAGCGTGCCGCCGCCGAAGACCGAGGTGCCGAGGACGGAGATCACGTCGCCGACGTGCGCGGGGTTGGCCAGGCCGATGCCCTTGGTCCCGATCCCGGACCACGCCTGCGCGGCGAAGATCACTATCCCGTAGGTGATGACCAGGATCACCGTGGAGAGGATCGCCGCCCGGCCCGGCGTCTTGGCCGGGTCCTTGGTTTCCTCGTTGACCGACAGGGCGGTGTCCCAGCCCCAGTAGATGAACACCATCAGGATCAGCCCGGAGGCGAACGAGCTTATTGGCAGGCCGAACGGGTTGAGCCAGCTCGCGGTCGGGTGCAGCGAGACCGCCGGGTGGTGCCCGATGCCGATCCTGACGAGCGCAACCACGGAAAACACCAGCAGCATGCCAACCTCGATCGACAGCAGCGCCTTCTGGAAGTTCGCCGATACCTCGATGCCGCGGTAACAGATGTAGGTCATGGAGACGATCCACAGGATGCCGACCAGCAGCACCCAGCCGCTCGCCGGGTTGTCTCCGATGCCGTGGGCGTTGAAGAGCAGGAAGATGTACTGCCCGGCGACCTGGGCCAGGCTGGCCATGACCAGGATGTCGGCGACGACGATCGCCCAGCCGCCGGTCCACCCCCAGCCGGGGTTGAATGCCCGGGTAGCCCACGTGAACGTGGTGCCGCAGTCCGGGTCGGCCTTGTTCATCTCGTTGTAGCCGATCGACGCGAAGATCATCGGGATGAACGCGGCGACGGCGATCGCGGGGGACTTGAGCCCGACGGCGACGACGATGAGCCCGAGCGTCGCGGCAAGGCTATAAGCGGGAGCAACCGAGGCCGTCGCGATGACAGTGCTGGAGATCAGCCCCAGCGCGCCCGATTTAAGGCCCTTCTCGGCAACCTGCTCCCCAGATCCCCCTGGCTGCGTGGCTTCTTGGATGGTGGCCATGGCTCACCCCTCCTGGCAGCGACCCGGCCTCACCGGGTCTGGCACGCGGGCGACGGCGGAGCCGCCGGACCCAGTGCGATTATCTCGGGCACACGGGCACTGCGCATTAGTACCCCAGTGCGACGGTTCTAGCACGAACCGCCCGTCACAGCAACGATTTCCGTTGTAACAGCTATGTATCACAACTGGTACCGTTCATGCCAGGTCAGGCTAGGTCTAGGATCGCAGCTATGCGCATACTGCTCGTCGGCGCTGGTGGTGTAGGCACAGCATTTGCCCAGATTGCCGCCCGCCGCCGGTTCGCTGACCTCGTGATTGCCGACTACGACCTGAGCCGGGCGCAGCGCGCCGCCCAGGCCGCACCGGACCGGTTCACTGCGGTACAGCTGGACGCCCGCGACGAGCAGGCGACGGTGGCGCTACTGACCGGGCATCGCTGCGACGTGCTGATGAACGCCACCGACCCCCGGTTCGTCATGCCGCTCTACAGCGCCGCGCTCCGGGCCGGCACCAATTACCTGGACATGGCGATGTCCCTGTCCCATCCCAACCAGGATGCGCCCTACGCCGAGACCGGTGTCAAGCTCGGTGACGACCAGTTCGCCATGGCCGCGGAGTGGGAAGAGAGCGGAAAGCTGGCCCTAGTCGGCATCGGGGTTGAGCCGGGCCTGTCGGACGTGTTCGCCAGGCACGCGGCCGACACGCTGTTCGGCGAGATCGACGAGATCGGGGTGCGGGACGGCGCGAACCTGGAGGTGGCCGGCTACGACTTCGCGCCCACCTTCTCGATCTGGACGACGATCGAGGAATGCCTCAACCCGCCGGTGATCTGGGAGGCGGGCCGGGGCTGGTTCACCACCGCGCCGTTCAGCGAGCCCGAGACCTTCACGTTCCCGGCCGGGATCGGCCCGGTCGAGTGCGTCAACGTGGAGCACGAGGAAGTGCTGCTGATCCCGCGTTGGGTCCAGGCCCGCCGGGTGACGTTCAAGTACGGCCTGGGCAGCGAGTTCATCGGCGTGCTGCAGACCCTGCACAAGCTCGGGCTCGACCGCACCGAGCCGGTGACGGTCGGCGGCGCGGCGGTATCGCCGCGCGACGTGGTCGCGGCCTGCCTGCCCGACCCCGCCACGCTCGGCGACAGGATGACGGGGTTGACCTGCGCGGGCACCTGGGTGACCGGCACCGGCACCGACGGCGCGCCGCGCGAGGTGTACCTGTACCACGTCGTGGATAACGCGTGGTCCATGGCCGAGTACGGTTCCCAGGCCGTGGTCTGGCAGACGGCCGTCAACCCCGTGGTCGCACTGGAGCTGATCGACTCCGGCGCCTGGTCGGGCACGGGCGTGCTCGGCCCGGAGGCGCTTCCCCCGCAGCCGTTCCTCGACCTGCTCACCGAGTACGGATCGCCGTGGGCAATCGAGGAGCGAACACCGGCGGGTAAGTAAAACCGCACAAGCAGAACGGAGGCTCGTGGTGGAAGACTTGCGCAACTTCGTCGGCGGCCAGGAGACGGACTTCGACTATGACAAGCGCCTCGATCTGATCAACCCGAGTACCGGGGAGGTCTTCGCCACCGCCCCCATCTCCAGCGAGGCCGAGGTCACCGCGGCCTTCGCGGCGGCCTCGGACGCGTTCGAGGGCTGGCGCGACAAGACGCCGTCCGAGCGCAGCCTGGCGCTACTGCGGATCGCGGACACCCTCGAGGCGCACGCCGAGCAGCTGGTCCAGGCCGAGTGCCTGAACACCGGCAAGCCGATCGGGCTGACGATGTCCGAGGAAATCCCGCCGATGATCGATCAGATCAGGTTCTTCGCCGGCGCGGCCCGGATGCTGGAAGGCCGCTCGGCTGGCGAGTACATGAGCGGGTTCACCTCGTTCATCCGGCGCGAGCCGGTCGGGGTCTGCGCCGCGGTGACCCCGTGGAACTACCCGATGATGATGGCAACCTGGAAGTGGGCGCCCGCGCTCGCGGCCGGCAACACGATGGTGCTGAAGCCGTCGGACACCACGCCGGTCTCGACGCTGCTCATGGCCCAGCTGATGTCCGAGCACCTGCCGCCGGGCGTGTTCAACGTGATCTGCGGCGACCGCGACACAGGCCGGCTCCTGGTCTCGCACCCGGTGCCGCAGATGGTGTCGATCACCGGGAGCGTTCGGGCCGGCCGGGAGGTCGCGGCCGCGGCCGGCGAGCAGCTGAAGCGGACCCACCTGGAGCTCGGCGGCAAGGCGCCGGTCGTGGTGTTCGACGACGCGGACCCGGCCAAGACCGCCGAGGCGATCGCGATCGCCGGCTACTTCAACGCAGGCCAGGACTGCACCGCGGCCACCCGGGTGCTCACCGCGCCTGGCGTGCACGACGGCTTTGTCGAGGCCCTGGTCGAGCAGGCCCGCGGCCAGACCGTGGGCGGCCCCGACGTCCCCGACGCCGACTTCGGCCCGCTGAACAACGCCAGCCAGCTCGGCCGGGTGTCCGGGTTGATCGAGCGGCTGCCCGACCACGCGCGGGTGCTGACCGGCGGCCACAAGACCGGCGACCGGGGCTACTTCTACGAGGCCAGCGTCGTCGACGGGCTGCTGCAGAACGACGAGATCATCCAGAACGAGGTGTTCGGCCCGGTGATCACCGTGCAGCGGTTCAGCGACGAGGACGAGGCCGTGCGGTGGGCGAACGGGACCGAATACGGGCTGGCCTCGTCGGTCTGGACGTCCGACCACGGCCGCGCGATGCGGATGTCGCGGCGGCTCGACTTCGGCTGCGTCTGGATCAACACGCATATCCCGCTGGTCGCCGAGATGCCGCACGGCGGCTTCAAGCACTCCGGCCACGGCAAGGACCTGTCCATGTACGGGTTCGAGGACTACACCCGGGTCAAGCACGTCATGTCGGCGCTCGACTGAGCGCCGGGGGGCGGGCGGGGCCGGGCTAGCCGAGCAGGGCGGCGGCGTTGTCGTGCAGTACCGCCGCCAGCTCGGCGTCGCTGAAGCCGAGGCTCTTGGCCGCCTCGAGGTCCGCGACCGGGTCGCCGATGGGGTAGTCGCTCCCGTAGATGACCCGGTCGATGCCGAGCTTGCGCAGCACCCAGACGAACTGCTCCGCGAATGGGCCGCCGGCCAGCAGGTTCGCGGTCGCCGAGATGTCCACCCAGACCTGCCGCCGCCACCACGGGTAGGGCGCCAGCAGGTCATAGACGAGCAGCTGCGGAAACGACGGGCCGTGGGCGTGCGCGAGGATCAGCCGGGCCTCGGGCACCGCCTGCACCAGCCGGACAAACTTGCCCGGCTGGTGCGCGTCCCACGGGGCGTAGGCGTCGAACAGGACCGGTAACCCGGCCGCGGTTGCGCGGCGCACGACGTCGGCCACCGCGGGGTCGGCCACGTCGAAGTGCTGGTTGTTGGGGTGCAGCTTCAGCCATTGGCAGCCCGCCGTGGCGACGCGCTCGACCTCGGCCAGCGCCTCTTCTCCGTCGCTGGGGTGCACCGAGCACACCGGGAAGAAGAAGCCCTCGGAGTCGTTCGCCAGCCCGAGCGTGGCGTCGTTTCGCCGCCGGGTTTGGTCCAGATCCCCTCTCGGCGCTATGACCAGCGCCGCGGCCCGGGTGACCGGGGAGCCAGCGGCCCGCCGGCGGTAGTCCTCCGGCGGGTGCGGCTCGCCGATCTGCCCCTCCGGATAGAGCAGCGGATGGGTGTGCGCGTCGATCACGGGCCCGCCGTACATCGGGCGATCACCGCTAGAACGGGTAGGCCGGCAGGTCGCCGCGGACGGTGACCCACTGGGTCTCGGTGAACGCCTCCATGTTGGCCCGCGCTCCGCCGAGCCGCCCGCCGTTCCCCGACGCGCCGACGCCGCCGAACGGGATCGTCGCCTCGTCGGCGACAGTCTGGTCGTTGATGTGCACGAGCCCCGTCGGGATCCGCTCGGCGAGCTCGAGGCCCTTGTAGACGTCCTTGGTCAGGATGCCGAGCGACAGCCCGTACTCGGTGCCGGCCGCGAGCTCGACGACCTCGTCAATGGAGTCGAAGGCGACCACGGGTGCCACCGGGCCGAAGATCTCCTCGGCGTAGGCGGGAGCCGACGTGGGCACGTCACCGAGCACGGTCGGCCGGTAGAACAGGCCCTCGTAGGTCCCGCCGGTCAGCAGCGCGGCGCCCGCGTCCACGCTGGCGGTGACGATCCGGTGCACGTTGTCGCGCTGCCGCTCGTCGATCAGCGGCCCGAGCGCGACCTGGTCGGCGAACGGGTCGCCCACCGGCAGATGCTCGGCCCTGGCGGCCAGCGCGGACGCGTACTCCTTGGCGATGGAGCTGTGCACCAGGTGACGGCTGGTCGACATGCAGATCTGGCCCTGGTGGATGAAGGAGCCGAACGCGCCGACCGACGTGGCCTTGTCCACGTCCACGTCGTCGAGCACGATCAGCGCCGAGTTGCCGCCCAGCTCGAGGTGCACCCGCTTGAGGTGCTCCCCGGCCAGCTTCGCGACCGCCCGGCCTGCCCTGGTCGACCCGGTGAACGCGATGATCCGGACATCGGGATCGGTGATCAGCGCCTCACCCGCGTCCGCGTCTCCGGGCAGCACGTGCAGCACGCCGTCCGGCAGGCCCGCGGCGGCGAACATCTCGGCGAGCAGCGCGCCGCCGCTGACCGAGGTACGCGGATCCGGCTTCAGCACCACCGTGTTGCCGAGCGCGAGCGCCGGCGCGACCGAGCGGATGGCCAGGATCGTCGGGACGTTGAACGGCGCGATGACGCCCACCACCCCGGCCGGCACCCGGCGGGCGAAGCTCAGCCGTGGCTGCGGCGTGCGCAGCAGCTCGCCGTAAGGCTGCGAGGCCAGCGCCGCGGCCTCGTAGCACTCGTCGGAGGACACGTGCACCTGCAGGTCCCCGAGGGGCGGGATCGCGCCGGTCTCCCGCGAGAGCCAGGACTTGATCTCGTCGGCGTGCGCGAGCCAGAGGTCGCCGACCCGGCGCAGCACCGCGGCCCGCTCGCTGTACGGGGCCGCCGCCCAGGCGGGCTGCGCGGCCTTGGCCGCACGGGCCGCGGCGCGCACGTCGGCCGGCGTGGCACGGCCGATCCGGCCCAGTTCCGCCCCGGTGGCGGGTTCGGTCACCGGGTAGTCACCGCCGGAGCCGTCCACCCAGCCGTTCGAGTAGATCTTGCCGTGCCAGGAACCCGAGTCCAGCAGTCCCATGGAACCCTCCTTCACCGCCCGTGCGCGATGCGACCACATGTCCGCTTTACGGCCACTATCTTTTCACCCACCGCGGCCGCGCCGCGTGCTTGCAGGCCGCTTTACCCGATATTCCACCCACGACTGGTCACGCGGATAAGGGTGAGGCCCGGAACCGGAGCTCCCGCCGCATGCCCGGATAGGGTGCAGGCCGGAACCGGGACCTCCCCGCCGCCTGCCCGCGGATAGGGTGCGGGCCGGAACCGGGACCTGCCGGCGGATAGGGTGCGGGGCCCGGGAGCTGGGGCCCTAAGATCATGATCGTGCTTGACGACGCTGAGATCAGCCGAATACTGGTCATCGTCGCGCATCCCGACGACGTGGACTTCGGTGCCGCCGGGACCGTGGCGCGCTGGACCGACGCCGGGATCGACGTCGTCTACTGCCTGGTCACCGACGGCGACGCCGGGGGCAGCGACCCCAGCATCACCCGCGCCGACATGGCAGGGCTGCGACGCTACGAGCAGACCGAGGCCGCCGACCGGGTCGGCGTGCACGACCTGCGGTTCCTCGGCTACCCGGACGGGCGGGTCGAGCCCACGCTCGGGCTCCGCAAGGATCTGGCCCGGGTGATCAGGGAGGTCCGGCCGGACCGGGTGCTCAGCCCGTCCCCGGAACGCGACTATGTCCGGCCCGGTATCAGCCATCCCGACCACCGCGCCGTGGGCTCCGCCGCCCTGGACGCCGTCTACCCGGACGCGCGCAACCCGTTCGCGTTCCCCGAGCTGCTCGCCGACGAGGGCCTGAAGGAATGGACCGTGCGCGAGGTCTGGATCAACGGCCCCGGCATGGCCAACCACTACGTGGACGTGACCGACACCTTCCCGCGCAAGCTCGCGGCACTGCGCGCGCACGTGAGCCAGACCGGCCAGCGCGAGGACCTCGAGGACCTGCTGCGGCAGCGGCTGGCCAGCACCGCTGAACGGGCCGGACTGCCGCAGGGCCGCCTGGCCGAGGCGTTCCGCGTCGTCGACACCGCCTGACCCGCCCGGATCACGCCAGGTTGGCCCCGTTTTGCCCGCCAAATCGGCAGGTGACCGGCCCACTGCCTGCGCGATGACTCCGGGGGGTGGGTCTGGTGCATGAACTCCGGCGGCCCTAGGTTGGGCATCAGGCGCAACCGCCGTCACCGGCTGTCTTCAAGGAGCCTGCGTATGACGCACATCACTGTCACCGTCGACGGTGCCCGCTATGCGGACGACGTCGAACCACGAATGCTGCTGGTCCACTACCTGCGTGAAGTCGTAGGCAAGACCGGAACGCCCATCGGGTGCGACACCTCCAACTGCGGTTCATGCACCGTGCTGCTGAACGGCGAGTCGGTCAAGAGCTGCTCCGTGCTCGCCGTCCAGGCAGACGGCGCCGACATCACCACGATCGAGGGCTTCGCGAACGGGGAGTGGCATCCGCTGCAGCGCGCCTTCCACGAGGAGCACGCGCTGCAGTGCGGCTACTGCACGCCAGGGATGATCATCGCCGCCGCCGACCTGCTCCGCGACAACCCGCACCCGACCACGCAGCAGATCCGCGACGGCCTCGAGGGCAACCTGTGCCGCTGCACCGGCTACGAGAACATCGTCCGTGCCGTGCAGCGCGCCGCCGACGCGACGGCACAGACGGGAGCGACGTCATGACCGCGCAGACGGAAGCACAGGCACCAGAGCTGGGCAGGGCGCGCCCCCGCAAGGAAGACGCGCGGCTGGTCACCGGGCAGACGAACTGGACCGACAACATCGTGCTGCCGGGCATGCTGCACATGGCCTTCCTGCGCAGCCCGTACGCGCACGCCCGGATCACGTCGGTGGACGTCAGCGCCGCGAAGGAACTCCCCGGCGTGATCGCCGCGTTCACCGGCGCGGACTTCGCGGATGAGCAGGGCAGCCTGCCCTGCGCCTGGCCGGTCACCGAGGACATCGTGATCCCGAACCACCCGCCGATGGCGGTCGACGAGGTCCGCTACGTGGGCGAAGCCGTGGCCGTGGTCGTGGCCAGGGACCGGTACACGGCCGCCGACGCGGTCGAGGCCATCGAGGCCGACTACGAGCCGCTGCCCCCGGTGCTCGACATCAGGACCGCGCTCGACGAGGGCTCGCCCAAGGTGCACGAGGCCGGCAACAAGAGCTTCGAGTGGCCCTTCGGCAACGGCGACATCGAGGCCGCGTTCCGCGACGCGCCCGTGGTGGTCGAGCGCACCTTCCGGCAGCAGCGGCTGATCCCGTGCGCGATGGAGCCGCGCGCGGTCGTCGCCACGTGCGTGGGCGGCGAGTTCACGATCTGGTCGGCCACCCAGATCCCGCACGTGCTGCGGGTCATGCTGGCCCTGGTCACCGGCATCGGCGAGCAGAACATCCGGGTGATCGCGCCCGACGTGGGCGGCGGTTTCGGCTCCAAGCTGCAGGTCACCGCCGAGGAAGTGCTGGCGATGCTGGTCACGCGCAAGCTCGGCAGGCCGGTCAAGTGGACCGAGTCCCGCAGCGAGGGCAACATGACCGTGCACCACGGCAGGGATCAGTGGCAGCGGATCCGGGTCGCCGCCGACGCCGACGGCCGGCTCCGCGGCCTCGACGTCGACCTGCTGGCCGACATGGGCGCCTACCTGATGCTGGTCACACCCGGCATCCCGCTGCTCGGCGCGTTCATGTTCAACGCGATCTACAAGATGGACGCGCTCGCGTTCAAGTGCACCGGCGTCTTCAGCACGAAGATGCCCACCGACGCCTACCGTGGTGCGGGCCTGCCCGAGGCTACCTTCGCCATCGAGCGGATCATGGACGAACTCGCGGTCGAGCTCGGCATGGACCCGCTCGCGTTGCGGGAGAGGAACTGGATCAAGCACGAGGAGTTCCCGTTCACCACCATCGCCGGGCTGACCTACGACTCCGGCAACTACGAGGCGGCCACGGCAGAGGCCAAGACGCTGTTCCACTACGACGAGCTGCGCCGGGAGCAGGAGGAGCGGAACGCAAGGAACGACCCGGTCCGGCTCGGCATCGGCGTCTCGACGTTCACCGAGATGTGCGGGCTGGCGCCGTCGCGGGTGCTCGGGTCGCTGTCCTATGGGGCCGGCGGCTGGGAGAGCGCGTCGATCCGGATGCTGCCGACCGGCAAGGTCGAGGTGGTGACCGGGTCGAGCGCGCACGGCCAGGGTCACGAGACCGCGTGGAGCCAGATCGTGGCCGACCAGCTCGGCGTCCCGTTCGAGGACATCCGGGTGCTGCACGGCGACACCCAGATCTCTCCTAAGGGCATGGACACCTACGGCTCACGTTCACTGGCCGTGGGCGGCATGGCCTTGGTCGCCGCGTGCGACAAGGTCGTCGACAAGGCCAAGGTGATCGCCGCGGGAATGATCGAGGCCTCCGCCGACGACCTGGAGTGGACGCCGGGGCGGTTCTCGGTCCGCGGCGACCCGGAGAAGGGCGTCACGATCGGCGAGATCGCGCTGGCCACCTTCGCCGCGCACAACCTGCCCGACGGCGTCGAGCCGTCGCTGGACTCGGACGCCACCTACGACCCGGACAACTTCTCGTTCCCGCACGGCACCCACCTGTGCGCGACCGAGGTGGACACCGAGACCGGCATGGTCACGATCCGTTCCTACGTGGCTGTCGACGACGTCGGCAAGGTGGTCAACCCGCTGATCGTCGAGGGCCAGGTGCACGGCGGCATCGCGCAGGGCATCGCGCAGGCCCTGTACGAGGAGGCGGTCTACGACGACGCGGGCAACCTGCTCACCACGACGCTGGCGGACTACCTGGTGCCATCGGCGGCGGACCTGCCGTCCTACGTGACCAGCCGGACCGAGAGCCCGGCCGGCAACCGGCTCGGGGTCAAGGGTGTGGGCGAGGCCGGCACGATCGCCTCTACCCCCGCGGTGGTCAACGCGATCGTCGACGCGCTCCGCCCGCTCGGAGTCACCGACGTCACGATGCCCTGCACGCCCGAGCGGGTCTGGCGGGCGATCCAGTCCGCGCAGCAGAGTGGAGCCACATCATGATCCCGTCGAAATTCGACTACGTCAGGCCCTCGTCGCTGGACGAGGCCACCCGAGCGCTGGCCGACGCGGGCGATGACGCCAAGGTGATCGCCGGGGGCCAGAGCCTGCTGCCGCTGCTGCGGCTGCGGCTGGCCAACCCGGAGCTGCTGGTCGACATCGGCGCACTCGACGAGCTGCGGGGCGTCAGCGACGAGGGCGACTCGCTGCGGATCGGCGCCAGGACCACGCACTACCAGCTGGTTCACGACCCGCTGATCGCCGAGCACTGCGGCCTGCTCGCCGAGGCCGCTGAGACGGTCGCCGATCCCGCGGTCCGGCACCGCGGCACGTTCGGCGGGTCGCTGGCTCACGGCGACCCGGCCGGGGACCTGCCCGCGGTCGCGCTGGCCCTCGACGCGACGATGATCGCCAGGGGTCCGGGCGGGGAGCGGGAGATCCCCGCGGCGGATTTCTTCGTCGACTACCTGACCACGGCGCTGGAGCCGTCCGAGATCCTGACCGGGATCCGGGTGCTCAAGCTGCCCGGCTGGGGCTACCGTTACGAGAAGTTCCACCGGACCGCGCAGGCCTGGGCGACCGTGGGAGTCGCGGCGCTGGTGGAGCGCTCGAACGGCCAGGTGACCAACGCCAGGATCGGCCTGACTAACATGGGGCCTGTGCCCGTGCGGGCAACCGCGGCGGAGGAGGCCGCGACGGGAGCGCACGCCAGCAGGGATGCCCTGCGGGCGGCCGCTTCCCGCGCAGACGAGGCCACCGAGCCGCCCGGCGACCTGCACGGCGCTCCCGACTACCGGCGTCACCTCGCGCGGGTGCTGACCGGCCGGGCACTGGCAGCGGCGGCAGGAGTCTGAAAGATGGAGCTAGAGCACTCGTTCACCGTCCCGGTCCCTGAGGAGCGGGCGTGGGAAGTGCTGATGGATGTGAACAGGGTGGCGCCCTGCATGCCGGGCGCCTCCCTGGATTCGGTCGAGGGCGACGACATCAAGGGCCGGATCAAGGTCAAGGTCGGCCCGATCGCCATGACCTACGCGGGCACTGCTCACTTCACCGAGCGTGATGAGCAGAACCACGTCATCGTCCTCGAGGCGTCGGGCAAGGAGACCAGGGGCGCGGGCACCGCGTCGGCCACCGTGCGCTCGACCCTGCAGGAGCAGGGCGACCAGACCCACGTGGTCGTGAACACGACGCTGAACGTGACCGGGCGGCCCGCCCAGTTCGGCCGCGGCGTGATGGCCGAGGTCGGCGGCAAGCTGATCGGGATCTTCGCGTCCAACCTCGCCGAGATGCTCGCGGCGGACTCGGCGCAGCCCGCGGACTCGGCGCAGCCCGCGGACGAGAGCGGCGCCGATGCCGAACAGGAGGGCGACCTAGATCAGCGCTCCCTGGAGAGCCTGGTCCTTCCCGTCCGGACTTATAACGGGCTGCGCCGCACGGGCATCCACACGGTCGACGCCCTGGCGTCGCAGACCAGGGAGGAGCTGCTGGCCATCGAGGGGATCGGCCCGGCGTCGGTGGAGGAGATCCGGCAGAAGCTCGCGGACCGCGGGCTCACGCTCAGGGAGTCCCCGGTCAGCGGCAACGGCGTCGCCGGGTCGGCCGCCGTCCAGCCCGCGCCCACCGTCCCGGCTGCCGCGGCCGCCAAGCCGGCGGCCGAGCCTGTCCGCCCCGCGGCCGCCACCGCGAGCAACGTCGGCCGGGCGTCGGATGACGACGCGATCGATCTACTCAGCGTCGCGGGCGCACCGGTGCTCAAGCGCGCGATCCCGGTCGCCGCCGCCGTCGTCACCGTGGCCGTGATCGTGCTGCGGATCCGGGTCAAGCGCAGGAAGGCCCGCGGCTAGCCGCCCGTAGGGTTGGGGCCGTGACGACGTTTCCCGCCGGCCGGTCCCATGCCGAGGGTCTTGACGCGGCCGACCCGCTGGCCGGTTTTCGAGACCGCCTGGTACGCGACGACCCGGGGCTGATCTACCTCGACGGGAACTCGCTCGGGCCGCTGCCGCGCGCCACCCAGGCACGCATCGCCGAGGTGGTTGGCCAGGAATGGGGAGCCGGCCTGGTCCGGTCCTGGAACCGCTGGATCGAGCTCCCGCTCGAGGTTGGCGACCTGCTCGGCGCGCACCTGATCGGGGCCGGGCCCGGCCAGGTCGCGGTGTGCGACTCGACAACGGTCAACCTGTACAAGCTCGCCTGGGCCGCGCTGGACGCCCGGCCGGGACGCGGCGTGATCGTCACCGACGACGACAACTTCCCCACCGACCGGTACGTGCTCGAGGGGATCGCCGCGCAGCGCGGCTGCGAGCTCCGGATGATCCACACCGACCCGGACCAGGGCATCGGCGCGGACGCGGTGCGCGCGGTCGTTGACGAGCGGACCGCGCTGGTCAGCCTCTCGCACGTGGCCTACCGCAGTGGCGCGCTCGCCGACATGGCGGCGATCACCGGCATCGTGCACGAGGCGGGCGCGCTCGCGCTGTGGGACCTGTGCCACTCGGCCGGCGCGGTCCCGGTACAGCTCGACGCCTGCGGCGCCGACCTCGCCGTCGGCTGCACGTACAAGTACCTGAACGCCGGGCCCGGCGCACCCGCGTTCCTCTACGTGCGCCGCGACCTGCAGCCGGGTCTGCAGCAGCCGGTCTGGGGCTGGTTCGGGCAGCAGGACCAGTTCGACATGGGCCAGGGCTACCACCCCGTCCACGGCATCGGCCGGTACCTGACCGGCACGCCGCAGATCATCGGCACTGTCGCGGTGCAGGAGGGCGTCCTTCTGCTCGCCGACGCAGGCATCGACCGGCTGCGCGCCAAGGCGGTGGCGCTGACCCGCTACCTGATCGGCCTGGCCGACGCGTGGCTGGCCGAATACGGCGTCACGGTCGCCTCGCCCCGGCAGGACGAGAGCCGCGGCGCACACGTCACCCTGGCCCACCCTGAGGCCTGGCGGCTCAGCCAGGCGCTGATCCGCCGCGGAGTGATCGGCGACTACCGCACGCCGGACCGGGTCCGGCTCGGCCCCGTCCCCGTCTGCACTAGCTTCACGGAGGTCTGGGACGCGCTGGACATATTGCGGCAAATCCTGGCGGATCAGACCTACCTGGACCTGCCGCATACCCGCTCCGCGGTGACCTGACGACGGCCTGCCTCCGCCACCGCTCAGCCCGGCAGCAGCCCGGCCACCAGGTGAGCTGGCACGACCTCCACGTCAAACGGCCGCGTGGCCCGGAACGGCTTGCTGCCGGTGACGTGTGCCACCTGCTCGTAGCGACCGTCGTGCAGCTCGAACGCGATCAGCTCGGGCTGGTCGACGTCCGGGGCAACGACCCAATACGACTCGATGCTGAACCGCTCATACACCGCTTTCTTGGTGTTCAGGTCGAACAGCGCGGTGCTCGTCGACTGAATCTCCACGGCCAGCACCGGCGCCCTGGTGACCCGGGTCTCGGCGAGCTGGTTTGCCGGATCACCACGAGGTCCGGGATCAGCTCGGTATCGACCGACATCCGCACGGCCGGACCCGGAACCACGAACAGGCCGGGCGGGCATGATCCGTGCAGAAGGACGATAAGCTCGCCCAGCACCTCCTGATGTGGCAGCTGCGGGGCTGGGCTCACGATAAGAATCCCGTCCACGAGCTCGTAGCGGCGGCCGTCATCGGGCGCCCGCCCTAGGTCGTCCACGGTGAAGAGCTGCGTTAAGGAAACTACTCCCATTCGATCGTGGCCGGCGGCTTGCTGGTCACGTCGAGAACGACCCGGTTGATCTCCGCAACCTCGTTGGTGATCCGGGTGGAGATCCTCGCGAGCACCGGGTCCGGGACCCGGGCCCAGTCGGCAGTCATGGCATCCTCGCTGGTCACCGGGCGGAGCACGACCGGATAGCCGTAGCTGCGCCCGTCCCCCTGGACGCCGACCGAGCGGACGTCGGCGAGCAGCACCACCGGGCACTGCCAGATCTCCCGGTCCAGGCCCGCGGCGGAAAGCTCGGCGCGGGCGATGGCGTCGGCGGCCCGGACGATCGCCAGCCGCTCGGCGGTCACCTCGCCCACGATCCTGATCGCCAGGCCGGGCCCGGGGAACGGCTGCCGCCAGACGATCTGCGGGGGCAGCCCGAGCTCGCGGCCGACCTCGCGCACCTCGTCCTTGAACAGCGTCCGCAGCGGCTCGACGAGCTCGAACGCCAGGTCATCGGGGAGCCCGCCGACATTGTGGTGGGACTTGATGTTCGCCGTCGCCGCTCCGCCGCCGGACTCGACCACGTCCGGGTACAGCGTCCCCTGGACCAGGAACGCGTGCTCCCCGCGCCCGCCCGCGGTGATGGCGCGGGCGGCCTGCTCGAAGGCGCGGATGAACTCCCGCCCGATGATCTTGCGCTTCTCCTCGGGATCGACGACCCCGGACAGCGCGGCCAGGAACTCGGCGGTGGCGTCCACCACCGTCAGGTCCACCCCGGTCGCGGCGACGAAGTCCCGCTCCACCTGCTCGGCTTCGCCGGTGCGCAGCAGCCCGTGATCTACGAAAACGCAGCTCAGCCGGTCCCCGATGGCCCGCTGGACCAGGGCGGCCGCGACCGCTGAGTCCACGCCGCCGGACAGCCCGCAGATCGCGTGGCCGTCGCCGACCTGCGCGGCGATCCGCTCGGTCTGCTCCTCGATCACGCCGCGCATGGTCCAGTTGGGGCGGCATCCCGCGGCCGCGAGGAACTGCCGCAGCATCTCCATCCCGTGCGCGGTGTGCAGCACCTCCAGGTGGAACTGCACCCCGTAGAGCCCCCTGGCCGGGTCCTCGGCGGCGGCGACCGGAGTCCCGGCCGTGCGCGCGGTGACCGTGAACCCGGGCGGCGGGGCGGCGCACGTGTCGCCGTGCGACATCCACACCTGCTGCTCGGCGGGCAGCCCGCCGAGCAGCGCGCCGGCTGCGCCGCCGGGGAGGACCTCGAGCGCGGTCGCGCCGTACTCACCGCCGCTGGTGCGCTGCACGGTGCCGCCGAGCCCGGACACCATGAGCTGGAAGCCGTAGCAGATCCCGAGGATTGGGACGCCCGCCTGGAACATCCCGTCCGGGGCGGGCGGGGCTCCCGGCGCGTAGACCGAGGCGGGGCCGCCGGACAGGATGATGGCCTTTGGCCGCCGCGCCAGCATCTGCGCGACCGGCATCGAGGCGGGCACGATCTCCGAGTACACCTGGCACTCGCGGACGCGCCGCGCGATCAGCTGCGCATACTGCGCCCCGAAATCGACTACGAGAACGGTGTCAGGCGTGTCCGTCCCGTCCCCCTCAGGCGCGTGCACGGCGGTCAGTCTAGTCGGCCTGCGGGGCCGGCTGCTCGGTCCGCGCGTCCCGGTCGGTCGCGGCGACGCCGTTCACCTGGCCCACCCGGACCCGGGCGATGCGCCGCCCGTCCAGCTGCGTCACGGCCAGCTTCCGGCCGGAGACCTCCACCGACTCACCCTCGCCAGGCAGGTGGCCGAGGGCGGCGAGCAGGTAGCCCGCGACGGTCTCGTAGGGTCCCTCGGGCAGCTCAACGCCGGTCTGCTCGGCGAAATCGTCCAGGTTCAGCAGGCCGTCGACCTCCAGCTCGCCGCCACGCAGCTGCCGTGGCTGGCCCTCATCGGTGTCGTACTCGTCCTGGATCTCGCCGATCAGCTCCTCGACCAGGTCCTCGAGCGTCACGATGCCCGCTGTGCCGCCGTACTCGTCGAGCACGATGGCCAGGTGCGCGTTCTCCCGGCGCATCTCCGACAGCGCGGACAGCACGGTCTTGCTCGTCGGCAGGAACTTCACCGGCCTGCAAACCTCGCCGACCCGAAGCGCGCCGTCGCCAGCGTGCGGGCCGAGCAGGTCCCTGGCGTGCACGAAGCCGATCACGTCGTCGTAGGACTCCTGGTACACGGGAAACCGGGTGTGCGGCGCGGCCGAGACCGTGGTCGCGGCCTCGGCGATCGGCATGGTCGCGGGCAGGAACTCCACCTCGGTCCGTGGCACGAGCACCTCGCGGACCTGGCGTTTCCCCGCGTCGAACACCTCGCCGAGGATGTGCCGCTGGTCGGCGCTCAGCGCCTGGTAGCCGTCGACCACGTCGCGCAGTTCCTGCTCGGTCATGACGCCGCGGCCCAGGCTCGGGTCGCCGCCGAGGATCGTGACCACGAGGTTGACGCACTTGGACAGCAGCCACACCACGGGCGTGGCGATCGTCGCGAGCCGGTCCAGGATCGGCGCGGCGAACTGCGAGACCCGCTCCGAGCGCTGCAGCGCGATCCGCTTGGGCGCCAGCTCGCCGAAGATCAGGGTGAGGAACGAGATCGCGAGCGTGACCACGGCGATCGAGATCGTGGAGGCCAGGCCGTCCGACACGTGGTTGCGGAGCAGCCAGGACTTCAGGGCGCTGGCCAGGGTCGCCGCGCCGAACGCGCCGGACAGCAGCGTCGCAAACGTGACGCCGATCTGGACGGCGGACAGGAACCTGTTGGGGTTCTGGGCTAGCCTGGCCGCCCGCTGGCCGCGCTTGCCGCGCCTGGCCAGCGCCCGTACCTGGCCGTCTCGCAGTGACACCAGGGCCATCTCCGCGGCGGCGAAGAACCCCCCGATGAGGACGATGACCAGGACGATGATGATGTCCCAGCCGACGGTGTTCACCTATGGATCCCCGACCTAGGCAGCTGGCCCGGATTTGACTCGGCACCGCGCGGCGCGGTGTCCGGACAGTCTAAGTGAGTGCCTCCCGCATCGTGCCTGCAGACCTTGCCGTCATTTCTCTGTGTTTCCCGCGAAACTGGATATAAATCCATGGTTAAGACCTGCCCGCCGGCCGTCCTCGGCCGGGCTCATGGGACTCTGGACCGGGTGGCATGGCGCCGCGGCCGAGGAGGTAACGGTCATGGGTGAGGTAAGGGACGATGCGGCGCAGATCTCCGGCGAGCTGGTGGAGCTGCGCCGGGCCATCCACGCCGACCCCGAGATCGGGCTCGATCTGCCCAGGACCCAGGAGAAGGTGCTGGCCGCCATCGACGGGCTGCCGCTCGAGGTCAGCACGGGGCAGGCGCTCAGCTCGGTCACCGCGGTGCTGCGCGGGACCAGGCCCGGCGAGACCGTGCTGCTGCGCGGCGACATGGACGCGCTCCCGGTGACTGAGGCCACCGGCCTGCCGTACGCCTCCAGGAACGACGGGGTCATGCACGCCTGCGGCCACGACCTGCACACCGCGATGCTGGCCGGCACGGCCCGGCTGCTGGCCGCCCGGCAGGGCGAGCTCGCCGGGAACGTGATCTTCATGTTCCAGCCCGGTGAGGAGTCTTACGCCGGGGCCGAGCAGATGATCTCCGAGGGCGTTCTCGACGCGGCCGGGTCCCGTCCGGTCGCCGCGTTCGGCCTGCACGTAGCCTCGGGTCTGCTGCCGCTCGGGATGCTCACCAGCCGGGACGGCACGATGATGGCCTCGGCCGACACGATGGAGGTGACGGTCCAGGGCCGCGGCGGCCACGGGTCGCAGCCGCACCGGGCCGCCGACCCCATCCCCGCGGCCTGCGAGATCGTGACCGCGCTGCAGACGCTGGTAACCCGGCGGTTCGACGTGTTCGACCCGGTCGTGATCACGGTGGGCAGCTTCCACGCGGGCACCGCGAGCAACGTGATCCCGGACCGGGCCCAGTTCTCTACGACCATGCGGTCCTTCTCGGCCGGAACCCGGACCACGATGCAGGAGGCCGCGTACCGGCTAGTGCACGACATCGCCTCCGCGCACGGGCTCTCGGCAACCGTCGACTTTGTCGACAGCTACCCGGTGACGGTGAACGACGCGGCGGAGGTGGCCTTTGCCGAGCGCACGGTCGCCGAGCTGTTCGGCGGTGAGCGTTTTGTGCGCACGCCGTTCCCGCTCACCGGGTCCGAGGACTTCTCCTACGTACTCAACGAGGTGCCGGGCGCGTTCATCATGCTGGGCGCGTGCCCGCCCGACGCCGACCCGGCCACGGCGCCGTTCAACCACTCGGCCGAGGCCGTGTTCGATGACGCGGTGCTGGCCGACGGTGCGACGCTGCTGGCCGAGCTGGCGCTACGCAGGCTGGCCGGCTAGGCCCGGTCAGCCTGCCGGGCCGGGCAGATGCCGACAGCTGAGGCGGCGCTACAGGCTCGCGACGTCGGCCTGCTTGGCCCGGACAGCGTCGGCGGCCGCCCGCAGCGAGGCCAGCTCGGGCTCGGTCAGGTCGCGCTCCACGATCCTGCGCACGCCGGTACGGCCGATCTCGGCCTCGACGCCCAGGTACACGCCGGAGATGCCGTACTGGCCGTCCACCCATGCGCAGACCGGCAGCACCGCGCCGCTGTCCTCGGCGACCGCCCGCGCCATCCTGGCCGCTGCGGCCGACGGCGCGTAATAGGCCGACCCGGTCTTCAGCAGGGCGATGACCTCGGCGCCTCCGTTGCGGGTGCGCTGCGCCAGCGCATCGATCTCGTCGGCGCCCATGATGTCGGTCAGCGGCTTGCCATCCACGGTGCAGGCCGACGGGACCGGCACCATCGTGTCCCCGTGCGAGCCGAGGGTAAGCGTGCGGACCGAACCGACGGGCACGCCGAGACGCTCCGCCACGAAGTAGCTGAACCGGGCGGTGTCCAGCATGCCCGCCTGGCCCATCACCCGGTGGTGCGGGAACCCGGAAACCTTCGCGGTGAGCGCGGTCATCTCGTCCAGCGGGTTCGACACCACGATCAGCACGGCCTCCGGCGCGTGCTTGACGACCTGCTCGGTGACGCTCCGGACGATCTTCGCGTTGACCTCGATCAGGTCCATCCGGCTCATGCCCGGCTTGCGCGGCAGGCCGGCGGTGATCACGACGATCTCCGAGCCCGAGATCGCCTCGTAGCCATCGCCCGCCGGGCTGGTGGTCTGCCCGGTGACCTTCGTCTCGAAGCCCTCGATCGGGCGCGACTGGTTCATGTCCAGCGCCTGCCCCTCGGGCTTGCCTTCCACGATGTCGGTGAGTACGACCTCGTCGAAGATGTCATACTCGGCGAGCCGCTGCGCGGTGGTCGAGCCGTAGAACCCGGCCCCGACGACGGTCACCTTGCCTGTGCGGGTCATGTCTCCTGCTCTCTTGTTGCTTTCCGCGACTAACCCATCGCCTTGCGCAGGTTATCGTCCAGCGCCGCGAGGAACTCCTCGGTGGTCAGGAACGGCGAATCCGAGCCCACGAGCAGCGCCAGGTCCTTCGTCATCTGGCCGCCCTCCACGGTCTCGACGCACACCCGCTCCAGCGTCTCTGCGAACGCGGTGACCTCGGGCGTGCCGTCAAGCTCGCCGCGGTGGGCGAGGCCCCTGGTCCACGCGAAGATCGAGGCGATCGGGTTTGTCGACGTTGGCCTGCCCTGCTGATGCTGCCGGTAGTGCCTGGTCACGGTGCCGTGCGCAGCCTCGGCCTCGACCGTCCGGCCGTCCGGCGTCATCAGCACGCTGGTCATCAGGCCGAGCGAGCCGAATCCCTGGGCCACGATGTCGGACTCCACGTCGCCGTCGTAGTTCTTGCACGCCCAGACGATGCCGCCCTCGCCTTTGATGACCTGGGCGACCATGTCATCGATCAGCCGGTGGTCGTAGCTGATCCCGGCCGCCTCGTACTCGGACTTGAACTCCGATTCGAAGATCTCCGCGAAGATGTCCTTGAACCGTCCGTCATAGGCCTTCAGGATCGTGTTCTTCGTGGACAGGTACAGCGGATAGCCGCGGTTGAGCGCATAGCGCATGGTGGCGCGCGCGAAGTCGCGGATCGAGTCGTCGAAGTTGTACATGCCCATCGCGATGCCGCCGCCGGTGAAGCGGGCCACCTCCAGATCGGTCCGCTCGGCGGCCGGGTCGTCGGGCACGTAGGAGATGTTCACCGTGCCGGGCCCGGGGACGACGAAGTCTGTCGCCCGGTACTGGTCGCCGTGCGCGTGACGGCCGATGATGATCGGCTTGGTCCAGCCGGGCACGAACCGCGGGATGCTGGCCACGACGATGGGCTCGCGGAAAACCACCCCGCCGAGGATGTTGCGGATCGTGCCGTTCGGCGAGCGCCACATGCGCTTCAGGCCGAACTCGGTGACCCTGGCCTCGTCCGGGGTGATTGTGGCGCACTTCACGCCGACGCCGTGCCGCTTGATGGCGTTCGCCGCGTCGACGGTCACCTGGTCGTCGGTGGCATCCCGGTTCTGGACGGACAGGTCGTAGTAATCGAGCTGGATATCCAGGTAGGGCAGGATCAGCTGGTCCTTGATGAAGTGCCAGATGATCCTGGTCATCTCGTCGCCGTCTATCTCGACGACGGGATTCACTACCTTGATCTTGGACATGCCACTACTTCCCTTCATCGTCCGAGCGCCGTCGCTCGCGGGGATCAGGGCTGTGCGGGCAGCAGCAGCCCCGCGACGAGCAGGCCGGTGCCGAGTGCTGCCAGGACCGCCACGTCGGTCAGCCGGCGTCTCGACGCGAGCATGCCCACCCGGCGCTCGGGCAGCGCCAGCCTGGTGAGGGCGGTCGCGAACAGGACTCCGGCCACCGCCAACGTACCCCCTCTGACATTCTGTCCGTTCTGCCGCATCCAGGCCAACGCCAGCGCCAGGCCGCAGATCGCGACTGCGTAGGGAAGCTGCTGCCACCACTGGCGAGCCTCGGCCGGTCGCGTCGTCTCCGCCCGGCGGTGCCGGTGCAGACGGGACGCCGGAGGCGCGGAGTGCCTCATCGCGCCGGGCCCACGGGCAGCCAGACGGGCATGTGTTTTCCTCTCGGACGGCTCGCTCGGCAGTGTACTTGCGCGCGCTGTGCGCAGCCTGCACAGCCGCAAAAAGCAAGCTGCATGCCATCGCCCGGTAATCCGTTGCCCGGTACGCGGTACAACAACCGCCGGAAAGGGTAGCTGGAAAGTGAGATCTCAGTAGCTGCTCCGACAGCCGGGAGGACGCGCTATGGATGGCCCCTACATCCGAGTCGAGGACAGCGGGCTCACGATGCCGCTCCGGGAGGATGTGACCACCATCGGGCGCGGCAGGTCCGTCGACGTTCACCTGTCGGATCCGAGCGTGTCCAGGCTGCACGCCGAGATCGTCCGCCGCGGGACCTACGCCTACGTGACCGACCTGGGATTATCACGCAACGGGACCCGGGTGAACGGCCGCCTGGTGGCGCGCCGGGTGCTCGATGAGGGCGACGTGCTCAGCTTCGGCGCAGCCCGCTGCCGGGTATTCGGGTTCGTGGCCGAGGACTTCGCCGCCGAGGTGGAGCTCAGGCGGCCCGCAGCGCCCGAGCTGACCCGCCGGGAGCTTGACGTGGTGACCTCGCTGTGCCTGGCCTTGTCCGACGAGGCGTTCGTCGCACCGGCGACGGCCCGCGAGATCGCGGCCGACCTGGTGGTGACCGAGGCGGCGGTGAAGCAGCATCTGCTCCGCCTGTACCAGAAGTTCCGGATCCCCGAAGGCGCAAACCGCCGGGTCCGGCTGGCCAACGAGGTGGTAGCGCTCGGACTGGTCCGGCCACTGCCTCCGGCAGAACGGGCCCAGTCTCCGGCAGAACGGGCACAGCCCGCGGCGGACAAGGCACCGGCTCCGGCAGAGCGGGCCCAGCCCGGGGCAGAACGGGCACAGCCCGCGGCGGACAAGGCACCGGCAGCGGCGGACAAGGCACTGGCAGCCGTCGCGCCGCCGCAGCCGGCGATTCCGGCGCAGGCTGCGCCGTCGGGCGCGCACGGGCGGCGGCGCACCGGAGGGCTGCGCGCCGCTACTCCCGGCTGACAGATCGCGCGAACAGCTCAGGATCTGCCGAAGACCCTGAGCACCTTGACTCTGGTCTGGTGCAGCACCGTGTGCACGATGTTGAAATGCCCGAGCCACGTGGTCAGGTTGTCGAATGGCCAGAAGAACGGCGGATGCGCAGCCACCACGGCGACCGCGGCGGCGAAGACGCCGACGACCGCGATGAACGCTGCCGTCGCGCGCAGCGGGGAGTCGGCGACGCTGTCGAAGAAGCTCCTGACCGGCCTGCGCGCGCCGGCGGAACCCGGGCCGAGGCCGTAGAAGGCAACCAGCATGCCGGCGGCATAGGCGCACACCACCGGGATCGCGTGATGCGGCACTGCGACGACGGCAACACCCGCCGCGATCGCTGCGGCCACCAGCGCCAGCGGCAGGAGCAGCACCGAGCGGATCACTGACCAGGCGAGGGCCGGCGGGAACATGGCCGCGGCCAGCAGCGGATCGCTGGCCCGCGAGCCGCGGCGTGCGCGCCGGCGCGACATGCCCCCTGCGGCCCGGTCCCCGGCCCGCAGCGCCATCAGCGCGACGAGCGCTGCCACCGTGCCGGCGATGGGGAAGACGAGGCTGATGGCGACGGCCGCGGCTATCGAGGCACCGACGAGCAGCGGCCCGGCGGGTGACCGGCTGGCCGGGGTAGCCGGGGCCCCGGGAGCCGAAGGACCAGGCCAGGCCGCGGGCGCCGGCGACCGGCCTGGCGGGCCGTACTGCACCGGAGGGAGCACGTCGCCGTAGGTGTCGGGACCACGCGCGCCAGCGCCGGCGCCGGCGACCCCGCCCGCGGCGTAAGGCCACGGCCGGGTGCCCGGCGGCCATGCTGCCGGGGGCGCTCCAGCGCCCGCGCGGTCGGCCAGGGCGGCCGGAATCGGGGCCGGCCGGTCGGCCACGGTTCCGGGTGTGACGAACGGCACGGCGCCTGCCGCCGCTGCCGCCGCGGGCACCAGAGAGGCCGGGTCAAGCGAGGCAGTTCTGCGGCAGAGCTCGGCCGTGTCCGGCCGACGGGCCGGGTCACGCGACAGCGCCTGTCCCACGAGCGTGACCAGTGGCGTGGGAAAGCCGTTCAGGTCCGGCTGCCCGTTGATGATCCGGTAGAAGATCGTCTCGAAGGCCCCGGTGCCGAACGGCGGACGGCCGGTGGCGGCGAACGCCACCGTGGCTCCCCAAGAATGCACATCCGAGGCGGGCCCGCTCGGCTTCCCCTCGATCACTTCGGGCGCGAGGTAGCCGGGCGTGCCCATGAACATGCCGGTCTGGGTGAGCCTGGTGGAGTCGGGAACCTGGGCTATCCCGAAGTCGATCACGACCGGCTCGCCATTGGCGATCATGACGTTGCCCGGCTTGAGATCGCGGTGCACCACGCCAGCCGCGTGCACCGCGGACAGGGCCAGGGCCAGTCCCGAGGCCAGCCTGGCCAGCTGCGCGCCAGTCAGCGGGCCCTCCTGGCCGACCGCGTCCTCGAGCGTCTGGCCGCTCACATACCTGGTCACGATGTACGGCGGATCGCTGGTCACGTCCGCGTCGAGCACCTCGGCGACGAACGGGCTGCGCACCCGCCGCATGGTCTCGACCTCGCGGGCCAGCCGCCGCCTCGCATTCGGATCCGCTGCTATCGCCGGCCGCAGCGCCTTGACAGCGACCCGGCGCTGCTGCTGGTCGGCAGCCAGGTAGACCACGCCCATGCCGCCCTCGCCGAGCCGCTCCAGCAGGCGGTACGGCCCGAGCCTTTCCGGCGTGTGGTCCTGAGCTGTCATGACCCCACCAGCCTACGGATTTCCGTGCTGCCGCACCTTAATTGGCCGACCCGGAAGGGCGGTGGCGCCGGCCGACCAACCGGTGGTGACGGGCGCGGCCTGGCAGGCGTGTTGCATGTCCCCTCGTATTCCGCAGCCAACGGCTCAGCGGTCCCCCGCCGCACGCCGCCGACCGCGAGCTAGCTTCCAGCCACAAGCCGGCGCAGCGCCCTGGCTGCCTCGGCATTCTGCTCCGCATGCGCGAGAAGGGCCTTGGCCAGCTCTTCCGCCCAAACACCGAGCGGAACCTGCTGACGTGACAGCACCACCCCGCGCACCTCGCTGCAGACCTCGGCGACGGGTGCCCCACGCTGAACGCCCAGCGTCATCACCCGGTCCCCGAGCCGCACGGTGATCTTCGATACCTGGCCGGGACGGCCGTGCATCCGGTCGGACATGCTCCGGTCCCAGTCGACCGTGACCCACTCGGGCGGGAGCGCCTCGCCAAGCGACTTGGTGAGCACGCGCGTGTAGAGCGTGACGTCGGCACTGTCCGCGCGGAGCGCGGCCGTGACCATGTCGAGCGACGGCCCGCCCGGGCTGTTTTCCAGCTCGGTCACTGCCCGTCCCGCCCGTCGCTGTCAGCTGCTCGGCACATAAACGTGGCTACTCCTCGGCACGCGCCCTGGCCACCGTGGCGGCGGGATCACCGCCCGGCGAAGGTTGCCTTCCCGGGTCCATTCTCCACGAAGCTCCGCATTCCCGCGCGCTGGTCCTCGGTGGCGAACAGCGCCGCGAACTGCAGCCGCTCGATCTCGAGCCCGGTGGACAGGTCGACCTCGAGCCCGTCGTCGATGGCCTGCTTGGCGGCGCGCAGCGCGAGCGCCGGGCCGCGAGCGTACTGCGCGACGAGCTCACGGGCGGCGTCATGCACCTCGGCGTCCGGGACCACCTTGTCGGCGAGGCCGATCGCCAGCGCCTCCTCGGCACCGACGAACCGGCCGGTGAACACGATGTCCTTGGCCCTGGCCGGGCCGACGAGGCGGGGCAGCCGCTGCGTGCCGCCCGCCCCGGGGATGATGCCGAGCAGGATCTCGGGCTGCCCGACACGCGCGCTCTCCCCCATCACCCGGAAGTCCGCGCACAGCGCGAGTTCGAGGCCGCCGCCGAGGGCGTACCCCGTGATCGCGGCCACGACGGGTTTCGGGATCCTCGCCACCGCGGTGAACGAGGCTTGCAAGCGCCTGGTGTCCGCGGCCATCCGGCCGTAACTGGCCTCGACCATCTCCTTGATGTCCGCCCCGGCGGCAAAGACCTTCGCGCCACCGTAGATCACGGCCGCGCGGATCCCGTCATCGGCGGTAACCTGCGCGGCCGCCTCGGCGATCTCGTCCTGGACCTGCGCGTTCAGCGCATTCATCGGCGGGCGGCTGAGACGGATTGTGGCGACCGCCTCATTGGTCTCGACCTCTACGAAATCAGCCATCCCGCCAGTATCGCGCACCACGGTCAGGCCGCTGGCGCCCTGCCCGCGTCCCGGCCGCCGGGTGGCGCCGCAGTACCGCGAGGCGTCCCATTACCGCGGTAACGATCACGCTCATAGCTGTATGGCCGGCTCCCGGCAGATCTGTCCCGCCACGGCAGCAGGACACGGATCAGCCTGCTCAGCAATCCGGCGCCGACCGGAGCGTCGCAGCGACGCGCGGTGGCCAGTGCCCTGGCGCGCGCCCAGCCGTCCTCGCGACGCGCGTGCTGAGCCCGGCGGCGGCCGCCCGCAGGCCGGTGCCGGTCCAGCGAGAGCATGACTCCCATGTGCTGCCCCCCTCGGTGGGGCGTCCGGGCGGCACGCCGCAGATCCCCTGAGCAACCCTAGCGGGCGGAGTGCGAAGGGTCAACGAGGCGCGCGAAGGTCTTCGCAGGCCACTGGCCTTCGCCCTCATCATAAAAGTGCAGGCAGATGACCTACAGTAAGTACCGAGATCGGTCTGAATGACTAGACAGCTACGCGAAGGTCGTGCGAAGGTAGGCGCATGGCCGAACGCCCATCCCCGCCGCCATGGGGGGTTCTGCTTACCAAGGCTCTCGCCGACGCGCAGCTCTCGGCGAGGGAGGCATCCAGGCGCGCCGGGATCAGTGAGGGGCGCTGGCGGCAGATCGCCAGCGGGTATCAGGTCGTGAGTCCCGGGGTTTACGCGCCGGTGCACGGCCCAGCGCAGACGCTGGCCCGGATGGCCGCCGTGGCCGGAGTTACACCGGCGCAGCTCACCGGGGCCGGCCGGGCGGACGCGGCAAAGGCGCTCGCGAGCCGGGAAACGGACGCCAGTCACGAGCAGATGCTGCAGCGGGTCAGGGAGATGAGCCCCGAGCAGGCACGCGAGCTCCTGGCAGCGATCGCGGTGCAACTGGGAATCAGGGCAGGAGCCGAAGAGCGCCGTTACGGCACGTAGCACACTTCTCGCCGGGTGGCGGGCTCCGGGGCAATCGGGAAATGGCGGCTGGGGATGGTATGCGGCCATACCGGCCATGCGAACGAGCAACCAGTCATCCGGATGGGCGACCCAGGCGTGCGGATGGGCGACTGGGCTGGCGCGGCGGCGATCAGGCATTCAGCGTTCGAGAGCGCCGTCGGTGACACCGGGAGTTGCTCTGCCACGGTGTCACTGACGGCGCTGGGACCCGACATCTCACCGGCAGCATCGGCACCACTGCGGCGCCGATGCTGCCGGACCTGCGGCTTGCGCGGGAGGCGGCCACCGCCGCCCGGGACCGGCCTCGTCGTATCCCCCGCCCCCGGCCACGGCCGGCGGGCGCCCGAAGAGGCTGCGGCAAAATCGGTTGCTTACTCGCCCGACGGCCGCGGCACGGACACGTGCTGCCAGCCGTTCAGGAATCCGCGGACCTCGTTCTCGCTGTAGCGACGGTGGCCACCCGGGGTGCGGATCGACGACAGCTTGCCGCCCCTCGCCCACCGGGTGACGGTCTTCGGGTCGACCCGAAGCATCGCGGCAACCTCGGCCGGGGTCAGAAGACGATTCTCCGGCTTTATCTGGGTTCTCACGACGGATGGTCCTCTCGCGCTTGGGGGTAGTTACACGATGACGGACAGTAACGACACTTGACCATTACTTACCGCCAGCGTTCTATCACAGGATGTCACATCGGCCAGGGTTTTGCTGGCGTTCTGCGTGGCACGGGGAGAAATTTCCCTGGCAGGCCATGTTGTCCTTACTTGGCTAGACAACACGGCCGACGCACTTAGCTGGACGCCACGGCCGACGCAGCGGTCTATCTTGCTGCGCGTAACTAGTCAGATACGGTACGTCATGACAATGGCCGACGGAGCCAAAACAGCCGACAGAGCCAAAACAGGGGATTAACGCAGATCGCCGTTGGTCATCCCGGCCGGAGCGTCCGGCAGCGCGATGAGCCCCATTTCCGCTGGTGAGGCTAGCAGCGGATGACGTGGAAGCGCCCGGACCGTGTAGCCGAACGGCCCGGGACGGCCGAGCTCGGCTTCGCCAACGTACCGTGCGGGCGAACCGCCCGACGGCTCCACCTCGAGCTCGAGGTCGGCGAATGCTGGAGCGGCGATCTCGTCGTCGTCCCCGGCCGGGCCGGAGACCACCTGCACGGTCACGTCGTCGGGGGACAGCCCGCCCAGCGCCACGCTGGCCCGCACCACGAGGTTCGCTCCAGGGCTCTGCTCGCCATCGTCGGCCTCGACGTGCTCGATGGCCACACCGGGCCACGCCTTGGTGACCCGGTCTTTCCACGCCGCCAGCTCTCGTGCGCCGGCGAACTCCGGCCCGCCGTCGGCCAGCGCCTGTGAGGACCGCGCGGCCGGCAGGTACAGCTGAGTGACGTACTCGCGGACCATGCTCGTCGCCTGGGCCTTGGGCCCGAGCGCCCGCAACGTGTGCGCCACCATCTCCAGCCAGCGGCCGGGCAGTCCGTCCGGGCCCCGGTCGTAGAACAGCGGCCCCACCGACTGACCGAGCAGGTCATAGAGCGCGGACGCCTCGAGCTCGTCCCGGCGCTCCGGGTCGGCGACCCCGTCGGCTGACGGGATGGCCCAGCCGTTGTGCCCGTCGAACCACTCGTCCCACCAGCCGTCCAGAATCGACAGGTTGAGCGCCCCGTTCAGCGCCGCCTTCATCCCGGAGGTCCCGCACGCCTCCAGCGGGCGGAGCGGGTTGTTCAGCCAGACGTCACAGCCTTGCACCATCGCGCCGGCCAGCGCCATGTCGTAGTCGGGCAGGAACACGATCCGGTGCCGCACCCGCGGGTCGTCAGCGAAGCGCACCATCTGCTGAATCATCAGCTTGCCGCCGTCGTCGGCCGGATGGGCCTTCCCTGCGATCACGATCTGCAGCGGCCGGTCCGGGTCGAGCAGCAACGCAATAAGCCGCTCGGGGTCGTGCAGCATCATCGTCAGCCGCTTGTAGGAGGGGACGCGGCGGGCAAACCCGATCGTCAGCACGTTCTCGTCGAGCGCATCGTCGATCCAGGTCAGCTCGGCCTCTGAGGCTCCTCGCTGAATCCAGGAAGCGCTCAGGCGCCGCCGGGTCTCCGCAACCAGCCGGGACCGCAGCAGGCTGCGGACGGCGAAGATCCCCGCGGGATCCTCCGCCGCGCGCTCCCAGGCGGCCTCGTCCTCGGCGAGCTCCTGCGACTCGCCGCCCCCCGCCAGGCGCAGGATCTCCGGGGCCACCCAGGTGGGGCCGTGCACACCGTTGGTGACCGAACCGATCGGCACCTCCGCGGTGTCGAAGCCGGGCCACAGGCCGGTGAACATCTGCCTGCTGACCTGCCCGTGCAGGGCGCTGACGCCGTTGACGCGCTGCGCCAGCCGCATGCCCATGACGGCCATGTTGAACACGTCAGGATCCCCGCCAGGAAATGTCTCAGCGCCAAGCGCCAGGATCCGGTCGGCCGGCAGCTCCGGGTCAGCGATGTCGCCGAACTGCGCTGTTACCAGGTCCTTGCTGAACCTGTCGATCCCCGCGGGCACCGGCGTATGGGTGGTGAACACCGTGCCCGCCCGGCACATCAGCAGGGCCTCGTCGAAGGTCAGGCCCTGGCCAAGGTACTCGCGGATGCGCTCGAGGCCGAGGAATCCGGCGTGGCCCTCGTTGGTGTGGAAGACCTCGGGCTCCGGATGCGACGTGATCGCGCAAAATGCCCTGACCGCCCTGACTCCGCCGATGCCAAGCAGCAGCTCCTGCCGGAGCCGGTGCTCGCTGCCGCCGCCATACAGCCGGTCGGTGACCTCGCGCAGCGGGAGGTCGTTCTCCTCGACGTACGAGTCGAGCAGCAGCAGCGGGACCCTGCCGATCTGCGCGATCCATACCTGCGCGGCGATGGCCGCGCCGTCGGCTAGCGCCACGCTGACCTTGACCGGCGCGCCTTCTTGTGGCCCGCCCCCCCTGAGCCCTTCCTCACCCTCCTTGAGCCCCTGCCCGGCCCCGCTGAGCCCGGCCCCGCCTTCCCTGAGCAGGGTCAGCGGCAGGCCGTTCGGGTCGCCCGCCGGGTAGCGCTCGGTCTGCCAGCCCTCGGCGGACAGCGCCTGCGTGAAGTAGCCGTGCCGGTACAGGAGGCCGACACCGATCAGCGGCACCCCGAGATCACTGCCGGCCTTGAGGTGATCGCCGGCCAGGATCCCGAGGCCCCCCGAGTACTGCGGCAGCGCTTCGGTGATGCCGTACTCGGGCGAAAAGTACGCCACGGCCGCGGGCGCACCGGCCAGGCCCTGGTCGGTCTGGTACCACCGCGGGCCCGTGGTATACGCGTGCAGCTCGTCGACCGCGTCGTTCAGCCGCCGGAGAAACTGCGGGTCCGCCGCGAGGCTGGCCAGCCGCTCCGGCGGGACCTCGGCCAGCAGCGCGACCGGGTCATGCCCGGCGCGCTCCCATCCCTCGGGGTCGATCGCCGCGAACAGGTCCAGCGTCTCGGCATGCCAGGACCAGCGCAAATTCAGCATCAGCCCGCGCAGCGGGGCGAGCGGCTCGGGCAGCTGCGGCCGTATGGTGAACCGGCGGATAGCTCTCACGGACAGCGACCCTAATAGGTGTCTGGAGTTGATTGGACATCGACGCGCCCCCGCTGGCCAAGCCGATCGCATGACCGCCGCCTGCGCGGGTAGCTTGTGCTAAGTGATCGGCAGGATCCCCATCGTTAACGTGCAGCCAGTCGTGGCCGGCGGCGAGTATCCCGCTAAGGCCGTCGTGGGCGAGTCGTTCCCGGTCAGCGCCACTGTCTTCCGCGAGGGCCATGGGATGCTCGGGACGGGCGTGGTGCTGCGCGGGCCGGACGGCCGCCGTCGCCCGCTCGTGCCGATGACCGAGCTCGCCCCCGGCACCGACCGCTATGGAGCCGAGGTGACCGTCACCTCGGAGGGCCTGTGGCACTTCGAGGTCGAGGCGTGGGGAGACCCCATCGCCCGCTGGCTGCACGACGCGGACATCAAGGTTCCGCTCGGCCAGGACGTCGAGCTGACGCTGGCCGAAGGCGCACTGCTCTTCGAGCGCGCGGCCGCCCAGGCCACCAGGCTCCCGCGCTCGCCCGCAAGCCCGGACAAGCGCGACGCCGCCCTCGCCAGGGCGGCCTTTGCTGCCCTGGCCGCGACGCTGCGGAACACCGCCATCCCCGCCCTGGACCGCCTCGCCGCGGCCAACCGCAAGGGGATCACGGCGGCGATCGGCGCGTTCCCGCTCAAGGATCTGATCACCCGGTCCGGCAGGCGCCCCGTGATCGTGCACCGGCAGCGCGCGCTCTACGGCTCCTGGTACGAGTTCTTCCCCAGATCGGAAGGGGCCATCGTCGACGTGGGGCCCGTGCAGCGCCCGAAGTCGGGGACGCTGCACGGGGCCGCCCGGCGGCTGGACGCGATCGCCGCGATGGGCTTCGACGTGGTCTACGTCCCGCCCGTGCACCCGATCGGGATCACCGCCAGGAAAGGACCAAACAATTCCCTGAACGCGGGGCCGGGCGACCCTGGGTCGCCGTGGGCGATCGGGTCAGCCGAGGGCGGTCACGACGCCATCCACCCTGACCTGGGCACTATCGCTGACTTCGACGCGTTCGTCGCGCGGGCCGCGGAGCTGGGCCTGGAGACCGCCATGGACCTGGCGATCCAGACCTCGCCGGACCACCCGTGGGTCACCGAGCATCCCGAGTGGTTCACCAAGCGAGCCGACGGCACGATCGCATACGCGGAAAACCCGCCGAAGAAATACCAGGACATCTACCCGGTCAACTTCGACAACGACCCCGAGGGCATCTACGCCGAGGTGCTCCGCATCGTCCGGCACTGGATGTCGCACGGGATCCGGATCTTCCGCGTGGACAACCCGCACACCAAGCCGCTGCCGTTCTGGGAGCGGCTGCTGGCCGAGATCGCGGGCACCGATCCGGACGTGCTCTTCCTGGCCGAGGCCTTCACCAGGCCGGCGATGATGCACAACCTCGCGAGGATCGGCTTCCACCAGTCCTACACGTACTTCACCTGGCGCAACTCGGGCGCTGAGCTCACCGAGTACCTGCTGGAGCTGAGCGGCGCGGCGGCCGCGTACATGCGGCCCAACTTCTTCGTCAACACCCCGGACATCCTCACCGAGTACCTGCAGCACGGCGGCCCGCCTGCGTTCCGGGTCCGGGCGGTGCTGGCCGCGACGCTGTCCCCGACGTGGGGCGTGTACTCCGGCTTCGAGTTGTGCGAGAACGCGCCGCTCATCCCCGGCAGCGAGGAATATCTGGACTCGGAGAAGTACCAGTACCGCCCACGGGACTGGGAACACGCCGAAAGCGTTCCCCCGCCGCTGGCCGATATTGCGCCGTTCATCACCCGCCTCAACATGCTCCGTAAGTCACATCCCGCACTCCATCAGTTGCGGAACCTGCGTTTTCACTACAGCGACCAGCCGGAGATACTCTGCTACTCGAAGAGCGTCCTAGCGGAGGGTGGGGGCGGCGAACGCGACACGGTTCTGGTCGTGGTAAATATCGACCCGCACCATCCCCGGGAGGCCACCGTCTGGCTCGACCTTGCGGCCCTCGGCGTCGGTGCGGGCGAGCACTTCGTCGTGGCGGACGAGCTGTCCGGTCAGGAGTTCCGGTGGGGCCAGGCGAATTACGTGCGGCTGGATCCGGGAGTGACTCCTGCGCACATCTTCACCGTGAAAATCGGCCAGGCGGCCAGCGGACCAGGGACGTAACGATTTGCAGACATGTAACGAACAGCAGCACGACACCCTCGTAACTTGAGTTCAGGCCGGCCGGCGGAGATATTGGGAGTCAGTAGTGGGCACACAGCCTTGGCCAACGTCACTGGGCACGATCGGCCAGGCACTGCCTGCCTTCAAACCCGGCACGGCGGCGGCGCCCAGCGAGCCGGTGCCCGACTCGTTCTCGTTCGCCAAGCCCCGTGACCCCCGCTGGTACCAGCACGCCGTCTTCTACGAAGTGCTCGTCCGCGGCTTTCACGACTCGAACGGCGACGGCACCGGCGACATCCGCGGCCTGACATCCAGGCTTGATTACCTGCAATGGCTCGGCATTGACTGCATCTGGCTGCTACCCATTTATGACTCGCCGCTCCGCGACGGCGGATATGACATCTCAGATTTCATGTCAATTCTGTCCGAGTTCGGGAATATAGGCGATTTCGTTGAGCTGGTCGAGGAGGCGCACGAGCGCGGCATCCGGGTCATCGCCGACCTGGTGATGAACCACACCAGCGATCAGCATCCGTGGTTCCAGCAGTCCCGCACCGACCCCGACGGGCCATTCGGTGACTTTTACGTGTGGTCCGACACCGACGACCGTTACAGCGAAGCCAGGATCATCTTCGTCGACACCGAACGGTCCAACTGGACGTTCGACGAGGTTCGCGGGCAGTACTACTGGCACCGGTTCTTCTCACACCAGCCGGACCTGAACTACGAGAACCCGAAGGTTCAGGACGCCATGCTCGAGGTGCTGCGGTTCTGGCTGGACCTGGGGATCGACGGTTTCCGGCTTGACGCCGTCCCGTACCTGTACGAGCGGGAGGGCACCAACTGCGAGAACCTCAAGGAGACGCACGAGTACCTCAAGCGGGTCCGCACCGAGATCGACCGGCTGTACCCGGACCGGGTGCTGCTCGCCGAGGCCAACCAGTGGCCCGCCGACGTGGTCGAGTACTTCGGCGATCCGGAGGCCGGCGGCGACGAGTGCCACATGGCGTTTCACTTCCCCTTGATGCCGCGGATCTTCATGGCGGTGCGGCGGGAGCAGCGGTACCCGATCTCGGAGATCCTGGCCCAGACGCCGCCGATCCCCTCCGGCTGCCAGTGGGGGATCTTTCTGCGCAACCACGACGAGCTGACCCTGGAGATGGTCGCCGACGACGAGCGCGACTACATGTACGCGGAATACGCCAGGGATCCACGGATGAAGGCCAACATCGGCATCCGGCGCAGGCTCGCACCGCTGCTCGACAACGACCGCAACCAGCTGGAGCTGTTCACCGCGCTGCTGCTGTCCCTGCCGGGCTCGCCGGTGCTCTACTACGGCGACGAGATCGGCATGGGGGACAACATCTGGCTCGGCGACCGCGACGGCGTCCGTACGCCCATGCAGTGGACCCCGGACCGGAACGCCGGCTTTTCCGGCTGTGATCCGGCCCGCCTGTACCTGCCGCTGATCATGGACCCGATCTACGGCTATCAGGCCCTCAACATCGAGGCGCAGGAACGCAACGGCGGGTCCTTGCTGCACTGGACCAGGCGGATGATCGAGATCAGGAAACGGCACCCGGTCTTTGGCCGTGGCGACTACGAGGAACTGAACTCGTCCAACCCCAGCGTGCTGGCCTTCGTCCGGGAGTACCGGCATTCTGCGACCGAACCGCCGGACCCGGAAGCGGAGGAAACGGACATGATCCTCTGCGTCAACAACCTGTCCAGGTTCCCGCAGCCGGTCGAGCTCGACCTGCGCAGGTTCAAGGGGATCTCGCCGGTCGAGTGCATGGGCGGCGTGGTCTTCCCCTCGATCGGCGAGCTCAGCTACCTGTTGACCCTGCCCGGCCACGGCTTTTACTGGTTCCTGCTCCCGCCGCCCAGCCCGCAGCGGTAGCCCGTGCCCCGCCGCAGCCCGGCTCCGGTCTGATTGACTGATCTAGACCGTAACGTCGCAGTCCGGCGTTTGCGGGATGACTGGCGAACCGCGGGGTAGACCTGGAGTCATGACATTTGAGGACACGCTAGCGGCGTGGCTGCCGGCTCAGCGCTGGTACTCGGGCAGCAGTGCTACGGTGCGTGACCTCTCCATAACGGCCGATACCACCCTCGCCGACGGGGACCCGGAACTTCGCCACCTGATCGTCACCGTGTCCTCGGACGGGCGGACCGCGCGCTACCAGCTCCTGGTCGGCATCCGCAGGCGCCTCCCCAACTCGCTGCGGCACGCGGTCATGGGGCCGGCCGACTCGGGCAGGACCGCCTACGAGGCGCTGCACGACCCCGAGCTGACCAAGATCCTGCTGCGGGCCATGGCGGATCAGGCGACCATCGGCCAGTTGCGCTTCGCCACGGAGCCCGGAGCGGTCATCGACACCGGCCTGGACAGCCTGATGCTCACCGGCGAGCAGAGCAACACCAGCCTGATCTTCGGGGATTCAGCCATCCTCAAGGTGCTGCGCAGAGTGTTCCCCGGCTGCAGCCCCGAGCTCGAGGTGACCAGCGCGCTGGCCCGGCGCGGCTCGAAGCACGTGGCCGAGCCCTTCGGGTGGATCGAGACCACCACCGGCGACGGCGTCCCGGCCCTGCTCGCGATCTTGTCCAGGTACCTGCCCGGGGCCAGTGACGGCTGGTCGCTGGCGGCCACCAGCCTGCGCGATCTCTACTCCGGAGACGCCACGGCGGCTCCAGGGACGATCCGGCCCGACCAGGCCGGCGGCGACTTCGCCGGGGAAGCGTTCCGGCTCGGCAGGGCGACCGCCGAGGTACACGCCGACCTGGCCGCCGCGTTCGGCGTCGCCGAGCTCTCGCCGGGGGCGCTGCGCGACCTGGCCGGCCAGATGGCCCGCAGGCTGGAGGTCGCCGAGGCCGAGGTGCCCGAGCTGCACCCGTATGCCGGCAAGGTCCGCGGCTACTACGCCGATCTGGCCGCAACCGGCGGCCGCGTGCCGGTGCAGCGGGTGCACGGCGACTTCCACCTCGGCCAGGTCCTCCGCACGGCGACCGGCTGGGTGGTCCTGGATTTCGAGGGCGAGCCGGCGGTTCCGCTCGAGGAGCGGCGGGCCCCCGCGGTCGCGCTGCGCGATGTGGCCGGCATGCTCCGCTCGTTCGACTACGCTGCCCGGCATCAGCTACTTGATCGCCCGGATGCCGGGAAGCTCCGAGACCTCGCCGACGAGTGGGTGGAGCGCAGCCAGGCGGCGTTCTGTAAGGGCTACGCCGAGGCTGGCGGGATGGATCCGCAGGTCCACGGCGCGCTGCTGCGGGCCCTGATGCTGGACAAGGCGGTATATGAGGTGGTGTACGAGGCCAGGCACCGCCCGTCCTGGCTATCGGTGCCACTCGACTCGATTGCGGCGTGCTTATGGAAAAAACCAGCGAACAGGCCGGCCCAGCCACCCAGATCAGCCATGCCGAGATCGACAGGATCGTCGCGGGAACGCATCACGACCCGCACTCGGTCCTCGGCGCGCATGAAGGCCAGGCCGGGACCGTCGTAGCCGCGCTGCGCCCCCTCGCGACCTCGGTCGCCGCGGTGCTGCCCGACGGCCGCAGGTTCCCCATGGATCACGTGTACCAAGGGGTGTTCGCGGCTGCGCTCCCGGTCACCGGCGTGCCCGACTACCGGCTGGCCGTCACCTATCCGGCACCTGGGACGGACGGGGCCGAGACGCTGCCTGAGACCGTCACCGACGACCCCTACCGCCACCTTCCGACGCTCGGCGAGGTCGACCTGCACCTGATCGCCGAGGGCAGGCACGAGCAGCTGTGGCAGGTTCTCGGTGCGCATGTCAGCGATGACGCCAACGGCACCGCGTTCGCCGTCTGGGCACCGAACGCGCTCGGCGTGCGGGTGATCGGCGACTTCAACCACTGGGACGGGCGCGCATACCCGATGCGCTCGCTGGGCGGATCGGGCGTCTGGGAGCTGTTCGTGCCCGAGGTGGGCCCGGGCACCCGATACAAATACGACATCTGCGGTCCGGACGGCAGCTGGCACAGCAAGGCCGACCCGATGGCCGCGCTCGCCGAGCGGCCGCCGGCCACCGCCTCGGTGGTCTACGACTCGGGCTACGAGTGGGGCGATCGGGCGTGGCTGGCCGAGCGGGCCGGGCGCGACCCGCTGAGCCAGCGGATGAGCGTGTACGAGGTGCACATCGGCTCGTGGCGGCCCGGGCTCTCCTACACCGAGCTCGCCGACCAGCTCACCGACTACGTCACCGGGCTTGGGTTCACGCACGTCGAGCTCCTGCCGGTCGCCGAGCACCCGTTCGGCGGATCCTGGGGCTACCAGGTGACCTCGTATTACGCGCCCACGGCGCGGTTCGGCACGCCGGATGACTTCCGCTACCTGGTGGACCGCCTGCACCAGGCTGGCATCGGCGTCATCCTCGACTGGGTGCCGGCGCACTTCCCCCGCGACGACTGGGCGCTGGCCAGGTTCGACGGCACGCCGCTCTACGAGCCGGCCGACCCACGGCGCGCGGGGCATCCGGACTGGGGCACGCTCATCTTCGACTACGGCAGGCCCGAGGTCCGCAACTTCCTGGTGGCCAACGCGATCTACTGGCTGGAGGAGTTCCACGCCGACGGGCTGCGGGTGGACGCCGTCGCGTCCATGCTCTACCTGGACTACTCCCGCGCCGCGGGCCAGTGGTCGCCCAACGCCCTCGGCGGCCGGGAGAACCTGGACGCGGTCTCGTTCCTGCGCGAGGCGAACGCCACCTGCTACAAGCGGGTGCCGGGCATCATGATGATCGCCGAGGAGTCCACGGCCTGGCCCGGGGTGACCAAGCCGGTGCACCTGGGCGGGCTCGGGTTCGGCCTCAAATGGAACCTCGGCTGGATGCACGACACCCTGTCCTACCTGTCCAAAGACCCGCTCTTCCGGCACTATCACCAGAACGAGATCACGTTCTCGATGGTGTACGCGTTCAGTGAGAACTTCGTGCTGCCGCTGTCGCACGACGAGGTGGTGCACGGCAAGGGATCGTTGCTGCGCAAGATGCCGGGCGACCGGTGGAAGCAGTTCGCCGGCCTGCGTGCGCTGCTGGCCTACCAGTGGGCCCACCCGGGCAAGCAGCTGCTGTTCATGGGATCGGAGTTCGGCCAGGACAGCGAGTGGTCCGAGCAGGCAGGGCTCGACTGGCAGGCGCTGCAGGACGGCAACGGATTCCACAGCGGTGTGCAGCGGCTGGTCAGGGACCTGAACCGGGTGTACGACGACAGCCCGGCGCTGTGGCAACTGGATTTCAGCCCGGTCGGGTTCAACTGGATCGACGCGAGCGACGCCGACGGGAACGTGCTCGCATTCCTGCGGTTCGCCGAGCCCGACGAGACCGGGCTCGGGGCGAAGACCATCGCCTGCGTGGTGAACTTCTCCGGCGGCCCGCACCTCGACTACCGGGTCGGCCTGCCCGCCGCGGGCCGGTGGCGCGAGGTGATCAACACCGACGCCGCCGACTACGGCGGCAGCGGGGTGGGCAACCTGGGGGTCGTCGAGGCCGTGAACGAGCCGTGGCACGGCCAGCCTGCCTCGGTGTCGCTCAGCTTGCCGCCACTCGGTGTGCTCTGGCTGGCTCGGGACCGCTGACCGCGGGTCATCGGCTCGTGCTCAGGTGACCGCGACGATCTCGGCGGCCGCGAGCCGTCCGGCCTCGATGCGCAGCACGCCGACGGTGCCCCGCGGTTGACGGCGGCGGTCGGTCGGCGAGCCGGGGTTGAAGATCCGCAGCCCGCGTTCCTCTGCGTCCAGGGGGATGTGCGAGTGGCCGAATACAACCAGGTCCGCGCCGGGGAACCGGCGGTGCATTCGCTGCAGCCGGCCGTGCGCCTGGCCGCTGTCGTGGATCATCGCGACCCGCAGGCCGCCAAGGTCCGTCTCGAGCGTCGGCGTCGCGCCCCAGGCCGCCACGTCGGGGCCGTCGTTGTTGCCAACCACGGCGAGCACCGGGGCGTACCCGGACAGCTCGTCGAGGACCGCGGCGGTGCACACGTCCCCCGCGTGCAGGATCACGTCGGCGAGGCGAAGCTGAGCAGCGACCGGGGGCGGGCAGGACTTCCACCGCCGCGGCGCGTGCGTGTCCGAGAGTGCCACCACTCGTAGCGCGCGCCCGGTCACCTCGGGGATCCGGGATGTCGGCACCATAGATCGTGGGTACCACAGACCCTGAGACCAACGCCGCCCGCACCACGAGACCGCCCACACCACGAGACCAAGACCGCCCGCACCACGAGACCAAGACCGCCCACCGTGCGCTGGAGGAGACATGGACGAGGAACTTAGTGCGCGGGAACCCGAGCACGAACCGGTGCCGCCCGGCGCGGCCGACCAGGTCACCAGCGTCGCCGAGGCGGCGGTGCAGCCGGGGCGGATGCCCGCGATCTACCTCGGCCACGGGGCCCCGCCGCTGGTCGACGACCCGCTGTGGGTGGTCCAGCTCGCGGCGTGGGCCCTCGCCCTGCCGCGGCCCCGGGCCATCCTGATGGTGTCGGCGCACTGGGAATCCGCGCCGCTGACGATCGGCGCGACCGACGACGGCGTGCCGCTCGTCTACGACTTCGGCGGGTTTGCCGAGCGGTACTACCGGGCCAGGTACCCGGCCCCCGGCGCGCCCGGCCTCGCCATGCAGGTCCGCGCGCTGCTGGCCGGGCGGGAGCCGGTCACCGACCTGCCCGGACGCGGCCTGGACCACGGCGCCTACGTGCCGCTGACGGTCATGTACCCCGACGCCGACATCCCGGTGCTGCAGATCTCCATGCCGAGCCTGGATCCGGAACGGCTGCTGCGGATCGGCGAGGCGCTGCGCCCCCTGCGCGACGAGGGCGTGCTGATCGTCGGCAGCGGCTTCCTCACCCACGGGCTGCCGTTCCTGCAGGACTTCCGCTTCGACGCGCCGCCGCCGGGCTGGTCGGCCGAGTTCGATCACTGGGCCGCCGAGGCCCTGGACGCGGGCGATGTCGATTCCCTTGCCGACTTCCGCGACGCACCCGCTGCCCGCTACGCGCACCCGACGACCGAGCACTTCGCCCCGCTGTTTGTGACGCTCGGCGCGGCCGGTGGATCCCCGCCGCCGGTGACCACCATCACCGGCTACTGGCTGGGCCTGGCCAAACGGTCAATCCAGGTGGCGTGATCACGAATCGGCGAGCGCGCGCGCCAGCGGGCGACCTGTGCATCACCCACCGGCAGCGAACCAGGCCGCCGTGCCCTGCCGGTGCGGTGAACCAGGCCACCGTGCCCCGCCGGGCGCGCGCCGATAAGACTGTCAGTGCCTGTTTCTATTGTTTGGGACATGGCGGATGGCAGGCTGTCGGTGCGCGACCGTGAGCTGTTCTTGGCCGAGCCGCACATAGCGGCGTTGTCGGTGTCGGCCGGGCCGGACCGCGGCCCATTGACCATGCCGATCTGGTACCAGTACGAACCCGGCGGCGAAGCGTGGGTGCTGACCGAAGCCGCGTCGCGGAAGGCCCGGCTGATCGAGGCGGCCGGGCGCTTCACCCTGATGGTCGACCGGGTCGCGCCGACGGTCCGGTACGTGTCAGTGGAAGGGCCGGTCACTCGTATGGTTCCGGAGACCGACGAGCTGCTACGGGAGATCACCGAGCGGTACCTGCCGCCGGACAAGGCCGAGGCCTACATCGAGTTCGCCAGGGCGAACTTTGGCGAGCAGGTCGCGATCTACCTGCGTCCGCAGCGATGGCTGTGGTCGGATCTGGGCTCGGAGTTCGCTTAGCTACAGCTAGCTGCAGGACGGCGCCGGGACGTCCCACAGCACGTGCAGTGCGGGCGGCTTGCGGAACACGACTCCTCGCGGCACCGGGCGGCTGGCGGGGTCCAGCCGCAGTCCCGGCAGCCGGAGCAGCGCGGCCACGGCGGCGCGGGTCTCGGCCCGGGCCAGCTGGGCGCCAAGGCAGAAGTGAGGCCCGTGTGCGAAGGCCAAGTTCTGCCTGGCGTTCGCGCGGCGGGCGTCGAATCGGTCCGGATCTGCGAACACCACCGGGTCCCGGTTCGCTCCGGCCAGGGACACGGTCACCAGGTCCCCGCGCCGAATCGACGCGCCGGCGAGCGCGACGTCGGCGGTCGCGTAGCGGTCCACAACCGCGGCGGCGGGCTCGAGCCGCAGCGACTCCTCCACGGCGTTCGCCGCCAGCCGCGGGTCGGCGATCACGCCGGCGAGCTGGGCCGGATGACCGAGCAGGTGCAGAACGGCGTTGCAGATCATGCCCTCGGTGGTCTCGATCCCGCCGAACATCAGCACGGCCGCGTTCGACACCACCTCGGCGTCGCCAAGTCCGCCCGCCCCGGCGGCGGCCGCGAGCAGTGAGTGCGCGTGCATCCCGCGCGGCCCGTGCGGCCCGCAAGCCCCGTGCGGCCCGCGAGCCTCGTGCGCGCTCGCCATCGCCGCCCGCAAGCTGGCGCTTAGCTCGGCGAACGCCGCCGAACCCCCTGCCTCCCGGCCCGGCTCGTGGTCCTCCCCCGACTGCCCGGCCAGCGCCGACACCGCGCCAACGATCTCGTCGTACCAGCCCAGGATCGCCTTGGGATCCGTCTGGCCAAGCCCGAGCACGTCGGCGACGACCGCAACCGCCAGCGGCCCGGCCAGGCTGCGCCGCAGCTCGGCCCCGCCCGCCGCGGCAAACCCCGCCACCAGCCGCGCGGCCTCGGCCTCGGCGACCTCTTCCAGCTGGGCCGCCGCGGCACCGGTCCGGAACGCCTCCGCAAACGGGTCGCGGTGCCGCTTGTGCTCCGCGCCGTCCAGCGACAGCATGCTCGGCCCGATCACCCGGGCGGTCGAGAACCTGGGATCGTCCACAGTGAACGTGCGGCTGTCCCGCAGCACGCGCAGGACCACGTCCCGGCGGGTCACCAGCCAGCCGCCCAGGACCGGCAGCCACGACACCGGCTCGCTGGCGCGAAGCCGCCGCAGCACGGGATGCAGGTTCGTGTCGAGGTCGCGCATGGTCACGGCCGCGCCGATGGGGAACGAGCCGGGCGGACCTGGCATGGCCCCGACGCTACCCGACCCCCGCCGACCTCCCGGGCCCGCTCCAGTCCCTCTGCGCGGGGGACACGGCCTCAGAGCTGGCGGAGCAGCCACCCGGGGCCGGCCACCGACGCCCCCGCCGCCGTGCACCGGCCGCGCAGCTCCCTGTCGGCGGTCACCACCAGCCGGCGCCCCGGCAGATCCCGGGCCAGCTCGGCGATCGTGTCGTCGCCCGATCCACGGGCCGCAACGACCCGGATCCGGCCACCCGGCTGGGCAGCCTGCTCGGCCTCACCCGAACCCGTGTCACCCGCACCCGTGTGACGTGAGCCCGTGTCACGTGAGCCCGTGTCACGCGCACCCGTGTCACGTGAGCCTGTGTCACGTGAGGCCGCCGCGTGCGTGGCGGCGACCGAGCGCGCCGCACCCTCCACGACCAGCACGAATTCCGGGAACCAGCGTTCCAGCGGCGGCGCCCGCATCTCCTCGGGCAGCGCGGGCACGCCGTCGGCGGCCAGCACGGCCAGCTGATCGCGGAGCCGTCGCGCGGCCCCGGCCCGGTCCCGCCACCAGCCGTCCGGCCGCGAGCCCATGACGTTGGCCGCGTCGACGATGAACTCCATCGGCTGCAGCGCCGCGCGCAGCACCGGCCACTGTTCCGCGAAGCCCGGATGCAGGTCCAGGGCCGCGACATCCTCCGCCGCCACCCACGAGACCTGACTGGTCTCGCTGCTCACCGCGCGCACCGGAAACGGACGCACCGCCGAAGCGATCACCGTCTGGTAAGACCAGCCGCCATGGTCGTCGCGGAAGATCCCGGTCACGCTGACCGCGTCGGCCGGCATCGCGCACTCCTCTTCGGCCTCGCGCAGCGCGGCGGTCACGGCGGACTCGTGGCTGTCCCGCGCGCCCCCGGGCGGTCCCCAGGTGCCGCCGTGGTTGCCCCACCAGCTCCGGCGCTGCAGCAGCACGCACGTCTGGCCCTGGTCCGGAGCGAACGCCAGCAGCCCGGCGGCGCCGAACCGGCCCCAGTGCCGGTGGCCCTGGCCGCAGGTTGTCCAGCCGTTCCCATCCCGATTGACCATCGCGCCGACGATAGCCCACGCCCCGGACCCACCCGGACCAGCCCACCCGCCCCTGGCCCAACCGACACGCCCCAGCCCAACCCGGCTGCCCCGGCCCAACCCACATGCCCAGCCCAACCCCACACGCCCCAGCCCAACTCGCCTGCCCCGGTCCAGCCCCACCCGCCCCCGGCCACAGCCCCGCTATGGACCGGCTTGAATAGATGCGCCGTAGGCTGGGGCACATGCCGCAGTCGATGATTGCCGAGCAGCTGGCGAGATTGCGCCGCCAGCGCACGGCGCCGGTGGTCCTGGAACTCGACCTGACCGGCGGCATCGCCGAGGAACCGTCGGCCGACCCGGTGTCCGCGGTGCTGACGATGCGCCGGTCCAGGCTCGCCGACCTGCTGGAAGGCTTGCGCCGGGCGCGCAACGACCAGCGGGTCAAGGCCCTGGTCGTCAAGCTCGGCGGTCGCCCGATCGGGCTGGCCACGGTGCAGGAGATCCGGCGCGCGGTCGAGGAATTCCGGGACGCGGGCAAGCTGACCGTCGGGTGGGCCGAGACCTTCGGTGAGTTTTCGGCCGGCAATGTGCCGTACTACCTGGCCACCGCGTTCGACACGATCTACCTGCAGCCATCGGGTGATCTCGGGCTGACCGGGATCGCGATGGAGCGGTACTTCCTGCGCGGCACGCTGGACCAGCTCGGGGTCGACTTCCAGGTGGCCAAGCGGCACGAGTACAAGAGCGCGGCCGAGCAGCTGACCGAGCGGAGCTTCTCCGGGCCGGCCAGGGAGGCGACCGAGCGCATGGCGGCCTCGGTCACCGATCAGCTCACCGAGGCGATCGCAGAGCGCCGCAGGCTGGACCCGGCCAAGGTCAGGGAGCTGATCGACCGCGGCCCGTTCCTCGCGCAGCAGGCACGCGACACCGGGCTCGTCGACGAGCTCGGCTACCGGGATGAGGTGTACGCCCGGGTGAAGCGGCACGCAGGCCCGGACGCGATCCTGCTGAACCTGGGCCGCTACCAGCGCTCACGTGCGCTGGCCGAACGGGCCCGCAGCCTGCCGAACCCCAGGCAGCGGCACGTCGCGCTCGTCTACGCGACCGGCCCGATCCGGCGCGGGCGCAGCGGCCGCGGCCCGCTGTCCGGCGGTGCGATGGGCTCGGACACGATCAGCGCTGCGCTGCGCGCGGCCACCGCCGACGACGGCGCCCGGGCGATCCTGCTGCGGGTCAACAGCCCGGGCGGCTCCTACGTCGCCTCCGACACGATCTGGCGTGAGGTGGTGCGCGCCCGCAACGCGGGCAAGCCGGTCGTGGTCTCGATGGGCGACGTCGCCGCCTCGGGGGGCTACTTCATCGCGATGGCCGCCGACGCGATCGTCGCACAGGCCGGCACGATAACTGGCTCCATCGGCGTGCTGTCCGGCAAGCCGGTGCTCGGCGAGCTGCTCGGCCGGGCCGGGATCACCACGGACTCGGTTACCGAGGGCGCGCATTCCGACATGTTCAACACGACCCGCCCGTTCAGCGAGGACGAGTGGGCTCTGGTCAACGACTGGCTCGACCACATCTACGCGGACTTCACCGGCAAGGTCGCCGAGGGCCGCCGGATGTCGCCCGACCGGGTCCACGAGCTGGCCAGGGGACGGGTGTGGACGGGGGCGGACGCGCTCGCCAACGGCCTGGTGGACGAGCTCGGCGGCATGGACAGGGCCGCTGCGATCGCGCGCCGCGCGCCGGCCTGCCCGCCGCCGCGCCGCTGCGTATCTACCCGCGAAACACGCCGTTCGAGCGGCTGCGCCCGTCCGGCGACCGTGCCGCGGCCCTGGCCCCCGGCGCCTCACTGCTCGCCGAGGCCTGGGGACCGGTGTGGCGGCTGGCGACCCAGGCCGGCCTCACGCCCTACGGGCCGCTGATCCTGCCCGGCCCCTGGACATTTGAGTGACAGAACGCGTAGCTCCTCCCCGGTCTGGCCCGGCCATCGCGGACGTGCTGACCGCGTTCGCATCGGGGGTCACCCTGGTCACGGTGGCCGACGGCCGCGACGACGTGGGAACGACCGTGAGCGCGTTCTGCCCGGTGTCCGGAGACCCGCCGCTGGTGCTGATCTCGCTGATCGCGGACTCCTACCCGGCCGAGCTGCTCGGCAGGCTTGACCGGTTCGCCGTGACCGTGCTCGCGGCGGCCCAGCGGGCCCTGGCCGGCCGGTTCGCCGCGGCGGGGCGCCCGGGGGCGCGGCTGCTGCTCGACGGCGTGCCGCACCAGCGCGGCGCGCGGTCCGGGGCGCTGATCCCGGCGGGCGGCCTCGCCGCCATGGAGTGCGAGGCAACCCAGCGGGTCGTGGCGGGCGATCACCTCCTGGTAATCGCCCGCGTGCTGGACGTCCCCTACCTGGCCGAAGACGGCCAGCCCCTGATCAGGTTCCGCAGCAAGTATCCCGCCCTCCCCCTCCCCTGACGCCCCGCACCGCGGGAGCGGGGCACAGGAGGGCCTAGTCCCCCGGGCGGATCTCGATCTGCATCCGGCGGATCACCTGCAGAAGGGCTATCTCCTGGCGGTACGGCCGGTGGCTGTACAGCAGCGTCTCGATCGGGTACCACAGGCCGACCCACCCGACGACGACGAACAGCCCGTCCTCGCCGAGGAAGTCCCTGACCGGGCTGGGCAGGCTGGTGCGCACCACGGTTTCGGCGAGAATCCCGAACACGACGAACAGGGACAAGCCGATCAGCAGCGTCTTGATGCCCTCCCGGTGAAGCATCCTGATCTCGTTCTCGGCCTTGCAGATCCCCATCACGCAGTAGCGTTCCACGGCCCTGCCGATCTCGGCAGAGAGCCCGGGTTTCAGCTGTGCGCGTGGCAGCACGATCACCGTGGCCAGCGCGCCCGGCAGCGAGTGTGCGTCCAGCTCCTCGCGGATCTGGTCGATACCGGGCGGCAGCGGCGGTCGGCCCGCCGCCACATTGGACTCGCTGCCGGCGAAGAATTCGTCAGCCTCGCCGAACTCGAGCGTCAGCTCGCGGGCGGGCTGGCTCCGATTGCGCATGCGGGAACGTTACCTGAGCCAGCACGCAGGGTGACGAACCGACCCCGATCAGTCATCACGCGGATCGAGGTGGGGTGCTGCGCGGGCGCGTGAGGTCACACCAGCCGCTCGCCCGCCCGCCAGACCCCGGCGACGAGCGGGACCCCCGGCCGGTAGGCCAGGTAGGCATGGGACGGGCCGTCGATCATGACCACGTCCGCCCGCGCGCCGACGCCCAGATGACCGATGTCGGTGCGGCGCAGCGCGCGGGCCCCGCCCGCGGTGGCCGCCCACACCGCCTCCTGCGTGGTCATGTGCATTTCCCGCACGGCCAGCGCGACGCACAGCGGCATGCTCGAGGTGAAGCAGGAACCCGGATTGCAGTCGGTCGCGAGCGCCACGGTTGCCCCGGCGTCCAGCAGCCGGCGCGCGTCCGGGTAGGGGTGCCGCGTCGAGAACTCCACCCCGGGCAGCAGCGTCGCCACGGTCGGCGAGGTAGCGAGCGCCTCGACGTCGGCATCGGTCAGATTGCTGCAGTGGTCGGCCGAGGCCGCGCCGACGCCTACCGCGAGTTGGACCCCGGGGCCCGCTGTGAGCTGGTTGGCGTGCACACGTGGCTGCAGCCCAGCCGCCATCCCGGCCGCCAGCACCGCCGCCGCCTCGTCCCGGCCGAACGCGCCCTGCTCGCAGAACACGTCCACCCACCGGGCATGCGGCGCGCAAGCGTCAAGCATCGCGCCGCAGACCAGGTCGACGTACCCGGCCGGGTCGCCGTCGAACTCCGGCGGGACCACGTGCGCGCCCAGGTAGGTCACCTCCGGCGTGACCTCGGCGGCGATCGCCACGCTGCGCTCCTCGTCACCCGCGGTGAGGCCGTACCCGGACTTGCACTCGAACGTGGTGATCCCCTGCACCAGCATCTCGGCAGCCAGCCGCCGCAGGTTGGCCCGAAGCTGATCGTCGGTGGCCGCCCTGGTCGCTGCCACCGTGCTGCGGATGCCGCCGGCCCGGTACGGCTGCCCGGCCATCCGGGCGGCGAACTCCGCGCCGCGCTCCCCGGCGAAGACCAGGTGCGCGTGAGAGTCGACGAACCCGGGCAGCACCGCCCGACCCCCCGCGTCGACGATCTCGTCGGCGGCGGGCGCCCGCGATGCCGGGCCAGTCCAAGCCACCCGTCCCTGCTCGATCAGCAGCGCGGCGTCCGCGATCGCGGCGAACCCGTCTGGCCCGGTGGCGGGCGAGTGGTGCATGGCGTCGCGTTCCTGCCGGTTGGTTACCAGCTCTGCGATGTTCGTGATCAGGACGCTCACGTGCGCAATCCCTCGTTTCCGCGTATCAGTGGACGGCCGGCGGGTCTCTGGAGAGGATGTAGCAGCGCAGCACCGGGGGCAAGGAGCGCGTCATGGCCGTTACGCCGAAGATCTGCATACTCACCGTGCATGGGATCGGGTTCCAGCAGCCGCCGCAACCCCGGATACCGGGCTACGCGGACGGGCTGCACCGCAATCTCGCCGAGGTGCTCGGCGACAAGCTCGGCAACGATCCGAACCGGCAGCCGGAGACCGACGGGCCGGTCTACGTGATGAGCGCGAAGCCGAAGACCCACGACCACGAGTGGGGGCTGAGCCGGCTCGGCAGCTGGCGTGACGGCGCCATCGACGTCGCCGGCACGCCATTGGCCGAGCCCGCCCGGCCATTCGCGCACGTAGCGCTGATCTACACCTCGCTCGAGAACGTCGGCCCGCGGTTCGGCAGTGGCGCGGGAACGGTCTCCGAGGCCGGACTGCTGCTCGGCCAGTACGCCTCGGTCGCCGGTGCGATGCGCCTGCTGTGCGGTGACGCCTGGGCCGCGCTGCACAAGAAGGGCGGCCCGGCGGGTGAGGCGGCGCTGCGGCCGCGGACCGACCTGGTCGCCGCGCACCAGTTCTCGATCTTCAGGTTCCTGCACCCGGACATGGCGGCCAACCAGCCGGGCGGCAGCCTGCTCGGCACGCTCATGACGCTCGAGGACGACGTGGTGGCGTACGTCTGCCGGAACGACCTGCGTGAGAGCGTCAAGGCATTCATCAGGGAAGCCGTGCGGCGCCTTGTTGCCCGCCCCGATGTGCGCGCGGTCGTCGTGAACGCGCACAGCCAGGGCACCGTGGCCAGCTACGACGCACTGCAGCAGAGCTCGCCGCAGGTGACGTCGAGGGTGAACGCCCTGTTGACGGCCGGTAGCCCGCTGCGCAAGTACGCCGACCTGTTCTCCTGGGGCGGGGATGTCGGTGCGACCGCGTCCGTGGGCAAGTGGCTGAACTTCTGGGACCCGAAGGACCCCGTCGCCGACCCGCTCGACCAGCCAGCGGGCTGGCACTTCGGCAACGAGGTCGTACCGAGGGCAATCCGGGACCTCGGGCTGTTCTGGGCGCTCGGTGACGAGGGCTCCCAGCAGCCCAACCCGATCGCCGACTTCCAGGTGGACAACCTGTCGAACAGCTCGGGAGGCGGGCTGCAGGCACACAACTACTGGGGCAACACCACCCAGTTCATCCCGGAACTCGCGGCAACGCTCGAGCAGGCGCTGTAACTGATCTGTTATCCGCCGCCCGCAGCGTGCTGGCCGGCTACGCTCTTGCCGTCGTCGGCGCCAGGTCCTGGTACCTCAGGCGGGATTCCCGCGGGTGTGACCTGCCCGTTCCAACGCGGTGGCGTTGCCCGTCGGCGACAGCGGGGGCTGTATTTATCGACTTGCGCAGTTGCGCAGCTTTGCAAGAAGCCGGATCCGGCGGTCCCGGGCGCTGCCTCGGGCGCCGGGGAGGAAGGCACGACCAGCCGAAGGGGGCATCCCGCAGGCCAGCGGGGAAGACTGGATGAACGAGGACTGGCCAGACCGCGGCACCGAGGGCCCACGCCGGCCGGCGCCGAACGGCCGGGAGCCCAGGTACCGCGGCGAGGAGCCACGGCGCCGCGGCCAGGCCCCGCCACGCCATGCCTCGCCACGCCAGGGGACGCCCGCCCGGGGAGTGCCGCGCCAGGACCTGCCGCGCCAGGGAACGCCGACCCGGGGTCTGCCGCGCCAGGATCTGCCGCGCCAGGGCGTGCCCCGCCAGCGCGTGCCCGAACGGGCGAGCGGCCAGCGCCAGCCAGCACGGCGGTCGGCGCAGCACCAGTTAGCGCCGGGCCAGTCGCCATCAGGTCAGCCAGCGCCACGTCAGCCAGCGCCACGCCGGGGGCCGCCGCGGCGGCCCCCGGCACGCCGGCCGCCCAAGCGGTCACTGCGGGCACGCTGGCGCGGGCTGAGCCGGCTCGCGAAGTTTGGTTACGTCAGCGCTTCCGTGTTCACCGCGATGGCGGTGGTGATCGGCCTGGTCGGCTACGGGCTGTACCTGAAGCTGGACGGCAACCTGCACGTGACGAACGTCGGCGGGCTGACCGGCCGGTCCGACTTTGGCGTGCAGAACATCCTGATCCTGGGCTCGCAGACCCGTGACGGCCAGGGCCCGGGGTTCGGCTACGACCCCAACACGAACCTGTCGGACAACCTGCTCCTGGTCCACCTGAACGCGGCGCACACGCACGCGACCGTCGTGTCGATCCCGCGGGACACGATGGTCTACGAGCCCGCCTGCAAGTCCAGGTTCGGCAACTACACAGCGCCGGCCCAGCAGCAGGCGATCATCGACGGCGCGATGAACCTGGGCGGCCCGACCTGCGCGGTGGCTACCGTCGAGCACCTCACCGGGATCCGGATGGATCACTTCATCGAGTTCGACTTCAACTCGTTCCGGACGATGGTCAGCACGCTCGGTGGCGTCGAGGTGTGCGTGCCGCAGGCGATCAACGACCCCTACAGCAACCTGCACATCACCGCGGGCAGGCACCTCATCACCGGCAACCAGGCGCTCGCGTTCGTCCGGACCAGGCACGGCGTCGGCGACGGGAGCGACCTCGGCCGCATCGAGCTGCAGCAGGAGTTCTTCTCCTCCCTGATCCAGAAGGTGGAGAGCGAGGGAGTGCTCGGGAACCCGGTCCAGCTCTATGACATCGCCAACACGGCGACGCAGGCGGTCACCGTCGATCCCGGCCTCGGGTCGATCTCCAAGCTGCTCTCGCTGGCGGAAACCCTGCGCCACCTGCATACCAAGGACGTCAGCTTCGTGACGATGCCGACGGTCGTGGACCCGGCCAGCGACGACCGGCTGCTGCCCGAGGAACCGGAAGACGACATGATCTGGCAGACGCTGGACAGCAACAAGTCGTGGGCCGGCCACCTGTCCTCCCTGCCGACCGGCCGCGTCGACGTCACCGTGCTCAACGGCAGCGGCATCACCGGGCTGGCCGCCCAGACCGCGGCGAGCCTGCGGCAGCTCGGCTTCCACGTCGCCGCGGTCGGCAACGCCCCGTACACGCCGGCGACCACCGTCAGCTACCCGGGCCCGGCGCAGGCCGGCGGTGCTTACACCCTGATGGGCGCGCTCGCTCAGGCCCCGGGCAGCGTCGAGGACGGCGTTTCCGGGCGGGTGACGCTCACGCTCGGCACGGGCTTCGGCGGCATCCTGCCGCCGCAGCCGGCTGGCAAGCATCACCGCCAAAGGACCGCCGCCAGCACCGCGCCCGACGCTGGCCAGCAGCCCTCCGGTGAGCAGCCCACGGTTCCCGGGCAGTCGGCGGGCGTCGAGTCGCGCAACGCCGCCGAGAACATCTGCTCGGGTATGCCGGACGCCAACCCCGACCCCGGCACGCCGCCGTAACGGCTAGTGGTTGGGTCTGTTAGTTCGTTGGGGTGGCTGGGATCTAGCGCTTCGTTTGTCTGCGCTGGTCGTCGTCGGGGTGCGGTGCTGCGGTGCTGGGTTGGGCGGTTTTGTCGGTGGGTGGTGGTGTGCTTGGAGCATGCCCAGGCACCGTGATCTCGATTCGCCGAAGGTGGTGTACCGCACCGCCCGGGCTGGGCTGCGGCTGACCCGGCGTGACCCGCGCCGCCGCCCTCATCACGGCCGCGCCCGCGGGTCCCCTGGCCGGCACCGGCCCGCCCCGCCCGCACCCACAAGGGACAAGCGGGGAGTCGCTCGCCTCACCGCGAGGACCCCGTAAGCAGCACCGCCGAACTTACGGAGAGGTGCACTAGGTTCCCAGCAGCGGCCGGATCGCGGCGGCCAGCGCCCCCGGAACGTCGTCGATCAGCAGGTGCCGCCCGTCCGCGACCAGATCCTTGCCGCCCACCACGACGTGCCGGACGTCGGCTGCCGACGCGGCGAACACGACCGATGCCAGCGCCGTGGTACGCGTCGCCCCGGCCAGCCGCGGCGAATCGAGCCCCACCGTGACCAGGTCGGCGATCGCGCCCGAGGCGATCTCCCCGGCGTCGGGCCAGCCGAGGCTGGCATGCCCGTCCGTGGTCGCGGCCCGGGCCAGCTCGCCCGCGCGGAAGTTCCCGCGCTGCCCGCTGGCGAGGCGCTCCCCCAGCTCCACCCGGCGCGCCTCCTCGAACAGGTCGATCACCGCCTGGCTGTCGCTGCCGAGGGTCAGCGGGCAGCCCGCCCCGGCCAGCTCCCGGGCCGGGCCGATCCCGTCGGCCAGGTCGGCCTCGGTGGTCGGGCAGAGGCAGGCGTAGGTGCGGCTGCCGCCGAGCAGGTCGACGTCGCGGCCGACCAGGTGGGTTGCGTGCACCGCCGTGGCCCGGGGCCCGAGCACGCCCGCGTCGTAGAGCACCTCGGTGGGGGTCCGGCGGTACGCGGCCAGGCATGCCTCGTTCTCCGCCCGCTGCTCGGACACGTGCGCGTGCAGCGGAGCGCCGTAGCGCTGCGCCCACGCGACCACCGGGTGCATCTGGCCGAGCGGCACGGCGCGCACCGAGTGGATCGCCGCCCCCACCCGCGCCAGCGGCCCCAGCAGCCCGTGCTCGTCGGCACCGAGGCGCTCCGCCCTGGCGGCCCACGCCTCGCCGTCGCCGTCCCCGAACCGGAGCTGGGTGCCTTCCAGCGGCCGTGGCGCGCCGTCCGCGCCCAGCCCGCCGGCCAGGTAGCAGGTGTCCAGCAGGGTGATCCGGATCCCGGCTTGCGCGGCCGCCTCGATGAGCGCCCGGCTCATCTCGTTTGGATCCTGGAACGGGACGCCCCCGGGCTGGTGATGCAGGTAATGGAACTCGCCGACGCAGGTCACACCCGCGAGGGCCATCTCCGCGTAGACGGCGCGGGCCAGGGCCAGGTAGCTGTCCGGGTCGAGCCCGGACGCGACCTGGTACATCCGCTCCCGCCAGGTCCAGAACGTGCCGAGGCCCACCTGGGTGGCGCCGCGCAGCGCGCGGTGGAACGCGTGCGAGTGCGCGTTGGCCAGGCCGGGCAGGGTCAGGCCGGGCAGCCGGACCAGGCCGACGCGCAGGCCATCGGGGACGTCGCCGGCTGGCACGTCCGGCGTGATGGCGGTGAACCGGTCCCCGGACGCTTCGATCAGCACGTCGGGGCGCACGCCGCTGCCCGGCAGCCAGGCCAGCTCGGCGTGCCAGGCACGCGCCGCGGTGTTCATCGGCCCGCCAGCTCCGCGAGGACCGCGGCCAGCGCTGCCACGCCAGCCTCGCAGTCGGCCGGCTCGGCGTGCTCCGCTGGCGAGTGGGACACCCCGGTCGGGTTGCGCACGAACAGCATCGCCGCCGGCAGCCTGGCCGCGAGCACCCCGGCGTCGTGGCCGGCACCCGTGGGAAGCACCGGGGCCTGCATGCCCTGGGCCGCGAGCGCCGCGGCCAGCCGGGCCCGCAGCGCGGGGTCGAACTCCACCGGGGGCGTGAACGACTCGCGGCGCACGCCGACCTCGACCCCCTGGACGTCGGCGGCCCGCCGCGCGGCGGCCTCGATCTGGCCGACGGTGCGATCGAGCGCGCTTTGGTCTGGCGCCCGGGCGTCCAGCCAGGCGCTGACCGCCGAGCTGATCGCGTTGGCGGCGCCCGGCTCCGCGGTGACCTTCCCGAACGTGGCCAGCGCCCCGTGCGCGGAAGCCGCCTGCCTGGCCTCGAGCACCGCGGCCGCGAACGGCAGCATCGGATCCCGGCGGTCGGCCAGCCGGGTGGTCCCGGCGTGGTCGGCCCGCCCGGTGAAGTCGAGCCGCCAGCGGCCGTGCGGCCAGATGCCCTCGGCTATCCCGACCGCGGCGCCGAGCCCGTCGAGCGCGCTGCCCTGCTCGATGTGCAGCTCGACGACGGCGCCGACGCTGGCCAGCAGCTCCTCATCGGCGCCGAGCCCGTCCGGGTCGAGCCCGGCGCCGGCCATAGCCTCGGCCAGGGTCACGCCGTCGCCGTCGCGCAGCTCGCGCGCGGCGGCCGGCTGTACCGCGCCGGTGAGCAGCCTGCTGCCCAGGCAGGCGAGGCCGAACCGGCCGCCCTCCTCCTCGCAGAACGCGGCGACCGCGACCCGCCGCGCGGGGGTGAACCCCTGCGCCCGGAGCTGATCGATCGCCGCGAACGCCGACACAACGCCGAGCGGGCCGTCGAAGGCGCCCCCGTCGGGGACCGAGTCGAGATGGCTCCCGGTGACGACGGCGGCACCGGGCGCGGCGGACGGCGAACCCGGCCCCGCAGCTTGCCCACCCAGCCCGCCCGGCACATCCCACCACGCCCACAGGTTGCCGTTCCGGTCGGTGCTGGCGCGCATGCCGCGCTGCGCCGCGGCGCTGGCGAACCACTCGCGGCAGGCCATGTCCGCCTTGGTGAACGAGTAACGCCGGTACCCGCCTGTGGCAGCGTCCCTGCCGACGGGCAGCAGCGTGTCCCACAGCTCAGCGAAAGTCACGGCGCCATCGGCACCCGGACGCCGCGCTCGGCGGCGACCTCGGTGGCCCGGTCGTAGCCGGCGTCCGCGTGCCTGATCACGCCCATCCCGGGGTCGTTGGTCAGCACCCGCTCCAGCTTCTGCGCGGCGAGCGGCGTGCCGTCGGCCACGCAGACCTGGCCGGCGTGGATCGAACGGCCAATGCCGACGCCGCCGCCGTGGTGGATGCTCACCCAGGACGCGCCCGATGAGGTGCTCACCAGCGCGTTCAGCAGCGGCCAGTCGGCGATGGCGTCGGAGCCGTCGGCCATCGCCTCGGTCTCGCGGTACGGCGAGGCGACCGAGCCGCAATCCAGGTGGTCACGGCCGATCACGATCGGCGCCTGCACGTCGCCGCGCTGGACGAGCTCGTTGAAGCGCAGCCCGGCCAGGTGGCGCTCGCCGTAACCGAGCCAGCAGATCCGGGCCGGAAGCCCCTGGAAGTGCACCTTCTCTTGCGCCATCCGGATCCACCTGGCCAGGGCCTCGTTGCCAGGGAAGAGGTCCAGGATGGCCGCGTCGGTCACCGCGATGTCCTTGGAATCACCGGACAGCGCGGCCCACCGGAACGGGCCCCTGCCCTCGCAGAACAGCGGCCTGATGTAGGCGGGCACGAACCCGGGAAACTCGAACGCCCGCTCGTACCCGGCAAGCTCCGCCTCGCCGCGGATCGAGTTGCCGTAGTCGAACACCTCGGCGCCGGCGTCCTGGAAGCCGACCATCGCCGCTACGTGGGCGGCCATCGACTCCCGCGCCCGGACGGTGAACCCGGCTGGGTCCTCGGCCCGCAACGCCGCCATGTCCTCGAAGCGGACGCCGCGCGGCAGATAGGTCAGCGGGTCGTGCGCGGAGGTCTGGTCGGTCACGATGTCGATCGGTGCGCCCATCTCGAGCAGCTGCGGCACCAGCTCGGCCGCGTTGCCGAGCAGCCCGATCGACAGCGGCTCCGCCGCGTCCCGTGCGGCCACCGCGCGGCGTACCGCGTCGTCCACTCCGTCGGCGGCCACGTCCAGGTAGCCGTGCTCGATGCGGCGGGCGATCCGGGACGCGTCGCAGTCGATGCAGATCGCGACGCCGCCGTTCATCGTGACCGCGAGCGGCTGCGCGCCGCCCATCCCGCCGAGCCCCGCGGTGAGCGTGATAGTCCCGGCCAGCGACCCGCCGAACCGCTTGGCGGCCACAGCGGCGAACGTCTCGTAGGTGCCCTGCAGGATGCCCTGGGTGCCGATGTAGATCCAGGAACCGGCGGTCATCTGGCCGAACATGGTCAGCCCCGCGGCCTCCAGCCTGCGGAACTCCTCCCAGGTCGCCCACTGCGGCACCAGGTTCGAGTTGGCGATCAGCACCCGCGGCGCCCACTCGTGGGTGCGGAACACGCCGACCGGCTTGCCGGACTGGACCAGCAGCGTCTCGTCAGCCTCCAGGTCCCGCAGGGAGGCGACGATCCCGTCGAACGCGTCCCAGCTGCGGGCCGCCCGGCCGGATCCGCCGTACACGATGAGCTCGTCCGGATGCTCGGCCACCTCGGGGTCGAGGTTGTTCATCAGCATCCGCATCGCAGCCTCCTGCGGCCACCCCTTGCAGGTCAGGGTGGTCCCGCGGGGCGCGCGGACCGGGCGGGGCCCGGCTGCCTGCCGGCCGGGTGTGGGCGCAGCGGTCATGGCCGCCTCCTCGTCGAGTCGGTGATCGCGAGCCACGGCGGGTCACCGCCGCTTCCGGTTCATCATCCATTGTCCTCGCCCGGGCTCATCCCGCCGGGGCACGGGCCCCCCTGGCCGGCCCGCGAGCATCCGGGGCTCCGCACAACCTCCGCGAGCGCGGCCGGCGACTTACTCCTTGTCGGAGGCGAGCAGGATCCAGCGGATGTCGGCGGCTGTCGGCTGGCGCGGCGTGTTGGCCAGCACCTCGTCGTCTAGCGCGTCGGCGGCGATCCGGTCGAAGTCCGCGTGGGTGATCCCGAGGCCGGCCAGCCCCTGGGTCAGCCCCACGCGGCCGGCCAGGCCGGCCACCGCATCGGCGGCCGCGCCGGCGTTCCAGCCGGTATCCCTGGCGGCGTCGCCGGCGCCGAGCGCGAATGCGACGTCGGCCAACCGGCCCGCGCAGGCCGGCACGCTGAACCGGAGCACCTGCGGGAGCACCGCGGTCAGCGCGAGACCGTGCGCGATGCCGAACCGGCCGCCGATCGCGTGGCCGATCGCGTGGCAGAGGCCGAGGCCGGTGGTTGCCATCCCGACGCCCGCCATGTGCGCGGCCAGCAGCATCTGTGCTCTGGCCTCCAGATCACCGCCGTCCGCATGCGCCCGGGGCAGATGGGTCGCGATCATGCGGATGACCTGCAGCGCGATGGCATCGGACCAGGGGTTCGCGCGCACCGAGAGGTAGGACTCCAGCGCGTGGGTCAGCGCGTCCATGCCGGTGGCAGCCGTCACCGCCGGCGGCAGCCCGGTCGTGAGGTCCGGGTCGAGGATCGCAGCCGCGGGCAGCGAGCTGGCGTGGCCCACGTAGAACTTGCGGCGCGTCTGCGGATCGGTCACGACACCGAACGCGTTCGTCTCCGCCCCGGTGCCTGCCGTCGTCGGTACCGCGACGATCGGCAGCGCGCGGCGCGCGAACTGGCCGCGGTAGTCGAGGTCGCGGCCGCGCTGCGGGTTTACGGCGGCGAGCGCGATTCCCTTGGCCGCGTCGATCGGCGACCCGCCGCCCACCGCCACCAGAGCGACGCGGGCGCGCGCCGGGCCCGTCGCGGCGACCGCATCCGCCCCGGCCGCCAGGTCTCCGGTGGTCGGGTTGGGCTGCACCCCGCTGAAGAGCGTCACTGGAATCCCGGCCGCATGCAGCACGCTGGTGACGCGGGCGACTACCCGGGTGGCGGCGAGCCCGGCGTCCGTGACCACGACCGCGGCGTCGCTGCCGGTGCCGCCGAGGATCCCGGGTAGCTTGGCCACCGCGCCGCTGCCGAGGTAGGCGGCAGGCGTGGGCGAGATCGCGATCTCGGTCCCTGCGACGGCTGAGTGTACGGTCATCACCGCGGTCACCCCCGGTAGATCTGCTCGACGAGCGCACTGATGTCGGCCGGCACGGCGGTGTCCCGGGCCAGGTCGATCGCGAAGCCCACCTTCATCGTGCCCTCCGCGCGACTGCAACCTCGTCGATCTCGGCGCCAAGGCCCGGCCGGGCGGGCACGGCCAGGAACCCGGCGGAGTCGATGAGCAGCGGCTCGGCGAGGAAGAAGTCACGCCGCTGCTGCGTCCACCCCGGTGGGTCATAGGGGAACTCCAGGTACGGGCCGCCGCCGACGCCGGCGGCAACGTGCAGGTTCGCGAGCAGGCCGAGCCCGTTGGTCCAGGTGTGCGGGGTGAACCAGTGGTTGCCGAGCATGGCTACCTCGGCCACGGTGCGGGCCCGCAGCAGGCCGACCGCTAGCACGACATCGGGCTGGATCACGTCCAGCGCACCGGCCGCCAGCGCGTCGAGCAGCGCACCGGAGGTACGCGCCATCTCGCCCCCGGCGACCCGGATCCCGGTCTGCTCCCGCAGCGCCCGCATGCCCGCGGTGTCGCGGGCGGGCAGCGGCTCCTCCAGCCACAGCACGCCGAGATCGGCCAGCTCGCCGGCCAGCCGCCGGACCGCGGCCGCGTCCAGGGCGGCCGAGATGTCGCCGGGCATCCGCCACCACTGGTTCAGGTCAACCATGATGTCGACGGCGTCGCCGACGGCGCGGCGGGTGGCCCGCACCGCGGCCAGCCCGGCGGCGAGGCCGGGAGCGGCAATGCGGATCTTCACCGCCCGGAAACCCGCCGCCACGGCGGCCAGCGCCGCCTCCGTCTGCTCCTCGGGGCCCCGGATCTCACCGAACGACGCGTACGCGGGCAGGCCGCTGGCGGCACCGCCGAACAGCACCGACACCGGCAGCCCGGACACCTTGCCGATGATGTCCCAAAGCGCGGCCTCCAGCGGCCAGTACCGCCCGGCGTGGAAGCTGATCGTCTCGAGCACGGCCACGTGCGCGGCGATCCGCAGCGGGTCGCGGCCGACGAACAGCTCCGCAAATGGCTCGAAGCCGTCCATGGTGTCGCCCGAGCCGTACCCGGTCACGCCCTCGTCGGTCTCCACCCGGACCAGCGTCGCGTCGAAGTGGCGGCGCGGCACCGGGTCCCATGCCGCAAGGAACGGCGGGTCGAGCGGCAGCCGCAGCCGGTCAAGCCGGATCGCGGTGATTTTCACAGCAGCTCATCAGCTTCCGCCTCGGTGACGACGCCTTGCTGACGAAGCTCTCGCCGATGAGCATCACATTGTCCGCCATGACGCTGAGGCTAAACCGCGACGGGGCCGACGGGAATAGGTCACGTTTCGGGGGCCAACGGCATCCGATTCGTTGCAGCGTTTCCGACAGGTAACTAGGCTTTGGCAGATCCGATGACGCGTGCGATGCCGTCCATAGCGTCCAGGGGGAGTCGTGGCGACATACATCCTGAGGCGCCTCGGGCTCGCTGTCGTCACCCTATTGTTGCTCAGCGTCATCGTGTTCTTCGCCGGGCAGGTGCTTCCCGGCGACCCCGGCCGCGCGATCCTCGGCCCGCTGGCCGCGCAGAGCGCCGTGCACGCGCTCGATCAGCAGCTCGGCGTCAACCAGCCGCTGCTCACCCGGTACTGGAGCTGGATCACCGGCGTCCTGCACGGCAACATGGGCGAGTCCTACCAGTTCCGGTCCCCGGTCGCGCCGTTCATCGGCAATGCGCTGGTGAACTCCGTCAAGCTCGGTGCGCTGGCCTTCGTCATCGTCGTGCCCCTCAGCATCATCGGCGGAGTGGTCGCGGCGCTGAACTACGGCCGGGTTACCGACCGCGTCATCTCGGTCACCGGCCTTTCCGCCACGACCCTGCCCGAATTCGTCTCCGGCATCGTGCTCATCGTGGTCTTCGGCGTCGAGCTGAAGTGGTTGCCTGTCTCGGCCTCGGCCGGAGCGGGCGCGTCGTTCGGGTCCCAGCTCGACCACCTGATCCTGCCCGCAATCCCGCTGGTGCTGATCCTGTTCGGGTATATCGCGCGGATGGCGCGGGCGGGAACGATCGAGGCGCTCCAGTCCGATTACGCGCGCACCGCCACGCTGAAGGGCCTGAAGCGGTCGGTGGTGATCCGGCGGCACATCCTGCGCAACTCGCTGCTCCCGACGATCACGGTGATCGCCACCCAGACCGGCTACCTGATCGGCGGGCTCGTCGTCGTGGAAACGCTGTTTAACTACCAGGGCATCGGGAAATTGATCTTCACCGCTGCGACCGCCAAGGACTTCCCAATGCTCGAAGCCGGCGTGCTCACGATCGGCGTCGTCTACATGGTCGCCACGCTCATCGCCGACGTCCTATACACCGTGCTGAACCCGCGGCTGCGCCTCGGGGGCGCCGGATGAGCGGCATGGTGGGCTCCAGCGATCTGGGCTCCCCCACACCCGCCGAGGTCCCGGAGCTGACGGCCGCGCACGCCGCGATGCGCCGACCCGTGCCGCCCTGGCGGCTGCTGCTTCGCCGCCCCACGTTTATCGCCGGCGCGGCGATCCTGCTGTTCTGGATCGTCTGCGCGATCTTCGGCACGGTGATAGCCCCGCACAGCCCGACCGCCCAGCAGCTGCTGGCCACTAACTCCCCGCCGTCGGGGGCGCACTGGTTCGGCACCGATCAGCTCGGCCGAGACGTGCTGTCCCGGGTCATCGTCGGAGCGCGCGAGATCCTGCTGATCGCTGTGGCCGCCACCATCCTCGGCACGGTGCTCGGGACCGCGCTCGGCCTGGTCATGGGCTATTTTGGCGGGATCTTCGACATCCTGATCGGCCGGGTCGTCGAGGCGGTGCTGGCGCTGCCGGTCGCGATCGTCGCGTTCTTGTTCATCGTCGCCCTCGGCCCCTCGACGGTGACGCTGATCGTGGTCATTGGGATCGTGTTCACACCGCTGATCGCCCGTACCGTCCGGTCCGCCGTGCTGGTGGAGAGCCAGCTCGACTACCTGTCGTCCGCCCGCCTGCTCGGCGAGAAGCCGGCGAACATCATGGCCGTCGAGGTCCTGCCGAACGTGCTGCCAGTGGTTCTCGTCGAGTTCACCGTGCGGGTCGGATACGCCGTCTTCACCGTGGCCACGCTGTCGTTCCTCGGCTTCGGCGTGCAGCCGCCGACGCCCGACTGGGGGGCTGACATCGCCGCGAACTACGGCGTGCTGCCGGCCGGCTACTGGTGGGAGACCCTGTTCCCGGCCCTCGCGATCGCCTCGCTTGTCGTGGCCGTCAACCTGGTCACCGACTCGATCGAGCAGGTGCTGTCGTCGTGACCGCGGCGGATACCACGGCGGCTCCGGGCGCCGCGGGCGGGACGGGCCCGGCCGTGGCGGTCGAGCACCTGGACGTCACCTACCGGGTGCGCGGCCAGGACCGGCGCGCCCTGCGCGACGTGTCGTTCCAGATCGGCAGCGGCGAGTCCTACGGCCTGGTGGGCGAGTCGGGGTCCGGCAAGTCCACCGTGGCGCTCGCCCTCACCAGGTACCTGCCGCGCAATGGCCGGGTCAGCGCGGGCACTATCCGCATCAACGGCGCTGACCCGCTGGCCATGGGCAACGCGGCCCTGCGCGGCCTGCGGGCCCGCACGGTGTCCATGGTGTACCAGGAGCCCGGCCGGGCGCTGAACCCATCGATCAAGGTCGGCCGGCAGGTTGCCGAGGTGTATGAGATCGCCGGCCTGCACCGCGCCGAGGCGATGGAAAAAGCCGAGGGCATGCTCCGCAAGGTGCAGATCTCGGACCCGCACCGGGTGATGGACCGCTACCCGCACGAGCTGTCCGGCGGGATGGCGCAGCGCGCTGTGATCGCGATGGCGCTGGCCGCCGAGCCTTCCCTGCTGATCCTGGACGAGCCGACGACCGCGCTCGACGCGACCGTCGAGGCCGAGGTGCTGGACCTGATCGCCGGGCTGCGCACGGAGTTCGCCACCTCGGTGCTGTTCATCAGCCACAACCTCGCGGTGATCGCCAAGATGTGCGACCGGGTCGGCGTCCTGTACGCCGGGGAGCTGATCGAGGAGGGCCCGGCCCGCGAGGTGTTCGACCGGCCGCGCCACCCCTACACGGTCGGCCTGCTGCGCTGCATCCCCCGGCGCGGCCAGCGCAAGGACCACGGGCGTCTCGACACGATCCCCGGCTTCCTGCCTACACCGGGCGACGAGCCAGAGGGATGCATCTTCGCCCCGCGCTGCCCGATCGCCGAGGAGCAGTGCCGGGCCGCCCCGCCGCCGGCCTTCCCCGTCGGCGACGGCCGTACGTCGCGCTGCTACCTGCACGAACAGACCGAGGACCTGCCCAGGAACACCCCGGTCAACCTGGATATCCCCCCGGTACGCGACGCCGACCGGCCGGTCGTGCGGCTCGAACGGCTGTCGAAGACGTTCGGATCGCGAGGCGAGGCGGTCAAGGCCCTGGTCGACGTCGACCTGAGCCTGGAACTCGGCGAGACGCTCGGCCTGGTCGGCGAGTCCGGCAGCGGCAAGACGACCCTGGCCCGCGCGCTGCTCGGCCTGATCCCGCCGGACGAAGGCTCGATCATCGATCTGGACGGCGAGCCGGTGGCTCCCGACGCGCGGCGTCGCTCCCGGGAGCAGCTGAAGGCGCTGCAGATCGTGTTCCAGAATCCGGACTCCGCACTCAACCGCCGCCACACGGTGCGGCGCCTGATCAGCCAGCCGCTGTCCCGGCTGGCCGGCCTGTCCGGGGCGCGTCTGCGCGAGCGCCTGGCCGACCTGGTCCGGTCGGTCCGTATGGAGGAGCGCCAGCTGTCGCTGCGCCCCAGCCAGCTTTCCGGCGGGCTGAAGCAGCGAGTGGCGATCGCCCGGGCCTTCGCCGGCGGCCCGCGCATCGTGGTCTGCGACGAGCCAACCTCCGCGCTGGACGTGTCGGTGCAGGCGGCGATCCTCAACCTGCTGGTCGACCTGCAGGCCAAGGAGCGGGTCACGTACCTGTTCATCTCGCACGACCTTGGCCTGGTGCGGTACCTGTCCGACCGGATCGCCGTTCTCTACCTCGGCCGCATCATGGAGGTCGGCCCGGCCGAGACCGTGTTCGCCGGGCCGCACCACCCGTACACAGAAGCGCTGCTCTCGGCCGTGCCGAGTCTCGACGGTCAGCGCCCAGAACGGATCCGGCTGCAGGGCGAGATCCCGTCGGCGGCGAACCCGCCGTCCGGCTGCGTGTTCCACACCCGCTGCCCGCGCAGGCTGCCCACCGGAGAATGCGAGTCGACCGAGCCGCCGCTGCGCGAGGTCGCGCCCGGCCACCTGATGAGCTGTCACATTCCCATCGATCAGCTAACAGTCCTGCAGCGTGTCGGGCAGGCGCCGTGACAAGCCCCCGCAATGAACGTAGCTTTCTCACTCACACCGGCCCGCATGCGCGCCCGGTGAGCTAGGGAGGATCCCCGTGAACGCAGACCACCGCCGCCTCAGCAGGCTGAGAGAAGGCCAGGGCGACGTCGCGAACCATGTCATCGACGAGTTCGCCGCCGGGAGGATGTCGCGCCGCGACTTCATCCGGCGCGGCTCGGTCGTCGGGATATCGCTGCCGCTGCTCGGCGCGGTCGTCTCGGCGTGCGGCAGCACGGGCTCGTCGTCGTCGCCGAGCACGTCGGCCGGCAAGGCCGGGGCGACGATCAAGGTGGGAATCGTCACGCCGACCGCGGCGATCAACCCGCTGACCGTGGCCGACCAGGGCGGCCTGGACATGCTGGCCCAGACCGGTGAGTACCTCTGCCTGTCCACCCAGACCCTGGTGCTGAAGCCGGTGCTCGCCGAGAGCTGGTCCGCGAACTCCACCGCGGACGTGTGGACATTCAAGATCCGCCAAGGCGTCAAGTTCCATAACGGCAAGGCGCTCACGGCGGACGACGTCGTGTACACCTACCAGCTCCAGTCCAACCCGAAGAACGCATCGAACGCGCTGTCCAACTTCGGCGGCGTGCTTACCCCGTCCGGCGTGAAGAAGGTCGACGACTTCACGGTCGCCTTCCACCTCGCGGCCCCGAACGGGAACTTCCCGTACCTGACCTCCTCCGACAACTACAACATGATCATCATCCCCAACGGCTACAACCCGGCGAGCTGGCAGAGCTCGTTCCTCGGGACCGGGCCGTTCGTGCTGAAGAGCTACACGCCCAAGGTCGGCGCGTCGTTCACCAGGAATGAGCAGTACTGGGGCACCAAGGCGAAGCCGGCCGAGACCCAGTTCACGTTCTACGCCGACCAGACGCCGGAGATCCTCGCGCTGTCCAACGGGTCGATCGACGTGGTAGGGCAGTTCGCGGTGGCCGGCGCGGAGCAGCTGCTCGTCTCCGGCGCCCCGTACAACATCATCAAGCTGAAGTCCAGCGCGCACCGCGAACTGTCCATGCGCTGCGATCAGGCACCGTTCACCGACCCGCGGGTGCGCCAGGCGATCGCGCTCACGCTGGACCGTCCGGCGATCGTCAAGGCGCTGTTCAAGGGTTTCGCGGACGTCGGGAACGACAGCCCATTCGCCCCGGTCTTCCCGTCGACGAACACCAGCGTCGCGCAGCGGACCCAGAACATCGCGAAGGCGAAGTCGCTGCTGGCGGCCGCCGGCCACTCGAACGGGTTCAGCACCCATCTCACCACCGAGCAGTTCCTGGAGATCCCGGAGTACGCCCAGATCGTCGCGGAGTCGGCGAAGGCGATCGGGGTAACCATCGGGCTCACGATCGAGAGCTCGTCCGCCTACTACGGCAAGGCCACCTTCGGCAACTCGGACTGGCTCGACGCCACGATGAGCCTGGTGGACTACGGGCACCGCAGCGTGCCGAACGTGTTCCTGACCGCTCCGCTGCAAACCACGAACGCCAAGACCGGGACCGGTCCGTGGAACGCGGCGCACTTCAGCAATTCGCAGTACGACAGCCTGGTCAGCCAGTACATCGCCACCGTGGACCTGTCGACCCAGAAGACGATCGCCGGGAAGATCGAGACCCTGCTGCTGGACCAGACCCCCATCATCTACGGCTACTTCTACAACTACCTGACGGCCACCGCGAAGACCGTGAGCGGCGCCTACCCGACCGCGATCGGCCACATCTTCCTGTACGACGCGACCAAGAGCTGACCCGCGCACGCCGTCGTGGACCAGCGGGCCGCGGACTCGGGCCTGTGGATCCGGTTCCTGTCCGGTCCTGACATCGACGCACTCGGCCTGGTCGGTGCCGAGATCGTCGCTGCCGTGGAAGGCGCGGTCCTCGCTCACGGCGAGGGCCGCGCCGTGTTCGAGCCGCGGGTGCACCTGGTACCCGGCGACGGGCGCGCCGGCCATTTCAACGTGCTCCGCGGGCACCTGCCAGGGCTTGGGGCGGGCGGCCTGTCCGGGGTCAAGGTGGTCGGCGACTTCGTGGACAATTACGCCCGCGGACTGCCCAGCGAGCTCGGGCTGCTGACGCTCTACGACCCCGGCACCGGGATACCGCTGTCGATCATGGACGCCACGCTGATCACCGCCTGCCGGACCGGCGCGATGACCGCCGTCGGCGCCAGGTACCTGGCCCGGCCGGGCGCGCGGGTGCTGGGGCACGTCGGCGCCCGCGGAACCGCGTTCTGGAATGTCGTCCTGCTTGACGAGATGTTCGATCTCGACGAGATCAGGGTGACCAGCCGCCGGCCGGAGTCACGGGAGGCTTTCGCGCGGCAGCTGGCCGACGTCACCGGCACCCCGGTGCGGGTCACCGTTACCGCGGACGAGGCGTTCGACGGCGCCGACATCCTGGTCGAGGCCTCCCGGCTGACCGCGCCCGAGCCGCTGCTGCGCACCGGGGCGGTCCGGCCCGGCGCGTTCGTTGTTCCCTACGGCACGATCACCGCCGTCGAGCTTGACCTGCTCGACGTGATGGACAAGGTCGTCGTCGACGACTGGCGGGAGGCGCAGTCCGGCCGGTTCGGCGCGCTGCGGCCGCACGTGGACAGCGGCCGGCTGTCGGCCGGGTCCCTGCACGCCGAGCTGGGCCAGATCGTGGCCGGCCTTCGCCCGGGGCGGGAACGTCCCGACGAGCGCATCCTGCTCTGGCACCGGGGCCTGTCCATCCTGGATATCGCCGTCGGCGCGCTGATCCTGCGCCGGGCCGAGCAGGCCGGTATCGGCACGATGCTGCGCTACCGGTGACCATGCGGGCGGCCGGAGGCCCGGCCACGCCGGCCATCGTGATCGCGGCACCCGGTGATCTGGACGCCGGGCTGATCCGGCGGACCGCGGCCGGGCAGCGGATCGAGCTCGCACCCGCGCTGCTTGCGGAGGTTGACCGGCAGTGCCGTGCGGCACGGGAGGTGCTGCGCAGCGGCGATCCGGTCTACGGCGTGAACACCGGTATGGGCGCGCTGGCCGGCGTCCGCCTCACCGGACCCGAGCAGCTCGCGCATCAGCGCAACCTGCTGCTGGCCCGGGCGACCGGGGGCCCGCCCTGGCTGGACGCGGCCGACGCGCGGGCTGTCATCGCGGTCCGGCTGCGCACGTTCCTGTCCGGCGACTCCGGCGTGTCCGCCGGGCTGTGCCGGGAGCTGGCCGGCCTGCTGGAGTCCGGCGTCGTCCCGGCGGTCCCGCGTACCGGGGTGGGCAGCGCAGGCGAGATCATACCCCTCGCTCATGCGTTCGGGCCCCTTGTCGGGATTGGCCATGTGCTGGACCGGAGTGGCGGCACCATGGCCGCCCGCGAGGCGCTGCGCGACCGTGGCCACGGGGAGTACCGGCTGGGCCCGCGGGAAGGGCACGCGCTGCTAGCGGGGGTGCCGGGGACAACCGCGCTGTGCCTGATGCGGCTGGCCGAGGCCGGCGCGCTGGAGGGGGCGATGGAGTCGGCGGCGGCGCTGTCGATCGCCGCGGCCGGCGCGCCCCGCGACCCCTACGCTGCCGCGTGCGCGCGAGGCGACGACATCCTGGCCGACGTGCTCGGGCGCCTCCGCGCGGCGGTCGGCGCTCTGCCCGAGCCGCGCTCCCTGCAGGCGCCGGTATCATTCCGGGTGGCCGGCCCGGTCCTCGCGCACGTGCTGCGGGCGTGCGAAGCGCTGGCGGCATCGACCGAGCGCGCGCTCACTGGCGTGACCGACTCGCCGGCGTTTCTCGACGGTACGTTCTTGGGCACCGCCGGGTTCCACGGCATCGACCTTGCTGCGCACTGCGACCTGCTCACAGCGGCGCTCGCGCACGCAGCCGAGGTCTCGGCGGCGCGCCTGCACCGGCTGCTCGACACCCGGGTGACCGGCCTGCCCGCCCAGCTCGCCGCGCGGCCGGGCCCGGACGCCGGGCTCGTCGCCGTGCACAAGCGCGCCGTCGGCGAGGTCCACGCGCTGCGCCGGCTCTGCGTTCCGGCGCCGGTCGGGCTCGCCGAGACCTCCGGCGGCCAGGAGGATGTGCAGTCCTTCGCCTGGGAGGCTGCCGAGGCGCTGCGTGGCGCGGTGCACCACGCCGCAGCGGTCACCGCGTGCGAGCTGCTGGCCGGGTACCAGGCCTGCTCGCTGTCCCAGCGGAACGCGCCGGACGGATGCCATCAGGTGCTGACGCGGCTGGCCGGGATCGTGGGCCCGGTCGGCGGGGACCGGCCGTTCGGTGAGGACATCGAGCGCATCCTCGGCGTGCTCCGAACCGGCGGTCTGGCCTGGTGAGCGACGCGGGCAGGGAATAATGGGCAAATGTTCCCCGTCGGCAAGCGGCATGGCCAGGACGCGAGGCCGCACGGCCAGGACGCCAGGCCGCATAGCCACGACGTCCACGGCCACGACGTCCATGGCCACCACCGGGACGTGTCCGGCGGCTGGCTGCGCCCTGCTGTGTTCGGCTCCATGGATGGTTTGGTCACGAACGTATCGCTGATCGCCGGGGTGAGCGGTGGCCACGGCTCGGCGCACGCGGTGGTACTGGCTGGCCTCGCCGGGCTGTCGGCCGGGGCGTTCTCGATGGCCGCGGGCGAGTTCGTCTCGGTGTCCTCGCAGAACGAGCTGATCGCAGCCGAGGTCCGCAAGGAACAGTATGAGCTCGAGCACCACCCCGAGGCGGAGCGGCGGGAACTAGCGGCGGTCTTCCGCAAGCGCGGCGTGGACGCCGACCTTGCGTACGAGGTGGCTGGGCAGCTTTCCCGGCACCCGGAAGAGGCGCTCGGGGTGCACGTGCGCGAGGAACTCGGGGTGGATTACGAGGAGCTGCCGTCTCCGCTCACCGCGGCCGGCGCCTCGCTGGTGACGTTCGCGATCGGCGCGCTGATCCCGCTGTTTCCGTACCTGGCCGGGTTCAGCGTGCTCTGGGTGTCGCTCGTCCTCGCCGCGGTCGCCGCCTTCGTCGGCGGCGGCCTTGTCTCCCGGATCACCGACCGCCCGTTCTTGCGCGGGGCACTGCGCCAGCTGCTGCTGGCCGGCGTCGCCGCGGGCCTGACCTACGGGATCGGGGCCGCGGTCGGCGCCGTCGTCTCCTGAGCCGTCGCTACCAGGCGTCCGGGCCGAACGAGTCCTCGGCGTGCCCGCCAGACTCGCTGAGCAGCTTCATGTCGGCCTCGACCATCATCGTCACCAGCTCCTCGAAGCCGATCGCTGGCTCCCAGCCGAGCTCATCGGCGGCCTTGGCCGGGTTCGCGCACAGCTGGTCTACCTCGGCGGGCCGGATGAAGGCGGCGTCGGTGACCACGTGGTCCCGCCAGTCGAGGCCCACCACGCCGAACGCCAGCTCCACCAGCTCGCCAACGCCGTGCGTGACGCCGGTCCCAACCACGTAGTCAGTGGGCTCGTCCCGCACAACCATCGAGTGCATCGCGCGCACGAAGTCGCCGGCGAACCCCCAGTCCCTGCTGGCGCCCATGTTGCCCAGGCGTACCTGCTTCTCGTAGCCGAGCTTGATCTTGGCAACGCCGAGCGACACCTTACGGGTGACGAACTCTGCGCCCCGGCGCGGCGACTCGTGATTGAACAAGATGCCGGACACGGCGAACATCCCGTACGACTCGCGGTAGTTCTGGGTCAGGTGGTGGCCGTAGGCCTTGGCCACGCCGTAGGGGCTGCGCGGGTGGAATGGGGTCTGCTCGGTCTGCGGCGACTCCCGCACCTTGCCGAACATCTCCGAGGACGACGCCTGGTAGAACCGGATCTGACCGTGCCCAGGACTGCGCGACCCATTTATCCCGCTGCAGACCCGGATCGCCTCGAGCACCCGGAGCACGCCGAGCCCGGTGACCTCGCCGGTGAGCTCGGCCTGCTGCCAGGACATCGGCACGTACGAGATCGCGGCCAGGTTGTAGACCTCGTCGGGCTGCACCCGTTCGACCGCCGAGATCAGGCTTCCCTGATCCAGCAAGTCGCCACGGACCAGCCGGATGTCGCCGAGGATCTCGCGCACCCGGCGCACCCGCGGGTTGGCCTGGCCCCGTACCAGGCCCCAGACCTCGTACCCCTCGGCGAGCAGATGCTCGGCCAGGTAGGAGCCATCCTGGCCGGTGATGCCGGTGATCAGCGCCCGTTTTGTCAGCAGAGTCTCCCCATCGTCCTGGCCGGCCGCGACCGCGGCAGACCATCGGTCACGTCGCGGCAGCTTACCGACTTAGAAGCCGCACGAGCACCCTCGCGTCTTTACCTATGGGGCGCAAGAGAACGCAAGATACCGCCTGGTAATGTTCGCTGCTTAGGGGGTCACGCGGGCACGCCTTCTAGCATGCTGGCTGCCAGCGGCTGATGAGGAGGCAAACCTGCGTGAGCGCTGTGCCGACCCGGGGGGTAGCCCCCGGACCCCCAGCGAGCGCCGACCGCGCGTTGCGGATCGCGCTGCTCTCATACCGGAGCAAGCCGCACTGTGGCGGCCAGGGAATCTATCTGCGGCATCTGTCCCGTGAGCTGGCCGCGCTCGGCCACCACGTCGAAGTGTTCTCCGGCCAGCCGTATCCCGAGCTCGAGCCGGGCCCGCTGCTGCACGCCTTGCCCAGCCTGGACCTTTACCGGGAGCCCGACCCGTTCCGCACGCCACGGCCGAGCGAGTACCGAGACTGGATCGACGCGCTCGAGGTCGCCGCGATGTGGACCGCGGCATTCCCCGAGCCGTTGACGTTCAGCCTGCGCGCGCTGCGCGCGCTGCGCGCACGCAGCGGCGACTTCGACATCGTGCACGACAACCAGGTCCTCGCCTACGGCATGCTCGGCATCGCCCGCCTCGGCCTGCCGCTGGTCACCAGCATCCACCACCCGATCAGCGTGGACCGGCGGATCGAGCTGGCGGCGGCCAAGGGCTTTTCCCGGCTGTCCAAGCGCCGGTGGTACGGGTTCGTACGGATGCAGGGCAGGGTTGCCCGCCGCGTCGGCCCGGTGCTCACCGGCTCGGAGTCGTCTCGTGTGGACATCTGCCGCGACTTCCGGGTGCCCCGCTCCAGCGTGCACGTGATCCCGCTGGGGGTGGACACCCGCCTGTTCCACCCCCGGCAGGCGCCGCGCGTGCCCGGCCGGATCGTGGCCGTGGCCAGTGCCGACTCCCCCGTGAAAGGCATTTCGACGCTGCTGCGCGCGGTGGCCAAGGTGACCACGGAACGCAACGTTGAGCTGACCGTGGTCGGCAAGCCCTCGCCCGGCGGGCCGACCGAACGGCTCGTCGGCGAGCTCGCCCTGGGCGACAAGGCCCGGTTCGTCAGCGGGATCAGCGACAACGAACTCGCCGAGTTCATCGCGAGCGCCGAGATCGCGGTGGTGCCGTCGCTCTACGAGGGCTTCTCGCTGCCCGCCGTCGAGCACATGGCGTCGGGCACCCCGCTGATCGCCAGCCGGACCGGGGCGCTGCCCGAGGTGACCGGCGACGCCGCGCTTCTGGTCACTCCCGGCGACGCCGAGGAACTGGCGGTCGCGCTGCGGCTACTGCACGACTCGGCCGCAGAGCGGGAGCGGCTTTCTGCGCTGGCACTGCGCCGGGTGCAGGAGCGGTTCGCCTGGCCCGCGGTTGCCCAGGCTACCGTTGAGCAGTACCGCTGCGCGATCGAGACGGCCGCGGCGCGGGCCGGGTCAGCGCCGTGCTGACCGTCGACTTCTCCCGGTTCCCGGTAATTCCCGGCGACCGCGTGCTCGACCTGGGCTGCGGCGCCGGCCGGCACGCGTTCGAGGCGTTGCGCCGCGGCGCGCACGTGGTGGCGCTGGACACCGACGAGGGCGAGCTGCAGCAGGTGACAAGCATGTTCGCGGCGATGAGCGAGGCAGGCGAGGTCCCTGCGCGTGCGTCCGCCCGCGTGGTGCTCGGGGACGCTACCGCGATGCCGTTTCCTGACGGGTCCTTTGACCGGGTGATCGCCGCGGAGGTGCTTGAGCACATCCCAGCCGACCAGGCCGCCATGAACGAGATCGCGCGGGTGCTGCGGCCGGGCGGGGTGGCAGCCGTCACCGTGCCCGCCTGGCTGCCGGAGCGGATCTGCTGGCGGCTCTCCGACGACTACCACACCGTGCCAGGCGGTCACCTGCGGATTTTCACCCGCGGTGAGCTCGAGGCGAAGCTGGCCCGGGCGGGCCTGTCCGTCGGCGGGCACCATCACGCCCATGCGCTGCACTCGCCGTACTGGTGGCTGAAATGCGCGGTCGGCGTGCATGACGACGATCACCGGCTGGCCCGTGCCTACCACCGGCTGCTGGTCTGGGAAATCATGAAGCAACCCGCGATCATGCGACTGACAGACCGTGCGCTCAACCCACTGATCGGCAAGAGCGTCGTCGTATACGCCGCCAAGCCCGCCGCGAGCGGCGCGGGCACCGCCGCCGGCAGCGCGCGGAGAACGAAAACGACCGGGTCGGCGCGGCCTGAGGAAGCACATGCGGCAGCCTGAGAGCCTGGCCGGCGCGAGCGTCACCAGCTCAAGCCCGGAAAGGGCAGGCGTGGCCAGCGCCGGGCTTCCCTCGGTTCCCGGGATCCTGACCGCCGACCAGGTGCTGGCGACGGGCAAGAGCATCGCCGCCATGCAGCAGCGCGAAGGCGCGATCGGCTGGCCGGACGGACACGTCGATGCCTGGAACCATGTCGAGTGCCTGATGGCGCTCAGCGTGTGCGGACTCCGCGGCGCGGCGCGGCGCGGCTACGAGTGGCTGCGGGCGACCCAGCGACCGGATGGGTCGTGGCCGAAGTGTGCCGAGGACGGCTCAGTCCTCGATGACGCGGTGGAGAGCAATCACGCCGCCTACTGCACGGTCGGGGTCTGGCACGAGCTCCAGGTCACCCGCGACGACGCGTTTGCGCAGCGAATGTGGCCGGTGGCCCGCAAGGGGATCGAGTTCGCGCTTGGCCTGCAGCAGCCCCGCGGCGAGATTATCTGGCAGCGCCAGGCCGACGGCACGCCTGCCTCCTACGCGCTGCTGACCGGCAGCTCCAGCATGCATCACGCGCTGCGGTGCGCGATCGCGCTCGCCGAGTACGTCGGCGAGCCGCAGCCGGACTGGGAGCTCGCGGCCGGCCAGCTCGGGCACGCGGTGGCCTGCCACCCCGAGGCCTTCGCCGACAAGAGCACCTTCTCGATGGACTGGTACTACCCGGTGCTCGGCGGGCCACTGCGCGGCCGCGACGCGGCCGGCCGGCTGGCCGCGGGCTGGGACACGTTCGTGGTACCCGGCCTCGGCGTCAGGTGCGTCAGCGACCAGCCCTGGGTCACCGGCGCGGAGACGTGCGAGCTCGCGCTGGCGCTCGACGCGATCGGCGATCACTCCCGGGCCCTGGAGCTGTTCGACGAGATGCAGCACCTGCGCGATCCGGACGGCAGCTACTGGACCGGCTGGCAGTTCGCCAACCGGATGCACTTCCCGAACGAGCAGAGCAGCTGGACCGCGGCAGCGGTGGTCCTGGCCGCCGACGCGCTGTCCGGGGCCAGCGGGGGATCGGGAATCTTCACCGCCGGTTCCGCGAGGTGGGGCGTTGGTTCACCGGTCGACGCGGCCGCGTGCGGCTGCGAGCCGGAGAGCGGCCGACCGCCGGCCCAACCGGCCGGCGCCGTCTGAGCCGCGCCGCCTTCCGCCGCGACCCTGCAAGCGGGTTCGGTCAGCCGATACCTTCGCCGACGCGCTCCAGCACCCGCAGCGAGCCCTCTACCCGGACCTCGGCGAACCCGCCCGACTTCAGCGCGCGCTGGTAGATCCGGTACGGAGCCTGGCCGCCGTCGGCCGGGTCAGGGAAGACGTCGTGGATGGCCAGCGCGCCGCCGACCGCCACCCACGGCGCCCAGCCCTCGTAGTCGGTCGTGGCCGCGGCATCGGTGTGCCCGCCGTCGATGAACAGCATCCCGAGCGGCGTCCGCCACAGCCCGGCAACATCGGCGGACCTGCCCACGATCGCGATCACGTGCTCTTCCAGGCCGGTCGCCGCGAGCGTGGACCTGAAGTGCGGCAGCGTGTCCAGCCGCCCCGTCGCCGGATCCACCAGGCCGGGATCGTGGTACTCCCAGCCCGCCTGATTCTCCTCCGACCCGTGATGGTGATCGACGGTGACCACGAACTGGCCCGCCTCGCGAACGGCAGCCGCCAGGTAGATCGTCGACTTGCCGCAGTAGGTTCCGATCTCGGCGACCGGGCCTCGCGGCGCATACGCCATGGCGGTCTCGTAGAGCGCCAGGCCCTCGGGCGGCGGCATGAAACCCCGGGCCGACTCGGCCATTCCGGCGAGGTCCGCGGGGAAGCTCTGTTGCATGCCCGCTAGTGTCCCGCCTCGCGCTTGCCCGCCTGCACCGGGACATGCTGTACTCCGAACTACACCGAATCCCAGGGAGACACGTGAAGGTTTCAGTCGACCGGGACGCCTGCGAGGCGAACGCGGTCTGCGCAGGCCTCGTGCCCGAGGTTTTCGAGGTAGACGACGAGGACGAGTTGCACATCCTGGTGGCAGAGGTCCCGACAGGCCTCGCCGACGCTGTGCGGCACGCCGTGAATTCGTGCCCAAAGGCCGCCCTCCGCCTGGAGGAGTAACCTCGGTCGGCCCGCTGGGCCGGTCGCCACCCCCGGCCACCGGGGCAAGCGGTTAGCTTAAGGCGCCGCCGGCGATGGCGGCGCCGACCAGGATCAGGATCAGGCCGCTCATCTGCTCGCTGCGCTGACCGGCCCAGCGGCCGAGCAGGCCGCCGAGTTCCAGGCCTGCAAGCGACATCGCCACGCTGACCGCGCCGATCAGGATCGCGCCCGTCAGGATGTCGACCTGGTACGTGCCAAGCGCGAAGCCGACGACCAGGTTGTCCAGGCTGAGCACGAACCCGCTGATCAGGAGGCGACCGAGACGGGAGGGGGGGACGGCCGGGACGGCCCCTGGCTGCGGCGATTCGCCCGTCGCGCTCTTGCGGCTGTCACGCAGCGACCGCACCAGGCCGAATGCGCCTACGGCCATCAGCAAGATCGCACCCGGCCAGCGCACCGCCTGGCCGAGATTGCTGGCGATTCGCTGGCCGATCAGCAGGCCGACTATTGGCATCCCGGACTCGAAGACGCCGAAGACCAGGCTCACCTGCAACCGGGTCTTCGCGGTCACGCCCGTCACACCGATACCGATAGACGCGGCCAGGTTAGACAGTCCTACCGCAACCGCAGCAAGCAAAAGTGCGATCACACATTCACGATAACCGGCCACATCTTCGGCGGATAGCCGCCCGATGGCCACTTCGGCCCAGGCCAGGCCCAGGCTATGGCGCGGCCAAGTACGCCATGGCCCGCGTTGACCGCCGCGGCTTGGCGCGGCCAAGTACGCCATGCCCGCGTTGGCGGCCGCGGCTTAGATGTGCGCCATGACTTCGTAAGTTTCGAGGTGCGGCGGAGTCAGCCAGGAGGCCCGCAGGCCCTCGTCCCGGATGCCGGCCGGCATCTGCTCGCGGGTCTCCCACAGCGAGATGAATACGACCTTGCCTGTTTCAGCGTCGGCAAGCAGGTAGAAGCCCTTGAACCCGGGCTGCTGGCTGGCGCCGGGAAGCTGTTCCCGGCCAACGCCTATGACGCTGTCGAACCCGTCGGGTCCGGTCTGGGCTGTGATCACACGTGCGTACATTTCGCTCTCCTGCGAGGTCTGGAAGGTGACAGTGGTCTAGCCGTGCCCGGCGCTCCGAGACAGCCCAGCTGCGCTGTCTGGGGTTTCCAGGTCGGCTATCAGGTGGTACGCGATGCGCTCGATCGCCGCCTCCGCCTCCGGGGTCTCCGGCGCTGTGGCGGGAAAGGCGTGCACAGCGCCCTCGGTGACGTCAAGGGTTGCGGGCACTCCGGCCAGCCGCGCCCGCTCGATCAGCCGTCGCGCATCGTCGATCAGCCGCTCGGTGCTGCCGACCTCGATATGCACCGCTGGCAGCCCGGACCAGTCCGCGTAGAGCGGCGACACCAGCGGTGCTGCTGGATCCTGGCCCGGCGGAAGGTAGCTGCGCACCGCTTCCGCGAACTGGCGGGCGTCCCGGGCCAAGGGGTCGCGGCCGCCGGCACCCGATATCGCCGGGCTGTTCAGGGTGAGATCGGTGAGGGGGGACAGGGCGAACACCGACGCTGGCAGCGGCAGGCCGCTCTCCCTTACGGCCGTGAGTGCTGCCAGGGCCAGGGTGCCGCCGCCGATCGACTCGCCGCCGAACGCGATCGACGCGGCCGCGTGCCCGGCGTCCAGCAACCCGCGGTAGCTGGCGATCACGTCGTCGAGCGCGGCAGGGAACGGGTACTCCGGTGCCAGCCGGTAGTCGAGCACGGCGATCCTTGCCTTGGAGGCGCGGGAGAGGCGCCCGGCGAACTGCCGGGAACCGCGCGGCGAGCCGGCGCGGAAGCCGCCGCCGTGGCAGTGCAGGACCACCCGGTCGGCCGGGACGCCCTCGGCCCAGACCCATTCAGCGGCGACTCCGCCGAGCGTCGTTTCCTCGATCCGTACGTCCTCGTCGGGAGGGCGCCGGGCGAGGAGAGCGTCATGCATGGCCCGGTGCTGTTCAACCGTCAGGCTCCCGTCCTGCGGGATGTGATCGCGCAAGGCGTCGATGAAGGCCTGCATCTGCTCGCTCGGCATGGCCCTCTCCTCTCGGGTAGCGGCAGGTTCAGCAAGATTCGCATGCCAATATTCGAGATGTCAAATATTGGCATCGCAAGCCTGCGCCCCTACGATGAGCGCCATGCCCGATCTAGCCGAGACCCGCGAGATAGTCGGCCTGCTCGTCGCGCTCGTCGGCCAGACGGCCACGCAGATGTCGGAGTGCGCCGAGCAGTGCGGGCTGTCCGTGGTCCAGGCGTCAGCGCTGCTGCAGATCGACGGCAGCATGTCCATGCGCGAGCTGTCGGCCCGGCTCGGCGGCCACGCCTCAACCGCCACCGGGATAGCCGACCGGCTCGCCGCCCGCGGCCTGGTCGAACGGCGTGAAGACGCCGGCGACCGGCGGGTGAAGCGGGTGGACCTCACCCCGGAAGGCGCCGCGACCAGACGACAGCTCGTGGCGTGCATGGAGTCCACCCGCACGCCGTTCGCGCGGCTGTCCGCGGCTCATCGCCGGCAACTGCACGACCTGCTGCTGGCCGCCATCGAGCCAGGGACCGACCTGATCCAGGCACAGCGCCAGGCAGCCCGGATCCTCGGCTCGATCGAGCTGGACTGAGCGGCGGGCCTGCGCCTCAGCCCCTGGCGTCCTGATACTTCTCCGGGATCGTGGCCACCTCATGGGCCAGCCTTACCCGGTCGGCCCGGTAGACGTAACGGGTCATCCGGATCGGCCGGGACGTGCTGTAGGCCGTTCGGCCGACGACGATCACCGGCGTGCCCGTGGTCAGGCCGAAAAACTCGAACTCCCGCGCGTCCGGCATCCGGGCGCCGATCTCGTCCCTGAAGCCCTGCTGTGGATGGCCGAGGTCCGCCAGCAGCTTGATGCTGCCCTGCTCGATGCCGCCTGCCTGCTCGAGCGCAGTGCCGCGGGCCAGGTCCATCGGGAAGAACGACGCCACGAGCAGCCAGGGAACGTCCCCGAGGAAACGCTGAGACCTGCGGATCACCACGAGGTCGCCCTGCTTGATGTCGAGGCTCGCCGCGGCGCTCGCGCTCGCTTCGGCTGTCTCGACCACGACCGATGTCGCGCGTTCCGGCTGATCCGCCGCCAGGCCGACCACTGGCAAGGCGGCATCCGCGTGGTAGGCATCGGGTGAGACGTTCACCCGGGAGAGCAGGGCAGTGAATGGCCTGGTCGGCCGCTGCACGAAGGTTCCAAGGCCCTGCCTCGTCACCACCAGTCCCTGGTTGGTCAGCAGAGCTATGGCGAGCCGGACCGTGTTCCTAGACGCCTGATACTCGTCCATCAGATCAGGCTCGCTCGGCAGTCGCTCGCCCGGGCCATACACCTCGCGAGCGATCTGGTCCCGGAGACGGTCCGCGATCTGCTGGTACCGCGCATGAGCCACGTTGTCGCCCCTAGCTCGTACCCATGATTCTCACCATCTGGATAGGTGGAATCTACCCACACAGTCTGGTTTAAACGCACCACTGTTTGGTATGAGTCTAATCGGTGGAAACATCGGTTACGGCAGCAGACACGCCAGGCGATGTGCCACCCCTAACTCGGGGAAGTGAACGCGATGATCATCCTGCTGACCGCCATCGCCGTCCTGATCACGGGCGTACCGCTCACCGCCGTAGTCCTCGTCACGCTTGCCAGCAGGCACGAGGAGCACGCCCGCAGCATCGCCGGCCGGGCCCCGGGGGTCCTGACCGGCGCCGCGAGAAGACTGCTCGGGTTCCGTGCCATCGGCATCGCCCGGCCCGCGGGCCGTGCTGCGGCCCGGAACCGGCGAAGCCGGGTTTGGCTCGCCGGTGAGCTCACCGATGACCTAGATCCCATCGGCGGCCCGGCCCTGGTCGGAGGGTCATTGCCCCTTCGGTAACAGGCCGGGGAAGAGCCGGGGGGGACCGGGGGCCCGGGAAGGGCCGCAGGGAGCGCGCCTGTGGCCCTTCCCGGCGGATCTGCAGATGCGGCTCGGGCAGTTCCTGTCATACGCTGCGGGCATGCGGGTCGCGCTCTGCCAGGTACCGATCAGTCCCGATCCGGCGGTCAATCTCGGCCGGGCCAAGGCCGCGCTTGGCGACGCAGCGGCGACGGGCGCCGAGCTTGCGGTCTTCCCCGAAGGGACGCAGGCGCACTTCGGGAGCGACCTGCGCGCGGTCGCGGAACCCACCGACGGCGCGTTCTGCACGGGCCTTGCCGAGGCCGCGCGCGATCACGGGATCGCCGTGGTCGCCGGGGTCTTCGAGCCGGGGCCTGGCGACCGGGTCTACAACACCGCCGTCGCGTTCGACACGCACGGAGATCTGGTCGCGGCATACCGGAAGATCCACTTGTTCGATGCGCTCGGCCAGCGCGAGTCCGACAAGGTCGCGCCCGGGGACGAGGTCGTGATCGCCGAGATCGGCGGCCTGCGGATCGGGATCCTGATCTGCTACGACATCAGGTTCCCTGAGCACGCACGGGCGCTGGTTGCCCGTGGCGCCGATCTGGTCGTGGTCCCGGCCTGCTGGGCGGCGGGGCTGTTCAAGGAGGAGCACTGGGTCACGCTCGTCCGTGCCCGGGCCATCGAGAACACCGTATGGGTGGCCGCGGCCGATCAGGTTCCCGACCGCTCTGAGCCTCCCAGCCGCGCGCCAACGGGCAGCGGGCGCAGCATGCTCGTCGACCCGATGGGCGTGGTCCGGCTGGATCTCGGGCCCAGAGCCGGCGTCGCCGTTGGCGACGCGGACACCGCGGTGACCGCCGAGATCAGGGCCGACCTGCCCAGCCTGCTGCACCAGCGCGAGGACGTGTTCGGCCGCCCCTGAGCGCCTCACGGAGGCATGCCATCTCGTCGTCGCTGACCCGCTCGACGAATCTGCGCATCGTGACCAGGTGATTTCCTCCCGAGCGCAACGCCTCGGCCATCAGCCTCGCGTCGTGGTCCTCCCTGGCTTCGGCCGGCCAGTACAGCCACGCACGCCCCTGCTTCTGCCGCCGCAGGACGCCCTTGCCGTGCAGGATGCCCATGACCGTCATCACGGTGGTGTAAGCGACCGGCCGACCGTAGCAAAGCCGTTCGCGCACCTCCCGCACCTTCTGCGGCCGGTCCGCGGACCAGACCACATCCATGATTGCGCTCTCGAGCTGGCCGAACTCGCGCAAGCCGCCCACCTCCCCGTGCGCTCAGGTAAGCACAGGTTCCCGGGACCGGCGCGAGCGATAGGGGATGAATGCTGCACCGCAGCGACGTTTCGTCCCCCGGCCACGGCCCGGCGCGGGGCCCGGCCGGCTCAGTCGCCGTGCTGCTCGGCACGCAGGTCACCGGCGTCGGGCAGGCGGTCGTCGCCTGCCTGGCTGGCCGGCGCGGCGCCTTCGGGTTCGGTGCGACCGGACGCGAGCGCGCGGTGCCGGCGCACCGCCCAGACACCGAGGGCCGCCACCAGGATCAGGGCGACGGCGACGGCGAGCCCGGTGCCGACCCGGCGCTCCACGGCGCCGTACGCCGAGCCCGCCAGGTACCCGAGCAGGCAGTAGCCGACACCCCAGACCAGTCCGCCGAGGACGTTGTAGATGAGGAACGTCCGGTACGGCACGCGGACGGCGCCGGCGGCGGCGGGCATCACCGCACGCACGAACGCGACGAACCTGCCGAGCATGACCGCCAGGCCGCCGCGGTCACGGAGGGCCTGCCTGGCCCGATGCGGCCCGCCGGGCAGCCGGCGCATGGCGCGCGCGGCGAACAGGCGGTCACCCATCCGCCTGCCGATCTCGTAGCCGACGATCGGGCCGGTCACCGCGGCGACCACGACCACGGCCGCCAGCGTGGCCAGCGACAGGTGGCCCCGGCTGGCCAGCACGCCGCCCAGGACCACCGCCGTCTCACCGGGCAGCACGAACCCGAGGAACACCGCCGTCTCGCCGAAGACGAGCGCCGCGATCACTGCGTAGGCGACCCACCCGGACAGGTGGGTCAGCCCGCTGACGATCGAGCTCACCGGCAGCCCCTTCCCGCTGCGAGACGCCGCGCCGCCGCCGCGTCAGGTTCCTGAATCCGCGCAAACACCGAGGCGGCACAGGGATCTGCCCAAGCCGGCCGTGGTCTGGTGTAACCCGTGGTCTAGTAGATAGGAAATCACGCAGTGCCCCGCTCGGCCCCGGAAGGGATGGTGATGCCCTCCATGCCTCAGCCGACCTCGACCGGGGGTTTCGTGCGCCATCAGGGCACATTCACGGGGCGGATCACGGGGGATGGATCAAGCGGCTTCCTTGCGGAGCCAGGGCGCTACCAGCTTTACGCATCACTCGCCTGCCCGTGGTCGCAGCGGGCGCTGATCGTGCGCAGCCTGCTCGGACTGGACCGGGTCATCGGCCTGAGCCTGACCGACCCGATCTCGGGCGAGCACGGCTGGCGGTTCCCCGACGCCGACGGCGGCGTGGATCCGGTCACCGGGGCCCGCTTCCTGTCGGAGCTGTACCTGGTCACGGACCCCGGGTATCAGGGCAAGTGCACCCTGCCGATGCTGTGGGACACCGAGACGCAGCGGATCATCTCGAACGACATGGCGCAGATCACGATCATGTTCGAGACCGAGTTCACCGGCTACCACCGGCCGGGCTCGCCCGACCTCTACCCGGCCGCAATGCGGCGCGAAATCGACGCGGTCGCCACCCTGATCTACTACGCGGTCAACATCGGCGTGTACAAGGCGGGGCTCGCCACCACGCAGGCGGAGTACGAGGAGGCCTTCGACGCGCTGTTCGCGACCATGGACGCGCTCGACGAGCGCCTGGCCCGGCGCAGGTTCCTGCTCGGCAGCGAGCTGTGCGAGGCGGACGTGCGGCTGTTCCCGACGCTGGCCAGGTTCGATGCGGTCTACTACACCCTGTTCAAGTGCAACCTGCGGCGGCTGATCGACTACCAGTACCTCTGGGGTTACGCCCGCGACCTTTACCAGCGACCGGGTTTCGGCGATACCACGGACTTCGATCAGATCAAACGCCACTACTATCAGACGCAGAGCTGGGTCAACCCGTCGCGAATCGTGCCTAAGGGCCCGTATATCAGCTGGCTCGAGCCGCACGGCAGAGACCGCATCTCCGGGTAACCGGACAGATGCGGTCCGCTAGACAAGGACGCAGTTCAGGCGCGCTGCCGGGTAGCCTGGTGTGCGGAAATGACAGATAATCCAGTGTCGGAAGAGGGGGATGTCCTCCGTGTCTGCTGATGCCCCAGAGTCGGCCGCGGATCTGACCGCTCCAGCGAACGGCAGCCGTGGCGCGCCGGCGGGTGCAGCGTCTGGAGCCAATTCGGCGAGCACCGATTTCGGGCCCAACGAATGGCTGGTTGACGAGCTCTACCAGCGCTATCAGGCAGACCCCGGCTCGGTGGACCGGGCCTGGTGGAATTTCTTCGCCGACTACCACCCAAAGCCGCCGGAGCAGCCGCGGCAGGCCGGCGCTGCCCGAACAGCCTCGGCGGGCCAGGCACCGACGGCGCCCACCGTCCCTGCCGCAGGCGGCGCAGCGGGCGGGCCATCCGCAGGCGGGCCAGCAAACGGCCCGGCCGCAGGCGGCCCGGCCACGGCAGCCCCCGCGCCGGGAGCACCGGCCGCCCCCGCAAGGGGCACCCCGGCCCCGGTCTCGTCGACTCTCCCGGCGCCGGCCAGGCCGGCGCCACCACCGCCGGACGCGCAGCACGCGATCGAGGTCCGGCTCCGCGGAGCCGCGGCCCGCACCGCGGCGAACATGACCGCCAGCCTCACCGTGCCGACCGCGACCAGCGTGCGCGCCATCCCGGCCAAGCTGCTGGTCGACAACCGCATAGTGATCAACAACCACCTCGGCAGGGGACGCGGCGGCAAGGTGTCGTTCACCCACCTCATCGGCTACGCGGTGGTGCGGGCGCTGGCCTGGTCCCCGGAGATGAACTACGCGTTCGCCGAGGAGGACGGCAAGCCGGTTCTGGTCCAGCCCGAGCACGTCAACCTCGGCCTGGCCATCGACGTGCGCAAGAGCGACGGCTCCCGGCAGTTGCTCGTGCCCGGAATCAAGGCCGCCGAGACCATGGACTTCCGCCACTTCTGGATGGCGTATGAGGACGTGATCCGCAAGGCCCGTGGCGGCAAGCTCACTGTCGACGACTTCGCCGGCACCACGATCAGCCTGACCAACCCGGGCACGATCGGCACCGAGCACTCGGTGCCGCGGCTGGTGGCCGGCCAGGGATGCATCGTCGGCGTCGGTGCCATGGAGTACCCGGCCGCCTACCAGGGTGCGTCCGAGGAGACCCTCGTCGGGCTGGCCATCAGCAAGACGGTCACCCTCACCTCCACCTACGATCACCGGATCATCCAGGGGGCGCAGTCCGGCGAATTCCTGCGGGTGGTCCACTCGCTGCTGCTCGGCGAGCACGGCTTCTACGACGACGTGTTCCAGTCGCTGCGGATCCCGTACGAGCCGGTCCGCTGGGTCAAGGACATCCCGGCCGGCCATGAGGACGACCTGTCGAAGGCCGCCCGGGTTCACGAGCTCATCCACGCCTACCGGGTCCGTGGCCACCTGATGGCCGACACCGACCCGCTGGAGTACAAGCAGCGCAAGCACCCCGACCTGGACATCAACCAGCACGGGCTGACCCTGTGGGATCTGGACCGCGACTTCGCCACCGGCGGGTTCGGCGGCAAGCCGCGGATGAAGTTGCGGGAGATCCTGGGCGTGCTGCGGGACTCCTACTGCCGCACCATCGGCATCGAGTACATGCACATCCAGAATCCGGAGGAGCGGGCCTGGATCCAGGCCCGCGTGGAGCGCCCGCACCCCAGGGCCGAGCACGACGAGCAGGTCCGGATCCTGTCCCGGCTGAACGTCGCCGAGGCGTTCGAGATGTTCCTGCAGACGAAGTTCGTCGGCCAGCGCCGGTTCTCCCTGGAGGGCGCCGAGGCGCTGATACCGCTGCTCGACGCCGTGCTCACCGAGGCCGCCCAGCAGCGGATGGACGAGGCCGTGCTGGGGATGGCGCACCGGGGCAGGCTCAACGTGCTCGCGAACATCGTCGGCAAGTCGTACGGCCAGATCTTCCAGGAGTTCGAGGGCAACCTCGACCCGGCCACCACCCATGGTTCCGGGGATGTGAAATACCACCTAGGCGCGGACGGCAGCTACTCCCCCGGCAACGGGCTGGCGATCCCGATCTCGCTGGTGGCCAACCCGAGCCACCTGGAGGCGGTCGACCCGGTGCTCGAGGGCGTGGTCCGGGCCAAGCAGGACGTCATCGACATGGGCGAGCCCGGGTTCACCGTGCTGCCGCTCCTGATCCACGGCGACGCCGCGTTCGCCGGCCAGGGCGTGGTGGCGGAGACCCTCGAACTGTCCCAGCTGCGCGGCTACCGGACCGGCGGCACGGTGCACATCGTGGTGAACAACCAGGTCGGCTTCACCACCGCGCCGGAGTACTCGCGGTCGAGCGTGTACTCGACCGACGTCGCCCGCATGATCCAGGCGCCGATCTTCCACGTCAACGGCGACGACCCCGAGGCGGTCGTCCGGGTGGGCAAGCTGGCCTTCGAGTACCGGCAGGAGTTCAAGAAGGACGTCGTCATCGACATGATCTGCTACCGGCGGCGGGGCCACAACGAGGCGGACAACCCCTCGTTCACCCAGCCGCTGATGTACGACCTGATCGACGCCAAGCGGTCGGTGCGCAAGCTCTACACCGAGTCCCTGATCGGGCGCGGCGACATCACGCTGGAGGAGGCAGAGCAGGCGCTGCGCGACTACCAGCAGGAACTCGAGCGCGCGTTCACCGAGACCAGGGACGCCTCCCGGCAGTCGGCCGACCCGGGCGCGGTGCTGCCGCGGCCGCCCGCCCCGCAGCCCGCGGACCACGACGGCACGCCGACGGCGATCTCCGAGGAGATCATCAAGCGCATCGTCGACACCCAGCTCAACCTGCCCGAGGGCTTCACCCCGCACCCGAGGCTGCAGCCGCAGCTGCACCGGCGCGCGACCATGATCGAGCAGGACCAGATCGACTGGGCCACCGGCGAGCTGCTCGCGTTCGGCAGCGTGCTCATCGACGGCCACACGGTGCGGCTGGTCGGGCAGGACACCAGGCGGGGCACGTTCGGCCAGCGGCACGCGGTCATCGTGGACCGGCACACCGGCGCGGAGTACACGCCGCTGCGCACGTTCAACTCCGCCACGACGCGGTTCCACACGTACGACTCGCTGCTGTCGGAGTTCGCGGCGGTCGGCTTCGAGTACGGTTATTCGGTCGCCAGGCCCGACGCGCTGGTCTGCTGGGAAGCCCAGTTCGGCGACTTCGTCAACGGGGCCCAGACGATCGTGGACGAGTTCATCAGCTCGGGCGAGCAGAAGTGGGGCCAGCGCTCCGGCGTGGTGCTGCTGCTGCCGCACGGCTACGAGGGTCAGGGCCCCGACCACTCCTCCGCCCGGATCGAGCGGTTCCTCTCGCAGTGCGCGCAGGACAACATGACGGTCGCCGTGCCGAGCACCCCGGCGAACTACTTCCACCTGCTGCGCTGGCAGGCCCTGTCCGCCCGGATCAAGCCGCTGATCGTGGCCACCCCGAAATCGATGCTGCGGCTGAAGGCGGCGACCTCGGCGGTGGCGGACTTTACCAGCGGCTCATTCCGGCCGGTGATCGGCGAGCCGGCCGACTTCGACACGGCGGCGGTGCGCCAGGTGCTGCTGTGCTCCGGCAAGGTCTATTACGACCTGGCGGAACGCCGCCGGGCCGAGGGCCGCGCCGACGTCGCGATCGCCCGGGTCGAGCGGCTCTACCCGCTGCCGGCCGACGAGATCGCGGCGGAGGTGTCACGGTACCCGGCGGCCGAGGCGGTGACCTGGGTGCAGGAGGAACCGGCCAACATGGGCGCCTGGCCCTACATGGCGATGCGGCTGCCCGGGCTGCTGAACCGGCCGATACAGGTGGTGTCGCTGCCGGCCTCGTCCGCGCCGGCCATCGGGTCCGCCAAGGCCCATGCCGAGGAGCACTCTCGCCTGGTCGAGACCGCATTGTCCGTTACCGGCTGAAGGGCCGCTGCCGATGTACTTCACCGACCGCGGGCTCGAGGAGCTCGAGGAGCGGCGCAGCCAGGACCGGGTCACGCTGGGCTGGCTGGCCGAACGGCTGCGCGAGTTTATCGACCTGCACCCGGACGCCGCGTCCCCGGTCGACGCGCTGGCCACCTGGCTCGCGCGGCTCGACGAGGACCCGGACGAACTCGACGGCTCTCCAGATCCGGAGGAGCTGGCCGATGTGGGCGACGTCGCAGACCTGGAGGACCTGAGCGACGAGGCGTAGGCGGGGAGCAGCCCCCGCCGCGCCGGGCGCCCGGGACCACTTGCAGACACGATATATCGTATGTATGTAAGAACTGAAGCAACGAAGGGAGGCGGGACGGCGATGCCTCGCTGGACCATCGACTCCCCACGGACACTCGATCTGCCGGACATTGCGGCGCTCAGGGTGCGGGTGATCTCGGGATCCGTCGCGGTCCTGGCCAGCCAGGACCCGCCATCGCTGGACGTCGCCAGCCTGAGCGGCCAGCCGCTGCTGGTGACCCACGAGGCCGGGATCCTGACCGTCACCTACGAGGACCTGCAGCCCGGCGGCCTGCGCGGCTGGCTCCGCCCGCAGCGGCACTCGGCCGACGTCACGATCACCGTGCCGGCCTGCTGCCCGACGCAAGTCAGCGTGGTCAACGCGAGCGTGATCGTGTCCGGAATCTCCGCGAATATATCCGCCAAAACCGTGTCCGGAGACATCACCCTAGATGGCGTGACCGGCAGCGTGGACGCGAAGACGGTTTCCGGGAATGTCGAGGCGCGCGGCCTGGAAGGTGACCTCGCGTTCAACTCGGTTTCCGGCGACCTGACCCTGGCCGACGCCGCAGCCAGGAACCTCACCGCGAGGACCCTCAGCGGCCAGGTGACCGCCGACGTCGGCGTGCCCGAGCGCAGCGGCCTGCGGATCAGCACGGTCTCGGGCGACGTGTCGGTGCGCGTCCCGGCGTCGGCGAGCGCCCGGGTGGACCTCAAGTCCACGTCCGGCCGCCTGCGCAGCAACTTCGAGCCGCTGAGCCCCGCACCGGCCCCGGGGCGGGCGGTGCTGACCGCGACGCTGGGTTCCGGCTCGGCGGGCATCAGCATCACCAGCATGACCGGCGACGTGACGCTGCTGGCACGCGCGACCGCCCCACTGTCAAGCTCGCCAGAGTCGAAGGAGCGTAGCGTTAAGGCCAGTCCGACTTCTGCGCCGACAGGGCAAGGTGAGCAGGCGTGAGCCCAGTTTTCAGGCATGGCGGGCTCCGGCTCTACCTCCTCAAGCTGCTCGATGAGGCGCCGCGGCACGGCTACGAGGTGATCCGGCTGCTGCAGGACCGCTTCCTCGGCGTCTACTCACCGTCGCCGGGCACCATCTACCCGCGGCTGGCCAGGCTCGAAGAGGAGGGCCTGGTCACCCACGACGAGGTGGACGGCAAGAAGGTGTACCGGATCACCGACAAGGGCCGGGAGGAGATCAACGCGCGCTTCGACGACCTGGCCGAGCTCGAGGAGGAGCTCACGCAGTCGGTGCGCGACATCGCCCGCGAGGTGAGCGAGGACGTCAGGGACACGGTCCGGAACCTGCGCGAGGAGCTCACCTGGGCGGCCCGGGATGTGCGCCGGACGGCCGCGGAGGGCCACGAGCAGGCGCAGGAGCAGGAGAACGCCAGGGACCGGGCCAGGCGGACCAGGGACGAGGTCAGGGAGAGCGCCCGCCGGGCCAGGGACGAGGCGCGGCGGGGTGCGGACGGCTCGGCGGACAGCCGCGATGCGGCCCGGCAGGCGGCCGACTCGCAGCACGAGGAGGCCAGGCGGGCCAGCCAACAGCGCGAAGACGCGAGGCAGGCCGCCCGCGAGGGCCAGCAGCGCGCCCGCGGCGCCCGCAAGGAGTGGGCCGACTGGGCGTCGTCGCAGTGGCCCGGCTGGACCGGGTGGCGGGAGCGGCCCTGGGGCCAGGGCGGCCGCGGCTGGCCCGGCACGCCGGGTCTGGACGTCGGCATGTTCCGCGATCTGGAGCGGCTGGCCGTGGACTTCGGGCGGGAACTGCGCAAGGCCGCCGGGAACACCGAATCCATCGGCGAGAATGCGCTCGGTGACCTGCGCTCGATCCTGGAGGAAGCGCTGGCCAGGGTCAAGAACGAGGTCTTCCGCGGGGCTCCCCCTGATGACGACGAAGAGGACCAGGAACGCGGCGCTTCCGCCGACTCGTGACGCCCCGGCCGGCCTGGCTACACCTCGAGCGTGACCTTGCCGAACAGTTCCCCGGAGATCATCGCGGCCAGGCCGTCGGCGGCCTGAGCCAGCGGCAGCGTGCGGTCGATCAGCGGGCGCACCCCGGTCTGCTGGCAGAACTGCACCAGGCGGGCGAGTTCGTCCCTGGTGCCCATCGTCGAGCCGACAACGGACAGCTGCAGGAAGAAAACCCGGCTCAGGTCGGCGGGCGGCACCGAGCCGCTGGTCGCGCCGGAGATCACGATCCGCCCGCCGGGCTTGAGCGCGCGCAGTGAGTGCGCCCAGGTGGCCTCGCCGACCGTCTCCATCACCGCGTCCACCCGCTCCGGCAGCCGGGCCCCGGACGGGAACGCCTGGTCCGCGCCGAGCGTGCGGGCACGGTCCCGCTTCTCCTCGCTGCGGCTGGTTACCCAGACCCGGTAGCCGGCCGCCCGGCCGAGCAGGATCAGCGCGGTGGCGACGCCGCCGCCCGCGCCCTGCACCAGCACCGTGGCGCCGGGCGCGATCCCGGCCCGGGTGAACAGCATCCGGTAGGCGGTCAGGTACGCCGTAGGCAGGCACGCGGCCTCGGCGAAGGTCAGCCCGGCCGGCTTGGGCACGAGGTTGCGCCGGGGCACGGCGACCCGCTCGGCGAACGTCCCGTCATACCGCTCGGACAGCAGCGACCTGGCCGGATCCATGGTCTCGTCCCCGGCGGGGTTCTCGGAGATCACCGCGTGCACCACGACCTCGTTGCCGTCGGCGTCGAGGCCGGCGGCGTCGCAGCCGAGGACGATCGGCAGCCGGTCGGCCGAGATGCCGACGCCGCGCAGCGTCCACACGTCGTGATGGTTGAGCGCGGCGGCCTTGACCGTGACCGTGGTCCACCCGTCCTGCGGGGCGGGCTCTGCGTGCTCCCCGACTTCCAGGCCGGCCAGCGGATCTTCGGCGTCGATGCGCGCCGCGGTGACAGCAAACATGTTCTGGACCTTAGCGCTGCTGGGGACGGATGCGCCGCGCGGGCGTACCGGTGCGAGAGGTATGGGTGCGCGGGGGCGGAAGGGCTGGTGCACGTGGGCGGAAGGGGTAGGTGCACGGGGCGGAAGGGGTGGGCGCGCGGGGCCGAGAGGGAAGTGTCACTCAATCGCGACGCTTCGTGTCGGATATGTGCCTGAATTGCGACAGCGGCCCGGCTGGGGTTGTGCCATACTTTTCCGCGGGCCGCGACACTCCATCCTCCCGCACTAAGGACCGCAGTGGATCTCACGTCCTATGCCGAGCTCGCGGTGCGTCTCGTGAATTCTGCCGCAGGCGTTGACAGCGAGACCGACCAACTCGGCACCACTGGAGCTTTCCGCGCGTTCGTGGGCGATTATCCGCTCCTGCGCGGGCCGTGGACCCATCATGACCTTGATGCACTGCGGATGCTGCGCACCGAACTTACCGACGTTTTTGCCGCGGCCGCCCAGCGCGATCACGCCACCGCGGCCGAGCGGCTCAACGCGCTGCTCGTGCAGTATCCGATTCGCCCCACGCTGGTGCGCCACGACCGCTCGCGCTGGCACCTGCACCTCGACGAGAGCGGGTCGCTCTCGGACCGGTACGCGGCGGGCGCGATCGCCGGCGCGGCCGCAGTCGCCGCGCGCTGCGGCATGAGCCACCTGGGCATCTGCAAGCTGCCCGATTGCCGCTGCGTGTTCATTGATGCCAGCACCGGCCGGGCCAGCCTTTGCTGCGCCAAGCATTGCGGCAGCAAGGCGAATGTGACCACGCTTCCCAGCCATAGGCGTTCGGCGAACGGCTTCTCGGCCGCAGGCTAGAGCGCGTCGGCCGATCACTTCCGGCACGGTAGACGTCGCCCTGCCGCTGATCAGTGGCTAGCCACTTCCGGATACAACGTATCCGTCACCTCCGTTATCGAAACGACACCGAAAGCCTTCTTCTCAGGTCCAGAAACGATCATTAGGATCAGCCCTACTCACGGCCGTATGGCCGCCGTATGGCCTCATGGTCCCAATGACCTCTTGGCGGGTCTAGCTGGCTCGCCTTAACGGGAGGGAAGAAATCATGGCGACAGCTCAGCCCGGCGCGGCGCCAGCACAGGAGAACCAACTCAAGCGCGCGGTGGGCCTGCGTGGGCTCACCTTGATCTCGCTGGGCTCGATCATTGGCTCTGGCTGGCTGCTCGGCGCGCTCACCGCATCAAAGGTGGCCGGGGGCGCTTCGATTCTGTCCTGGGCCATCGGTGGCTTGGTCCTCGCCTTGCTGGCGCTGGTCCACGCGGAACTCGGCTCCACGTACCCGGTGTCCGGCGGCACCGCCAGGTTCCCGTACATGGTGTTCGGGTCGCTCGGCGGCTTCTCCGGTGGCTGGATGGCCTTCGTTCAGGCGGTGACGATCCCGCCGATCGAGGTGGAGGCGACGCTCGGCTACCTCAACTCCAAGTTCCCCAGCCTGGACCTGATCAATGCCAACGGCACACTCGACGGCAAGGGCATTGGGATCGGCGTCGGGTTCATGCTGGTGTTCACGATCATCAACCTGGTCGGCGTGCGCTGGCTGGCCGAGACCAACTCGATCGCGATGATCTGGAAGCTCCTCGTCCCCACCATCACGATCTTCGCGCTGCTGTTCACCGTGTTCCACTCCGGCAACTTCACCGCCGGCGGCGGGTTCGCCCCATTCGGCTTCCACGGCATCTTCGCCGCGCTGCCGCTGGGCGTGGTATTCGCCATCGAGGGATTCGAGCAGGCCATCCAAGTCGGCGGCGAGGCCGAGAACCCGCAGAAGAACATCCCGCGCGCCGTCATCTTGTCCATGATCATCGGCACGGTGATCTACCTGCTGCTCGAGGTGGCGTTCATCGGCGCGCTGGACCCGGCGAACCTCGTGCACGGCTGGGCGAACCCGATCTCCGGGGTTTCGTCCTTCGGTCCTTATGCCACGCTGGCGACGTCCGCGGGCCTGGGCTGGCTGTCGACGATCCTGATCATCGACTCGGTGGTGTCGCCAGCCGGGACCGGGCTGGTCTACATGGGCACCTCCTCACGGCTGTCCTACGGCCTGGGCCGCAACGGCTACTACCCGCGGGGGATCAGCAGGATCAGCACGCGGGGCGTCCCGATCGTGTCGATCATCATCTGCTTCATTATCGGCGTACTGGCGTTCCTGCCGTTCCCGAGCTGGGCCGGCCTGGTCGGCCTCGTCACCTCGGCGACCGTGCTGATGTACGCGTTCGCCCCGCTGTCCCTGGCGGGCCTGCGCAAGCAGGACCCGGACCGGCCGCGGGCCTACCGCCTGCCGGCCGCGAAGGTGCTGTGCCCGCTGGCGTTCATCTTCGCGAACTTCATCGTGTACTTCGCCGGCTGGTCCACAATCTTCTGGCTGTACATGTTCATCGTCCTCGGGTTCATCCTCTTCGTGATCTACCAGGTGTCGATCCCGGCCGAGCGGCGCACGATCATCGAATGGCGGTCCGCGAGCTGGATCATCCCGTGGCTGGTCGGCCTGGCCGTCATCTCCTGGCAGGGCCAGTACACGAGCACCCCGAGCACGGTGTTCGGCCTCACGCTCAACCCCACGCTGAACCTGCCGACCTGGTGGGATCTGCTGGTGATCGCCGTCTGGAGCCTGGTGATCTTCTACTGGGCCGTCGCGGTCGCCATGCCGCGGGAGAAGGTCCAGGCCGCCGTGGCCGACGTGGAAAACGAGGCGTCGGCGTCGGAGGAGCTCAACGTCGCCGGCTGACGCCCGGCTGCACAGTTCGGGGCGGTCACGGCTCTGCCGTGACCGCCCCGAACTGTTTGGGCCCAGAGCTGATCAGCCGCTCTGCCTGACCACCACGACCGGGCAGTGCGCCTGAGTCACGCAATGCAGCGAGACCGAGCCCATGAGCATGCCGCGGAAGCTGCTGCGGCCGTGCGAGCCGACGACCAGCAGGCTGGCCCCGCGGCTCGCCTCGACCAGCGCCTCGGACGCGTTGCCCGCCTTGAGCGTGCGCACGACGTCGATACCGTCGGTCGAGGGCGCGTTCGCCAGCGCCTCCTCGAACGACTTCTCTGCCTCTTTCTCGACCTCCGGGTAGTACTCATGCGCCCTGGTGCCGATGATCGAGACCAGGGCGGGGAACGCGTGCAGGATCTGCAACCCCAGCCCGCGAAGGCGCGCCTCCTCGACCGCCCAGGCAAGCGCCGCCGCCGATAGCGGCGATCCGTCAATCCCTACGACAATGCGTCCATTACCAGAATTACCGCTCACCAGACTCGCCCCCAGATGGGCTCGGAAGTTGATGTTGAGAGCAGTTCTATACCACTCCACGCGGCTTCGCTAGCCTCTGCCCGCCCCACCTGGTCCGTGCCATGCGCGCCAGGAGGATCCGGCTCCGTCAGGAATGGCGCACCGGCCAGTAGCGCACGAGCACCCGGCCCTCGATCAGCTCGGCCGGCACCGGGCCGAACGCGCGGCTGTCCACGGCCCCGGCCTCCGGGTTGTCAGACTCCAGCCACCAGCCGTCCGCCTCGGGCCGCGCCGCACGCTTGACCAGCAGCAGCCCCGGCCGCCCCGGGTGCTGCGCGATCACGAGCTGCCGCGGCCGGATCCGCGGCGGGCGCCCCGGCCGGATGCTGCGCCGGACGAGCAGCCAGTCCCCGGGCCACAGCGACGGCTCCATGGACCGTTCCGCCACCGCAACCCGCCACAGCGGCCAGCGCATCCCACCTCCTGCTCTCTCAGACCAGCCTGTTACCGCAACCCGCCGCCAGAACGCCCCAGCACATCCCGCCTCCCTCGCCTGAATGGTCCGTAGGTCAAGGGGTAGTGTCGGGTCCGGAGACCATGATCTGAATAAGAGAGAAGGAGATCAATGAGGCTGCTCGCACGTCTTCTCGAGCCGAGGGCCACTGCGCATGCTCACTGCGACCTCCCCTGCGGCGTCTACGACCCCGCCCAGGCCCGGATCGAAGCCGAATCGGTCAAGGCGATCTGCGAAAAGTACCAGCAGAACACCGACCCCGAGTTCCGCGCTCGCGCCATCGACATCAAGGAACAGCGGTCCGAGCTGGTCAAGCACCACCTGTGGGTGCTGTGGACCGACTACTTCAAGCCGCCGCACTTCGAGAAGTACCCGCAGCTGAACCAGCTGTTCAACGAGGCGACCAAGCTCGCGGGCGGCGGCGGCGGTACCAAGGCGAGCTCAGACCCGGCCGTGGCGGACCGGCTGCTCGGCAAGATCGACGAAATCAGCAAGATCTTCTGGGAGACGAAGCAGGCCTGATACCAACGGTATCCAGGCAGACGACAGCCGGAGGACCACGCGGGCGACTGCCCAGCGCGGTCCTTCGCTGCATTGGGGTGCCGGCCCGGGCCGCGCGCCGCGTCAGAGTCACGGCCCGCTCGCGGTAGGTTGCATGCAGAGCCAAGAACATGCAGAGCCAAGAACCCGCCGAGGCGGGTAAAGCCACAAGCCCGCGGTGGCGGGACAGCCAACTAGTCCGCAGCCGCGAGCCAATACCTGGCGGTGTGGGAGGGCACACGTGAGGGAAGAAACGACCACGTCGGCAGCCAGTACAGCCGTCACGGGGGCGGCGAGCGGACTGGCAGCGGGCGGGGCCGGCGCGACCGAAACCGGCCAGCCCGCCGCGGCATCGCGAGGAAAGCCAGCCGAGCGCCGCGAGGCACAGGACAGGGTCACTGTGCGCCTGCCAGCCGAGGGGGCGTACCTGTCGGTGCTGCGCACCGCGACCGCCGGGCTGGCCGCTCGCCTTGACTTCACCCTGGACGAGATCGAGGACCTGCGGATCGCGGTGGACGAGGCCTGCGCCATGCTGCTCAGCCAGGCGGTGCCGGGAAGCAACCTGGAATGCGGCTTCACGCTCGGCCAGGACACGATGACGATCGCCGTGTCCGTTCCTTGCCTGGATCCGGAGCAGCCAGCCAGCGACACCTTCGCCTGGACCGTGCTGACCGCGCTGGCCGGAAGCGTGGACGCGAGCGTGGGCCCCGACGACGTGCTGACCATCGTGCTGCGGAAGACAAGAGAGTCGTCGGGGTCAGTGTGACGGGGGAGATCGAGGTCGCTTTGACCGAGGAGTTCGAGACCACAGTGGCCGAACAGGCCGAAGACCTGGCGGTCGGTGAGACCGCCGGCGATTCGGCGGTCATTGATTTCCAGGAGGCGGGGCAAGGTGAGGCCGTCGACATCGACGCCCTCGTCGAGGGTGGCGGCGCGGCGGACGCAACGCTCGGGACCGCGAAGATTCAGCACGCCGCGCGCGAGCGCGGGCGGGCCAGGGAGCTGTTCGAAAAGCTCGCGACGCTGCCCGTGGACGACCCGGAGCGGCGGCGACTCCGCGGCGAACTGGTCGAGCTGCACCTGCCGCTGGTCGAGTACCTGGCCCGCAGGTTCAGGAACCGCGGCGAGTGGCTCGACGACCTCACCCAGGTGGCCACGATCGGGCTGATCAAGTCCATCGACAGGTTCGACCTCAGCCGTGGCGTCGAGTTCTCCACATATGCGACGCCGACCATTGTCGGAGAGATAAAGCGGCATTTCCGCGACAAGGGGTGGGCTGTCCGGGTTCCGCGGCGGCTGCAGGAGCTCAAGCTGGCGCTGACCAAGGCGATCAGCGATCTCGCCCAGCGACTCGGCCGGGCGCCCACCGTGGCTGAGCTGGCGGCTCACTTGCAGATGAGCGAGGAAGAGGTGCTCGAGGGCCTGGAGTCGGCCAACGCGTACTCCACGGTCTCGCTCGACGCGCCGGACTCGGGTGACGAGGACGCCCCGGCAGTGGCCGAATCGCTGGGAATGCTCGACGAGGCCCTGGAAGGGGTGGAGTACCGGGAGTCGCTCAAGCCGCTGCTCGAGCGCCTGCCGCCGCGGGAGAAGCGGATCCTGATGCTGCGCTTCTTCGGCAACATGACCCAGTCGCAGATCGCCACCGAGCTCGGCATTTCGCAGATGCACGTCTCCCGGCTGCTCGCCAGGACCCTGACGCAGCTCCGCGAGGGGCTCACCACAGACGAGTAGCCCGGGCTTACCCCCTGCCGTCGGCCGGAGGCTCGGGCGGCAGGCTGGCCAGGGCACGGAAGCTCTGCGGGACGAACAGCGTGGCCAGCCCGGCGAGTCCCAGCAGCATGCCCGGTACGCCCCAGGCATACCGGTGCGCCTGCAGCAGGTAAACGCTTATGAGGACGCAGAACAGCTGCGTGATCACGGCCGGGGTGCGGCTCCACGCCTTGAGGCGGATGATCCCCAGTGCGACGTATCCGAGCGCGACCGCGGCCGCCAGCCCGATCACGGTCAGCGCGATTCCGCTGCTGAGGTGATAGGACTGGCCGGTAGCCGCGTCGACCCCGGCCAGCACCGAGGCAATGAGTATTCCGGCCGCCTCGACGGCCTGTATCGCGGCTGCCCAGGTCAGCGTGCTCGGACGCTGCGCAAGCTCCGGCTCCGCGGCCTCGCTAACCTGAGCGCGTGCGCGCGCTCTTGATCGTGAACCCACACGCCACCTCCACGACCCGGCTCCGGCGGGATGTTATCGTCCGGGCGCTTTCGTCTGCCGTCGAACTCGAGGTCGTGGAGACACGCTACCGGGGGCATGCGACCAGCCTTGCCGCCGCCGCCCGCAGCGACGGCTTCGGGCTCGTGCTCACGCTGGGCGGCGACGGCACGGTCAACGAGGCGGTCAACGGGATCCTCGGCCCGGCGGCCACTCCCGACGGCGCTGCCGCTGCTGGTCATCTCGCTGCCGGCGGCCCGTCCGCCGACGCGGCCGGCCTTCCGGCGCTGGCCGCGCTGCCCGCGGGCAACGCCAATGTGTTCACCCGCAACGTAGGCCTGTCCCCCGATCCCGTAGACGCGGCCGGGCAGATTCTCCAGGCGATCACCGCAGGGCGTTATCGCACGATCGGCCTTGGCCTGGCCGGCGACCGGTACTTCACCTTCAACGCGGGCCTCGGCATAGACGCGGAGGTGGTGCGCGCCGTGGACGGCCACCGGGCCCGGGGCCGGACCGCCACACCCGCCCTCTATGTCCGGATGATCCTGCGGCAGTACTACCGGGTGACCGATCGGCGTCATCCCGCGCTCACGCTGGAACGTGACGGGCACCCGCCGGTCGGCCCGCTGTTCCTCGGCATCGTGTCCAACACGGCGCCCTGGACGTATCTGGGGAGCCGCCCGGTGTACGCCAGCCCACAGGCTGCCTTCGACTCCGGCCTCGACGTGTTCGCGCTGCGCAGCCTGCGGACGATAAGCACGGTCCGCACCATCTATCAGATGCTGTCGCCGGCCCGGCCACCGAGCGGCCGCAGCGTCCTGGCCCTCCACGATCAAACCGAGCTGACGCTGCGATCGAGCCGACCCCTCGCGTTCCAGGTCGACGGCGAGTACATGGGCGAGCACGAATGCGTCAAGTTCCGGTCGGTTCCGGATGCCTTGCGGGTCATTGCGTAAGGCTCGGTCCCGGCACCGCCGCGCCGTTTCGAGGGGCGATAGCGCGACACCCCAGTGCCGTTTCTGGCCGGCCGCCAAAATAACCTTCCCGCTGCGTGAGCGCCTGCTTGCAGGCTGTACGGGGCCGCAGCTAGCATCGCCCAAGTGAACAGCGTTAGACATGCTAAGGGCCTGTTAGGAGGCCACATGAACAGCGCCAGACACCCCATGCCCACAATGTGACTCATCTGACACTGAAATCCGAACGAACCTTTGCCAAAGCCTCTTGCGGTTCATCGCCGACCTTGAGAGGGTTATATCGCTCCTAGCGAGCGGCGCACCAGCCATGCGCCGTGCTGGGCGGGGTTATGAACCGTTATGACCCATGGCCCTCGCCGGGGGAGCCAATCGAAGGCACCAGCCTCTGATTACGACTCTCAGGTTCGGGAACTTATAGGTCCTGACATACGGCATAGCTCGTGAAAACCTTCACAAGCAAGACTGAGGAAAGCGGAGCCGCTGGCCAAGGCTCCGGCCTCATAAAGGAGTGGACCTCATGGACTGGCGTCACCACGCCGCCTGCCGTGACGAAGATCCGGAGCTGTTCTTCCCGATCGGGAACACGGGTCCCGCGCTGCTGCAGATCGACGATGCCAAACAAGTCTGCCAGCGATGCGCCGTGATGGAGCCATGTCTGCAGTGGGCACTCGAGAGCGGCCAGGACTCTGGCGTCTGGGGTGGGCTCAGCGAGGACGAGCGGCGCGCGCTCAAGCGCAGGTCCGCCCGGATCAGGGCCAGGGCGCACGCCTGACGGCCGGGCTCCGCGCCGGTCAGGAACGCTGCTGCGGTCCATCCGGGGGCCCGCCCGCGGGCAGCTGCACCGGAACTTCGACTAGGACCCTCGTCCCGCCGTCGGTCTGCGGTGCGATCTCGAGCCGCCCGCCAAGCTCCGCGACCACGAGCGTACGCACAATCTGCAAGCCAAGGCTGGCAGCCGAGTCAAGATCGAAGTTCTCGGGCAGCCCAACGCCGTTATCGGCAACCGTGACCGTGAGCTGGCCGTTGAGGCGTTCTGCCGTGACGTCCAGGCTTCCTCCCAGGGCCGCGCCCGTCGGCCGGGTGAGGCCATGCTGCAGCGCGTTCTGCAGCAGCTCGGTGAGGACGAGGGCCAGCGGGGTCGCGACGGAGGCCGGCAGCAGCCCGAATTTGCCGGAAAGGCCGGGCTTGACCCTGGCCTCGGGCGCGGAGACCTCCGCGGCCATCATCGCCACCCGGCTGGCGACGTCATCGAAGTCAACGACCTCGTCCGGGGCGTGCGAGAGGGTCTCGTGGACGATGGCGATCGAGCCCACCCTGCGTACGGCCTCCTCGAGGGCCGTCCGCGCCTCCGCTGCCTTGAGCCTGCGCGCCTGCAGCCGCAGCAGCGCGGCCACGGTCTGCAGGTTGTTCTTGACCCGGTGATGGATCTCCCTGATCGTGGCGTCCTTGGTGATCAGTTCCCGCTCCCGGTGCCGCAGCTCGGTCACGTCCCTGAGCAGGATCAGCGCGCCGGATCGCGCGCCGCCGACCACGAGCGGGATCGCACGCAGCTGAACGACCGAGCCGTTGCCCTCCACCTCGGTCTCCATGTGCGCCCGGCCGCTCGCGGTCAGCATCAGCGAGTCGTCGCGCGGCCCGCCGGTCGCGCACAGCCGCGCGGTCAGCGGCCCGAGCTCGGCTCCCACGAGGTCGGCCGTCAGCCCGAGCCTGCGATAGGCCGACAGCCCGTTCGGGCTCGCGTACGTCACCCGTCCCGACCGGCCGAGCCGGAGCAGCCCGTCCCCGACTCGGGGCGACCTGACCAGGGTCGGCTGCTCGCCCGGGCGGGGGAAAATGCCGGCCGCCACCATCTGGGCCATGTCGTCGGCTGCCCTCAGGTAGGCGAGATCCATCCGGCTCGGCGTCCGGGCGGCCGACAGGTTCGTGGACCGCTCGATGACCGCGATGACCCGGTCCTTCCGGATGACCGGGATCGTCTCGTGGCGGACCGGAACCCCGGTCGTCCACTCCGGGTCGCCTTCCCGGCAGATCCGGCGTTCCTGCATGGCCACGTCGAGGAACGGCCTGGCGCCGGCCGGCCGCACGGCGCCGACCATGTCGTCGGGGATCGCCGTAGGCGCCGTCACCGGGCGGATCTGGGCGAGTGCCACCCAGCCGGAGCCGTCGTGCAACTGCGCCCACAGCACCAGGTCGGCGAAGGACAGGTCGGCGAGCAGCTGCCAGTCGGACAGCAGCATGTGCAGCCAGTCGACATCGGCCTCGGCCAGCCCGGCCTGGCGCAGCGCAAGGTCGGTCAGGGTCGGCATGCCGCCATCATCGCATCCGCGGCGGCTTGGCCCGTCCCCCTGAGCCCGCGGGCTGCGTGATCCAGTCGCGGCCGGTGCCCCGATTCGCGTCCCCTACCCCGAGTCGCGGCCCGTACCCCGAGTCGCGGCCCGTACCCGTTTTGGCACCGTTGGAGCTGGCTCGATACCTGCTGGTAACGTCGCGTTCGTGACTGAGGGAACGGCACCCCACGGCGGTGCGCACGCCGTAGCCGCCGCCCGGCGGCATGGCGTCGAGACGATGTTCACGCTCTCCGGCGGGCACGTCTTCCCGCTCTACGACGGGGCGGTCACGGCGGACCCGCCGATGCGGATCGTGGACGTCAGACACGAGCAGACCGCGGTGTTCGCCGCCGAGGCCACGGCCCGGCTCTCGCTGACCCCGGGCCTGGCGGTGCTGACGGCCGGCCCCGGCGTGACCAACGGGATGAGCGCGATCACCACGGCGCACTTCAACGGCTCGCCGCTGGTGGTGATCGCCGGCCGTGCCCCGGACTACCGCTGGGGCTCGGGGAGCCTGCAGGAAATTGATCATCCCGTGCTGCTCCAGGCGATCACCAAGCGCGCCTGGACCGAACATGAGACGGCACGGATCGGGCCGGCCACCGACGAGGCGTTCCGGATCGCCACCGCCCGCCACCGCGGCCCGGTATTCCTCGACGCCAGCCTGGAGGCGCTGTTCGGCGCCGCACCCGCCGCACCCGCCGAGCCGGGCGGGCCTGCCGAGCCGGGCGCACCCGCCGAGCCGGGCGGGCCTGCCAGGTCGGACACCGGCGCCGATCTGCCGGACCAGCCCGACCCGGCCGCGATCGACCAGATCGCCGGCCTGCTCGCCCGGGCAAGCCGACCAGTGCTGGTGCTCGGCTCAGACGTGTGGCTGGACGGCGCGCACGAGGCAGCCCGCACCACGGCCGAGGAACTACGGCTGCCCGTGATCGCGAACGGGCAGGGCCGCGGCATCCTTCCGGCCGGCCACGAACTGCTCGTCTCACGGGCCCGGTCGACGGCACTCGGCGAGGCGGACCTGGTCATCGTGGCCGGAACCCCGCTCGACTTCCGGCTTGGCTACGGCGAGTACGGCGGCAAGAACGGGATGCCCCCAGCTCAGGTCGTGCACGTCGCCGACGCGCCGTCGCAGCTCGCGCGGCATCGCGAGCTGGCCGCAGCCGCCTCGGGCAGCCTGACCGCGTTCTTCACCCAGCTCACCGACGCGGCGGCGGCCCTGGGTTCGGGCCGCGCGGTCGACGGCTCGGGTGCGGGCCGGGCAACGTGGGCCTGGGAGACTGGCGGGGATGACGGCTGGCTGCCCCGGCTCCAGGCCGCCAGTAGGCAGGCCACGGCCGCCGACGCCCCGCTGCTGGGCAGTGACGCGGAGCCCATTCACCCGATGCGTATCTACGGCGAGCTGGCCCGGATCCTCGACGATGACGCGGTGGTGATCGGGGACGGCGGTGACTTCGTCTCCTACGCGGGCAAGTACGTCGAGCCCCGGCGGCCGGGCGGCTGGCTGGACCCCGGGCCGTACGGATGCCTGGGCACCGGCCTTGGGTACGCGATCGCTGCCCGGATCGCCCGCCCCTCGGCGCAGGTCGTGCTGCTGCTCGGCGACGGCGCGGCCGGGTTCTCGCTGATGGACGCGGACACCCTGGTCCGGCATGCGCTGCCGGTGGTCATGATCTGCGGCAACAACGGGATCTGGGGCCTGGAAAAGCACCCCATGCAGGCGTTGTACGGCTACGACGTCGCCGCCGACCTGCAGCCGCAGTGCCGCTACGACCAGGTGGTCGCCGCGCTTGGCGGGGCCGGGGAACTCGTCACCAGGCCCGCCGACATCGGCCCGGCCCTGCGCAGGGCGTTCGACTCCGGCGTCCCCTACCTGGTCAACATCGCCACGGACCCAAAAAACGTCTACCCGCGATCCACCACAGGCGTCTAACCGCCCGCCCGGGCCTCGTGCGCGCCGGCGCGGTCAGCCCAGACCGAATATCCGGTTTCGGACAGTCATCGCCGCCCTCAGGTCCCGTCCAGATCGTCGTCGCCTGCACTTATCACGCGCCCGGTAACCGCAAAACAGTACAAATACGGACAGCAAATGACTGGAACCCGTGAGAAGTCGCGGAATGATCAAGGATTCGATTGCAGCCGGGCGAGGAAGCGCGCCCCGTCGACGACGACGCGCTCGACGGTGCCCGCGCCGACCACCACGTCCGCATCGGTGCTGTCCGCATCAAAATCGTCGGCATCGGTTCCGGTCGCATCGGTGCCGGCCGGGCGGGCGATGAACCCGAACACCAGCCGCCTGCCGTCTACCTCGGTCAGCTCGGCCTCGACGACGATCTCGGCCCCGAGCGGGCTGGCCTTGCGATGCTCCAGGCTGACCGCGGTGCCGACCGTGGTGAGCCCATCGGCGAGTTGCGGGGCCACCGCGGCGACGGTGGCCGCCTCGGCGAGCGCTAGCAGCCGCGGGGTGGCGAGCACCGGCAGGTTCCCGCTGCCCATCGCCTCGGCGGTGTCGGCGCCGGTCACGACCGCGCGCACGGTCGCGCGCAGCCCAGCCGCCAGGCCTGGCATATCCCCGGGCACGCCAGCGCTATTCGATGACGGCAATCAGGTCGCCTTCCTGAACCACGTCACCCTCGGCCACGGCGAGCTTGGTGAGGGTGCCCTCGCTCTCGGCAAGGACCGGGATCTCCATCTTCATGGACTCCAGGATGACCAGCGTGTCCCCGTCAGCTACCTGATCGCCCTCGGACGCCACGACCTGCCACACGTTCGCGACCATCTCCGCGCGGACCTCGGTCACACCTGCCTCCTCGCTCAGCTCCCCGGCGATCGCAGCCGTAGGCAGCGCCACCATCATTCTCGCTCCGCTGCCGGTCACGTCCTCAGCCGGGCAACCACGGACGTGTCGTAGCAGCCGCTGGTGAATTCGTCGCTGGCTAGCAGTTCGGCATGAAATGGCAGGTTAGTCTTTGGCCCGCGAACGTGGAAGTCAGCCACGGCTGCGCGGGCGCGCTGCAGCGCCTCGTCGCGGCTGGCCCCGTGCACGCAGAGCTTGGCAAGCAGCGGGTCGTAGAACTGTGTCACCTCGTTTCCGGCCTCGTAGCCCGCGTCCACGCGGACCCCGGGACCAGACGGCTCCGCCCACTCTGTGATCAGCCCCGGACTGGGCAGGAACCGGCGCGGATCTTCCGCATAGACGCGCAATTCCACGGCATGTCCTTCGGCACGGACGGACGCAGGACGGAAGCTCACATCCTCGCCAGCCGCGATGCGGAACTGCTGCTCCACCAGGTCGATGCCGGTGACCATCTCGGTGATCGGGTGCTCCACCTGGATCCGGGTGTTCATCTCCAGGAACATGAAGTCCTTGGTCGTGGCGTCGAGCAGGAACTCGACGGTGCCCGCGCCCCGGTAGCTCACCGTCTCGCCGGCCCGGGCCGCCGCGGCCAGCATCCGGGCCCTGAGCTCGGGCGTGACACCCGGAGACGGGGTCTCCTCGGCGATCTTCTGATGCCGCCGCTGCACGGAGCAGTCCCGCTCGCCGAGCGCCAGCACCGCGGAGTCGCTGCATCCGAGGATCTGCACCTCTACGTGCCGGGCCTGCTCGACGTACCGCTCCAGGAGGATTGAGGGATTGCCGAAGAACCGCTCGGCGCGGGTGCGTGCGGTCTCGAAGCCCGCGCGCAACTCGGTCTCGTTCGCGACGGCGCTCATCCCGATGCCGCCGCCACCGGCGGCTGCTTTGATCATCACCGGGTAGCCGATCCGCCCGGCCTCGGCGATCGCGGCGGCTACGTCGGCGACCGGCTCCCTGGTGCCGGCGGCGACCGGCACCCCGGCCTGCTCCATGAGGTTCCTGGCGTTTATCTTGTCGCCCATCTGCTCGATCGCCGCGGGCGGAGGACCGATCCAGGTCAGGCCCGCGTCGATCACTGCCGCCGCGAACTCGGCGCTCTCGGACAGGAACCCGTAGCCCGGGTGGATCGCGGCCACCCCGGTCGCCCGTGCCGCCCCAAGCACGGCACGGACGTCGAGGTAGCTGCTCGCGGGCGCGGCCGGGCCGATCGGCACCGCCTCGTCGGCCTCGCGGACGTAGGGCAGGGCGGCGTCCGCCTCGGAGTAGACCGCGACAACGCGGATCCCCAACCTCCTGGCCGTCCGGATCACCCGGCGCGCGATCTCGCCCCGGTTGGCGACCAGGACCGACTCGATCACCCGCGCAGCCTACTCCAGCCGACTGGCCAGGCGCTTCCCCGCGACCTCGCTCAGCGCCTCGATGACGCCGGGGTCGTATTCGGCGGCCGTGTCGAGGCGCAGCCGCTCCAGCGCCGCCGCGGTGCGGTCCCGGTCCGTAGATCCGCCCACGAGGTCGTCGAACGCGTTCGCGGCGCGAATGATCCTGCTGCCGACCGGCGGCTCAGGATCGTGTCCCCGGCTCGGCCAGCTCTGGCACCGCACCAGCTCGGCCACCCGGTCGAGCACGCCAGCCTTGCTGATCACGTCCGCGCCGAGCTCAGCGATGCGCCGCTGGTCCTCGGCCGAGACCAGCACGGTGGCTCCGCCCGGTATCGGGTCGGGCAGCGCCAGCTGCCCGATGTCGTGCATCAGCGCGGCGTACTCCAGGTCCAGCAGGTCCGCCTCGGCCAGCCCGAGCTCCCGGCCGACTGCCACGGCGAGCCTGCTGACCCGCCGGGAGTGCCCGCTCTCCACGTAGCCGCCCACCTCGGTCACCCGCGCCAGCGCCCGCACGGTCTGCAGGTAGGTGGCGCTGATGCCCGCGTACCTGCGGAAGGCGACTTGGGTGACCAGCAGCGGCCCCATGAAGACCGCGAGCCCGGCGAGGCCCATGACCTCGGCCGCGAACGTGATCATCATGGCCGAGACGCCGACCGCGGCGCCCAGCGGCAGCTGGATTCGCATCTCGTCCCATAGCGCGACGGAGAACCTCGCCCCGAGGTCATCCGCCCTGATCAGCGACGCGATCATCGCCTCGGCCAGCCAGCCGATGACGACGAGGACGGTCATCACCATGAATGCGATCCACCAGTGGCCAGCGCCGCTGATGATCTCGGTGCCAGCGATGGGCCGGAACGCGAAGGCGACGCACGCGACCGCGACGAGCCGGGTGGCCATCCCGGTCAGCCCGGCCGGGCGGCCGGCCGCCATGTGCGGCAGGGCGCCGACGGTCATGCCGACCGCGGTGACGGTAATCACCTGGAGCGCGGCCACGTGCGGCACCGGCTGGCGGCCGGGCAGCGCGCCGACCCGCAGCAGCAGCGCGTAGGCCAAGGCCGCCGCGGTGGCGACCGGCGCCGCTTCCCTGCCGCCCTGCTGCCGGAGCCTGAGCAGCTCCCCGATGGCAATGACCGAGCCAAACGCGATCGCGGTCTGCGGATCGGTTACCCGCGCCGCGGCGGTGTGCGCCACCGCCGCCACCACCATCATCCCCACCGCGGCGAGGAGCAGCAGCCGGCCCGAGTCCATGGCCTGCCACGACGGCAGCCGATCGTCGGCCTCGCGAATCGCCACCGGATCCTCCTGCGGTCTACAGACTCTCGATGACCCGCAGTGGCGCCGTCGGGTCGTCATGGTCCTGTGCGGTCACGGTCTGCCGGTCGGCGGGCGCGGCGGCGCGCTCGGGAAGCCTCCAGCCTTCCCGGTGCAGCGCGGCGATGAAGGCCTCCACCATGACCGGATCGAACTGGCTGCCAGCGCCCCTGCGCAGTTCCTCGATCGCCTCGCTCATCCGGCGTGCCTCCCGGTAGGAGCGCGTCGACGTCATCGAGTCGAACGCATCGGCGACGGCGATGACGCGCGCGAACTCGGGAATCTCGTCACCGGCGAACCCCATCGGGTAACCGGTGCCGTCGATCTTCTCGTGGTGGTGCATGATGCCGGCCAGGGCCTCGTTCAGGAAGCCGATCTCGCGCACGATTTCCAGGCCACGCAGCGGATGCAGCTGGATGGCGGCGAACTCCTCCTCGGTCAGCGGCCCGGTCTTCTGCAGCACCTTGGTGGGCACGCCGAGCTTGCCGACGTCGTGCAGCATCCCGGCGAACATGATCGCCTCGGTGCGGTCGCCATGCATCCCTATCTGGCGGGCAATCATGCCGGATCCGCGGGACACCCGCTCGCTGTGGCCGCGCGTGTAGTAGTCCTTGGTCTCCACCGCCTGGCAGAGCGCCTCCATGGTTGCCCCGTACGCGCGACGCTGCTCGGCGAACTGCCCCATGGCCCAGCGGGCCACGAACAGCGGGACGAGCACCAGCGCGGCGGCGAACGGCCCCATCACGGTCCATAGCGCGGCGATCACCAGCCCGAGGGCCGCGTAACCCAGGTCGGACGCCAGCAGCAGCGGCACGCTGGACTCCATCTGGATCCGCCGCGGACCGTCGCTGCGGGTCAGCTGCAGCACGCCCCACATGAGGCCGAGGTTGACGATCACGTGCGCGGCCGCGGCCGCGGCGAACGGCCAGACAATGGACGGAAAGTCAGCTGGCCGGGGCAGCCCGATGTGGCCGCCGAGCGCGACGAACGTCTGTCCCGCCGCGAAGCCGGAAACGGCGCTCATCCCGCCGTTGAATACTCGCTCGGCCAGCTGCAGCTTGCGCCGCAGGCCCAGCACGGAGACGGCCCCGACCAGCGCCGCCCCGACGGGTCCGAGCAGCACCACGGCGGCCAGCGTGGCCGACGAACTCGGCGACCATGCCGACTGGCGTTCCGCAAGCGGGGTGGGGACCGAATCGCAGATCAGGAACAGCAGCATGAGCACGCCGAGGGACAGCCACCAGCCGGTGCCCATCGGTGGCCCGGAGAGCCGGGGCGCGACAACGGAAGCGGCCGCCACCACGACTGCCGCTATGTAGATCCACGCAGCCCGCGAGACCCTGCCCATGCCCCCCTCGCCGTCGGCCGTTGGCAACCGCCACCGATATGCCGGCACCCAAGCGAAGCGCAGATTATCCGCAAATTGCTACTAGCGAAATGCGCTTAGCCGGACGCCGCCACTCAGAGTAACGCGCTCGAACGCTTCCGCGAAGACCTCAGCCACAATGTGCACAACATGTACACGACCGAATGCAATGCGTAATCAAGCGACCGGTGGCTTCAGACACGAACGTAATGAAAGCGAGCGGACGTACGCTGCGGCCTAATCGGGCCTGGCCAACGTGTCTTCGGGCCTAATCGACCCGGAACTCGGAAACCTCGAGCTCGGCGCGGATGGTCCGGATCCGGACCAGCACCTTGCTGCGCAGCCCGGATGGGGCGGGCTCGGAGCCGCAGCACTTCTGCACCAGCCGCTTCACGGCCTCTTCCAGGCCGTACTCCCGCAGGCATGGCCCGCACTCGTCAAGGTGCTCGCGGATCTGGGCAAAGCTCTTGTCTTCGATCTCGCCGTCGAGGTACGAGTACACGCGTGCCAGCACTTCGCTACACGGCACCTCGTGCGGCTTGCCGCAGCTCATTTCGCGTCCTTCCCGGGCTCGTCGCCCGATGACGACGCCTCGGCGGGAGCGGTAGACGCCGCCCTGACCAGGCCCTCTTTGGCCGCGTAGTCCTGAAGCATGTCCCTGAGCTGCCTGCGCCCGCGATGCAGGCGTGACATCACGGTCCCGATGGGGGTGCCCATGATGTCGGCGATCTCTTTGTAGGCGAAGCCTTCGACGTCGGCCAGGTAGACCGCGATGCGGAACTCCTCTGGCAGAGCCTGCAGCGCTTCCTTGACGTCAGAGTCCGGGAGCCGCTCGAGCGCCTCCGCCTCGGCGGACTTCAGCCCGGCCGAGCTGTGCGCCGCAGCCCTGGCAAGCTGCCAGTCCTCGATCTCCTCGTTGCCAGCGCGCTGCGGCTCACGCTGCCGCTTGCGGTAGGTGTTGATGAAGGTGTTGGTGAGGATCCGGAACAGCCAGGCCTTGAGGTTCGTCCCTTCCTGGAACTGGTGGAAGGACGCGTAGGCCTTGGCGAAGGTCTCCTGCACGAGGTCCTCCGCGTCGGCCGGGTTCCGCGTCATCCGCATCCCCGCCGCGTACAGCTGATCCAGGTACGGCAACACATCGTGCTCGAAGCGCTCGCTGCGCTGCTCCAGTGTCTCTGGGACCGGACTCACCTCCTCCGCGATTGCTGGCTGCGAGCGACCACGTGGCCACCTTCCGCCCTGCCAATTGCCTCGGCCGGAGGATACAACGTCGGGCCCGCCGGACTCGCGCGCCATCACCATCGAGGCGCCATCCACGATCGGGGCGTAATCACGCTGCGGGCTGCTAACTAGCGACACACGCGTTGCAACACGCTCCATCGTGGCTTCATTCCAGCCGGGGTCTCACCGCCGGAGCCGGGCCCATTTCGCCTGGCAGGGCACGCAGCGGGCGGCCTCTGGCTTAGCCTCGAGCCGGCCTTCGGGAACCCCGCCGCCGCAGACCACGCAGGTCCCGTACGTGCCGATCTCGACGCGGCGCAGGGCCTCGAGCACCTCGGAGTGCTGCGTCCTGGCCACGTGAAGGACGGCCTGGGTGCGCTCAGATTCGGAGAGATTGGCACCGGCGTCGGCTGGATCCTGCGGGTAGTCCGAGACACGCTCGTCCTGCTCCGCCTCTCCCCTGAGCACCGCGATGGACCGTTCGAGCTCAGCTTGGATCTCTTCCAAGTGCTTGCGAGCGATGGCGGTATCCATCCGATACCTACCTCCTATCCGGATATGACCCAGCAGCGCCGATCGGCGTCATTGCCGCCAGGCCGGTTTGTTCGGCTCTGGCGTTACAGCAGCTTGTCGGGAGCGCTGCCAGAGGCTCCTTGGGACGCCGCGCTCCGGGATCTACGGGAGCGGGCGTCGGGTGCGCTCCCGTCGAGGTCCCGGCCTTCCGGGCCTGACGCGACGCGCTCGATGAGCTGCGGGCCGTTGTTGCGTACCGCGTTAACGGCCGTCGAGACGGGATACGAGATCAACCCGCTTACTGCCGCGGGAGCCAGCAGAGCTCGCAGGTCCGCGGGGTCGTTGTTCGCCGGATCGAGCCAGTCCGACCAGCTGGACGGCTCGATCACCATGGGCATCCTGTCGTGGATTTTGCCCAGTTCGTCCGACGCGCTCGTGGTGATGATCGTGGCCGTCCAGAGCCACGCCCGCTCATGATCTTCGGGCAGTGCGGCATCCCGCCAGAGCTCATAGAGGCCAGCGAATGCCAGCGGGCCGCCATCGCCGCTGGTGATGAAGTACGGCTGTTTTGCGCCTTTGCCAGCCGGCTTATCCTCGCTGCTGCCGTCCGGGCGCTGCCACTCGTAGTAGCCGTCCGCGGGGAGCAGGCAGCGGCGGCGCTTGAACGCGTGCCGGAACGCCGGCTTGGAGTCCACGGTCTCGGCCCTGGCGTTGATCATGCGGCTGCCGATCTTGGGATCCTTCGCCCAGAACGGCACCAGACCCCAGCGGACCACGCGCAGCTCGCGTGCCACACCGGCCTGGCCGGCGTCGGGAACCGGAGCGGCTTCCGCGGCGCCCCGGGCCTGCCCGCCAGCGCCGTCCGAGTGCCGGGCTTCCCGGGTGACCACGGCATAAACCCGCTTCGTGGGCGCCACGTTGTAATCGGGCTCGAGCGGCTCGGAGACACGGTCGCGCTCGATGCGGAACTCCTCGAGGAGTTCTATGCGCTTACGCGCAGACGCATACCGGCCACACATGTCCTCACCTTGACCGCTAGGGGGTCAGCGGGGTGTTGGTTCCCCGCAGTCGTGCGTGCTCTCCGCGGCAGTGGTGAGCACAGATTGTGCCAGTTAATTGCCAACATCCTGGTTTGCCAAACCTCTGTGAGAGGTTTATCGCCCCAGCCGAGCCAACAGTTTCATGATCAAGGTCCACTTCCCACCCTGGCGACGGTCATGCATGCAGATCAGGGTCAGATGCGCGCCTGCGGCACTGCGCAGGCTCAACGCCGGCCAGTACGCTCGGCATCATGCAGCGTGATGTGGAGCCGGAACGGGAGCCGGCCTCGGACTGGCGTGCGCCAGCGGCAACCGGGCCGGTGCGTGTCCATGTGCGGCCGCCCGGGTCGAAATCGGTGACCAACCGCGCCCTGGTCCTGGCCGCGCTCGCCGACGGCCCGACCGTGATCACCAATCCGCTGCGGGCCAGGGACACGCGGCTGATGGCCGCGGCGCTGCGCGATCTCGGCACGGTGATCGACGAGGACGGCCACGGCGCCGGTGCCGCAGTCGAACCCGAGGTCTGGCGGGTGACGCCCGGCGGGGTCGACAGCCCAGCCGTAGTGGACGTCGGCAACGCCGGGACCGTGATGCGCTTTGTTCCGCCGGTGGCGGCGCTGACCCGCGTCGACGTTGAGTTCACCGGCGATGCGCGGGTGGCGCAGCGGCCGATCGGACCACTGCTGGCCGCCCTCAGCGAACTCGGCGCGATGATCGACGATGGCGGCCGGGGCAGCGCGCCGTTCGTCGTCCGCGGTCGCGGCGCGATCAGCGGCGGCACCGTCACGCTGGACGCCTCCGGTTCGTCACAGCTCGTCTCCGGGCTGCTGCTGGCGGCGCCCCGGTACGACAAGGGCGCCGAGGTGCGCCACGAAGGCCCCAGGGTCCCCTCCGCGCCGCACATTGCGATGACGGTCCAAATGCTGCGCGAGGCCGGGGCGCACGTGGAGACGTGGGTGACCGGGCGCGGGTCGTCGGTCCCCGACCGGTGGCGGGTGCACCCTGGCGAGCTGCGGCCGTCCGCCGTAACCGTGGAGCCCGACCTCTCCAACGCCGCGCCGTTCCTCGCGGCGGCCCTGGTGACCGGAGGCTCTGTCACGATCCCGGGCTGGCCACGGCGCAGCCTGCAGGCTGGCGACCAGATCCTGGACTTCCTCACCCGGATGGGCGCCGACTGCTCGATGACCGCCGACGGGATGCGGGTCACCGGGACGGGAGCGATTCGCGGCATCACGGCGGACCTGGGTGAGGTCAGCGAGATCGTCCCGGTGCTCACCGCGCTGGCGGCGCTGGCCGATTCGCCGTCGGTATTCACCGGCATCGGGCACATGCGCACGCACGAGAGTGACCGGCTGGCCGGGCTGGCCGCCGAGATCGGCGCGCTCGGCGGCGACGTCCGGGACCACGACGACGGGCTGGAGATCAGGCCGAGGCCGCTGCGGGCGGACGGCGCCGTCTTCGCCAGCCACGACGACCACCGCCTGGTCATGGCTGCCGCGGTGCTCGGCCTCGCCCTGCCGGGCGGTCTGCCGGTCGGCAACGCCGCAACCGTCGGCAAGACGTTCCCGGCCTTCACCACGACGTGGTCCGTCATGGCGGAGCGTTCGCCCTGAGCGGGTCGGCCAGGCGCGCCGACCTCGACGAGGACGACGTGCGGGTGCGCCCGGGCCGGGGCTCGCGGCCGCGCACCAGGCGCAGGCCAGCTCACGAGGGCGCGGCCGACGCGTTCGTGATCGCGGTCGACCGCGGCAGGTACACCTGCGTCCTTACCGGCGGCAACGACGCCGACCTGCAGGTCACCGCCATGAAGGCCCGCGAGCTCGTCCGCGGCAGCGTTGTGGTCGGCGACCGGGTAAGCCTGGCCGGCGACGCCTCTGGCGATCCGGGAACGCTGTCCCGCATTGTCCGGGTTGCGCCCCGCACGTCGGTGCTGCGGCGCTCGGCCGACGACACCGACCCGGTGGAACGCGTCATCGTGGCCAACGCCCAGCAGCTCGGGATCGTCACCGCGCTGGCGGATCCGCCGCCGCGGCCCCGGCTCATCGACCGCTTCCTGGTCGCCGCATACGACGCCGGACTCGACCCGCTGCTGATCCTGACCAAGGCAGACCTGGCGGATCCCGACGAGCTGCTCGCGGCTTACACACCGCTCGGCATCCGCTACCTCGTGAGCGGCCGGCCGCTGACCGAAGCCGTCACCGGCGAGCTGCGGGCCCTGCTGGCCGACCGGATCAGCGTTCTCGTCGGCCATTCCGGGGTGGGCAAGTCAACCCTGGTCAATGCCCTGGTCCCGGACGCGGGCCGGGCGGTAGGCACCGTGAGCCCGGTAACCGGCCGCGGCCGCCACACCTCGTCGTCGGTGGTCGCGCTGCGGCTCCGCGGCGGCGGCTGGATCATCGACACTCCCGGGCTGCGCAGCTTCGGCCTCGGCCACATCTCGGCGGAACGGGTCGCGGCGGCGTTCCCCGACCTCGCCGAGGCGCTCACACACTGCCCGCCGGGGTGCGCCCACCTGAGCGAGGACTGCGGCCTCGACGCGTGGGTCAGCGAGCACGACAGCAGCGGCGCGCTGGCCGTGCGGCTCGACTCGCTGCGGCGCCTGCTGCGCAGCCGCGAAGGCCGCGACGACGGCTAAGCGGCGTGGCACGCGCTCACCACGCGTACTTCCGTTGCGCAGCGCGCGGTCACGACGCGTCCCCCTGTTGCGCGGCGCGCTCACCACGCGTACGCCTCGGGCGCGGCACCGCCGGGGCCTGGGAAGATCTTGTCGAGCCGGTCCAGGGCGGCGTCGTCAAGCTTGATCTCCAGCGCATGCAGGGCCCCGTCGAGCTGGCTGAGGCTGCTCGGCCCCACGATCGGCGCGGTGACCGCGGGCTGGTGCAGCAGCCAGGCCAGCCCGACCTGAGCCGGGTCCTCGCCGATCTCGTCGCAGAACGCCTCGTACGCCTCGACCTGGGGACGCAGGCCGGCCAGGGTCTCGGCGGCGCGCCCGCCGCCGCTGCGCCCCGAGCCGCCCTGCTTGCGCAGTATCCCGGCCAGCAGGCCGCCGTGCAGCGGGCTCCAGGGCAGCACACCGAGCCCGTAGCCCTGGCAGGCCGGCAGCACCTCGAGCTCGACCGTGCGCACCGCCAGGTTGTACAGCGACTGCTCACTGACCAGCCCGAATGACCCGTGGCGGCCTGCCGCCTCCTGCGCCTGTGCGATGTGCCAGCCAGCGAAGTTGGACGACCCAACGTAGATGATCTTTCCCTGGTCCCGCAGGACCGTCATCGCCTCCCAGATCTCCTCCCACGGCGTGGCCCGGTCCACGTGGTGCATCTGGTACAGGTCGATGTGATCGGTCCCCAGCCGCCGCAGCGAGTCCTCGCAGGACCGCCGGATGTTCACGGCGGACAGCAGGCTGTCGTTCGGCCACTCCCCTTTGCCGCCGTACAGCTTCGTGGCCAGGACGATCTTGTTGCGCCGCCCGGCGTCGGCGGCGAGCCACTCCCCGATGATCTGTTCGGTGACGCCCTCGGCGCGCGGTCGTCCGTAGGTGTTCGCCGTATCCCAGAAGTTGATGCCCTGGTCGAGCGCGCGGTCCATGATCTGGTGCGCGTCGGGAACGTCGGTGAACGAGCCAAAGTTCATCGTGCCCAGGCAGATTCGGCTGACCGAGACGCCGCTGCGTCCGAGATGCGTGTAGTCCATGCCGCACACGCTACGACCGCCGTTGAGCGCGCCAGGACCCGGACGTGGCCCCGGCATAGCCCTTCACAGTGCCGTTGCCTGGGAAGCACCGCCGGGATGGGCCGGCCCGGACGTGGCCCCGGCATAGCCCTTCACAGTACCGTTGCCCGCGATGGCGGGATTTGACGACGACCTGCGCTTCGCCCGTGTCAGAGTCCTCCACCGCGTACCACAGCGGTCCACCACGTAGCCATCTACCTGCGGCTTCTCTCCGCCGCGTGCCACCGCGTTCCGCTGTGGTTCTGTGCTCCCGCATAGGCTCCCGGCAGGTGCGCAGTGACCGGCTGGCTGCGGGCCTGCTGGTCCAGGCTGATCGCCGGGCTGGCGATCACAGCGGTAGCCGTGGTGACCGGGGTGGTCAGCTACATCCATATCTAGCAGCTCACGCTGACGCTGCACCAGCCAGCGCTGATAGCCACCTGATGCCGTTCAGAGTTGACGGGCTGATCGTGGCCGGGTCGGTCGTGCTGCTCCAGTCGGTTCCCGGCCAGCGGTGGCTCGGCTGGATCGGCGTCGGGCCTGGCGTGGTGATCAGCCTGTTCGCAAATGCCGATATCCGGCATCCGGTTCGGGTGGCTGTCGGCTACCTGGGCGGTATCCCGGCCGTCTCGTTCTCGCTGGCGACGTTCATGCTGGAGCGCTGGCTCGCGGGGCAGGCACTCCAGTTCGAGCCCAGCAGGCAGCCGGTGCTGATACAGGTTGCGCTCGACGCCGAGCAGGCCGCGCAGAATGCGCTGCGGGCGACCACGCGGCGGGCAGCCGCTCTCGGGCCGGCAGCTCGCTGAGCGGTTCGGGCTGAACCGCACACAGGTTGCGCAGGTCCGTAGCAGAGTGCTTGCGGAGAGTAACGGGCACGGGGGAGAGGACGGCTAGGGAATGATCGGGTACTTCCAGCGGCGCAGGACGAATCAGCTGCTGCGCGATCAGGTGAGCATCATGCAGACAGGCAAGACGCCTGAGCAGCTCCGGAATGAGGAGGGCGCACGCCGGGCGGCTGAGCCAGTGCGCCCCGCCCCGCGCCGTGATGTGGTCAGAACCGTCGTGGTTTCTGCCTAATGCTTGCCGTGATCGCCATCCTGTACTGGCTGAGTCACCGGTGAAGCACCGCCGGGCATGTAGCCCAGCCCGGCTGACGTGGCCCCGTAGCATTGATAGCCCTTCACCTTGGTTGCCGGGTTCTCTGCTTACGAACGTTACTCCAGTTCCTGCACCACAGTCACCCGTCCCTCGTCAGCCAGGACCCTGACCGCGCGTGCCGCGGTGGTGCGGCTCACCCCGTACTCGGTGCCGATCTCCGTGGCTGAGGAGATCTGCTCGGCCGGGAGCCACTCTCCCGGCGTCCGGGCGTGCCCGCAGGGCGTCGGCCACGGCCTGGTACGGAACCTGCGGTGTCCTGTGCATGGGGTCAGCATTCCGTGCGAAAGATCTTGGCAACACAGGGCTGTCAGGGCCGTCCGAGGGATCGGACTGTACGCGCTGTCAAGGCTGTCGTAGTGTCTGGTGGTGTTAACACAGCGGGTCCGGCGGGTGCGGGCACACCAAACCTGACCCTGACCAGGACGGAGCCCTGGCTATGCAAGATACAATCAGTCCAGCCAGCCGCGCACCAGACGTCCCGCCAGGCAGCACTGCGCTGCGCGAGTTCGTGTACGCGGTCTCTGCACCCTGGCCCTGCCAGCCCTCGCGACCCAGCGCGATGAGGTCACCTACCTGCGCATCTCGCGCGATCGCGCCCGGCTGGTGCTGCTCATCTGCCGCAAGATCCTCGCTGACCGCGAGATCGAGGCCTAGCCTGCCGACATCATGCTTGCAGTGCTCAGCCTGCGCGATCAGGTCGCTCAGCTCGGAGACGACGCCTACGAGCATGCACCGGACCCGTCATGACCGCGCTCGCCAGTTATACGAGGCCATCGCGGCCGAGTGCCCGGCGTGGGAGAGCACCATCACGCCGAACGGCATGTGGCCGGCCTACTGGGAGTCCGTGGACCGCCGGCATAGCCGCTTCATCGTCGCCCCGGCCGCTGGAAAGCTGCTGCAGCAGCTGCGCCAGGCCGCTGACGCGGACACGGCCATCGCCGCCGCTTACACGGTGTAACGTGTCGCCAGCGCGCACGGGGGGCGTTCAGCGCGCGAGGGGGAGATCATGAGAGCGTTCGCCGTGTTAGTGCTGCTCGCTGGCATCGTCTCAGCGTACTTCCTGACGGAGTTCATCGCTAGCAGGCGCAAGGTGCCGCATTCGGGGTCCGTGGTTGTGGTGAACATCTTGCTGGGGTGGACGCTGGTTGGCTGGGTTGTGGCGTTAGCCATGGCGTGCCGCGATCCCCGGTCGCAGCCTGCGCTGTCGTCACAATGGACAGCGCCTGCCGGTGAGCACGCCGCGCCGTCATCAGTATCGGCATCGCAACTGTCTCTCGCGAGGTGGCCTAAAGCCGACCCTGGTTATCGCCAGCTGCCCTGATGGCCGCACGTCATGACACGAGGCGCAAGGGCGTTTGCTGCTTCCGCGATCACTGCGGGGTTACTCGCGGGCTGCAGCTGAGCGCCGCCATCTCCGGCGACGCCGTAGCAGCGGTTCGCGGCATCGCTTAGCAGGGTCGGGTTAGAGCCCAAGCTGGCACAAAGCGGGGAGATCAAATGAGCGAAGAGTATCTGTAACGATCTCGCCACTACGGCCGAGGATAACTCGGAGTCGACTGACGTCATCTACCAGGCCGCGGTGACCGACATCGTTGAAGCAGGGCCGGACCGAGGCCCAGGCGTCGGCCGCTGGTCCGCGCGGTCATTGACACTTCTGCCCGCGATGGCGGGATTTGACGACGACCTGCGCTTCGCCCATGTCCTAGCCGACGCGGCGGATGACATCACCATGCGCCGGTTCCGGGCGCTGGACCTGCGGGTCGAATCAAAGCCCGACCTGACCCCGGTCACGGACGCCGACCTTGCCGCGGAGGAATCGCTGCGGCACGTGCTGAGCCGGGCCCGGCCGCGCGACGCCGTGCTCGGCGAGGAAACGGGCATGACCGGTGTCGGGAATCGGTGCTGGGTGCTCGACCCGATCGACGGGACCAAGAACTTCGTCCGCGGCGTGCCGATCTGGGCAACGCTGATCGGCCTGATGGTCAGTGGTGACGTCACCGTCGGGGTGGTCTCAGCGCCGGCGCTCGCCCGCAGGTGGTGGGCGGCCAGGGACGGCGGTGCCTGGACCGGCCGCAGCCTGACCAAGGCCTCGCCGTGCCGGGTATCGGAAGTCGCCAGCCTCCAGGACGCATCGTTCTCATACGCCAGCCTTTCCGGCTGGAACAACAGGATGGACGGGTTCCTCGACCTGACCCGCTCGGTCTGGCGCACCCGCGCGTTCGGTGACTTCTGGTCGCACATGCTGGTCGCCGAGGGCGCCGTCGACATCTCCGCCGAGCCCAAGGTTTCGCTCTGGGACCTCGCCGCGCTGCAGGTCATCGTCGAAGAAGCCGGCGGCACGTTCACCGACCTGACCGGGAAACCCACGCCCGACGGCGGCAGCGTGGTCTGCACGAACGGCCGAATGCACGCCGAAGTGCTCGATCTGCTGAAAGAGCGCTAACGCCCGGCGGGCTCCCAGCGATATCCCCCACGGGGGGACCTGCTCCCCCTACGGGGGGACTGACAGCCCCTACGGGTCTTGCTCAGCACGCCGACATCGCCGATGCTGGGCAGATGCCTATCACAAACGCACAAGCAGGGGGGAGCGAGCGATCCATGAACGTACGCGACGGAATGAGTGACGTGGTCCTCACGCTCGGGCCAGCGCACACCTTGCGCGAAGCGGCCCGCCAGATGTCAGCGCGGCGCGTGGGGGCAGCGGTCGTGACCGATTCCGAGCACGCCGGGATCGGCATTCTCACTGAGCGTGACATCCTCGACTCGGTCGGGGCCGGGCAGGACCCGGACGCCGAGCTCGTGGCAGATCACCGCACGAGCGACGTGGTGTTCGCATCGCCCGAGTGGACGCTCGACCACGCGGCAGACGCCATGGTTCGAGGGAACTTCCGTCACCTCGTGGTCATCGAGGGCCACGACGTCGTCGGGCTGCTCTCGATGCGGGACATCGTGCGCTGCTGGTCCGGGAACTTGGTGTCGGCCGGAGCCGCGGTCCGGGACTGACCGGCTCCGCCACCGCTCCGCACCCGGCTGAGCCACCGCCCCGCGGGCCATTTTCCCCGAGGCTGCCGCATGCGATGCTTGCCGCATGCGGCAGCCGATCCCCGCCCTGATCCGCCGGTACCGAGCCGCCGACGCGAGCAGGTCCTGGCCTTGGCGCCCCCGGCTGACCAAGGGCGTCGCGGCCTGGCGCGACCCGGAGGCGGGCGCCTAAGCGAACGTGAACCAGTGCACGTTCACGAAGTCCGCTGGCTGCCCGGAGACGAAGGCCAGGTACACGGTGTGCACACCGGTGGTGGCGGCGATGTTCGCCGGCACGGTCTCCCAGTCCTGCCATCCGCCGGTGCTCGCGATCGCGAAGCTGCCGATCGCGGCGCTGGACAGGCTGTCCAGCCGCACCTCGACCAGGCCGCTGATCCCGGTCGCCGCGCCCGAGGCCACCCGGGCGGTGAACTGGGTACACGCGTCGGAGCTGAAGTCGATGTTGTCGTACTGCAGCCACGAGCCGGTCTGTATCCAGCCGACGTCCAGGCCGCCGCCGGTGTCGCTGGTCGTCTCGGTCTGCGTGTCATTCTGGGCGGTGTAATCGCTGGCCTGGATCGTGGAGCGGGCGCTTACCGTGCCCCCTGATCCGCCACTCCCGCCGCTCCCGCCGGACGTGGCGCCGAACGGCCAGAAAGTGATCACGTAACCGCTCGCGCCGGAGCAGGTAAACGTGCTCGTCGGATCGTCGAACGCGTAGCTGTAGGCGTTCGGGCAGCTCGACTTGAAGTACGCCGCGTAGTCGACCGGCCAGGTGTCGGGGTTGCACGTCGATGGCGAGCCGTACGCGCCGGTGCAGCAGTACTGCGGGGTGTCGAACTCCGAGCACGCGGACAGGCAGGCCACGATGTTCCCGCTGGAGTCGACGTCCTGCAGCACGCCGGGGCAGCCCGGGTTGAGGTTGGCCGTGCACCCGGCGGTGGCGCACTGGTAGGGATCGGATGAGGTGGTGGAGCCGCCCACCGGGGCCACCGTGACCGGGACGTTGAACGCGTCGACGAAGCTCACGTCGTAGAAGTCACTCGATGTGCCGCCGCCGAGGGTGAATTCGGCCAGCGTGACGTTCGGGGTGCCGCCCGCGCCGTTGCAGGCCAGCACGCCGCCGCAGTCACCGGTCTCGCAGGAGCCCTGACCGGAGGCGTCGAACGTGCAGTAGGTCCGCGCCCAGAACCGGCCCGCCCAGGTGTCCGGCACGGTAACCGTGAGGCTCTGCCCGGCCGTGAGCTCCCATCCGCCGCCGTTTGGGATCTCCTGCCCGGCGTTGCCGAGCGCGCCCGGCCAGATGGTCTGGCCGGTGTTGTTGACGAACGTGAACGTGGCGGTCCCCTGGGCCGCGGCCCGGCTGGGCCAGGCGAGGGCGCCAAGCCCGGCGGCGGCCGCGGCGCCGCCGAACAGGCCGAGGACCCTGCGGCGGCTGGGCCGGCGGGCCAGCCGCCGGGTCGCCGCCTCGGTGATGCTGTCGAACGACATCGCGTTCCTCCTGGCGTGGTTGGTGGGTCCCCACCCTGCTCAGTGCGCCGCTTCCGGCGCCGATGCCCGCGTGATCTGCCCGCTGTGCCGGGCCTCGCCGAGCACCGCCGCAAGCTGCTCGGCGCTGCTCGCGGTGCTCGCGGCGATGACCCGGCCCACGCGGTCGGCCACCACCGCGTACGGGGTGGCGGGGATGCCGTTGGCCTGCAGCAGATGCGGCCCGGTCAGCACCGGCAGGCTGACCCCGTTCGCGGCCAGGAACGCGCGGGTCCTGGCCTCGTCGCGATCGCTGACCAGCAGTGCCCGCTCGTTCCCCGGCAGGCCGGCGGCTATCTCGGTGAAGGCCGGCAGTGCGGAGGCGCAGGCGCCGCACTCGGGCCGGACGAATCCGTACAGGATCAGCTCGTGCTGGCTGCCGATGAGCCCGGGCGGGACGTCGAGCCGCAGGCTGCTGCCGGGCTGCGGACCCGGGCGGGACCGCGGGAGCGGCGCGGGACGCTGCCCGGCGCGCAGGTGCAGCAGGCCCACCTGCCTGGCCAGCGCGATGACGGCCAGGGAGTCGACCGCCACGATCACGGACAGCAGCACGATCACGGTCCACAGCGCGGTCATGCGCGTTCTCCCGCCGGGGTCGTGGCCGCTCGGCCTGTAAACAACCGCGCGGTCTCGGCAAGCAGGAACACGAGCACGAGCATGAGCGCGGCCGCCAGCACCCGGACTCCAAGCGCGGGAGCGGCGGCAGGCCGGGCCAGGACCGACGTCACGACGATGATCTCGAGCAGCACGGTCCGCAGCACCGACGGCAGCCCCACGGTGTCCAGATCCGCGCCCCCGCCGAAGCACCCACAGCCGATCCGCTGGCCCCGGGCCAGCGCCAGCGACATCGCGGCCAGGAAGGCGCCGAGGAGACCGGCCGCGACCGCCAGGCCGGCCAGCCTGGTCCACGGCGCGGCGAGCAGCACCGCGCAGCCCACCTCGGCCAGCGCGATCGCCAGAGCGGTGGGCCTGGCCAGCGAGCGCGGCAGGATCCGGTAGCCCTCGATCGCCGAGGCGAAGGCCAGCGGGTGCCGGAGCTTGCCCGCGCCGGAGTACCCGAGCACGACGGCGAGGACAAGGTATCCGGACGACGCCAGAATCATCATCACGCGGCCCTCGCGCGCGCCGTGCCATTAGCCCATCCCATGCGCAGATCGTGGCTTTCCCGCGTGGCGGGGGTCAATGCGATACATCCTTTTTAATAATGTATTAAGAGTTTCATTAGGTTTCACCCTCGATGGCCCCTCCGATACCCCGTTGAGTGGCCTGAACGCGGCGCCGCGGCCGGACCGGCCACCCAGATCGCCTGGCGCCGGGGGATGCACCAGCCAAGCCCGCGCTGAGAAGATGGCAACGTGACCGAGACGCGACCAGACGACGCCACGTTGGCCCGCGATCCGCAGCGCCCAGTTCGGCTGCTGCGCACCGAGCATGACGCGTTGCTGCCGATCCTGCGGCAGACGCCCGAGGAGGCTTTCGGGAATCCGACCGCCTGCCCTGGTTGGTCGGTCCGCGACGTTCTTGCTCACTGCGCCGCCGCCCTGACCAGGGTGGCCACCGGCACGCTGCACTCGTTCACCCCGGAACTCAACGAGATCGACGTGGCGCAGCGGCGCGACTGGCCGCTGCCGCGACTGCTGTCCGAGCTGGAGCGCGGCTACCTCGAAGCCGGGCCGGTGATCGCCGAAGCGGGCGGCAGGCTCGACCCCATCGCGCTCGGCGAATGGATCCACGGCGGCGACGTGCGAGGCGCGCTCGATGAGCCGCTGGCCTACGAGAGCGACGGCTTCGAGGACGCCTGCGCGCTGCTCGCCGAGTGGACGCGGCGCCTGAAGGTCCCGCTGACCGAGGTCGACCTGCCCGGCACCGCGCTGCGGCTCGGCGTTCCCGTCTCCGGACGCCCGGAGGCCACGCTGGTCACCGACCGCGCCACGCTGATGCGGCTGTTCGCCGGGCGGCCGACCGAACCGGCCGAATACCAGCTGACCGGCGCCGTGCCCGAGGACCTCGTGGTCTTCTGACGCCCGGCTACCTGGCCTCGAGGGCCAGCCGGCCGGCCAGCACGACCATGATGGTTCCCGACCCCGCGTCCAGGGCCTGCCGCGCCCGGCGCCGCCGGGACAGCCAGCTGCCGAGCCGCCCGGCGGTCAGGCCCACCGTGCCGTCGACCAGCACCTCGAACGCGACGAAGATCACCCCGAGCACGGCGAACTGCAGGGGCACGTGCCCGAGGCCGCGGTCGACGAACTGCGGCAAGAACGCGACCGCGAACGTGACCATCTTCGGGTTCACCAGATTGGTCAGAAACCCGCGCAGGTACGCGTAGCGCCCGCTGACCGGCGCGTGGTCTGCCGCAGCCGATATCGCGCCACCGCGCCGCGCGCTGCGCAGCGCCTGTATCCCCAGGTACAGCAAGTACGCGGCACCGCACGCCCGCAGCACCGTGAACGCCGCAGGCGCTGCGGCGAACAGCGCCGCCAGACCCGCTGCCACGGCCGTGATCTGCACGATCTCGCTGGTAGCCGCTCCGAGCGCGGCCAGCAGCCCGACCCGGGGCCCGCCGCGGGCGCCGGTGGCGAGGACGAACATCATGTCCGGGCCCGGCGCGATCATGGCCAGGAACACCGCGGCCACGTACAGGGCGAGCAGGTGGCCGTTCATGCTGGGGTCCTCACTTTCGCTGCTTCAGGCTCCTGTTGCCCCGGATGCGGCGGAGTATTCGCAGCATCTCGTCGGCGAACCCGTCGAGCCAGTCAACGGGAAGGCCGAGGACCCGCTGCGGTTCCGCGTCCTGCGGCCGGTGCTGCGGCTGCGGCTGCGCTGCCTGCCCCGGCTGCTGCGGCTGCGCTGCCTGCCCCGGCTGCCGCGGCTTGCTGGCCGACCGGGTATTGGGGTGACGCTCCACCGGGAAGCCCAGGACCCGGTTTCGCTCTTCCCGGTCGCCGGTCACGGATCCACCTTCTGCCCCCGGCGCGGGGGCCACCAGTCGGGCACCGGGACCGCCTGCGAGCCGGGCCGGGCCAGGGCCGGGTACTCCGGCACGTGAACCTCCGGCCAGCGCGACGAGAGCTGGTCGTGCATCTCGGCGAGAATAGCCCGCAGCCTCGGCAGCGCCTGGTCGCCGCTGGCCCGGTCGATGAAGTTACCCAACCAGGCCAGCAGCCGGGGCCGCATGGTCGTGGTACCCCACTGGGCATCTTCATCGAGCACCTCGGTGAGTGCACGTCCTCTGGCGACTATCCAGCCGGCCAGGGCGGCCGCCACACCCGCGTCCCAGTCCGTACCCAGGCCGATCCCGGCGGCGTCGAGGGTCTCGCGGTACGCATCGACGGCCGGGGCGGCCACCTCGGCGGGAAGGTCGGCAAAGCACCAGCAACTCGGAAACGGTGCAAGGAGATAGCCGGCGTCGAGGACGACCGAGCCCCAGCCCGACATCTCGAAGTCGAAGATCCTGCAGGCATCCCCGAAGAGGAGCACGTTGTCTGGACACGGGTCGCCATGGACCAGGCCAAGGTTCCCCTTTTCCCGCAGCATCGGGGCGATCTGGTCAATTTCGCTCGCCACGCCTTCGCTGGGCAGGCCCAAGCGGGCGGCCGCCGCGAGAAACGGCTCCTTGCCGTTTGCGATCGCCGTCAGCCACCATGGGCCGCGCTCTATCGGTTGATGAGCCCGCGCGCCGGCCGGGCCGACGGCCCGCCGCATGGTCCAGGCGTGCATCGATCCCAGCGCCCGTGCGTAGGCGATCAGGCCGGCCTCGGCGCGCTCCCGCCCGCCGGTCAGCAGCAAATCGGCCAGCGAAACGCCCTGGCCGAGGTCTTCCATGATCAGGATGCCCGCGTCGGCATCGGCGCCCAGCAGGCGGGGGGCGACCGGCACGGGCATGCCGCTCAGCAGTTCAAGGGCGGCGAGCTCGGTCTCGAAGCCTCCGCCTCCGGCGTCGTCCTCCTCCTGGCCGCCGCGGCGCTTCAGCACCACCGAGCGGCCGTCGGCAAGCTCCAGCCGCAGGACGTGGTCCCGGTCCCAGATCTTCTCCGCGGCCCGGACCTGGGCCCTCTCGCCCCCTGCGCGGGTCAGCACGGCCTCGGCGGCCCGCTTCTCGCGAGTGGTCAGCACGGCGCTCGATGCGGCGTCGGTCACGCCTCATTCTCGCCGACCGCGCAACCGAGTATCGCCGCCGCCATCGCCCGCGCGGTTGGCTGACGACCCGGTGGGCTGTCAGGATGGCCTGATAAGCAGGCCAATCGTGAAAGGGACCGTAGCGGCGTGATCCTAGCGATCGGTGCAGTCCTCATCGCCGGGGCGCTCGTGACGGGGGCGGCGTACCTCCTGATGCGCGGGATTCCCGGCAAGAGTGCGGACAAGAAGGCGGACAGGCCGGGCCGGGCTGGCCCGGCGGTGGGACTGGATGCCGGCCCGCCACCGGTTCGCGTCGTCGGCACGGCCCCGCCGTCGCAGGAGGGACTGGGAAAGCTGCCCACGATCCGGCGGCCGCCCGGCGCCGATACCGGCAAGAGCGGCAAGGCCGCGCGCCGGCGCACCCAGCTTCCGCCGGACTCTGTGGTCACCTTCGCCGCCGAGCGCAAGGCCGCGGCCATCGACGACGTGTTCGCCGCGCTCGACCGCGAGCTGGTCGGCCTGGTGCCAGTGAAGAAGCAGGTGGAGGAGATCGGCTCGCTCCTTCTCGTCGACCGGGTGCGGCAGCGGTTCGGCCTGATGGCGCCCCGGCCCAACCTGCATATGTGTTTCACCGGCGCCCCAGGCACCGGAAAGACGACGGTCGGGCTGCTCATGGCCGGCCTGCTGCACCAGCTCGGCTACCTGGAGCAGGGACAGCTTGTGCACGCCATGCGCGACGACCTCGTCGGCGAGTATGTGGGCCAGACGGCGCCGAAGACCAGGCGGGTGCTTGACCGCGCGATGGGCGGGGTGCTGTTCATCGACGAGGCTTCCGCGCTCTACCAGCCCGATAACAGCAAGGATTTCGGCCAGGAGGCGATCGAGATCCTGCTTCAGGTGATGGAGAACGAGCGGGACAAGTTCATCGTGATTCTCGCGGGCTACAAGGACCGGATGGATGTCCTCTTCGAGTCCAACCCCGGCCTGAGATCCCGGGTCGCGCACCATCTCGACTTCGCCGACTACGACCTGGAAGAGCTGGTGGCCATTGGGCGGCTGATGCTGGAACGGGCCAGCTACTACCTCTCTGACGAGGCGGAGGCCGCGTTCCGCGAATACCTCATGCGCCGGATGCACCAGCCCCTGTTCGCCAACGCCCGCAGCGTCCGCAACGAGCTGGAGCGGGCCCGGCTCCGGCACGCTCACCGGCTCGCCGCCGACCAGCACCGCCACTGGGGGCTCGACGACCTGATGCGCCTGGAGGCCGAGGACATCCTTCCCGGCCATGCCCCCCTGGCGGTGCCGGCCGGCGAGCCCTAACAGCCTTACGCCTTACCGGATCCCGGTGCCGCCGTCGGAGTGCACGACCGTGCCGGTGATGCCGCGGGCCCGCTCCGACGCCAGGAACACGTAGCTGCCCGCATGATCTTCAGCGGTCAGCGCCACCCGCAGCGGTGTCCGGCTGCGCAGGTCCGCTGCCCGTTCCGGCCCCGTGTCCAGCCGGCGCTGCGCCTGCCCGAGACTGACCGGGCCGGCCAGGTCCGTGCCGAGGGTTCCGCCCGGCGCGACCCCGTTCACCCGGACCTGCGGCGCCAGCTCGTGCGCGAGCGCGATTACGCAGCCCCGGACGGCAAACTTCGACGCCACGTACAGGATGCCGCCGCGGCCCGGGTAGAAGCCGGACGTCGACACGGTCAGCACGACCGATCCCGACGACCGGCGCAGCTCATCGAGGGCGGCCTTGACCAGCACCAGCTGGCTCTTGACGTTGACCCGGAACATCTCGTCGAACGCATCGTCGAGGTCACTGGCGTCGAGGTCCGCCAGGCCGCGGTAGAAGTCGAAGATTCCCACGCAGCTGACCAGCACGTCGAGCCCGCCGAGCGAGGCGCACGCCGCGTCGACGGCGGCGCTGGCATCGGCCCGCGAGGTGGCGTCACCCTGGTGCACGACGCAGCCGGCCAGCTCGGCGGCCAGACGGTCGCACTTGCCGGGGTCGATCTCCAGCGCGGCCACCGCGGCACCCTCGCCGGCAAAGGCGCCGACGACGGCGCGGCCGATCCCCGACCCCGCGCCCGCCACGAGCGCGCGCTTGCCGTCGAGCCACCCCATCAGCCCGCTGCCTCGGGTTCGGTGCCCGCAGCGCCACCGTGCGTGCCGCCCGGGGCTTCCGCGGGGTCGCCCGGCGTGGCCAGCAGGTGGCTGAACAGCTCGTGGTCCTGCCAGGTCAGCGCCTCGAGTTCCAGCGGGCACAACAGGATCTGGCGGCCCGAGCTCGGCACGAAGATGCGCAGGCGCACCCCGTTGCGGGTGCGCACCCGGTCGACCTCGACCTCGGTGAACTCGTTCGCGATCTTGATAACCGGATCGCCCGGGCTTGCTGCCGAGTTCTCGGTCACAGGAACACCGCCAGGTTCTGGGTGCGGAGCACCGATTCGTCCACGATGATCTCGCGCCGGGCGAGGCGGTAGCCGTCGTCAGCCCGGCGCAGGATGTCGGTCCGGCCCGCGGACAGCAGGTCCGGCGGCCGGGTATCACCCCGGCTGCGGAAGAGCAGCAGCGACGACTCGACCCTGAGGTCGGCTCCGCCGCCGGCGAACGTGCGGACGTTGGAGACGAAATGGCGGGTGCGCGACGGCGGGTCCTCCGTCCAGGCGTGATCGGTGGCCAGCCGCTGCACGCGCTTGCGCAGCGCGTAGAGGTTCTCGTCGAAGTGGCCCATGTCGGCGAGCGCGTCGAAGCCGGCGCCGCGGGCGGTCGTCACCCGCACCGGCATGACATACCGGATGTCCTCGCACAGCAGGTTCAGCCAGGCCGCGTAGTCCGCGGCATCGAGCAGGGCGGCCTCCTCCACCAGGAACTGGTGGGCGGCCTGGTGCTCGGGGTCGCTGTACGGCAGCGGCCGCTCGCCGGTCACCGGGCACCGTCGGCGGCGCCGGCCAGGTGATCGCTCCACATGCCCAGCCAGTGCCGCTGGTTGAACTCACCGAATCCCTGGTACGCCGTGCCGGGCCCGGAGAAGCCGGCCAGTGCCGGTTTGATCGGCCTGTCAGCTGAGGTCAGGCCCATGCGGCTGTTCAGCAGGAGCCGCCTGGCCATCGAGCCGGCGGCCATGTCCGTGATCGACACCCAGTTCTCCACGTCGTCCTGCTCGAACATGCCGGAACTGCCGAAGCACATCAGGTACGCCCGGTAAGAACGCTGCTTGAACCACTCGGGCGCGCTCGCGTCGACCGCGAACCAGGAGAGCACCTCGGTCTCCCGTTCCGACACCGGCTGCCACTGCCGGATCGAGATGAACGGCGCGACGGTGCCGTTCTCGTCGACCTGCGGCCAGTTGTGGACGAAGCTCAGATTGGGAAACAGGGTGGCGGCCGACACCATGAAGCCGCTGTCTTCCACGAGAGCGCGCTGACCGGGCGACCACGACGACTCCATCGCCGGGATCATCTCGTCCGGGTAGCCGACGTAGCGCAGCTGCCCGCCGAAGGACCCGCCCGGCGGCAGCTTGTAGGTGGTTCCGGCGCCCGGGCCCGCCATGTAGAGCGCGCCCTCTTTGCGCTTGCTGGCCCGCGGTTCGCGGAAAAGCCCGATGTCGACGACGCTCGCGTGGGTATGCGGCGTGTGATAACTGTCCCCGGCGAAGTTCTCCGCGCCGATCTTCCAGTTCGCCCGCACCCGCCACCGCTGCGGGCCCCGCAGTTCCACTTGGGCCTGGCTCTGGCGGGTGTAGAGGTCCAGGTAGAACGCGAAGTCCCCGAGCCAGTCCCGCAGCGGCGGCGCCTTTGGGTCGAGGCTGACGAAGATCAGCCCGTTGTAGCGGTCCATGGCCGGGGCGGGCAGCAGCGCCTGCCCGCGGCGGGCGAAGCCGTCCTCGCCACCGTAGGCCTCGTCATGGAACGGCAGCCCGGCCAGGCGCCCGTCGTTGCGGTAGGTCCACGCATGATAGGGACACCGGAAGTGCGATGCGTTCCCCAGCTCCGCCCGGCACACCTGCATGCCGCGGTGCAGGCACATGTTGAACATCACCCGCACGGCGAAGTGCTCGTCCCTCACCACGATGAACGAGTCGGCGAGCACCCGCCGCACCACATAGTCGCCGGGCTGGGGGATCTCCGACTCGTGCGCCACGAAGATCCAGGAGCGCGCGAACAGCCGGTCGCGCTCCAGGGCGAAGATCTCCGGGTCGTTGTAGATGTGAGCGGGGATCATGCCGCGCCGCACGTCGGCCACGATGGCGGTCAGGTCCAGCACTGCGTTAGTCCTCCGGTGACAACGAATCGCCGCTGATCAGAGGCGATCCTCGAGCGCCTGGAGTGATTCTGTCTTACAGAAATTGCTTCTGCAATGCTCCGGTTGCACCGCGACAAAGGCTGTCGCCCGGTCGCCGGGGCCCGCGCTTGACGTCCTCAGCCGTCCGCCGGTGCAGCTTGCTGCTGCCGGGTACGCCGGTGCCGGGTCCCGGCTTACTCGAGAAATCCCCGGACGTAGGTGGCGGTCGATGCGACGTGCTCCTCGGTGATCGCCCGCGCGGCGTCGCGGTCGCCCCGCTTGATGGCCGCGACGATTCGGTCGTGCTGGTCATCGGAGTGGCGCAGAGCCGCCTCCATCTGCGGGGTCTGCCGGACCAGGTCCACCAGGCGCACGTTCACTTCGACGATCAGTTTCGCGACCGCCGGGGCGCGCGCTATCTCCGCGATCAGCAGGTGCAGCCGCTGGTCAGCGAGCCGGTAGCTGAGCACGGCGCTGGCCTGGTCCCTGACCTGACTTCGGAACGGGGGCTTCGGGAACGGGGACCGCGGCGACGGGCGGGCCGTCTCGCACCGGCCGCTCGCTCGGCGGGTACGTCAGCCGCGGTGCCGTGGCGAGCGTCCGCAACGCGTCGTCGAGCAGGTCCTTATCGGCCTCGGTGGCCCGGTCCGCCGCCAGCATCGCGGCCCCGGGTTCCAGCACCATCCGGAGATCGAACGTCTCGTCAAGTTCGGGGCCGAGCGCCGCGGCTGCCCGGCGGACGCTCGCTGACGACGGATCTGCCGACACTTCCCTGACGTAGGCGCCGCCGTTGCGCCCCCTGCGGATTTCGAGGTACCCGAGCTGGGTCAGCGAGCGGATGGCCTCACGAACCGTTGGCCTGCTGATGCCGAGCCTCTCGGCAAGCTCCCGTTCTGGCAGCAGCCGCTGGCCGGGCAGCACGATGCCGAGCTTGATCAGCTGCAGGATCTGCGCAAGTGCCTCTTCAAAGGCATTGGCCACCTTCAGCGGACGCAGCTCCAGGCTCTGCAGTACGCGGTCAACGCTGGAGTCGGAAATGTGTGCCTGACCTCACCATCTGGCGCTTTGCTGGCTCCGTTAGCTTTCAGTATCAAATATGGCCGCTCGCTGCCGCGTACGGTGCACGCGCGACTCGAAGACGTCGGGACGCGAGTAGTGTCCGGCGACATCGAACATCAGCCGTTCTTCGGCAACGACGTGCGGGTCAATGTCGGCGACCAGCACTTCCTCGCTGCCGATGACGGGTCCGGCAATCCAGTTGCCGTCGGGGCCGACGATGCCCGAGCCGCCGTCGAAGAGCTCGTTGGGATACTGGGCCTTGATCTCGTCGAGCATCGGGAAGTCCGCGGGTGCGTCGTCGAGCGAAAGCAGGCCGCTCGCCGCGACGGCGTACGTCCGGCCCTCCTGCGCGATGAACCTGGTGATGTCGCGGGTGAGGCCCGACCAGCCCGGCCACACCGATACGTAGAGATCGACGCCCTGGGCGTACAGCGCGAACCGGGCCTGCGGCATCCAGTTCTCCCAGCAGATGAGGCCGCCGAGCCTCAGGCCGCGGTAGCTGTATGTCCGCAGGCCGTAACCGTCGCCCCGGCCCCACACCAGTTTCTCGTCGTGGGTCGGCGCCAGCTTGCGATGCACGCCCACGATGCCCTGGCCGGGATCGATGGCGGCCATCGAGCAGTACACGGTGCCGGAGGCACCGCCGTCACCCCGCTCGGTTATGCCGAGGAAGACGAAGATGCCCAGGTCCCCCGCTGCTTCGCGAATGAGCTGGAGCTCCGGGCCGTCGGCCTCCACGGCCGCCTCGACGTACAGCGCGTACGCATGCTTCTGGGCAGGATCGTTGAACGCGGCGCCGTTCGTCCGGCAGACCCAGAATGGGTACCCGGCCAGAAACGTTTCCGGGAACACCGCGACGTCGGCGCCGCGCCTGCCGCACTCCTCGAGGAGCTTTATTACCTTGGCCGTCGTGGCTTTCTTATCGAGCCAGACGGGCCTGGATTGGACGACTGCGACCTTCATCGGCACCTCTGTGTCTCATGCCCGTGCTGGCAGGGATGCACTTTGCTCAGTACATCTCGAAATATTCCTGGTGCTCCCAGTCCGTCACATGCTGGAGGAACCGGCCGATCTCGAAGTCTTTGATGCGCAGCAGGTAGTCGACGAAGACGTCGCTGAAAGCCTCGCGGAAGAACTTGTCCTGGCGCAGCTCGGTCACCGCGTCCATCAGGCTGCGCGGCAGCGGCGTCGCCGACGCCGCATACGGCTCCAGCGAAGGGGCGGGCGGTTCGAGCCCTCGCCGCAGCCCGTCGAGGCCGCACGCGACCTGGGATGCGATGTACAGGTAGGGGTTGGCTGCCGAGTCGCCGACCCGGTTCTCAATGTGCGAGGCCGGCGATCCTGGCTCGCCAATCACCCGCAGCATCGCCCCCCGGCTCTCGATCCCCCAGGCGACGCGGTCGGGAGCGAACGAGTCCGGCCGGTACCGCTTGTAGCCGGTGAGCGTGGGGGTGGTGAACAGCGACGCCGGGACGGCGTGCTCCAGAAGTCCGGCCAGCCACATCATGCCCGTCTTGGAGAGGTTCTGCGCCCCGTCGAGGTCCGCGAACGCGTTCCCGGACGTCCCGGGCTCGCGCAGCGACTGGTGCAGGTGCCATCCGCTCGGGAAGAACTCGGGGAACGCGGGACGTGCCATGAAGGTGGCGTGGTAGCCAAGGCGCCGGCAGATCTGCTTGACGGCCGTCCGCAGCAGCAGCGCGCTGTCGGCCGCCGCCATCGCCTCTTGCGGCTCGAACGTGAACTCGACCTGGCCCGGTCCCCATTCGTCCTCGACGGTAGCCAGCGGCAGGCCAAGGTCGATCAGCTGCTGCGAAAGCGCCTCCAGCAGCTCATGCGTCTCGTCCGTGCGGCTTTCGGTCAGGTACTGGAAGCCGTGCGAGAGGCCCTCCACCTTCGGCGGCGTTGGCGGCCAGCCGCAGTCCTCCGGCTTCAGCATGGGGTCGAGGAGCCGCATGATGTAGAGCTCGATCTCGAGTCCCACGACGAATTCGAAGCCCTCGGCGGCCAGTTCATCGAGCTGCCCGCGCAGCAGGCCGCGAGTCGAGAACGGCACCGGCTTGCCGTTCTGGAAGTAGGCGTCGGACAGCACCGAAGCGGCGCCGTCGACCCAGGGAAGCCGCCGGAAGGTCGTCGGGTCGGGAACCAGGATGCCGTCGGGCAGCCCGGTCAGCTCCGGCACGCCGGGGAAGTTACCTGCCGCGAACGGCGAAACGATCGGGTGGTTGGTGGTGTCGAAGATGGTCGTGACCAGCTGGAAGTCTTTTCCATCCGCCAAGCTGCGCAGGAATTCGGGGACGGTCAGAGACTTGCCCCGCATGATGCCGTGCTGGTCCCCCCAGCCGATGCGGATCTGCCGGATGTCACCTTCGTCGAGCGTCTGCCGTATCTGATCCGCCGCCTCGTACTGCGCGTCGGTCCACAGCCCGTGCCGCTCAATGAACCCGCCGGCAGCCGATCGGCTGCCTTCCCGCCCAGCTGTCACCGTCGCCGCTCCTTCCGCTTCGTTCTGCGCCCGTTTGGCCAAGTCAGAGATGTTTCGAGAGCCCTTGAAGTATCGGGACCGTAACATGGTAAAAAGGTCATGTCAATTGACCATATAGACCGGCGCGGGGCACACATCACGCAACGCCGTTCGCCGGATCGACGGCGGCGCCACGTTCCAGGTGGGGGACGCTATCCTCGTCGCGGCGCTAGTCTTCGTTGCGGTGCGCGGCGGTGAGCACGCCGGTGTGAGGCAACGAGAGCAGGTACGTCAGCGCATGGACCGCCTGGACAATCCCATCCGCGACTACGCGTGGGGATCTGCCGACGACATCCCGGACTTCCTGGGGCTCCCGCCGGACGGCAAGCCTCAGGCGGAAATGTGGATGGGCGCGCATCCGTCGGATCCCTCCACGGTGCTCCGCGGCGGCACCGCCACGCCGCTGCCGGAGCTGATCGCCGAGGACCCGGCCGGCCAGCTGGGGCCCGTCGTGCTGCAGCGATACGGACCGCGACTGCCGTTCCTGTTCAAGCTCCTCGGCGTGGCCAAGCCCCTGTCGCTGCAGGTCCACCCGGACAAGCGGCACGCCGAGGCCGCCTACGCCGCCGAGGTCGGCAGCGGCACGGCCGAGCGCGACTACCCGGACGACAATCACAAGCCCGAGCTGCCCTGCGCGCTGCGCGACGGCTTCGAGGTGCTCTGCGGGTTCCGGCCGGTGCCGGACACCATCGCGCTGCTCGATGATCTCGCCGTGCCGGGGCTGACGGCCGGCCGGCAGCAGCTGGCCGGCTCGCCGGGAGCAGACGGGCTGCGGGCGCTGGTCACCGAGATCCTCACCGCGCGGGCCGACCACGCCGCGGTCATCGCGGCCGTCCGGGAGAACTGCGCACGCCTGACGGCGGGCGACGGCCGCTGGGCCGCGGCCTGCGCGGCGTACGCCCGCGTTGCGGAGGCCTATCCCGGCGACCCCGGGGTGCTGGTGGCCCTGCTGATGAACCACGCCGTGCTCGCGGAGGGCGACGCGCTGTTCGTGGCGGCCGGCGTCCCGCACTGTTACCTGCACGGGTTCGCCGCCGAGATCATGGCCTCCTCCGACAACGTGCTGCGGGCCGGGCTGACCGGCAAGCGGGTGAACGTGCCCGAGCTGCTGAGGGTCCTCGACTTCCGCCCGGCCCCGCTGCACATCCTGCGGCCCGAGCCCGACGGCAACGAGGAGACCTACCCGGTACCGGTCGGGGACTTCAGGCTCAGCCGCATGCGGCCCGGCACCGACGGCGTCAAGCTGCCGGACTCGCTGCCGCAGATCCTGCTCTGCATCGCCGGAACGGTGCTGCTCAGCGCGCCAGGCGGCGCCGAGCTGGCGCTGCGCAGGGGCCAGTCCGGCTACCTGTCGGCCAGCTGCGGCGGGGTCGTGGCAACCGGGCCCGGCACGGTCCTGCGGGCCACCGTGGGCGGCTAGCGCCGGATCACCCTCGGCGGGGGATGCCCCGACGGCCGGCGCCGTGTGACCTTGGCGGCGACAGCTCGACTGGCGACAGGCTGAGGGGGCGGCTGTGGCGGACGAGATGAAGCCGGCCTCGAGCGCTACATCCGAGGTCAACCGGGTGGCTTTGGCCCAGTATGCGGTGGATGACCTGGCTGACTTCACCGACGTCGGCCGGGGGTTCATCGCCGGTTTCCCGGTCAAACTGCACAATGACACCGGCCTGCTGATCCGTGATCATGCGGAGCTGGACTACATCACCGATGACGCGCCAGCTCCGGCTGCGGTGAACCCGAGCCTGTGGCGGCAGTCCCAGCTGATCAAGCGCGGTGGCCTCTTCATGGTCACCGAAGGCCTGTACCAGGTGCGGCTGAGCGCCAATGTCACCATCGTCGACGCGCCGGACGGGCTGGTGATCATCGACACCGGCGTGAGCATCGACCTGGCCAGGGCCGCGATGGACCTGTTCCGGCGCCACACGGGGAACCAGAAGCCGGTGGCGGCGGTGATCTACACGCACACCCATTTCGACCACTACGGCGGGGTCAAGGGCGTGGTCGAGGAGGACGACGTCACCTCGGGCAAGGTCCCGATCGTCGCGCCGGGCACGATCGAGTCCTTCAACAAGCATGCGATCGGGGAGAACGTCATCACCGGGAACGCGATGTCCCGGCGCATGTCGTACACGTTCGGCCTGCTGCTGCCCCGGTGCGACACCGGCGAGATCACCCTCGGGCTGACGACCGTGGACGAGCTGCCGCAGAACATGCGGCTGAGCTACATTCCCCCGACCGACCCGATCACCAGGACCGGGGAGACCCGCACGCTGGGCGGGTGGGACTTTGAGTTCCTGTACGCGCCCGACACCGAGGCGCCCGAGGAAATGCATATCTGGATCCCCCAGATCAAGGCGCTGACCTGCGCGGAGAACGCCAATCACTCGATGCACAACATCCAGACCATCCGCGGCGCGCGCACCCGTGACGCCCGCAACTTCGCCCGCTACATCGACGAGACCCTGGTCCGGTGGGGCGACCAGGCCCAGGTGCACTACGGCCCGCACACCTGGCCGGTGTTCGGCAACGACAACGTGGTCGCCTTCCTCGAAGGCCAGCGCGACATGTACAAGTACATCCACGACCAGTCCCTGCGCCTGGCCAACCAGGGCCTGACCCCGCTGGAAGCGGCCGAGATCGTCCGGCTGCCCGACGCGATCGGCCAGAAGTGGCCCAACCGCTACTACCACGGGGGCCTGCACCACAACGTCCGCGCGGTCTTCCACAAGGAACTCGGGTTCTGGGACGGCGACCCGGCCACGATCCTGCCGCTGCTGCCCGCGGACAACGCCACGCGGCACGTCGCCCTCATCGGGCGCAAGAAGATCCTCGCCGAGGGGCGCAAGGCCATCGAGGCCGCCGACTACCGCTGGGCCGTGCAGATCCTGCACCACCTCGTCTTCGCCGACCCCGACGACACCGAGGCCAGGAAGCTCCAGGCCGACGCCTATGAACAGCTCGGCTACCAGCAGGAAGTCCCGCAATACCGGGCCATCTTCCTGACCGCCGCCAAGGAACTGCGCGAAGGCATCGCGAAGCTGGGGCAGCTCAACACCGACACGCTCGACACCATCCTGGCCATGCCCATCGACCTGCTGTTCGACTTCATGGCCGTGCACGTGATCGGCGACAAGGCCGCCGCGATCGACATCCGGCTCAACGTCACCTTCGACGACACCGGCGACGAGTGGACGATGTGGATCCGCAACGGCGTTCTCAACGCGCGCCGCGGTCACGCCGACGAGGTCCAGCTCACGATCACCGGGCCCAAGGCCGACCTGGCCGCCCTGCTGCTGCAGCCCACCCAGGCCGAGTACATCATCGCCAAAGACGCGCTGAAGACCGAAGGCGACCTGGCCGTCCTCGAGTCCCTGGCCTCGGTCATCGACACCTTCGACCGCTACTTCAATATCTCCACGCCCTGAGCTGGCGCGCCGGGGTCCCTGGACGCCATCCGGGCGGCCCTATGGTCGCTAGCCTGGCCAGCATGAAGCGCAACCGGTCCATTCCGCCGGTGACCGTCATCCCGGTCCTGGTCTATCCCGACGTCCGCAAGGCCGTCGGCTGGCTATGCGCGGCCTTCGGCTTTGTGGAGCGGCTGCGGATCGGCGAGGACCACCGGTCGCAGCTCAGGGTCGGCGACGGGGCGGTGATCGTGGCCGATGTGCGAGGTGATCGCCGCCCGCCGCGCCCGGGTGAGGTCACCCAGTCCGTGATGGTGCGGGTGGAGGACGCACGAGCCCACTGCGAGCGGGCACGCGAGCACGGCGCGCAGATCCTGATGGAGCCGTCCGACATGATGTACGGCGAGCGGCAGTACACCACCGAGGACCTCGCGGGTCATCAGTGGACGTTTACCGAGACGCTCGCCGATGTTGCGCCGGAAACCTGGGGCGGCGAGTACAGCAGTCCCGACTGACCGTCAGCTGCTCCGCCGGACCAGGCGCACCTGGTTGTGCGGGTGCGTCCGCCAGTGATCAGCCCCGGCAGACGCGGCCGACTTGGCCTGCTCCCATTTCAGCCGTGCGAGCTGGCCCGGCGGGGTCTCCAGCTCGTCGGCCCATCTCCGGGTCGCAGCTACCACGTGAGAGCCGGCAACAGCGGCCCCCACGAGGGCCACGACGGCACCGACTCCGATCAATACCCCGCCCACGATGAGTGGCCCGGAACTCAGCTGCGGCCATGCTCCGGTTGGCTGATTGTCCGTTGCGGTGTTGGCCATGGCGCCATCCCCGATCTAGTCGAGTAAAAGCCCCCATACCCATCAGAGCACACCCGCCCCCCGCCGGTTAACCCGCCAGCGAACCCGGCGCCCCCCGCGGCATCACTTCAGCCTTGCCAGCCCAGGGGCCGGCAGCGGGATACTCATCGCGAGATCGAGGGGGAACGATGGGTGACAGCGACTCTGGCTACGAGCTTGGCAGCGGCGGCGGCGAGCTCGCGCGTCTTGAGCTTCAGGGCCGCGCGCTTGCACCGCGACGCGCATGATCTTCGCTGAGGCCGGCATCCGGCCGGACATGCGGGTGCTGGATCTGGGCTACGGGGCGGGGAACGTGTCTTTCGTAGTCGCTGACCTGGCCGGGCCCCAGGGCAGCGTCGTCGGCCTCGACAGCTCGCCGGAGTCGCTCGCCCGCGCCCGGCTCAGGGCCGAGCAACGGGGCCTGACCCAGGTGCAGTTCGTTGAGGGCGACATTCACGACCCGGCGCCGGGCGGGCCGTTCGATGCGATCGTCAGCCGGCTGGTGCTGATGTACGTCCCTGATCCGGCGGCGGTGCTGCGGCGGCAGGCAACGGTCCTGCGCGCTGGTGGCCTGGTCGTGCCCATAGAATTCGACGTTCCGACCTCCCGGGCGCTGCCCGTGAGCCCGCTGCTGAGCCAGGCCGTCGCCTGGATCACTGAAGCGTTCGCCAGGGGCGGGATCCAGCCTTCGCTTGGTGCGCGGCTGTGGGCCGTCGTCCGCGAGGCGGGCTGCGCCCGCTAGGGATGACCGGGGTACAGCCGCACTTCGGTCCCGGCGACCCGGCCGCTGCCGGCCTGCTGGCCGGGATCATCCGCACGATCGCGCCGCTGATCGAGCGCACCGGAGTTGCGACGGCCGAGCAGATAGGCGTGGGCACGTTCGCCCAGCGGCTCCAAGCCGAGCTGGAGAAGACCTCGGCGGTAGTTGCGCATCCCATTCTGCTCAGCGCCTGGGCCACAACCGACGGGGCTTAACCCGCCTGGCTGCCCACAGGGCCTGCCAAGACTGGCGTCATGCCTAAGTTCGGGGAGGTGCGGGGCGGTCGGCAATCGAATCCAGGTAGCCGCCAACTAGGAGCAGCGCCGCATGGACCAGGAACCACGTCGCCCACCCGTAGCATTTGCGCCGCTCTCGGTCAGTTCCCGCTTTACGCCCAAGTGAGACCAGAACGAGGCCGACCCCCAGATTGAAGCCGCCGCCCGCGAATCGCGCGCCCGCGGCGAAACGGAGGTGCCGGTACTCCCAAGGCGAGATCAGACGCCTCAGCACGGGGCGTGGTGAACTGGTGTTGTCATCTGGTGCACGCATCGGCGTGCCTCCTGCCGACTGCCTGGTCATGTCATTAAAGTGATATCACTTTAATGAGTGCGTCGTCAAGAGCGGCAAGCGTCGCAGATGCGTCCGTCCGTTCCGACGACCAGCTGCTTGACCTGCTGTTGGCTCTTTCCGCAGAACGAGCACGTCAGAAGGCTGCCGGGATCGGGCACCTGCCACTGTATCCACCGAGATTGGGTAATTCGGCCCCTGCCGACGGGCCGGCTCCGCGGGGGAACCTGTGACCGATGGCGGAATTTGAGTACCGCCAGCAGGTTGGCAGGAGGCGGCCATGTACGTCCGATCCCGCAGCAGTGCACAGTTCATCGATCCCCATTACCTGATCCGCTCGATCGCGTACCTGCTGGCCTGGGCGGTGCTGCTGGCCGCCATCGGGCTGATCGCCGCGTACCTCAGTCCCGCCCCGTCGGGCAGCGCGCACATTGAGGAACCCGGGCCGCTGCCCTCCTCGGCGCCGAAGCCGGATCCCACCCCGGCCGCGCCAGCTGCGTCGGCCGCAGGCTTCACCGTCACGCTGGTAAGCGTGACGCGGGGAACATCGCAGGCCGCGACCGCTGCCTACTAGGCCAGGCCGGTTCGCAGTGCCAGCCTGGTGAGGTCCGCGCGGCGGCGGCAGCTGGTCTTGTCCCGGATCCGGTCCAGGTGCGAACGGACCGTGCTCACGCTGATGTGCAGGTCCCCAGCGATCTGGGCGTCGGTATGGCCCTGTGCTACCAAAGCCACCAGTTCCTGTTCGCGGGGGCTGAGCCCAAGCTGGAGGTCCGGCTCCTCCGGCGTTTCCGCGGTGGCCGGCACCTGCTGACATGGAGCGGCCGCCATCAGGACGAACTCGGCTGCGGTGTCCAGGGTCATCGCGGCGCCGCGCTGCTCCGCCCTGCGCAGTTCGGCCGGGGTCAGTTCGCTGGCCGCCTGCCGGGTCAGTTCCTCGCGGCGGGCAGTGGTGTGCGGGTTATCGGCGACCTGGCTGCTCGCTTCCTGGACGGCACCGCGGGCGGCGTAGACGGTCACCAGATCGGCCCAGCGCCCAGCCGCCGCGCACAGCTCCGCGCCGATAGCCAGGCAAAACCCCAGCTGCAGCCGGTGCTGGATCTCCAGCGCGAGCTGCACCGCAGGGCGCAGATGCTCCCAGGCCCTGACAAGGCTCCCGGCCCGCAACTCCACATCGGCCAGGAGATAGAGGCCGACGGCCTCGGACGATAGGTCACCTGCCTGCCGGGCCAGGGCAAGCACGGCGTCGGAGCTGTCGCGGGCCGCGTCCAAGTCGCCCACCTCGGTCAGCGCAACCGCCAGCATGGTCCAGCAGTCCCGGGCGAAGTCGCCCGGGATGGTCACCGGGTCGATCCGGCTGGCCTGCCGGGCCCAGGCGATCGCGCCTTCCAGGTCGTTGGCGCACTGGCAGGCTTGCGCCAGGCACAGGAGGGCGAAAACCTCCGCGGTCGGGTCGGGGATTTCACGGGCCAGGGACAGCGCCCGTTCAGCGATGACCGCGCTCTCGTCGTAGCGGCCGGTCAGGTTGAGCGTGTTTGATTCGCCGGCCAACGCCAGAGCGAGCGTGGCCGATGGCGGCTTCCCTTCGAGGGCCGCGCTGGCGGCCTTGTAGTGAGCCATGGCAGCGTCCTGATCGCGTTTGCCGACGCACTGGGCCATCATGTACTGCGCCTCGCACCACGGCGCTGATCCCGGGACCGCGTGCTCGACCGCGGCGCTCAGCTGCGCATACGCCTCGACGTGGCGGCCCCGCACGTTGCGCCAGTAAGCAAGCGCGATCGCCAGCCGCAGTGCGGTGTCGCGATCATGATCCAGGGACCAGGCCAGAGCCTGGCGCAGGAAGGCGTCCTCGGCGTCCAGCCAGTGGCCCGCCGCCAGCTCACCGGTGCTGGACCGGGCGGCGGCCGAGGCCGCCCCGGCGACCATCAGGGCATACCGGGCCATCCCTTGTGCCGCGGCATCTTCCTCACCCGCTTCGATGAGCCGGTCCCGCGCGAACGCGCGCACGGTCTCGAGCATCGCGTACCTGGCCCGCCCGTCGGGGCCGGTATGCGGTGGAGTCAGCAGCGAGCAGTCGACCAGGTGCAGCACGGCTGGCCCGGCGCCGTCTCCCGCGACGGCAACGGCGGCCTCGAGCGTGAACGGGCCGGGGTACACGGCCAGGCGGCGGAACACTTGCTGTTCTTTTTCGGCCAGCAGGCGGTAGCTCCAGTCCACGGTTGCCGCCAGGGACTGGTGCCGGTCCGCGGCTGCCCGGTCGCTGCTTGTCAGCAGCCAGAGGCTGTCCTCGAGCCGCGCGGCCAGGTGGTCCAGGCCCAGTGACTCGATGCGCGCGGCCGCCAGCTCGATCGCCAGCGGCATCCCGTCCAGCCTGGCCACGATCTGCGCCACCAGCGGGCGGGTGCGGTCATCCAGGCAGAACCACCGGTCGGCCTCGCGGGCCCGGTCCGCGAACAGGGTCACCGCGTCGCTGCCCGCCGCCAGGGGCTGCAGCCGGTACTTTGCCTCGCCGGCGACCCGGAGTGGTTCCCTGCTGGTCGCCAGCACCTGCACGTCGTCGGCGGAGAGCAGCAATGCCCGGCATAGCTCGGCGGCCGCGCCCAGGAGGTGCTCGCAGTTGTCCAGGACCAAGAGCAGCTGGCGGCGCACGAGCGCGGTGCAGAGCGAATCGATCGGGGACTGCGAGGGGTCCTGCGGCAGTCCCATGGTGGCCGCAACCGTCGCTGGCACGAGCGAGCCATCCTGGACCGCGCCCAGCTCCACGAGCCAGGCACCGTCGGCGAACCGGCAGCCCACCGTGCGGGCCACCTCACCTGCGAACCGGGTTTTGCCAACGCCGCCCACACCGGCGACCGTCACCATCCGGTGCGCGCTCAGCAGGTCAGCCACCTCGCCAGCCTCAACGACACGGCCGACGAAACTCGTCAGCGGCGCCGTAAAGCCGTGCATCCCTCCCCTACCCCCCACAGCCCGATCATAAGGCTTGATATTTCGATCCCCCGGCCTGCTCGCCAAGACCCAGCCTCCGTCGGTAAAGCGATGGCCAGGCAGTTCGGCCCGTCCTACGCTGACGCGGTGGACAGGGCAGGCGTCCCGTTCCTGTGGCTGTGCGGGCCACCGGGTGTGGGCAAGTCAGTGGTCGGCTATGAGATCTTCGTGCAGGTCTACCGCTCCGGCATCAAGGCCAGCTTTCTGGACTTCGACCAAGTTGGCCTGTGCTATCCCGCGCCGGCCGACGATCCGGTCAACCACCGCGTGAAAGCACAAAACCTCGCCGCCGTCTGGCCGGCTTACCGGGCGGCAGGTGCCAGGTGCCTCATCGCGGTCGGCGCAGTCACCTCCCGCGAGACCGTCTCGCTCTACGCGGGCAAGGTTCCTGATACCGACCTCACGCTGTGCAGGCTGCGCGCCACACCAGAGCGGCTGACCGAACGGATATTCCGCCGCGGAATGGGCCGGGGCCCGGTGATACCCGGGCCGCCGCCGACGAAATCCAAGCAGCGCCTCGCCGCGATGGCCGCAGAAGCCGTCCGGGAAGCTGCCGAAATGGACGCTGCCGACTTCGCTGACCTGTGCGTCGACACCGACAACCAGAACGTCGCGCGGGTCGCCCAGCACATACTCACGCGAACGAGCGGATGGCCGCGGCTGATCCCGTGATCCAGCGGTGCCGTATCACACCGCCAGCTAAAGGTGCTTGAACATGTGGACGTCCTCGCCTCCACCGGGGATGCCCAACGTTCGCCCCGTCTCGACATAGCCGTACTTCTGGTAGAAGCCCGGGGCCTGGAACGTGAAAGAGGACACACACACCCGATCGCAGCCGCGCCGACGGGCCTCATCTTCGGCCGCGGCCAGGATCTTCGCGCCCCAGCCATCCTTGCGGTGATCCCGGTGAACCCACATCATGCTGAACCCGCACAGCCCGGCCCACGTCCAGGCGGTCAAACCGCCGATGATCTCCCCGTCCGCCCCGGTGACCTTGACCGAGAACGACCCCTGGTCCTTCTCGCTCGTCCCGGTGGCGGCGAAGTTGTGCTCGTCCAGGCCCTTGTCCAGGACTTCGGCGAGCTCGGGGTCGCGGTCACCGACACTGAGCGCTGCCGCGGAACGATCATCAGCCATGGCAGGCAGTCTGACACGGCAGTCCGGCGACCAGATACCGGTCCTCAGGAGACTGCAGCCTTGACGAGTTCGGCAACCTTCCGCTCTACGGCAGGGGTCCACTTCTGGATCGCGAACGACACGGGCCACACGTCCCCGTCGTCGAGGTTCGCGGCGTCCTGGAACTCCAGTGTTGAGTACCGCTGGTTGAATTTGCCCGAGTTCTTGAAGGAGACGAGGACCTTGCCGTCCTCGTTGGTGTAGGCGGGCATCCCGTACCAGGTCTTCGGCAACAGCTTCGGAGCGGCGGCGCTCACCGTCGTATGGACGCGCTCGGCGACCGCGCGATCCTCTGGCGCCATCTTTGCGATCGCGTCGAGGAGCGCCTGCAGCCCGTCGGCCTTTTTCGCGCCCTGCTTGCCCTCAGCGCGCAGCTCCTCGGCGCGCTGCTTCATCGCGGCACGCTCTGCAGCAGTGAAGCCGCCGGACCCGGTCTGAGAACTCTTCGCGGGCATTGTCACCCCACCTTTCGACCCCCACAGGCTCGGCACGATGCCGGCCAGTGGAACGAAGGCTAGGCCCGCCACGACCGCTGGCGCTTCTCGATTCGTGATCGATGCGGCGACCCGCCACCGCGTGGGTGAGCGGCGGCGTTCTCTGCCGAAGTATCGTCCGGGTCTGCCGCGACTAGGGCCGTTCTGGCCGAGTGTCGTCAGCGGGGAGCGTTCCAGCGGCCAGCCCCCGGAGTATCTCGATATCGCGGATGTCCTTCTGCCGCCATGGTCGGCCGTTGCGCAGGTGCGGGAACTGCTCCTTCATGGCGAGCATGCCGGAGACGCTC
>CAWHZU010000010.1:0-129034 GCA_963833885.1 uncultured Actinomycetota bacterium | reverse complement strand
CGGTTCTTCGGCCGCTTCATGAAGTCCATCAACCACACCTGGCAGCTGTACTTCGTCGGGCTCGTGTTCGGCATCGGCTTCGACACCGCCACCGAGGTCGTGCTGCTCGCCGCGACGGCGTACGCGGCGATCCAGGGCCTGCCCTACTTCGCCGTCCTGGCGCTGCCGTTCATGTTCTCGGGCGGCATGATGCTGTTCGACACGCTCGACGGCGCGTTCATGAACTTCGCCTACGGGTGGGCGTTCGCCCGGCCGGTCCGCAAGGTCTACTACAACCTGGTCATCACCGCCCTGTCCATCGGCGCGGCGTTCATCATCGGCACCATCGAGATCCTCGGCGTCCTCACGACCGAGATGCACCTGCAAGGCGCGTTCTGGGACACGATGGCCAACTTCAACATCAACGTCGCGGGCTTCTGCATCGCGGGCCTGTTCGTCACGGTCTGGGCCGTGGCCCTGATCTACTGGCGCGTCGGCGACGTCGAGGCCCGGTGGTCCTCGAGCGTGGCCACCACCCCGGCCCAGCCGCCGCAGAGCGCCGCATAGCACCAGACCCCTGACCAGGCACCTTCCTCTAAGATCTAAGATCTAAGGGGTAAGACCGAGGCCACCCGGGCCCGCGTGACGTCCGGCGCGATCGCGCCGGCGCCGGCGGCCCAGGCAGGGGGAACATGCCGCGCACCGTCAGCCATCCGTCCGCGGGCATCGCACCGGCGCCGTCGTTCGAGGCCCTGCTGCAGCGGCCGGACCTGGCCTGGATGGGCCAGAACACCACGCACCTCGACCCGCCGCCCGAGGTCATCAGGGCCCTGGTCGACAGCACCATGCAGCGCGAGTTCCAGTTCTACGCGCCCGCCCTCGGCTTCGCCGAGCTGCGGGAACTCATCGTGGCCGACCTCGGACTGACGGGCAGCTCGGCAATGATCACCGACGGCGCGGTCGGCGGGCTGCACCACATCTGCACGGCCCTGGCACCCGGGCTGTCCCGGCTGATCACCACCGATCCCGGGTGGCCGTGGCCCGGGCGGTTCGTCGAGCTGGAGGGCGTGCCGGTGACCGCGGTCGAGGTGTATTCCGCGGAAGCCGGATACAAGCTCAGCGCCGCGGCGCTGGCCGAGGTCATCGAGCCCGCGGCGCTGCTCTACCTGATCGACCCGCTGAACCCGCTGGGCAGCTCGTATGACCGGGACGAGCTCGAGGCCATCGTGGCGGTGGCCCGGGCGCACGGCGCGATCATCGTGCACGACTGCACGTACCGGCACTTCGCCGACGGGCACACGCTGGTTGCCGAGCTCTATCCCGAGGGCACGCTGACCACGTACAGCTTCTCGAAATGGCTCGGCCTGGCCGGCCTGCGCCTGGGTGCGGTCGTCGGCCGCCCCGACCTGCTCGACCGCCTGACCGCCACGCCGTCCAACCCGCTCGGCGCCAACATCCAGGCGCAGCGCGCGGCCATCGCGGGACTGAAGGTAAAGGACCCCTGGCTGCACCGGCTGCGGCAGATCAACCGCCGCAACCAGCAGGTCGTCACCGAGGCCGTGCAGCGCAGTTCCCTCGGGCACGTGCTCGTGGATCCGTCCCAGGGCAACTTCCTCGCCGTCGACGTCAGCGGGCAGGACTGGACCGCCGATCGTGTCTGTGCCGAATTGCTGGAACGGGACGTGTTCATCCGCTCTGGCACGTACCAGTCACCCGCGTTCGGTGAGAGATTCGTCAAGGTGAGCACGTCGGTGCCGACCTTGTGGGCGGAGCGGTTCGCCGCCGCCTGGGCCGAGCTCTGGCCGGCCGGGCCGCGCGACGAGGGCGGGCGGCGATGACCGAGCTCTCCCGGTTCGCCGCGCTGGACGTCGAGGAGTACCAGGCCTCGACGGCGCTCGAGCTCGCGCAGCGGGTCGCCGGCGGGTCGCTCTCGCCGGTGCAGCTCACCGAGTGCGCGCTGCACGTCGCCCGCGAAGCCGAGCCGGTCATCAACGCGTACGCCGCGCTGTTGCCCGAACGCGCGCTGCGCGAGGCGGCCGAACTCGAGGCGGAGGCCCGTTCCGGACGGGTACGCGGGCCGTTGCACGGCGTCCCGATCGCCGTGAAGGACAACTTCTACTACGTTGGCGAACCGACCTGGAAAGGGTCACTCACCAGCTCCGATGAGCCGGCGCCGGTTTCGGCGCCGATGGTGGCGCGGCTCACGGCGGCCGGGGCGGTCGTGATCGGGAAGGCGACCACGCCGGAGTTCGGCTGGAAGGGCACCGGGATCTCGCCGCGTACCGGCGTGACCCGCAACCCGTGGGACCCGGCGAGGAGCTCGGGCGGCTCGAGTGCCGGCTCGGCAGCCACCGTGGCGTCCGGGGCCGTGCCCGTCGCGATCGGGACCGACGGCGGCGGCTCGATCCGCATCCCGGCGTCGTTCTGCGGCGTCGTGGGCTTCAAGCCGACGCTGGGCGCGATCCCGGTCTGGCCCGGGACCGTGAACGAGACGCTGTCGCATGCCGGCCCGCTCACCCGTTCGGTCGCGGACGCGCGCGCCGTCTTCGGGCTGACACGCGGGCCGGACGCGCGGGATCCGCAGTCCTTCTTCCCGGCGCTGCTGGCCGACCCGCCCGGCCGGCGGCTGCGGGTCGGCGTGGTGCGCGAGCCGTTCGGCGTGGCGCCGGACACCGCGGTGGCCGCCGTGTTCGACCGGGCCTGCGAGCTGGTCCGCTCGGCGGGCCTGGCCGAGACCGGCGACATCGCCGACCTGGGCGCGGCGCTGCCCCGCGACGTCTTCGAGGCCATGTGGGTGACCGGCCGCGCGCTCGGATACGCCGACCTCATCCGCGACCGCGGCGACGTCATGGATCCCGGCCTGGTCCGGCTCGGGCCGCTGGCCGGGAACTACAGCCTGGCCGACTACTACCAGGCCATGGGGACGCGGCGGGCGTTCAACGTGCGGATGTTCGGCCTGCTCGAAGACTGGGACCTGCTGCTGATGCCGACCATGCCGGGTACCGCGTTCGCCGCCGACGCCGAGGTGCCGCCCGGCGGTGAGGCCGGTGCGCCGCTGCCCTGGGTCACGTGGACTCCTTACACCTATCCCTTCAACATCACTGGCCAGCCCGCCATCTCGATCCCCTGCGGCCTGGCACCCGGTGAGCTGCCGGTCGGCCTGCAGATCGTCGGCCCGTGGGCACACGACGGGCGGGTCCTCGACTTCGCCGAGTCGTGCGAGCGAGCGCTGGGTCCACTCGGCCAGGACCGGGTCGCGCCCTGGCGTCGCCACCGGGCAGCGGGCGCCGGGGGCTGAGACGTGATGACGCAGGGGCTGGACCACGGACTGCACCGGCAGCTCAAGGACGCCGTTTACCTGCAGCTGCGGGACGACATCATCAGCGGCGCCCTGCCTGCCGGCGCGGTGCTGCGTGAGGTCGAGCTGGTCGCCCGCTTCGGCGTGAGCAAGACGCCGCTGCGGGACGCGCTCGTCCGCCTGCAGAAGGACGGCTTCGTCGACATCCCCCCGTACCGGAGCGCGGTCGTGACCGGCTACAGCGAGACCGACCTGCGCGAAATCTACGAGCTGCGCGAGCTGCTCGAAGGGGCGTGCGCCCGGCAGGCCGCGCTGCACATCGGCGGGGACGCGCTGGCCGAGCTGGCGCAGATCGTCCGGGCCAGCGCGGCATGCCTGTCTGGCGGCGAGGCGGTCCCGGGCAAACAGGAGGAGCTGGCCGGGCTGATCCAGCAGTTCGACCTGGCCCTCTACGCCCAGTCGCGAAACAGCCGCATCGACGAAATGGTCGGCAACATTCGTGGCCACGTACAGCGCATTGGCCGCCTGACCACGGGGATTCCGGGCCGGCTGGCCAAGTCGGTGGCCGAGCACCAGACCATCTACGAGGCGATCGCACAGCAGGACGGCGCCGGCGCCGAAGCCCTGATGCGCGAGCACATCGGGTCCGTACTGGCCGACCAGCTGGCGAGCATGACCGGGGCGTCCGCCGCCCCGTAGCCGAGAGCCGACGCCCCGTAGACGAAATCAGTGCCAGACGAGCCGACTGCTACGGGCAGGCGAGCAGGGCCGTGACGGCGTCACTGGCGAGCCGGTAGCGGATGACCCGCCCGTCGCGCTCGGTGGCGACGATCTCGCTGGCGCGCAGGTAGCGCAGCGTCTGCGAGACGGTCGTGTCGTTCAGGCCGGTGGCTGCGGCGAGGTCGGAGACGCTGATCGGCTCGGCGGCCTTGATGCACGTCAAGATCATCAGCCGGGTGGGATCGCCGAGCACCGCGAACCGCCGGGCGCGCGCCTGGATCGTCTCGCGATCATCCAGGGCTTCGATCGCCTGGCAGACGCGCTCGCCATCGATCACCCGATGGTCGGACCGGTCTGCCGGCAAGAGATGCACGTGCGCAGTATGCCAGGCTTCCCGGAGCCTGAGTGTCCCGGGACCGAGCGCGGGCCGCCGCGTCCGCCGCCCGGGACGACCATGGTCATCTTTCTTTTCACGTTTTCGGTAAGTACAAACCGGGTCAAAATGGGTTGCGCGGTGACTGGGGCGCGTGAAATGTAGGCGTGGATGGCGATCCTGATGCGCGGATACCGGCGCTCAGAAGTCGTCGTCGAAGGAGACCTCACCGGTAACGCCGACCTGGTAGGCGGAGACGCGGCGTTCGAAGAAGTTGGACAGTTCCTGGACGTCCTGCAGGTCCATGAAGGCCAGCGGGTTCGCGGAGCCGTACAGCGGCTCGATACCGAGCTGGGCGAGCCGCCGGTCGGCGACGTGCTGCAGGTAGCCGCGCATGTCGGCCAGGGACAGCCCGGCGACGCCCTGGCCGAGGAGGTCCCCGGCGAACTGGACCTCGCATTCCACGGCCTCGGCCAGCATCTCGCGGACCTGTGCGGTCAGCTGCTCGTCGAACAGCTCTGGCTCCTGGCGGCGGACGGTGTCGACGACGTCGAACGCGAACGCCATGTGCATGGACTCGTCGCGGAACACCCAGTTGGTGCCCGAGGCCAGGCCGTTGAGCAGCCCGCGGGAGCGCAGGAAGTAGACGTACGCGAACGCGCCGTAGAAGAACAGCCCCTCTATGCAGGCCGCGAAGCAGATCAGGTTGAGCAGGAACGATCGCCGGTCAGCCGCGGTACGAAGCTCCCGCAGCTCGTAGACCGAGTCGATCCACCGGAAGCAGAACCGGGCCTTGCGCGCGATCGAGGGGATGTTGTCCACCGCCGCGAACGCCTGTGCCCGCTCCGTCTCGTCGGGCACGTAGGTGTCCAGCAGGGTGAGGTAGAACTGCACGTGCACGGCTTCCTCGAACAGCTGCCGGGACAAGTACAGCCGCCCCTCCGGCGAGTTGACGTGCTGGTACAGGTTGAGCACGAGGTTGTTCGCGACGATCGTGTCGCCGGTGGCGAAGAACGCGACCAGGCGGGAGACCAGGTGCCGCTCGGCCGGTGACAGCTTGCCGAGGTCGGCCAAGTCGGAGTGCAGGTCGACTTCCTCGACCGTCCAGGTGTTCTTGATGGCGTCGCGGAACCTGTCGTAGAACTGCGGGTAGCGCATCGGCCGCAGGGTCAGGTCCATGCCCGGGTCGAGCAGCATCTGCTCTCGCCCGGCTGCGACGGGGGCGGCCGCGGGTGTGGTGCTGGTCGTGGTCACTGGCAGGCCTCGCAGGTCTCGGGGTTCTCCAGGGAGCAGGCGACGGCGTCGGCGGCGGCCTGCGCGGCGGGCGCCCCGACCATGGCCTGCGCCGCCGGCACCCCGACGGTGGCCTGCTGAATCCGGGTCGCCGGGCGGGACCGCAGGTAGTACGTGGTCTTCAGGCCCGCTTTCCAGGCGTACAGGTACATCGACGACAGCTTGCCGATCGTGGGGGCGGCCAGGAACAGGTTGAGCGACTGGCTCTGGTCGATGTACGGCCCTCTGGCTGCCGCCAGGTCGATCAAGGCCCGCTGCGGCAGCTCCCAGGCGGTGCGGAACAACTGCCTGGTCTCTTCCGGCAGCGCGGCGACGTGCTGCACCGAGCCGTCGGCTTGCTTGATCTGGTCGCGCACCGCGGGCGTCCACAGCCCGTGTGCCTTGAGCTCGGTCACCAGGGCGTTGTTTACCTGGAGGAATTCCCCAGACATGGTCTCGCGCTTGAACAGGTTCGACACCTGGGGCTCGATGCACTCATAGCATCCGGCGATCGACGCGATGGTCGCGGTGGGCGCGATGGCGATCAGCAGCGAGTTGCGCAGCCCGGTTTGCTTCATCCGCTTGCGGAGCGCCTTCCACCGGGCCGCCTGCGTTCCGGTCACGTCCCAGAGGTCCGGCTGCAGCAGGCCCGCTGCGGCCCGCGTCTGGCCGAACGCCGGGTGCGCGCCGTGCTGCCGGGCAAGGTCGGCCGAGGACTCCAGCGCGGTCAGGTAGATCTCCTCGGCGATCCGCGAGGACAGCTCGCGCGCCTCGGGCGAGTCGAACGGCAGCCGGAGCGCGAAGAACACGTCCTGCAGGCCCATTACGCCCAGGCCGACCGGCCGCCACCGGGGGTTGGACGCGGCGGCCTGCTCGCTCGGATAGAAGGTCAGGTCGATGACCCGGTCCAGGAACGGGACCGCGGTGCGGACGGTGCCGCGCAGCTTGTCCCAGTCGACCCGCGGCGTACCGCCGCGCCCGGCGGTCAGGTGGCGGGCCAGATTGATCGAGCCGAGGTTGCACACGGCGGTCTCGGCGTCCGTGGTCACCTCGGTGATCTCGGTGCACAGGTTCGACAGGTGCACCACGCTGCCCGGCTGGCCTGCCTGGTTGCACTTGGCGTTGCAGGCGTCCTTGAACGTCATCCAGCCGTTGCCGGTCTGCGCCAGGGTGCGCATCATCTTGGCGTACAGATCGCGCGCCTGCACCTGGCGGACGTAGCGGCCGTCGGCCTCGGCGGCCCGGTAGGCGGCGTCGAACTCCTCGCCCCACAGGTCGGGCAGCTCGGGCACCTGGTCCGGGTCGATCAGGGACCACGTCTCGCCGGCCTCGACCCGGCGCATGAACTCGTCCGGGAGCCAGTTGGCGAGGTTGAGGTTGTGCGTGCGCCGGGCGTCCTCGCCGGTGTTGTCGCGCAGTTCGAGGAACTCCTCGATGTCCGGGTGCCACGGCTCCAGGTAGGCACAGGCGGCGCCCTTGCGCCGGCCGCCCTGGTTCACCGCCGCGACCGACGCGTCCAGCGTGCGCAGGAACGGGACGATGCCGTTGGACTTGCCGTTCGTGCCGCGGATCAGCGCGCCGCGGGACCGCACCCGCGACCACGAGATCCCGATCCCGCCGGAGAACTTGCTCAGCTGCGCGACCTGCCCGTATCGGGCGTAGATCGACTCCAGGTCGTCGCGAGGGGAGTCGACGAGGAAACAGGAGGACATCTGCGGGTGACTGGTGCCGGAGTTGAACAGCGTCGGCGAGCTGGGCAGGTAGGCCAGCGAGGACATCAGCCGGTAGAACCCGACCGCCTCGGCCGGGGTCTGCGACAAGCCGCACGCCACCCGCAGCAGGAAGTACTGCGGGGTCTCGATCACCAGCCGGGTGGAGGGGTGCCGCAGCAAGTACCGGTCGTAGACCGTCTTGATGCCGAAGTACTCGAAGTCCAGGTCGGCGCCGGGGTTGACGGCGTCGTCCAGCTTGCGCGCGTTGTCCTTGACGAACCGGGCCGTGGTGTCGTTGATCAGCCCTTCGGCCTGGCCCAGCGCGACCGACTGGCTGAACGAGGCGACGGGATGCCCGCGCACCTCCTTGCCGATGTAGCCGGCCAGCAGCCTGCCCGCCAGCCGCGAGTACTGCGGCTCTTCGCCGGTCATCTCCGCGGCCGTCTGGATCGACAGCCGGTCCAGCTCGGCGGTGGTCGCCCCGTCGTACAGGCCGCTGATCGTCTTCGTCGCCACCCGCAGCGGGTCGACCTCGTCCAGGCCGTCCGCGCACCGCTGCACCGCGCGGACAATCTTGTTCACGTCGACCGGCTCGCAGTCCCCGTTCCGCTTGCGAACCTGCATGCCCACCTGCGCAGGCCGGTCCGTCCTGTCCGGCTTGACCTCGGTGACCGTCATCGCTCTCTCCTCGCGAGCTCGCTCCCCACAGCGCCGCTCGCGCAAGCACGCGACAGACCAGCGCCCGCTGGCAGCAGGTCACCGGGCCCGTCAGCCGTCCCGCGCGGCCGGAGCCACCGCGCGCCCGTCGCGCGCGGTGCGCTGGCAGGTCTTCGGACTCACGGGCACAGCGCTGCACACGCGCTTCCTACTGGCCGTCGCTTCCCAGGCTGCAAACCCCAGTGCTGTCGGCGCCGCGCAGCATCGCGCGGCCCCGGACGGCGGTCGTTCCCGCTCACCGCTGCGGGGCAGTCCCGGAATCACACCGGGTTCCCTCTTTCCTCCGCGAACCTGGAGGGCCCGCGGAACCAGCTGCGGGCAACACCATATGTAGGTGATCCAGCAAATCCAAGCACCACATGTCGTGTCGGCGTGTCGACCGCGTTCCGTGCCTTGCCGGGTACCCCAATCTGCGAACGCTCGCCGGTTGTCCCCACGAGCAACATGGACCTCACGACTGAGGGCCTCCGAGCTGCCAAGCGATACGGGTGCGCTTTTGTCCGGTGGCAATCGGACTTTCCTGAACCGTTATGGAGGCGGGCGTGCCGCGCCGGCCGACTCAGCCGACGGACCATCCCTCCTTGTCAGGCCTTGTCTTGGCCGCGTCGCAAGTCCGGTTTAGGCTGCTAGTCACGGTGAGACTACTGGGAGGGCAACAGATGAGCCTGGCGAGTGAGACGAGCGTCCCGATCCGTCACGCGGATCGCTTCTTCATCGGCGGACAGTGGGTGACGCCCTCCTCCCAAGCAACGATCAAGGTGATCGACTCCGGGACCGAGGAAGTCTTCTTCACCGTGGCCGAGGCTCAGGCGGCCGACATATCGCGCGCCGTCGCGGCGGCGCGAGAGGCCTTCGACAACGGCCCGTGGCCGCGGCTGAGCCACGCCGAGCGGGCGGCATACCTGCGGGCTATCGGCGAGGAAATCGCCAAGCGGACCGAGGACCTCGGCCAGATCTGGCCGCGCGAGTCCGGCGTTCTGCACAAGATCGCGCGCAACACCGGCAAGGGCGCCCAGCGAACCTTCAACGCGTTCGCCGATCTCGCGGACTCGTTCCCGTTCGAGGAACCGGCCAAGCCGTCGGTCGGGCAGTTCGGGCTGATCGTCCGCGAGCCGGTCGGGGTGGTCGGGGCGATCATCCCGTGGAACGCCCCGATGGGGCTGATCAGCAACAAGGTCGCGCCGGCCCTGCTCGCCGGGTGCACCGTCATCCTGAAGAACTCGCCGGAAGCTCCGGGCGAGGGATACCTGATCGCCGAGGCCGCCGAGGCGGTCGGACTGCCGGCGGGGGTGCTCAACGTCCTGACCGCCGACCGCGAGGTGTCCGAACTGCTGGTCCGCGACCCGAATGTGGACAAGATCAGCTTCACCGGCTCCACGGCGGCCGGGCGCCGGATCGCGTCGATCTGCGGCGAGCGGATCGCGCGCTGCACTCTGGAACTCGGCGGCAAGTCGGCGGCGGTGATCCTCGACGACATGGACCTCGAGACCGCGGCTGCCACGCTGTCCCAGGCGGAGTGCTTCCTTTCCGGGCAGGTCTGCTCGTCGCTGACCAGGATCGTGGTGCCGCGAAGCCGGCACGACGAGCTCGTCGAGGCGCTGGCCAGCACGTTCTCCCAGGTGCGGGTCGGCGACCCGTTCGAGGACCAGACGCAGATGGGCCCACTGGTGGCGAGCCGGCAGCGGGACCGGGTCGAGGGCTACATCGCCAAGGGCATCGCCGACGGGGCCAGGCTGGCCACCGGCGGCGGCCGCCCCAAGGACCTCGAGCGCGGCTGGTTCGTCGAGCCGACCGTCTTCGGGAACGTGGACAACCGCTCGGTGATCGCGCAGGAGGAGATCTTCGGGCCGGTCCTGTCCGTGGTCCCGGCGGAGGACGAGCAGGACGCGATCCGGGTGGCGAACGACACCATCTACGGCCTCAACGCGTCGGTGTTCACCAACGACGTGAACCGGGCCCGCGAGGTCGCCGGGCAGCTGCGCTCCGGCACCGTCGGCCACAACGCGTTCCGCACCGACTTCGGCATCGCGTTCGGCGGGTTCAAGCAGTCCGGCATCGGCCGCGAGGGCGGACGCGAGGGACTGCTGCCGTTCCTGGAGACCAAGACCGTGATCCTCGAAGGCCGGCCAGCCGGGTACGAAGACACCGAGCTTTAGCGATCTCACCGACCTGGGGCCGCCGCGCTGGCCCAGCGACGGCGCGGCGGCCGCCAGGCCGGCGCGAGCCGGGGCAAGCTGGCAGACATGGCGGTCGGCTCGGCTGATCGACCAAGTCGTGCGCTACTGCCTGGACCACGGCCAGCACGTGGTGCCGGACGGAATCCTGTGCGCCCCCCGCTACGGGCAGATGCTTTCCGGGCTCAACCGGGATCACCTCGGCAGCTCGCAGTTCTACTACCTCGACGTCAGCCTGGACGAGACACTGCGCCGTCACGCCGCCCGCCCGCAAGCCACCGAGTTCGGCCCGGACGACATGCGCGGCTGGTACTGCCAGCGCGACCTGCTTTCATCGATCCACGAGCGCGTCGTTCCGGAAGCCAGCACGCTCCAGCAGACCGTCGCCCTGATCCTGGACGAGACCCGCCTGCTCGGCCGCTAACCGGGCACACCCGGCCGGAACTTGTAGAACACCAGCTCCGGGTCGCCCTCGTCCAGGCCGTCGAGCTCGCCGCTGAACGACCACTCCTCGGCCCGCAGCAGCGACCGCATCGGCTGGTTGGAAGCATTGGTCGACGTGAACACCTGCTCGGTCCCGGCGGTAACCAGCGCCACCCGAAGCAAGCCGCGGCCAATCCCAGCCCTTCGGCGCGTGGGGTCAACCATGACCAAGTCGACGAAGTCGCGGCCGAAGAAGTGAGCCGGCCTGACCATGGCAAAACCGCCAACCGAACCATCGTGATAAACCAGGCACTCACCAAGATCCACGCAGCGCCTGAGGAACTCGGCCCGCCTGTGATCTCCGCTGGCAGCGGATTGATCAAGCCGCAGGATGCCGCCGACGTCGTCGGCAACCGCGCGGCGGATCTCCCCCGGCACCACCGGCTCAGTCTGGCACACGCATTCCCCGCCCGGCTCTGCAGATGATCTTGGTCGCGGGAAGATTGCTGTTGCTGTTTCAGCAGCGGGGGACCCTTCACACTGTTCGGCGCCTCCGGAACGGGGGTGGGGGCGGCTGACGAGCAGCACCGAAAATGATTTGGGGGTATTTGGGCGGGCACCTACCCTGCTTGGGTGACTCGCGAGCAGCCGGCAGCGCTTGACGGATCGCTTGACGGCTCGCCGGATTCCCGGCGGCGGCCGCAGGATGATGCGCGGCCGCAACTGGCCGACCTCGGCAGGCTGGGCCGACGGGCGGTACGGCGAGTGGTCAGCGCGGCCAGGGCCGAGGAGTCGATCCCCAAGAACGTGCTCGCCGGTCACTTAGGGCTGTCAGCCGCCGAACTGCCGGTGGCCCGCGGGCGGTGGCTCGGCTACGACCACGTGAATGTCCAGGTTGCCCTCGACGCCTGGCTGGCGGAACCCGGCCGGGAGCACGAGATCGTGGGCCTCACCGGCAGCCAGTACCAGGGCATCGGGCTGGCGGACCTGTCGCAGCCGCCGAGCTGGCTCGAGGTGAGCGTCGGCGCCATCACCACGGCCGCCCGCCAGTGCGCACCCGGCGGCGCCACCAGGCCATGCGTGTGCCACGCCCTCTACCTGGTCACTGACCAGGACGGCCCGCTGGCCCTGCTCGTCGAGGGCCCGGAGGAAGCCAACTCAATGGAACGGGTTGCCGTGGAGGTCGCCTGCGGCGATGCCGCGCGCGGCCAGCGGGTGATTGAGGAGATCCGCAGGCTCAGCATTTCCCGCAACGTGTACCGCGGCCAGGTGCTCGCGTTCGGGACCGACGTGTTCGGCCAGGAGGCCACGCTGCTGAGCTTTCTGGACCGTCCCACGGTGCGCCGCGACGAGGTGGTCCTGCCCGCCGACGTGCTCGATGGGATCGAGGACCAGGTCGTGGGGATAGCCAGGCATGCGGACCGCCTGCTCGCCAGCGGCCAGCACCTCAAGCGAGGCGTGCTGCTGCACGGGGTTCCGGGAACCGGCAAGACCCACACGGTCGGCTACCTGCTCGGCCAGCTTCCCGCCGTCACCGTCGTCGTGCTCACCGGTGCCTCGCTGCGGCGGATCGCGGATGCCTGCTCGATCGCCAGGAGCCTGCAGCCGTCGGTGGTCGTGGTGGAGGACGTGGACCTGATCGCCGAGGAACGTGAGGCCGGCCCGATCGGGACGCATCCGCTGCTGTTCCAGCTCCTCAACGAGATGGAGGGGCTGGGCCCGGACATGGACGTGACGTTCCTGCTCACCACCAACCGGGCCGACCTGCTGGAGCCCGCCCTCGCCCAGCGCCCCGGCCGCGTCGACCACGCGGTGCTGCTCCCGCTGCCCGATGCCGACGCGCGACGCCAGCTCATCGCCCTCTACCAGGGGAACCTGGAGCTGGCCCTGGCCGACCCGGACGTCGTGATCGCCCGCACGGAAGGTGTCACGGCGCCGTTCATCAAGGAGCTGCTGCGGCGCGGCGCGCTCCGGGCGGCCCGCGAGGCGAACGCCGGCGGCGGACCGCTCCGGGTGACCGACGCCCACCTGTCGGCGGCCCTGGACCAGCTGCTCGATGCCCGCAACCAGCTCACCAAGGTGCTTCTGGGCGGAGAACGGATCTCCTCTGCCGACGATGCCGGCTGATCCGCCGGGCCTGGACCGCCGACGACTTTGCGGTCACCGGCCCTCCCGGCCGCCCCTACCGCCTCGCGATTGCCGCTTCCGGTCGGGGGTAACGCCCCTCAACCTGTTAGCACGGTCGGTCGGCTGTGACCGGGCAGGAGGAACTGGCCGCGCAATGCCGGTGTCGGCACGAGCCGCCCGCGTTGGCCGGGCCGTTTGCGGCATGCCACGCCTAAGATCCCGTGCGGCAGGTGTCCCCCGGACGGCCCGCGTGATCCTGTCGCGACGGGGATCGAGCAGCTCGCCGATCGCGTCGTGACGCGAGGTGCGCTCGACCTTTTGGATCTCGGGATTTTCGGGCCGGGTCCTGCGGGTGTCGGCGTCGTAGTCGAAGTCGACGTAATACACGGCTGGGTCCCGATCGCGGCCTGACGTAGCGGCCAGCAGTCTGCGTCCCAGTTTCCCTGCCGCGTCGCCGAGGAGTTTCGCTGCCGTCACCGGAAGGCCAGCGTGAATCGCTGCTACTTGCACTACCGCAGCGATCGTCAAGGGCACGAGCATCCGAGGGTCGCGGAGCACCTCGGCGGCGTCGAGCGCCAGGTCAGCCCCGCGCGCCTCATCGCGGACGTGTTCGAAGGCCCGGTCGGCGACCGCCTCGACGACCTCGACGCGCTGCCGCAAGGCCCAGCCCGGTTCATCGCCGTTGGCCACCCACACGCCGACTTCCTCGGCGTCGTCCCAGACCACACGGCAGTGCAGAAAGCGGTCCGGCGAGCCCGGCACGGCGCCGCGGGTTCTCGCATCCATGCTCACATGATGAACCGGGCTGTTACCCAGCGGGAAGCGTCATCGTGCCGTGGCCGACGATCGCGGCGCTGCCGCCGACGGCGACCTCGGTGATCTGGCCGCCCTCCTTGCGGGCGGTGCCCTCCAGCACGCTGGGGCGGCCCATGGCCACTCCCTGGTCGATGCGCAGATGGTAGGTGCCGTCCTGCTCTGCTGACCGGGCGGCGAGGCTGGCGATCAGCGACGCGCACGCCGACCCGGTAGCCGGGTCCTCGTGGACGCCGACGCCGGGCCCGAACATCCGCGCGTGCAGCCGGGCGCCGTCGCGGAAGTCACCGGCGAAGCAGTACATCTCCTGCGCCCAGCCGCCGGCCACCCCGTCCGACCACGCGGCCATGTCCAGCACGGCGCGGTCCACCAGTTCCGGTGTGGCCAGCCGGATGAAGCAGAACTTCAACCCCACGCCGCCGTACCAGCAATCGGCGATCGCGTCCTGCGGCAGCGACAGGGCCCTGGCGATCGCGGCGGCCGGCGGTGCCTCGGAGCTGCTCTCATAGCGGGGGGACCGCAGCCGGAACCGGATCGCGTCGCCGTCGATGGCGACCGCCACCGGGCCGATGCCCTCTTCGAACACGAACTGCTTCTCGCCGCGCAGGCTGGCGAGGACCGCGGCGGTGCCCACCGTGGGGTGACCGGCGAACGGCAGCTCCCGGATCGGCGTGAAGATCCGGACCCGGCAGGTGCACGAGGGATCACTGGGCGGCAGCACGAACGTGCTCTCGGAGAAGTTGAACTCCCGCGCCAGCTGCTGCATGGTCTCGTCGGCGATCCCGGTGGCGTCGGGGAACACCGCGAGCTGGTTTCCGCCGAAGGCACGGTCGCTGAACACGTCAACCAGGACGAAGTCGAATCCCATGGCTCAGCCCACCACCACATCCATCTCGATCGCCGCCCCCAGCGGCAGCGCGGCGACGCCGATCGCGGTGCGCGCCGGGTACGGCTCGGCGAAGTGCTCACGGTAGGCCTCGTTCATCCCCGCGAAGTCCGACATATCCGTGAGGTAGACGCCGACCCGCAGCACGTCCCCGAGGTCCTTGCCCGCCGCCTCCAGCGCCGTCGCGATGTTGCGCAGGATCTGGTGCGCCTGGCTCCGGACGTCACCGTCGATGAGCTCGCCCGTCGCCGGGTCCTGGGCAACCTGCCCGCTGAGGAACAGCAGCCCGCCGCCGCGCACGCCGAGCGAGAACGGCGCGATCGAGGGCGGCAGCTTGTCACTCGTGATGGCGTCGCGTGTCATGGTCAGCGAGTCCTTTCTCTCATGCCGCGAGCGCGGCGCTGATGATGCCGAGGCCCTGCTCCAGCCGGTCCAGCGGCTCGTAGCCGAGGCCGAGCCGGAAGACGTGGCCGGTGTCGCCGAACCAGGGGCCGCGGGCGACGAGGGTCCGCTCCCGCCCAAGGTAGGCGTGGAAGCGGTCGACGTCCTGGGGCCCGAAGGCGCCGGGGTCAAGCTGCACGCAGCACATCGCGCCGGCCTCGGGCGGCAGCCAGTGCAGCCGCCCGGCGTGCCCCTTGATCCACCGTTCGACGATCTCACGAGCCTGGGCCAGGAACGCGCCGCGCTCGGCGAGGACCTGGTCCGCCCTGGCCAGCAGCCGGGCGGCGAGGAACTCGTCGAGGGTCCCGCACGCCAGCGAGGAGTTGAACTTCGCCAGCCGTAGTTCCTCGGCCAGGGCCGCATCGCTGACCGTCAGCCAGCCGATCCGCAGGCCGGGCGCGCCGTGCGCCTTTGACAGCGAGCCGCAGGTGAGCACTCGCGGCGACGTCCCGGCGAAGCTGGCGGCCGGCACCGCGTCCCCGTAGGTGGCCTCCCGGTACGTCTCGTCGATCAGCAGCAGCGCCTCGGGGCAGGTGCGAGACATGGCGGCGAGCATCCACTCAATTTCATCTTGCCGGAACGCGACGCCGGACGGGTTCTGCGGCGAGGCGACGCTGACCAGCCGCGTCCGGGAGGACAGCTTGGCGGCGAACGCGTCGAGGTCGATGCGGTAGCCGTCCTCGAACCGCGACGTCACGGTCACCGCCCTGGCGCCGAGCCCCTGCACCGCGTCGAACGCCGGTGGGTAGCAGGGCCGCCCGACCACGATCTCGCCGTCGCCGACCAGCAGGGCGACCAGGAACAGCGCCGCCGCCGCCCCCGTCGTGATCAGCACCTGGCTGTCGGCGATCCCGTGCCGCGCGGCCACCAGGGCGCGCAGCTCGGCGCTGCCGGCCGAGGTGCCGTAGCCGAGTTTCAGGTCGGCCAGGTCCGCCACGCCAGCCGAGCCGAGCAGCTCGGCCACGGTCAGGTCGGGCGCGACGCTCTCCCCGAGGTTGTACCGCGGCTTCTCGTCGATCAGGGCCGTGATCGGGCTGGCCGGAAACTGTCGCATGGCAGGGTCCTCATCGGGCAGAGTCCTCGTCGGGCTGGCGGGTGGTTACCCAGCCATGTTTGCCGCGCGGGGGTGGCGCCGGAAGAGCCAATGCCGCAGAATTGGTTTGCATATGAAGCCAATTGAGCTTGCCGAGCGTCTGGGCCGGTGGTCGTCGGGCCGCGGGCCGCTGCACGTGCTGCTGGCGGCGCGGCTGCGGCAGCTGATCGACGAGGGTGAGCTGCCGCCGGGCGAGCCGCTGCCGCCGGACCGGGCCCTCGCGCTGGCTCTCGCGGTCGGCCGGAGCACCGTGGTCGCCGCGTACGACCTGCTCCGTCAGGACGGGCGGGTCATCCGGCACCAGGGCAGCGGCACCCGGGTCGCCGGGGCCGAGCCGACCGGCCCGCGCCAGACCACCAGCGCGCCGCTGTTCCTGCACCTGCTGGAGCCCGGTGACGACGTGATCCCGCTCGCGTGCGCCGCCCCGGACACGCCGCCGCCCGAGGTGGCCGAGGCGTACGCCGGTGTCGCTGTTGCGCTGGCGCACACCTCCGGGGATATCGGCTACTACCCGGCCGGCCACCCGGCGCTGCGCCGGGCCATCGCCGACCGGTACACCGGGCGCGGAATCCGCACCGGGCCGGAACAGATCGCGGTCACCAACGGCGGCCAGCAGGCGCTGTCCCTGCTGGCCCGCGCTCTGCTGGCGCCGGGCGACCGGGTGCTGGTGGAAGGGCCCACCTACCCGGGAGCGCTCGAGGCGTTCCGGGAGCAGGCGGCGGTGCCGTGTTCGCTTCCGGTCGGGCTCGCCGGCCTCGCCGCCGCGACGCGCGGACAGCGCGCCGCGATGGCGTACGTGATCTCCACCTTCCACAACCCGACCGGCTCGGTGCTGTCTCCGCTGGACCGGCAGGCACTGGTGTACGCGGCCGCCGCGGCCGGGGTCTCGCTGGTCGACGACGAGGTGCCGAGCGATCTGGGGTTTCCCGGGGTGCCGGTCCCGCCGGCGCTGGCCAGCTATGACCGCGCCGTGATCTCGGTCGGCTCGCTCAGCAAGAGCATCTGGGGCGGCCTGCGCATCGGGTGGGTGCGCGCCGCCGAGCCGCTGATCGCCCGGCTGGCCCGGCTGCTGGCCGTGTATGACCTCGGCGGCAACGTCCCCGCGCAACTCGCGGCGGCCGAGCTGGTGCCCCGGCTGGATGCGCTGTCGCTGCGCCAGGCCGCCGGGCGGCAAGCCCGGCACGACCACCTGCGCGCCGAGCTGGCCGGCCGCCTGCCGGACTGGGACGCGCCGCCGGTGCCCGGCGGGCAAACGCTGTGGGTGCGCCTGCCCTACGGCGACGGGACCTCGTTCGCGCAGACGGCGCTGCGGCACCGCATCGCGGTGCTGCCGGGAAGCGGGCTCGACGCCTCCGGGCAATGCCAGGACCACCTGCGGCTGCACTTTGTGGCGCCGGAAGACGTGCTGACCGAGGCCGTCAGGCGGCTCGCCGAGGCGTGGCGCGCCTACCATCCGCCGTCTGCCCCGGCCACCGCGCCGCCCGCGATGTCCGTCTGACACCCCTTTTCCGCGATCCGGCCCCGAACCTCTCCACGACCCCGCCCCCGACCCCGACCACTTCCACGACCCGGGCCTAAAGAACCGACCGTTCCACCAGCCGGCCCCCGAACCCGGTTTGATCTTGGTGTCCGGCCGCGGTTGCGGCCCGGCATGACGCGGCCCACAATGGAGCCAATGTCTAGGTCCAATCGGTTCAGTCTTGGCCTGTCATCGCCGGTGGAGCTGCAGGACGCCCTTGACGGGTGGCGGCGTGGCAGCGGCCCGCTGCACCGGCGCCTTGCTGCGGCGCTCGCCGGCGCGGCGGAACGCGGGGAGCTGCTCCCCGGCACCAGGCTGCCGCCCGAGCGCGACCTCGCCGCCCACCTCGGCGTGGCCAGAACCACCGTGTCGGCGGCATACAAGCAGCTCGAGCACGGCGGCCTGGTCGACCGCCGGCAGGGCAGGGGCACGCACGTGACCGGCGCCGACGGCGTGCTTGCCGGGGGCCGGGCCGCGGAACTGACCACCTCGCTGCAGCGCAACGTGCTGTTCCGCCGGCTTGGCGAGGACCCGCCGGACGCGGTCGACCTGCTCGGCAGCTACGAGGTGCCTGGCCCGGCCATCCGGGAAGCGCTGGCCTGCGCCGGGGCCGCGGTCAACGTCGGGGAGCTGGCTGAAGGGCGCGGCTACCTGCCGCTCGGCTACCCGCCGCTGCGCCGGGCGATCGCGGCCCACCTGACCGCACGCGGCATGGCGACCGAGGAGGAGGAGACCCTCGTCACGGCCGGGGCCCAGCAGGCGCTCAGCCTTCTGGCCAGCTACTACGTCACCCCTGGCGCGGTGGTCGTGGTCGAGGATCCGACGTTCCCGGGTGCGATCGACGCGTTCCGGACCGCGGGCGCCAGGATCCTGACCGTGCCGGTTGGCCAGGCGGGTGCCGACGCCGGGCTGCTCGCCGCGACGGTTTCGCAGAGCCCGGTGCGGGCCGTCTACCTGATGCCGACCTTCCAGAATCCGACCGGATCCGTGGTGCCGGCCCAGGCGAGGCGCGAGCTCGCCCGGCTGTGCCAGGTCAGCGGGATCCCGTTCATCGAAGACAACACCGTGGCCGACCTGGCGCTGGGCAGCGAGCCGCCGCTTCCGCTGGCGGCCTACGCACGTGACGCCCCGATCGTGTCGGTCGGCTCACTGAGCAAGGTGTTCTGGGCCGGGCTGAGGGTGGGCTGGATCCGCGCCCCGCGGCCGGTGATCGCGCAGCTCGGCCGGCTCAAGGCCGTCACCGACCTGGGCACGTCGCTGGTCAGCCAAGCGATCGCGGTCAACCTGCTCGCCGACGCCGACCGCATCCGGGATCTGCGCCGCCGCGAGCTCGCCGAGCGGCTCGCGCTGCTGCAGGACCTGCTCGGGCGCCACCTGCCCGGGTGGACGTGGCGGACCCCGGGCGGCGGCCTGTGCCTGTGGGCCAGGCTGCCGGACGGCAGCGCAACCGACCTGGCCCAGATCGCGAGCAGGCACGGTGTGCTGATCGCGCCCGGCCCGGTCATGTCCCCCACCGGCCGGTTTGATGAACACGTCCGGCTGCCGTTCGGCTATCGCCAGGAAACGCTCGAGCAGGGCATCAGCCGCCTCGGCCGGGCGTGGCAGGCGTACCGCGGCGTGCTCGACGCGCATGGGCCGCAGCGGATCGATGTGATCGTTTAGCGCTGACGGCGCAGGCCAATCCCGAGTTGATTGGCATGCTCAAAGCGCGCGACAGTGCGACCGTGGGCAGCGAGCGCGTCACCATACGCCCGGCCGCCGTCGGCGACATCAGCCAGATGAGCGGCGTCCTTGAGCGCGCCGGGCTCTCCTCGGGCCGGCCGAAGCTCCTCGAGTTCAATCTGGCCAGCTCCGACACCCAGATGTTCGTGGGCTGCCAGGGCGACCGCGTGGTCGGCGTCGCCTGCTGCGTCTGTTTCGGCCGCACCGGCTGGATCGGCAACGTCGCGGTCGAGGATGACGTACGCGGCCAGGGGCTCGGCCGGGCGCTGAGCCAGCAGGCCGTGGACTGTGTGCAGCAGGCCGGGGCGCAAACGGTGCTGCTCACCGCCACCGATCTCGGCAAGCCCATCTACGAGCGGCTCGGATTTAGCGACGAGGGCGTTTCCTACGGCATCTGGGAGCAGCGCGCCTTGCCCACCCTCGCCTGCGATCGTCCGGCAACGGTCCAGCCCAGCGGGATGGAGGACGTCATCAGGCAGGACATCGCGGCAACCGGCGAGGACCGCCGCAGCTACCTGGCTCCCTTTGCCGACGAGGCCCGGGTGCCGGCCGGGCCCGCGCCGGATGGGTACCGGGTGGGCCTGCCGTGGGGCGGCGGGCCGATCATCGCGGCCAGCCCGGCGTCCGCACGACCGCTGATCGTCGACATGATCCGGGCCAGCCCCAGGTCGCGGCTCGCTTTCCCCGAAGTGAACGCCCACGGTGGCGCTCTCGCGGTATCGCTCGGATTTCAGCTGGCCCGGCGCGTGCGCCGGATGCGCCTCGGGCCGCCCGTCCCCGGCTACCGGCCAGGGGCGATCTACAACGTGTTCAGCCTCGGGATCGGTTAGCGGTCCCGCAGCCCAGCGGAGGTTCACATGGCAGTCCCCTACTCAGAGCGGGCCAGCGACGCGCCCGCCACTCCCGCCACCGGTACCACTCCCGCCGCTCCCACTGGCCCCACTACCGCCTCCACTCCCGCCGGTCCCGCAGCTCCCTCCACCTCCGCCCGCCCGGGCGTCGAGAGCGGCACGCAGCGGGTGAAGCGGGGGATGGCTGACATGCTCAAGGGTGGTGTGATCATGGATGTGGTCACGCCGGAGCAGGCGAAGGTCGCCGAGGACGCGGGTGCGGTGGCGGTGATGGCGCTGGAGCGGGTGCCGGCTGATATCCGGGCGCAGGGCGGGGTGGCCCGGATGAGTGACCCGGACATGATCGATTCGATCATTGCGGCGGTGTCGGTCCCGGTGATGGCCAAGTGCCGGATCGGTCACTTCGCTGAGGCGCAGGTTTTGCAGGCGGTCGGGGTGGATTACATCGATGAGTCGGAGGTGCTGACCCCGGCTGATGAGGCGCATCACGTGGATAAGTGGGGGTTCACGGTGCCGTTTGTGTGCGGGGCGACCAGTCTGGGTGAGGCGCTGCGGCGGATTGGTGAGGGCGCGGCGATGATCCGGTCCAAGGGGGAGGCGGGCACGGGCAACGTGGTGGAGGCGACCCGGCACATGCGCCGTATCCGCGGTGAGATCGCCGGGCTGTCGGTGCTGGCGGCGGATGAGCTGTTCACTGCGGCGAAGGATCTGCAGGCTCCGTATGAGCTGGTGGCTGAGGTGGCGGCGGCGGGGCGGCTGCCGGTGGTGTTGTTTACGGCGGGCGGGATTGCGACCCCGGCGGATGCGGCGATGATGATGGGGCTGGGTGCCGACGGGGTGTTTGTGGGGTCGGGGATTTTTAAGTCAGGTGACCCCGCTGCCCGGGCTGCCGCGATCGTGAAGGCGACCACGTTCCACGACGACCCCGACGTCATCGCCAAGGTGTCGCGGGGGCTTGGTGAGGCCATGGTGGGGATCAGCCTGGACACGCTCGCGCCCGAGCAGCGCTACGCCGGACGCGGCTGGTGACTGCCGCGGCGTAAGCGCCGAAAGCCCGGCCGGCAGCGGCCGGTGACCAGCCACGGCCCGGCCGACGCTATCCGGGCCGCGGCTGCTAACCAGGCCCGCGCTAGCCGTTGACCGCCTCTCGGGCGGCCTGAGCGATCTGGTTGGCGGCTATGCCGGCCCCTTCCATGAGCTCGGCCGGGGTACCGGAACCGGGCAGGCTTCGGACCGCGAGGTGATGGATGCGGGCCGGGTGGCCCGCATCGCTGAGCGCCTCGAGAACCGCGCCGCCGAGGCCGCCTTGCGGGTAGTGGTCCTCGACGACCACCAGCCTGTCCCCGGTCAGGTCCGCCGCGTCCAGCAGGGCCTGGGTGTCGATCGGCTTGACCGAGTACAGGTCGATGACCCGGGCGCTGATGCCGTCCCCGGCCAGCTCGTCGGCCGCAGCCAGGCAGTTGTGCACGGTCACGCCCGCGCCGATGAGCGTCACCTGGTCGTTGTCACTGGCCCGGAGGACCTTCGAACCGCCGATCGGGAACTCCTCGTCCACCCCGTACAGGACCGGGTAGGCGCCGCGGGTGGTGCGCATGTAGACGATGCCGGCGGTCTCGGCCATCTGCGCCACCAGGTACGCCGTGCTGTTGGGGTCGCTTGGGTACAGGACCGTCGATCCGTGCACGGCACGCATCATGGCCAGGTCCTCCAGGGCCATCTGCGACGGGCCGTCCGCGCCGATCTCGACGCCACAATGGGACCCGCACAGCCGGATGTTCGCCTGGGAGATCGCCGACATCCGGATGAAGTCGTACGCGCGGGTGAAGAACGCGGCGAACGTGGAGGCGAACGGAACGTACCCGCGGACCTGCAGGCCGACAGCGGCGGCAACGAGCTGCTGCTCGGCGATGAACATCTCGAAGTACTTCTCGGGATACTTCTTGGAGAACTCCTCCATGTGCGTCGAGTTGCCCACCTCGCCGTCCATGCCGACGACGTCGCCGCGGGCGCCGACCGCGGCCAGCGCCTGACCGAACGCCAGCCGGGTGGCGACCTTGTCGTCGGGCCCGTACTGGGGCAAGCTCACCTCGGCGCTGGGCCAGGCATGGGGTGTCCCGCCTTCGGGCTTCAGGCCGGTTACCCGGATATCGCGCTGGCCGCCGAGCTCGATGATGGCGCGCTCGGCCATCGGCTCGGGCAGCGGTTTGCCATGCCAGTTCTCGCGGTCTTCGACCTCGTCGAACCCGCGGCCCTTGCGCGTGCGGGCCACGACCACCGTTGGCCGGTCCGCACCGGCCGCGCCCGTGAACGCCTTGTCGATCTCGCCCAGGTCGTGTCCGTCGATCACGACCGCGTGGCAGCCGAACGCCTCCACCCGCTTGGCGTACGTGTCCGTGTCCCAGCTCAGTTCCGTCGGGCCGCGCTGGCCCAGGCGGTTCACGTCAATGATCGCGGTCAGGTTGCTGAGCCCGTAATGGGACGCTTTGTCCAGGGCCTCCCATATCGACCCCTCGGCCGTCTCGCTGTCCCCGCACAGCACCCACACCCGGTACGGCAACTCGTCCAGGAACTTGCCGGCCAACGCGACGCCGACCCCGTCCGGCAGCCCCTGGCCGAGCGAGCCGGTGGCCACGTCGACCCACGGGAGCACCGGCGTGGGGTGGCCCTCCAGCCGCGAGCCGAACCGCCGGTACCCGTTCATCAGCTCCTCGTCGCTGACGACACCGGCCGCCTTGAACATCGAGTACAGCAGCGGGGACGCATGCCCCTTGGAGAAGATCAAGTGGTCGTTGGCCGGGTTGTCCGGCTGCTGCCAGTCGTAACGGAAATGGCGGGCCATCAGCACCGCCATGAGATCAGCGGCCGACATGCTCGAGGTTGGATGGCCGGACCCGGCCGAGGTGCTGCAGCGAATCGAATCAACCCGCAGTTGCTGGGCCAGTTCGTGGATGTCGGCGAGGCTCTGCACGGTCATGGCAATCCTCCGGGCTCGACTTAGGTCAGTTCCAACTGTGCCACGGGACAAATCGCCCGCCGATAGCGGTAGCCCGTGGGAGCCTCGGGCAGCCCGCCCGCTAGACGCGCCCGGGCTGCTCCTCGATGCCGGGCATTACCCACGGGTCCGGCATCTTGGCGGAGAAGCTGAGCCCGGGCCGGTCGGCGGTCGTGCCGGTGATCGTCAGCCGGAACGGGCGGACGTACTCGACCTCGCCAGCCGAGGTCAGCCGGAACGCCTGGTCGTGTCCTGGGTAGATAACGTCAGCCATCGCGACGACGCGGTCGATGCTGGCCCGGGCCTCGTCGGCACTCCAGAACACGAGCGGGCTCTGCCTGCTCAGCGCCACGGCCGAACGGTGCACGGCGTCGCCGGTGATCAGCGACAGACCCTGCTCATTCTGCACGGTAATGCCGATGCTGCCGGGCGAGTGGCCGGGGAGGTCCAGCACGCCGACGCCCGGGATGAGCTCGTCCCCCTCGGCGATCTCGCGGACCTGCATCCGTTCCAGGATGGCGCCGGTCCAAGCGGGGGTCGCCCAGTCGTTCGGGTGCGGGCCGTCGCTGTAGCGGCGCTCACGCGGATGCAGGCACACCGGCGCGTGCGCGAACACGTCGACGTTCTGCACGTGATCCCAGTGCGCGTGCGTCAGCACCACCATGTCGATGTCGGCCGGGGTCAGTCCCCGGCTGGCCAGCGCCTCGACCAGGACCATCCGCCTGCCTACGTGCGCCGGGTCGACCAGGATCCGCACCGGCGCCCCGTTCAGGCCAGGTCCCTCGATGAGCGTGACCTGGCACATCGCGATGCGGCCTGCGCTGGTGCTGATCCCGAAACCCTCGAGGAGAACTTCGACGTGCGGAGGTGATTGCATGCTGGTGCTCCCTTCCGGGGCAGACGTACCTAACCGAGCATGGCATCCGCGCCCGCGCGATACTTGCCTCGTGGGTGCCGAGGCTGACCGCGTGCTGCCGGGCAGCCCGTTCCCGCTGGGCGCGACGCCCGAGGCCGCTGGCACGAACTTCGCCGTGGCGTCCGGGGTGGCCGACGCGGTGACGCTGTGCCTGTTCGATAGCGCAGGCACCGAGACCCGGCTCCCGCTGCCGAGCTATGACGCGGGCGTCTGGTATGGCTTTGCCCGGGGCGTCGGCCCCGGGCAAGCTTACGGATATCGCGTGACGGGCCCGTACGACACAGCCCGTGGCCTGCGTTGCAACCCGGCGAAACTGCTGCTCGATCCGTACGCCAGGGCGATCAGCGGAGAGGTCGCGTTCGGGCCGGAGGTGTTCGGCTACGCGGTGCACGACCCCGACCAGCCGAGCGCGCTGGATTCCGCCGGGCACGTACCGCGCAGCATCGTCGTGGATGGGGCGTTCGACTGGACCGACGGCGGGCCGATGCGGCGCCGCTACTCCGACACGATCATCTATGAGGTGCACGTCAAGGGGTTCACCGAACGCCACCCGGGGGTGCCCGGCCTGCGCGGCAGCTACGCCGGGCTGGCGCACGAGGCGGCCGTCGCCCATCTCGTGGAACTAGGGGTGACCGCGGTCGAGCTGCTGCCCGTGCACCAGAGCGTGCCCGAGTCCTTTCTGGTGGCGCAGGGTCTGACGAACTACTGGGGCTACAACACGATCGGGTACTTCGCGCCGCACAACGGCTACTCGGCGGCGGTGCGCGCTGGGCGGGGCGAGCAGGTCGCAGAGTTCAAGGCCATGGTGAACGCGCTGCACGCGGCGGGCCTCGAGGTGCTGCTCGACGTCGTGTTCAACCACACCGCCGAGGCGGATCACCGCGGCCCGACGCTCTGCTTCCGCGGCCTGGACAACGCCGCGTACTACCGGCTCGCGGCCGGCGACCCCAGCCGCTACTTCGACACCACAGGAACCGGGAACTCGCTCAACGCCGCAGATCCGGTGACCCTTCAGCTGATCATGGATTCGCTGCGGTACTGGATCACCGAGATGCACGTCGACGGTTACCGCTTCGACCTCGCGCCGACTCTCGCCCGGGACGGCCGCGGCTTCGATCAGGTGTCCGCGTTCTTCGACCTCGTCTCGCAGGACCCGGTGGTGTCCCGGGCGAAGCTCATCGCCGAGCCGTGGGACGTGGGCCAGATGGACAGCTATGAGCTCGGGCGTTTCCCGCCGCTGTGGCGGGAGTGGAACGGGAAGTACCGCGACAGCATGCGCGACTTCTGGCGCAGCCACCCCGTTGGGATCGGCGAGTTCGCCACCCGGTTCGCCGGCTCGTCGGACCTGTACGGCGGCACGGACCGGCGCAAGCCGACCGCGTCGGTGAACCTGCTGACCGTGCACGACGGGTTCACCATGGCCGACCTGGTCTCCTATGACGGCAAGCACAACGAGGCCAACGGCGAGGCCAACCGCGACGGGACCGACGACAACCGCTCCTGGAACTGCGGCGCTGAGGGCCCGGCCACCGACCCGGCCATCCTGGCGCTGCGCGGGCGACAGCGCCGGGCGATGCTCAGCACCGTGCTGCTGTCGTTCGGCGTGCCGCTGCTGCTCGGCGGGGACGAGATCGGCCGCACCCAGCAGGGCAACAACAACGCGTACTGCCAGGACAACGAGATCACCTGGTTCGACTGGTCGGCGGTGGATGAGGACCTGCTCGCATTCACCCGGCGGCTGATCGCGCTCCGCACGCAGCACCCGGTGTTCCGGCGCCGCCGCTACCTCGCCGGTGCCGAGGCCTCCGAGCTCCGCTGGTTCACCCCGGCGGGGACGCCGATGACCGCCGCCGACTGGGCCGACCCCAGCGCGCTGTCGCTGGGCATCTACCTCGACGGGTCCGACGACCCCGACCCGGCACGGGACGGCACGTTGCTGCTCGATGATGACTTCCTGGTGTTCTTCAACGCGTGGTGGGAGCCGCTGGACTTCGTCATCCCCACCACCCGCGACGGGCAGGCATGGCGGGCCGAGATCGACAGCCACGATCCGGCCGCGGCCGCGTCGGCCGGGGAGCGTCAGGCCGGCGATCGCGTCGCCGTCGGCCCCCGGTCGGTGACCGTGCTCCGCAGCCCGCGTCCCGGCCGCTAATCCGGACGGCCCGACTCGCTGCTGAAAGAAGGCGCCCTCTCAGGATTCGTTCAGCCTTGGCCTGCAAGGCTTGCACGTCATGGGGATGGTTCTGTCATCCAGCCTCCGGACGAGGACCTCGGATGCGCCGCAGACGAGGGCGCTCGGGCGCTGGCGGCGCGGCGACGTCTGGGCCGTCGCCATCCTGGTTGCGCTGCCGGTCCTCGTCTTCGGCGTCCCCGCGCTGCTCGGGCATTCGGTGCTGCCCGGCGACGACCTGTCGCAGAACTTCCCGCTGCGGGTTCTCGCCGGGCGCGAGATCCGGAGCGGCCACCTGCCGCTGTATGACCCGTACATCTGGAGCGGTGCCCCGCTTCTGGCCGGCTGGAACGCCGGCGCCGCGTACCCGCTCACGTTCCTGTTCGCCGTGCTGTCGGCGACCGCGGCGTGGGCGGTCAACATGATCATCACCTGGGCGGTCGCCGGGCTCGGCATGTTCTGCTTCCTGCGGGCCCTCCGCCTCGGCAGCCCGCCGAGCCTGCTCGGCGGCCTCTCGTTTGCGTTCGCCGGAGCGATGTCGGCGCAGGTATCTCATTTCGGCCTGGTCGCGGGCATGAGCTGGGTCCCGGTCGCGCTGCTGAGCGTGCTCCGGCTGTCCGAGACCCGGAGCATGCCCTCCCGGCTCCGGTGGACCGGCGTGCTGGCCGCCGCCACCGGCCTGGTGATCCTGGCCGGTGAGCCGCGCGCCGTTGACGACGCCTGCGTGACCGTCGTCATCTACGCGGTGTGGCGCGTCGCACGACTCGGCCGCCGCTGGAGGCCGGCGGCCGTCTCGGTCGCGGCGGGCGGCGCGCTGGGCGCCTGCCTCGGCGCGGTTCAGTGGCTGCCGGGGCTGGCCGCGGTCGCCACCTCCCAGCGCGGGGCGGTCTCGATGGCGCTGTTCGAGTCCGGCTCGCTATCCACCAAGTGGCTGCTGCTGATGCTGGTGCCGGACCTGCTGGGCGGGTCCGGCTCGTTCGGCCAGCCCAGTTTCTTTGCGACCTACAACCTGACCGAAGTGACCGACTACGTCGGCATCCTGCCGCTCGTGGCCGCGGCCGTGCTCCTGGGTCGCGTACGGCTGCGGCGCAGGCCCCCCGAGTGGCTGGTGTGGCACGTGATAGCGCTGGTCGGGGTGCTCCTCGCGCTCGGCGGCCGGACGCCGCTCGGGCATCTGCTCATCCATCTGCCGCTCTTCGGCGATCAGCGGCTGCAGAGCCGGAACATCCTCGTGACCGATCTCGCGCTCGCCGTTCTCCTCGCGTACTGGGCCAACAACCCGCTCACCGAGAAGAGCCGGCGGTTCCTCCGGGTCCGCCTCATGCGCCGGATCGACCTGGAGACGATCCTCGGCGTGCTGCCCCCGCTCGCCATGATCGCCGTCGTCGTGATCGGGCTGTGCTGGGGCGCGGGCCTGCTGCGCTGGCTGGGGGTCGGCGTGGCCGCGACGCACGTCGACGGGCAGCTCAAGCCGTGGCTCGTCCCCTACGCGCTGATCGGCGCCGCGGCCATCGCGTTCGTGATCTGGGGGCGCCGCATTGCCCCGCGGCTGCGCTCGCGGGTGCTCGGCGCGTTCGTCGTGATGGACCTGGTGATCTTCACGATCCTCGGGGTGGTCGCGGTCGACGCCGGCCTCGGCCAGGGCGGGTCCGCCAGCGGTCACGCCGAGACAGCCGGTGAGATCCTGTCGGGTCAGCCGTCGGGGCTGGCGCCCCGTACACCGGCCACGCGCCCGGTCAAGACGCTGGGCTTTGGCGGACGTTTCGCGATCTACGATCCGAACGAGATCGACGCTCGCCAGCTGCCCGCGCTCGGTTCGCCCGATCTCAACGACATCGACGGCGCGCCATCGGTCCAGGGATACTCGTCGATCGTTGACGGCACGTACGCGTCCGCGACAGGCTCACATCAGGCGATGGGCGAGGGGCAGGACGAGCTCTCCCCGAAGGCCGTGGCCAGCGGGATCCTCGATCAGCTGGACACGTCGGTGCTGCTCACCGTGCCCGCATACCTGATCACCTCGAGCGGATCCACGGCGCCGCCGGGTCCGCCGGGCACCGGCGACCGGGACATCGCCGCGCACGACCGGACAACCTGGAACTTCGGCACGTCGCTGACTTTGTCCGGGCTCGACGTGCCCGACGCGGACGCGAGGAAGGCCGCCGGGATCCGGATCGGCCTGGAGACGCCGGGCGGGACGACGCGCTGGTTCCCGGCACGGGCCGCGAGCGCGTCGGCGCTCACGATCGACCTCCGCCGCCCGGTTACCGCGGTCGCGGTGATCGGGCAGGCGGGCGGCGATCCGTCGCGCCTCGGCGCGCCGTCCGTCACCGAGGCGGGAGGCGCCTCGTTCGTGGCCAACGGCCAGCTGCAGGACGCGCTCACGGCGCCGCAGTGGGGACTGGCCGGGCACGACGGCTCGTTCACCGTGTTCGTCAACCACTTCGCCCGGGCCATGTTCAGCCTCGAAGCACTCCCGGGCCGGTCCACGACGGGCGCGTCGATTCGGCGCGTGGACGACGCCACCGACTCGGTCGCCGGGTCGGCCGCTGTCGCCGTGCGCTCCCCGCACGGCGTGCGCGTGGTCCGCTCGGTCGCGGCGATTCCCGGCTGGACCGCTACCTGGCATCCCGTGGACGGCACGCCGACCAAACTGGACGTCGGGCGCTCGGGCCTGATCCAGGTGGTGGACGTTCCGGCCGGCCAAGGGATCCTGACCTGGAGCTACGTGTCGCCGGGGTTCCGGGCCGGGCTGGTGCTGTCCGTCGGGGGTGCCGTGCTGCTGCTACTGCTGCTCGCGGCCGCTCGCTGGTCACGAGTTATGATCCGCCGCTCCGAGCGCGTGCTGACGAGCTCGGCCAGCGTCTTAGACGAACCGCCGGGGCATCGAGAGACGGCCGGGGTTTCCTAGCACCGCCGTGCGGCGCGGTCAGAACTGGGCCTTCAGCTCCTCGATCTCTCGTGCCCGCTCCCGGAGCTTCTCGTACGCCGGGCGCTCACGGATCCGGGCCAGTGCCCAGCGCACGGCGTCCGCGCGGTTGCCCGCGATGCCCGCGGTGATCAGCGTGTCCACGGTCTCCAGGTCCTCCTGCCCGAGCCGGGCCATCACGGGGGTGAGCTGCCCCTCCGCGCCTTCCAGCCCACGGGGCGGGCCCGCCAGCCGCATCCTGCGGACTGGGACAGGGCCTTCCGCGTCCTTGTCACCGACAATGATCTCGAGCAGCCCGATCGCGGGAACACGGTCGAGGTCGCGCCGCAGCTCGTGGATCGCGTCCCGGTGCACCTCGTCAAAGGCCCGCATGGCCTGCTTGCGTTCTTCCCCGCTCTCCCCCGCCTGCAGCACCACGCGCGCCAGCAACTCACCCGGCTCTATCTCCGGGTCATCGCCGTACTGGAGCACCTGGACCCGATCGATCACCGCGCCGGCAAGCCGCTCCCGCACCAGTTCATCGAACTTCTGTTGCAGAGCATCCAGCGCTGCCTTCCCTAGCTTTGCCTTCGCCACGCCCGCCGCCTCCCTGAGTTACATCAGTAACTAGGCTTCTCCGAATATCAGAGTAACACTAGTTACGCTGGAAGCGATTGATGCGCGCACGACCGCGGTCGCCGCGTGGCAAGATCGCGGGGCGCGGAGGCTTGGTTCTGGCTGCTCGACGGCGGGTGAGCCGCAGCCGTGATGGTTACGGCCGGCGGGTGCCGAGGATGACGCCGGAACCGTGGCTGAGCTCGACGGCGGTGAGCCGCGGCGTGGTGAGCAGCGCCTGCCTGACTCCGGCCTGCTTCGCGTGCTGCTCGGCTGGCCAGTCCGGCAGCGGCGTCATGTCGTCGACGACGAGCAGGCCGCCGGGACGGAGCGAGGCGATCGTGCGGTCGAGCCCGTCCCACTTCCCGCCCTGCGCGTCGGCGAAGATCAGGTCGAAGCTGCCGCCCTCGCCCAGGACGTCGAGCGCGTCCGCCAGCCGCAGGTCGACAAAGCCGGGCCAGTCGCCCTGCGCGGCGAGCAGCGCGGTGCGCGCGTCCCGCTCCACCGTGGTGACGGTCACGTCCGTCCTGGGCAGCAGCCCCGACACGATCCAGGCCGTGCCAACCCCGGCGCCGGTGCCGAGCTCGAGCACACGGCTCCCGGCGGGCAGGTGCGCCGCAAGGACGGCCAGCAAGCCGCCGACAGCTGGGTCGCACGAAAGACCGAACTTGGCCGAGGCCGCTCGGGCGACCGCAGCCGCGACCAGTTCCGGGACTGTGGGTTCCATCAAGCGGTCAACGTAGCAGGGCTCGCGGCAGGGGCAGGCAGCTGGACCTAGCCGCGGCGCTGACCGCTCAGCAGGAGCCTCCGGAGCAGGGAGACGAGCTGATCCTGCTCGTCCGGCCGGAGCACGTCAACGAGCTGCCGCTCCACCCGGTCCTGCAGGCTGATGGTGCTTTCCCAGGCATGCATGCCCGCTTCAGTGAGCGTGATCAGCACCCGGCGCCGGTCGGCGTCGTCGTGGCTGCGGCGCAGGTACCCGTCCTGCTCCAGGTTGTCCAGCCGCTTGGTCATGGCCGCGGGCGACAGATCGAGCGCGGTGGCGAGCTCGGTCGCGGTCGCCCGGTACGGCGGGCCGCCGCGGCGCAGGATGTGCAGCGTCTTGAACTCCCACATCTTGAGCGACTGGGTGGCGAGCGCCCGCTCGAGTTCACGCCGCAGGTGCCGGTCGAGCACCTGCAGCCTGACAACGATGCCCTCAACCCGCGGATCCAGGTCCGGCAGCTCGCGGGACCACAGCTCGATGTGCTCGTCGACCAGATCTCGCATCGCGCAAGCCTAGCGAAAATACTTCGATAGACGAAATTTTTCCGGCGAAGTAATGTGCGCTGCATGATCGAGCAGAAGATCAGCACCCAGCCCGCCGCGCCCGGGCCGACCGTGGCACCCGCCGGCCGCAGCACCCGAGCCGGCCGCCGAGCGGGTCTTCGTGGGCGCCGATGAGATCGTCACGGCCGCTACCGCTCTCACCTGGGCCGCGCGGTGGGACGTTGCCCGCCGGCTGCTGGAGACTGCACGGCCCGCCGAGGCTCAGGGGCCAGCCGCCCGGAGGCTCGCGCTGGCCGCCGCACAGACCGCGGTTCACCACGACTTCCGCACGGCAGGCCCCCGCTGGGCCCCGGACGCGATCTCCGCCGCTGAAGCCGTCACCGGCCCGCAGGAGCGGTGGCGGCTCGACTTCCTCGAAGTCGAGCACGACTACGGGCGTGAGCTGATCGGCGAGGACGGCAGCCCCCGGTTCGGGCCCGGCGGGCACGACCCCGGTCGCCTGGCAGCGCTGGCCCAGCGCGCCGAGGCGCTCATGCACTCGGCGCCCGACGAGGCCAGTGCGGGCTGGGCCGCGTTCTATCACGGGCTGATCAGCGACAACCTGATCGGCGACCGCGACCATGCCGGCCGCAGGTTCACCCGGGCGCTCGAGGCTGCCGAGCAGACGGGAGACGACTATCTGGCCGGCGAGGCGCTCCGGCACCTCGGTGATCATGACATGGAGGCCGGCGACCTGGAGCGGGCCCGGATGCGGTGGGAGCGCTCCGCCGAGCTGTGGGCACGGATCGGGAACACCACCGGCGTGCTGGCCCAGCAGCTCCTGCTGGCCCACCTTGCGATCAGTGAGGGACGGACCGCCGCCGGGTCCGCGATCGCGGAGGAGGTCAGACGGTGGTCGGGCGCGATGGGCCTGTCCCTGTGCCAGCAGCAGGCAGACGACCTGCTGGCAGGCGGGCGTGCCTGACCTAAGCCGGGCCGCCCCCCGCTTCGCTCGCGAGGTCCTGCCAGAGCCTTCCGCTGCGCACGCTCTCCGGCCGCTCGGCGGTGATGTCCGAGCCCGGCCTGGCCTGCGCGTCTTTGACCTTGATCAGGATCCAGCGGCGCTGGCCCGTCCGGGTCAGCGCGAAACCGCCGCACAGCTTGGCGCCACGCAGGTCGAACGACAGGTGATCCGGCTCGTCGCGCACGATCTCGGCGGGTCCCTCGTCCCAGATGATCACCGCGCCGCTGCCGCGCGACTGCCCCTCGTGAACACCCTCGAAGTCCCCGGCTTCCAGGGAATGGTCCTCGACCGGCACGGCCAGCCGCCGGACCGCGGGATCCAGCGAGGGCCCCTTGGGCACGGCCCACGACCGCAGCACGTCGCCGATCTGGATCCGCAGGTCATAGTGCAGCGCGGTGGCGTCATGGAGCTGCACCACGAATCGCGACGATGTCACCCTGCGACCGTACGTCCCGCGGGCGTACGCTGGCAGCGATCAACCCATCTCGGCGATGGCCCCGGTGCGCCGCGAAGCACCGCGTAGATGAGCAACGCTGAGCCCCGCTTCGTCCCGGAGCGTCCAGCCGACCGGTGAGCGGCCCGCAGATCCGGGCAAGTACCCGCAGGGATATCGCCCGCCAGCGCCGTGCCCGCCGCCACCCGTGCTGGGACCACATCATCGCCGCGCCGCTGTGGCCGCTGCACGGCGTCAACCTCGGCACGCTGCTGCGCACCTGCGACGCGGTTGGCGCCTGCCTGGCCGTGCCGCGCCTGCCGTGGGTACCCGAGGCGCTGGCACGCGGGAACACGCTGCGGCGCCCGGCCTGCGTGCACTGGGCCGGACGCGACGCCTGCCGGTGGCTGGCGCAGCAGCGGTCGGCAGGATCGCGCATTGTCGGCATCGAGCTCGCCGACGAGGCAATCCGGCTCGCCGACCTGCCGCCCGCCCGGCAGCGCACGATCGCGGTGCTCGGGCACGAGCAGACCGGAATCCCGCCCGATGCCATCGACCTGCTCGACGTTGCCGTGGAGATCCCGATGGTCGGCACCGGCGCAAGCCTGAACGTTGCCGTGGCCGGGTCCCTGGTGCTGTACCGGCTCGCCGGGTTCCTCTAACTCATCCGCTGCGGCGCGTTCGCGGGTCGCCCGGCTACTCGGCGCGGGCGCCGGCTTCGGCGTTGCTGGCTAGGTCCCTGGCTATGCGCACCTCTGTCCCGTTCGCGCCGAGTTCTCTCCGGACGATATTCGCGCCCTGGGCGATGCCGGCCGCCTTGTACAGGGCGATGTTGCGTGGACAGCCCTCGCGGCCGAAGCCGCAATCCGAGCTGAGGATCAAGTTCTCCGGGGCAACGTACGTGAGCGCCTGGCGGATCTCCTGAGCAACCTGGTCGGGTGTGTCGGCCGTCAGGTCGCGGTGGCTCACCACGCCCAGCGCGATCTTCACCCGGCCGGAATCGCGGTATTTAGCCAGGTGCGGAAGGGCTTCCTGGCCGTTGTCCTTGGCCTCAATGGTCCAGACGTCGATGTTCAGCCGCTCCATGAAGATCTCCACCGAGGCCTCGTATGACCGGGCGCGGTAGACCCGCTGCATGTTCGGGTTCCCCCAGCACGTATGCGCCCACACTTCAACGTTGCCCAGGCCGTCCACCTCGTGATTGAACGCCTCGATCAGGAAGTCGAGGTCGGGGTGCCCGGGGTCGACGGCCGCGAGTGCGTGAATGGCGGGCTCCTCCACCTGGATGACCGTGCAGCCCGCCGCCGCGAGCTTGCGCAGCTCGGCGTTGAGCAGCTCGGCCATGTCCTCAACCAGCGCGCGCTGGTCCGCATAGACGTCGGCGCCGACCCGCACGAAGTCCGCCAGCGTCTGCGCCGATATCGTGCCGAACTTCACCGGCCGGTCCGTCTTGCTCTGCGCGACTTCCCAGATGCGGTCGAAGTCCATGGGCTTGCTGAGCGAGATCTTCTCGACGGCCTTGGGCCACATCCAGGCGTTGGTGAAGATTTCATTGAGCAGCGTGCCGCGCGGGTACTCGTAGAGCTGTTCCGACGGCGGCAGGTACTCGTCCGCCGAGAGGCCGCCTATCCGGTCGAGCGGGTAATGCAGCCAGGACCTCCCGGCCGTCTCGGGGTCCAGGTGGTAGTCGCCGTTGGTCAGGATGTCCAGCCCGGCCCGCTCCTGATCGCTGACCACCACCGACGTCGCGTCCTGAAACTGCTCGCGGAAAGCGCTGTCGGTCATGCAGATCGAGAAGCGCTCCCCGTTGGTGTTGTTGTGGTACCAGGACGGCCGCGGCCATGATCCGGTGACGGTCGTGGGCAGGAGCTTGTCTCTGGTCGCGGTGAGCACGGACCTCTCTCCTTATCGGATGGCTGTGCGGCGCTAAGGCCCTGATGAGCCGAGGGCTAGGCCGGAATGGCACCGGCCGCGCGCCGCCGGCCGACCGCCCTGCCGATGATGGTGTAAAGAATGAACGGCACGAAGAAGCCGAGAATCCACGAGATGTCGACGCCGTTGATGTACTTCACCAGAGGACCCGTGAAATACGTCTGATTGACGAACAGCAGCTCGACGATGAGCCCGACGATATAGACGATGGCCGCCGGGGCCTGCACCAGGCCATAGGGCCCATTGCGCTCGAAGAACGGCGGGATCTCGTAATGCCCGTGGCGTACCAGGTAGAAGTCGGCCAGGTTGATGGCGCTCCATGGGAAGAAGATGAAGATTAGGACGTCGAGGAAGTTGACGAAGTTGTTGAGGAACGAGTGGTATCCGAACACCGCGGCAAGGAGTGCGGCCACGACCATGATGATGATTCCGATCACCCGCGGCGTGAGCGTGCGCTTGACCTTGGCGAAGGTGTCGGCCGTGCTGATCATCGACAGCATTCCGGTGTAGGTATTGAACACGTTGGTCCCGGTCAGGCTGATGGCCATGATCACGAGCGCCCAGTCGCCGGAAACGTGCTGGACAGCGCCGTAGAGGCTGGCCGCGGGCAGCAGGCCGGTGATGTACGCGCCGATGATCGCGAAGGCGACGGTCGGCAGCACGTTCCCGAGGAAGACCGCCCAGAACACCGGCCAGAAGCGAACGTCCTCCGGCAGGTATCGAGAGTAGTCGCTGACGTTCGGCGCCCACCCGGCGATGTTGATGACGAAGATGACCGTCACCACGAGGAACAGCGCGAGCGGGGGCGCGGCCGTGCCACTGGCTGACTTCGCGAGATGCCCGTTGTAGGTCAGCGCCTGGATCAGCATCACGACCGCGGTGATGGAAAGCACTATGGTCGCCCAGCGCTGCCAGCGGTGCACCCAGTCATAGCCGAAGATGGCGATCAGCGTGACCGGGATAACGGCTATGAGAGCCCATACCGGAATGCTGACCGCGGGAACCACCTGGTGCATCGAGTACGCCTGGATCACAAGCTGCGACGCCATGAAGCCGAACTCGACGACGATGAATCCCAGGAAGAAGATCACCGCGCCGTAGTAGCCAAACTGCGCCCGGCTCTGCAGCAGCTGCGGCAGGCCCAGTTTCGGCCCCTGCAATGCATGCAAAGAGGTCATCAGCGCGCCGACGACGGTGCCAACGACAATGGCGACAATAGCCCAGACAAAATTGAGGCCGAGCAGAATGGCCAGGCTGCCGAAGAAGATGTTGAGGGCGGTGGCGTTCGCGGCGGTCCAGACCGTGAACTGATCACGTACCCGGCCGTGCCTTTCCGACGGGGGAACGTAGTCGATCGAGCGATGTTCTACGAGGTGGCTGGTCCATTTCCGGTTGGTCTGCTGCACGGCTACCATCGGTCGTCCCCTCCTTGTGCAAGCATGTGGCGGGCGTCATCGCCCGGGTGGCGGGGAGAGCCGTTGCCGCTCGCGCCCGCTGGGATGTGCCGGGCGCCGCGGTTCAGCGCCTGCTCGAACCACGCGCTCGACTGCAGGACCCGGAGTACGTCGGCCCGCAGGGCAAGCAGGTTGCCCGGCCATCGTCCAAGAAAGAAGCCGTAGTAGTAGGAGAACCGCTGGACGTGGTCGGTCAGCGGGCGCTCGCGCTTCTCCCAGTCCCGCAAGGCAAGCGGGATGTCCGCGGCCGTGGTGACCGCGTCCGCCAGGGACATGGCGTTCGTGAAGGCCATGTTCGCGGCCTGGCCCAGATTCGGCGGCATCGCGTGGGCGGCGTCGCCGATGATGGCGACGCTTGCCCGCCGACCAGGCACGGCAGCGCACGTTGACGAGCCGGTCCCAGCGGCTGGCCTCGGTAAAGCGCTCGATCACGTCGGCGACGACCGGGAACTTCTCGCGCCAGAGCTCACGGTCGATCGGCATCCGCCTGGCCCGCTCGTCGCTGACGGGGGCACTCAGGAAGATGTAGTCCTGGCCGTCGGTGCAGGGGTTGTAGAGCAGCCGCCACCGGTCGTTCCAGTATTCGGTGCACACGTCGTCGGGGTATCCGGCGCTCCTGTCGATGAGCATGCGGATGCCGGCCTCGATGCCGTAGTCGATCGACGCGGTGCACAGCAGGCCCTCCCGCAACCGGGAGAACGCACCGTCCGCCACGATGACCAGGTCGGCGCGGTGCTGGCGGCCCGACTCGAGCTCGAGCACTCCGTCCGGGCTGGCCGCCACCGCGGTCGAGCTGGTCACGATGTCCACGCCGAGCTTCTCGGCGCGCTGGATCAGCGCCTCGTACAGGTCGGCGCGCGGCGGCAGCAGCAGCCGGTCGTCAGCGGTCATGGGCCGTGAGAACAGGGTTCGGCCGTGCTCGTCGGCGACCCGCCATTCCTTGATCACCTGGGCGCGGGCGACCGCCGCATCCAGCGCCCCCGCGGCCTCGAGCGAGCGCAGGCCGTTCTCCCACAGCCATATCCCGGCCCCGAACATCCGCAGCTCGCTGCCGCGCTCGTGCAGCCGGACGCTCCAGCCGAGCTGGGCCAGCCGGGTGGCGGCCATGAGCCCGGACAGGCCTGCCCCGGCGATCTCGGCGTGCCTGGCGGCCATCACGTCTCCTGGAGAAACTTGCCGATCGCCGCGTTCACGGCCTCCGGCTGCTCGAGATACGCCAGGTGGCCTGCCCTGGGGATCTCCACAAGCCGCGCGCCGGGGATCGCGTCGGCGACCCGGCGGTTGTACGGCGGCCGGGTGATCAGGTCCTCATCGCCGTGCACGACCAGGACCGGGCAGCTGATGCCGGGCAGCCGGTCCAGCGTCTCGTGTGCCAGGTCAGCGGCGAAGTGGCCGATGTACCCCGAGCGGCTTCTGGCGCCGGAGACCGTGCCCAGGAACGCCTCGAGCTCCTGCAGGTCCTCGTAGCGGTCATCGACCGTCGAGGGCGCCCACATCCAGAACGCGAACTTCCGGAACACTTCCATGTCCTCGGCGTGCTGCAGGGCGTAGATCCGCGATTCGTAGTGGCGCCGCACGTGGTGCTCGAGGCTGGTCGATGACCAGGTGGACAGCAGCACGGCCGAGCGCACCCGCTCCGGCCTGCTGATCGCGAGCTCCTGCACGGTCGCCGCGCCCAGGCTGAAGCCGACAAAGTGGGCGTCGGCCACGCCGAGGTGATCAAGCAGCGCGTTCAGGTCCTCGGCCATGACACCGGCCGAGTACGGCGCGTCGGGGCACTCGCTGCGGCCGCTGCCGCGCAGGTCGTAGGTGATGCAGCGATACCGGTCCACGAACTCGGGGACCTGGTACCGGTGCCAGGCGTCGCCGTTCATGCCGGTTCCCATGACCCACACGAGCGGCGTGCCTTCACCGGTAACCCGGTAATGCAGCTCGACACCGTTTACCGTCGCCACAGGCATCGGGTCCTCCTCAGGATCGGTCAGCCGGTCACGCGGCCCGGACGGCGAACGCCTCAACCTCGACCGCGAGCCGCGCCTCGACCAGCCGCGCCACGATCAGCAGGGTGTTGGGTGGATAGCCCTCGTCCGGGAAGACCTCCTCGAACACGGCCTTCCTGGCTTCCATGAACTCGTCCAGGTTGTCGGCGCCCACCAGGTACGTCGTGGTCTTGAAGATGTCCCGCGGGCCGAGGTGCACCGCGTCAAGCGCGGCGACGACGTTCCGGAAGGCCTGCTTGGTCTGGGCCGTGACGCTGCCGTCGCCGGCCAGCTCGCCGGAGGCGAGGATCCCGACCTGGCCCGCGACCGACACGATCTCGGTGCCGGTTGCGATGCTGATGTGCGAGTACCGGCCCAGCGGTTCACCGAGGGTCTCCGGTTTCCTGATGAGCTCAACGGGCATGCTGGCTCCTTCCGGTCAGCCTGAATGGGATGTCTGGCCTTGCAGGGAATCGATGTCGTGCAGCAGGTCCTTGCTGTCGCTCACGCTCCACGGCGCCACCGTGTATGACGGCGAGGGATCGTCGCCGCAGACCATGTCGTAGGTGAGGTCCACCTGGGAATACACGACCGGCAGGGGGTCAAACTGGAACCGCTTGCCGTCCAGGTCCTCGGGAAACGTCTGGACCACGCCGTCCTTGATCACATGCTGGATGTTGGCCTTGTTGAGCAGCACCCTGAGATTGGCCAGCGGGTCGCCCCGCACCACCAGGAGGTCGGCGAGGCAGCCGGGAGTGACCTCGCCGAGTTCGCCGGCCAGCCCCATCATCTCGGCGCCGTTGCGGGTGGCCGCGGTGATCGCCTCCAGCGGCGTCAGCCCCGCGTAGATCGTCAGGAGCTCGAGCTCCCTGGCGTGCCATTCGCCGTACGGCGTGATGCCGAACCCGGTGTCCGTGCCCACCGCGAAACGCACGCCAGCGGCGTGCGCCCGGTGCAGCGAGTCGGCCGTCCGCTCCAGCATCCCGCGCATTCCGCTCAGGTCTCTGGCGGGCGTGCCGGTGAGCTCCGGCCAGTCGCACATGTTCGCGATCAGCAGCAGCGTCGGCACCAGCGTGATACCGGAGCCTGCCAGCCGGTCGATGGTCTCGTCGGTCATGTTGTTGCCGTGCATGATCCAGTCGAACCCAGCGCGGACGGCGGCATCGAGCTCGGCCGAGCCGCGGGCGTGGATCGTGCACTTCTTGCCGAGATTGTGTGTGATCTCAGCGACGTGCTTGAGCTCGTCGTCGGTGAATGCCTGGTACTGCCCGTACGGGCTGTCCGCGAGCTTGATGAGGTCGACGCCGTTCTTGACCTGCTTGCGGACTTCGGTCTTCATCTCGTCGACGGTGTTGGTCAGCACGCCGATGTTGCCGTCGGGAACGCCGACCGAGGTCGGGTACCAGTCGGTGAGGCCGTTGCTCGTGGTCAGATACCGCCCGGCGGCGGTCATCCGCGGCCCGTGAACCAGGCCGCGCCGGATCCCCTCACGGATGCCGACGCCGATGTAGTAGCTGCCGCCGGGCTGGGAGATGCTGGTGACCCCGGCCCGCAGCACCTTTTCCGCGCTGGCGGCCGCGATGAGCGTGCGGAGCTCATGCCCGGTGTAGAGGTCGATCTCCTCTTCGGTCTTGCTCTCGCCGTAGGTCATGTGGCAGTGCACGTCGATGAGGCCGGGCATGACGGTCATGCCGGTGGCGTCGATCGACTCGATGCCCTCGGGCGGCGGCACCTCGCCGGGCAGCGCGTCGGTGCCAACAGCGACGATCCGGTTGTTCCGCACGAGCACGTCTGCGAGCTTGGGCGGCTGTCCGGTGCCGTCGATGACGGTGCCGCCATGAATTCGCAGCCAGCGATCAGGCATGGACGCTCTCCTTCGCCAGGTCGCGCGGGACCGAGACGAAATGCACGGTGTTGTCGAGGCGGCCGATGCCCTCGATCTCGCAGACGACCCGGTCGCCGTCCTGCAGGAATCTGGGCGGCTCGAAGCTGAAGCCCACGCCGCTCGGCGTGCCCATCGCGATCAGGTCGCCGCGTTCCAGCGGGACGATCCTGGAGACCTCGGCGATCGTTTCCGCGATCCCGAAGATCATGTCGCCGAGCCTGGCGTCCTGCCGGAGGTCGCCGTTGACCCAGCACCTGATCGCCCTGCCGTCCAGGCCGGTCAGCTCATCGGGCGACACGATCACCGGCCCCACTGGCGTGGCGGCGGGCAGGGATTTGCCGAGGAACCACTGCTTGTGCCGCCGCTGCAGATCCCTGGCGGTGACGTCGTTGACGATCGTGTACCCGGCGATGTGCCGCTCGGCATCGGCGGCCGGGATGTGCAGTCCCCCTGCGCCGATCACGATCCCGAGCTCGACCTCGTAGTCCAGGGCGGCCGTTACCTCGCGATCCACGGTGATCACGTCACGGGGCCCGCACAGTGACGCGGCCGGCTTCGTGAAGACGATCGGGGCCTCAGGCAATCCCTCGGTGTCGAGCGCATACGCGTCGATCTCCGCGGCGTGCTCCCGGTAGTTCTTTCCCAGGCAGATCACGTTCCTGGGCGGCAGGATCGGCGGGAGCAGCCGGCCGGGACTCAGCAGGTCGCCCCGGGGCGAGCCGGCCGACGTGGACCGGTCTCCCGCGGCGAGGGCGTCCAGTGCCGAGACGCCATCCGGGCTCGCACCGTCCGCCTCCGGTGGTGCCCAGCGGTACCAGAGCCCGTCCCGCTCGGTCGCCAGCACGGCGCCGTCACCGACCGCGACCTTCCCCACTCTCACCTCGGCTGCCGTCCCTTCCGCCGGAGGGTCCAGCGCGGCCGCGGGTCATGCGAGCCACCCCGGATCAGCGTGATCAAGTTCTAGCGAGCTGCAACGTTACGCCTCTGTACAACCATCATGCAAGATATAATCCATTATTCTTAACATAGTTGACTTATCTGTGTAACAACCATCATCTGCTAGCATCTGGTCTCATGGCAGCCGGTGACCGCAGCACGCTCGGCGGCATCGTTTATGGGCACGTCCGTGCCGCGATCTTGTCCGGGGAGCTGCGCCCTGGCCAGCGCCTGAAGGTTGCCGAGCTCTCGGCGGAGCACGGGGTCAGCCTCAACGTCGTGAGGGAGGCGCTGAACCGGCTGACTGGCGAACAACTGGTCCGTGCTGAGCCGCAGATCGGCTTCGCCGTGACCGACCTGTCCCTCGATGACCTCGCAGACCTGGTCAACGTGCGGGTCGCGATCGAGAGCGTGGCGTTGCGCTGGGCCATCGGCCAGGGGGACATGACGTGGGAGTCGCAGGTCGTCGCCGCGCATTACCGGCTGGCGAACACCCCCATGACCACCGACGATGAGGTACCGCTGCTGACCAACGAGTGGATTCGCGCGCACTCCGAGTTCCACTCCACGATCCTCAGCGGCTGCGCCAGCGCCCGGATGCGGGACATCACCAGGTCGCTGTCGGACGCGGCGGAGATCTACCGGCGCTGGTCACTGCCGCTGGCCCACCCCAAGCGGGATCTGGCCGAGGAGCATTCCAGCCTCATGAAGGCGACGCTTGACCGTGACGCGGACGCCGCGGTCGCCAGGCTCACCGAGCACATCGAGCAGACCAGAGACACGCTGCTCCGGAGCGCCAGGGCCGACATGGAGCCGCTGAGCCCGCTGTGACCCGTGGGTGCGGCCCGAACGCCGATAGGCTCGAGGCGTGCAGTTCGCGATCTCCATTCCCCAGCACGTTGCCGACGGCGCCTTCAACCCCGGCTCCATGCGCGGCTACCTGGCGCGCGCCGAGGAGCTCGGCTTCGCCAGCGCGTGGACGCAGGAGCAGGTCCTCGGCACGAATCCGCAGCTCGGCCCGGTGGAGACGCTGACCTACGCGGCCGCGTGCACCGACCGGATCCGGCTGGGCTGTGCCGTGTTCATCACGTCGCTGCACAGCCCGGTGCACCTGGCCAAGAGCCTGAGCACGCTCGATCAGCTCAGCCTGGGGCGGCTGGAGGTGGGGATCGGCACCGGCGGACCGCATCGCATGTTCTCCGCGTTCGGCGTGGAGCGGGCGAGCTACGTCGCCCGGTTCAACGAGGAGCTGCGGCTGATGCGCGCGCTGTGGACCGAGCCCACGGTCAACTTCGAGGGCCGGTTCTGGCAGCTCAACGGCGCTGCCATGGAGCCCAAGCCGTTCCAGAAACCAGGTCCGCCGGTGTGGTTCGGCGGCAGCCACCCGGCTGCCCTGGGACGCGCCGTCCGGCACGGGGACGGCTTCTTCGGCGCCGGGTCGAACAGCACGGAGCAGTTCGCCAAGCAGGTGCAGATCGTCCGGGCCGAACTCGCGGACCAGGGCCGGGATCCGGTCTCCTTCCCCATCGCCAAACGCGTCTACATCGCGGTCGACGATGACGCCGCGCGCGCCAGGGAGCGGATGCGCGCCGCGCTCGACCGGCAATACGGATCCTTCAACCACGGCGACATGACGCCGGTCTCGGTGTGGGGAACGCCGGACGCCTGCGTACGGGGAGTGCAGGACGTCGCCAGCGCTGGCGCTGAGCTGATCCTGCTCAACCCGCTGTTCGACGACCAGGAGCAGATGGAACGCCTGGCAGCGGAGGTAGTGCCGCAGCTATCGTGATGCGTTCACGGGGGACGCATACGGGGGACGCATGGCTGAACGCCTCGTGTTTCAGGACGCCGCGGGGCGGGTCCTGACCACGCGGGATCTCGAAGAATTCACGGGCCAGGTGGACTGGCAGATCAACGGCGGGCACACCGTGCCGACCGACGCCGTGCGGCGGCACGAGGAGGCGCGGGCGGCCGGGGCACGGGGTGAGTACGACCGTGCGCTGGTGCTGCTCGACGCCGCGCACGCCCTCGCCCCTGGCTGGCCGTATCCGGTGTACGACGCCGCGTTCACGTACCTGCTCCAGGGGGACACCGACACCGCCGAGCGCTGCTATGCGCAGGTCGACCGCCTGGCTCCGCGGGGGTTCTTCACCTGCAAGACCACGCTCGACTGCCTGCGGCGAGAACGGGCCGGGGAACTGCCCGCGGGATTCTGCAGGGCGTTCACCACGCTCGAGTCGCTCGTCGACCTGCCCAGGAAGAAGGCCGTTCTGGAAAGCCTCGTGGCCCGGTTCCCCGGGTTCGCTCCGGCCTGGAAAGAGCTGGCGGCGCTGCTGGACGACCCCGACGACCGGCTCCGCGCGATCGAGAGAGGGCTCGCGGCGGGGCCCGACCCCGAGACGAGGGGAATGCTGCTGCTGAACAAGGCGCTCGTGGCGAACCAGCGCGGCGATCGCGCAGCGGCGATCGCCATCCTCGGTGACCTGGCGCTGGATCCCGGCTCGACCCTCGCCACAGAGACCCTGGCCAAGGCCACGCTGGCGCAGGTCATCGAGAGATAGCCGGCCAGGTCCACGGTCTGCGGCCGACGGGCGCGGCCTGGTCAGGCTCGGGCCGCCCCCTGCGCCCGCTGCTCGGCTCTGACCTGCTGCGGGTACGACTTCGTGAACCGGAACGCCAGGAAGATCAGCACGATCGGGATGTACCAGTTCAGCCAGTCGCGCAGGCCCTTAGCCACATTCTGCTCGGCGGCCACGCCGAGCAGTGCGCAGATCAGGAACACCGCCGCCCACACCGAGCTCAGTACCAGGTTGATCCGCTTGAATACCGCCGTGTGCCACACCTCGGGCGGTGCTTGCTCCTTCGCGTAGTCGACCGTGAACGGGTGCCGGAACACGATCGACCCGAGTGCGATGATCCCCAGTGCCCCGCTGGAGATCGCCTGGGAGTACCTGTCCAGGTCGCTGACGTTCTGCCGGGTGGTCACCACCGCGGCCAGCGACAGCGCGGCGAAGAACACCACCGTGGCGATGTCGAGCAGCTTCAGGCGGCTCAGCTCGGGCCGCAGGCCCTCCCGCCGGCGCTCCGGCTGGGCCGTCGCCCAGGCAACCAGCGGCCGGTAGTCGATGCTCAGCATCGTCACCAGGATCGCCGCCAGCAGGGCGGCCAGAGTGCCGGTCTCCCACGTCGACTGGCCGCCGATCACCCAGAACACGATCCACGGGATGAATCCGACGACCGGATGGCTGGCCAGGCGCTCGCCGGCGGGCTGCTCGCTGGGCGGCCCGGACGCTCGCGCCTGGCCTGTGGACGTCGCTGACTGCCGGTCGGTCGCCACATTTGCCCCCGAACGTGGTCATGCCCGCCCGCGTCGTGGCGAGCCCTCCCCGACCACTACCCGCCCGGCTCCCGCCCATTGCTCTCAGTCATCGTCTGAATCTTGGTTGTCACTGTTAATGTCGTCATTGTGGCTGGATGCGAGCTCCTCGAGGCCGTAGCGCTCCACGTGCTCCGGGTCGGCCAGGCTGATCGCCCGCATGCCCTCGCCGGCTAGCCGCGCGTTGATCTCGTCGAAGTTCTCCTGCACGAGCTGCTTCTCCGCGTCCGTGACCTTGCCTTTGTGGGGCTTGCCCGCGTGGGCAAGGTCCGCGTAGTTGGTGCGGTCGCCGCGCGCCGGGGCCGGCGCGGCTGCCCTGGAACCGCGCCTGGCGGGCCGGGCGGCGACCAGCAGCTCGCTCATTGGCTTGTCGGTCGCCATCTCATCGAACGACCCCAAGTCCATGGTCACCCGGTGCGGCAGGTCGCCGGGCAGGTAGAGGTCGACGACGGCCACCCGCAGGGCCGCCTTCTCCATCGCCCTGGCCTCATCGAGGAGAGCCTCGATCTCGACCGGGCCGTCGCCGAGCTCAGGATGCTCGTGCACCACGATGCGCGCCACCGAATCGTCGGTGGTGATGATCTCTCCGCTGAGGTCGCTGAAACTGACGGTCTTCTGGCCCACTGAGCGCCTCCTGAATCTGGTGTCCGCACGTCGCCCCAACCATGCCGCACGGCCAGGCTCGTGTCAAACATGAGTTCGACACAGGCGCGTCGCGGCAAGGATGGTTAGATCAAAGTATGGAAGCCCAGGTCAGCGAGCCCAGTTCGCCGCGTACGGCGACCGGCGGCGGAGATCATCGCGCACGTCGTCGCCGAGGTGGCGAGTCTCGATCCGGTTCAGCGCCGCGCCCGCGATCGCGCCGGTGAGCAGCGGCCCGAGCGAAATGGCGCCGCGCGCGGCCCGGGCGATGAGCCGCCGCCGCAGCAACCTGCGCAGCGGCGAGCCCGCCGCCACCACGAGCCCGGCGGGCGCGAGGGCCACGCCGCGCCGGTGCGCCCACGCCGCGACGTAGGCCAGCATGCGCTCAGAGGTCGAGCCGGGGGCGCGCATCCCGTACACCTCGTGCAGCTCGGCGACCAGCTTGATCTCGATGCCGACCAGCGCCAGGGTCTCGATCGCGATCTCGACCGGGGCACTGGGCAACGGCAGGACCATAGCCGCTCCGGCCCCGGCGCCGACCACCGCGGCGGCCCGGCCGGCGCCGTGAATCAGCGCGTCGGCGAGCTCCTCGGGACCCAGCCCCGGAAACTGCTCGCGGAGCCGCTGCTGGTCCCGGACCGGCAGGCGCGGGGCCATCGCCAGCACCTCGGCCGTCAGCCAGCGGCCACCGGACCGCATCCCGCGCCAGCCGGTACGCCCGCTGCGGCCCGCGAGCCGGGAGAACTCGCCGGTGATCTTGCGGCGCCACGACGGGGTGGGAGCCTCGGCCACCTCCCCCACCAGCTCGGCGACTTGCTCGGGCAGAGCGTCCGGCTCCCGCCCGGCGCGTTCCACCTGGCTGCCTGGTCTGCGGCGCGAGTTTTTCATGGGCTAGGGCTACCCCCGAGGGCCGTTCGTACGCGGCATGAGGGCCACGCTACGGCTTCGGTAGTGTGGGCAGGCGAGATCATGGCACCGGACGAGCGGAAGTGGGTGAGCGAACGCCATGCCAAACGAGATGTACGACCCGGCGGCGCTGGACGCGTCTGACACGCTCGACGGCGACCCCGGAGACGACCCGCTAGACCAGGGCGTCGCGCCTCCCGACAAGTGGTCGGCCGGCGAGGGCTTCGGCACAACGGCCGAGGAGGAGCAGGAAGGCGAGTCGCTCGACCAGCTGCTCGCCGAGGAGGAGCCGGACCCGTACGCGGATTCCAGCGGCGGCGAGGACGACGACGACGAGGACCGCCGCGCCGACGACCTGTGGGGGGACGACGAGCCGGAGCCCAGGTCCGGCCGCCTGGTCGCAGACGACGAGGGGGCCCATGCGGACGACGAGGAGGACCTCGTCGCGCATGACGTCGGGATCGACGGCGGCGCCGCGAGCGCCGAAGAAGCCGCCGTCCACATTCAGGACGAAGACGAAGGCTAAGTCTTCGCGAGATATGCCATTGGTAACGCGTAGTGTCAAAGCATGTCCGAAACGCTGCCGCTGTTCCCGCTTGGCACCGTGCTCTTCCCGGGCCTGCTGCTGCCGTTGCACATCTTCGAGGACCGGTACCGGCAGCTGGTCCGTGACCTGCTGAGCCAGCCCGAGCCGCGGCGCTTCGGCGTTGTCGCGATCCGCGAGGGCCGGGAGACCGGCTTCGAGGGTGTGTCGGCCCTGTACGAGATCGGCTGTACCGCCACCCTTCGACGAGTTTCGGAACGCGACGACGGCGGCTATGACCTGGTAACCGTCGGCGCGGACCGGTTCCGGCTGATCGCGCTGGACGACTCGAAGCCGTACTTTCAGGGCGAGGTGGAGTTCCTGCCAGAGAACGCCGGCGGCGAGGCCGCGGCGAGCATCGCGGTTCAGGCCGTGCAGCGGGCGTTCCACGGCTACGCCGAAGCGCTGAACGCGCGCGGCGCGACGCAGGTCAGCATCCCGGAGCTGCCGGGCGATCCGCTCGCGCTGTCGTACCTGGTGGCCGCGTCGATCATCGCCGACCTGCACGACCGGCAGGCGCTGCTGGCCGAGCCGGATGGGCTGCGCCGGCTCGCCGCCGAGCGCACCCTGCTGTCCAGGGAGACCTCGATGCTGCGCTCGCTCACCTCGACACCGGCCCCGGAGTTCAGATACGCCCCGTACAGCCCGAACTAGGCCTCAACCCGCGCGTCGATGCACCTTCAGGCCCCATCTAGTGAGCGCTTCGGTACCTCGATGGGCGGCGTGGGTGGGCCCGCACCCCTTAGCCGGCGAGACTTCTCACATAGCGCACCTCGGGGACGCTGACGCCGTCGGAAGGCGTCCACTGGTGCTCGGTGCCGTCACGATGCCAGCCCTGCGACTCGTAGAACCCCCGCGCAGGGTGGTTGCCGGACAGGACCCACAGGCTCGCGCCGGCGAAACCGCCGTCGGCCAGCAGCCGCGTGGCGGCCGCGAGGAGCCGGCGGCCCGCGCCGCGGCCCTGGCAGCCCGGGTCCACGTAGATCGCGTACACCTCGCCGCCGGGGAACTCATCCCGGCTTGGCCCACCGGACGCGAAGCCCCGCGGGCGGCCGTCCGCCTCGAAGACGAGCGTGAACACGCCGCCGGCCGGTGCGGCGAGCCTGCCCCGCCATCGCTCCGCCCACTCGCTGGAGTCCAGCCCGGCGAGGAGCTCGTCCGGCAGCAGGCCGGCGTAGGCGTCTCGCCAGGTCGCGACGTGCACCGCCGCGATCGGGTGCGCGTCGTCCGGCCTCGCGGCCCGGACCACGCCATCCGCGTCCACGCCGAGGTTCACGCCGGGTCCCGGGCATCCGGGGCGTCCGGGCCGGCCACGAACTCGGCCAGCACCGCCTCGGTGTCGCGGCCATAGGCGGGAACCGGGCCGAGCACCGGGCCGAAGCCGCCGTGCCTGACCGGCGGCGGGAGCACGTCGATGCTGCGGTCGCCCGCGGCCACCGGGGTCCACCGCGACGCGAGCTGCGGGTGGTCCACCACTTCCTGGACGCTCTTCGCCGACGCGTGCGGAAGCCCCGCCCGCTCGAGCCGGTCGAGCAGGTCGCTGGTTGACAGCCGCGCCACGGCCGCGGCCAGGCGCTGCTCCACCTCCTCGCGGTGCTCCATCCGGCGCTGGTTGCCGGCGAACCGGCCGTCGAGCATGTCCGGCACGTCCAGTACGTCACCGCACAGCCGGGCCCACTCGGCCTCGTTCTGCACGGCGAGCATCACCTCGTCGCCGTCCGCGGTGAGATAGCCGCCGTACGGGAGGATGGTCGCGTGCCGCGCGCCGGTGCGCTCCGGCGCCTTCCCGGTCAGCCGGGCCTGCTGCAGCGGATTGGACATCCATTCGGCGAGCGCGTCGAACAGGGACACCTTGACGGTGCCGCCGCGGCCGGTTCGCTCGCGCTGCAGCAGCGCGGCCAGGATGCCGCTGTAGGCGTACATGCCCCCGGCGATGTCGGCCACGCTGATCCCCGCCTTTGCCGGGGCGTCCTGCGAGCCGGTCACGGCCAGCACGCCAGCCTCGGCCTGTACCAGCAGGTCGTACGCCTTGCGCCCGGCATAGGGGCCGTCCTCGCCGTAACCGCTCAGCTGGCACGCCACCAGCCGTGGGTGACGGGCCACCAGCCGGTCGGGTTCCAGGCCGAGGCGCCGGATCGCGGCGGGAGCCAGGTTGCAGACGAACACGTCGGCCCGCGCGATGAGCGCGTCGAATGCCTGCCGCCCCGGGCCGGTCTTCAGGTCGAGGACCACCGACTCCTTGGACCGGTTCAGCCAGACGAACCAGCTGGAGAATCCGTCGCCGGCGGCGCTGTCGTAGTCGCGGGCGAAGTCGCCGCGGCCGGGGCGTTCGATCTTGATGACCCGCGCGCCAAGATCGGCCAGGTGCCGCGTGGCAAACGGAGCGGCCACCGCCTGCTCCAGCGCCACCACGAGCACCCCGTCCAGCGGGCGGGCACCGGGAACGATCTCCACTGCATGCTCCTGCGGGTCACCCGGAACGAGCCGAAGGGGCCGGGACGTCACGGATTTGACCGGCCAAATCGGAACCGGACGTCAGCAAGCCTAGCGACGTCGGCGCACGCCGTATCGCGGGGTGCCCGGGTGATGGCGGGGTGTTCGCTGGTCGCCGTGTGGAACACGACCTTGACGGAATGCACCGGCAGTCCGCAATATGGCCGTCTAAAGCGAACCCCTTCGTCCGGAGCAAAGGCTTGGACAGAGCCATCTTCCCCGCGCTGCGCGTCGTGCCGGACGGGCGGGCCGAGGGCAGCGCGTACCGGCAGGTGGCGTCCGGCCTGCGCCGGGCGATCGCCGCCGGGCAGTACCCGGCGGGCCGGCGGCTGCCCACCGAGGCCGAACTGGTGAGCGCCACCGGGCTGAGCCGCCAGACCGTGCGCCGGGCGTTCCAGGAGCTGGTGACCGACGGGGCGATCTACCGGGTGCGCGGCCGCGGCACGTTCGCGGTTCCCGGCGACGGCAAGTACCTGCGGTCGTTCGGCAGCGTGGACGACCTGATGGCGCTGTCGCTGGACACCGAGATGCAGGTCGTCGAGCCACTGCACGTGCTGGCCAGCCTCGCCGCGGCCCGCAGCCTGCAGGTCGACGACGACATGGTGATGTCCATGTCGTTCGTGCGGCTGCACGAAGGATCCCCGTTCTGCTACACACGCGTGCACGTGCCGATGCAGCTTGGCCGCAGGCTGGCCGGCCTGCCCGAGATGGCCGAGCTGGCCGAGCCGGGCGCCCGCGGCCGGGTCACGGTGATCAGCCTGCTGGAACGGGTCAGTGATCACCCGATCCACGGCGCCGAGCAGAACGCGACCGCCGAGGCGGCCACACCAGAGCTCGCGCGGCGGCTCGGCTGCGCGGACGGCCTGCCGGTGCTGCGGATAGACCGGCTGTACCGCGACCGCGAGCTGCGGCCGCTCGAGTTCGCGGTCAACCATTTCAATCCCGACCGGTACTCGTACCGGCTGCAGCTACGGCGCGTGGACCCGGCGGGGCCCCAGGCCAGGCCGCGATGACCGGGGACGTGCTCCGGCACCCGGCCGGCGAGGCGACGGCCTCGCAGGCCGTCGCGGCGGCCATCGCCGGGGCGCTGCAGCGGGCGGGAACCAGGCTGGTGTTCGGGGTACCCGGCGGTGGCCCGAATCTCGACGTGGTCGGGGCCGCCGCCGACGCCGGCCTGCGGTTCGTGCTCGCGCACGGTGAGACCTCGGCGGCGATCATGGCCGCCACCTGCGCGGACCTCACCGGCTCCCCGGGTGCCGTGGTCGTGACCCGAGGACCCGGGCTGGCAAGCGCGATCAACGGCATCGCGCACTCCTCGCTGGACCGGCTCCCGCTCGTCGTGGTCGCGGACACCGTCCCGGCCCGGGACGCCGGCCGGATCAGCCACCAGCGGCTGGACCAGGACGCGCTCGGGCGCTCCGTGGCCAAGGCCACGGTCACGGCCGGTGGCGGCGACCCGGAGCGCGCCGCCGAGCTTGCCGTCCGGCTGGCCCTCGCGCCGCCCGCCGGGCCGGTGGTGGTCAACGTCGACCCGGACGGTACCTCCGACCCGATCGGCAGCTCCGACCCGATCGGCACCTCCCACCCGATCTCCGCGCCCGCTCCGAGCCCGGGGGCAGACGGGCCCGCCGAGGCAGACGGGCTCGCCGACATCGATCAGGCCAACGTCCGCGAAAACGTGCGTGCGGTCCTCGGCGAAGCGCTCGGCACCGCCCTGCGTCCGGTCGTTCTGCTGGGGCTTGGTGCCCTGCGGCACGCCGCGGCCGTGCGCACCGCGCTCGCCGGCGGCGGAATCCCGGTCCTGCACACCTACCGGGCGCGGGGCATCGTGCCGGACTGCGCCGCGGAGGCGGCCGGGCTGTTCACCGGCGGCACGATGGAGTCGCCGCTGCTGGCCGCCGCCGATCTGATCATCGGCCTCGGGGTGGACCCGGTCGAGCTGATACCGGCCCCATGGGACTACCCGGCTCCCACGTTCCTGGCCACCGAGTACCCGGCCGGATCCGCGGGGTACTTCACCGGCGGCACCGAGATCGTCACCCCGCTGCCCGCGGCAGCCCAGGTGCTGGCCGCGCACCGGACCCGGCACCGCTGGCCCGAGGCGGCGGGCCGGACGGCAAAACAGGACGTCACCGACCGGCTTGGCTGGGTGGCCGTAGCCGCGCCGGGCCGGCTGACACCCCAGGACGTCGTGACCACGGCCCGGGCGGCCGCACCGGCGCATGCCATCGCGACCGTGGATTCCGGCGCCCACATGCTCGCGGTCATGCCGCTGTGGCCGGTGGACGAGCCGCAGCGGCTGCTGATCTCCAGTGGCCTGGCCACCATGGGCTACGCGCTTCCCGCAGCCGTCGGCGCTGCGCTCTGCTCACCCGGAGTGCCCGTGATCGCTTTCACCGGGGACGGCGGGCTCGGCATGACGCTGATGGAAATCGAGACCGCGGTCCGGCTCCGGCTGCGGGTGATCATGGTCGTGTTCAATGACTCCGCGCTGAGCCTGATCAAGATCAAGCAGCGGGCGTCGGGCCAGGGCGGAGACGAGGCCGTCGGCTACGGCCGTACCTCGTTCGCCGATGCCGCGCAGGCCATGGGAGCCGCGGCGGCATCGGCCGGCGACCGGGAAACGCTCGCGGCCGCGCTCACCACGGCGCTCGGCCGGGACGGTCCCACACTCATCGACGCCCGGATCGACCCGGCGGGCTATCCCGCCCTGCTCGACCTCACCCGCGGCAGCACCGGCCGGCATTCTTCGCGGAACTGGGGCAGCGGCGATGCACGCAAGACCCGGAAATTAAGAATCGGCAGGACGCAGAGGTATCCATGGCAACAGCGGAGATCTTGGATCTGGATTCCGAGGAGCAGGACATCGTCGCGGTCGTGCGCGACTGGGTCACCGGCAGCGTGCTCCCGGTCGCGCGCGACCTCGAGCACGCCAACGCCTACCCCGGCGAGCTGATCGACGCGATGAAGCGGCTCGGCGTGTTCGGGCTCGCCGTGCCCCAGGCCTACGGCGGCTCCGGCGTCTCCACCCGGTGCCACGCGCTGGTCACCGAGGAGCTGGCCCGTGGCTGGATGAGCCTGGCCGGCGCCATGGGCGGGCACAGCGTGATCGCCCGGCTGATCACGCTGTTCGGCACGCAGGCCCAGCGGGACGGGTGGCTGCCCCGGATGGCCACCGGCGAGGTGCGCGCGGCGATGGCGCTGACCGAGCCCGCCGGCGGCTCCGATCTGCAGGCCATCACCACCAAGGCGACCGCTGACGGCCGGGGCTACCGGCTCGACGGCGTCAAGACCTGGATCACCAACGCGCGGCGGGCCGACGTCATCGCGGTGCTGTGCAAGACCGACCCCGCAGCGGCCCCGCCCAGCCGCGGGATCAGCATCCTGCTCGCCGAGCACGGACCCGGGTTCACGGTCTCGCGCGACCTGCCCAAGCTGGGCTACAAGGGCCTGGAGAGCTGCGAGATCGTGTTCGACGGCTACGAGTGCCCGCGCGAGGCGCTGCTCGGCGGCGAGGAGGGCCAGGGTTTCCGCCAGATGATGGGCGGGCTCGAGCTCGGCCGGATCAACGTCGCGGCGAGGGCGGTCGGGGTGGCCCGGGCCGCGTTCGAGGATTCGATCCGGTACGCGCAGCAGCGGGAGACCTTTGGCCAGCCGATCTGGAAGCACCAGGCGGTCGGCCACCGCCTGGCCGACATGGCCACCCGGGTCGACGCCGCGCGGCTGATGACGCTGCGCGCCGCCGCCGCGCTCGACGCCGGGCGGCGCAGTGACCTCGAGGCCGGGATGGCCAAGCTGTTCGCATCCGAGGCATGCCTGCAGGTCACGGCCGACGCGATCAAGGTGCACGGCGGTTACGGCTTCTCCGCCGAGTTCGACATCGAGCGCTACTACCGCGACGCCCCGCTGATGGTGGTCGGCGAGGGCACCAACGACATCCAGCGCAACGTCATCATCCGCCAGCTCGTCGACCGGTACACCGAACAGGAGCGTGCTCAATGACGATCACCGTCGCCAAATTCAAGGACGTCGCCGAGGGGACCCAGCCCGGCCAGTTCACGATCGGGGACCGGGAGAACGTGGCCAGCCTGGCCGATCTCGACCCCAGCTTCAAGCGGCTGCTGGACGAGCCGGTCACCGCGGTGGTCGCGGTGCTCGGGTCGGACGGGCTGCCGAACCTCACCCCGGTGTGGTTCGACTACGAAGGCGACACCGTCCTGCTCAACCTGGCCACGCACCGCAAGAAGGTGCCCTGGCTGCGCAAGACGCCGCACGCCACGTTCCTGCTCATGAACCCCGAGAACGCCTACCACTGGCTCAGCATCAAGACGAAGGTGGCCAGGGAGATCTCCGAGGACGACCCGGTCGAGGGGCCGCGGGTGACCGCGCAGCTCGACCGGATCTGGGTGAAGTACACCGGGAACGAGCCGCCGTACGCGCTGCGTGATCCGTCGTTCGAGGAGCGCCGGGTGCTGTTCGAGCTCGACGTCGTGCGGGTCGCGACGTTCGGCCGCCCATAGCGCGGATGCCCAGCGTCGTCGTTGTCGGAGGCTCACTCGGCGGGCTGACCGCGGCGCTGGTTCTGCGCGACGCCGGCTGCGACGTCCGCGTGTTCGAGCGCTCCGCATCGGCGCTGCAGGCGCGCGGGGCCGGGATCGCCGCGCTCGACGCCACGCTGCGCTACTTGACCGAGCGCGGCGGTCTCCGTCCCGGGGACGTGTGCTCGTCGACCGGCTGGATCCGCTTCCTGCGTGGCGACGGGAGCACCGAGCACGAGCAGCGGCACCGGTACCGGTTCTCGTCCTGGAACACGATCTACCGCTCGCTGCTGCCGCTTTTCGATTCCGGCCGCTACCTGCTCGGCCGCGAGGTGGTCTCGTTCGACCAGGACGACGACGGAGTCAGCATCACCCTCGCCGACGGATCTCACGCTCGCGCGGACTTGCTGGTGTGCGCCGACGGGGTCGGCTCGGCCGCTCGGGCCAGGCTGGTCCCCGGCGTCACCCCGGAATACGCGGGCTACGTGGCCTGGCGCGGCACGCTGCCGGAGGGGGACGCCTCGCCCGCCACCCGCACGGCGCTCGACGACGCGATTACCTATCAGGTACTGGACGGCAGCCACATCCTCGTCTACCCGATCCCGGCACTGGACGGGTCGCTGCTGCCGGGCGACCGGCTGATCAACGTCGTCTGGTACGTCAACGTGGCGGCCGGGCCCGGGCTCGACCAGCTGATGACCGGCCGGGACGGGATCCGGCGCGCGGTGTCGCTGCCCCCCGGCGCGGCGACCGACCGGGCCGTGACGGGCATGCGGCGGGCGGCCGCCGACGTGCTTGCCGCGCCGATCGCCGAGGTCGTGACCGGCATGGCCGAGCCGTTCGTGCAGGCGATCTACGACCTCGGGGTGCCGCGAATGGCGTTCGGCCACACCTGCCTGATCGGCGACGCGGCGTTCGCGGTGCGGCCGCACGCCGCCGCCGGCACGGCCAAGGCCGCTGACGACGCCTGGGCCCTGGCCGAAGAGCTGACCGCCAGCGGCGGGGACGTCCCCGTGGCGCTGGCCGCGTGGGAGCGGCGGCAGCTCGGCGTCGGCCGGGCGCTGCTCGCCCGAACCAGGGACATCGGCGACAGCTCGCAGTTCTCCGGCACGTTCCGGCCCGGCGACCCGAAACTGATCTTCGGCCTGCACGGGCCCGGACGCTGAGCCCCAGCCAGAGCCGGGCGCGACCCCGGTGCGGCGCGGCCGGCTACTCCTCGGCCGGCTTCAGGACCTCGGCGGCGGCTTCCAGCGCGGCGAGGTGGTCGTCGACGGTGCGCAGCCCGGAGCCCATCGTGTTCACGGAGATGTGGCTGGCCCCGGCGTCGCGCCAGCTCGCGGCGTGCTCCGCGAGCTTTTCCTGGCTGTCGCGCCAGCTCACCCGGCCCTCCATGCCGAGGAGCGCTGGGTCCCGGCCCGCCGCTACGGCGGCCTGCTCGACCACCTGGCGCGCCTCGTCGAGCTCGGGGCCCGGCCGGACCTGCGGGAACCAGCCGTCGGCGAGCCGCCCGGCCCGGCGGTAGGCCCGCTCCGACTGGGCGCCGAACCACACCGGGATCGGCCGCTGCACCGGCAGCGGCGCCAGCCCGGCGCCGGTCACCCGGTCGAAGCTGCCCTCATAGGTGACCGAAGGCTCGGTCCACAGCCGCCGGAGCAGGTCCACCTGCTCCTCGACGCGCCGGCCGCGGGTGGTGAAGTCCTGGCCGAGCGCCTCGTACTCCACCGCGTTCCAGCCGAGGCCGATCCCCAGCCGGAACCGGCCGCGGGTGAGCAGGTCCACCTCGGCGGCCTGCTTGGCCACCAGCGCGGTCTGCCGCTGCGGCAGGATGATGATGCCGGTGACCATCTCCAGCTCGGTGATGGCGGCCATATAGCCGAACAGCACGAAAGGCTCGTGGAACGTGGTCGTCACGTCGTAGGGGCCCTGCCAGGGGGCGTGCACCGCGGGATCCGCGCCAACCACGTGGTCGTAGGCCAGCACGTGGTGGTAACCGAGTTCGGCGACCCGGAGCGCGTAGGCGCGGACCGCGCCAACGTCGCCGCCGAGCTCGGTCTGCGGGAATACCACACCGATGTGCATGTTGCTACCTCCTGCCGCCTGGCCACGCGTACTCCCAACTCCTACCGCACGGCCGGGCCACGCAACCTGAATACGACCAGCGCAAGGGAGGCCGATTATGAGCCGACGGCGCGGGTCTGCGTTCTGGCTGATGGGCGGCCTGCTCGGGACGCTCATGATCGCGGCCGGGGCACCATCGCCGCTGTACGGGGTGTACCAGGCGACCTGGCACTTCTCGGCCGCGACGCTGACGGCGGTGTTCGCGGTCTATGCCGTGGCGCTGCTCGCCGCGTTCCTGGTGGTTGGGCGGCTGTCCGATCACCTCGGCCGCAAGCCGGTCATCATCGCGGCGCTGCTCATCGAGGCCGCGGCGATGGCCTGCTTCGCCGCAGCGGACTCGACCGGCTGGCTGTACACGGCGCGGGTGGTGCAGGGGATCGCGACGGGCATGGCGACCGGTGCGATCAGCGCTGCGCTGGTGGACCTGGCACCGCGGCGCAACCCTCAGCTCGCGCCCCTGGTCAACAGCGCGGCGCCGACGATGGGCCTGGCCGCGGGGGCGCTCGGGTCGAGCCTGCTCGTCCACTATGGGCCCGCGCCGATGCACCTGGTGTTCTGGCTGCTGCTGGCCGCGTTCGTGGCGGGTATCGCGGGCACGCTGGCCATCACCGAACCCGGTCAGCGCCGGCCGGGGCGCTCGCGTCGCTGCGGCCATCGGTGGGTGTGCCCCGCCCGGCTCGGCGGGCGTTCGCCGCTGGAGTGCCGGCACTCGCCGCCGGCTGGGCGCTCGGCGGGCTGTACCTCGCGCTGGGGCCGTCGCTGGCGGCGGAACTGCTGCACTCGACGAACCCGGTGGCCGGCGGGGCGGTCATCTTCCTGCTGACCGGGGTGGGAGCGATCACCTCGATCGTCTGCCGCGGATGGAACCCGCCGACCGCGATGGGCGTGGGCTGCCTGCTGCTCGCCGTGGGAGTCGGAGGAACGGTGGCAGCGATCGCGGCGGGCAGCGCCGCCGGGTTCTTCGTGGGCACCGCCTTTGCCGGGAGCGGCTTCGGCCTGGCGTTCCTTGGTGTGTTCCGGACGCTCGTCGCGCTGGCGCCTCCGGCCGGGCGGGCGGGCCTGATCACCGCGATCTACATCGTGTCCTACCTGGCGTTCAGCCTGCCGGTGATCGCAGCCGGAATCGCAGCGACCCACGTCGGGCTGCGGAACACCGCCGAGGTCTACGGCTTGGCGGTCGCCGCGCTGGACGTGCTCGCCGCGGCCGGCCTGGCCGTCGGCATCCGCCGCGCACACGCGGCGCAGGGCGGCGCCGCGGCCGCCGACCAGGCGCCGCTGCCGTCCGGCGCGTGCTGCGCGCCGATCGACCCCGGCGGGGCCAATCAGCCCCTGGGAGCTAGCGCAACCACGGGGCCGAGTACTTAGCATGGGGGGATGGACTGCCCTGGCTGTGAGCCTCAGAACCTGGCGGGATTCGGATGTCCGTGACCACACCTGAAGGGGGGACTCCCCGTACCGCGATTATCACCGTTGACGACGATCCGGGGGTTTCCCGGGCGGTCGCGCGTGACCTGCGGCGCCGCTACGGCGAGCAGCACCGGATCGTGCGGGCGGAGTCCGGGGATTCGGCGCTGGACGCGCTGCGCCAGATGAAGCTGCGCGGCGACCAGGTCGCGGTGATCCTGGCCGACTACCGGATGCCGCAGATGAACGGGATCGAGTTCCTCGAACGGGCGATGGACATCTATCCCGGGGCAAAACGGGTGCTGCTGACCGCCTACGCGGACACCGACGCCGCGATCAACGCGATCAACGTGGTCGACCTGGACCACTACCTGCTCAAGCCGTGGGATCCGCCGGAAGAGAAGCTCTACCCGGTGGTCGACGGGCTGCTGGAGGCGTGGCTGGCCACCGATCACCGGCGCGTCCCCGAGACCAAGATCGTGGGCCACCGGTGGTCGGCCCGGTCGTCGGAGGTCCGTGAGTTCCTAGCCCGCAACCAGGTGCCGTACCGGTGGTACGCGTCGGACGAGCCCGAGGGCGAGCGGCTGCTCGAGGCCGCGCAGGCCGACGGGCAGCGGCTGCCGGTCGTGATCACGCCGGACGGCGAGGCGCTGGTGGAGCCGACCGACAGCGAACTGGCCAGCCGGGTGGGCCTGGCCACCACCCCGTCCAAGGAGTTCTACGACCTGATCGTGATCGGCGGCGGCCCGGCCGGCCTTGGCGCAGCGGTGTACGGCGCGTCCGAGGGGCTGCGCACCGTGCTGGTCGAGCGCACCGCGACCGGCGGCCAGGCGGGCCAGAGCTCGCGGATCGAGAACTACCTTGGCTTCCCGGACGGGGTGTCCGGGGCGCAGCTGACCGACCGGGCCCGGCGGCAGGCCGCCAAGTTCGGCGCCGAGGTGCTCACCACGCGGGACGTGATCGGCCTGGAGGTCAACGGCTCCGCGCGCAGCGTCCGGTTCGCCGACGGCAGCGCCATCGACGCGCACACGGTCATCCTGGCGACCGGCGTGTCGTACCGCAGGCTCGGCGCGCCCGGCATGGACGACATGACCGGCCGCGGCGTGTACTACGGATCAGCGCTGACCGAGGCCGCCGCGTGCTCGGGGCAGGACATCTTCATCGTCGGCGGCGCGAACTCCGCCGGGCAGGCCGCCGTCTACCTGGCCCGCGGCGCCAAGTCGGTGACGATCCTGGTGCGCGGGTCGTCGCTGGAGCAGTCGATGTCCTACTACCTGATCCAGCAGATCCAGGACATACCGAACATATCGGTCCGGACCTGCACGGAAGTGATCGGCGCCGAGGGCTCCGACCACCTGGAGCGGCTGACGCTGCGGGACACCTCGACCGGCGCGACCGAAACCGTCGACGCGCAGTGGCTGTTCCTGTTCATCGGCGCCGCCCCGCTGACCGACTGGCTGGACGGCGTCGTGGAGCGCGACCTCCGCGGCTTCGTGATAGCCGGCCCAGACCTGTCCGTCGAAGGGCAGATGCCAAAGGGGTGGGTCCTGGACCGGGCCCCCTATCACCTGGAGACGAGCGTCCCCGGGGTGTTCGTGGCCGGCGACGCACGCGCCGAGTCGGCCAAGCGTGTCGCATCGGCGGTCGGCGAGGGTGCCATGGCCGTCATGCTCGTGCACCGGTATTTGGAGAAGTTGTGAGCGAACAAACCCAGCAGGAACTGGCATGCAGCGTCCACGGCGAGGAGATGACGTGCAGCCCCGAGGAGCTGCGCACGCTGTTCCTCTTCGAGAAGCTGACCGACGAGCAGCTGGCCTGGCTGTGCAGCCACGGGCACGTCGAGCTGATCCAGCCCGGACCGGTCTACGCCGAGGGTGACCCCGCGACCTGCTTTTACGTGCTGATCGAGGGCACGGTCGTGATGTACCGGCGGGTCGGCAGCGACGACGTCGAGACCAACCGCACGTCCGCCCGCGGCGCCTACATCGGGGCCTTCAACGCCTACATCGACCAGCTCCCGCACGTCTACAACAACTCGGTCCGGGTGTCCGAGCCGTCGAAGTTCTTCGTGCTGGACGCCGCGGACTTCGCGAAGCTGATGCACGAGTGGTTCCCGATGGCCGTGCACCTGCTCGAGGGGCTGTTCTTCGGACAGCGCAGGACGCAGGACGCGATCGGCCAGCGGGAGCGGCTGCTCGCGCTCGGCTCGCTGTCCGCGGGCCTGACGCACGAGCTCAACAACCCGGCCGCGGCCGCGGTGCGGGCCACGGCGGCGCTGCGCGAGCGGGTCGCCGGGATGCGGCACAAGCTCGGCATGCTCGCGGGCGGCAAGTTCAACCTGGAAACCATGCAAACCCTGGTCCAGGTCCAGGAGCGCGCGGTCGAGCTGGTCGCGAAGGCGCCGGTGCTGACGCCGCTGGAGGCGTCCGACCGCGAGGACGCGATCACCGACTGGCTCGACGACCACGACGTCACGAACGGCTGGGACCTGGCCCCGATCTTCGTCCAGGCCGGCCTGGACACCGCCTGGCTGGAGACCGTCGCTGCGACCGTCGACGAGGCGACGCTCGACAGCGCGCTGCGCTGGCTCGGCTACACGGTCGAGACCGAGCTGCTGATGAACGAGATCGAGGACTCCACCACGCGGGTCTCGACCCTCGTCGGTGCGGCCAAGCAGTACTCCCAGCTGGACCGTGCCCCGCACCAGGACGTGAACGTGCACGAACTCCTGGACAGCACGCTGATGATGCTCGGCGGCAAGATCCCGCCGGAGGTCACGGTGGTCAAGGACTACGACACGTCGCTGCCCCCGATCCCGGCCTACGCGGGCGAGCTCAACCAGGTGTGGACGAACCTGATCGACAACGCGGTGTCGGCGATGAAGGGAACCGGCACGCTCACCGTGCGCACCAGCTGGGACCGGGACCGAAACCAGGCGGTCATCGAGTTCGGCGACACCGGCCCGGGCGTGCCCGAGGAGATCCGCAACCGGATCTTCGAGCCGTTCTTCACCACCAAGCCGGTAGGCGAGGGCACCGGGCTCGGGCTCGACATCTCCTGGCGGATCGTGGTCAACAAGCACCACGGCGATCTGCACGTAGAGTCGGTTCCCGGTGACACCCGGTTCGAGGTCCGACTCCCGCTGACCGAGCCCGACCCTGATATCGGGCCGGAACGAGACGTCGCCCTCCAGCCTGGCTCCGTAACGCCACCCAAGGAGGCCTAATGACCGAGGTGCCGGGAATCGACCCAGCCGTCGCGCCGAGCGGGACCGGCTGCATGGAATGCGAGGCGGCCAGGGGGTGGTGGCTGCACCTGCGCCGGTGCGCGCAGTGCGGGCACATCGGATGCTGCGACACCTCGCCCTCGCAGCACGCGACCGCGCACGCGAAGGCCACGGGACATCCGTTCATCCGCAGCTTCGAGCCCGGCGAGGACTGGTTCTGGAGCTACCAGACCGAAGAAACCTACGACGGCCCCGACCTAGCCCCGCCCGAGCACCATCCGCTCGACCAGCCCGTTCCGGGACCCACCGGCCGTGTCCCGCACGGCTGGCAGCGCATGCTGAACTGACGACGACACGACGTTCAAGATGACGCAGCGACGTCCAGTGCGGATCGCCAACTGCTCCGGTTTCTACGGCGACCGGGCTGCGGCGGCGCGGGAGATGGTCGACGGTGGGCCGATCGACGTCCTCACCGGCGACTACCTGGCCGAGCTCACGATGCTGATCCTGTGGAAGGCCAGGCAGAAGGATCCCGGCGGCGGCTACGCCCGGACCTTTCTCGGTCAGTTCGAGCAGGTCATCGGCTCCTGCCTGGACCGTGGCATCACGATCGTGGTCAACGCGGGCGGCCTGAACCCGGCCGGGCTCGCTGACCGGCTGCGGGAGATCGCCGCGCGGCTCGGCCTGGCGCCGAAGATCGCCCACGTGGAGGGCGACGACCTGCTCGGCCGGCTCGGCGAGCTCACCGAGGCTGGTCACGAACTGGCGCACGCCGACACCGGCGAGCCGCTGGCCAAGGCGGGTGTCACACCGGTCACCGCGAACGCCTACCTCGGCGGCTGGGGGATTGCGGCAGCACTGCGGGCCGGAGCGGACGTCGTCGTCTGCCCGCGGGTCACCGACGCCGCGCTGGTCGTCGGGCCGGCCGCGGCCTGGCACGGCTGGGGCCCGGAAGACCTGGACGCTCTCGCCGGAGCCGTGGTGGCCGGGCACGTGATCGAGTGCGGCCCGCAGGCCACCGGCGGCAACTACCCGTTCCCCGACGAGCTGCCTGACCTGCGCTATCCGGGGTTCCCCATCGCCGAAGTAGGGCCCGACGGCAGCAGCGTGATCACCAAGCACCCGGGAACCGGGGGCCTGGTGTCGGTGGGTACGGTCACCGCCCAGCTGCTGTACGAGATCGCCGGGCCCGGGTACGCCAACCCCGACGTGGTCGCGCACTTCGACACGATCCAGCTGGACGCCGATGGGCCCGACCGGGTGCGGATCAGCGGCACCCGCGGCAGCCCGCCGCCGGCCGACCTCAAGGTCGCGCTGAATTACCTCGGCGGGTACCGCAACACGATGACGATGGTGCTGACCGGCCTGGACATCGAGGAGAAGGCGGCCAGGGCGGAGGCCATGCTGTTCGACCTGCTGGGCGGCAAGCAGCGGTTCGGTGAGGCCGACGTGCGGCTGATCCGCTCGGACCGGCCCGACGCGCCAACCAACGAGCAGGCCACGGCGCAGTTGCGGATCACGGTCGCCGATCAGGACCCGGCCAAGGTCGGCCGGTCGTTCTCGGGTGCCGCGATCGAGCTAGCGCTGGCCTCCTACGCCGGGTTCCACACCACGACCCCGCCGACGCAGGAGACCGCGTACGGCGTGTACTGGCCGACGTTCGTGCCGGCCACCGTGGTTGAGCACGTGGTCGTGCTGCCCGACGGCAGCCGCCTGACGATCCCGCCGCCGGCCGCTCACGCCGTCGCCCCAGGCCGCGAGCGCGCCGCCCCCGCCGAACCAGCGCCGGACCGGGCGCCGGCCAATCCAGCCGGGCCAGCGCCGCACCGGGGGCCGACCGACCCGGACGGCACCGACATCCCCACCCGCCTGGCCCCGCTCGGCCTGGTCTGCGGGGCACGGTCCGGCGACAAGGGCGGCAACGCGAACGTCGGCCTCTGGGCCAGGCGGCCGGAAGCGTACGGCTGGCTGCGCGACCATCTCGACGTCGTGCGGTTCAAGGAACTGCTGCCCGAGGCGGCCGACCTGGAGGTGCGCCGGTACGAGCTGCCGAACCTGCGCGCGCTGAACTTCGTCGTGGTCGGCCTGCTCGGCCTTGGTGTGGCCGCGTCGACCCGCCCCGACCCGCAGGCCAAGGGCCTCGGCGAGTACTTGCGTTCCCGGTACGCCGAGATCCCGGTCCGGCTGCTGCCGTCTATGTGATCCCCCGCACGGTGATCTGGGCCAGGTGGCGGACGTATTCTGCGGCGCCAACCTGCCGGATCGAGCCCAGGCCGAGCTGGTCTTGCAGCAGCACGAATGCGATCAGGGCACCGAAGTAGGCCCGCGCGGTCAGGTACCCCTGCCCCTCGCCCTGCCCGTCAACCTGGCCGCCGGCCGTGGCGTCGATCAGGCGGCCGAGCCGTGTGGCGGCGTCATCGACGAACTCGACGAACCTGGTGTCACCGGCCAGCGCCTGCCGTTCGCTGATGAGGATCGTGACCAGGTCCAGGTTGCCCCGGATCGTGTCCACGAACCCGGTCCCCAGCAGCTCGAGGAGGCTTTCCAGCGGCACCGCTGCCTGGTCAGGCGGCTTGGGCAGCCCCTGGAACACCGCGATGGCCTCATCTACGAGCGCGGCCAGGATCGCGTGCTTGTCCGGGAAGTAGCGGTAGATCAGCGCGTCATTGATGTCCGCCGCGGCCGCGAGGTCGCGGGTGGTGGTGGCGTCGAAGCCGCGCTCGGCGAACAGCGTGCGGGCGGCGGCAAGGATCTGGCGCCGCCGTTCGGCGGCCGGGCGCCGTGGCCGCCGGGCAGCGGGGCTCAGACTGGGCGGGCTCTGACTGGGCGGACTCTGGCTGGGCACGCTCTGATTGTGCAGGCTCTGATCGTGCAGGGTCTGGCCGGGCACGCTCGTCACCGGGCGCGGTGCCGGATCACCGCGAGCAGCCACAGGCCGGTGGCCGCGTTGAGCATGCCGAGCGGAAGCCAGTCGACCGCGCCGTGCGGACCGATCGGCGAGTGCGGGTGGGTGACCGCCCAGACGATCATGACGGCGGTTGCGGTCTTGGTCAGGGCGGCGAGCACGGTAAGGATCAGCGGGCCCGTCCTGGGCGCGAGCGCGCCGACGGCGAACGCGGCCAGCCAGACCGCCGCGACCGGGAACAGGACGACGGCAGGCAGTGCGCGCAGCGAGGTGGTGAACACACCGACGCTGGCGGCGATGGCCAGAGCCACCGGAAAGCGCCGCGGCGCAGCAATGGCGAGGTGGGCGGAACGGGGGGTGTCTGCGGTTGCGAGCATGCTTTGATAGTAGGCGCATACTTACTTTGACGTCAACGCTGCCTTCCGCCGAACTGGTTTGGTGAACGCGCGCGCCCGCGCCACCCTCGCCGCCGCGACTGCGCGCGCGCCCGGGCCACCCTCGCCGCCGCGACTGCGCGCGCCGCACTCTGCCCGCGCTCCGCCCTCGCGCTGCGGCCACGTGACGGTACCTTGACCCCATGAAGGCTCTCGACGTCGATGGCGCCTGGCTGTTCGCCCCGCAGATCCACGGCGACCGGCGGGGCAGCTTCCTCGAGTGGTTCCGGGAGGCCGAGTTCCGCGAGGACATCGGGCACCGCATGGACCTGGCCCAGGCCAATTGCTCGGTGTCCGGGCGCGGGGTCGTCCGCGGTATTCATTTCTCCGACGTCCCGCCCGGCCAGGCGAAGTACGTCACGTGCGCCAGCGGAGCGATCATGGATGTCGCCGTCGACCTCAGGGTCGGCTCCCCCGGCTTCGGCCGCTGGCAGGCGGTGCGGCTCGACGACGAGAACAGGCACGCACTGTACCTCGGCGAGGGGCTCGGCCACGGGTTCGTCGCGCTGAGTGATCAGGCCACGGTGCTCTACCTGTGCTCCACCCCGTACGCGCCGTCCCGCGAGCACGGCGTGCACCCGCTGGACCCCGCCATCGGCATCGCCTGGCCCGACGACCTGGACAAGGTCCTGTCCGACAAGGACGCCGCCGCCCCCACGCTGGCCGAGGCGCAGACGGCCGGCCTCCTCCCCGACTACGCCGAATGCCAGGCCTACCAGGCAAAGCTGCGCGCCTGATCCCATCGCCGAACAGCGTGGAGGGTCCCACGCTGTTGTAACAGCAACGGCAAACTTCCCACCATCAAGATCATTTTTGGTTCCGGGTGCTTCGGGAAGGGTTCCGCGGGCTTCGGGAAGGGTTTGCGAGGGCTTCGGGAAGGGTTACGGGAGTTCCCGCGAGAGCGCGGGAAAGGCGCGCCGCAGCGAGAGCCGCCAGTCGCCGATCGGCTGGAGACCGGCCGAGGCCCAGGCGTCGTGGGCGAGCACGCTGTAGGCGGGCCGCGGCGCCGGGCGGGGGAACGCGTCCGTTGTGGTGGCGCGCACGCGGTCCGGGTCGGCGCCGAGCAGCATAAACACCTCGCGGGCCAGGTCGAACCAGGTCGCCACGCCCGAACTCGTCGCGTGATAGACGCCCGCCGGCGCGCCGGACCCGGCCAGCGCGATCACCTGCCGCGCGACGTCGGCCGTCCAGGTCGGCTGGCCGTGCTGGTCGGCCACGACGTCGACGGCGGGCCGCTCGCGCTCCAGCCTGATCATCGTGCGGACGAAGTTGGGCCCGTGCGCCCCGTACAGCCAGGCCGTCCGCACCACGGTGCCAGCCTGCGGCAGCAGCCCGCGCACGGCCTGCTCCCCGGCCAGCTTGGTGCGCCCGTACGCGGTTCGCGGGCCGGGCACGGCATGTTCCGCATACGGCGCGGCGGCATCCCCGGCGAACACGTAATCGGTGGACAGGTGCACCAGGCGGCACCCCGGCGCTGCGCTTCCCGCCGCGATCGCCGCCGCCACGTGAGCCGCGCCGGTGCCGTTGACCGCGAGCGCCTCGTCCTCGTGCGCCTCCGCGTCGTCGACCGCGGTCCACGCCGCGCAGTTAACCACCACGTCGGGCCGGCAGTCGGCGAGCGCCGCGGCGACAGCCACCTCGTCGGTGACGTCGAGTTCCTTGCGGGACAGCCCGATCACATCCGCGCCGTCACCCGCGAGGGCCGCGACGAGATCGGACCCGAGCATGCCCCCGGACCCAGTGACGAGCCACCGCCGCGGTTCGCCGCCCCCCACCCAGCTCCCGTGCCCGCTTCGCTCCCCCGTCACTGTGTGCGCTGCTTCAGCGGTTCCCACCACGCGCGGTTGGCGGCGTACCAGTCGACGGTGGCCCGCAGGCCCGCGGCAAACGGGATCCGCGGCGCGTAGCCCATGCCCCGGAGCACCGAGTCGTCCAGCGAGTACCGGCGGTCGTGGCCCTTCCGGTCCTCGACCGGGGTCACCATGTCCCAGCCGGCCCCGCAGATCTCCAGCAGCTCGCGGGTCAGCTCGGTGTTGGTCAGCTCCGTGTCGCCGTTGATGTGGTAGACGAAACCGGGCTTGCCCTGCTCGACGACCAGCTGGACGCCCCGGCAGTGGTCGTCGACGTGGATCCAGCCGCGGACGTTCTGCCCGTCCCCGTACAGCGGGACCCTGTTCCCGTCCAGCAGGTTCGTGGTGAACAGCGGGATGAGCTTCTCCGGGAACTGGTAGGGCCCGTAGTTGTTGCAGCAGCGCGTGATGCTGACGTCGAGCCCGTGGGTCCGCGCGTAAGCCCGCGCGATGAGGTCGCCGCCGGCCTTCGCGGCCGCATACGGCGAGTTCGGCTCCAGCCGCGCGTCCTCCGCCCACGACCCCATCGCCACGCTGCCGTACACCTCGTCCGTGGACACCTGCACGACCCGTGGCACCCCGGCGTCCAGGCACGCCTGCAGCAGCACCTGGGTCCCCACCACGTTCGTGGTGACGAAGTCGGCCGCGCCCGAAATCGACCGGTCGACGTGCGTCTCCGCCGCGAAGTTGACCACGATGTCATGCCCGGGTACCAGGGTGGCGAGCAGCCCGGCGTCACAGATGTCTCCGCGCACGAAGGTGAACCCGGGGCTATCCGTTACGGGCTCCAGGTTGGCGAGGTTTCCGGCATAGGTCAGCTTGTCGAAGACGGTGACCTGCACATCGCCGAAACCGGGGTAACCGCCGCCGAGCAGCGTGCGGACGTAGTGCGAGCCAATGAAACCGGCGCCGCCGGTGACGAGGATTCTCACGAGCTTATCTGCACCTTGCTGTGATCTCCGAGAATCAGCCGGTGTGCCTTGGGGACTCTCGGCGCCGGCGTTACCTCCACCTCGTGGCCGATGAGCGACGCCTCGATGCGCCGGACACCCTTGATGGACGCGCCGCGCAGCACGATGGAGTACTCGATCTCGCTGTCAGCTATCACGCAGTCCCGCTCCACCGAGGTGAACGGGCCGATGTAAGACCCGGACACGCGCGTCCCGGCCCCGATCACGACCGGCCCGACTATGCGGCACCCGCTGATCTGCGCACCAATGCCGATCGCGACCCGGCCGATCAGCTCGGTCTCGGCGTCGACCTCGCCGCCGCAGGCCGGTTCCAGCCCTTCCAGCACCATCCGGTTGACCTCGAGCATGTCCGCGACGTTGCCGGTGTCCTTCCAGTAGCCGGTGATCGTCGTCGACCGGACCTTCCGGCCGTGGTCGATCAGCCACTGGATGGCCTCGGTGATCTCCAGCTCGCCCCGCCACGAGGGCTCGAGCTCCGCCACGGCCTCGTGCACCACGGGCGTGAAGATGTAGACGCCGACCAGCGCCAGATCGCTCTTGGGCTCGCGGGGCTTCTCCTCGAGCCCGATGACCTCGCCAGCGGTGTCGAGCTCGGCGACGCCGAACTGGCGCGGGTCCGGCACGCTGGTCAGCATGATCTGGGCGTCCGGGCGGCCGGACCGGAACTCGTCGACCAGCCCGGTGATCCCGCCGACGATGAAGTTGTCCCCGAGGTACATGACGAAGTCGTCGTCGCCGAGGAAGTCGCGCGCGATCAGGACCGCGTGCGCAAGACCCCGCGGCGCCTCCTGGCGCAGGTAGGCGACGTTCAGCCCGAACGCGGCGCCGTCACCGACCGCGTCGCGGATCGCCGGTTCGGTCTCCCCCACCACGATCCCGACGTCGGTGATTCCCGCATCCCGGATCGCCTCGAGGCCGTAGAACAGCACCGGCTTGTTGGCGACCGGGACCAGCTGCTTGGCCGACGTGTGGGTGATCGGGCGCAGCCTGCTCCCCGATCCGCCGGACAGGACCAGGGCCTTCACGGTGCCGTTTCCTTCCCTAAGCGGCCGGGGGCACGCGCCAGCGTGGCCGCCACCCCCGCGGTGATCAGGTCGCCGACGGTCATCAGCACGCGGGACACCAGCGCCACCGCGGTGGCCTTGCCGACGCCGAGCATCGGGCCGAGCGTCGCGATCAGCAGCGCGTCCCTGATGCCGGCCCCGGCGGGGACGAACACGACGACGAAGCCTACGCACCAGGCGAACGCGAACCCGCCGATCGAGAGCAGCGCGGCCCGCCCGTCTGGCGCGCCAAGCTTGATCGCCAGCAGCCAGATCTGCAGCCCGAAGCAGACCCAGGAAACGAGCGCCCAGGCCAGCGCGGCGACGACCGCCCGCCCGGCCAGCGGCTGCTCGAGGGGCGGCCGCCTGGCCAGCCGCAGCAGCCGGTCCAGGATCCGGTTGAGGACCCGCGGGAGCAGGCAGACCAGCAGGACCGGGGCGACCAGGAGCACCCACCGGTAGGACCGGGCGCCCGGCGCGAACGGCAGCGTGACCAGCGCCACGAGCAGCCCGGCCAGCAGGCAGAACAGCATCGTCAGCACCGAGGCGCTGGCCGAGCGGTGCCGCGGCACCTGGTGCTCGGTGCCCAGCTCCATCTGCGCCAGGACCGGCCAGATCGAGCCGGGGAGGTACTTGCCGAGCTGGCCAAGGAAAAAGACCCGGGCGGCCGGGCGGGCGCCCAGCGGCGAGCCGAGGGAGGCCAGCAGCACCCGCCACACCTGCATGGTCCCGACCAGGGCGAGCACCACGGCGACCAGGGCACCGGCGACCGCCAGGAACCCCAGGCTGGCCAGCCCGGCCCGCACCTGGGTCCAGTGGTCGGCGACCCAGTACGCACCGAGGGCGACCGCGGCCGCCACGAATCCCCAGCGCACCGCCTTGCTGTTGACCAGGCGGACCGCCAGGGCCAGCCAGGCCCGGCCGCGGCTTGGCGGCTGGCTGCCCTGCTCGGGCCCGTCGGCCACGGCAGGGTCGGCCGGCGGCGCGGCGGGGCGGTCAGACATACGGCACAGCCTAGACGTTCCGCAGTATCCCCGGCCCGGCGATCCCGATCCCGCGGGCCGCCCGGGTCCACAGGCCGGTACGGTACACACATTATGCGTGTTCTCCTGTTCGGCACCTATGACACCTCGATGCACCCAAGGGTCGCCACGATCGCCGAGGGCCTGCGGGCACGCGGGGCGGACGTGGCCGAGTGCAATGCGCCGCTGGGCCTGGACACCGCGGCCAGGGTGGACATGCTGGCCCACCCCTGGCGGGCGCCTGCCCTGCTGGCCCGGCTCGCCCGGCGGTGGGCGACGCTGACGGTCGCCGCCCGCCGGACGCCCGTCCCGGATGCCGTGGTGGTGGGGTATCTCGGGCATTTCGACGTCCATCTGGCCAGGCTGCTGTTCCGCCGGGTGCCGGTGGTCCTCGACCACCTCGTCGGGGCCAGCGACACCGCGCGGGACCGCCGGCTCGATGGCGGCCCGCGCCAGGTCGTGCTGAGGCTGATCGACTCCGCGGCCCTGCGCGCCGCCGACATCGTGGTGGTGGACACCGACGAGCACCTGGCCGCGCTGCCGCCGCGCTACCGGTCCCGGGCTGTCGTGATCCCGGTGGGCGCGCCCGCTGCGTGGTACGAGGCCGCCGCGGGGCCGGTGCCCAGCCCGCCGCAGGCGTCCGGCGGCTTGCCGGGCCAGTCGCCATCTTCCGCCGACCCGCCGGGCCAGTCAGCATCTTCCGCCGACCCGCCGGGGCCGCTGCGCGTGGTTTTCTACGGCCTGTACACCCCGCTGCAGGGCACCACCGTCATCGGCGCGGCGCTGAGCAAGATCGCAGGGGCGGGGATTGAGGTCACGATGGTCGGCAGCGGCCAGGACGCGGCGCAGGCGCGGGCCGCCGCCGCGGCCAACCCGGCGGTCCGCTGGCTGGACTGGGTGCCCGCCGCCAACCTGCCCGCGCTGGTCGCCGGCCACGACGTCTGCCTCGGCATCTTCGGCACCGGGGATAAGGCGCTGCGGGTGGTGCCGAACAAGGTGTTCCAGGGCGCCGCCGCGGGGTGCGCGATCGTGACGTCCGACACGGCGCCGCAGCGGCGCGCCCTCGGCGACGCGGCCCTGCTGGTGCCGCCGGGCGATCCCGGGGCGCTGGCCGCGGCGCTGCTGCGGCTGGCAGATGATCGCGCTGGCCTGGACCGGCTGCGCCACCAGGCACACACCCTGGCCCGGCAGCGATTCGCGGCGACCCAGATCGTGGCCCCGCTGGCCGCGAAGCTTGCCCCTGAAGGGTCGCTCGATCTGCAGGAAGAGGAGCCCGGCATGGTCAGGAGCACAGCGGCCGCGCGGCCGTCGGCGGACGTTGACGCGGTGGCCCCGCTGGCGCCGAACGCCTGGCTGCGCTATGACGTGGTGCAGCGAATGCTTCCGCCCGACGGCATCACCGACGTGCTGGAGATCGGCTGCGGCCAGGGAGCCTTCGGAGCACGGCTGGCGCGCCGCTACCGCTACCTGGGCGTCGAGCCAGACAAGACGTCCTGGGCCGTGGCCCAGCGCCGGATCACCGCGGTGAGTTCCGGTGAGGTCCGCAACGTCGCGGTCGAAACGCTCCGTACCGAGCGATTTGACCTGGTTTGCGCCTTCGAGGTCCTGGAGCACATCGAGGACGACGCGGCAGCAGTCAAGGACTGGGCCTCCCGGCTGCGGCCCGGCGGCTGGCTGCTGCTCTCGGTCCCGGCGGACCAGCGAAGGTACGGCCCATGGGACGAGCTCGTCGGCCACTTCCGCCGCTACGACCCCGAGGCGATGACGGACCTGCTGGCCAGTTGCGGTTTCGGCGAGATCAAGGTGCGCTACTACGGCTTCCCGCTCGGCTACGCGCTCGAGGCTGGCCGCAACCTGATCGGCCGCAGGCGGCTGGCCGCGGCGGGGGGCCAGACTCTTGCCGAGCGCACCGCAGGATCCGGCAGGCAGTTGCAGCCGACGACCAGCGTGCGCGGGCTGGCCACACGATGGGGGACCGTCCCGTTCCGGGCATTGCAGCGGGCCTTCCCTGGTAACGGCACCGGGATCGTCGTCCTGGCCCGCCTGGCGCCCTAGTCCGGTTATGAAGGTGCGGGGGATGCCGCACCGGAACGGCCGGTATCCGGCGCCGGGCGCGCCGACGGGCCGCCGTACTCGGCCCGCAGGATGCTGCCCAGGATGCCCAGCGCGCCCAGCAGCAGGAAGAGCGAGCCGATCAGCGCGTCCAGGTGCGGCGTAGGCCCGGGCGCGGCCACGAACGGCGTAGCCGGGGGCGTGGTGAGGAACACCGTCCAGGCGTGCGAATAGACCGCCGCCTGACCGCACAGGACGAGAATCAGGACGACCGACGCCAGCGCGATCACGATCCTGCGTTCGGCGTGAGCGGCGGGCCCTCGGGCGACGGCCAGCAGCGGGACGCCGACCGCCAGCGGCAGCGTGTAACGTCCCAGCCACTCGCCGATCATGGGATGCAGGGAGCCCGCCAGGGTCATCGCGAACGGTATGCCAACGACGAATGCCAGCCCCACAATGACGAGCAGGCCCGCCCGCCGGCTCAGGGCGAAGCCGATCACCACCACCGCGACCACGGCGAGGCCCCAGCACACCACCGCCACAGCCGGGGGCTGGATCGTGTCCCAGGAAAGGTACCCAAGGGTCTCCCGGAGCTGGATCGGTGCCATCACCACGCTGTGACGCAGCGCCTCGGCCAGGCTCAGCGGCCTCGGGAACATGGGGAAGACCTGGTAGGCCTTGAACCGGAACGACCAGAGCTCGGTCACGGCCGCCGACGCGACGATGACGAGGAGCATGCCTCGCCCCAGCGGCGACCGCAGGAACGATCGCCGCTGCTCCCTGCCCGCGGTGGCGAGCACCAGGACCATCGCCAGCGCCGCCCACAGCCAGTCATATTCGCGGGTCAGGGTCAGCACGACGGTGGCGGCTACTGCGACGGAAGCCAGCAGCCGCCGGCTCAAGGCTGAGTTGTCGTGGATCAGGGCCAGCAGCACCGCCCAGTAGCACACCGCCGCGGCCGCTTCCAGCGCGCTCGAGTTCACCGCTCCGGTCAGCGAGAGAGCGTCGGGAGTCAGCCCCACGAGCAACGCGGCGGCGAGCACCAGTGGCCGTCTGGGCAGCGACATCACCACGACAGCAGCAGTCGCCAGCATCAGCGCGCACAGGACGGCGTTGTCCAGCCGCATGAGGTACCAGCCGGTGCGGCCGGCGGACAGCAGGGAAGGCCAGCCGACCAGCGCGTAGTAGAACGGGAACATCCGGCCCTCGCCGGTGACGACCGTGACCTGGCCCGGCGGCGCCGAGGCGAACGAGCACGAGGCACGCGGGAACCTGCCGCATGGGCCGGGATAGGCCGGCCGCATGAGGCTCACCGGGACGTTCGTGATCGCTCCCGTCCCGTGGTCATAGGTGACGATGTGCGGGAAGATCTCGCCGCGGACCACAGCTGCGGCCCGGTAGACGTGGTCCGCCTCGTCGGGGACCTGGTCGAGCGGCGCCACCAGCGCCCAGCCGGCCCCGATCAGCAGGAAGGCCGCTAACCAGCCAAACCAGGCCCGCCACGGCGCGGCCGCCTGCCGGCGCGCAGGCTGATAGCTGTCCATGGGCAGATCGGTGTCGTTCACCATTCCTCCGTGCCACCAGTCCACCAGACCTTAGCGCGCGATGGCGCGGCTAATGCGCCTTCTGCGCGTTGTAGTACCTTCCCAGCCGGATCAGCCAGACGTGCAGGACCAGGGCGCCGCTGCGCAGCACCGTGGCACGCACCAGGGTCGGCTGGAAGTGCCCGAGGTTGCGCAGCGCAGCGGGGAACGACGCCGCCGAGGTGTCGTACAGGAGCAGCTCGGCCGGGCGCCTGGTCCTGAGCATCGCGCGGTCGGCCGAGGTGAGGTCCGGCGGGTTACTGGGCAGGGTGTTGAACTTGCCGTGATACATCCCTGCGTACTCGGTGAACGGGCTGGGGCTGCCGTCGGAGATCGGCCACCAGGTGAGGATCTGCTCGCCGGAGTACGCGGCCGGGCCGGCGAACAGTGGCAGGGCGGCGGCGATCCGGTAACTGTCGAGGTAGGTCGCCCAGCCGCCGCCGAGCGCGGACGCGTAGGCGGGGGGAGGGTCGAACGCGGTACCGGGCAGCACCGGGTGAGCCGGGATGGGCGCGACGGTGAGCACCAGGCTGGCGCCGGCGAACGCCACCAGCGCCGCGCCGAGGCCGACGGCCGTCGTCAGCGGGCTCCTGATCCTGCCGCAGCAGCGCGCGGCGGCGGCCGCAGCGATCACCGCGGCGGCCAGGATCGCACCGGCCGGCGCCCACCCGAACGAGGGGACGTGCGGGTCGGCCTCGTAGCAGAGCGGCACGGCGAGCAGCACCGCGGCGGGCAGCCACCGGGCGATCGGGCGGTCCGACAGCGGCCGGGCCAGTTCGGCGACGGTGATCGCGAACGCCAGGCAGACCACCGCCCACAGCGTGGAGGAGAAGTAATGCTCCTCCAGGGTCTGCACGGTGCCGAAGAACTGCAGGCCCACGTAGACCACCAGCTGCACAGCGAACATCGCCCCGATCATCAGCACCGGGGTGGCCACCGCGCGGCCGCGGCGGGCGACAGCGACCGCGAACCCGCCGAGCACCGCGGGGGGCACCAGGAGGTAGGCCACGTAGGGCGCCCACCGCCAGTTCGCCGAGTGCCACTGGGTGACCTGCGAGGGCTGGGACAGGTAGCGGTAGGCCTGCCACGTAGTGGCGATGAAGTTGGCGTGGCCGATCAGCACCGCGGAGGCCGCGATCAGCACGACGGTAACGGCCGCGGCGACCCCCGCCAGCAGGACCAGGTCACCGGGTAGTCCGGCCCGGTCCCGCATGAGCCGCACCGCCAGGTAGGCGACCATCGTCGCTCCCACCAGGGGCACCGCGACCCCGTGTGACCACACGGCCGCGGTGAGCAGCACCCCGGCTGCGGTCAGCCATCCGCGCCGCCACCGCGGCGAGCACGGCATCGCCAGGCATGCCAGCGCACCTGCGGCGTACGACACCACAGCGGAATCGGGGTAATCCGTCCCCCACGCGGTCACCAGCACCGGCGAGGAGAGCACCACGAGGACGCCCACCACTCCGGCGGGGCGGCCGTAGACGCGGCGCAGCAGCAGGTAGACCGGGGCCACCGCGATCAGGGCGAGCAGGTAGCGCAGTAGGAAGAACCCACCCGCCGGGCCGAAGGCCAGGTAGGCCAGCCTGGCGGGCACCAGGAACCCGGCCCGTGCGCTCTCCCGCAGCCGGGCGGTCGATGCGTAGACGGCCGCGTAGCGGGTGAAGACCTGATGCGGGTCAACGATGTAGACGGTGTGCATGGCCGGGTCGGGCAGGTCGCTCGGCGCCATCAGCCGGAGCCGCAGCACCAGCGCCGCGACCGCCGGGGACGCCGCCACGCCCAGCGCCTCGAGCCAGGCTGCCCAGACGGCCCGCGACCGAGCCAGGCCCTCAGGGCCGGGGCTGCGGACGCCGGCATCGGCGGGCCCAGGCTGGTTCGAGACGGTTTTCACGGCGCCCAGTATGTATGGCATCGGGCCCGAGTGCAGCCGGAGGAAATTCGCATCGGGTGTCTATACCGCAGATTGGGTTGCTCTTTACCATAAATTGGGTTTATCCCTTCTATGCTGCCCTGGTGCTGAACGGTCACAGGATCGCCGTTGTGATGCCGGCCTACAACGCCGAGGCAACGCTGGCGCGCACGCTGTCGGAGTTGGACCGCGGCTTAGTAGACGAGGTCGTGCTCGTCGACGACGCCAGCACCGACGAGACGGTCGCGCTGGCCGGCCGGCTCGGCCTCGAGCCGATCAGCCACGAGCGCAACCTCGGCTACGGGGGAAACCAGAAGACCTGTTACCGGCGTGCGCTCGAACTCGGCGCCGACATCATCGTGATGGTGCATCCGGACTACCAGTACTCACCGCTGCTCGTCCCCGCGATGGCCTCGATGATCGCCTATGGCGAGTACGACCTGGTGCTCGGCTCGCGGATCCTCGCCCAGAGCCCGGTCGCCCGCGGAATGCCCCGCTACAAGTACGCCGCGAACCGGTTCCTCACCCTGGCCGAGAACATCGTGCTCCGCCAGAAGCTGTCCGAGTACCACACCGGCCTGCGCGCGTTCAGCCGCAGCCTGCTCGCCGCCGTCCCGTTCGAGCGCAACTCCGATGACTTCGTCTTCGACAACCAGATCCTGGTCCAGTCGCTGGCGGCGGGCGCCCGCATCGGTGAGCTGTCCTGCCCGACCCGCTACCAGGCCGACTCGTCGTCGATAAACCTGAGGAGGAGCATCCGGTACGGCGTAGGCGTGCTGCAAACCTCGGTTCAGTACCGGCTGCACCAGCGCCGGCTTCGCCGCTACTCCTACCTGGACATCGACCCTGCGCGCGCGCTCTCGGGCCGCGGCGCGGCGCACGGCGCGGCCGGTGCATCGGCCGTAGAAGCCGAGCCGGCTAGCCGCGGGAGATCTGAGAACAGCTGAGCACGACCTTCCAGTGGTGCACCGATACCGGTGTGATCGGCACCGCCGCCCTGGGAGCGCCGTGGCTGCACCGGATGCGCGCGTTGTTCAGGGCCGCCGACCAGGTCGGCGCCGACCGGGCGGGGTCCGGGGCGCGGTACGTCGTGACGGTTGAGTAGCCCAGGCACACCAGCAGCGCGGCGCACAGCACTGCCGGGACCGGCCGGTAGGCCTCGGCCCAGCGGACGTGATCCGGCCGGCGCAGGACACCGTCGAGCATGACGGTCACGGCGAACACGATCAGCAGCAGTGGCCCGACGTAGTACCGGTAGGCGGGCGGCTGCCCGATGGTCATGCCGTCGAGCACAACCGGCACGGCAAAGAAGACGAGAGCATAGAAAAGCGTCACGGACGCGGCGGTGAACGAGCGCAGCCTGCCGGTGGCGGCGACGAGTGCCCACGCCGCGGCGATGGCGATCACCGCGACGGCGCCAAGGGCCGACCACGGGGCGGAGTACCGGGCGCCGAAGAAGCCCTGGCCGACCACGCCCGAGACAAACAGGCTGGTCAGCTTGCCCGGAACCACGGTGGTGTACGACGTGCGCCCGGTGGCGCCAGCCATGATCAGCGTCTGCATGCCGAACCCGGCCAGCGCGGCCACCGGGATCACCGAAGCGCGGTTGGCCAGAAACACCAGCAGGCGCAGGCCAGCGAGCGGGATGAGGAGGATCCCGAACGGGCTGCTCATGGTCGCGAACAGCACCGTCACCACGCCGATGGCGATCGGCAGCGGGCGCCCCGGGTTCCACAGCAGGACCACGACGGCGGCGAAGAACAGGAACCACTGCAGGTTCGCTATCGAGCCGATCGCCTCCTGCCCGACCGGGCACGCGGCGATCAGCAGGGCCGGGACGACCCGCAGCCACGGGTTGCGGATGAACGGCGCTGACGCGCGGTAGACGATCGCGGCGAGCAGGCCGAGCGCGATCGCATCGCCGACGGCGATGCCGGCCGCGGCCCACTTGACCGGGAACAGCGCGGCGGCGGCGGCGACCGTCCGCGGGCCGGCGTGCATGTACCCGCGGTAGGTGTGGAAGAAGACGTCGGGGAGCGCGGCGTGCTTCGCCGCGGCGTAGAACACCTGGCCGTCCTCGGCCCACAGCGTGTTCATGCCCTGCGCGCCCAGCCGCAGGCCCGCGGCCAGGGCGGCGGCCAGGCCGACCGCGAGAGCGGCCAGCGTCGCGGTACGGGCGGACGTGTCATCCGCCGGAAAGACATCCCTGGCAAGCCAGTCCCGTGCCCGCCGGGCCGTGGCTGTGACCCTGCCGTGCGAGCCGCCGTCGTCGGGCGTCTCGACGTCGACGGCCACCCGGCTCACCGGCACTGCGACGACCCCCGGACCTGGATGATTCTCAGTTCGTGCACGCCCGCATACTTAGCCGTCAGCCCTTCCTTCCGCAGCGCCGCGCTCCACGCCGCGTACTCGCCCGTGGAGACGTGGGTGCGGATCAGCCAGATCGGGCTGCAGGACCGCTGCCGGGACTGCGCCACCGCCTGCGACAGCGCCGCGGCAACGGCCGAGTTGGTCCGGTTGAACGCCACCACGATGCGCGGCTGATCCGGGAAGTACGCCTCATAGTCCTGCGCCACGTACGGATCTGTCCGGCGGGCCGCCTGGCCCTGCGTCCAGTAATAGGCGAACCCCCAGTTGCTGCTCAGGTTCACCAGGATCACGTCGTTGGGCCGGGCGTGGTCGGCCACATACAGCGTCTGGGCACGCTCATCCTCGGCCGGGATCGAGTGCATGCGAATGTACGACGCGTTGTTGACGGTGAAGCCCGCGATGGCCAGAACCGAGATCGCGATCACCAGGACCGGCGTCCATTCCTTGAGCAACGGCTGCAGCGCTGCGCACACCCCGACCACGCCGATCGCAGCTGTGACAGCCGTGACAACGAAAAGGAACGTGGAAGTCCGCAGGTCGAGGAACGGGTACTTGTGCACCGCCGAGATCGCCATCATCTCCGGGTACAGCGCGGCGAGGGTGATGGCCGTGGCGGGCCTGTCCAGCCACAACACGGTGGCAACCCCGGCCAAGAAGAGCGGGAGCCCCAACCACACCGGCCCCAGGCCGAAGATGTTGTGCACGGCGGTGAACGCCCCGGTTATGAACGTGATCGAGGCGTGCAGGCCCTGCCGGAGCGGCAGGTAGTAGTAGCGGAAATGCGGGCTGTACACGAGACCCGCGTTGACCGCGGCCGCGTAGAACGCCTTGTAGACCACGAGCATCAGGATGGCCGTGATCGCGCCGACGGCGACCGACTCGCCGAGCCGGCGCCAGGCCCGGCGGGCGAGCTGGACCAGGCACACCGCGGCGAAAGCCCCCACGCCGATGAACGCGACGGCGTCGCTGAACAGCATGCCGCCCCAGACGGCCACCGACAGCGCGGCCAGCCGGGGCCGGGACCACTCGCGCTCCAGCCGCGCAGTCAGCGCCAGCACGAGCAGCGACAGGCAGGCGTCCGCCGTGTATTGCTTCAGGTCGTTGCGCACGAGCATCGAGGGGACCAGCAGCGCGGCGATCGCGGCCAGCACCCCGGCGGCGACCGCGGACTCCCGCTGCCGCCAGCCGAGCTGCCGGGCGAACCAGTACGCGATCACCACGGCCACGCCGGCGAACGCGAGCGGCATCAGCCGGCCCGACTGGGTACCCGGCATGTTGATCACTCGCAGCACCGCCGCCCAGCCGATCGGCGTGCTGTCCACGACCGCGCGCAGCTGCGACAGCGGGAACTTGGTGGTGATCGCCACCCAGGATTCGTCGTTCCAGTACGACGTCGTGAGGATGTACGGGACGTCATGGACGACCAGGACGAGCAGCCCGAGCAGCAGCGCGAGCAGATGTTCCAGCGTCAGCCGCCGCCGGATGGCCGCGCCAAACCCGGCAGGCCAGCCTCTCGGCGCAGCCACAGATCCCGCCTCCGCTGCATCAGGAACGGGCGGCAGCGTGTCCTCTAGGCGCAAGTCGTACCGCCCTCCCTAACCGCGCGGCCTTGCCGCCCCGGATCACGTATCCCCCCTGGATCGGACAATGAGGTCGGCGAGCAGGGCGAGCGACCCGATGATCAGCCCACTCACGAAGATCAGCACGGTGTTGACCGCGAACAGCAGGGGATGCACGACCATGTCGTAGATCCCCTTGGCGATGCCGAGGCCGATCAGGAACAGCGCGAGCGGCATCAGCACCTTGAGGGGGTTGAAATACATCACCATCCGCAGCACCTGCAGGATGTAGCGGTAGGCGTCCCTGACAAAGCGGAACTTCGACGTTCCCGACCGCTTCGCATAATCGATCGGGATGTAACGCACGTCGTGCTGGTTCGACAGGAAGGCGATGGTGATCGTCGTGACGCAGGAGAATCCCGGCGGCAGCAGCCTCAGGTAAGGCAGGGCGACCTCGCGCCGGAATGCGCGCAGGCCTGAGTTCAGGTCCGGGATCTGAGAGTTGGTCAGCACCTCGGCGAGCTTGCGGATGAACCACTTGGCCGGCACCCGCAAGTACTTGTGGGTGCCCTCCTCGCTGGTCCTCGCCCCCACGACCTGATCCAGCGTCGGCTCCTTCTCGAGCATCTGGACGAGCTCGGGGATGCGCTCGTTCGGGTAGGTCATGTCCGCGTCTGTCCACACCACGATCTCGCCCCGGGCCTGCTGGGTGCCGATGCGGCGCACGGTGCCCGCGCCCCCGTTGCGGTGGAAGTGCACGATCTGCAGCTGCGGGAAGCTCGGCGCGGCCTCGTACAGGCGGGCGAGCGTCTCGTCGGTTGACGAGTCATCGTAGGCAAGGAGCTCGTAGGCGTAGCCGCTGGTGTCCATGGCGGCGCAGATCCGGGTCACCTCGGCGACGACGTGGTCCTGTTCGTTATAGCAGGGCAGGACGATCGAGACGTAGGGCCTGTCGTGCTGGGACTCCGGCGGAACATTCACAGCCGCCGAGGTTACTACCGTTTGCGAAGGTTCTGCATCGAAGCCGTTGAGAGAGGCGGTCATGGTGTGGGCTCCGACATGTAGACGTTGACCTTGAACGGAATCGTGTGCAGCGGCGGGGCGGTGAGCGCGTTCATGTCCTGGGTGCTGCGCAGCCTCATGACCTGCCGGATCGGGGCCCCGAACTGGACGAGGGGCTTTCGCGTGCCGGCCAGGAGGACCGGGCGCCTGCCCGCCCGCTCGATGCCCCGCACGACCTGCTCGGTGCTGGCCACGTGCGCACGGTCGATCTCTGCCACCGGCACGCCGCACATCCCGCGGACGACCTCGTCGAGCCTGCTGGCCTCGCCGCCGCCGCCGCTGTCGATGAAGACGACCGATGCGTCGCGCGGGATCGCCGCACACAAGGCGTTCACCGCAGGGATCTCCCCTCCGTAGGTGGTCTTGAACGCCAGGCCTACCGCGGCAATGCGGATTCCGACCGGACCGCCCGACCGGGCCCGCAGGCCAAATGTGGTGATCGTGGCGGGCAGCACCAGGAGAACCACGCCGCAGGCGGCGAGGCTCAGGTACAGGCTCCGGGGGATGTCCATCCGCCGGACCCGGTCGAGCAGCCAGTCCGCGCCCCAGACCGCCAGCAGGATGAAGCCTGGCAGCACGGTGGGCACGAGCCGACGGCTCGCCCACGGGTTGTCTGGGGTGATAGATGGGCTGTACAGCGTCGTGACGATGGCCCACGCGAAGATCATCAGGGGCAGCACCCAGGTCGGCGCCTGCCCGCGCAGGCACCTGCGGGCGAGCAGGGCGGCCCCGAGGGTGCCGAATGCCACCGCGGGCACGCCGATGTACCAGAAGACCCAGTGCATGCTGAGCTCGTAGTACAGCCGGTGCGGCTGGACCGCCAGGTGATCGGCCCGCTGGTAGCCGGCGATGATGGAGTCGAAGAACTTGCCGGAGTTGCCGCGCACCGTCTGGAAATACGGGCGGAGGGTGAAGCCGATCACGACCAAAACGGCGAGCGCGGCCGCGGCGTTGGGCAGCCACTTGCCGCGTATCTTGGGCAGGCCCTTGTCCCAGCGCCACGCCATCCCCGCCAGCGTGGCGATGATCACGACGCCGGTGATCAGCGCCAGCGGCACCAGCGAGCTCTTGATGCTGGCCAGGTACGGCCTGCTCAGCACCAGTCCGTCGACGCTGCCGTACAGCCCGCCGACCACCAGCCCGCCGATCAGCGGCACTGCCTGCCGCAAGCGGCCAACCAGCAGGATGCCGCAGTACGGGATCACCGGCAGGATGTCGCTCGCCCCGTCGATGCGCACCAGCAGCGTCAGGCCCAGAGCCAGGCCGCCGAGCGCGGCGATCGCCCTGGCGCCTGCCCTGTCCTCGCCGAGCGAGTCGATGACCAGGCAGAGGCCGCCGAGGAACAGGATCTGCGCGAGCGGCTCGCTGTAGGTCGAGCGGCTGGTGAACTCCTCGGGTAGGGATACCGCGAGGACGAGGGCCGCGACCGGGGCCCAGCGTGGGCCGGCGAGCCGGGCGGCCAGGCCGCCGAACGTGAGCACAGCGCACGCGCCAAGAATCGGAGCCATCGCCACCGCTGCGGTCACGCCGCCGATCCAGAACCCGCCGGCCAGGATCATCGGCAGGCCGGCCATGAACTGCGGCACGACCGAGTTCCCGACCTGGTAGTAGGCGAAGCTGGAGAACGTCAGCCCATGATGCGTGCCGCCGAAGGCCGCGGTGTCCTGCGGTATCGGCAGTGAGCCGTGCTTGGAGATCCAGTTCGCAAACTGGATGTAGGACGCCGGGTCGCGGGTCACGATGATGAACTGGGAGTGGTAGATCAACTGATCGACGCCGAACGCGATCGCGATCGCAACCACGGCGACAACGGCCCACCACGGCGTGCCCGCTTGCCCGGGCGAGGACACCGCGCCCGCACCCGGCCACCGGGCGGGCAGCCAGCGCAGGCCGATCACCGCCAGGACAGCCGCCAGCGGCACCGAAAGCAGCAGCATGGCCACGGGGGTGAAAACACCGGCGAGCAGCAGCGGCAGGCCGACCAGGAGCCACGCCATCACCAGCAGCGCGGGCAGCACGGACAGCCGCCCGAGCAGCCGCCCCGCGGCGTCTGGCGGCGCTGCCGCCTGGTCACCGCCGGCGACGTTGCCCGCCGCCGAACCGGCGTCCGACCTGGCCCTAACGCTCATCGCGGCTTCACCTTAAACGGAACGCTGGCGGCGATTCTCGGCGGCCCGCTCCGATGCAGCACGATGTAGCCACGGCGCCGGAAGACGACCTGGTAGCCGCTGCGCTCGAGCAGCGCGACGCGCTGCTTCTGCTCGAGCACGCTGCGGAAGGTGAACTGCCGCGCCCGGATGTTCGCCACGACCCAGGGCGCCCCCAGCGGCGGGGTCCCGCCGTCGCCGTCCCAGAGCAGCACCGTGTCCCTGGACGACAGCGCCGGGCCGACGAAGTTCGTGGCCGCGACGACGACGCCGCTCGGGACCGCGGCCGCCGCCGCGGCCTCCACGTTCGCGGCCGGCGTGCGCCGGTAGAACGACGGGTGCAGGGCGGGCCCGAAGGCGAACCGGGGGACGAGGAAGACCGCGACCGCGCACATCGCGGCCGCGCAGCCAAGCGCCACCGTCCCTGGCGTGCCCCGGGCAGCCCGCGGCTCGGGGACCCGGGTGGTGTCCTGCCCGTCCGCCGCGGCGGCTCCCGGCGGCCCAGCCCCGGCCACGGCCGCCTGCGCTCCGTCGGCCGTGGCCGTCGCCGCATCAGGCGGTGCCGTCTCGGCGGCCGGCTGTCTCGCGCGCCCACCGGCGAGGTAACGCCGGAAGAGCAGCGACCGGTCCAGCCGGGCGGCGCCGTCCACGGCCGCGCACGCCAGGATGATCACCAGGTAGGCGTTGTATTGGTATGACGTGACCCACCAGTTACCAAACAGGTTCGCCATCATCCGCTCGAGCAGCAGCGGGATCGTGGCCAGCGCGATCGGTGACCGCAGCGGCAGGAAGCAGAACGCGCCGAACAGCCAGAGCATCGTGACCAGTTTGACCCGCGGCGTGATCAGCAGCTTCAGCGAGCTGAGCGGGTGGGTGACCAGGTGCCCGACGGCCTGCTGGCCATTGGCGCCAAGGGCCGTATACGCCCAGTAGTAGTCCGAGCGCCCGCCGAACGCCGGGATCAGGACGTACGTCGCGATGACCGTGTCCAGGAGGCCCCCGACGATCAGCAGGCAGCCCACCAGGAGCTGCCTGCGCACGACCCGGGGCCGCGCCGCGGCGAGATAGATGCCGATGCCGGCCACCAGCAGGCCCATGTCCTCCTTGACCAGGAGCAGTGCCGCAAGCGCGATCAGGGCCGTCCGCAGCCGGCCCGCCTGCAGCCGCTCCAGCGCGATGGCGATGAGCAGCGGGGCAAACGCCACCTCGTGGAAGTCGAACGCCAGGGCCGAGGCGATCGGCCAGCTCAGCGCGTAGGCGACGGAAACGAGGTAAGCGGCCGCTGTCGCCTTACGGCCCCCGCCGAATGCCCGCCGCGTGAAGACCCACAGCGGCGGGATCGCGAGCGCGAACAGCACCGCCTGCGCAATAAGCAGGGTTTGCGGGCCGCTAAAGATCCAGTAGAGCGGGGCCAGCGCCGCGAGGATCGGCGACCAGTGATCGCCCAGCTCGGAGAAGTGCGGGCCGAACCCGTTGTGCAGACCCTTGATGATCGAGGTTCCGGGCAGGAAGTGCGAGTATGACCGCATCGCCTCGTCGAAGATCACCAGATCGTACGACGAGGTCCGGAACGTGTAGAACTGCGCCAGCACGAACACGCAGTACAGGGCGGCCATCACCACAGTCAGCGCGCCGACCGCGATCAGGTGCGGGTTCCGCCACCTGCCCGCGCCCCGGTTCGCGTCTGTCTGGGCCGCGGTCTGCTCTGGCTGCCCCGGCTGGCTGGGCTGAGCCGGCGGGGTGCCCTCCGTGGTCGTTCCGGTGCCCATGGCTGCGGAGACTATCCGACCAAACCGCGGCTTGGGCCGGTAAGGTACCGGTTCGTACCCGCAACATCAGACATGGGATACCTGCGCCTTTCAAGATCGGACGGCGTGGTCATACCCCGCCGGGCCGCGGTCAGCCTCACCGGCAGCCCGGGCCGCCAACCTGTATCACGCTAAGGCCGTGCTGGCCGACGCGCGCGACAGTTAGCTTCTGCTGACGCAACGCTGCCCTCCAGGCCAGTTCCTCCTGAGCCGAGGAGGTGGGTGCGGACCACCCAGATCCGAGAGCAGGCATGCTGCCGCGCGAGGGCCAGGGCGCTGTTCCAGCGTCGCGTCAATTGCGGCCAGGTTACGATTCTGCACCACGACGATGTCCGGCTGATCAGGGAAATACGCCTCGTATCCCTGCAACGACCGCGGTGTAGGGCCGCCGCGGCCGGGTCGCCGATCGGCCAGTAGTAGGCAAACCCCCAGTTGCTGCTCATGTTCACCAAGATCATGTCACCGCGCGCTTCGCGAGCGACGATGTAGCGGACCTGATCGCGCACGTCCTCGTTCGGAATCGTGCGGCTCCGCACGTAGGGCGAAGCTCCCAGCGGCGAAGACCACCAAAGCGACGGCAGCAAGCCCGGCGGCGAGCACGCCCTCGAATCGTGGCAGCAGCAGTGAGCACATCCCAGTCAGCCCGATCGCCGCCGACGGCGGCGGTGATCGCGAAAAGGAAGGTCGAGGTCCGCTCGTCGAGAAATGGGTACTGGCGCAGCGCAGAGAGGGCGAGCAGTTCTGGCCACAAAACGGCAACCGCGACCGCGGTGGCTGGCCTGCCCAGCCGGAAAATCGTGACCAGGCCGGCAACAACCAGCAGGAACATCAACCAGACCGGCCCGAGGCCGAAATAGCTGCCAACCGCGTGGAACCTGGACGTCACGAATTCCAGATCTGCGTGCAGGCCCTTGGCGGCCGGCAGGTAGAAGGCGCTCCAGTAGGACTTGAGACCCGGATAATCCGCACGCGCGTCGAACTCCTTGTACACCGCAAGCATGAGGGCGGCCGTGCACGCGGCGGTGACGGCGGTCTCCGCCAAGTGACCCCAGGCCCTACGGCACGGCTGGACCACGAGAAGCGCCCCGAAAGCCGCGGCCCCGACGAACGCGACGGGATCGCTGAACAGCATGCCGCCCCAGACGGCCACCGAGAGGCAGGCCAGCCCGCCGCGCGACCAGTCCCGCTCCAGCCGCGAGGTCAGCACTAGCACCAGCAGCGACAGGCAGGCATCGGCGGTGTACTGCTTCAGGTCGTCGCGTACGAGCATCGCCGGGACCAGCAGCACGGCGATCGCCGTCAGCGGGCCGGCGGCGACCGAGATCTCCCGCCGTCGCCAGCCGATTCCGCGACCCAGCCAGTAAGCGGTCGCCACGGCGAGCCCGGCGAACGCGAGCGGCAGCAACCGGCCCGTCTGTTCGCCGCGCTCGGTGAACAGGCGCAGCAGCAGGGACCAGCCGATCGGCGTGCTCGAGGTTGTCTCCCGCAGTTGCGAGAGCGGGAACCTGGTAGTGACGGCGACCCAGGCCTCGTCGGTCCAGAACGGCTGGCGGAGCAGGTATGCCACATTGTGGACCACGACGACGAGCAACCCGAGCGCCAGCACTGCCAGGTGCTCCGGGGTCTTCCGCCGCAGTGCCATTCGCACGCGGGCGAGCCCGCCTGCGGGTGCGGCGCCGGGCTCCGCTGAAGTGGCAGCAGGAGCGGATCCGGTCGCCTCACGGTTCAGATACACCTGAGCTCCGGCCTTGTGTCGGTCGACGTGCGGCTGGCAACCCGCCGTCCAGCCGGAGCAAAATCCTATCGAATCAATCGGTTAAGCCGACTGTTATGCCGAATACATGCCAAACCGGGCCATCAGCTATGCCGGATTCATGCCAAACCTGGCCATCAACTCTCGTTCCTCATCGGGGGTCGGCGGCTGGTCACGAAGCCATAGCTCGTGGAGCCCGGCGAAGTACGCGTCCATGGCCGGCGCATGGATCACCAGCAGCCTGGCCTCTTGCTCGCCGGCATTGCCGAACGTGTGCCCGGTGCCGCGGGGAACCAGAACGAACCCCTCCGGCCCGACCTCGAGGTCCTCACCCTCGACGGTGACCGACACCAGACCGTCGAGGACGAAGTACGCCTCCGAGCAGTTCATGTGGCGGTGCGGAGGCGGGCGGCGGCAGGCGGGCGGCAGCGTGCGCTCCATCAGCGAGAAGTCGCCGCCGTCCTGCTCGGCGAGGGCCTTGAAGAGCATCACGCTGCCGCGGGCCGTGTAACGCCGCTCCCCCTCGCCGCGCTGCACGACCCGAGTGCTCACCCGCCCAACGTTACCGCGGGCGGCTCCGGCCGCCGGGCCCGCGTGATCAGCAGGCCGGCGCTGACAACGCCGGCGGCGCCGAAGAATGCGATGATCAACACCAGGCCGTTGCGGTACGCAGCTAGCGGGTCTCCAGCAGTGATATGGGAGAGGACCGCGACCAGGCTGGCGACCCCGAGCACGGTGCCGACCTGACGGGCCATGTTGAGGATCCCGCTCCCGGTGCCGAAGCGGTCCGGTTTCAGCGAGGCCGTGCCCGCACCAAGCAGCGAGGGAATCGTTAGACCGACCCCGGCACCACCGAGCAGCTGGGCCGGCAGCAGGTGGGTCAGGTACGCCGGGTGGGTCTGGATCTGGCTCAGCCAGAGCAGCTGAGCGCCGGCGTTCACGAGGCAGCCGATCACCGCGACCCGGCCGGGACCGCCAAGCCTGGCCGCCAGCCACGGCGCGGCCACCCGGGCAAACGGGAGAACCATGAGCGGGCCCGGCCCGATGGCAAGTCCGGCCCGGATCGCGGAGTAGTGCCACACCCCGGTCAGGAACTCGACCGAGTTGAGCACGAAAGCACCGAACGCGGCGTAATAAAGGATCGAGGCCGCAAAAGCGCCGCTGAAGCTCCGCGAGCGGAGCAGCCCGAGCTCAATCACCGGGGAGTGGTGCCGGTGTGACCGGAAGACCATCGCCGCGCCGCAGGCCAGTGACGCAAGGAGCAGGCCAACGAAGCCGGCCGAGCCCCATCCCCAGTCCGGCGCCTTGACCAGCGCCAGGGCTACCAGCGCCACGGCCGCGGCCAGCAGGCCGGCGCCTGCCACGTCGGGCCGCCCCGTGACGTGGTCGTCCTTGCTCTCCGGCACCACCTTTCTGGCCATCAGGATGGCGACGATGCCGACCGGCAGGTTGATCCAGAACACCCACCGCCAGCTGAACTGAACCAGGCTGCCCCCGATCACCGGCCCGAGCGCGGCACCGAGGGCGCCGATGGCCGACCAGGTACCGATGGCCCGCGATCTGGCCTCGGCCGGAACCGCGGCGAGCAGCAGCGACAACGAAGCGGGGACCATCAGGCCCGCCCCGGCCGCCTGCACGACCCGGGCGGCGATCAGCGCGGCCACGCCGGGCGCCAGGCCGCAGAACAGGGAGCCGACGACGAATGCGGCCAGCCCCGCGACGAAGAGCTTCCGGCGGCCGACCCGGTCGGCCCAGCGCCCGGCCGGCACGAGCACCGCCGCGAAGACGATCGTGTAGCCGTTGAGGATCCAGGACAGCGAGCCCAGGCCGGTGCCCGCGTACTCCCGGCCGATGTAGGGGAAGGCCAGGTTGACGATGAAGAGGTCAAGGCTGCTCATGAATACGGCCAGGGACAGAACGGCGACGACAGCCGTCAGCCTGCGGGCGCTGAGGGCGGTGCTGTCCGGCGGCGTCGCGGTCGTCGCGGGGCTGAGGCTCACGGGGCGTCTCCCTGGAGTTAGTCCGAAATCTGGATGTACACTATCAGGGTGCATCCAGATTTCAAACCCACCGCGTATACTGACGGCATGACCGTCGTAACCAGCCAGCCGCGTGTGTGCTCGATCGCGCGCGCGCTCGACATCGTCGGCGAGAAGTGGGCCCTGCTCGCCGTGCGCGAGGTGTTCCTCGGCAACCGCCGGTTCGATGAGATGATCAGGCGGACCGGCGCCCCAAGGGACACGCTCGCCGCCCGCCTCCGCACGCTGGTCGCCAGCGGGATCCTGGAGCGCAGGCAGTACTCGGAGCACCCGGCCCGCTACGAGTACCGGCTTACCGAGGCCGGCCGCGATCTTTACCCGGTGATCGTCACGCTGATGCGCTGGGGCGACAAGCACCTAGCGGGCGAGGACGGGCCGCCCCTGGTCCTCGAGCACCACTGCGGGCATCGCCTCGAGGCACGGCTGGTGTGCGAGTCGTGCGGAGAGGCCGTCGATCCCAGGGACACCACGCCGGTTACCGCGAACGCCTGACGCATCGTCCACCACGATCACCTCGGCGGAATCACGACCACCGCAACTGGTGTTGTTACTGATGCGGTTGTTATTCAGTGGGCGCTTCGTTAGTCCCCCCGCAGCCCCTCATCCAGCGCGGTTTCAGTCAAGCCACGCATGCCCAGAGCCCAACACGAAATGGAGTTCCTTCCATGCGCCCTCGGCATGGCCAGACACTAACCGTCACCCGACCAGGACGGTGGGTGCCGAGACTTCCCCGGCTCAGCTGGCCGCGCTGGCGCGGCTTGGCGGCCGTGGCCGGTATCGCCGCGACGCTCGTGCTTGCACTCGTCGGCGCCGCTGCGCCGCGGACCGCGGCCGCACCACGGACCCGCGCGGCGGCTCCGGCCCGAGCAGCCGCACGGCGCACGTCCTGCGGTTCGGTGGCCCACATCGGTGACTCAACGTCGGCGGACCTGATCTCATCGGCCGACCTGCCCGACCCTGCGCAGCAGCTGCCCGCTCGCTACGCCGACGTCGGCGTCCGGCACCTGCAGATCGACGCCTCGGGCGGACGATCGATCGTGGAGACGCTCCCCGGCCAGGTAAACGGCTACAACGTGGCCCTCTCCTGGTGGAACGAGGGGTATCGCGGCTGCTGGGTGTTCGCGCTCGGCACCAACGACGCGGCGAACGTGGCCGCCGGCTCCAGCGTCGGGATGATGGCGCGCATCCAGGAGATGATGTCCGTGGCGCACGGCGAGCCGGTGATGTGGGTCAACACCGTGACCCAGCTCGGCAGCGGCCCCTACGCCGAGGCCAACGAGCAGCTCTGGGACGACACTCTGCTGCGCGCCCTCGCCATGTACCCGAACATGCGGATCTTCGACTGGGCCGCCGTGGCACAGCCCAGCTGGTTCCTGGCGGACGGCATCCACTACAACTCCGCCGGGTGCGCGGCCCGCGCCCAGGCCATAGCCGACGCGCTCCCCCAGGCCTTCCCGCTGCATGGCCACAGCCGCAGCCCCATCGTCCGCTAGCCGCCGGGTTGCGCCGGCGCCGGGTAACGGGTTGAGCCGGCACCGGGTAAAAGGTGAGCCAACCGCCGAGTAAAAGAATCGCCACGCGGGAGTAACCTTCTGCCGGGCCACCGCGGCCAGGGACTAGGTGAAGGGGCGACATGAGCGACGACTCTTTCGTGCAGCTGTCCGGCAGCCAGCGAGGGCCGCTGGCCGACGTTGAACCTGCCGGGGCCATCGACGGGTCGGAACGCATCGAGCTGACCATCGTGACCCGGCGGCGCGCCGAGCTGCCGCTCGACGACGCTGGCGTGCCGGTCAGGCTCACCAGGAGAGAGCTTCAGCACAGCTACGGAGCCGACCCGGCCGACCTCGAGCTCGTCGCCGACACGCTGTCCGGTCTCGGCCTCGAGGTCACCGGGCAGGACGCGGGCTCGCGCCGGGTCACCGTGGCGGGCACGGTCTCGGCGCTGGCGGCAACCTTCGGCGCGGAGCTGTCCATGGTCACGAGCCCGTTTCCGGGCGGATCGGAGCGGGTGGCGCACCGGTACCGCGAGGGCACCCTGCAGATACCGGCCGAGCTCGACGGCATCGTGGCTGCCGTGGTGGGCCTCGACAACCGCCCGCAGTCCCGGTTCATGGCCCGACGCGCCGACCCCGCCGCGGCCGGGACCTCCTACACGCCGCCCCAGGTGGCGCAGATCTATCAGTTCCCGGCCGGAACCGACGGCACCGGGCAGACGATAGGGATCATCGAGCTTGGCGGTGGCTACTCGGACACCGACCTGGACAGCTACTTCTCCGGCCTGGGCCTTTCCGTCCCCTCGGTGACCGCGCAAGGTGTTGATGGCGCCAGCAACGTGCCGGATCAGGCACCCAACGGCGCGGACGGCGAAGTACTGCTCGACATCGAGGTGGCCGGCTCCGTGGCACACGGAGCCGCCATCGTGGTCTATTTCGCGCCCAACACCGACCAGGGTTTCATCGACGCGGTGACCACCGCGGTCCATGCAACGCCGACTCCCGCGGCGGTGAGCATCAGCTGGGGCCAGTCGGAGGACTCGTGGACCGCTCAGTCCAGATCCACGCTAGACGCCGCGTGCGCCGACGGTGTGGCGCTGGGCGTAACCGTGTGCGTGGCGGCCGGCGATGGCGGCAGCACCGACGGCGTCACCGGCAGTCAGCCGCACGTTGACTTCCCTGCTTCCAGCCCGAACGCGCTGGCCTGCGGCGGCACCAGCCTGCAGGCCGATCCGGCCACCGGGGTGATCAGCTCGGAGACCGTGTGGAACGACGGCTCGAGCGGCGGCGCGACCGGTGGCGGGGTGAGCGACGAGTTCGCGCTGCCGACCTGGCAGGCCAGCGTCGGCGTGCCGGACACGGCGTCCGGCGGTACCGGCCGCGGCGTGCCTGACGTGGCGGGCAACGCCGACCCCAATACCGGCTATCAGGTCCTTGTCGATGGCCAGTCGACGGTTATCGGCGGCACGAGCGCCGTCGCCCCGCTCTGGGCCGCGCTGATCGCCCGGCTGGCACAGGGGGCGGGCAAGACGTTCGGGCTGATCCAGGAGCAGCTGTACGCCGGCGTTGTCTCCGGCGAGGCCGCGCCTGGATTCCAGGACATCACGAGCGGGAGCAACGGTGCGTACTCGGCCGGGCCCGGCTGGGATGCGTGCTCCGGCTTGGGCTCACCGGACGGCACCGCTTTGCTGACCGAGCTGACGTCCGCAACCGGCGAGGCGGCGACGCCAGCGCTCTAGCGCGGCGCGCCGAGCGTCGCCGGGGCGCCGTAGCGCTGCAGCGCCTCGGGGACCGCCACCGTGCCGCCCTCGTCCTGGAAGTTCTCCATGATCGAGAGCAGTGCGCGGGCTGTCGCGCCGGTGCCGTTGAGCGTGTGCACGAACTCCAGGTTGCCGTCACGGCGGAACCTGACATTCAGCCGCCGCGCCTGGTAGTCGGTGGTGTTCGAGCAGGAGGTGATCTCCCGGTACCGGCCCTGGGTCGGGAACCAGGCCTCAATGTCGTATTTCTTCGCGGTCGGGGCGCCGAGGTCGCCCACCGCGATGTTCATCACCCGGTAGGGGAGGCCGAGCGCCTGGACGATCTCCTCTTCATACGCGAGCAGCCGCTCGTGAAACTCGCCGGACTGCTCCGGGGCGCAGTAGACGTACATCTCGACCTTGTCGAACTGGTGCACCCGGAACATGCCCTTGGTGTCCTTGCCTGCCGCCCCGGCCTCGCGCCGGAAGTTCGTGGTGAAACCGGCGTACAGGGCCGGCAGCTCCTCCTCCTCGAGCCGCTCCTCGGCGTGAATCCCGGCGAGCGCGACCTCTGAGGTGCCGGTCAGGTAGAGGTCGTCCTTCTCCAGGTGGTAGAGGTTGGACTCCTCGGTCGGCAGGAAGCCGGTTCCGTACATGGACCGCTCGGTGGCCAGGACCGGCGGCAGCACGAGCAGGAAACCCTTGTCGGTCAGGGTGTCGATGACGAACCGGTACAGCGCCATCTCGGCCAGCGCCACGTCCCCGATCCGGTAGGCGAACCGGGAACCCGACAGCCGCGCCCCCCTGGCCATGTCGATCCATCCGCGGGACGACCCCAGGTCCAGGGCATCCTTGGGCTCGAAGCCGAACTTCGGCTGCTCGCCCCAGGTCCGGACCAGCTCGGCGTCATCATCGTCCATGCCATCGGGGGCGGTGAGATCGGGCAGGTTCGGGATCTTGGCGAGCAGGTCGTCCCGCTCGCGGGCGGCGTGCGCCTGCTCCTCGGTCGCCGCGGCGAACTCCGCGGCGAGCTGCCGCAGCTCGGCCAGCTCGTCGGGTCCCGGCTTGCCCTTCGACGACCTCTTCTGCGCGGCGCGGAGCGTCTCCGCCCGCTCCGTGTGCTCACGCCATTTGGCGTCGACGGCGAGCAGCGCGTCAAAGTCCTTTGCCGCGCCTCGCCGGGCCAGCGCGGTGCGGTACCGGTCGGGCTCCTGCCGGGCCGCTTTGAGATCGATCACCTTGGCGAGTTTAGCGGGGCGGCCCGGGCACGGCGGAACGGTTTACGGCCGGCCGGGTGTCGGGGCGGCTCCGGGTTCCGGCAAGCACGCCGAGTCCTCCCCCGTGGCACGTTCCGGCCCTGGAGCACCGCGTCCTCCGGTGCGGGTCGCCAGTACCGAGCCGCCGAGAATCAGCGCGAACGCCACGGCCATAGCCGGCGTAAACCGCTCGCCGAGCACGGACACACCGAGCGCAACGGCGACCGCGGGATTGATGTAGGTGATCACGCTGGCCCGGGCCGGGCCTACCTCGGCGATCAGCCGGAAGAAAATGGGGAACGCCGCAGCCGTGCACACGACCGCGAGACCCGCCAGCGCACCGAGCACCCGCCAGGACGGCGCCGCGGACGGCCAGGCCAGTGCGGCCAGGGGGGCGTAGACGATCGCGGCGAAGCCAAGGCACACCGCGGTCATCCCCAGCGGCGGCAGGTCGCCGAGCCTCCTGCTGGCGATCAATGGACCGGTCGCGTAGCACACCGCGACCAGCAGCACCTCGACGATCGACAACGCGTCGCCGCCCACCGCCGTCGGAGCCGCCAGCAGCGCAACGCCGCCGAGGCCGGCCAGCAGACCCGCCCACCGGATCCCGTTCAGGCGGTCGGTGCCACCGGTCAGCCTCGCGAGCACGACCACGACGATCGGTACCGACGCAACGAGCAGCCCGCTCATCGAGCTGGACAGCTTGCGCTCGGCCTCGGACAGCAGCAGCCACGGCGCGACGATCTCGACGCACGCGAACGCCAGCAGCCACCGCCAGTGCGGCAGCAGCACGCCGATCTGCTTTCGGCTGATGGCCACGGGCAGCAACAGCGCCGAGCCGACCCCCACCCGGGCAAGCACGAGCACGGGCACCGGCACCCCGCCCACCGCGACCTTGATCAGCAGATAGGGAATGCCCCAGATGATGCTCATCGCTGCGAACAGCGTCCAGCCCCGGCGGCTCACCGCTGGTCTCCCTCCGGTCGGCTCGATGACGTCGCCAGTCAGGGCCGGGACCCATCAGGCTTGCTGCCATATTGACCGAAGATGTGCCGAGCCGTCTTGAACGCTCTTGCCGGGCCAGCCGAGGCTACGGCGACTGGCACACACCCGGCGGGCCGGGATCCACGCACACCCCGCCGGCACCGGGCAAACCCGAGCCGGAACCCGTCGAGTTGACGCCGCCGGCCGTCGGGGTCGGCGATGCTGCGGCCGACGGCGGCGGGCTCGGGCTCGGGGCCGACGTTGACTTGACGGGAGACGGCGTGGGTGACGGGGACGGCGAGCCGCCCTGGCTGCCCCCGGAACGCTTGTGCGTCGGCCGCTGCGAATGCCCCGAGGTGTTCCGCGATGCCGAGCCCGGCTGCGCGCCCGGGTCGTCCGCGCTGCCTCCCGGCGGAGCGACCGCCGCGGCGATGGGGGTGCCTGGCCCGGCGGGCCCATTGGCCTGCGGATCGTGAATCCTGATGTCGACCGACACCAGAAGGATGTAGGCGACGGCAGCCGACAGGACGATCACGAGTGGCGGGACGAGGATTGCCGGGTGGCCACGCATGGCCGCGGCGCCATTCCGGACCGTCGTCCGCATCCGGTCCACCATCACGGCGCCCAAGACGCCCGGGACCGGCAGCCGCGGGCCGTGGCCCATGCGGGCACTGCTCCGCGCCCTGCGCAGGGCAGCCTGCCGTTGCGCTGCGGTCAGCCCGGGCAGCAGGTAGATGACCGTGTCCTTGCCGCGGGCCACCGCCCGGATATGTAACCCGGCAGGCAGGTCTGCGTAACGGATCTTGATCACGTGCCGTGGACCTCGCAAATTATGCCGGAAACCGCTATTACCCTATTCATGATCAACAGACGGTGACGAGGCTATCACGAAGGATAGCTGCAATCCCATCGAATCAGGGAAATTGCATTTCGCAAACCGCTCACCGCGCCGTGCAACAGACGGGATCCCGAAGCCGCGCACGGTGCTCCGCGCCGCGCTGCTCACGCCCCTCCCCCAAAGCCCGCGCTCGCATTGGGGGTGGGGGTGCCGGTTTTGGGGGGAGTGCGGGGGGCGCAGCTCCCCGCAGGTCCGGCTACTCTCGCTTTGTCGGACCCAGGATGCCTGGTGGGAGGTACCGTGCCGCAGACCGGCGAGGCAGGCCATGGCGCCGCTGATGCGGCAGTCGGCGTGCCGGGGGCTGCGTCGGCTGGGCAGGCCAGGGACGGGATGGCGTCAGATGCCGACCAGGCGCAGCCCGGGGCCACATCCACCCAGGCCGCGGACACCCCAGCGCAGCCGGCAGCCGTCTCAGCACAGGCCGCGGCCGCTGCGGCAGAGGCCACCGCCGGGCGCCGACGGGGTGTGCCCATCCTGCTGGCGCTCGTCATCGCGATCGTTGGAGGGCTGGCGCTCGAGGCAGCGTTCCCGCCCACCGGAATCTGGCCGTTCGCTGTGGTTGCCCCGGCGCTGCTCGTGATTGCGCTCTGGCGCCGGAGCCTGCGCGGCTCCTTCCTGGTCGGGCTCGCGTTCGGCCTGGCGTTCTTCGTTCCGCTGCTGTCCTGGCTGATCAACGTGGCCTGGTATGCGTGGGCCGCGCTTGCGATCGCCGAGGCCGTGATCTTCGGCCTGTTCGCGATCGGGCAGCGGCTGATGCTGCGCCTGCCCGGGTGGCCGGTGGCGGTCGGCTGCTGGTGGGTCGGTGTTGAGGCCTTCCGTGGCCGCTGGCCGTACGCGTTCCCATGGGGCAGGCTGGCGATGAGCCAGGCCCAGGCGCCCACCGCCCGCTGGGTGGCCATCGGCGGCCCGCCGCTGCTGACGTTCCTCCTGGCGCTCGCCGGAGCCACGCTGGCCTGGCTGGTGCTGGCCCCTTATCCGGTACGGCGCCGGATCGTGCCCGCGCTCGGCTTCGCCGCCGCAGCCGGGCTGGTCGTCGCGGGTGGCCTGCTGCCGTCGGGCGAGCCGGGTACGGGCGTGCCTACCGCCGAGGTGGCCGCGGTGCAGGGCAACGTCCCGCACTCACGGACGCTGGCGAAGCAGCTGGCCGACACGGACGTCACCGGCAACCACGCCGCAGCCACCGAGCAGTTGGCGGCGCAGGTCAAGGCGGGCTCGCGGCAGGCTCCCGACGTGGTGATATGGCCGGAGGACTCGGCCGACATCGATCCCAGCACGGACCCGTACATCTACGCCACCATCTCCGACGCGGTCGCCGCGATCGACCGTCCGGTGCTCATCGGCACGCTGCTGCAGAATCCATTGCGCAACGCCGGCCAGCTATGGCTACCCGGCCGCGGGCCCGTCGCGATCTACGTGAAGCGCCAGCTTGTGCCGTTCGGCGAGTACATCCCGTTCCGCGGCCTGATCAGCTCGTTCTCCTCGCTGCCGTCGCTGCAGCCGGTGAACTTCACCGCCGGGCACAAGGCGGTGGTGTTCCACATCGGCAAGGTCAGGCTCGGCGACGTGATCTGCTACGAGGTCGGCTTCGACAACCTGGTCTCCTCCGAGGTCACCGCCGGCGCGAACCTGCTCACCGAGCAGACGAACGACGCGGACTTCGAGCTGGACGGCCAGCTCGGCGAGACCCTGCAGCAGCTCGCTATGGCCCGGATCCGCGCGATCGAGTTCGACCGCTCCATGGTGGTCGCGGGCACGACCGGGGTCAGCGCGATCATCGCGCCCGATGGGACGCTGATCAGCCAGAGCCGGACCTGGCAGCGGGTCCTGCTCGAGGCGCGGGTACCGCTGCTGAGCAAAGCCACGCTGGCCGAACGGCTCGGCGAGTGGCCAGAGATCGTGTTCAGCGCGCTGGCCGTCGCGGCGCTGGCCGCAGGTGTGGCCAGCGCGATCGCCGAGCGGCGCCGGTCGCGGCGCAGCCAACCGCCGCTGCCTGCCGACAGTGGGGCCGCACAATAGGAGTGGGGCCGCACAATAGGACTGTGGCATTCTGGCGCGCGTTCGGCAGGCCGGTCCGCTATGCGGCGCTCGTCGCTGGCGTGCTGCCCGCGCTGGCCTTCCCGGCGCCGAACCTGGAGTTCGTCGCGTGGTTCGGGCTGGTCCCCGGCATGCTGCTGTTCCGCTCAGCACCGTCGGCCAGGGAGGCGGCGGTGCGCGGGTGGTGGTTCGGCACCGGGTTCCTGCTCGCCGCTCTGGACTGGCTGGCACCCAATCTGGGGCCCGGGCTGCTGCTCATCGCGGTGTTCATCGGCGCGCTCTGGACCATCTTCGGCGCCGCTACCTGGGGACTGCTGCGCCCGCCGATTACGCCGCTGCGCGCGCTCGCTGCACTCGCCGTGGTGCCGAGCTGCTGGCTGGTGGCCGACTGGGTCCGCTCCTGGCAGGGGTTCGGCGGCCCGTGGGCGGTGTACGGGGCCAGCCAGTGGCAGCACCCCGCGATCCTGGCCCTCGCCGCGCTCGGCGGCGTCTGGCTGGTCGGCTTCGCGCTCGTGGCGGCGAACACCGGGATCCTGATCGCGCTGGCCGCCCGGCCCATTCCGGTGCGGCTGATCGGCGCGGCCTGCGCCCTCATCGCGCTAGCGGCCGGCCCGGCCGCCTTCGCGCTCACGTCGGCCTCGCCGGTCAGCCGGCACGTGACGATCGCGCTGGTCCAGCCGGGAGTGGTGCACAACCCCAAGGTCAGCGTCGATGCCAGCCAGCGGCTGTCGGCCGACCTGCGCGGTGACAATGCGGACCTGATCGTCTGGGGGGAGAGCAGCGTCGCCTACGACCTGAGCCTGGCCAAGTACGCCCCGCTGCTGCATCAGCTCGAGCGGCTGTCAGCGGCCGACGGCGCACAGCTCCTCGTGAACCAGGATTCGGTGGCGCCCGACGGCGACAAGTCCAAGGTCGCCCTGCTGATCGGCAGCAACGGCGTTGACGGCCGGTACATCAAGACCCGGCTGGTGCCGTTCGGCGAGTACATACCGTTCCGGCAGGAGCTCGGCTGGCTGACCAAGATCAGCAAGGCGGCGGCGCAGAACATGGTTCCCGGCACCGGGGCACGCGTCCTGCACGTCACGATGCCAAACGGCCAGCCGCCGCTCACGATCGGGGTGCTGATCTGCTTCGAGTCGGCGTTCCCCGATATGTCGCGGGTGGACACCGATCACGGCGCCCAGCTGATCGTCTACCAGACCTCGGACTCGACCTGGCAGGCCAGCTGGGAGTGGGCCGAGGCGCAGCACGCGGCGCTCAGCGCGCTGCGCGCCGCCGAGACCGGCCGCCCGGTCGTGCAGGCGGCTCTGACCGGCGACTCGGTCGCCTTCGACGCCAGGGGCCGGCTGCTGGCATGGAAGGGCCCCTCATTCCGAGGTGTCGCGCTGGTGCGGCTCGGCCTCCCGCCCGCGTCCGCACGCACGCTCTACGACCGGCTCGGCGACTACGTCCCGTGGACCGCGGTCGCGATCGCAGCGCTGGCCGCGGCCGTCGCGCTGCTAAGAACCGGCCGAATACGTTCGCTAACGGGTCGTCCGCGGGGCCCAGCCGACATAGTCTGGGACGGCACCCCCCGGCGCGACCGGTCCGGCGCCGTGACGGGCACCTCCCAGCAGGACGGTGCCACGAACGGCTCTGGGCTCAGCGATGGCAGCCCGGCGGCCGCGCCCCGCGCCGAGCAGTGAACCTTGCCCTGGTGAGCCCCGGGTAACAGGGAAACACATGAGCCGTCAACGATCCGCAGTGGGAGATTCAGTCGTGGGGTCCTCCTCATCCGCGCGCAGACACCTGTGGCTTGTCTTGGCCGTGATCTGCTGTGCGGCAAGCCTGGCCGTCTCCGCGTGCTCGGGAAGCAGCGGCACATCGGCGAGCGGCGGCAAGTCGGCCGCTCCGGCCGGCCTGCAGGTGTCGATCACGCCGGCCAACGGGAGCAGCGCCGCGACGCCGAGCAAGGGCATCACGGTCACGGCCGCCAAGGGCAAGCTCAGCAGCGTGGCCGTGACCACCGGCGGCGACGAGGTGACCGGCTCGATGAACGCCGCCCGCACCGCCTGGCACAGCACCTGGGCGCTCGACGTCGCCCAGAGCTACACGGTCACGGCCAAGGCCGAAGGAACCAGCGCGGCCGGAACCTCGGGCAAGACGATCACCCGGACCTCGTCGTTCAAGACGCTCAACCCGTCGCAGACGTTCACGACACAGATCTACGAGGGCGCGGACCAGACCTACGGCGTGGGCATGCCGATCATCCTGTATTTCAACCACCAGATCACCGACAAGGCGGCGGTGGAGCGGGCCCTGCAGATCACCGCGTCGAAGCCGGTCGTCGGATCCTGGTACTGGGACGACCCGTGCAACATGGCGACCGTCTGCCTGTACTTCCGGCCGCGCAGCTACTGGCCGGCGAACACGACCGTGAGCGTCACCGCGCACCTGAACGGCGTCGAGGCCGCGCCCGGCGTGTACGGCTACCACACGCTCACGCAGACGTTCACCATCGGCTCGTCGCTGATCGTCGTCGCCAGCACGACCACGCACCACATGGAGCTCTACCAAAACGGCAAGCTGATCGACACGTGGCCGATCAGCACCGGCCGCCCCGGCGACAACACGCCGAACGGCACGTACCTGACCATCGACAAGGGCAACCCGGTCGACATGAAGGGACCCGGCTACAACCTCGAGGTGCCGTGGTCGGTGCGGTTTACCTGGTCGGGTGACTACCTGCACGACGCCTTCTGGTCGGTGGGCGAGCAGGGCTTCACGAACGTCAGCCACGGCTGCGTCAACATGGCGCCAGCCGATGCCGAGATGTACTACAAGATGGAGATCCCCGGTGATCCGGTGACGGTCGCCGGCAGCCCGAAGGCCGGCACCTGGGACAACGGGTGGACCATGTGGTTCCTGCCATGGACCAAGTACGTGCAGGGCAGCGCGCTGGGTGACGCCGTCGAGGCCGGGCCGAGCGGCAGCACATTCATCAGCCCCTCCGCGGTACCCGCCTCGACCGCGACCGCTCCCACCGGCACCGCAGACCCGGACAACTGGAACGCGTCCTAAGTCGGCGGTGCCATCGGCACCGGTACCGCATTAACTCGGGCCGCAGGCCCGCGCTGAGGGCCACGGCCACGGCTTCGGTCGCACTCTGCGTGCCGAGCTTCGCGGCGATATTGCGGATGTGGGTCTTGACGGTGTCGGGAGAACGGTAGAGGCGGGTCGCGATGCTCTTCCGGTCCAGCCCGCTGACCATCAGCCGGAGCACCTCCCGCTCCCGTTCGGTCAGCTGGCTGAGTGGCTGCCCGAACGGCTCAGCGAGCGGGTCCTGCGCCGTGGCGAGCATGACGCCGAGCAGGCCGGCGGGGAACCAGGTCCCGCCGAGCATGGCAGCCCGGACCGCGGTCACGATGTGCTCGACGGGGCCGTCCTTGGACACGAAGCCCATCGCGCCCGCCCGGATGGCATCGGCAGCCGTCCCGGCGTCGGAGTAGGCGGTCAGCACCACCACCACCGGCGGCATCGGCAGTGCCGCCAGCTGAGCCGTGAGCTCGATGCCGTTGCCGTCGCCGAGGTGGACATCCATGATCACGACGTCTGGCTGGCGGGACCGCACGGTTCCGACGACCTGGCCGGGATCGGAGACGGTCCCCACGGGCTCGAAATCCGGCTGCGCCCGGAACAGCGCCTCGAGTCCCTCGGCAAAGACGCGATGATCATCCACGACGAGCAGCCTGGCCGGGCTCATATGCCCACCGCCCGCTGCTCATGTATGGCCACCGGGCGATGCTCACGCTGCCAGCCGCCGGTGTCGACGAGTCCCTCCCTGACCGCGTAGGCCACGGCCTCGAGGCGCGAGTGGGCGCCCAGCTTGCTCAGCACCGCATCGATGTGCGTGCGCGCGGTCGAGACGCGCACGCCCATCGCCCTGGCCATGCCCGCGGTGCTTTCCCCGCGCACCAGCCGGCCGAGTGCCTCCCACTCGCGCTCGGTCAGGAACTGGGAAGGCCCCGCCGTCACGCCCTGCCCCGCCCGGAGGGCAGCCCTGGCCGACCTCGACAAGACGACCTGCTTGGCGGGCGCTGGCCCGGTGCGGTGTTCGTGGCTGGACACGGTGTCCATGACGACGCGCAGGAACTCGCCGAAGTCGTCACCCTTCAGGGCCAGGCCACCTGCCCCAGCCGCGGCCGCCTGCTGCAGCGTGGCGGCATCTGCCGACGCGCTCAGCGCGACAAACGCGGTACCGGGGGCCGAACGCACGGCCTGCTCGATGTCGGGCCGCCTGCCCGTGCGCGTCGGTCGCAGGTCGACGATGCAGGCGTCGACCTGGACGCGCCCGCAGGTCTCGGCCGCCTCCTCGAGGCTGACCACGCTGTCAACCACCTCGTGGCCCGCACCATGCAACAGAGAGGCCAGGGCATCGGCGAACACCCGGTGACCATCACAGATGACAATGTTCATCCCGCCGCTCCCTTCGCCGAGGCGAGGCTGGGCGCCTGGCTATCCGGCTCGGCACCCGGGAGGGTGACCGTAGCCGCGATCCCACCGAGGTCGCTGGCGCCCATCCGCAGGCTGCCGCCGCCGCGGCGCACCATGGCCGCCACGATGCTCAGGCCGAGCGACGCCTTGCCGGATTCGGCCTGGCCGAAGCCCGGGCCAGAGTCCGCGATCACCAGCCTGGCCTGCTCGCCGTCTCGCCGGACGGTCACTTGAACCCGTCCCCCTGGTCCCGCCGCCCGACACGCGTTGTCGAGCAGGTTGTTCAGGATCCGGATGACCACGACCGGATGTGCGGCCACGGTGACGGGGTCAGCACTGACTGTAACCGCGCCGGAGTACCGCCAGCGCATGCTGTCGGCCGCCTCTGCGGCCAGGATGTGCAGGTCGGCTGGGCCCTCGTCCGCGGGAGGTGCGCCCGCGTCCGTCGGCTGGTCGAGGAAGTAGCTGCATATATCCGCGATCCTGCTGGCCTCATCGGAGATCTGCCGCAGCCTGGCCAGCATGGCCGGGCCCGGGTCCGACTCTGCCGCGGCCACGTGGGTCAGCAGCTTTATCGCTGTCGCGGGCGCCGTCAGGTCGTGACACAACTCACGGAGCGTCCGCAGATCGATAGCGCCGGGGTCTTGCCAGCGCCGCTGGGATTTCGCGTTGGATTTAGGGAACATGTCAGCCTCGTGATGGTCGTTGCTCGGGGTACGGGGCCGTCAGGGAGGGCTGAACGACGTGGCTGCCGGATACGGGATAACCCCGTCTCTGGCAACAGCAAAGCTGGGACGCGGCCCGATCAGACGCCGAACTGGGCTCGGGTTCGCGCCACGCTCTTTAATCGCTTGCGGGAATCGCGCCGACCGCCTAGCTGCAGTGCGAGGCTCGCTTCCCGCCGACTACTTGTACGCTAACTCAGCGTATCGGCCTGCGTTTAGAAAACGCTGAAATAATCCTCAAGATTTCCACCCCCGGGGAACTAATGCTGTCGCTGATTAGCGACAAGACGAGCTCACTAGCTCGTCGCGATTTCAAGTATTTAAACAGCGATTCAGAACCATGTCAAGCGCACAACTTCGCAGCTCAGCACCGGTAAATTAGACCTAGCTCCGATTATTCTGCCGATTAGATCAAGATGTCATGTTTTTCATGATTTACCGCTCATGTGCGGCGGCCCGGCCGAGCCATGCTGACGGCGGGTTTCGTGGGTCACCGGCACGGACTCATCCGCGCCGACCCGCCCCGGGATAGGCGTTCAATTCAGTTTCTTTAATTATCCTTCTGATGCTTTAGCGGCGGCGATTCTATCCGTCGGGCCAACGGCCTGCGGCCTGGCGCGGATGCGCAGGCGTAACGCGGACCGGCACGTCCCGCCCCGCTGCATGCGGTACAAAAGACTGCGTGGAGAGCTTCCTGACGCACGCGGGCTACGCTGCACTCATCGTCTTCGGGTTTCTAGAGGCGTGCTGCATCCCGATCTCCTCGGAGATCACCTTCGGCTTCGCTGGCGTCCTGGCCTACCAGGGCCACCTCAACCTGGCGCTCGTGATCATCATCGGGTCGCTGGCCGAGCTTGCCGGCTCGTACGCCTCTTACGGTGTCGGCCGGGTCGGGGGACGGCCCGTGGTCGAGCGGATCGGAAAGTACGCGCTGATCACCAACAAGGACCTCGACCGAGCCGAGCGCTTCGTCGCCGGCCGCGGCGCGTGGACGGTGACCGTTGGCCGGATGCTGCCGGTCATCCGCGCGTTCACGTCGATCGTGGCCGGCCTCGTCGACGTGCCGGCGCTGCAGTTCGGGCTGCTCAGCCTCGTCGGCACCGTCCTCTACGTCGTCGCGTTCTCGCTCATCGGCTACGAGCTGGGCAGCACCTGGCACAGCGTCTCGCACTACGTCTCGATCGGCGGCTACGTGATCGTCGTCCTTGTGCTCCTGGCCATCATCGCGTTCGTCGCGTACCGGCTGCGCGAGGTAAGGAAGGAATCAGCCGCCCGCGAGGTGCGCGACCCGAACGCCTAGGCCTCTTTCGGTCGGCTTTTAATCGGTCAGTGCCTGGTAGACCAGCTGGCGCAGCTGTGGCCGGATCCGGTAGGTGCTCGACGGCATCAGCTGGGTGAAGAAGCAGGCGGTCAGCTCCTCGGCCGGATCCAGCCAGAATGCCGTTGAGGCCAGGCCGCCCCAGGAGCACTCGCCCTCCGAGCCGAGCACCTTGCCGGCGGCCGCGTCGATGACGACCGCGACGCCCAGGCCGAACCCGACCCCGCGCTGCGGCGCCTCCGCGTTCAGCGGCCGGCCGAAGGTCTCCAGGTCCGCTCCGCCCGGCAGGTGGTTGCGGGTCATGTAGGCGACCGTGCGCGGTCCGAGCAGGCGCTCACCGTCCAGTTCGCCGCCCGGGCTGCCCGGCCGGTCCAGCAGCATCTGCGTGAACCTCTGATAGTCGGCAGCGGTGGAGATCAGTCCCCCGCCGCCGCTGAGCACCCGCGGCGGGCGGTGCGCGATCCGGCCCATCTCGTCCAGTCGGCGCAGCGACCCGGCCGGGTCAGGGGTGTAGAGCGCGGCTGCCCGGCCCGACTCGGCCTCCTCGATCCAGAAGCCGGTGTCGGTCATGCCCAGCGGGCCGAAGATCCGGCTGGAAAAGAACTCGTCGAGGCTCTGACCCGAGGCCACCTCGACGACCCGGCCCAGCACGTCGGTGGCCACCGAGTAGTTCCATTCCGCGCCCGGCTGGAACAGCAGCGGCTGGGCCGCCCAGGCGTCACAGCACTGGGCCAGGTCCATGCCGCGCGGCCAGCCGAACTCGAATCCGGCCTGGCGGTACATCGCGTCCACCGGGTGCGTCCGGTGGAAGCCGTAGGTCAGACCGGCGGTGTGGGTCAGCAGGTGCCAGATCCGCACCGGTTCGGTGGCAGGCACGGTGACCGGCTTTACGTCCGATCCCCCGGTGTACACGCGGACGTCGGCGAACGATGGGATGAACGCGCTCACCGGATCGGTCAGCTCGAAGGCGCCCTCCTCGTACAGCATCAGCGCCGCGACCGAGGTGATCGGCTTGGTCATCGAGTAGATCCGCCACAGGGTGTCGGTCTCGACCGGCAGCCCCGCTTCCACGTCCCGCGAGCCGTAGCTGGACACGTACGCGAGCCGCCCCCGCCTGCTCACCGTGATCAGCCACCCGGGCAGCCGGCCATCGTCCACGTAGCGCCGGAAGTGCCGGTCGACCCGGTCCAGCCGCGCCGGGTCGAAACCCACCTCGGCCGGGTCCGTTTCAGCCTTCAGCTCGGTCATCGACAGTGCCTCCTCGGCAGGGGTTGCGGCGGTCAGCCTGTCCCGATCTTGCAACTTCCCGGCATCCCGAGTCCAGCCCGGCGTCGGCGCGGCCAGCCGAGGGACGTGGCGTAGCCGCCCGTCGAATGGAGAGGGCTGCAGCACAGTACGATCCGGCACGTGGGAGCTGAGCGGGATCGCGTGGCGGGATTCGGTCACCTGGAGGACGGGCTGCGCCAGGCCGGCGACTGGTACCGGTGGGGGCCGTACGTCAGCGAGCGGCCTGGCGCTGGCCTTGTGGAACGGACACGACCCGATCCTCAAGGAGCGGGCGTTCGGCCTGACCGGTGAGCAGGGCAACCACGGCGAGGACGTGAAGGAGTACTGGTGGTACCTGGACTCGGTGCCAAGCCATGCCTGGAACCGGTGGCGGTATCACTACCCGCAGCGGGCCTTTCCGTATAACGACCTTGTAGCCGTGAACGGGTCGCGTGGCCGCACCGAGCCCGAGTACGAACTCATGGACACGGGGGTCTTCGACGACGACCGGTACTGGATCGTCGAGGTTCATTACGCGAAGGCCGGCCCGGACGACATCTGATGTCGATCGAGGTGACCAACGCCGGGCCGGACGCCGCGACCCTGCACGTGCTGCCCACCGCGTGGTTCCGCAACACCTGGTCCTGGGAACTCGGCACACCCAGGCCGCTGCTGTCGGCGGCCGGTGACGGGACGGTGAGCATCCAGCACCCGTTCGGCGGCGAGCTGCAGCTGCTGGCGGGCGCTGGTCCGGACGGCGCAGCGCCGGTCCCGCTGTTCTGCGAGAACGAGACCAATGTCGCGCGGCTGTTCGGCGCGGCGCCGGTCTACCCGACCGGCTCGGGCCGACGCCTTACGTTCGGCGAGGTCGCCTCGGACCTGCGGGACCGCTTGATCTCTCTGTTTGCCGCCGGTCCCGATGGCCGACGGCCGTGCTTCGGCGGGTTACCCGGCTGCAGGACGACCCCGTCTGGCGGAACAACCTCGTGTTCAGCGAGTACTTCCACGGCGACAACGGAGCCGGTCTCGGCGCCTCGCACCAGACCGGCTGGACCGGCCTGATCGCCGACGTAATCAGGCGCCGCCATGGCGCGCTGCCCAGCACCGGCGAGGTTCTGGCCGACATGGGCAGCGGCACCCCGGGCGCCGCCCCGGGCCAATGAGTCAGGGCCCGCGGTCTGCCTGTCTCGACGCGCTCCCCGCCGGACACATGCCTCCGGCCGGGGAGCGCCACCTCGGCTAGGCGTTTTCGGTGATCTCCTGGGCGCCGTGCTGACCGCACGTGCCGCCCGCTGCGTTGTTTCCCTGCGCCGCTATGAGCAGCGGGACAACCGTGATCACGTCATCGCGGCCCTGCTTGGCGCCGGCCGCCCAGGTCTCGGAGTCTCTCGCGAGCTGGGCGGCGTGGGTTCGCGCCCGCGCCGCCTCGTCCTTCCAGTGCTGGATTTCCCTGCGCGCCATCTGGTCGATCCGGGCGATGTCGTCCCGCAGCCTGGAGCAACGCGAGGACGCGAAGAGCATCGTGCATCCCCACGCGACGACGGCGGCCATGATCATCAACGTGGCGACGGTAAGGGCGTTCACGGTCCCACCTCGCTCGCTCGGATCGCCGATATTGCTCCGTCCGTCGGTGCAATCCCGCAGCTAGAACGGCTGATCGGACTCTTGCATTGGCTGCGAGCCCGGGTAATGTGAGAAGTCACAACTGACTCCGTTCCGTAGTCGATTCGGGTGGAGATTGGTTTGCCTGGGCTGGCGGTGGCCTCCGCTGGCCCAGCGCCGTATCTGGGGGCTGATGCCGTTCGGTTCCCGGCAGCCCCCGGAGGAGATCGTGAGCGCCGCGGCGGGGCAATCCGTACCGGCTGCGTGTTCTCGATAGCAATCGACGCGCAGTTCTCGGCCGAGAGCGAGCGCCGAATGCGGGCCGATCCGGAAGAGGCACGCGGCGGTTCCACGATCTGGAACCCCCACCAGCCGATCATGCTAGCCTCCCGGCCCCCCGCCCCACGACAACGATTGGCCTCTCTTCGAGTAGACGGCAAAAACGGGCAAGATCGCAACACCCGACGGGAATTGCACCGGGAATTCTCCTTATGGTCTTCTCAAGACGCCTCTGGCGCCTCTACTCTCATACTGAGTCACAGTGGGCCGGGGATCTCTAGATCCCAGAGGGAGCCGAGCGGGTGGCTGGTTACGGCAGCCCGAACGTCCGTCGCCGTCGGCTGGCCGCCGAACTGCGCCGGCTTCGCGAGCGTGCCGGTTTCATCGGCGAAGAAGTCGCGCGCCGCCTCGAGTGGTCCACCTCGAAGATCAGCAGGCTCGAGCGCGGCCAGAGCGGAGTCAAGCGTACAGACCTGCGACGACTCCTCGACCTCTACCGGGTCGACCCGCGGCGCCGGGAGGAACTGCTGGCGCTGGCCGAGGAATCGCAGCGCGCTGACAAGCTCAAGACGATCAGCGCGCGCCTGCCCGAGGTACACGCCGAGTTCCTGAATGTCGAAGCCGAGGCCGAATCAGTATGGAACTGGGAGCCGCAGATCGTACCCGGACTGCTGCAGACAGAGGACTACGCACGGGCGGTGATGCTCGGCTGGCACTCCATGTTCACCGCACCACCGAGTGAAGTTGAAAGCCGGGTCGAGGTCCGGCGCCTGCGCCAGCAGGTTCTGCAGCGGGAGCCGCCTCTGCAGCTGTCGGTCGTGATGGATGAGTCGGTCCTGTACCGAAAGCTGGGAGAGGCATCGGTCATGCGGGCGCAGCTCGAGCACATCGTCGAGGTCTCCCGCCTGCCCAACATACGAGTGCGGATCCTTCCGCTGAAGAGCAATCATCAGGTAGCCACTGGCGCATTCACTTACGTAAAGTTTCCCCAGCTCCACGACGTTCCGCTGAACGACATAGTGACGTTTGAGCACCTGATCGGAACTGATCAGTTCGAGGGCCAAGACGAGACTTACAAGTACAGTGTGGCATTCCGGGCCCTAGAAAATAGCGCGCTCGGCTTGGATCAGTCTCGCGAGAAACTGGCCAGTGTCGCGGTAGAGGAGTGGAGCTAACCCGCCATCAAAGGATCAGGCTGAGTCGAACTCGCCATTCTTGGCACCTGCGAGAAACGCATCCCATTCCGGCCGAGTGAAGATCAGAACCGGGCCAGAGGCAGTATCTTTAGTGTCCCTGACAGCCACACGGCCATCCCCAAGATGCGAAACCTCAACACAGTTGCCATTGTAACCGGACGCAGAACTCTTATACCACGAAGCCATCGCTATCTCGGCAGAGGTCACACCATGGGACCTGTAGTATGCGCCGTACCGCGAGCCAAATGGAACAAGCCTGCCTAGCCGCATCTGTCCTCGGTTCTCGCTCGTCGGCGGCCCTTGCGATGACAGGTCCGTGGTGCTGGCCACCGAGCGCTGCTTAGTAGTCAGAGGTTGTACAACCTCGTTGGGTAAAGGAGCAGGTAGCGTCGCCCAACAAGACACAGCCATGCACGGCAGACCCGTCTAGGCGGACCGACGAGCGAGCCAGTTGCACAGCGAGCACAGTATTACCTTGGGGCCCACCTCCGCCGCGATTTCCGGTCAGTTGGAACCCGGGTCGCCCCAATCCGTCACGTTAGGCCGATGTGCGCTGCGCCGAGCGGCCGGTTCAGCCAGAGTCTCGACGAAACCCCAGGTCAGCGTGACCCTCTCTGCTTGGCGTGAAACTCGTCAGGCACTGCGAACTTGGCGAGGTGGGCCTGCCCGGGGCTCAGCGCGGCCCAGCCGCCCGAAAACGAGAGGACTGCGATCGCGGCTGTCGGGTATTTGGTCCGCACCCGGCCGAGCGCCTCCGCCTCGGCATCACTGGGCTGTTCGCTAGCCAGCTCCAGGGTCAGCCCTCGCATCGCCGGATCATGCCCGACGATCAGCAACGCACCGACCTGCGCCGGTGTCTCGCGTGCGAGGTCCAGCAACTCCGCACTGGACGCCCCGTAGACGCGGTTCTCAAAAACGGTCTCCGGGTGAGCGCCCAGCTTCGCCTCGGCAAGCTGCCAGGTCTCGCAGGCGCGCCGAGCCGTCGAGCACAGCACCCGGTCGGGCACGTAGCCAGCCTCGCGCATCCAGCCACCCGCGGCAGGCGCATCACGCCGGCCACGGGGCGCCAGCGGCCGCTCATGATCAGGGACGTCCTCTGGCCAGGCCGACTTCGCATGCCTCAAGAGGATCAGCTGCCTGGTTGAGCTACTTGCCATAGTGCAAGCATTTCAGACTCGGTCCAGCGGCCCTCCGAGCCACCGGCAACCTGGCGGCTGCGGCGGGGTCACGATGGCTGAGATTGGTCCCTTGGCTGCCGCGGGGCGAAGACTGCGACTGAGGATCCTCTCGAAAGCCGACGCAAGAGCGGGCTGCTGCGGCCGCGCGCGCTCTTGCCATCACAAGGGATGACCTTCTGGCGACAGAAGTACATAGTCACTGAACTCAATATCCAGACGTCGCGCGCCTTCCCATTTGATAGTCAGACCACAACCAGCAGACGAATCAAACGCCTCTATTCGAGCCACTTCAGCGAAGCCCCAGTTGATCATCTCGGGGTCGGCCTTCATGCCAGACGTAAGGCCTGCAATCAAGCGAATAGAATCGACCCCGAGGAGCTGGAACACATACAAGACCGGCTTCTGCAGGACATCCTCGCGGATACGCCCACTCTCATCCCATACGTAGTTAATGGCAAGATCCAAACCGTACCCAAAGTTTGTCAGATGAAAATCCCAGAGGATGCACTCACCAAAGAAATTCCAGCGCTTGAGTTGCTCATTCAACCGGCGAGCATGGTTAGCATTTGCAAGACTTCGCAATTTAGTCAACGCTTCGTAACTGGATAGGTAGCTGTTTAGCTGTCATGCCGTTTCGGGTATCCATGTTTCTCCGCTGGCGGCGCGTGTGAGCGCATCGAGCTTTCCGATGCCGTGCTTGGCGGCGGTGGACAGGTAGGACCGGATGGCGCAGAATGCCTCGGCTCCAGCCATCGACCGCATGCACCCGGAGACCTTGATCCGCAGCTTGCCCATCCTGATCTCGCGTTCGGCGGCGTTGTTATCAAACGGCACGCGCGGGTCGGTGGTGTACCGGAGGTAGTCGCCGTCGCGGGCCAGGAGCCTGCGGGCAAGGGCGTGGTGCTTGCGCATCAGCGGTCCTGCCCGGGGAGCGGTTTCCCGCTGGCCGATCAGCAGCGCAGAGTGGTAGCGGTGCCGCACTTCGGCCAGCTTGGCCTGGTCGACGTGGTTCAGGGTGCCGTCGGCCACGAGGGAGGCATCCACCAGGTGCTTCATGTCGCGCTGGGCATCGGCGGCCTGGGCTGCCCAGCACCACTGGCCGGGCGGGGCGGCGTCGATGACGGCCTGCAGTTCCCGCAGGGCGTGAGCATTGCGCAAGGCATGCGTTGCCTGGCCGTACCCGTCATAGGGAGCCCAGCAGTCATGCACGGCGATCCCGCAGAACGCCGTGAGCACCCCCGCGGCGTCCATGCCTGCCCGGCCCCGTTTGCCGTGCACGGTGACGAGCGCGAACTTCCCCGACGACGCCGAGTGCACCCAGGCCAGCTTCCCGCCCACCCGGAACCCGGTCTCGTCGAAGTGGACGACATCGGCCGTGATCAGCGCCTTGCGGATGGCCGCCAGCGGCGCGCCCAGCTTCCCGGCGATCCTCTTGACCATCCCCGCGACCGCGCCGGGGGAGACCGGAACGCCGAACAGGTCGCCGACCGCCTCGCAGGTCCGGCCCCGGGACAGGAACTGGCCGTGCCACAGGTACGCGCACGCTGCGGCAAGGCGCGGCCTGTACCGCACCGGGGCGGTCACCCCTGCCGGAGCGGTCCCTGAGGTGACGGTGCCGCAGCCGCAGCGGCGCGAGACCAGCCGGTGCTCGGTCACTACGGCCCGGATGTCGTCGGGCAGGTCGATCACCTGCCGCCGTTCAGTCGCGGTCACCTCGGCACCGAACAGCCCGTTCCCGCACCCGGCGCAGCTGCCCGGCTCATGGGTGACCACCTCACCAGGGTGATCGGTCAGCTCCAGCGTCACCCCGGGCTGGCCCTTCGGACGGCCCGGCTTCCGCCCCGTCTTCTTTCGCAGCGACCTCGGCGCCGGCTTGGCCAGCCCTTCGGCCGACGGCGGCTTTGACGAGTTCCGCGAGTTGTTCCCCAGCCTGGCGCGCAGCTCGGCCACCTGGGCCGTCAGCGCCTCAACCTGCTCCCGCAGCACCGCGATCTCGGTGTCCTTGGCCCCGATCACCTGCCGCAGCCGGGCATTGGCCGCATGCAGCGCAGCGGCCTCATCCGGGGCGAGCGGGACATCGGGCATGAACCATACTTGATCAGCACCGGCGCACAGTGATCAAGGTGACACGCCAGGCCGGCCCTCACGATCGTCAGCCACCCTGGCGCGGTATCGCGGGCCTTTGGCTCTGCTGAGCGCAGAAGACGTTACCGCTGGCCGGCAGCAGGGCCTAGCGTGACGGGTGGAGTTGCACGCCGGCGGAGCCTGCCTGCCTGGCTGCCCCCTGGCCGCGCATCTTGGAGGCACCGTGACCAACCGCCAAGCGCGGACCGTTACGGCCGTGCTGGTCCACGGCGGATTCCTCGGGCCGTGGATCTGGGCGGACACCGTCAAGCTGCTGGAAGCCCGCGGGGTCCGGTCGGTCACTGTGGATCTGCCCAGCAGCCAGGACAGCAGCGGCCGCCTGCCCGGCCTGCACGACGATGCCCAGACCGTGCGCGTCGCGCTGGACGGCTGCGCCGATGCAGTGCTGTGCGGGCACTCCTACGCGGGTGCCGTGATCAGCGAAGCGGCGGCCGGGCCGCACCGGTCCGTGCGTCACCTGGTATTCCTCGCCGCCGCCGTCCCGGACGCCGGAGACAGCCTGGCAAGCCTGGCCGAGGCGGCCACCAAGAACAACCCAGCCGGAGCGCAGGAAGAATCAGACGGCGAGGAAATCGATATGCGCGCGGACGGCCGCATGGTCATGCGCCCCGAAAGCGCCCGCGCTGCGCTGTTCCACGACTGCCCGCCCGGCCGCGCCAACACCGCGATCACACTGCTCCGGCCACAGACCCCGGCCACCAGCACGCAGCCAGCCACCGCGGCCGCCTGGCGCGACATTCCGTCCACCTACATCCGGTGCACCCAAGACCGGCTGCCCTGCGAACTCGTCAGCGCCGCCTACTGGAAGCACGCAAGCCGCGTGCTCACCCTGCCCGCAGGCCACTGCCCCCAGTGGAGCAAGCCCGACCTCGTCGCGGACCTGCTGTGGTCAATCATCAGCAGCGCCCGGCCAGACGCGCCCCGCTGATGCGCAACTCGTAACGCTTAGGCCAGAACTCCATGATCCTGGCAATACGCCTGTATTGACTGGATCGGCGAAGCAGCACTGAGCCGCCACAACCTATCCAGTTACGACGCTTCTACGTAGAGACCTGGCAAGCGCGCATGCAGTTAGATCGTCTTCAGGCGCTGTTTAGCAGTGTTGCGAATACGTTTCGTTCGACCGAATTCCGCTAGAGTGGCCAGAACCTCCTGGGAACCTGCTTCGTCGGAGAGCTTGCGCTGCAGCCAGTCAGAGAAGTGCTCCAAAGAATCTCGGCTAAGGCGAGCGCCCTCAATAACGGACTTGAATTCTGACCATTCCTGGATACGCCTGACCAGGAAGTCTCGACCCTGAATGATGCCTGAGACAGTGGCCGCCCATGAAACAAAGGACTGGTAGGAAGCATGCTGCCGAGCTTGCCGGTTAATAAATTCAACTGCTGCAGCCTCCCCCATTGCGCGGTCTGGATCACGGAGGACCAGACTCAGCAGCGTTCGATCATCAGGCGGCGGCGCTAGAACGAAGGCCTTAGTGTAGAATTCATAACGCTCATGCTCATCGCTTACAAGCGCATTTAGGTCCTGGTCAGCCAGACCCGTGTCCGCACTGATTCTCCTAAGATCTTCCGCTAGCCTTACGGCTTCGCTTGCCTTCGATACCATTGCATATATCTCTGGATAGCCTTACGTATTTCAGGTAGGCACGATTCGATGGCCTTTGCCTGCATTGGAGTTAGCTCCGGATCTCCTCCCTGGTCCCGGGACCACCGCCCTCTACTGGCCATGGTGCGCTTCTCATCAGCGGCTGGCCATTTGTCATTCATAAGGTTCCAAGGTTTCGCCAACACCTCCTCTGGGAGGCTCACAGGCGCCCAATTCTCCGCCGACACTACTGCTTAGGTGTCATCTTTATAATTTGCTCTTCAAATTCTGAGAGAGCATCGGCGTCCCTATCGAAGTAACGCTCCCAGAATCCCGGCTCCAACCACGATGAGGGCCCGAGTTCGACCACTCCTCCTTCTCTGATTACCAAAGACCAGCTTGGTGAAACTGGCTGCGAACTCATGGCGAACAGAGAGGCCTCGGCGAGAATCGGCGTTCTGCCGTCGTCTGCGATGATTCTCAGCTTTACAGGGCCTTTAGGTGTCATCAGCACCGACAAGACGTCGTATTCCCGGTTGAGCGTTAGCCACGAATCCCGGTCACCGCCACCAGCTACTCTCACGCATAGAGCCTTCACGGCGACCCTCCCACGAATACAATCTTGTAATCTTGGGCGTAGAATACCTTGTTTATAACCGGGTTGTAGTAGAAATGCACTTGGAAAACACCCGCAGGGCTTCTGAAAGTAGGCGTCGTGTACTTACCCCAGTCGGCTAGGTCCGAGCCGTTGGAGGTTAGTTCACTAATGAGTTGCTTGTTGCCAAGTTGCGTTCCGTTGATGATCTCGCGCGATTGCGCGACGACGTCGGGCTTGAGCTCTCCACCCGGAGTGAAGACCGATGCTGCTTCTTCGCGAGTCAACTGTTGCGCTAGTCGCACACCATTGACGACGTCGTCCGCGCCGGTACCTGCAGGTACGGCATCGCAGGGAGCCAGGCCGAGGGGGTCAACGGCAACGGTGGGGTTGCGGACGTAGGTGTGGGGGTTTGGGGCGGGAGTAAGGCCAAGAGGGTCCGGGGTGAGGTAGGCGCCGGTAGTGGGGTCGTAGTAGCGGTGGTTGTTGTAGTGCAGCCCGGTTTCGGGATCGGCGTACTGGCCGGGGAACCGCAGCGGCGTCGAGGCTCCGCCGGTTACCCACGTGGTCGTGCCCCACAGGGTGTGTAGCTGATGACCGGCTAGATCCCCGCTGGGGCTGATGAGCTCGGACGGCGTGCCGATCAGGTCAGTGATGATCGCGTAGAACCGCTGGTCGATGTCGGCCTGCGGGGCATCGCGGAGCCCGCTGCGTTCGGCCTGGGTTAGGGGAGTGAAGGAGCCGGGCTCGTAGTCCCAAGTGGTGGTACGCAGCGGCTCGCCAGGACGCTGACGTGCCTGCTCGATCAGAACGGGGCCATCCCAGGTGAACGCGGTCTTCTCGAGCAGGGTGGTGCCGTCTTCGGCGTAGTGTTCCTTGGCGATACGGCGGCCGATCGGGTCGTAGCGGTATCGCCAGTGATGACCGTCAGGTGTCACGACCTCGGTGAGGCGATCCTCGGCATCCCATGTGAAGGCCCAGGTCCTGACCCTGCCGGAGAGGCTCTTGGACCGTCGAGTCGAGATGCGGCCCTGCCCATCGTGGGTGTAGCTGAAGTGCCCGGCATGGCGAATCAGCGTTCCGGAGTAGACGAGGCTCCCAGCAGCGTCACCCCCGGCAGTGGGGACGCTTGCGCCGGTGAGGTTGCCCGTTGCGTCGTACCGATAGCGTTCCGTCCACTGCTGACCGCGGACGGTGGTGATTCGTCCGATCGAGTCCATCTCGAACTGCCGGTCGCCGGTCAGATGGTCTGCGATCGCGAGCACGTTGCTCGCCTGGCTGTAGGTATACGCGCGGTACTGGGCTGGCCCGCCCGGTTGGGCCTGTCCGGCGGAATTCCAGATCGACTGCGCGGTCAGCCGGTGGTCGGCGTCCCAGCGTTGAGTGAGCGTGGCCGCGTCGCCGATGCGACGCCGGATCTCACGCCCGGCGCCGTCGTGGTCGAAGACGAGCATCTGCCCGCTAGTGCGCAGTGAGTCCGGACGTCCGGCCGGGTCAAAGGCCCAGGCGCTATCTACCCCGGCCGGGGTGCGGCGCCCGACACGCTGCCCGGCCATGTCGTAGCTGCTGACTACTGGCTGGCCGTTGCAGATCTCGCTCATGACCCTGCCGAGCACGTCATAGGTGTACTCCAGCGTGGCGTCGGCGTTGGCGGCGCGCAGCAGTCGCCCGGCCGGGTCGTAAGCGAACGTGGTCAGGTCGGTGGCGGTGCGCTGTTCGGTTACGTTGCCATCCATGTCCCGGCGATAGCGAACGGTCTGCCCCGCACCGTTCGTGCGTGCTACCAGGCGTCCGGCTGCATCACGCTCATAGCGCAGCATCCGGCCGTTGAAGTCGGTCTCCGATATCAGCCGTCCGGCCGCGTCGTACTCGTACTGCCAGGTAAGGCCGTCGGGGTTGATGACGCTGGTCAGGCGGACCTCGGTGTCGTACCGGAGCTCCATGCGGGCCCCGTCGGGGCCGGTCCGGGCCGCGGGCAGGTCGAGGTGGCTGTACTCGGTACGGGTGACCCGCCCGTCGGCGTCGGTGTACTCAGTCAGGTTGCCTTCACCGTCGTAGGTCCACAGCTCGGTGCCGCCCGTTGCGGAGGTGCGCCAGGCCAGCTTGCCCTCGATCGTCCAGCCGAGGCGGGTTACGCTGCCGACCGGGTCCGTGACCACGACGACCCGGCCGAACGCGTCACGTTCAAGGCGGGTAACTCCACCCGCCGGGTCGGTGACGACAGCAGGAAGGCCCGCCTCGTCGCATTCAACCTGGGTCACAGCGCCGAGCGGGTCGATCACCGCGGTCAGGCCTCCGCGCTCATCATGTTCGTAGCGCGTCACTCCCCCGGCCGGATCGTTCTCGCTGATGCGGTTGCCTCTCGGGTCGTAGGCGTACCGCCACAGCGCCCCGTCCGGGCCGGTGACGGTGACCGGCTGGCTCCACTGGTCGTGCTCAATGGTGCTGCTGGAGCCGTCCGGATAATGCACGGCCTGCAGGTTGCCCAGGACGTCGTATTCGTACCCGGTGGTGGCGCCGAGCGGATCGGTCCGCCTCGTCAGCCGACCATGCCGATCCCATTGCGACAGCGTCATGTTGCCGAGCGGATCGGTTTCGGAGATCACCCGGCCGCACTCGTTCGCCGTGTACCGGGACACGTTTCCGGCGGCATTGGTAACCGTGGTGACCCGGCGCTCGGTGTCGTAGGCAAACGTCCCGGACATGAACCCATCCGGCCCCGCCGCCCATTCGACCCGGCCATCGACGTCGTAGCCGTAGCGGTAGGTCACGTCGTTGCGGTCACGCCACGAGGTCATCCGCCCGGCGTCGTCGTAGGTGAACCGGAGCGGCAGCCCGGACGAGTTGAACACCTCGGTCAGATGACCGCCCGAGTACTCGTAGCGAACCAGCTCGACCTCGCCGCCGTCGTCCGCCGCCCCGACGAGATAGAGGCCACGGATGCGGCCTTCGTCGCTGGTGTCGATGCGGATCCGGTATCCGCCCGAGTGCAGCATCCCCGACGGACGGCCGTCGTCGGTGTAGATGAACAGCAGCCGTTGCCCAGCGCGGTTCCCGATCCAGCTAATCGGCCAGATACCCCACGTCGCATGGATTTCGAACACCAGGACCTGGCCGGACGCGGGGTCAGCGATCAGGTAGCCGCCGGACTCGGTTCGCCGCAACGGCCATCGCGATCCGGCACGAGGCCAGGCGATCCCGCCGACCGTGTCCGGGTGCGGGTGCGGGTAGTGCAGCTTCATTCCGTCGGCTGCTATGAACGTCACGCCTTGCGGGGTCACCTCCAGCCGCTGATCCAGGCTCGACGCCCACGACGGGCCGAACCATTGGCCGATCCGGTAGGACGAGATGTGGGTGCGCTCGACCATCAGCGGCAGCAGGCCGGGAAGCGCCAGGTCCGTCTGGGACAGCAGCACCTCCCCGGTTGCCACGTCCACCGGATCGCGGCTAAATACCCGCTGCAGAAGCGAGGTCGAGTCCGGATCGTCACCGCCCTCCTCCAGCAGCAGCAGGTTGAAGCTCAGATTCCCGCCCGCGTTGAACGGGTCGCTCCGCCAGCCCGTGCCGAGCACCGAGTCGATGAGCACCGACGGGTGCAGGCTCATGTCGACGAGCTCGGCCTGCAACGCGTCCAGGCCGGTCAGGTACTCGCCGGGATGCAGCACGTTGTACGGGTCCATCGGATTGGCCGAACGGAGGAAGTCCAGGAACCCGGACGCCCCGCTGAGAAACCCGCCAGCGAAATGGGTCGCCCCGAGATTGCCGACGTTCCAGCCGTCGGACAGATCGTCGCGGAGCTGAGACAGGAACGACGGCGTCGCCGGCGCAAGGTCGGTCGCCCGGGCGAGCGTCGTCTGGGCGTGGTCCGCGGCGGCGTCGCGCCGGGCCCGGGCGGCCGACAGCATGCTCTGCGCCTCGGCGCGGTCAGCGGCGCCTGGATCAACGAACGGGCCGGGCTGGACCGGCCTGGTACCTGGGTTCTTGCCCGCCTGTAACGCGGCGTTGTAGGCGGCCGCCTTGGTGTTGTAACCAGACACCGCCGAGCTGTACGCCGCCTGGGCGTGCGCGGTCGCCTGCTGGCCCCTGGCGTAAAGGGTGATCGCGTCCCGGGCCTGGTCTTGCGCCCAGGTCAGCGTGTGGGCGTAGTCCGCGAGCGCCGCCGAGGATTCGCCGCACGCCGTGCCAGCGTCCGACCATCGTTTCGGCTCCGGAGCGTACTTCGCCCGGAAGGCGTCCGCCGCCACGCCCTGCCAGTGCTCGACATTGACGCCTGCCAGTCCGGTGGCCACCTCCCCGAACGCGGCAGAAAACGCCTTCAGCCTGGTCGCCGCGTCGCCGACCTGCTGCGGGTCGCCGTGGATCAGCTGGGTCGGATCGCCGGTCTGCCCTAACTGCAGTTCCGCCTGGGCACCGCCGATGAACGAGCTCACCCGGCTGTCGAACCCGTCGATGTCGTTCGCCAGCCCGGTCGCCCCCACGTCCCGCAGCGCCGACGCGACCCCCCGCGACGGGGCCGTGAGCACATCAGCGGCGACGTGCCGCACCGAACTCCACCAACTCATCGCCGTAACCTCCCCGTCTAACCGGGCCCTGTCCGTGCCGGTTCAGCGCAGATACTTATCCGGCGGTCTTCACCGCTACCTATCGGGCGGTCTTCGCCGCCTGGAGCCACCACGGGCCGCCCTTGATGTCCTTGACCTCGCTGGAGTTGATCTGGTCCATTTCCTGCCGTTCCTGTGGCGTCAGCGTCATCGATGGCTTCCATGCCGAGAAGACCTGGCCGTAGGACTCGTTTTCCACCTGCTGGCTGGACAGATGCGGGTCGCCCCATGCCGCGTTGACCGCCACCTTGATGACGCCCGACAGGTAGCTCTCGGTGTCCGCATACACTCCGGCGGCCAGCCCTAAGCGCTGCGCGAACTGGTTCCCGTCCTGCACCAGCGTGCGGACACCCCACGACCATCGGCCGGTGAATCCCGAGAACGCGCTCACCAGCGAGGGAACCCCGAGGCCTTCCGCGTCCATGTCCAGCAGGGCGAACCCGCGGCCCTCTTCGCCGGTCTCCACGATCCCCAGGTCCGACAGCTGCGAGATCACCCCGTTGATCCCCTTGGCGGCCTCAGCGAGCAGGGCGTAGTCGACCTCGAATCCCCCGCCAGCGCCACCTGCCATAACAACCACCCGTATCCGCGCAGAAGGTCCCCCGTAGTGCATTAACGACATTAGCCCCTCAACGGTTCACGGATGGCCCGATCCTGGCCGCAGGTAGAGTTGGATCACGGCGATGGAGCTCGCCGAGCTCGCCTTAGTGGCTGATGGCTCCTGCTGACTGGCTGGCAACCTGTGCGCAGGAGGGAATGCCATGGCGGCGCGAACCCAGGAGTCCGAGCCGGGAGCCGGCCGGCAGACCTACCCCTGCTTGCTGTTCGAATCAGCATCAGCGACCCCACCGTCCGCGGAACAGGAAAACTCCTTCGCGCGGGATCTGAACTTCGACCAGATTGTGGCGGCCATCGCGGGGAAGCGTGAGCAGCGCGAGCTGATCACGAACGTCCTGTTCGGCAATCTGCGCGACGCCGAGGCCGTGCGGTACCGCCAAGAGATCTTTCAGGATCTGGAAGATCCCGCGCTGTTTGAGCAGGTCACGCGTTTCGCAGAGCTCATGAGCCAGGTGCGGGCTCACCTCGGTCAGCTGGCGAAAATGCAATACCGCTACCACAGGGAAGGCTGGTTCCTCGACGCGGCGTCCATCTACTGCGACGCCGTGCGATCCTTCGCCGAGCAGCTTGCCGCGGCGCTGATCAAATCCCGTGGCCTGCTGGCCTTCCGCGATTACCTGGCGTCCTACGTTGCTTCGGCCGGGTTCACGATGCTCGCGAGCGAGACACGCGACCGCAGGGAGGCCCTCGGGAGGATCCGTTATTGCACCCGCATCCGAGGTAGCCGGGTCGATGTGAGCCGCTACCAGGATGAAGCCGATTACAGCGCCGAAGTGCTCCGAACCTTCGACCGCTTCAAGCAGGGTGCGGTCGCGGACTACAAGGTGCGCTACCGGACCTGGCCGGGGATGAATCATGTTGCCGCTCAGATTCTTGATCTGGTGGCCCGGCTGTTCCCGGACGAATTCGCCGCGCTGGACGAATTCTGCGACAAGCACGCCGCGTTCCTCGATGAGGGCATCCAACGTGCCGATCAGGAACTCCAGTTTTATATCGCCTACCTCGACCGCATCGGCCCGCTGCGCTCCGCCGGGTTGCACTTCTGCTATCCCGAGGTCTCCGCCGACTCCAAGGACGTGCTGGCCGTCGACACCTTCGACTTGGCCCTGGCGGACAAGCTCGTCGCGGGCGGCAAACCGGTGGTCACCAACGAATTCCGGCTGCAGGATCCCGAGCGCGTCTTCGTCGTGACCGGGCCCAACCAGGGGGGCAAGACCACCTTTGCCCGGACCTTCGGCCAGCTGCACTGCCTGGGCAGCGTCGGCTGCCCGGTGCCGGGCAGTTCCGCTCGCCTGTTCCTCTTCGACCGCCTGTTCACCCATTTCGGGAGGGAAGAGGACCTGACCAGGATGAGCGGCAAGCTCGAAGACGACCTGCTGCGGATCGGCGACATCCTGCGCCAGGCCACGCCCGCCAGCATCGTGATCATGAACGAGATCTTCAGCTCCACGACCCTGCATGACGCCCGTTTCCTGGGGTCGAAGCTGATGAAGAAGGTCATGCAGCTCGACGCGTTGTGCGTCTACGTCACCTTCGTGGACGAGCTGGCGTCGATGGGCGGCTCCGTGGTCAGCATGATGAGCACGATCGTCCCGGAGAACCCCGCCGAGCGCACCTACAAGGTGGTCCGCAAGCCAGCGGACGGCCTGGCTCACGCACTGGCCATCGCCGAGAAGCACGGCCTCACCTACGAGCGGCTGCGCGGGCGGGTCGCGTCATGAAGGTCTATTTGCTGCACCGGGACCGGGACTTCGACTTCGGCGCTGACCTGCCGCCCTGGCACGAAGACCTCAGCCAGGACCTGGAGCTGTCCACGCTGCTGAGCGCGATGGCCGACGGTGACCGGTTCCTCTGGGACGTTTCGAGGAGAGTGCTGCTCGCCTGGCTGACCGACCCCGAGCCCATCCGCTACCGGCAGCGGATCCTCGCCGACTGCCTCGCCCAGCCCGAGGTGATCCGGGCGATGTACGCCGTGGCGGCGGCTGCGCTGCAGGACAAGCGGGGCATCTTCGGCGGTTACGGCGGCTCGTACCAGAGCCCCTCAACCAACCTTTTCGGCGCGGTCAACCATCTCGAGGCGTACGTGGCTCGCCTCAGACAGCTCCGGCAGCTCGCGGACGACCACGGCGAGAAGTTCCGCTCCGACGGGATGCGGGCACTGTGTGCCACGCTGCAGCATGAGCTCAGCGACGAGTACTTCGACGAGATCGGCCACCACCTGAAGAAGCTGCGCTTTCATCCGGGCGTGCTGATCAGCGCCGAGCTCGGCCGCGACAACAGCGGAATCAACCTTGTGCTCCGCGACCCGAGGGACACCCGGCAGTGGTGGAAAGAACGACTGGGGATCGCCCCCCGTTCTACGTACTCCTTCACGATCCCGCCCCGCGACGAGGCGGGCGGCCAGATCCTGGACGACCTCACCAGCCGGGGGCTCAACCTGGTCGCCAACGCGGCCGCCCAGTCCGCCGACCACATCAAGAGCTACTTCACCATGCTGCGGGCGGAACTGGGCTTCTATGTGGGGTGCCTCAATCTCGCCGATCAGCTGGCTGCCAAGGGGATACCCGTATCAGTTCCCGAGCCAGCGGAACTGTCGCCGCCGGCGCTGTCGTGCACGGACCTGCGCGATCCCAGCCTTGCCCTGCTGTCGGAGGGCGCTGTCGTGGGCAACGACGTTCAGGCCGAGGGGAAGTCGCTGTTCATCATCACCGGCGCCAACTCCGGCGGGAAATCCACCTTCCTGCGCAGCGTGGGCCTAGCCCAGCTGATGATGCAGTGCGGGCTGTTCGTCACCGCGCAGTCCTACCGGGCGAGCGTAAGCCTGGGAATCTTCACGCACTTCATCCGCGAGGAAGATCCCGCCATGAGCAGCGGCCGGCTCGACGAAGAGCTGAAGCGCATGAGCGCGATCGCCGACCAGATCGGGCCGCACTGCCTGATGCTGTTCAATGAGTCCTTCGCCGGGACCAACGAGCGTGAGGGATCCGAGATCGGTCACCAGATCACCCGCGCCTTGCTGGAGGCCCAGATCACGGTCTTCTTCGTCACCCACCGGTTCGAATTCGCCGAGCGGTTCCGCCGCCAGCAACCCGGCTCCACCCTCTTCCTCAGAGCGGAACGCCGGCCCGACGGAGGCCGCAACTACAAGCTCGCGGTGAAAGAGCCGCTCCCGACCAGCTTCGGAGAGGACCTCTACTACCAGCTCGGCGGGTGGCTTGACGAGGACAGGGCCGCGGCCGGTGCGACCCAGGCGGCGAGCGGGAGCTGAGCATGCCGAGCGCCACCCCCCTGCCGCCCGGTCCGTCGCACCTCGCCCTGTTCGGCGCCGAAGACCTGCTGCGCCCGGACGGCTGCCCGGTGTGCCGATACGCCGCGGACGCGGGTGACCGGTTCCACGGCTGGTTCGCACTCGAGGCGCACGCCGACGTGGACATGATCACCCGGCTGTGCCGGTCGCTTGGCTTCTGCGCGGTGCACGCCAGGGGCATGCTCAGCCAGCCGGGCGCCGAGGGCCGGATGACCGCCGTGTACACCTACCTGCTCCGGGCGGCGGCCCGCTACCTGGCCGAGGGAACGTCGCCGTCCGCGCCGTGCCTCGGCTGCACCCGCGACGCCGAGGCCACCGAGCGGGCCCTGGACACGCTGCTGGCCGGCCTGCAGGAACCCGACATCCGCGACCGCTACCGAGCCGCGCACGGCCTCTGCCTGCAGCATCTGCGCGCCGCGGCCCCGCGCGGCGGTCGCCGGCTGGCCGCCTGGCTGGCCCAGGACACGCTCGCCCGCCTGTCCCCCGGCCCGCCCGGCCTCGCGATGCTCACCGGGGGCCCAGCGCCGCTCCCGTCTGCGCGGAGCGACCCGTGCCGAGCCTGCCTAATGGCCTACCGCCTGGAACGCGACGCCCCCAGCAACCCTGGCGGCCCGGCCGCCGGCCTGGTGCGCGGCGGGCCATCCGCCGGCCTGTGCCCGGAGCATCTGCGCGACGCGTGCACGGGCCCCGGCGGAGCGCAGTTGCTGGCCGCGGAGGCCGAGCGCGCCCTGGCGTGGCTGGCCGAAACGGCCTCGCCGCCGGGCCGGTTCGCGAAACTGCCCGCCCGTCCCCGCCGACGCACGGACGTCTGCCTGGTGTGCCGCTCGGTCGGCACACCAGGCGACCAGGCAGTCCGGGCCCTGCACACCACCCCGGACCAGCCGCCGCAGATGTGCCTGCGCCACGTGATCGCGCTGCGCGACCGAGACCCGCGTGGCGCGGACCCGTTCATCCGGCCGACCGCCGACAGGACGCGGGCGCTGCTGGCTGAGCTCGAGGAAGCCTCGCGGAAGCGATCCTGGCCGCACCGCCACGAACCGCGCGGCCCCGAGATGACCGCCTGGCGCCGGGCAGCATCCTTCGTCGACGGCCGCATCTAGCGCGCGCGCTGGCGCAAACGCGCATCTTCGGCAGTCAGAGCGCCGCGATCAGGTAAGCCACGAGGACCGCCGCGAAAACGTAGAACAGGTAGAGGTTCACGTCGCCCGACTGGATCGGCCGGACAACGTCGGCCAGCCATTCGAACGCCCGGATGACCGGCCGGTACAGGTACCGCTCGAAGATCGGGGTGGCCTCGGATTCGTAGTGCACCGGCCCGGAGCTCCCGGCCGGGTCGTCGGACGCGCGGTGCACGGACACCGATGGGCGGTAGAGCGCGTCGAACATGACCCGGGTCGGCGCCGAGAACGTCATCGCCGAGTACTGCATGCGGGGCTTGAACTCGATGATCCCGCCGTCCCATACGGGCTCGATGCGGCTGCCGCCGCGCGCAGGCCGGCCAGGTAGATCAGCACCGGCACGGCGGTCACGGCGAGCAGGAACACCGTGAGCCAGGTCGGCGAGAACCCGGAGAAGTTCGTGTGCGCGGGGATCACGGTGAGGTTGCCCGGCAGCAGCACCGGCCGCAGCGTGACCCCGGTGACCGTGCGCATTGCCCGGGCCAGCCCGGCCAGCATGACCGGGGCGCCGACGGCGAGCGCCACGCACGCCACGGCCAGCAGCGCGGGCCCGGCCTGCGGCTGGCGGGATTCGCTGGCCGCGGCGGCCTGCCTGGTGCGCGGCATGCCGAGGAACGGGATGCCGTAGCCGCGCACGAACGCGTAGACCGCCAGGCCACCGGTCAGGCCCAGCGTGCCGGCCGCCAGCACGATCAGGATCGCGACCAGGTGGCTGCCGGTGCGGAACCCCTGGAACAGCCCCTGGAAGATCAGCCATTCGCTGACGAAACCGTTGAGCGGCGGCAGCGCCGCGATGCCCAGCGTGCCGACGAACGTGATCACCGACGAGCGCGGCATCCGGTGCGCGAGGCCGCCGAGACGGTCCATGTCCCGGGTTCCGGTGGCGTGCTCAATCACCCCGGCTTCCTGGAACAGCAGCGTCTTGTAGGTGCCGTGGTTCGCCACGTGATAGAGCCCGGCAAGCAGCAGGAACGCCCACAGCAACCGCTGGCCGTAGGCCAGGAACGTCATCGCGGCGCCGAACGCGGTCACGATGATGCCGATGTTCTCGATCGTGGAGAACGCGAGGAACCGCTTGATGTCCCGTTCATTGAGCGCGTACAGGATGCCGATCGCCGCGGTGACCGCGCCGGCGGCCATCGTGAGGATGCCCCGCCAGGCCGGCCCATCGGGCAGCAGCACGAACCCGAACAGCGCGATCCCGTACACGCCGAGCTTTGTGATCAGCCCGGACAGGAACGCCGAGCCGTCCGCCGGTGCCACCGGGTGGGCCTCGGGCAGCCACACGTGCAGCGGCACCAGGCCGGCCTTGAACCCGAAGCCGGTCAGGGCCAGCAGGTAGGCGGCGACCCGCCAGTCGCCGCTCACCAGATGCGCCCGGGCGGCGATGAGGTCCAGCTGCATGGTGTGGGTCTTGGCCGCCAGGATCACGAACGCCGCGATGATCGTCACGAACCCGACCTCGGACAGGGCCAGGAACCAGAACGCGCCGGCGGCCACCTCGCTGCGTCGCGGCCGCCTGAGGATCAGCAGGTAGCACAGCAGCGCCATGGTCTCCCAGGCGACTAGGAACGTGACCACGTTGCCCGCGACGAGCACGGCCAGGCTGGCCAGCATCGCGAGGTTGAACACGCCGAGGTACAGGCCGGTTGTGTGGCCGGGCTCGTGGTAACGGGGGGCGTACAAGGCCGTGGCCACGGCGATCAGGCCGAGCAGCGCGATGAACACCCCGGCCAGGCTGGTGGCCTGCAGCTGTAGCGTGCCGACCACCACCGAGCCGCCGGCCGTGACCACCCGGCTGTTCCCGGACAGCAGCGCGGACACGCCCGCCGCCAGCGCGGCGGCGCCGCCGAGCCCGGACACCGCGCAGCAGGCACGGATGCCCGCCCTGGTCGATCCGCAGGTCAGGGCGATCAGCGCGGCCAGCCCCCACGCGGCTGCCGCACCGGCCATGACCGGAAGAGGGTTCACCGGGACGTCCCGTTCAGGGCAAAGTCAAGGTCCTTCACCTTGTCGGCGAGCCTGCCGACCGCGACGAGCAGGCCCTGCAGCAGCGCCAGCGGGCTGGGCGGGCAGCCGGGGATCCAGACGTCGACCGGGAACGTGCCGCCGACGCCGCCGTGGGTGAACGGGTCCGGCTGGTACACGCCGCCGAGTGCGCACGCCCCGGTGGCCACCACGACCTTAGGGTCCGGTATCGCGTCGTAGGTCTTACGCGCGGCAGTCTCGAACGCCCGGACCATCGGCCCGGTGACCATGAGCAGGTCGGCGTGACGCGGCGCCGGGGTGAAGAAGAAGCCGAGCCGGTGCAGATCGTAGTGCGGCGCGGCGAGCAGCCGGATCTCCTGTTCGCAGGACGCGCAGGACCCGGTGTCCAGGGTGCGAATGTGCAGGCTGCGGCCGAACATCCGGGCCACGGTGCGCCGGAGCTCTTCGGAAGTCTCCGCAGCGGTTTGCCTCGTGCCGTCCTGGCTCGTCATGCCGACCTCCCGCCCAGCGGGATCCGCTTGACTAGGTGTTCCCTGGCGGTCGCGGCCAGCTCGAACTCACCGCTGTCACCAGCCGCCTGCGGCGCCTCGGCCCGGCAGCGGCCGTAGGCGGTGCACGCGCCGACGTCGAAGACCAGCACGTCGCCGTCGCGGCCGAGCGCGCGGCTGGGGCACACCGCGACCAGCCGGTCCGCCAGGTCTCTCGTCAGCGCATCCGGCCGGAACACCGGCGGGGTCGGCAGCAGCACAGCCGAGGGGTCGGGTCTGGCCGGGTAGCGCGTGGTGACCACGCCCCGGCGCAGCCCCCGCAGGGTCCACAGTGGCATCGCGAGCTCCCTTCAGCGTGCCGTGCCCGCCACGGTCAGCCAGAAGCTGGCCTCGATGATCGGGATGTCGGTGAACACGTTCTGAGACCGGCAGGCGTCGTCGAAGCCGCGCCAGTTCCGCACCGAGGCCGGGCGCAGCCGCGCCCGGGTGATCCGCCCGCCGTCGTCGAGCGCCACCCAGGCCAGCGACTCGCCTCGGCTGGACTCGGCCCAGCCGAGGCCGGAGCTGCCGGGCTGGCCCGGTCCGGCCCCCGGGGGCAGAGCCAGACCCGGGCCAGCGGCAGTCCGCCCGATCTCCCCGATCAGGCGGACCGACTCGGCGGCCTCGGCGAGCATCACGCGGAACCTGGCGAGCACGTCGCCCGCGTCCTGCGCCGCGACCTCCGGCCGGAACTGGCCGTACGGGCGGGCCGGATGATCGGCGCGGGCGTCAATCGCCAGCCCGGTGGCGCGGGCGACCGGTCCGACGAGACCGAGGCGGCGCGCCGCCTCCTCGGTCAGGATCCCGGTGGCCTCGAGACGGTCGAGGAACGAGTTCGTGGACAGCAGCCCGGCGGCGGCGCGCTCCAGCTCGCCGTACGCACCGGGGAGGTCGCTGCGCAGCGCCGCGGCGTCCAGGTCCGCCCGCGCCCCGCCGATGTCGACGACGCCGAACAGGTACCGGTGACCGAACACCGCGGCGTTGACCCGCAGCAGCCGCTCCAGCGCGATCTCGGCGGCGGCCTGCCCGATCACCAGGCCGGTGGACTGGCACAGCGCCGCGGTGGCGGCGGCGTGGTTGTACAGGCGCTCCAGCTCGAGCGCGATCGCCCGTGCCGCCATCGCCTGCGGCGGCGGCCCGAGCCCGAGCGAAGCCTCGACTGCCGCGGCGAACGCCCAGGAGTTCCCCACCGCGCCGAGGCCCTCGGTTCGCTCAACGTAGAACAGCGCCTCGCCCGGGGTCATGCCTCGCAGCCGCCACTCCACCCCGCGGTGCTTGTGCCAGGTGAACAGGTAGAGGTCGACGAGTTCCTCGCCGCTGGTCACCAGGCCGTAGTACAGCGACTCCACCGCGACCTGGCGAACCGGCCCGAACGGGAACTCGAACGCCTGCCCGCCGACGTGGTGCGGCGCGTGCACGTCCTTGGGCTGCTCGTCGGGCGCCCGGCCGAGCCTGGGCCAGTCCGGCCCGGCCCAGGGCGGCAGGGCAACGCGGTTCAGCGGCTTGCCGCTGGCCGGCCTGATGCCGAACTGCTCGTAGATCTCGCATTCCTCGGTGAACGCGCCCGGCACGATATCGGACAGCGACGGGTAGCTGTCGCCCTCGACCAGCGACTCGGTGATGAGGTAACGCCGGTCGGCGTCCAGCCCCCAGACCAGCCGCAGCGTCACCGGGCCGCCGTCGGTCTCCGGGTCCTCAAGCGAGGCGAACACGTCGGCCAGCCGGGCCCCCGGGTGAGCCGCGATCCGCCGCACCGCGGCCTGGAGGTCGGCGACGGGCACGCTCAACGTGGTCACCGGCCCGCCACCGAGGCCGTCCCGTCCGAACCCGGTCAGCAGGTCGCGCAGGCCAGGCTCGCCGGCCAGGCCGGGCTGGAGCGCGGTCACGACATCACCGCCGCGCAGTGCCGGATAACGGTATCCAGGCCCGCCGGGATCCACAGGCCAAGCACCAGCAGCGCCACCAGGCCCACGCCCAGCGGGGCGGCGGCGGCGAAGCGGACCGCCCGCCCGCCGTACGGGCTCCCCACGGGGTCATCCGCCGACGCCTGCCCGGTCACCATGCCGGTCGTGGTCTTGGCGAAGGCGACGAATGCCACCGCGAGCAGCGCGAGCAGCAGCAGCGGGAACACCGGGCTGGACGTGGCGAAACCCGCCCGGACGATCGTGAGCTCGGACAGGAACACACCGAACGGCGGCGATCCGAGCACGGCGAACGAGCCGAGCAGCAGCGCGCCGCCGGTCACCGGAACTGCGGCCAGCAGCCCGCTAACGCCGGCCGCCTCCCGGGTTTTGTACCGCAGCGCGACGTCGCCGCTGGTCAGGAACAACACGGCCTTGGCGATCGCGTGGTTGAGCGTCTGCAGCAGCGCGCCATAGAGCCCGAGCAGGCCGCCGAACCCCAGCGCGACCGCGATGATCCCCATGTGCTCGACGGACGAGTAGGCGAACAGGCGCTTGAAATTCCCCCTGACGACGCCCGCCTCAAGGAGCAGCTCGGCGGCTGGGCCGCCGACGGGTGCGCCTTTGTCAAGATGAAGATCGGCCAAGAGCCGCGGCGCGATCTCAAGCGTGCGGAAGCGGCGAAACGCGCGATCGGCGACGCCGCGCTATTTGTCGACGCGAATGGCGCCTACGACCGCAAGCAGGCGCTGGGACTTGCGGAGGACTTCTCCAAACTGGATGTCAGCTGGTTTGAGGAGCCGGTCTCCAGCGACGACCTCGATGGCCTGCGTCTGCTTCGCGATCGCGCGCCTGGGTCGATGAAGATCGCCGCCGGCGAATACGGTTACACCCCTTATTATTTCCGGAAGATGCTCGAAGCCGGCGCGGTCGATACGCTTCAGGCTGACGCCACGCGCTGCGGCGGCGTCACAGGCTTCCTGCGCGCTGCCGCACTCTGCGATGCTTTCGAGATCCCTTTCTCGTCCCATTGCGGGCCCGCAATTCATCTCGCCTCGGCCTGCGCCGCGCCACGGCTTGTCCATATGGAATGGTTCCACGACCATGTCCGCATTGAGCGCATGTTCTTCGAGGGCGCCCCGCAGCTCAAGAACGGGATGGTTGCGCCCGATCTCTCGAAACCCGGACACGGCCTGACGCTGCGCGCCGCCGACGCCCGCAAATACGAGGTTTGACATGACCAATTTGCCGGAGAGCAGCCATCGCGTTCGAGGCCCGCGCAAATCCAGCGGACGCGTCCGCAACGAGGGTGTCGAAGTTCCTAGAGACCGGATCGACAAGCTCGAGGCGGCTCTGGAATTGGCCCTCGAGGGCGAAGTGCGCTTCTCGATCGGCGACCGCGCGCTCTACGCGACCGACGCTTCCAACTACCGGCAAATTCCGTATGGCGTCGTGGTCCCCAAGACGCCGGAAGATGTTGTCGCGGCGGTGCGGCTCTGCAACGTGCACGATGTTCCGATCACGCCGCGCGGTGGCGGAACGAGCCTGGCCGGCCAGACCTGCAACACCTCGATCATCATCGATTTTTCGAAATACATGCACCACATCCTGTCGATCGACCCCGAGCGCAGGCTCGCTGTGGTCGAGCCCGGCTGCATCCTCGATCATCTGCGCTCGGAGGCCAACCAATACGGCCTGACTTTCGGTCCGGACCCTGCGACGCATGACCACAACACGCTCGGCGGAATGATCGGCAACAATTTCTGCGGAGTGCATTCGGTGATGGCAGGGCGCACCGCCGACAATGTTCATTCGCTCGACATCCTCACTTATGACGGTTTGCGAATGACGATCGGGCCGACACCAGACGCCGAACTCAACAACGTGCTGGCGAGCGGCGGCAAGCGGGCGGATCTCTATCGCCAGATGCAGGCCTTCTGGCGGAAGCACGGCAAGCATTTCAAGGAGGTTTACCCTCAAATTCCGCGCCGCGTTTCCGGCTACGAAAATCTGGACCAGCTCTCGCCCGACAAAGGCATGAACGTCGCCCGCGCTCTGGTCGGCACGGAAGCCACATGCGTGATCGTTCTCGCCGCGACACTGAACCTGATCCCGAATCCGCCCGAGCGCGCACTGGCGATCGTAGGCTTCCCGGATGTCTTCGCCGCCGCCGATGCCGTGCCGGATGTCCTGGAGACCAAGCCGATCGGACTTCGAAGGCATCGACCATATGCTGGTCGAATACATGAAGAAGAAGCGCTTTAAGCTCAGCGATCTGGAAGTGCTGCCCGAGGGGCGAGCGTGGCTGGTCGCGGAATTCGGCGCAGACACCGTCGACGACGCCGCAGCCATGGCTTCCGCGCTGATCGATAAGATGAAGCCTAAGGGCCATGCCTGCAACCTCGTCAAGGACAAGGCCAAGCAACAGGAAGTCTGGGACGTCCGCGACGCGGCGCTCGCGGTCACAGCTCATATTCCGGGAGAAAGCGCGACCTGGCCGGGATGGGAGGATAGCGCAGTCAGACCCGATGACCTCGGGCGCTACCTGCGCGAGCTGAAGGCGCTCTTCCACAAACACGGCTACGACGCCTCGGTTTACGGTCATTTTGGGGACGGACTCGTCCACTGCCGGATCAATTTCGACCTCTCGAGCGAAGAGGGCCTGAAGAACTGGCAGGCCTTTCTCGACGAGGCGGCCGATCTCGTCGTCAAATATGGCGGCTCGATTTCGGGCGAACACGGCGACGGCGAGGCCCGCGGCGCGCTGCTTGAGCGCATGTATGGCGCGGACCTCATGGCCGCGCAGCGGGAGTTCCGGGCAATATGGGCCTTGCCACGCTAAATCCGGGAAGATTCTCGATCCCTACCCGATCACCGCCAACCTTCGCGTTGGTCCCTCCTATCGTCCGCCTGAGATCAAGGGCTTGTTCGCTTATCCCGAGGATGACGGCAGCTTCACCAAGGCGACGTTGCGTTGCGTCGGAGTCCGAAGCTGCCGCCGCCGGGAGACGAAGGGCGGCGTGATGTGCCCAAGCTATCTCGGCACCAACGAAGAGAAACATTCGACACGCGGCCGAGCCCGGCTACTGTTCGAGATGATGCGCGGCGACGCACTCACGGATGGGTTCGCCGACGCGGCGGTGGAAGAGTCGCTCGACCTCTGTCTCGCCTGCAAGGGCTGCAAGCACGATTGCCCGGTCGAAACCGACATGGCGACCTACAAGGCCGAGTTCCGGGCGCGGCATTACGAAAACAAGTCGTTGGCCCCGCGCCGCCTATAGCATGGGCCAGATCGCGCGCTGGCCCGGTACGCCTCCTATGCGCCGGGGGTCGCCAATTTCGCCATGAGCGCGCCGGGTCTCTCGGGCCTCGCCAAACGAATTGAGCGGAATTGCCGAACAGCGCCGCATGCCGCGCTTCGCGAACCAGACTTATCGAAGCTGGCATCGCAGGAACGCGACACGGAACGGCGGCGAGCGAGTCACCCTGTGGCCCGATACCTTCAACAACTATTTTCGTCCCGAAACGGCCATCGCCGCTACACGCCTCCTTGAAAGCCTGGGCTTCCAGGTCGACATCCCGTCCGCGCCGTTGTGCTGCGGGCGGCCGCTTTACGATTGGGGCTGGGTCGAACAGGCGAAGACCCTTTGGCGAAACAGCCTAAAGGCGATGGCCGACGACATCCGGAGCGGCGGCCCCGTAATCGGCCTCGAGCCGGCCTGCACCTCGGCGTTCCGCGACGA
>CAWHZU010000009.1:0-62217 GCA_963833885.1 uncultured Actinomycetota bacterium | reverse complement strand
GGGCCGTGGGAGCGGCTACAGGCGGGACTCGACGCCTATCTGGAGGGTAGCGTCGCCGACGAGGCCCATCGAAACCTCCTCCAGCAGGCACCGAGCGCGCTGGGGGCCGAGCGGTGCCGACAAATCGACGAGGAGATGGGCCTTCCCGTTGTACGGCTGGCCCTCGCAGACCTCGCCAGCACAGGCGAACTCGTCGACCAGCCCATCGAGATGCTCGCCCGGGTCCTCTTCGGCGCACTCTGCGAGGCGGTCATGGCCGCCGGCGCCGATCCGCACCCCAGACAAGCCCGCCAGCAGGCCGCCGGAGTCCTGCGAGCGATCACGGCAGGGCTACACCGCCCGGCCTGACACTCAGACCGCGGCGTCCCCCATTAGGCCGATACGTCGATTCGTCCGATCCGCGAGTCAGCCGAACCGCCGTTGCCAGCATGCGAAACACGACAACTACGCATACTCAGTGATGCGCCTGCGCACGCCAGAACGACGCGCCGTCCGGCCCAACCGGCTACCGCCAAGCCGCGCCCGAATCGGCAGGGAGACAGCAAGCAGACTCACAGCGGACCGTACAGGCAACCCGCTCACTCTCTGCCTCTGCCTCTAACCACCATCGCCATCTTCGTGGCTGCCAGCGGGCAGATCCTGAGGCTCTGCCGCCAACACTCTTTTCGAGATCCGAACAGCCAGTCGCGGTAACCCAGCGGTCTTCAGCTCGCTATCGCCACTGGCCGTTCCGTTGTTGCTCAAGCCCCGAGGCCGCTCCGTCTCCAGCAAGAGCGGGTCCGCCGATGTCATCGAGGCGCTCGGCAGCCCGCTGGACCTGGACCCTGCCCAGGTCGCCCGGTGCGTCACCGAGATCGGCATCGGGTTCACCTTCGCCCCGAACTACCGTCACGGCCTCCGGCACGCCGCGCCCACCGCCGACGCCACCGACCTGTGGGCCACCAGCGGGGGAGGCATCCAAAAGACGACCTTCGACACCGCCCGGTTCGGGCTCCGCCGCGCCCAGCCCGGCGACCTGGCCGGCGGGGAGGCCGCCTGCAACGCCAAGGTCGTCCGCTCCGTCGCCGACGGCGAACCCGGCCCCGCCCTTGACGCCGTCCTGGCTAACGCCGCCGGCGCCCTCGCCACGCGCAACGGCGCGGCCGACACCGCAGACATCGAGGGCGCCTTCGCCGCCGGCCTGGACCAGGCACGCGCCGCCGTCAGCAGCGGCGCCGCCGCGCGGCTGCTCGACCAGTGGATCGCCCTGGCCTGCGAACTCGCCGGGTCCCGCTGAGCAGCCCGGCCTGGTCACCGCGACTGCCCGCCGACCAGCAGGGGCACCTGCCGCGACCATTCCGCCACAGCCGGCCACCGCCACGTCACGTCCGGGACGGCGATATCGCTCAGCAGCGCGGCGAACGCCTCGCCCCGCCGCTGTGGTGCCCGCACCCGCACGCCGTCGCGCGCCCGGTCCGCGTAGGCCGAGCGGACCGCCGCGAGCGGCCCGTCGAGCACTGCCGACAACTCGGGCGAGCCGCGCGCCCAGGCCGACGCCACCAGCGCTGCACGCTCGCGTCAGGGCAGGAACACCGCCAGCTCGCGCACCACGTCGGCCGGGTCGTCGCTGGTGTGGACCATCGTGAGCAGCCGGTTCGGGCTGCCCGCCATCGACCGCAGCGAGTCCGGAGCCCGCCCGGCCGGATCGTTGCCGCCCTTAAGCCTCGTCAGCCGCCGCGCCGGGTGGCCGTCCGGGTGACGGTACAAAACGACCAGCCTCGGCCCTAGCCCTGCGACGGCGTCGAGCAGCAACAGCCGCTCCGCCGCCGCGCGCTTCAGCTGCCACCACCACAGCGCCCGCACGTCCGCCCGGCCCAGCCGCACGAACACCGCGCCGACTGCGACAAAGCCCGCAGCGTCGATCCGGGCAGCGACCTCCCCCATGGCCCCGGCCGCGGCGACATCCGGCCGCAGCCAGGCAATGGCCGACTCCGACGCGAACCGCAGCGCCGCCCCCTCGCCCAGCACTCCGACCAGGGTGGCCCAGCCCTCCCGCAGCAGCGGGTCCGCGGCGTACTGCTGCCTCTTATCCGGGTCATCCGTCAGCTGATGAAGGGGAGGCACTGGCATGTCGCCCCACGCCGGGCTGTCGTTTCCTCTCCCGCTTGCCCTGGCACCAGTGCCCCTTCCCCTCGCGGACCGCCGGGTCATCGTCCGAACCAGCACATCGCGTCGCGTCCCGCAGGCCCAGAACCCGCCCGCGAGAGCGTCATGAATCTCCGTCACGATCCGCGAAAAGCCGCGAAACAGCAGCAGGCACGCAGCGGACCGGGAGGCAAAGGGACTCAAACAGCAGCCCGCCAACGTCACCCCGGTTCAGTCAGCGCTGCCCGCTGATACGGCGGGAGGGCTCTGCCTGCTGTCGCCGTGGACCCGGCCAGGCAGTCAGCGCAGACGACCGGCGCCCCGCCCAGCTCAGCCGCGCGTACAGGGCAGGCCTGCCGCCGGGCAGGCAGGTCAGCCGTGCCGCAGCTCGAACCAGGTCACCGTCTGCTCGCCAAGGCGCTGCCAGCCCCACTGTGCTGCCAGTCCCTCCACGAGCAGGAGCCCTCGGCCTCCTTCCGCCTCACGACCAGATGCACGCAACTCCGGCACGCCAGGTCCGCTCCGGTCAGTGGCCTCTACCCGAACGATGCCGCCGCCGACCGTCACGGTGATCGTGACGGTCCCGGAGCGCCCGACTGGCTGTGCCGCAAGCTGTTGCTGAACAGCTCGCTGACTAGCAGGACCGCGGCCTCCCCGCACGAGTGCTCTCGACCGAGACCCCCCCGGTGATGATAAAAATATGGGTCTGTCAACTTAACGGCTCTGTCGCCTTTTCGGTGGTGGCTGATTGTGCTGATGTGTCACGATCAGTCGTGGTTGACGTGACAGAGCTTGTGAGGACTGTGTTCCCGGGGTTGTCTGCGCTGGTCATCGAGGACGTTGAGGACACAGATGAGGTGATCTGCGTCCGTGCGAGAACCCGGGACGAGGCGGTGGCCTGCCCAGCGTGCGGCACGCAAACGGCACGCGTGCACGAGTACCGGGAGCCCACGGTGGCGGACGTGCCGGCCGGCGGCCGCCGGGTCGTGGTGAAGGTGCGGGTCCGCCGGATGCGCTGCCCAGTCATTGGGTGCCCGCGGCAGACGTTCCGCGAGCAGGTCCCGGGCGTCCTGGACCGTTACCAGCGGCGCACCACGCGGCTGACCGCGCAGGTCAGCGCGGTCGCCCGCGAATTAGCGGGCCGGGCCAAGGAGCAGATCTCTGGCGGAGCGGAAGTCATAGGCGTTGCGGTAGTACCCTTCGCCGGTCATCCGGTCATATCCTGCTTCCGCCGCCTCGCTCCAGGGGTTCTTGAAGTCGTCCATCGACGCGCGGAGGGTTGGCCGACCCAGGCCCCGCAGTAAGGCCGCGAGCTCATGCCCGAAGCTGGTCTTGCCCGCGCCCGTCAGCCCGTCAACGGCGACCCGGAGCCGACCGGGACCCAACATGGCCACCCGGGCAGCAACATCGGTGATCAAGGCCGTCCGCTCAGCCGACGCCGTGGCGGGCAGCGGCTGACGCCACGTCGACACCGACTCAAACGCCTGCATGCGCTGACTATACGAGCGCGCCCGGCTGATCAGATCAAGGCCACCAGGCCAACTCAGAGCGGCATGTGCGCCGGCCGCGACCCGCGGCGGGTGGCGATCAACCTTCCTTAAGGATGCGGGCTGTTTTCGCGGGTGCTTGGCGTAACGCCGGCCGGGACGCGGGGAACAGGCGGTGCAAGTGGTAGTCGATGACAACCTGGGCCTGCCCAGGCGAGGACTGGCCGCCCAGGACGCTGGTGCCCAGGCCCGCGGACATGGCCAGCAGGCTGAAGGCCTCCTGTGGGGTGCCAGAAGTCTGCCTGTCCTGCGAGCTGCAGCGATGCACCGGGGGACCCACGTTCGGCCATGATGATCAGCCGTGTCCCTCCGTCTCCTCTATCTGATCTTCACCCGGCTGTGCGGCTGGCTGGTCCTGCTCGGCCGCTCGCCCGCCTCCAAGAATGCGGAGTTGCTGGTGCTCCGGCACGAGGTCGCCGTGCTGCGCCGCACCAATCCGCGGCCCCGCCTGGACTGGGCCGACCGCGCTGTGCTCGCCGCGCTCATCCGGTTCCTGCCGCCAAGGCTGCGGATGCATCGGCTGGTCACCCCAGGTACGTCCTGTGGTGGCACCGCCGCCTGGTCAACCGGAAATGGACCTGCCCGAACCGGACAGGCCGGCCGCCGGTCAGCGCCGAGATCGCAGCGCTCATCGAGCGACTCGCCACCGAGAACCACAGCTGGGGCTACAAGCCGATCCAAGGCGAACTGCATAAGCTCGGCCACCGGGTCAGCGCGTCCACGATCCGGCGGGTACTCAAGGCGCTGAAGATACGCCCGGCACCGAAGCGGCACACCGATACAACCTGGCGGCAGTTCCTGCGCGCGCAAGCCGCGACTGGCTCGACCGGTGACTTGTGGCCCCACCTGCGGGTGAGCGTTGGCCCCAGCCCGTGATCGGCAGACGTTGGGTCGGCGAGAGGTGGCTCCACCCGGCTCTCCCCTGTCGCTGCTGGTTGGAGCCTTGCGGGTTGCAACGGGTGGGGCCAAGACTCGTGCCCAGCTCGTGCCCCAGAGATCAACATGTGGGGCCGAAACTCACCTGCAAGTGGAGCCGGAACTCGCCCGCGAAGCCACGCGACGATGCTTGCCGCCGACTTTTCCCACGTGGACTGCGCAATGACGCTCCGGCGGCTGTACTGCTTGTTCGTGATCGAAGTCGGCAGCCGCTACGTCCACACCCCCGAGGTCACCGCGCACCCGGACGGCCGTGGACCACGCAGCAGATCCGCAATCTCCTGATGGACCTCGGCGATCACGCCGCAGGCTTCCGGTTCCTGGCCCGCGACCGGGCCACGCAGTTCACCGCATCGTTCGATGCGGCCCCGGCCAGCGCCGGCACCGAAGCCGTGAAGATCCCGCCCCGAAGCCCCAGGGCGAACGCCTATGCCGAACGGTTCGTACTCACCACCCGGACGGAGGTCACCGACCCGATACTGATCTTCGGCGAACGGCACCTGCGGCTGGTCCTAGCCGAGTACGAGGCGCACTACAACGGACGGCGACCTCATCGCAGCCGCCAGCTCCGCCCGCCCCGGCCAGACTTCCCCGTCGCCGACCTCTCCAAGAAGCGGATCAAGCCCAGGCCCGTCCTCGGCGGCCTCCTCAACGAATACGAGCGAGCCGCGTAGAAGCCCAGGTCAAGACCAGTGGCCGAGTTCCGGAACCCCACAGGGTGCGAGCTGCCTGGCGACCTGCGGCAGCCGGAGTCCTGCCAAGCCCTCAACCGACCAGGGGTCCTCCAGGTCCCGCAGCACGGCGTGGAGCAGGTGGTCCGGTGGCTGAGTGCTGACGGCAGTGGATCTTCGTCCGGTAGTGTCCGGGGGTGCCCGCCGCCGGTCAGGAGCCGCCGTCGTATGACGTGCTGGCCGCGCTGGTGGTGTCGCTGCGCCGGGAGCTGGCGGATGCGGCTGCGGAGCTGGGGCGGGCGACCGGGCGGATCGCTGAGCTTGAGGACCGGCTGAGGAAGACGTCGCGGAACTCCTCCCAGCCGCCGTCGGGTGACGGGTTAGCCAAGCCGCCGCCCAGGTCACGGTCGCTGCGGAAGAAGACCGGGCGTAAGCCGGGCGGGCAGGACGGCCATCGGGGCCGGACGCCTGCGCAGGTAGCGAAGCCCGACCAGGAGGAGCGGCATGAGCCAGGGTTGTGCTCCCGGTGCGGGACTGGCCTGGCGGGCCGGCCGGTCACTGGTGTGGAGCGCCGCCAGGTCTTTGACCTGCCGCCGGTCAAGGTCAGGGTGACGGAGCATCAGCTGATCGAGCGGGAGTGCGTCTGCGGGCACCGCACCAGGGGCGCAGCCCCGGCCGGGGCGGACGCGCCGGTCCAGTACGGCCCGCGGATCGCGGCGGTCGTCGTCTGCCTGTATATCGGCCAGTTCCTGTCGAAGAAGCGCACCGCACAGGCGCTCGCCGAACTGTTCGGCATCCCGCTGTCAGCGGGGACGGTCGCGGCGATCACCGCCCGGGCCGCCGGGAGGCTGGATGAGTTCCTGGAGCGGGCCCGCGGGAACATCACCGCCAGCGCTGTCGCCGGGTTTGATAAGACCGGGTTCCGCGTGGCGGGCAGGCTGCACTGGGTGCACTGCGCCCGCACGGGCAGTACTCCCTGCTCATGGTGCACCAGCGGCGCGGGAGGAAAGCCATGGAGGCCATGGGGATCCTGCCGTCCTTCGCCGGGGTCGCCGTCCATGATGCCTGGGGGCCGTATGACACCTACGCCACGCCTGAGCACCAGCTTTGCTGTGCGCACGCGCTGCGGGAGCTCCAGGCCGTCACCGACGCCACGCCCGCGGGCCAGTGGTGCTGGGCTGCCCAGGCCGCTGATGCGCTCACCGGGATGCAGGCACTGGTCAGCGAGGCGACCGCGCGAGGCCAGGACACCGTGGACCCGGCCGCGCTGGCCGCGCTGATTCACAGCTACCGCTCCGCCGTCCTGCTCGGGGCACGCCAGACCGCTGCCCGCTCCGGCAACCTGATGAAAAAGCACCATGCCCTGGCCCGCCGCCTGGCCCGCCGCCAGGACGACTACCTGCGGTTCACTGCAGACTGGCGGATCCCAGCGGACAACAACGGCTCTGAACGCGACATCCGCATGGCCAAACTGAAACAGAAAGTATCCGGATGCCTGCGCACTCTCACCGGCGCCCAGCAATTCTGCGCCATCCGGAGCTACCTCGCCACAGCCGCCAAGCACGGACTGCACTTCTTTGACGCCCTCGTCATGCTCACCGAAGGCCAGCCCTGGACACCCGCTGCGGCGTAATCGCCCACCCGATCACTGGCACCTGACCAGTTACACGCCTGGAACCTCAAGATCGAGCAGCGGATTCGCATCCCGAGTAGATTCTCAGCCCGAACGGACCAGGGCGTTAGCCATGATCATCTACATAGTCGGGGCACTGACCCTAGCCGTGCCTCTGATGACACTCGGCCTGGTCGCCCTCCTCCGCGCACGGCCGGAGGACATCCCCGCTACAGTCACCGCCCTGGCTCGCTGGGGACGCCGCCGGTAACCCCTTTGAGACCCGCAAGACCGACGCCAGGTGAACCATTCGGCAACTCTTGATTCCGGTGGTTACCAATTGTAAATGGCAAGGTTGCAACCTGGCCGTTGACAGCGTGGCCGGAACGAGAACCCAGGCAACCGGGATGGACTGCGCCGTTCAAATGGAAGTTCACCGCCGACGATCTGACTGTGGTGACATCTGACCGCACTGCTCCGCCGCATCAGCCAGCACGAGCAAGCGGCCGCCACCCTGTCCCAAGCCGCCTGATAGCCCCCAGAAGAACTTACGGAGCTACCCACTAAGCTTAAGCTTAGAGCCTGCTTGAGAACCGGTCTGCCGTAGGCCGGACAGATCTGGATCTTCCTGGGTCCGTCCCGGCGTGTCGCTGATGTGACGCAAGGAGGCTCCTGGTAATCGCATGGGTGTCGAATCCAGCGCGATGCCAGGAGCCTTGCGTGCCGTTCTACCCTGCCGCCGGTGACCATGTCCAGCTAGCCCTGGCCCCCGGCGCGACAGCGTGCCGGTGCTGCCCGGGCGGCCTGTCGCGCAGTACCCGGGCCCGCCGTTACCCCTCGGACATGAGCCAGGCGGAGTGGGCGGTGTGCGAGCCGCTGCTGCCGGCCCCGGCGTGGCTGGCCGGGCGCGGCGGCCGCCCGGCCAGGCGCTGCATGCGCGACATTGTGGACGCGGTCCGCTACCTCACCCATAACGGGCCGGTATGGCGGGCGCTGCCCGCGGACTTCCCGCCCGCGGGCACCGTCTGCTGGTGGGCCGATAAGTGGCAGGCCGGCGGCAGCACCGAGCGGATGCACGATGACCTGCGCGAGCGCATCCGGCTGGCCGCCGGGCGGAACGCGGTCCCGACGGCGGCGGTCATCGATTCCCAGTCAGTGAAAGGCTCGGAGATGATCTCCCGCACCCGCCGCGGCTACGACGCCGGGAAGAAGATCAACGGGACCAAGCGGCACATCGCCGCCGGCACGACCGGGCTGCTGCTGACCGTCCTGGTCACCGCCGCCTCAGTCCAGGACCGCGACGCTGCCAGGCCGCTGCTGTGGAACCTGCGCCGCGCCTTCCCCTCCGTCCGGCTGACCTGGGCCGACGGCGGCTACGCCGGGAAACTCGTCACCTGGGCCGCCAGCATGCTCAAGCCGAAACTGAAGCTGGAAATCGTCAGACGGCCCGATGACCTGCACACCTTCAAAGTCCTGCCCCGCCGGTGGGTCACAGAGCGGACACTGTCCTGGATCACCCGCCACCGCCGCACCGTCCGCGACTACGAACGCCTGCCCGCTCACGACGAAACCTGCATTTACTGGGCCATGATCATCGTCATGACCCGCCGCCTCGCCCGGACCACCTGAGTTCTCAAGCAGGCTCTTAAAGATGACCGCAGCTCGCAGGGAGCAGAGGCCCTCATGCACCAACCTGGCCAGCGCATGGTGAGCCGGTGATCGCCGCGTTGCTGGCCCGGCACGACCAAGCTGAGACGGCGATGAGGAGGCCATGAAGCGCTGGAACGCAGCCATGCGCCAGTGGTACGAGAAGCACGTAGGGCCGGTCGAGGACTGACCACTTGGTGCCAGTCACCAGGTCAGATTCGAGACCTACTCCCTAGCGCCTTGCGGCAACCGGAGGATCTGAAAGACTGAATGAAGTAGTTTCTGCTCAGGTCCACGCGAGGTATATCGCAGATCTACCGGAGGTCAATCGCTACGTGTAACAGTGGCCTTTCCGGGAACTTGCACCAACAGATTCTGATCACAAGGATCTTGAAATCTGCTATGAACTTCAGCGCTGCTCTGGATACCGGGGCACACCTGGCTAACAGGTGCTCTAGCAGCGGAAACTACGGATCGTACTCGCCGTTTCAGGCGAGACCCAGGGGTGCCGGTTCAGTTGCGAGGACACTGCCGCCAAGGGCTGGTATAGAATTGCGACAGCGATGTTTGCTCCATGTTTGCTCGGATGTCACGGTACGGTCCGGCAGCGACCGGTACCAGACGGCACCGGCTTTCATAGACTGCCGTACAATTCAGCACGTCATAGCATTTCGCGGCATTATCCGACACAATTAAATTGGCAGAGCAGCGGACTCTTAATCCGCTGGTGCGTCACCGCAGGTCGCGCGCTCGACGCCGCCGCAGCACGGCGACTGGCGCCGAACCGCGCGCAGCCAGGTCAAGCGCTGACGGGTGCGGGTCGGCTCGGCGACGCAAGAGCCGACCCGCCACGCTGGCCGCGAGGCCGGGACTGCGCAGGTGACGCCCATATTTGGCCTCTCGCCGTCACCTGCTCCGGCTGGCGAGGTCCACGCCAGGTCCGTCGCAGGTACACGCCAGGTCCATCACAGGTTACCGAGAGCCTTTCGATCCGGGAGCGGACCGGTCACCGGCCACCGCGAGCCGCGCCAGCCGGACCCCGGTGCGGCCCGCTGCCCTACACGGGGCGGCGTGGCGAACCACCCCCGGTGTCTGGGCGTTAGCAGCGGGAGTTCCGGCCCGGCGCCCGGCGGTCAGGATGGGCTGCGCGCGCCTTCCGCCGGATCTTGCGACTGAGCGCGGGCCGCGGCCAGAAATTACCGATGATCTCTCGGGCCCCGGCAGGCCCATCACCGGGCCGGACGACTGCCCCTGCCAAGAAAACAAGCGGTTCGGTGAACCGCTTGCTCCGGCCTGATTCCGTCCGCCATGTGTCCGTAACCACTGCTATGCAGGGGCGCACAGCGGCACATCATGACACACAGCGGGACAACGCCAAGGCGGCCCGTGATCCCGGGTATGCGCAGGCCACGGGCCGTTTCCGCAGGTGGTGGCAGGTGTTGGGTTCGAACCAACGTAGGCTGAGCCGACGGTTTTACAGACCGCTCCCTTTGGCCACTCGGGCAACCTGCCTAGCGTCGCCTGACAGCGACGGCACAGTGAAGGATAGCGGAAGCCGCCGCCTTGGTCAGCATCTGAGTCACTGCAGCGGGCCGACACGACCCGCGTCCGGCCGCGTAAGGGCACCGGCGGCGCGCGGGACGTTTAACCTGGGAACCGTGGCATCCGAATCCTCTTTCGACATTGTGTCCAAGATCAACCGCCAGGAAGTAGACAACGCGCTGAACCAGGCGTCCAAGGAGATCGGCACGCGCTTCGACTTCCGGGGAGTGGGCGCGTCCATCGCCTGGTCCGGTGAGCAGGCCGTTGAGATCAAGGCGAACAGCGAGGAGCGCGCCAACGCGGTCCTGGACGTCTTCAAGGACAAGCTGGTCCGCCGGTCGGTGTCGCTCAAGGCGCTGGACGCGGGCGACCCCAAGGCCTCGGGCAAGGAGTACCGCCTGTCGGTCGGCCTGAAGGAAGGCATCTCGCAGGACGACTCGCGGAAGATCTCGAAGATCATCCGTGACGAGGGGCCGAAGGGCATCCGGGCACAGGTGCAGGGCGACGAGCTTCGCGTCTCTTCCAAGAAGAAGGACGATCTTCAGCAGGTGATCAACCTGCTGAAGGGCAAGGAATTCGATCTCGCCCTGCAGTTCGTGAACTACCGGTAGCCGGGCGCTGGCCGGGGCGGCCTGTCTCACTCCGTGCCGATCAGCCTTACGCCGCGGCAGGCAGCCTCACGAGGCCACCGACGTGCGGCGCCGGAAGCCGGAGATGTTGGTCGGGCGCTGGAGGTCGCCCGGCCCGGCGGGGCCCGCGACCTGAGTGGCCGCGAGCTGCGCGGCCAGTTCGGCGCACGCGCGTGCCCTGTCGGCGTCCTTGGCATGATCTGCGCAGCGGCCGCTCGGGATGTTCTCGCAGTCCCAGCAGCCCGCAGCGGCGGCTCCCGAGGTCCGGTAGACGGCCGCGTCCTCGAGGGCGGTCAGCACGACCTCCAGCTGCCTGCCAGAGAGCGACGCCTCGATGCGCCCCGCCTGCCGCGCCCGCCAGAGCAGCGAAGCCACGGCCGCGGCGTTCCGCTTGTCCCAGTGGACCAGCCTGCGCAGGAAGCTCCGGTCCCGACCGCCGAGCCGGACCCCCCGCAGGGCCGCATCCATCGCGTCCCGCACCGTGGCCCGGCAGGCGCCGGGCCGCTGCAGCTGAACCGGGCTGCTCCCCGGCTGGACCGCAGCACGCCTCGAGCGCATTGCCGGCGGTCCGGGCACGGCGGTGACGTTCGTGTTCTCACTCCCCTGCACACGATCCCTCATGCTCCGCGGCCTCCCAGTCAGGCGCGAGGTGCGGCTCCCCGGCGGACGGAGACCAAGTTAGGCCCCGTATCCAGCCGAATGGCGCCGAGGAACGCTAGTTACAACCAGTGATCGAAACACGACTACGTGAGTATGACGCATCAAAATGTAGTTAGGTTGACACTCTCAGTAACCAATGGGAGATGCGCAAGCCGACGCGCCGCTTGGGCGCGGTACCGTTTGGCGGGCTGGCGTGGGCGGCTGGCCGATCCCGCCCCGAAGGGGCCCGGCCCCCTAGGGGAAAGTCGGGGCTGCGGCATCTAGTGAACCGCTTCGCCCGGCAGAACGTCGTATTACAGTAATGCAACGTCTGGACGCACCTCGCGTCACAGGACTGCAGCTTGGGCTATCGCGGGGCGACGCTACCTGATGTTTTGACTGGTGGCGCGGCTATTGCGGAGCCCCGCAACCAGCAAATACTGCAGCAACGCGCATCCGGCTGACATCCAGTCAGCCGTCGTCAGGATGTAAGGTAGTCCTAACCTCAACAAAACCTCAACGCCCCGGCCCAGGCCACGGACAGGGGCGGCGCCTACAAGGATGCACGCCGTCACCGCGACCCCAGCGTTCTCCGAGCACTGGCCGGCCTTGGCGCGTGGAGGAGGCCTCCGACTGTGACCAAGCAGGTCCAGCAACTAGATCGCGTCATCATCAGGTTTGCGGGCGACTCGGGTGACGGTATGCAGCTCGCCGGCGACAGGTTCACCCAGGAAACGGCGACGTTTGGCAACGACCTGTCGACGCTGCCCAACTTCCCAGCTGAGATCAGGGCCCCGGCCGGAACGCTTCCCGGGGTTTCCAGCTTCCAGGTGCACTTCGCCGACCATGACATCCTGACGCCAGGCGACGCCCCCGACGTCCTCGTGGCCATGAACCCGGCGGCCCTCAAGGCCAACCTCAGCGACCTGCCGCGCGGCGCGGACATCATCGCCAACACCGATGAGTTCACCAAGCGCAACCTGAGCAAGGTCGGCTACGAGGCCAGCCCGCTCGAGGACGGCTCTCTGTCCGGCTACCAGCTGCACGCCCTGCCGATCACGTCGATGACGGTCAAGGCGCTGGAGGGCTTCGACATCAGCCGGAAGGAAGCCGAGCGGGCGAAGAACATGTTCGCGCTCGGCCTGCTGTCCTGGCTGTACAACAGGCCAGCCGAGGGCACGATGTCGTTCCTCGAGACCAAGTTCGCCAAGAACCCCGAGATCATGGAGGCGAACAAGGCGGCCTTCCGGGCTGGCTGGAACTACGGCGAGACCACCGAGGCGTTCTCGGTGCAGTACGAGGTCAAGCCGTCCGAGATGCCGCCGGGCAGCTACCGGAACATCACCGGCAACACCGCGCTGGCCTACGGGCTGATCGCGGCCTCCCGGCGCTCCGGCCTGCCGTTGTTCCTCGGTTCCTACCCGATCACGCCGGCCTCCGACATCCTGCACGAGCTGGCCAAGCACAAGCGGTTCGGGGTGCGCACCTTCCAGGCGGAGGACGAGATCGGCGGCGTCGGCGCCGCGCTCGGCGCGGCCTTTGGCGGCGCCCTCGGCGTCAGCACCACCTCGGGCCCCGGAATGGTGCTGAAGCAGGAGACCATCGGGCTCGCGGTGTCCGTGGAACTGCCGCTGATCATCTGCGACATCCAGCGGGCCGGCCCGTCCACGGGGATGCCGACCAAGACCGAGCAGGCCGACCTGCTGATGGCGCTCTATGGCCGGAACGGTGAGTCGCCGCTGGCTGTGGTCGCGCCAGCCACCCCGTCGGACTGCTTCGACATCGCGCTCGAGGCGGTCAGGATCGCCACCAAGTACCGGACGCCGGTGGTCATTCTGTCCGACGGTTACCTGGCCAACGGCTCGGAACCGTGGCGCATCCCAGAAGTCGCCGACCTGCCCAAGCTGCGGGACGAGTTCTCTTTCTCCAGCCCGAACGAGTGGCGGGGCGACGGCGACCAGCCAACCTTCCTACCGTTCAAGCGAGACAGCGAGACTCTCGCGCGTCCCTGGGCGATCCCCGGAACTCCGGGCCTCGAGCATCGGATCGGCGGGATCGAGAAGGCCGACGTGGCCGGCACGATCTCCTACGACCCCGACAACCACGACAAGATGGTCCGGCTGCGCCAGGCGAAGATCGACGGCATCGCCGCTGACATCGGGCCGCTCGAGGTCGACGACCCGGACGGCGACGCGAAGGTCCTGGTGCTCGGCTGGGGCTCGACGTTCGGCTCCATCGGCGCGGCGGTCCGCCGGGTCCGGGTGGCCGACGGCAAGGTGGCCCAGGCACACCTGCGGCACCTGTCGCCGTTCCCGGCCAACCTCGGCGAGGTGCTCACCGCCTACGAGAAGGTCCTGGTCCCGGAGATCAACCTGGGCCAGCTCGCGCTCATTCTCCGCGGCCGCTACCTCGTCGACGTGATCTCCTACAACAGGGTCCGCGGGCTGCCGTTCCGGGCTGCGGAGCTGGCGGGCGTCATCCAGGATGTGATCGCAAATGTCTGATGCTTTCCACGCCAACGGAGGGCACGCGCACGACGGCGCGCCGGACGCGGCCAGCCGACGGCCGGCCGCGCTCACGCTGGTGCCCGTGGCCGACGAGAAGCTCTCGACCAAGGACTTCAAGTCCGACCAGGAAGTGCGCTGGTGCCCGGGCTGCGGTGACTACGCGATCCTGGCGGCGTTCCAGTCGTTCCTGCCGGAACTCGGGATCCCGCGCGAGAACCTCGTGATCATCTCCGGGATCGGCTGCTCGTCGCGGCTGCCCTACTACGTGGACAGCTACGGCATGCACTCGATCCACGGCCGCGCCCCGGCGATCGCCACCGGGCTGGCCGCGTCCCGGACCGACCTGTCGGTCTGGGTGATCACCGGTGACGGCGACGCGCTGTCGATCGGCGGCAACCACCTGATCCACGCGCTGCGCCGCAACATCAACATCAAGATCCTGCTGTTCAACAACCGGATCTACGGGCTGACCAAGGGCCAGTACTCGCCCACCTCGGAACAGGGCAAGGTGACGAAGTCGAGCCCAGTCGGCTCGCTCGACACCCCGTTCAACCCGCTGTCGCTGGCGCTGGGCGCCGAGGCCAGCTTCGTCGCGCGGACCATCGACTCGGACCGCAAGCACCTGCAGGGCGTGCTGCGGGCGGCGGCCGACCACCGCGGGGCGGCCTTCGTCGAGATCTACCAGAACTGCCCGATCTTCAACGATGACGCGTTCCTCCCGCTCACCGAGGCCGCGTCGCGGGACGAGAACGTGATCCGGCTGGAGCACGGCGAGCCGATCCGGTTCGGGGCGGACAAGAACCTCGGCCTGGCGTTCAACAACCAAGGGTCGCTGCGTGCGGTCGACGCGACCGCCGCCGACGAAGGCTCGATGCTGGTCCACGATGCGCACGCGGCCGACCCCTCGTACGCGTTCGCGCTGTCCCGGCTGGACAGCTCCGACGTGGCGAGAACGCCGATCGGGCTACTGCGGCAGGCTCCCCGGCCCAGTTACGACGACCTGATGTCCGAGCAGATCGAGACCGCACGCGCCCGGAGTGGCGACGGCGACCTCGCCGCACTGCTGGCGGGCGGCGATACCTGGCAAGTCGGCTAGCCGTGCCGGACGCGGCGGGTGCCCGGGTTAATGCGGCGGGTACCCGGGTTAATGCCGTGCAGGTCGACCGCAAGGGACCGGTCACCACGGTCATCCTGAACCGGCCCGCAGTGCGCAACGCGGTCGATGGCGTGGCCGCCGCCGCGCTCGCCGAGGCGTTCGAGGACTTTGACGCGGACCCCGACGCATCCGTCGCTGTGCTGTTCGGCGCCGGCGGCACGTTCTGCGCGGGAGCCGACCTCAAGGCCATGGGCAGCCCGTCCGGCAACCGGGTCGAAGCGGACGGCCGCGGGCCGATGGGGCCGACCCGGATGCAGCTTTCCAAGCCGGTGATCGCGGCGATCTGCGGGCATGCCGTGGCCGGCGGGCTGGAGCTAGCGCTCTGGTGCGATCTGCGGGTGGCACAGGAGGACGCCGTGCTCGGCGTGTTCTGCCGCCGCTGGGGAGTGCCGCTGATCGACGGCGGCACGGCGCGGCTGCCACGGCTGATCGGGCAGGGCCGGGCGCTCGACATGATCCTCACCGGGCGGGGCGTGCCCGCGGCGGAGGCCCATCGGATGGGACTGGTCGACCGCGTGGTCCCGAACGGCAAGGCCAGGGAGGCGGCCGAGCAGCTGGCGCGGGAGATCGCCGCGCTCCCCCAGGCCTGCCTGCGCAGCGACCGGCTGTCCGCGCTCGAGGGGATGTCGCTCGCCCACGACGAGGCGATGGCCAACGAGTTCGCCCACGGCATGGCCGTGCTCGCCGACCCGGGCGTGGTCGAAGGCGTGTCCCGGTTCCGCGGCGGCGCCGGCCGAGGCGGTGCCCCCGCCTAAGCGGCCGCGGGGGCCCGGTTGGCGCGCGGATCCCACTCGCGCGTTCATCGCGGCGCAAATGGGGAATCGACGTTCGTCGGCGCGGGATCGGTGTGCAGCGGCCCACAACACGCGATACTCATGCCAACTTATCGCGTGTGATGGCCGTCTCATGAATGGTGCGACAGCGAACGAGATGGGGTGGCGATGGACGGCAAGCACGGGCCGCGTACAAGCGCGCTGGTCAGGCACGCTATAGCACTCGGGCTGCCGGTGGCGCTCGGCGCGGCCGCCCTGGCCGGCGTCGCGCCAGCCGCCGCCCAGGCGTCCCGCACCACCGGGAGGGACACGGCCGCCGCGGCGACCAGCGCGGCCACAACGGCGACCGCCATCTGCACGTCGGCACGTCACCCGGCGCTCGCCGCACGGGTGTCCAAGGGAATCCTCGCGGCGATGGCCGGCCGCTCGTCCGTGGTTGGCGTGGCCGTGGCCGACCGGGTCACCGGGCTCACCTGCAAGTACCACCCGCACTGGCACTTCGACTCGGCCAGCGTCGTGAAGGTCACGATCCTCTCCGCGTTGCTGCGCAAGCTGCAGCAGGAGCATCGCGGCCTGACCGCGGAGCAAAAGGAACTGGCCACCGAGATGATCACGGTGTCCGACAACGACGCCGCCTCGACGCTGTGGGCCGAAACCGGCAGGCCCAGCCTCCAGCACTTCCTCGACCTGGCCGGGATGAAGGAGACCGATCTCGGGCCGGGCGGTTACTGGGGCCTGACCCTGATCACGGCGCACGACGAGCTCACCCTGCTCAGGCTGCTGACCAGCAAGAATTCCGTCCTGACCACGGCAAACCGCGACTATGTCCTTGGCTTGATGGCCCAGGTAGTCTCCTATGAGCGCTGGGGCGTCCCGGCCGGGGCGCCGACCGACCTGACGGTGCACGTGAAGAACGGCTGGCTCCCGCTGGCCACACACGGCTGGCGGATCAACAGCATCGGCAGCTTCTCCGGCCACGGAAAGAACTACATGATCGTGGTGCTGAGCGACGACAACCCCACGATGGCGTACGGGGTTGACACCGTGCAGGACATCGCCGAGGTGATCAACCACGCGCTGAACCCCGGCGCGGCATCGGTCATCCCGGCTGCCACGCCGAACCGGTCGTGGGGCATCCCCGACGAGCACATCCCGGCCACCCTCGGAAGCCATTGACCACAGCAGGCACTCGGGCCGCGGCCCGCGCCGCCTTCCCCGACTGGCGCTTCGCGCCCAACCAGGGCGGGAACCCGGACGTCTACGAGATCGAGAACCGGGGCATCGACCCGGACGGCCACGTGCTCGCCGCCATGCGCCGGCTCGCCCCGTGGAACGGGCGCACGGTGCTCGATATTGGCTGCGGAGCCGGATTCTGGCTGCCGGCATACGCCAGGGAGGCCGACCGGGTCGTCGGCGTCGAGCCGGATCCCGTGCTGCGCGCCAAGGCGGCCGCCCGGGCGGGTGACCTGCCGGACGTGGCGGTGCTGCCCGGCTCCGCCGAGCATCTGCCGCTCGCCGACCGGTCCGTCGACGTGGTCCATGCCAGGTTTGCCTACTTCCTCGACCCCGGGGGTGATGCCGGGCTCGCCGAGGTCATGCGGGTGCTCGTCCCGGGCGGCAGCCTGGTCGTGGTCGACAACGACTACCGCTGGGGCCAGTTCGCCGGCCTGCTCGCCGCCGCCTCGAAAAAGCCGCCGCAGCAAACCGCCGATGCCATCGATGGCTGGTGGCGGCAGCGGGGCGCCACCCGGCACGAGGTGCGCTCCCGGTGGCAGTTCGCGAGCCGCGCCGATCTCGCCGCGGTGCTGAACATCGAGGTTCCCGCCACGGTCGCGCGGGCCTGGCTGGCAAGGAACCCGGCCGCGACCGGCCTGTCCTATGGCTACGTTCTCTTCGCGGTCGCCCGTTCCGGGCGTGTATGATTCGTTGCCATGTCCCGTTGGTATTGGCGCTTTAAGCTGGCTCTGGGTGGGCCAGCAGCCAAGCGCTGATCCGACGGACCACCCAGAGCCAGTCAGGCAGAGACACCAGTCTCTGCCTTTCGTCATTAAGGCGGCTGGCCTGGGACGAGGGGGCTGGCCGCCAGGAAGGCACAGCCGTGGATATCCGGACCGACACCAATAACCTGCACGTATCGGGCTTCCAGCCGCTGATCGCGCCGGACGAACTGTTGGCCGAGTTGCCGCTCAACGAGTTCCAAGCCGCCACCGTGCACGATTCACGCGAGGCGATACGGCGAATCCTCGCTGGGGACGATGACCGGCTGCTCGCCGTTGTCGGCCCGTGCTCGGTGCACGACGTGAACGCCGGCGTTGACTACGCGATCCGGCTCGCCAAGGCCGCCGCGGAGCTGGAAGACGAGCTGTGCGTGGTGATGCGGGTCTACTTCGAGAAACCGCGCACCACGGTCGGGTGGAAGGGCCTGATCAACGACCCGGGCATGGACGGCAGCCACGACGTGCATCGCGGCCTGCGCGCCGCGCGCCGGCTCCTGCTGGAAGTGCTCGGCCTCGGCCTTCCGGTCGGCTGCGAGTTCCTCGACCCCAACTCGCCGCAGTACATCGCCGACACGGTCAGCTGGGGCGCGATCGGCGCCCGCACCACGGAAAGCCAGGTCCACCGCCAGCTGGCCTCGGGCCTTTCGATGCCGGTGGGATTCAAGAACGGCACGAACGGGAGCGTGGGCGTCGCCGTCGACGCCTGCCGGGCCGCGCACGGCGCCCACGTGTTCTTCGGTCTTGACTCCGGCGGCCGGGCCTCCGTGGTCACCACGACCGGCAACCCCGACGTGCACGTGATCCTGCGCGGCGGCACTGACGGCCCCAACTACCAGCCGGAACACGTCGCGAGCGCGCTCGAGGCCGTGCAGCGGGCCGGAATACCGCCGACGATCATGATCGACGCCAGTCACGGCAACAGCCGCAAGGACCACAACCAGCAGGCCGAGGTGGCGCGTGAGATCGCCGAGCAGATCGCTGGCGGCCAGCGCGGGATCGCCGGAGTGATGATCGAGAGCTTCCTCGTTCCCGGCCGCCAGGAACTCGGCGCCCTGGCCGAGCTGACCTACGGCCAGAGCGTCACCGACGCTTGCATGGGCTGGGACACCACCGTCGGCGTCCTGACTGACCTCGCCACCGCGGTCCGCGCCCGGCGTTCCTAGGAGAGCACCCGACGGCGGAAGTTGCGCAGCCCGAGCCCCAGGAACAGTGCCCCGAACGCTACGACGACGGGATAGATGACGTACAGGTGCATATGTGGTGCGCCGGTGAACGCGGCCCGCATGCCTTCATTTACGTAGATCAGCGGATTGATCAGGACGACCGTCTGCAGCCAGTGGAACCCGCCGATCTTGACGGGCGCAAGCCTGGTCCACGAGTAGTAGGTGCCGCCCAGGAACGTGATCGGCAGGATGATGAAGCCGAACATCAGGCCGATGTTGCGTGGCTCGAAGCTGGTGCCGAGCAACAGCCCCAGGCCGGCCATGGCAATGCACGCCAGCGGCACGAACGTGAAGATCACCCACCAGTGGAAGACCAGGTGGGCGTGCACGCCGGGCGCGTGCACGAACCAGACCATCGGCAGCACGATGATCGCCGAGATCACGCCCTGGGCCGCGCCGGACAGCACCTTGGCGATAGCCACCAGCCAGATCGGGCACGGCGCCTGCACCCGGTCCTCGATCTCCCGGGTGAAGCCGAACTCCTGCGCCATGGCCAGGGCGATCGACTGCACGCCCTGGAACATGACCGAGATCCCGAGCACCCCGCCGACCAGGACCGTCGCGAACGCGGACTCCGCCAACGGACTGCGGCCGCCGCCGATGCCCTGGCCGATCTTCGGGAAAATGAAGAGGAAGACGAAGCACAGCAGGAACGGCTGAATGATCGTGCGCAGCACGAACTCCCACAGGTGCTTGCGCAGCACGACCAGGTCCCGCAGCATCAGCGCGCCGAGCGCGGTCCAGCTTGCCGCGGCTACCGAGCGGGTGGGCCCGCCGCCGATCCGCTGCGGGCTGGAGGCGGGCGGTTCCGCCGTAGCCGTCGGTGTCGTGGTAGAGGTGGCCATCAGTCCTCCCGGAGTTCTTTGCCCGTGAGGTTGATGAACACCGTCTCCAGGCTGGGCTCGGAGATCGACAGGTCGATGAGGTCGAAGCCCGCGCGCTCCGCCGCCGCGACGACGCGCGGCACCAGCCGATCGTTGCCCTGTACGTGCAGCTGGACTCCTCCGTCCATGACGCGGGCGCGGGTGACGCCGGTCACGTCGCGTTCGAGCGCCTCGGCCAGGCTGGCGGCGTCGCCGACGGCCTTGACCGTGACGACCGTGTCGGCGCCGATGCTCTGCTTGAGGGCGGCCGGGGTGTCCAGCGCAAGGATCTTGCCGTGATCCATGATCGCGACGCGCTCGCAGAGCCGGTCGGCCTCTTCCATGTAATGGGTGGTGAGCAGGATCGTCTGCCCGGCACGGTGCAGCTCGCCGAGCAGGTCCCACAGCGCCAGCCTGCTTTGCGGGTCGAGCCCGGCCGTCGGCTCGTCAAGGAACAGCACCGAAGGGCGGTGGAAGATGGCTCTCGCGACCATCAGCCGCTGGGCCATGCCGCCGGACAGCGCGTACACGGAGGCCTTGGCCCACCGAGTCAGATGGAACTGCTCGAGCAGGTCGTCGGCGATCTTCCGGGACGCCCTGGCCCCCATGCCAAACAGGCGGCCGTGGAAGTACAGGTTCTCCCAGACGGTGAGCTGGCGGTCGAGGGTGTTCTGCTGCGACACGATGCCGCTCAGCTGCTTGGCGAGCGCCGGGTGCGCGGCGACGTCGACGCCAGCGAGCAAGGCCCGGCCTGACGTCGGCACCACACGCGTGGTCAGCATGCCAGCGGTCGTGGTCTTGCCGGCGCCGTTGGGCCCGAGCAGGCCAAAGATCTCGCCAGCGCAGACGTCGAGGTTGAGTCGGTCGACGGCGGCGAAGTCGGTTCCCGGGTAGACCTTGGTCAGGTCCTCGGTGTGGATGATCCCGGCCGGATTGGCCTCAGGCGAGTGGGTGGCGCTTGCAGGCGCCTCTACAGTGCTCATCGCTCACACATCGTATCCCGGCCCCCGGTGGCGGCCGCAGGGACAGGACTGCCAGGCTCGCGGTGCCAGGCGACACCCGGGTGCATTGTCGCCGCGAATAGGCTCACTATTCGCCGTTTCCGCCTTTCGGTCCGCAACGGCCTTCCCCTTCCCCCTTCATGATCACTGCCCCTGTTCCATTGCCCTATTCGCGCGGCTTCTAAGCCTGTAGCGCGTAGATGCAGTCGGCATCGCAGCTCGAGCCCGGCGGCACAATCATGACGCCCGGTCCGTTTACGAGGACCATTCCCGGGCGCTGGCCGTGGCGGCAACTCCGCTTCTGGCATTCTCCGAAATCGGCACAATCCGGTCGACGCGTATGCCCATCTGAGCAGGTCAATGCCGCGATGATGCCACCCATCCCGAGCCCGGTAAGCGCGCGAATGCGTACCCGTTGACGTCGATCCGTAACCCGGAGAATAACATATCCCATTCGCGCCGATCCGCATCCCCGAGGAGGGAATGTTTACGCGTGATGGACGCAGGGGAACTAATCCGGCGTACGCAGTGGAACTCATCCGTGGAGGGGGGTTGTCATGTCACGGACGCTTATTGTTGCCCGTATGGGGCAAGGAAGCGAGGACGCCGTCAAGAGTATCTTCACAGAGTCCGACGCAGGCGAGCTTCCGCGGATGCTAGGCGTACGGGAACGACGCCTTTACCGTTTTCATGACCTCTATTTCCATTCAATTGAAAGTCGGGAGGACCTGGCTCTCCCGCTGGCCGAGGTACGTCAGCACCCGCTGTTCGCCGACATCAACACGAAGCTGTCGGAGCACGTCACCGCCTACGATCCCGCGACGTGGCGAAGCCCGAGTGACGCGATGGCCAGGGAGTTTTATCTCTGGCGCGCGCCAGCCTGACGCAACGCCCGCCCGAACGCACGGTCATGGGGAGCAGTAATGACTATGACGCAGGCCGCGAATGCTTTGACCGTGCCCGACAGCCCGGCGACGGCGGCCGGCCAGACCGAGCAGCCGGACCTGCACCAGTTGACCGACGACTTGGCTCTGCTCAGGCAGGAAGTCCTCATCGCCCCCGGCGAGGAGGCAACCGAGCGGCAGCATGCACGCGGGCGCCTGACGGCTCGTGAGCGGATCGACCGCCTGTGCGATGCCGGCTCGTTCAGGGAAATCGAGATGTTCCGCCGGCACCGGGCGTCAGGATTCGGGCTGGACGAGCAGCGGCCGCCCACCGACGGTGTGATCACGGGATACGGGACGGTCGACGGCCGGAAGGTGTTTCTGTACGCGCACGACTTCCGGATCTTCGGCGGCTCGCTGGGCGAGGCCCACGCGCAGAAGATCCACAAGATCATGGACCTGGCTGAGTCGGCGGGCGCGCCGCTCATCGGCCTCAACGACGGCGCCGGCGCGCGGATACAAGAGGGCGTTACGGCTCTTGCCGGGTACGGCGGGATATTCCGCCGGAACGTGCGGGCCTCCGGCGTCATCCCGCAGATCAGCGTGATGCTCGGGCCCTGCGCGGGCGGGGCGTCCTATTCACCCGCGCTGACCGATTTCGTGTTCATGGTCCGCGGGATCTCCAACATGTTCCTCACCGGGCCGGATGTAATCCGCGAGGTGACCGGCGAAGAGGTCAGCCAGGAAGACCTGGGCGGTGCCGACGTGCACTCCAGCATCTCCGGCCTGGCCACCTTCGTGCACGACGATGAGGAAAGCTGCTTCGAGGCCATCCGGGCGCTGCTCTGGCTGCTGCCGCCGAACAATCGTGAGGCGCCCGATGGCTACGAGCCTACCGACCCGCCGGACCGGCGGTGTGACGCCCTGCTGGACATCGTCCCCGCCTCGGCGGCGAAGCCCTACGACATGCTGGCCGTCATCGAGCAGATCGCCGACCACGGCGAGTTCCTCGAACTGCACGCCGACTGGGCCCGCAACGTGATCTGCACGCTGGCGCGCATGGGCGGCCAGACGGTCGGTATCGTCGCGAATCAGCCGCTTGTGCTCGGCGGAGTGCTCGACATCAAGGCGGCGGAAAAGGCGGCACGGTTCGTCCGCACGTGCGACGCATTCAACATTCCGCTGGTCACCCTCGTGGACGTCCCGGGCTTCCTGCCGGGCGTGGACCAGGAGCACCTCGGGATCATCCGTCACGGCGCCAAGCTCCTGTACGCCTACTGCGAGGCCACGGTCCCGCGCATTCAGATGATCCTGCGCAAGGCGTACGGCGGCGCGTACATCGTGATGGATTCCCGCTCGATCGGGGCCGACCTGGCGTACGCATGGCCGATCAACGAGATCGCCGTGATGGGCGCGGAAGGTGCCGCCAACGTCATCCACCGCAGGCAGATTGCGGCGGCACCCGACCCGGATCAGCTGCGGACGACTCTCGTCGCCGAGTACCGCCAGCAGCTCATGCATCCCTACTACGCCGCAGAGCGCGGGCTGGTGGACGACGTCATCGACCCGCGCGAGACCCGGGCGGTCATCTGCGCCGGCCTCGAGATGCTCCGTTCCAAGCACGAGCACTTGCCTCTGCGCAAGCACGGAAACCCACCGCTGTAAGGACACATAGTGACAAACGCAAAATGGGGGAAGGTCGCGGCGAGCGACATGGAGTCCAACCGCCGCCGCGGCGGCGATCTCCGCACGATGCTCAGCCCCGCGACGGTGAAGTCGACCTCGGGGTTCATGGGAGTGCTCACTCTCCAGCCCGGCGAGTGCGTCACCGAGCACTACCACCCGTACTCGGAGGAGTTCATCTACCTGGTCAGCGGCCAGCTGCTGGTCAGGCTCGACGGAGAACCCGTGCCGCTGGCCGCTGGCGAAGGCCTGTTCATCCCGATCGGCACCCGGCACCGCCTGGAGAACAGCGATGCCGCGCAGCCGGCGTTCGCGGTCTTCCACCTCGGCCCGCTGGCACCGCGGCCCGACCTGGGCCACGTCGACACCGAGGAGCCCACTCACGCAACCACCGGTGAGCTCAGGTGAGCCAGCGGCGGGCCGCGATCACCGGCATCGGTGTGGTGGCGCCCGGTGGCAATGGCACGAAGGCGTTCTGGGCCTTGCTGACCTCTGGCATGACGGCCACCCGCGGCATCACCCTGTTCGACCCGGCGGGGTTCCGGTCCCGCATCGCGGCCGAATGTGACTTCGACCCGGCCGCCGAGGGCCTCACGGCCGAGGAGACGCAGCGGACCGACCGCTGCTCGCAGTTCGCCCTCGTGTGCGCGCGAGAGGCGCTGGCCGACAGCAAGCTCGACCTGGACAACGTGCCGCCCGGCCGCATCGGCGTCAGCATCGGCAGCGCGGTCGGCAACACCATCACGCTCGAGCAGCAATACGTCGTGGTGAGCGACATGGGTAAACGCTGGGTCGTCGACCCGGCGAAGGCGCAGCGCCATCTGTACCGCGCGCTGATCCCGAGCACTATCGCGGCGGAGGTCGCCTGGGACTGCGGCGCGGAAGGCCCGGCGGGGGTGACCTCGACCGGATGCACGTCAGGGCTGGACGCCGTGGCGGAAGGGGCAGAGATGATCGAGGACGGCCGGGCCGATGTGGTGATCGCCGGCGCGACCGACGCCCCGATCTCGCCGATCACGGTGGCCTGCTTCGACGCCATCAAGGCGACCTCGCCGAACAACGACGACCCGGCGCACGCGTCACGGCCCTTCGACGCCAGCCGGGACGGGTTCGTGCTCGGCGAGGGCGCCACGGTCTTTGTTCTCGAGCCAGCCGACGAGGCACGGCGCCGCGGCGCCCACATCTACTGCGAGATCGCGGGCTACGCCCAGCGCAGCAATGCGTATCACATGACCGGGCTGAAGGCTGACGGCCTGGAGATGGCCGAGGCGATCAGGGTGGCCATGGGCCGTGCGCGGCTCGCCCCCGAGGACATCGACTACATCAACGCGCATGGATCAGGCACCCGCCAGAACGACCGGCACGAGACGGCGGCCTTCAAGGCGAGCCTCGGCGCACGGGCTTACGAGGTCCCGGTGAGCTCGATCAAGTCAATGGTCGGGCACTCGCTCGGCGCGATCGGCGCCATCGAGATCGCGGCGTCGGCGCTGGCCATCGAGCACAGCGTCGTTCCGCCGACCGCCAATCTGCACGAGCCCGACCCCGAACTCGGTCTCGACTACGTGCCGCTGCATGCGCGCGAGCAGCGCAGCGACGCCGTTCTTACGGTCGGCAGCGGGTTCGGGGGTTTCCAGACCGCGATGCTGCTTACCCGGCCAGGGATGGAGGCGTCGAATGGGTGACCACTCGCAGCGGGCTCTGATCACCGGCGTCGCAGCGGTCGCGCCCAACGGCGGCGACACCAGCGCCTACTGGGCGGCGACGCTGTCCGGCGTGAGCGGACTGCGCCCGATCAGCAGGTTCGAAGCCGACGGCTATCCCGTGCGCGTCGCCGGGCTCGTCGACGACCTCAATCCGGCGGAGCAGTGCGGGGACCGCCTCGCGGTGCAAACCGATCGCTGGACGCAGTTCGCGCTCGCCGCCGGGGAGCGGGCACTCGCCGACGCAGACCTCGTCCCGGCGGATCAGCCCGAGTACGACATGGCCGTCGTCACAGCGAGCTCGTCGGGCGGCAACGAGTTCGGGCAGCGCGAGATCGAGGCTCTGTGGAGCCGCGGGCCGCGCGCCGTCGGCCCCTTCCAGTCGATCGCCTGGTTCTACGCGGCCACGACCGGGCAGCTGTCGATCAGGAACGGGATGAAGGGGCCATGCGGCGTCGTGGTCTCCGAGCAGGCCGGTGGTCTCGACGCGCTCGGGCGGGCCCGGCGCGCGCTGCGGCGCGACGCGAGCGTGGTCCTGACGGGCGGCACCGAAGCACCGATCGGCCCGTACGCGCTGACCTGCCAGATCACCAACGACCTGCTGAGCCGTTCGGCGGACCCGCAGCGCGCCTACCTGCCGTTCGACGTAGCCGCCTGCGGGTACGTGCCCGGTGAGGGCGGCGCCATCCTGATCGCCGAGCGCGAAGACAGCGCGCTTGCCCGCGGTGTGGACAAGCCGTACGGCGAGATCGCCGGCTATGCCTCGTCGTTCGACCCGCGCCCAGGCACCGGCAGGCAGCCGACGCTGCAGCGGGCGGCCGAGGCCGCGCTGGCCGACGCCCGGATCGCGCCTCAGGACGTGGACGTCGTCTTCGCCGACGGCGCGGGCCTGCCCGGCCCGGACCGCACCGAGGCGGCGGCGCTCGCGGCGCTGTTCGGCCCGTTCGGAGTTCCCGTGACCGTGCCCAAGACGCTCTGCGGCCGGCTGTACGCGGGCGGGCCGCCGCTCGACGTGGTCGCCGCGTTGCTGGCCATGCGCGACGCCGTGATACCGCCCACCTACGGCATCGGTGAACTGGCACCGGGCTGCGACATAGACCTCGTCCGCGAGGCCAGGACAGGCCCTGTCCGCACCGCCCTCGTCCTGGCCAGGGGGTTCGAGGGGTTCAACGCCGCGGTCGTGCTTCGCGCCGTTTGACCGCACACAGGGAAACCACCCAAAGGGAAACCACACAAGACAAGAGGGAAACCACACAAGAGGAGGACGCAGGTGCCCGCAACAACACTGCCGACCCGTGGCGAGCTGAGCGAGATGGTGAAGACCGTCGCCGGAGTCGAGATCGACGCTGAGCAGATAGAGCAGGATCCTCATGCGACGTTCGAAGATCTGGGCGTCGACTCGCTCGGCCTCCTCGGCGTCTTCGCGGTGGTCGAACAGCGTTACCAGGTTCAGATCCACGCCGACATCGAGGACTGCAGGACGTTCGCCGACCTCGAAGCCATCGTCCGGCAGGCAGCAGGCCCGGATGCCGGGTCGAGCGCGCACACCGAGTGCTCGACAGTGATCAGCGCGCCCATGGATCTCGTCTGGGACATGACCAACGACGTTGAGTCATGGCCGCATCTGTTCAGCGAGTACGCGGCAGCCGAGATCATCGCGCGGGACGGGAACACCGTGCGGTTCCGGCTGACGATGCACCCCGACGACAACGGGAAGGTCTGGAGCTGGGTCTCCGAGCGTGTCATGGATCCGCAGGCGCACACCGTGCACGCCTACCGGGTCGAGACCGGTCCGTTCGAGTTCATGGACATCGACTGGACCTATCGCGAGACCAGCGGCGGCGTCGAGATGCAATGGGTGCAGAACTTCCACATGAAGCCGGACGCCCCCGTGGACGATGCCACCATGGCCGAGATGATCACCAAGAACTCGGCGGTGCAGATGAAGCGGATCAAGACCCTCGTCGAGGACGCCGTGCGAGCGACGGTCGCATGACGGCCAGAGCCGCGTCACCAGCGGCACCAGCTGCGGCCGACCAGCCCAGCGCGGAGGAGGTCGCGGCCGTTGTAGCGGTTCTGCTCGCAAGGCGGCGGCGCCCGTGGCCGCGACCGGCGCCGGCCCGGCCCGCATGGCTGCTTCCCTCCTACGCGGGCTCACGCTCGTGGGCCCGCCCGCGCGGCGGCAGGAGCGGCAGGGGCGGCGCAGCGTAAACCGGGCGAACCGGCAGGAAGGGCTGCGGGTTTCGGCCTTACGCGAGTCGTTTAGCGCCGGACAGGGCTCGCCGCGCGAGGATGCTCACAGGACAGTGTTCCGGGGCCTGCCCCAGATCATCCGAGCGTAGGAACGGGGATCCGAGCCTAGGAACGGGGGATCCGAGGGGGTAGGAACGAGGGCCAGCGTGGCGGCCGGGGGAGGTCGCTACGTCGGGGAGCGGGGAGGGGGCGCAGCTATGTCTGGATTCGATCAGGCGATCATCATCGGCGCCGGGATTGGCTGCTTACTGAGGCGCAATCTCATGAGAAGGCGTGTGCGACCGGCTCGGCTGTCCGAGGTGCCTGCCTTGCCTCGTCCTAAGGGAGAGCGCAGATGCGCAAGGTTTTGATCGCCAACCGTGGCGAGATCGCTGTCCGGGTGGCCCGGGCATGCCGCGACGCAGGCCTGGAGAGCGTCGCGGTCTACGCTGACCCAGACCGCGACGCGCCGCACGTCAGGCTCGCCGGCGAGGCGTATTCCCTCGGCGGGGTGACCCCCGCTCAGACGTACCTCGACATCGCGAAGCTGCTCGAGGTGGCGGCGCGGTCCGGCGCCGACGCTGTTCACCCGGGCTATGGGTTCCTGTCCGAGAACGCGGAGTTTGCCGAGGCGGTGACCGGGGCCGGGATCACCTGGATCGGGCCGCCCGCAGAGGCGATACGTCAGCTTGGCGACAAGATTGCGGCGCGTGAGGTTGCCCGGCGGGTGGGCGCGCCACTGGTCCCCGGGCGCCCCGTGGCCAGCGCCGACGACGTGATCGCGTTCGCGAACGAGCATGGCCTGCCCGTCGCGATCAAGGCGGCGTTTGGGGGTGGCGGCCGCGGCCTGAAGGTGGCCTGGGCACTGGGAGAGATCGCCGACCGGTATGGCTCGGCCACGCGTGAGGCGGTCGCGGCCTTCGGCCGCGGCGAGTGCTTCGTCGAGCGGTACCTCGACCGGCCGCGGCACGTCGAGACGCAGTGCCTCGCCGACTCCCGCGGTCACGTCGTCGTGGTCTCGACCAGAGACTGCACGCTGCAGCGCCGTCATCAGAAGCTGGTTGAGGAGGCGCCCGCGCCCTTTCTCACGGCGGACCAGGTCGCGCGGCTGTACGAGGCGTCCAAGGACATCATGCGGGCGGCGGCGTACGTGGGCGCCGGGACGTGCGAGTTCCTCGTCGGTGCGGACGGCGTCGTCAGCTTCCTGGAGGTGAACACGCGGCTGCAGGTGGAGCATCCGGTGAGCGAGGAGATCACCGGCCTGGACCTCGTCCGTGAGCAGTTCAGGCTCGCCGACGGCGAGGAACTCGGTTACGACGATCCGCCGGCCCACGGCCATGCCATCGAGTTCCGGATCAACGCCGAGGACCCGGGCCGCGAATTTCTGCCCGGCCCCGGAGCGCTGACCACCTGGCAGGTCCCGGCGGGACCCGGGATCCGGGTCGACTCGGGTGTCACTGCGGGAGCCGTCATCGGGCGCGAGTTCGACTCCATGCTCGCCAAGCTGATCGTGACCGGGAGGGACCGCAGCCAGGCCCTGGAGCGCGCGCGGCGCGCGCTGGCCGAGTTCGAAGTCGAGGGCGTGGCCACCGTCCTGCCGTTTCACCGGGCGGTGGTGGAGGATGCGGCATTCGCTCCGCCGGACCCGGCAGCGCCCTTCTCCGTGCACACGCGGTGGATCGAGACGGATTTCCCTGGCTGCGCGCCGCAGCCTGAGCCGGCTGAGCCGCCCGACCCCCCATCACACGAGCGGCTGGCCGTGGAGGTCGACGGCAGGCGGATGGAGGTCGTGGTACCAGCCCACCGGGGGCCGGACATGGGCGCACGCCGGATGCTCGGGCGCAGGATGGCCCGTCTGCAGGGTGTTCCCGGAGCGTCATCTGGCGATGAAGTCACCTGCCCCATGCAGGGCAGCGTGGTCAAGGTGGCGGCGCCCGGGGATCGCGTCGAGGTGGGCGATCCCGTGGCGGTGATCGAGGCGATGAAGATGGAGCAGCCGGTGACCGCGCACCGCGCCGGCGTGGTCACCGACCTCGCTGTCGCCGTCGGCGACGCCCTTTCCGCCGGCCAGGTCATCTGCCGGATAACGGACTAGTGTGCAGGCTCAATTTCTGTGCGATTCAGTGCTGCTGGCCTGAGTTGATATGTGCCCGGTGGGTACATAGGCCGGTGGGGTAATGGAATCGGGGGAAAATGAGTACCGAGGAACTACAGCAGCCTGCCGGCTATCGCGTTCTGTTCATGCTCAAGCTCTCACCCGGCGCCGGCGAGAAGTTCCTGCGGGAATACGAATCGATTCGGTGGCAAGTCGCCCAGGTTCCCGGGCACTTGGGCGACCAGGTGTGCAGGTCGGCGGACGACGCTGACGAGTGGCTTATCACCAGCGAATGGCGGTCCGCGGAGGACTTCCTGGCCTGGGAGAGCACACCAGGTCATCGCGAGCTGGCAAAGCCGATGATGAGTCATGTGCGGGAACGGCGGTCGCTGCGTTACACGGTTATGCGCGAGACGCGCACCGTCCCGGCCGCCATGGAAAGTGCCCGCTGAGCTCAGCCCGCCGGAATCGCGCTTAGGCGCAGCGAGTCAGTTAGGGCGCCGTGTGGCCCGGATTCGCTGATGGGCGCACTGGGGTCGCGCTGGACGCGCTGCTTTCCATTGTCATCATCAGAAAAGGAGAAACTCGTGGAACGATATGCACTAACCTTCCCGGTGCGCCCGGGCACGGAGCCCGAGGTCCAGCAGATCCTCTCGGCGTACCCGCGACCGCAGACGGAGATCGGTGACGGCGCCCGGCTTCTCGGCACCGCGGTGTTCCTCTGGGGCCCTCGGGTGGTCCGGATGATGGACGTCGAAGGGCCGCTCCCGCTCGTGATGCGGCACCTTGCGACCCAGCCGGCCATCCGCGCTACCGAGGAGGCCCTCAACCCGCTGCTCGCCGAGCCCAGGGACCTGAGCGACCCGGGTGCCGCCGCCGCCTTCTTCCAGCGGGCCATGATGCGCCGGGTCATGCACTGGATCGCCGACCCGGACCTGCTGGCGCCGACCATCGGGGCTCCTACCTGCAGGATGGCGCTGGGCTTCCCGCTGCGGCCCGGCACGGGTGACGCCGCGGCCGGCGTGCTGTCCGGCTGGAACCCGATGGAGGTGCGTGGCGGGGTGCCGACGATGCTGGCCAGCATCAGCGTGTTCCAGCAGGGCGACCTGCTCGTCATGGCCGTCGAGTGCGCCGGAGAGCCCGAGGACGCCCGCGACCATCTCGGCGAGGCAATGATGGGCACCGCTGCCGCGGCCCAGCTGACCGAGCTCTTCGAGCCGGGATGGGATCTTCGCTCGGCGCAGGGCTTCGTGTGGTTCTTCGAAGAGCGGCAGCTCGAGCTCGTCACCGACCGGCGAGCTGAGGAGCTGACCGGCGCATAGACGGCTGCGCCTGCGGCAATACCGTCTGGCAGCGCCGGCGCTGACCCGGCTGCGCCCGGCTGCGAGGATCGTCGGGTGGTTCCTGAGAGCATCCACGACTTCTTCGTCGCGTGCGCAAGCGTGGCTGGCGCACTGATCGGCCTGCTGTTCGTAGCCATCTCGGTGGCGGCCGACCGGCTCGCCCGCGAAGAGGCACAGTCGCAGGTCCACCGCATCCGCGCGGCGGCGGCACTCACCGCCTTCATCAACGCGCTGGCCGTGTCGCTGTTCTCGCTGATCCCCGGGCAGAAGATCGGGCCGACCGCCGTGGCCGCGGCGAGCTCGGGAATCGTGTTCGTCGCGGCGGCACTGCTGGCGCTGATCCGCAGGCACCAGCTGCGCCGGCGCGTACTGCTCGACGTAGTGTTCCTGTTCGGGCTGCTCATCACGTTCGTGGTCCAGCTGATCAACGGAGCCGACGTGCTCGTGCAGCCAGGCAACTCCGGCGCGGTTTACACGATCGCAAGCATGGTGGTCATCTGCTTCCTGATCGGGATAGCCCGCGCGTGGGAACTGATCGGCGGACCCTCGATCGGCATCACGCACGAGGTCACGGCGCTCGTCCGGAGCCACCATCGTGGCACCCACGACGGGGCGGACAAAGAGCCCTCCCAGCCCCAGCCGACAGCCGAGCAGGAACCCCGGGGCGGTCAGGGCCCGTAGCGGAAGGTCGACGTGCATCCGCCGTCGACGGTCACGATCGAGCCGGTCATGAACGACGCGTCGTCCGATGCCAGGAACGTCGCGACGCGGGCCACTTCCTGTGCCTGCGCCTGCCGGCCGATGGGCTGCAAGGCGGCGTTCGCTTCCCGCCGTTCCCGGGCGGCGGCACGCTCGGCCGGCGGGAGGGATGCCCGGTGGCCGCCCATGTCGGTGTCGATGTACCCCGGGCAGATGGCGTTGACCCGGAGCCCGTCGGGGCTGTAGTCCACGGCCAGCTGCCGGGTGAGGTTGACGATGCCGCCCTTGGAGGCACAGTAGGACGGCGCATGCGGCGCGCCGATGATGCCGTAGGTGGAGGCGATGTTGACCATCGCGCTGTGCGGGCGCTGCAGGAGGTGGGGGATCGCCGCCCGGGCACACAGGAAGGTGCCGCGCAGGTTCACGGCGATCGTCCGGTCCCAGGCGTCGATGTCGAGCTCATGGAGGCGGCGCGAGCCGCCGGAGATGCCGGCGTCGTTGACCAGCACGTCCAGTTGCCCGAAGTCGGCAACGGCGCCGTCGACCAGGGCCGCGACATCTTCAGGCTCGGCCACGTCGCATGACCTGAAGGACGCCTTGCCCCCTGCGCTCAGGATCTCGTCAGCCGTTCGCTGCCCGCCATCCACGTTCGTGTCGCCGATGGCGACGGTCGCGCCGGCCGCAGCCATGTCGAGGGCGATGGCCCGGCCGATGCCTGTCGCCCCACCCGTCAGGAGCACCACGCGGTCGTTCAGGGAGGGCATGCTTCCCTGCCTCCTCGTCCTCTATGCGCACTTATCGGTTTAGGGACACATTACTGAGCGGCCCGGCCAGCCCGCGAGCCAGGTGTGCCCTTAGCCGATCTTCAGCGGGCGGAGCGTCTTAATCTTCGGATGAGCTAAGCGCCGTTTAAGATTCGGCGTAACTAGTCATGCGGCCCGCCTTCTGCCGGGAATCGAGGAGGTCAGCAGTTTGGTCCACACATGTGCCGCCATATTGAATACGCGGTCTTCACAGCATCTTCACGCCATCTCCAAGGCGGATAAAGAGTATTTCGGCGGCGAGGTTGATGTTCCCCGTGAACCGGTTAAAGGTTTCCGATCCTTTGGGATTGTTCGGCTCGTTTTGCGGGGGGCTCCTCCTCGGCTTGGGAGTCGTGAGTTATCCGGGTGGTGGCCGACGGTGCAGGAGCGGGCGCGACGGGAATGGACCCGGCCGGATGCCGCTGACCCTCCCGGAGGGCGGGGCGGTCACCGGAAGGTGCCCTGGCGCAGACTCGGCGCGGAAGAGCAAGCCCGGCGAGAGCGCGTGCGGCTGGCTGCGGCCGACCTCATCGAGGCGGGAGCCAGTGACCGTGAGGTCGCACAGCGGTTCGGAGTGACGCGGCCGTCGGCCAATCGCTGGCGGCAGGTGCTCGCGGCCGGTGGCAGGCAGGCGCTGGCCTCGAAGGGTGCCGGCGGTGTCCGCTGCAAGCTCAGCCCGCTTCAGCTGGATGAGCTGGAGAAGGTGCTGGAGGCCGGCCCCGCCGCCTTCGGCTGGGAAGCGGATCAGCGCTGGACGCTGACCCGGGTCGCCGAAGTAGTCAAGGACAGGTTCGGCGTGCGCTACTCCTTGTCCGGGCTGCATGTGCTGCTGCAAAGGATCGGCTGGATCCAGGTCCCTTCCAGGCAGGCCTTAGCCAAAGCTTCAATCGGCTCCTCCTCATCCCCCCAGCCAATCGCTGGCGGAGGTTCTAGTCACGGGGCGGTCGCCCCACGAATGCGGACCGGAAGGAGGCTCGGACATGGCTACTGAACCGGCAGTTGTCGCCACGACCAGGCCAGGAGATGTTGGCCTGAAACGGGAGATGGGACTGATCGGGGCCTGCTGGGCGTCGGTAACGTCGATCATCGGCTCTGGCTGGCTGTTCGGCTCGTGGAAGGCCTCGTATTCCACTGGGACCTCGGCGCTGCTCGCCTGGGGCATCGCCGGTGTCATGATCATTATCCTGGCGCTGGTGCACGCCGAGCTCGGCGGGATGTACCCGGTCGCCGGGGGCACGGCGCGGTTCCCGCACTTCGCGTTCGGGAGCGTGGCCGGGACCGGATTCGGCTACATGTCCTACCTGCAGGCGGTCACGGTCACGCCGATCGAGTGCTTCGCGGTGATGCAGTACCTGGCCTTCTACTGGCACGGCCTGTTCGACACCACGAACGGTGAGGTAACCGGGCTCGGGTTCGGGATAAGCATCATCCTGATGGCGATCTTCACGGCGGTGAACTTCCTGGCCATGAGATTGTTCAACCGGGTAAACCTGGTCCTGACCTGGTGGAAGGTCATCATCCCGGTCGCGGCCATCATCATCCTGTTCACGCAGTTCCACACCGCCTCGTTCAACTCGCACGGCGGGTTCATGCCATACGGGATCAAGGCCATGTTCGCGGCGATCCCCGGCTCCGGCATCGTCTTCGCCTACCTCGGTTTCGAGCAGGCCGACCAGCTGGCCGGCGAGGTCCGCAACCCGCGGCGAAACCTGCCCCGGGCGATCATCATCGCGATCTTGCTCTGCACCGCGATCTATCTCCTGCTGCAGGTCGTGTTCCTCGGCGCGCTGCGGCCAGGCGACCTGACGCACGGCTGGGCGGCCCTGAAGACCAACCCGAGCTTCGAGCTCGGCCCGCTGGCGTTTCTGGCTGGCGCGGTCGGCCTGGGCTGGTTCGCGGTCATCCTGCGGATCGACGCGTTCATCTCCCCGTCCGGCACTGGGCTGGTCTACCAGACCTCGACGTCGCGGATCAGCTACGGCCTGTCCCGCAACCGCTACGTCCCGGGGCCGTTCGGCTGGGTGGACAAGAACGGCGTGCCGTGGTTCGGCCTGATCATGGCGTTCGTGCTGGGCCTGGTGTTCCTGCTGCCGTTCCCGAGCTGGAGCACCCTGGTTGGCTTCATCACCTCGGCCAGCGTGCTGATGTACGCCGGCGCCCCGCTCGCGCTCGGCGCGTTCCGCAGGAGGCTGCCCGAAGCGAGCGGCCCTACCGGCTGCCGGGCGCCACCTGGCTCAGCCCGCTCGCGTTCATCATCGCCAGCCTGATCATCGACTGGTCCGGCTTCGAGATCGTCTGGAAGCTCGGGATCGCACTGGTGATCGGCTACGTCCTGATCGGCGTCTGGATGATCTACGACAAGGACCGTCCGCCGCTGGACTGGAAGTCGGCCATCTGGCTGCCTGTGTATCTGATCGGCATGGGAATCATCTCCTGGCAGGGTCAGTTCGGGCCGGACAACACCGGCCGGATCGACTTCTGGCTGGAAATGGGGATCGTCGCCGCGTTCAGTCTCGGGATCTATATATGGGCGTACTTCACCTGCCTGCCCAGGGAAGAGATGCTGAATCTCATCTCCAGGCAGTCCGGAGATGACGCCCCAGCCCAGGCCGAGACCGCCTAGCACACCCGAGGCTGGGGGCCCGTCTATCTTGGGCAGGCGGGCCCTCAGCGTGCCAGGGGGCAAGACGTACCTGCCGTAACTCAGACGGCGTCGGTTCCGGGTGAGATCGCGGCCAAGCCAGCGTCGGTCGCGGCGGCGGTCAGCCGGTCGTCGTAAGTGGCAAGGCCGTTGAGTTCCGGCGCGAGAATGCGCGCGGTCGCCAGGTGGATCGCATCAAGGGAGCGGAGCCTGCGGTCTGGCTCGTTCATGGCCCCTTCCACTATGTCGTCGTCCATCGCGATGTAAGAGAAAGCGGTAAGCAGGTCCCGGGCGTCAGGCAGAAGGGCAGGCATCGCGCGAGCGACGGCCCGGCTGACTTCGATCCGCAGAAGCGCGGAACTCACCCATTCGGCATCGGCGTGACTGTCGTAGAACGCCGCGAACGCCTGCGAGTGCGTCTCTTCGACCAGGAGTTTGATCACGGCGGAGGTATCGGCGTAGTAAAGGCTCACCAGACTTCCTCGTCGCGCATCGCCGCGAGGGTTTCCGAGAGGCGGTCGGTGCCATCACCGGGGCGCAGACGAGGGCGGTAGCCCGGCCGCTGCGCGAGGGTCGCGCGTCCGGCCGCGGCGAGGCGCGCCAGGATCGGTGTGGGCTCGCGTTCGCTAACCGGCACGATGCGAGCGATCAGCCGCCCGTGCTCCGTGACATCCACGGTCTCGCCATGCCGCACGCGGGCCAGTACCTCGCTCGTGTGATGGCGCAGGTCTCGCAGGCCTACCGCATGTGCGTTCGTAGCCGCCATACATGCAATGTATCACACTTTTGTGGCCACAACGCCAGTCGCCGTCAGCCTTGCCGACACAGGCATTCGGCCATGCATGAACACAGCGCAAGGCTCTGGCTGAAGGGACGACCTAGCGGCCCACCCGCAAGACTCAGTCGCTCGCCTTCACGACGCCGACCGGGCAGGAGACACCGGTGCCGTGGTCGGGGCAGTAGCCGTACGGGTTCTTGCCTTCAGACAGATACTGCTGGTGGTAGTTCTCGGCGAAGTAGAACTCGCCCGCCGGGACGATCTCGGTGGTGATCCCCTTGTAGCCGGCCTCGGCCAGGCGCTTGGCGTAGGCGTCACGCGACTCCTCCGCCTGGGCCTTCTGCTCCGGCGAGCGGTAGAAAATCACCGAGCGGTACTGGGTGCCAGTGTCGTGGCCCTGCCGCATGCCCTGTGTCGGGTTGTGCGACTCCCAGAACACCTTGAGCAGCTCGCGGTACGAGACCCGCTTCGGCTCGAAGACCACGCGCACGGTCTCCGCGTGCCCGGTCCGGCCGCTGCAGACCTCCTTGTAGGTCGGATTCGGGGTGTACCCGCCCTCGTAGCCCACGGCCGTCGTAACCACGCCCGGTACCTGCCAGAATGCCTTCTCCGCGCCCCAGAAACAGCCCAGTGCGAACTCCGCCACGCTCGCACCTTCGGGGTATGGGGGCCGCAACGGGGCATCGAGTACTTCATGGCGGCCGGGGACCGGCATTGGCGCCGGGCGGCCAGGCAGCGCGTCCTCCGCGTTGACCATTTGGGACTTGCGGAAACCGAATATGCTCACAACTGCCTCCTCAGGCGACGACCGCGTGGTGCGCGCACCACCGGGCCCAGCAGTCTGAAACCAGAATGCGGGCACCACCCTTCCCCGCGGCCAGCACGCCAAGGAAGATCATCTTCATCGGCCTGGAGCTGGCGCGGCTGGGGACGCCCCTCGGCCGGGTCCGAACCTGCCGGTCGGGAGCGACGTTCTCCGGCCGTACCGGCGCATGCAGCCGCAGCTCAGCATGGCCCATTTTCCAGTGACAACAGTTACATAACGTCCGTTGACTAGGCCTGGACAGGCGTGGTGCCATGCTGTTCAGGTTATGCACGCTCGTTCGCAGAGCGTACAAACCACGTCCCGACGCCGGTGTCGGACGGGCCTCCGCACGGCGTCGCTACGCATAGCACATGTCAGCAGGCGAGCAGCAGTCACAAAGCAAAAGCAAATGAGAGCCCGCATACAAGGCGTTCCGCACCGCGGTCCGCGCGCCCCACAAGGCCGCGCGTTAGCTTCGGCTGCCGACGAGGCTGAATAGCGAAAGCGATTCTCAACCTTATGAAACCTAATGATTCAACAACTGCTGCGTCGCCAGATTCAGGTCATGTTAGTCTCACGACGCCGAGCAGGCATGCCTAAGCAGGGGAGCCACCGGCATCCCGCATAGGGCCCCCCGTCCTGCGACGCGACCTCACAAGGAGATCAATATCGATGAACGACCACCAGACAGTGCAATCGAATAGCACTAGCCCGGTCGGCGGCATCAGCCGGCGGGGCCTACTGCGCGCAGCCGGGGCGGGTGCAGCAGTCGTGGGGGCCGGCGGGCTGCTCGAAGCCTGCAGTTCCGGCATCAAGGGCGCCAACACAAGCAGCACCAAGGCGATCACGATCGGCTGGATCCATCCGCTGACCGGTGACCTGGCCGGGTTCGGCGCGGCCGACAACTGGGTGATCTCCAAGATCAAGCAGACCGCCCCGTACAAGAACGGGTTCAAGATCGGCGGCAAGACCTACCCGGTCACCATCAAGTCCTACGACAGCCAGTCGAGCGTCACCCGGGCCGGGGACCTGGCCAAGACGGCGATCCTGGACGGCGTGGACATGCTGTTCGGGTCGTCCACGCCGGAGACCGTCAACGCCGTGGCCAGCCAGGCCGAGTCCCTCGGCACGCCGCTGATCTGCTCGAACATCCCGTGGGAGTCCTGGTACCTGAACCTGTTCCCGAAGGGCAACCCGCAACACGCCACGGAGAAAGCCAAGTACGTGGTGATGTACTTCCTCGGCGCCGAGCACCTGGTCAAGTGCTTCATCCCGATGTGGAACCGGATCCACGACCAGCTGCACACCGACAAGGTGGTTGCCGCCGCGTTCCCGAACGACTCGGACGGCGACGCGTTCCGCGCGGTGTTCCCGCCGATCGCCGAGGCCGCCGGCTACAAGTTCGACATGTCCTCGGCCTACCCGGACGGGACCACGAACTACTCCTCGATGATCGCCCAGTTCAAGGCCGACAAGGCCGACTTCTTCACGAACGTGCCGCTGCCGCCGGACTTCGCCGCCATGTGGAAGCAGTCGATCCAGCAGGGCTTCCGGCCTAAGCTGGCCACCGTGGCCAAGGTGCTGCTGTTCCCGCCCGACGCCTACGCGCTGGGCTCCGAGGCGTACAACATCGCCACCGACACCTGGTGGGTGCCGACCCTGCCGTGGAAGTCGTCGTTCACCGGCGAGGATTGCCAGACCATGGCGAACGAGTTCGAGGCGTCAGGGCACGGGCAGTGGAACGCCAACATCAGCAACTACAGCCTGTTCGAGGCAGCCCACGCGGCCTTCACGTCGGTGAGCGACCCGCACGACAGGGCCGAAGTTGCCAACGCCATCCACAACGTGAACATCCAGGCGCTCGCCGGGCCGCTCAACTTCGCCTCAGGCGGCCCCGCACCGGGCGTTGCGATCACCCCGCCGGCCGGCGTGCAATGGCAGAAGGGCACCAAGTACCCACTGGAGCTCCAGGTCGTGGACAACACACTGCTCCCGCAGGCGAAGATCACGGCCGACCTCGTGCCGACCAACAGCTGACCGGATGACGAACCCTCTGCTCGAGCTAGACAATGTGACGAAACGGTTCGGCCGGGTCGTCATCACGGAGGACCTGTCGTTCGCCGTCGGGCCCGGGGACGTCGTCGGGATCGTGGGGCCGAACGGTGCTGGCAAGACCAGCCTGTTCGGCCTCATCTCCGGCGACCTTGCCCCCGGGCCGGCGAGGTCCGCTTCGCCGGGCAGACGGTCACCAAGCTGGACTCGGCGGCACGGTGCAGGCTGGGCATCGGCCGCACGTATCAGGTCCCGCGGCCGTTCGGCGACATGACCGTCTTCGAGAACCTGCTCGTCGCCGCGCAGCAGGGTGGCGGGCTGCGGCGGCGGCCAAGCTACGCGGTTGCGGTGCAGGCGCTGGAGCGCACCGGCATGGAAAGCCATGCGAACGCGCCTGCCGAACGGCTCGGCCTGCTGCAGCGCAAGCGGCTGGAACTGGCCAGGGCCCTCGCCACGCAGCCCACGCTGCTGCTGCTCGACGAGGTGGCGGGCGGCCTCACCGACCCCGAGGTGGCACAGCTCGTCGAGATCGTCCGCGGCGTCAACGCCGAGGGCATCGCGGTGATCTGGATCGAGCACGTGGTGCGAGCGCTCACCGCCGTGGTGAGCCGGCTGATCTGCCTGTCCGGTGGCAAGTTCGTCGGCGACGGCGAGCCTGGCACCGTGCTGGCTGACCCCGCGGTCCGCGAGGTCTTCCTCGGCACCGAGGTCACCGCGGCACTGGCCGGCGGGACCATGGGCGCACCGCCGGCCGCAGGTGAGGACGCGGAACGGAGCGAGCCGTGACCGTATCGGCACCGAAGGGTGATGGCCAGTGAAGGGGGATGCGGAGGTGGGTGGGGGCGACCGGGGCGCCGCGCCCGGCGACGGCACGCCAGTGCTCGAGGTCCGCGACCTGGTCGTGCACCACGGGCAGCTCAGGGCCCTCGACGCGGTCTCGCTGCGGGTGCTCCCCGGCGAGGTCTACGCGATCATCGGGGCCAACGGCGCGGGCAAGTCCACGCTGCTGCGCACGATCGCCGGCCTGCACCGCCCGACGTCCGGCTCGATCCGGTACGACGGCAAGGACGTGACCGGGCTGCGGCCCGAGCGGCGGGCCACGCAGGGGATCGTCATGGTGCCGGAAGGCCGGCGGCTGTTCGGGTCGCTGTCGGTCGAGGAGAACCTCAAGGTCGGCGCCACATACGCGCGTCCGGGTCCGTGGACCATCGAGCGGGTATACGAGATGTTCGGCTGGATGCGAGAACGCCGCAACCAGCCCACCGCCCAGCTGTCCGGCGGTGAGCAGCAGGCCGTCGCCATCGGCCGCGCGCTGGTCGCCAACCCCCGCGTGCTGATGCTCGACGAGCTGTCGCTCGGCCTGGCCCCGGTGGTCGTACAGCGCATCTACGGCATGCTGCCGCAGATCCTGGGGACGGGCCTCACCGTGCTGCTCGTCGAGCAGGACGTGAGCCAGGCCCTGCGGGTGGCCTCACACATCCAGTGCCTGCTGGAGGGCCGGACCACCCTGGAAGGCGAGCCGGCCGACGTAACCGCTGACCAGGTCGAGGCGGCGTACTTTGGCCTCGCTGGCGCGGCGACGGCCAGCCAGCCCGGCGAAGGGAGTGAAGGGTAGTGGCCTGGGTAAACGCCATCATCCAGGGCGTGCTGACCGGCGGGCTGTACGCGCTGTTCGCCTGCGGGCTCTCGCTGATGTTCGGGGTGATGAAGGTCGTGAACCTGGCGCACGGCGACCTCGCCGTTGTCGCGGGCTACATCGCGATCGGCATCATCGCGGTCACCCACGTCCCGGTGCTCTGGTCCGTCGTCATCGTGGTACCGATCATGGCGGTGCTCGGCTACGTGCTGCAGCGCACGGTCCTCCAGACCGCGCTGGACCGCAGCGTGCTCACCACGCTGCTGGTCACCTTCGGCCTGTCGGTGGTGATCGAGAACGGCCTGCTCCAGTTCTTCACCGCCAACTCCCGCGGGATCGGGGCCAGCCTGGCCCTGGTGACCGGCGCCTTCACCATCGGCTCGCAGATCTCGATCGCTTACCTGCTGCTGCTCATCTTCGCCGTCGCGGTGGCGGTGCTGCTCGGGCTGCAGTACTTCCTCTCCCGGTCCAAGTACGGCCGGCTGATCCGCGCGGTGGCCGACGACAAGGAGGCGGCGCAGCTTGCCGGGGCCGACTACCGGCACGTGTTTGGCATCGCGGCGGCCGTCGCGTTCGCCACCGTGGCGCTCGGCGGCATCGCCTTCGGCATGTACTCCGACCTCGACCCCACGACCGGTACCGACACGATCCTGCTGTTCGCGTTCGCGGCGGTGGTGATCGGCGGGCTCGGCTCGCTGTGGGGCACGCTGCTCGGCGGCGTGGTGCTGGGCGTGGCGCAGCAGATCGGCGCCCAGATCAACATCTCCGACGAGCTCCTCGCCGGGTACATCGTGTTCATCGTCGTGCTCGTACTGCGCCCGCAGGGCCTGATCTCCCGGAGGGTGCAGTCGTGAGCCTGGTCACCGAACCCACCGCCCGGCAGGCCGAGAGCTTCAGGGTCACCCGGTCGCAGCGAAACGTCGCCTGGACCGGAGCCGTCGCGCTGATCGTCGTCGTCGTGCTCGCTTTCTTCCCGTACATCGTCTACTCGGGCACCACCGCGATCATGGTGCAGGGGTTCATCGTGCTCACGCTCGCGAGCATGTGGAACCTGCTGGCGGGATACGCGGGGCTGGTGTCGGTGGGGCAGCAGGCCTTCGTGGGGCTCGGCGCGTACTTCGTGCTGATCCTCGCCCTCCATGGCCTCTCGCCGTTCGCCGCCCTCCCCGTCGCCGCGATCGCCAGCGGGATCGCGGCGCTTCCGCTGTGGTGGCTGGTCTCCCGGCTGCGCAGCGGGTACTTCGCGATCGCGACGTGGGTGCTCGCCGCGACCATCATGCTGGTCATCGAGAAGTTCTCCTCGATCGGCGGCGGGACCGGCTTGCCGCTGCCCGGGTTCTCCGGGATGGACCCGACGCTGCTCACCGCGTACACCTACTGGGCCGGGCTCGCGGTCACGGTGCTCGCGCTGGTCGGCGTCTACCTGCTGCTCCGCGGCAGGGTCGGCCTGGTGCTCACCGCCGTCCGCGACGACGAGGTCGCCGCGCGCAGCTCCGGGGCGCGGGTCGGCCTCGCGCGGCTGCTGGTGTTCGTGGTGGCCGGGATCGGCTGCGGCGCCGCGGGCGGGGTGCTGGCAATCAGCCAGCTCCAGGTGCAGCCGAGCGCGGTGTTCAGCGTGCAGTGGACCGCGGAGATGGCGTTCGCGACCATCATCGGCGGCCTCGGCACGATCGAAGGACCGATCATCGGCACCGTGGTCTACATGGTGCTGCAGCAGACGCTCGCCTCGTACAACGCCTGGTACCTGATCATCCTGGGCCTGGTCGCGATCATCGTGGCCCTGTTCGCCCGCCGCGGGCTTTGGGGCCTGATCGACGAGCGCCTGAACCTGCGGCTGTTCCCGGTCGGGTTCTGGCTGCGAACCGGCGACGCCGCGAACCGGCGCGCCCGGGACGCCCGTAACGGGTGATAGCTCAGGGCGACGACTGGGCGTGCAGGTCGGCCTCTATCTGGCGTGCCGTCTCCAGCAGCGCGGGCACGATCCGTCCCCGCATCGCGACCATGCTCACCCGGCTGGCATGGGCAGACACGTTGATGGCGGCGGTCCCGACGTTGGCGGCGCCGCGGATCGGGGCGGCGACCGCGCGCAGACCCTCTTCGAGTTCCTGGTCGACGATCGAGTATCCCTGGCGCCCCACCTCGCGGACGAGCGTCCGGAGCCGGTCCGGGTTGGTGACGGTCCGCGCGGTGAGCCGCTCGAACGTGGCCTCGGCGAGGTACCGGTCGAGTTCGTTGTCGGTCAGCGCCGCGAGCAGCACCCGCCCCATCGACGTGGCGTAGGCGGGGAACCGGGTTCCCACCGAGATCGCGACGGTCATGATGCGCTTGGTGGGCACGCGGGCCACGTAGACGATCTGGTGACCATCGAGAACCGAGATCGACGAGGACTCATGCAGCCGGGCCACGAGTTCCTCCAGGTGCGGCGCGGCCACCTCCGGCAGCGCCAGCCCGGACAGGTAGGCATAGCCGAGCTCGAGCACCCGCGGCCGCAGCGAGAACTCCCGGCCGTCGTTGCGGACGTAACCGAGCTTGACCAGGGTCAGCAGGAACCGGCGCGCCGCCGCCCTGGTCAGGCCCGTCGCCTTGGCGACCTCGCTCAGGCTCAGCCGCTCTCGGTCCGGCCCGAACGCCCGGATCACCGCCAGCCCGCGGTCCAGCGACTGGACGAAGTCACCGTTCCTTGCGGCCGCTCCGCCCGCCCCGCCCTGCCTCGCAAGCGGATCAGCTCCGGCGGCGTTGTTCGCTGCGCGCACAGAGGTTGTCATCGAGGTGCATGCTAGCGCGCCGCTCGGCAGCGGTGTTAGCTGGCGGGCTCCGCGGATGGCATAACGGGAGGATCTGCCGGAAGGTGCCGGGACCTGTCGCGCGCTTACGCCACTCTCTCGGGTAGCCGATCGAGACCTCCTCGAACCGCACCCCGTCATGCCAGGTCGTCCTTGGAATGTGCAGATGACCGTAGACGACCACGGCGGCGTTGTACCTGCGGTGCCAGTCACCGGTGCGCGTCGTCCCGCACCACTGCGCAAATTGCGGGTAGCGCAGTACCTCGGTGGGCTCACGGACGAGCGGGTAATGGTTCACGAAGATTACCGGAAGATCCGGGTTGCATTCCGCCAGGCGCTGCTCGGTCTTGGCGATCCTCGCCCAGCACCAGGCCTCCCGGCTCGGGTAGGGATCGGGGTGCAGCAGCGTTTCGTCGGAGCACACGACCCCGGTCTCGTAGGCGCGGGCGAGCCCCTCTGCCTTCGTCAGCGCGCCGGCCGGCAGGAAGCTGTAGTCGTACAGCAAGAATAGGGGGGCAATAATCGCGGGGCCGCCGGGACCTTCCCAGACCTGGTACGGGTCCTCAGGCGTCAGAACGCCCAGGCGGCGGCACACTTCCAGCAGACGGAAATAGCGCTCCTCTCCGCGGAATAGCGCCGGGTCTCTCCGGTGCGTCCACAGTTCGTGGTTACCGGGGGCCCACACCACGGTGGCAAATCGGTCCTTGAGGACGCCCAGTGCCCACTCGATATCGGCGAAGATCTCGCCGACGTCTCCTGCCACCAGCAGCCAGTCTGCGTCCGACTCCGGACGGAGCTTCTCGAGGATCTCGCGGTTCTCGGGATACCCCACGTGCAGGTCGCTGATCGCGAGCAGCTTCGGCGCCGTAGCAGCGCTCATCGGCACCAGGACGAACCTTTCATATCCGGCCGCTCCGTCAGCCCGTGCGCTCTACCACGTATTCGCAGAGTGCCTCGAACGCGGCTCTGGCGGGCACGTCGGGCAGCGCGAGAATCTCGTTGCGTGCCCGCTCGGCCCACCGCCGGGTATCGGAGCGTGCCATCTCCATGGCCGAGTGAGCGCGCAGCAGCGCGAGCGCCTCGGCGTGCAGGGTGGGATCGGTCAGCTCACCGTGGCTCAGCAACTCGACCAGCCGGGCATCGCCGGGACCCGCCGAGCGCAGCGCGTGCACGGTCGGCAGTGTCAGCACACCCTCCCGCAGGTCGGTGCCGGGCGTCTTGCCCGACTGCTCGGACTCGCTCGCCACGTCCAGGATGTCGTCGCACAGCTGGTATGCGATGCCGAGCGCCTCGCAGGCGGGCGTGAGGTGCGCCGCGACGCTCTCGGGCGCGCCGGAGAACATGGCGCCGAACCGGCCGGAGGTGGCGATCAGCGACGCCGTCTTCTCCGTGATCACACCAAGGTAGTGCTTCAGCGGGTCCCCTCCGGGCTGCGGGCCGATGGTCTCGGCGATCTGGCCGGCCACCAGACGCGCAAAGGTCTCGGCCTGGATCCTGACCGCTTCGGGGCCCAGGCCGGCCAGGATCAGCGACGCCCGGGCGAACAGGAAGTCGCCAGCAAGGATCGCGACCGAGTTGTCCCAGCGGGCGTTGGCGCTCGGCAGCCCGCGGCGGACGGCTGCCTCGTCCATCACGTCATCGTGATAGAGAGTCGCGAGGTGGGTCAGCTCGATGGCGACCGCGGCGGGCACGATCCGCGGGTCCCGCGAGTTGCCGAACTGGGCCGCGAGCAGCACCAGAGTGGCGCGGAACCGCTTGCCCCCGGCCTCGATTCCGTACCCGGCGGTCTGCGACAGCAGGTTGTGATCGGCGCGAGCCGCCTCGCGCAGGCCGTCCTCGACCTGTGCCAGGCCGTCAACGACGTCGGCCGCCAGCGCGGCGTCTGGCAGCTCCATGATGACTGGGGTGCTCAATCGGACTCCCTCGGAGGCGGCGCTCCGGCGCCGGCCGCAAACCAGCCGTCAGCAGACAAGCACAAGAGCACCCCCACGATATGTGCAAGGCAGCGTAATCCGAGGTATGCCCGTCGCGCCATGCGCGAACACCAACGGCAGCCCAGCCCATGAAGGAAATGGACGGGAATGAACGGGGATGCGGAGGTGAGTGGGGTGGCGCCGGGCAAAGGGGCTCAGCGGACAAAGAGCTGGGACGCCGCGTGATTTGCGAGGCTGAGCAGCGGCTCCGGCGCGATGCCGAGCACCAGCGTCACCACGACCCCCAGCGCCACGGCCACTCCGGTGAAGGCGCTGGGCCGCACCACCGCCGGGCCATCCGGCACCGGTTCGCTGAAGAACATCAGCACGATGACCCTGACGTAGGGGAACGCCAGGATCGCGCTGCTCAGCACCCCGATGATGACGAGCGACAGCGCGCCGCCGCGGATCGCCGCCTGGAAGACCGCGAATTTTCCGGTAAAGCCGCTGGTGAGCGGGATGCCCGCGAACGTGATCAGAAAGAACGCGAAGACCCCGGCAACCAGCGGCGACCGCTTGCCCAGCCCGGCCCAGCGGGACAGGTGCGCCGCCTCGCCCGCCTGGTCACGCACCAGCGTCACGACGGCGAACGCGCCGATGACCGCCACCCCATACGCGGCCAGGTAGAACAGGCTGCTGGACAGGCCGGCCGTGCTCGCCGCGACCACGCCGGTGAGGACGTATCCGGACTGAGCGATCGAGGAGTAGGCGAGCAGCCGCTTCACGTCGGTCTGGGTGATCGCGACGATCGAGCCGACCAGCATGGTCAGGATCGCGATGCCGATCATCGCCGGCCGCCAGCTCCAGCTCAGCTGCCCGAACGCCACGTAGAAGACGCGCAGCAGGGCGCCGAACGCCGACACCAGCGTGCACGAGGCCATCAGCGCGGTCACCGGCGTCGGCGAGCCCTGGTACACGTCGGGCTTCCAGCTCTGGAACGGCACCGCGCCGATCTTGAAGAACAGGCCGAGCCCGACCAGCGCGATGCCGGCGTATAGCAGCGTGAGGCTGCTGGTGTTGGAGGCGGCGGCTGACGCGATGGCCGCCAGCTGCACCGAGCCCGCGAAGCCGTACAGCATCGCGACGCCGAACAGGAAGAACGCCGACGAGAACGCGCCGAGCAGGAAGTACTTCATCGCCGCTTCCTGCGACAGCAGCCGGCGCCGCCTGGCCAGGCCGCAGAGCAGGTACAGCGGCAGCGACAGCACCTCGAGCGCGACGAACATGGTGAGCAGGTCGTTGCTCGCCGGGAACAGCAGCATCCCGCCGACGGCGAAGAGCACCAGCGGGTACACCTCGGTGTGCGAGATGCCGGCCAGCAGGCTCTCGCGTTCCTCCGCGCTGCCGGGAACCGCGGCGGCCTGCGCGGCGAACGGGCTGACGTCATGCGAGGACTCGGCGATCAGCAGCACACTGATGAACGCCAGCACCAGGATCGTGCCCTGGATGAACAGGGTGGGCCGGTCCACGGCGACCGCGCCCATCGCGGCGATGTGGCCCGGGCTTCCGTTGTGGAAGATCGAGCTCGTGGCGGCCACCACGATCGTCAGCACGAACGCGCCGGCCAGGCCACCGAGGGACAGCGCGAGGTGGATGATGCGGCGCGCCGCCCTGGGCACGAACGCCTCGACCAGGACCCCGACGATGGCCACCGCGAACACCAGCAGCATCGGCGAGAGCTGGCCGTACTCGATGTGCGGCGTGGCGATCGTCGGCGCCGCCGCGGCCAGGGTGCCGGTCACGGGGAGCTCCTCTGGGTGAGCGCGTTGGTAGTCCCCGGGTGCGGGGGAGCTGGATCGGTGGAGTGCACCTGAACCAGCGTCTGGTGGACCGCCGGGTTGATGATGTCGAGGACCGGCTTGGGGTACACGCCGAGCACGATGACGAGCGCGATCAGCGGGCCGACGGCCCACAGCTCGCGCGCATTCAGGTCCCGCATGCCCGCGACCTCGTCGCGGACCGGCCCGGTCATCGTGCGCTGGTACATCCACAGGATGTAGATGGCGGCCAGGATGATGCCGACCGTTGCCAGGATCGCGTACACCTCGTACCGGGTGAAGGTGCCGACCAGGACCAGGAACTCGCTGATGAACGTGGACAGGCCGGGGAGGGACAGGCCCGCCAGGCCGGCGATCAGGAACAGCCCGGCGAGCACCGGTGCCACCTTCTGCACGCCACCGTAATCGGCGATCAGCTGCGAGCGCCGCCGCGCGATCATGAACCCGGCGATGAGGAACAGAGCCCCGGTGGCGAAGCCGTGGTTCACCATGTAGAAGACGCCGCCCGCCTGGCCCTCGCTGGTCATCGCGAAGATGCCCAGCGTGATCAGGCCCATGTGGGACACCGACGTGTACGCGATCAGCCGCTTCAGGTCCCGCTGGCCGATCGCGACGACCGCGCCGTACAGGATCCCGACCACCGAGAGCACGAGGACCAGCGGCGTGAAGTAGTGCGCCCCGGCCGGGAACAGCTCCAGGCAGTAGCGGATCATCCCGAAGGTGCCGACCTTGTCCAGCACGCCGACCAGCACCACGGCGGCTCCCGGCTGCGCGGCGGTGGCCGCGTCCGGCAGCCAGGTGTGGAACGGCCAGACCGGCGCCTTGATCGCGAACGCCACGAAGAAGCCGAGGAACAGCCACTTCTGGGTGGTCGTACTCAGCGACACGTGCACCAGCTGGCTGAACAGGAACGTGCCCTGGTGCCCGTGCTGCGCCGAGTACACGTAGAGCGCGATGACCGCGACCAGCATGAGCAGCCCGCCGAACAGGCTGTACAGCAGGAACTTGACCGCCGCGTACTGGCGCTGGCCGACGCCGTAGCTCCCGATCATGAAATACATCGGGATCAGCATGGCCTCGAAGAACACGTAGAACAGGAAGATGTCGGTGGCAACGAAGACGCCGATCATCATGGTCTCGAGCACGAGCATCAGCACGAAGTAGGTCTTCACGCTGCGCTTCGGCGGCGGCTCGCCGGCCGGGTTCCCCTCGCCCTCGGCGTCGTTCCACGAGGCGAGGACGACCACGGGCATAAGCACCACGGTCATCAGGAGCAGGACCAGCGCGATGCCGTCCACGCCGACCGCGTAGTGCACGCCGAACTGCGGTATCCACTGATAGGTCTGGTTGAACTGGAAGGTCGGGCCGTTGGTCTTGAACTGCGTGGCCATCGCGATCGTCATGGCGAGCGTGACGAGCGTGAAGCCCAGCGTCAGCACCTTGACCAGCCTGGCCCGGGCCCGGCGGTCCGCTTCCCCGCCCGGTGCGGACTGGCCGGGCGTCAGCGCGACCGCGATGGCCCCGACCAGCGGGATCGCGCCGATGACGGTCAGCCAGGGGAATGTGCTCATCTAGATCCTCACCAGAAGCAGCGCGCCCACGAGCAGCGCCGCGCCAAGGAACATCAGCAGCGCATAAGACCGGACGAAGCCGTTCTCGATCCTGCGCACCCGCCCGGACGTGCCGCCCAACGCGGCGGCCAGCGTATTGACCAGTCCGTCCACGCCCCGGTTGTCGAAGTACACCGACAGCCTGGTCAGCCACTGGCCCGGCCGCATCAGCAGGGACTCGTTGATCGCGTTCCCGTACAGCTCCTTGCGGGCGGCCACCGTCAGCGGGCTGCCGGCCGGAGCCGTGACCGGGACCTCCCGCCGCCCGTAAATGGCCCAGGCGATCGCGGCCCCGACGATGACCAGTGCGAGAGCACCGCCGCTCACCGGGGTGAGGAACCCGTGCGACGTCGGCGGCGAGCCGACCACCGGGGCCAGGAAGTTGACCAGCCGGTTGTCGACGATCAGCAGCCCGCCGGCGGCCAGCGAGCCGAGCGCGAGCACGATCATGGGCGAGGTCATCACCGGGGGCGCCTCGTGCGGGTGCACCTTGTCGTCCCAGCGGCGCTCCCCGGTGAACGTCATGAACATCACCCGGGTCATGTAGAACGCCGTAAGGCCGGCGCCGATCAGCGCCGCGGTGCCGAGGATGGCCCCCGAGGTCCCGCCCTTGTCGAACGCGGCCTCGATGATCGGGTCCTTGGTGAAGAAGCCGGAGAACGGGGGGACGCCGATGATCGCGAGATAGCCGAACAAGAACGTGACGAACGTGATCGGCATGACCTTGCGCAGCCCACCGAAGCGGCGCATGTCCACCTCGTCGTCCATCTCGTGCTTCACCGACCCGGCGCCGAGGAACAGCCCGGCCTTGAAGAAGCCGTGCGCCAGCAGGTGCGCGATCGCGAACGCGTACCCGGCCGGGCCGAGCCCGGCGGCGAGCATCATGTACCCGATCTGGCTCATCGTGGATCCGGCCAGCGCCTTCTTGATGTCGTCCTTGGCGCAGCCGATGATCGCGCCGAACAGCAACGTGGCGGCGCCCACTATCGCCACGGCCAGCCGGGCGTCCGGGGACAAGTTGAAGATCGGGTTGGACCGGACGATCAGGTAGACGCCGGCGGTGACCATGGTGGCCGCGTGGATCAGCGCCGACACCGGGGTCGGGCCTTCCATGGCGTCGAGCAGCCAGGACTGCAACGGCAACTGGGCGGACTTGCCGCACGCCCCGAGCAGCAGCAGCAGCCCGAGCGCGGTCACCACGCCCTTGCTTGCGCCGTGCACCGCGCCAAACACGCCCGCGAACGTCACGGTGCCGAACTGGGCGAACATCAGCATGATGGCCAGGGACAGGCCGGCATCACCGACCCGGTTGGCGATGAAGGCCTTCTTCGCGGCGGTCGCGGCCGCCGGCTTGAACTGCCAGAACCCGATCAGCAGGTACGAGGCGAGGCCGACGCCCTCCCACCCCGCGTACAGGCCGAGGTAGTTGTCGGCGAGGACGAGCAGCAGCATCGCCGCCAGGAACAGGTTCATGTACCCGAAGAAACGCCGCCGCTCCGGGTCGTTCGCCATGTAGCCGACCGCGAAGATGAAGATCAGCGAGCCGACCCCGGTGATCAGCAGCACGAAACAGATCGACAGCGGGTCGAGCAGGAGGCCGATGCTGACCTTGAAGCCGCCGACCGGTATCCACGAGTACAGGTGCAGGTCCCTGCTGCGCTGGCTGGCCGGGTAGCTCAGCATCGCGATGAACGCGACCAGCCCGTACACGAAGCTCGCGACCGGCATGGCCACGCCGACCAGGTGCCCCCAGGAGTTGGTGCGCTTCCCGCCGAGCAGCAGGATTACCGCTCCCGCTAGCGGGAACACCAGCAGCAGCCATGCGGCACGCTGGACGCCGACGGCGGCCACAGTGTTCATGGCCGCGGCCGACGGCACGCCCGCGACAGAGCCCGTCACTGGCTACCCTTTCTGGTCAGTACTGCAGGTAGTTAGTACTTCAGGAGGTTCGCGTCGTCCACGGACGCGGACCTGCGGGACCGGAAGATCGAGGTCAGGATCGCCAGTCCGACGACGACCTCCGCAGCCGCGATCACCATCACGAAGAACGCGATGACCTGCCCGTTCAGGTTGCCGTGCATCCGTGCGAACGCGACGAAGGCCAGGTTGACCGCGTTCAGCATCAACTCGATGCACATGAAGATGATGATCGCGTTCCTGCGGGCCAGCACGCCCACGGCGCCGATCACAAAGAGAATCACCGACAGCGCGACGAAATGCGCCGGGCTTACCATCGCGCCCCCTCATGCTCGTCGTCCGCGCTCGGTTGATCACCGGGATGGCCGCCCTCGTCGTCGGATGGCACCACCTCGCCGGAGCTGAGGGTCTCCGAGGGCGGAGCCGGGAACTCGCCGGTGCCCAGCTCGATCCGGCGGGCGATCACCGGGTTGACCGACAACGTGGACGGCGACCCGTCGGGCAGCAGGGCCGGCATGTCGACCGCGTTGTGCCGGGCGTACACGCCGGGGCCGGGCAGCGGGGCCGACCGACCGCTCAGCACCCGCTGCCTGGCCAGCTCGCGCTGGGTCGGCTTGGGGCTGGTCCGCTCCTGGTGGGCCAGCACCATGGCGCCGAGCGCCGCCGTGATCAGCAGCGCGCTGGTGACTTCGAACGGGAACACGTACGTCGTGAAGATGAGCGTGGCGAGGCCCTGCAGGTTGCCGGAGGAGTAGCTGGCGCTCGACGGTGCCGACGGGCCGATCGCCGCGTTCCCGATGATGAGGCACAGCAGGACCAGCATCCCGATCGCGACCAGGATGGCGGCGACCCGCTGGCCCCTGATCGTTTCCACGAGCGAGTCAGCCGAGTTCACCCCCACGATCATGAGCACGAACAGGAACAGCATCAGCACCGCGCCGGTATAAACGATCACCTGGACGAACGCCAGGAACGGCGCGCCGAGCATGGCGTACATGACCGCGAGCGACAGCATAACGATGGCGAGCAGCACGGCGCAGTGCACCGCCCGCCGGGCCAGAACCATGCCCAGCGCGGCCGCCACGGCCACCACGGAGAGCACCCAGAACGCGAGGCTCTGCGTTTCCTGTGCCATGCCAACGGCGAGCACCATGCCGGGCTTCATCGTTCGTCGTCCGTTCCGAGCCGGCCCTCTTCGGCGATGTTCGGGTTACCCGCGATCCCGGACGTGCCGAGCAGGTAGTAGTCCTGCTCGGTCTCGCCGAGGCGCATCGGGTGCGGCGGGGCTTCCATGCCCGGCTGCAACGGCGCCACGAGCTGCTCCTTGGTCCAGATCAGGGCCTCTCTGCTGTCGTCGGCGAGCTCGTACTCGTTGGTCATGGTCAGCGCGCGGGTCGGGCACGCCTCGATGCACAGCCCGCACAGGATGCAGCGCAGGTAGTTGATCTGGTAGACGCGGCCGTACCGCTCACCGGGCGAGTAGCGCTCTTCCTCGGTGTTGTCCGCGCCCTCGACGTAGATGGCGTCGGCCGGGCAGGCCCAGGCGCACAGTTCGCACCCGATGCACTTCTCCAGCCCGTCCGGCCAGCGATTCAGCTGATGCCGGCCGTGGAACCGCGGAGCGGTCGGCTTCTTCTCTTCCGGGTACTGGACGGTATCGATGGGCCGGAACATCTGCCGGAACGTGATGCCGAACCCTTTGATCGAGTTGAGGAAGTCAGGCACCGGTGACCTCCTTTGCTGCGGCGGCTTCGGTAGCGGGGGGCGGGCCCGCGGCGGACCCCTCCGGGTGGACGCCGACCCCGTGATAATGCGGCAGGTCGATGGGCGGGACCGGGAACGCCCCGGGTTCGGCCTCGGCAGACGCATCGGCCTCATCGAGGTCCTCGGCTGCCTGGGCACGCTTGGCCGCCGAGCTGTCCCAGGCCCACGCGAGCAGCAGCAGCACCACGACGATCGCGCCGCCGACGATGTAGACGCCGGTGCTCCCGCCCTGGCGGCGCCACACCCGGATGGTCGCGATCATCAGCGTCCAGCCGAGGGCAGAGGGGATCAGCACCTTCCAGCCCAGCCGCATGAGCTGGTCGTACCGGATCCGGGGCAGTGAGGCGCGGAGCCAGAAGAAGACGAACACGAACGCGCAGACCTTGATCAGGAACCAAAGCAGCGGCCACCAGGCGGTGTTGGCACCCGACCACACCGAGATCGGCCACGGCGCCTGCCAGCCGCCCAGGAACAGCGTGGTCGCCAGCGCGGAGACGGTGATCACGCTGTTGTACTCGGCCAGCTGCAGCATCGCGAACTTCAGCGACGAGTACTCGGTGTGGTAGCCGCCCACCAGCTCTCCCTCGCCCTCGGGCAGGTCGAACGGTATCCGGTTGGTCTCGCCGAGCATCGTGATCAGGTAGATCACGAACGACGGCAGCAGCAGCACGCCGAACCAGGACGGGTAGTGCAGCCCCACACCGAACCAGTGGAACTCGGTCCCGTGCGCCTGGGCGGACACGATCGCGCTGGTCGACAGCGATCCGGCGTAGAGGAAGACCGGGACGAACGCCAGTCCCATCGCGATCTCGTAGCTGATCACCTGGGCGGAGGACCTGAGCCCGCCGAGCAGGGCGTAAGGAGAGGTCGACGACCAGCCGGCCAGCACGATCCCGTACACGCCCATCGAGCTCATCGCGAGCACCAGCAGCACGGCCACCGGCAGGTCGGTGACCTGCAGCGGGGTGCGCACCCCCGCGATCGAGACCATGGGCCCGAACGGGATGATCGCGATGCTGATGAACGCGGGGATCACCGATATCGCCGGAGCGGTCCAGAACAGGACCTTGTCGACGCCACGGGGGACGATGTCCTCCTGCAGTGCCAGCTTGATGCCGTCCATCAGCGACTGCAGCAGGCCGAACGGCCCGGCCCGGTTCGGCCCCGGCCGGGACTGCATGTAGCCGAGGACCCGCCGCTCGGCCCAGATCGCGAACAAGGTGCCGAGCAGCAGGAACAGGAAAACCGCCAGCACCTTGATGATGACCAGCCACCACGGGTCGTGCCCGAAGTCGGACAGCGTCGGGAAGGTGGGGCCCGGCGCACCCGCCCGGAGGGCAAGGCCGGTCATGTCGCGCTCCTCACGGTGACGAGGCTTCCGTGGCCAGCGCCGAGGCTGCCGCGCACCGCGCAGCCAGCCGAGTTCGTGGGCAGCCAGACCACCCGGTCCGGCATGTCCGCGATCTCGGCGGGCACGGTGATGGTCCCGCGCTCGGTGGCCACAGTGACCTTACCGCCATCGCCTACACCTGCTTCGGCCGCGGTCGCCGCCGACATCTTCGCGACCGCGGCGCGGGCGGTGGCGGCCAGGTTCGGCTCGCCGTCCTGCATCCGGCCGGCGTCCAGCAGATTATGCCAAGTTGCGAGGAAGGCTTGATTCGGGCCTGCCTGGAGGTTGGCAGGGGCGGGGCGGGTTGAGGACTCGGCCGTCGCGGCCGACGCACCGCGCGTCGGGATGGCTGATGCAGTTTCCGGGAAGCTGGACGTGATGTCTGGCACCAGCGCGTTCAGCTCACGCCGGGCGGCGTTGGCGTCGGGCAGCCCGAGGTGCACGTCCATCTCGTCCGCGAGCGCGCCGAGCACCCGCAGGTCACTCCACGACTCGGGGACGGCGATCGCTGCGCCGAACGAGCCCGGCCTGCCCTCCCAGTTCACGAACGTGCCGGCCTTCTCGGCGACGGCCGAGACCGGCAGCACGACGTCCGCCCGGTCGGTCACCGCGCTGACCCGGAGTTCCAGGCTGACCACGAACTGCGCGGCCTCGAGGGCATCGAGCGCCGCCGCCGGGTCCGGCAGGTCGGCCGGATCGACACCGGCGATGACCAGGGCCCCGATCTCCTGAGCCGCCGTGGCCGCGAGGATCTGCGAAGTGTCACGGCCCGGCTCGGACGGCAGTGAGGCAACTCCCCATGCCCGCGCCACCTCGGCCCGGGCCGCCTGGTCGGCGACCAGCCGGCCGCCCGGCAGCACCATGGGCAGGGCGCCGGCCTCGACCGCGCCGCGCTCGCCGGCCCGGCGCGGCACCCAGGCCAGCTTGGCACCGGTCTCCTGAGCCAGCCTGGCTGCTGCGGACAGCGCGCCGGGAACCTCGGCCAGCCGCTCGCCGGCCAGGATCACCGCGCCCGGCTGCCGCAGCGCGTGCGCCACCGCGGCCCCGGCCTCATCCAGGCCGCTGCCGCCTGCCAGCCGGCCAAGCACCTCGGCTTCCCCGCCGGGCACGGTCGGCAGCAGCGTGCCGGACATCAGCGCCAGCCCGGGACCGGCCAGCGCGGCGATCGAGTACACCGTGAGCCCCCGGGACCTGGCCGCCTTGCGCAGCCTCAGGAAGAGGATCGGCGACTCGTCCTGCGGCTCGAACCCGGCCAGCAGCACCACGCCGGCCTGTTCCAGGCTCGCGTAGGTCACGCCGGACGACTGGCCGGCGACGCTGCCGGCCAGGAACTGCGTCTCCTCGGCCGAGTGCGGGCGGGCCCGCATGTCGATGTCGTTGCTGGCCAGCGCCAGCCGGGCGAACTTCGCGTAGGCGTACGAGTCCTCGAGGGTGAGCCGCCCGCCGGTGAGCACCGCCGCTCGTCCCCGCTCGGCGGCCAGCCCGGCAGCAGCCGCGGCGATCGCCTCCGGCCAGGATGCTGGCCGCAGCTCACCCGCGGCATCGCGGACCAGGGGGCCGATCAGCCGGTTCGGCTGCGTCGCGTACGTGAAGGCCCACCGGCCCTTGTCGCAGTTCCACTCCTCGTTGACCAGCGGGTCGTCGCCGGCCAGCCGCCGGGTGACCGCGTCGCGCCGGTGGTCGGTGCGCTGCCGACAGCCCGCGGCACAGTGCTCGCACACGCTGGGCGTGGAGACCAGGTCGAACGGGCGGGCCCGGAAGCGGTACGAGGCGCCGGTGAGCGCCCCGACCGGGCAGACCTGCACGGTGTTGCCGGAGAAGTAGGAGTCGAACGGCACCCCGTCGGCGATCCCGATCTGCTCGTGCGGGCCGCGCTCGAACAGGTCGATCAGCGGCTCGCCCGCGATCTCGTCGGCGAACCTGGTGCAGCGTGTGCACTGGATGCACCGCTCCCGGTCCAGCAGCACCTGGGCGGACAGCGCGATCGGCTTGGGGAAGTGGCGCTTGGGGCCGTGGAACCGGGTCTCGCCCTGACCGTTCGACATGGCCTGGTTCTGCAGCGGGCACTCCCCGCCCTTGTCGCACATGGGGCAGTCAAGCGGATGGTTGACCAGCAGCTGCTCCATCACGCCGCGCTGCGCCTTCTCGGCCACGGCAGAGGTCAGCTGGGTGTGCACCACCATGCCGTCGGTGCAGGTCGTCGTGCACGACGCCGGGGGCTTGGGCTGGCCCTCGATCTGCACCAGGCACTGGCGGCAGGCCCCGACCGGGGACAGCAGCGGGTGCTCGCAGAACCGGGGTATCACGATGCCGAGCTGCTCGGCAGCGCGGATCACCAGCGTCCCCTTGGGGACGGTGATCTCGAACCCGTCGATGGTGACCGTCACGCCGTCGGCCGGGCGGGCGACCTGTCCGCCGCCCGCGCCCTGGCTCGCCTGTACTGTCATCGGGCGGACTCCAAGGTGAACAGGGTGGAAGCCGCTGGGTCGAACGGGCAGCCGCCATTGCGCAGATGCTCGAGGTACTCGTCGCGGAAGAACGCGATCGACGACTTCACCGACGGCTCGATCGAGTCGCCAAGAGCGCAGAACGCCCGGCCGGTGATGTTGCTGCAGATGTCGAGCAGCTTGTCCAGGTCGGCCTCGCTGCCCCGGCCGTGCTCCAGGTCGTCGAGCAACTGGACGACCCAGTAGCTGCCCTCCCGGCACGGCGTGCACTTGCCGCACGACTCGTGCTCGTAGAACTCGGCCCACCGGAGCACCACCCGGACCACGCAGGTGGTCTCGTCGAACAGCTGGACAGAGCGGGTGCCGAGCATCGACCCCGCCGCGGCCACCGACTCGTAGTCGAGCGGGACGTCCAGCTGCTCTTCGGTGAACAGCGGGGTGGAGGAGCCACCTGGCGTCCAGAACTTCAGCCGGTGCCCGGCCCGGATCCCGCCGGCCAGGCCGAGCAGTTCGCGCAGCGTGGTGCCGAGCGGCGCCTCGTACTGGCCGGGCGTCGTGACGTGCCCGGACAGCGAGAAGATCCCGAATCCCTTCGACTTCTCGGTCCCCAGCGAGGCGAAATCGCTGGCGCCGTTCTCGATGATCCAGGGCACGCTGGCGATCGACTCCACGTTATTGACGTTCGTCGGGCACGCGTAAACGCCAGAGGCCGCGGGAAACGGCGGCTTCAGCCGCGGCTGGCCGCGTTTCCCCTCCAGCGAGTCCAGCAGCGCCGTCTCCTCGCCGCAGATGTAGGCGCCCGCCCCGGTGTGCACGATGATGTCCAGGTCGAAGCCCGAGCCGAGGATGTTGCTGCCCACAAAGCCCGCCTCGCGGGCCTGCGCGACCGCGTACTGCAGCCTGCGGACCACCTGCAGCACCTCGCCGCGGACGTAGATGAACGCCGTGTTCGCCCGGATCGCGTAGGAGGCGATCACGATGCCCTCGATCAGCACCTGCGGGTTGTTCATCATCGTCGGGATGTCTTTGCAGGCGCCCGGCTCGGACTCGTCCGCGTTGACCACCAGGTAGTGCGGCTTGCTGTCGCCTTTCGGGAGGAAGCCCCACTTCACGCCGGTGGGGAAGCCGGCCCCGCCGCGGCCGCGCAGCACCGACTCCTTGACGGTCGCGATGACCTCGTCCGGCGACATGGCCAGGGCCTTGGGCAGCGCCCGGTAGCCGCCGTCGCGCCGATACCCCTCCATTGTGAACGAGTCGGGCTGGTCCCAGTAGGCCGTGAGCGCGGGGGTGAGGATGGTCGTCACCGCGGTCCTCCGTTGCTGCCGTTCGCCGAGTCCGGCGGGTCCGGCGTCCAGCCCTGCTCCTTGGCCTTGCGCAGGCCGGCCAGGCTCGGGTCACCGGCGGTGTGGCCGCCGGCCGCCTGGCCGTCGGGGAAGCCGGCCAGGATCCGCGACGCCTGCCTCCAGGTGCACAGTCTCGGCGCGCCCCGGGTCGGCGTGACCTCGGCACCGGTGCGCAGCCCGTCGACCAGCTCCCGAGCCGACTGCGGGGTCATGTTGTCGAAGAACTCCCAGTTCACCATCACCACGGGCGCGTAGTCACAGGCCGCGTTGCACTCCAGGTGCTCCAGGCTCACCTTGCCGTCCGGCGTGGTCTCGTCGTTGCCGACGCCCAGGTGCTCGAGCAGGTCGGCAAAGATCGCGTCACCGCCCATCACCGCGCACAGCGAGTTGGTGCACACGCCGACGTGATATTCGCCGACCGGGCCGCGCTTGTACATGGTGTAGAACGAGGACACGGCGGCGACGTAGGCCTCGGAGAGCCCGAGCTGCTCGGCGACATACCTGATGCCGTCCTCGGAGACGTAGCCCACCTCGGCCTGAACCAGGTGCAGCAGCGGCATAAGCGCGGACAGCGGCTGCGGGTAACGGCCGATGATCTCGGCGGCGTCGGCGGCCAGCGTGGACCGCAGTTCGTCAAGCGCTGGCATTACCTGTCCACCCCTCCGAGCACCGGGTCGATGCTGGCTATGGCCGGGATGACGTCGGCCAGCAGCCCGCCCTCCGCCATCGCGGGCAGCGCCTGCAGATGGTTGAACGAGGGATCCCGCAGGTGGACCCGGAACGGCCGGGTGCCGCCGTCGCTGACCACGTGGCAGCCAAGCTCGCCGCGGGCCGACTCGATCGCGGCGTACGCCTGGCCTGCCGGTACCCGGAAACCCTCGGTCACCAGCTTGAAGTGGTGAATGAGCGCCTCCATGGACTGGCCCATGATGTGAGCGATGTGGTCCGGCGCCGGGCCGAGGCCGTCGGGGCCGAGCGCGAGCCGGGCCGGCCAGCCGATCTTAGCGTCCTCGATCATCACCGGATCGTGGGCCGGGCGCTTGCCAGCGAGCCGGTCCACGCACTGCTCGATGATCCGCAGTGACTGGTCGATCTCGTCCATCCGGACCAGGTACCTGCCGTACGCGTCACACGTCGTCACCGTCGGCACGTCGAACTCGTAGGTCTCGTAGCCACAGTACGGCTGGCTCTTGCGCAGGTCCCAGGGCAGCCCGGTGCTGCGCAGCATGGGACCGGTCACGCCGAATGCCATGCAGCCGGCCAGGTCCAGGTAGGAGATGCCCTTGGTCCTGGCGATGAACGCCGGCGCCGCGTCGAACAGCGCCCGGATCTCGCCGACCTTGCCCGGCATGACCGCCAGGAACTCCCTGAGCTTCTCGATGGCGCCGGACGGCAGGTCCTGCGACACGCCGCCGGGACGGATGAAGGCGTGGTTCATCCGCAAGCCGGTGATCAGCTCGAACAGGTCGAGCACCTTCTCCCGTTCGCGCATCCCGTAGATGAACACCGTGGACGCGCCCAGCTCGAGGCCGAGCGGGCCGATCCCGCCGAGGTGCGAGGAGATCCGGTTCAGCTCCATCAGCAGCACCCGGATCACGCTGGCCCGTTCCGGGATCCGGTCCCCGATCCCCAGCAGCCGCTCCACCGCCAGGCAGTACGCGGTCTCGTTGAAGATCGGCATCAGGTAGTCGGCCCTGGTAACGAACGTCACGCCCTGGGTCCAGGTCCGGTACTCGAGGTTCTTCTCGATGCCGGTGTGCAGGTAGCCGATCACCGGACGGACCTCGGTCACGGTCTCGCCGGACAGGGTGAGGATCAGCCGCATCACGCCGTGGGTGGACGGGTGCTGCGGGCCCATGTTGACGACGATGCGTTCGTCGCCACCGGCCTCGCTGGCCTCGTCGGCCGCCGCGACCACCTCGTCCCAGTCCTGCCCGGACAGGTTGTAGACGCGGCCCTCAGCGGTATCGGCCTGGTCCGCGCTGGTGCTCATTCGTAGGCCCTCCGCTCGTCAGGTGGCGGGATCGTCGCACCCCGGTACTCGACCGGAATGCCGCCCAGCGGGTAATCCTTGCGCTGCGGGTGGCCCTTCCAGTCGTCCGGCATCTCGATCCTGGTCAGCGCCGGGTGCCCGTCGAAGACGATGCCGAAGAAGTCCCAGGTTTCCCGCTCGTGCCAGTCATTGGCCGGGTAGACGTCGACCAGCGACGGGATGTGCGGGTCGGCGTCGGGCACCGACACCTCGAGCCGCAGCCGCCGGTTGTGCGTGATCGACAGCATGTGGTAGACGGCGTGCAGCTCGCGCCCTTGGTCCAGCGGGATGTGCACGCCGGAGACCCCGGTGCAGATCTCGAACGCGAGCGCCGGATCGTCGCGCAGCCGCCGGGCGATCTCGAGCAGGCGTTCGGGGCGGACGTGAAGGGTCAGCTCGTCGCGGTCGGCGACGACCCGCTCCACGGCGTCGCCGAAGCCCGAACCCGCCTGGTCGAGCGAACTGGCGAGCGCGTCGGCAACCTCGTCGAAGTACGACCCGTACGGCCGCGGGCTGGACAGCGGCGGCGGCCGCCGGACCTTGAGGCCGCCGTACCCGGAGGTGTCCGAGGTGCCCTGCACACCGAACATCCCGGTGCGCACCACCTGCTCAGAAAGCCGATCCCGGCCAGCGATCGCCGCCGGGTCAGCAGCCGGGGCGCCGTTCTCGGCGTCGCCCGGCTGGTTCGTCTCGGTCACCGGTCCGTCCCCGTGCTTCCCGCAGGACCGCTCAGGCTGGGCAGCAGCGGCAGCCGCCGCAACCGGGCCTGCTCCAGCTCGGTGATCTCCTTATCCCGGTCCACCCCGAGCTTCATGTTCTGGATCTTGTCGTGCAGCTTGAGGATCGCGTCCAGCAGCATCTCCGGCCGCGGCGGGCAGCCCGGCAGGTAAATGTCCACCGGCACGATGTGATCTACGCCCTGGACGATCGCGTAGTTGTTGAACATGCCGCCGCTCGAGGCGCACACGCCCATCGAGATCACCCATTTGGGCTCGGACATCTGGTCGTAGATCTGCCGCAGCACCGGCGCCATCTTCTGGCTGACCCGGCCGGCGACGACCATCAGGTCGGCCTGCCGTGGTGTGGCGGCGGCCCGTTCCATGCCGAACCTGGCCAGGTCGTGCCGCGGCCCGCCGGCCGAAAACAGCTCGAACGCGCAGCAGGCGAGGCCGAACGTGGCCGGCCAGACCGAACTCTTCCGCGCGTAGCCGATCACCTGCTCGACGGTTGTCAGCAGGAAGCCGCTCGGCAGCTGCGACTCGACACCCATTTATCAGCCCGCCCTCTCCACCCTTAGCCCGCCCTCTCCACCCTCAGTCCCACTCCAGACCGCCGCGCCGCCACACGTAGGCGTACGCGACAAGAACCGTGGCGACGAACGTGACCATCTCGACCAGGCCGAACACCCCGAGCCTGTCGAACGCGACGGCCCACGGGTACAGGAAGATGATCTCGATGTCGAAGACGATGAACAGCATCGCGGTGAGGTAGTACTTCACCGGGAACCTGGTGCGGTTGTTGCCGGGGGTTGGCTCGATGCCGCTCTCGTAGAACTCGAGCTTGGCCCGGTTCCACCGCTTGGTGCCGGCGACCGCGCCCGCGACCAAGGAGAAGACGGCGAACACCGTAGCCAGCGCCCCGAGCACGATGATCGGGACGTAAGCGCTCAGGCCCATTCCCTCGTCACCCCCTTGCCGTGGCAGGTCACCGTTATGCCGCCGGGGTCATCTTAGACACGGCATTGAGGACGCGATCGACCGCGTCGCCTCCCCGTGCCTCGGTCAGGTTACCGAGCAGTTTCATGGTGAACCGCATGACGTACGGCCGCTTGACCCCGTGCCTGGTTGCGAACCTCATGAACTTCGGCTGGCCGATCAGTTCCACGAAGGTGCGCCCCAGCGTGTAGTAGCCGCCCCAGGCGTCCTTCAGCTGCGTCGGGTAGGTGCGCAGCACGGTCTCGGTGCTGGCGGCGGTCGGCCTGGCCAGCGCCTGAACGATGGTCCTGGCGGCAATCTCGCCGGCCTCGAGAGCGTAGCCGATGCCCTCGCCGTTGAACGGGTTGACCATGCCGCCGGAGTCTCCGGCCAGCAGCAGGCCATTGGTGTAGTGCGGGGTGCGGTTGAACCCCATCGGCAGCGCGGCACCGCGCACCGGCTTCGTGCGGTTCTCCTCGGTCAGGCCCCACTCGGCGGGCATCCCGGCGAGCCAGCGGCGCAGCAGGACCCGGTAGTCGATGTTGCCGAAGGCCTCTGAGGTGTTCAGCAGCCCGAGCCCCACGTTGCTGGTCCCGTCGCCCATGCCGAAGATCCAGCCGTAACCCGGCAGCAGCTTTTCGCCGTCCCAGAGATCGAGCCACGCCTCCAGGTAGTCGTCGTCGTGCCGGGGGCTCGTGTAGTAGGTGCGCACCGCGACACCGAGCGGCCTGTCGTCCCGCTTGCGCAGCCCCATCGCGATCGAAAGCCGTGACGAGTTGCCGTCTGCGGCGACCACGACGCGCCCGCGGAATTCCCGTTCTGCCTTCTCTCCGTTGGCCGACTCGAGCGCGGTGACCCCGATGATCCGGCCGGTGCGGTCGTCGCGCACCGGGCCGGTGACGTTGACACCTTCCAGCACCCGGGCGCCGGCCTTCTCCGCGTGCCTGGCCAGGATCTCGTCGAAGTCGAGTCGGCTGCGGACCAGGCTGTATCCCGGAAAGCTGGAGAGCTCCGGCCAGTTCAGCTCGATCCGGCCGCCACCGCCGATGATCCGCAGGCCCTTGCTGCGTGCCCAGCCATCGGTCTCCGCGAGCGGCACGCCCATTCCGGTCAGCGCCTTGACCGCGCGCGGGGCCAGCCCGTCGCCGCAGACCTTCTCCCGCGGGAAATGACTCTTCTCCAGGACGAGCACGTCGAGGCCCGCACTGGCCAGGTAATACGCGGTCGCGGATCCGGCCGGCCCGGCGCCGACCACGATCACGTCCGCT
>CAWHZU010000008.1:0-178536 GCA_963833885.1 uncultured Actinomycetota bacterium | reverse complement strand
GCGAACGGTGTTTCCGGCCCGACACGCCGGGCTGAGGTCCGGCGGGATGGGCACTGTGAGTGATGACATCGGATGCTGTGAATGCACACAAGAGAGACAAGAGTGACGAGGGGCGGCAGCTGTCGCCGGAGCAGGCCGCCGCGGCGGCGATGGTGGCCGAGGCCCGCCAGCGGGGCCTGGAGCTGACCGGCCCGGGTGGGCTGCTGAAGCTGTTCACCAAAAATGTGCTGGAAACGGCGCTGAACGAGGAGATCACCGAGCATCTGGGATATGAGAAACACCAGGCTGGGCCCGGGCGCCAGTCGGTGAATGTGCGCAACGGCGCCCGTTCCAAGACGGTTATCTCCGATGCGGCGGGCGAAGTCTGCATCGACGTTCCCCGCGACCGGGACGGGACGTTCGAGCCGCAGATCGTGAAAAAGAGGCAGCGCCGGCTGTCCGATGTGGACGAGATCGTGCTGTCGCTGTATGCGAAGGGATTGACGACGGGAGAGATCTCGGCGCATTTCGCGGAGATCTACGGCGCATCTATTTCGAGGGAAACCGTGTCCCGGATCACCGAGAAAGTCGTGGCCGAGATGGCCGAGTGGGCCACCCGGCCGCTGGATGCTGTGTATGTGGCGGTCTTTATCGACGCCATCATGGTCAAGGTCCGGGACGGCCAGGTGGCCAACCGTCCCGTCTACGCGGCCATCGGCGTCACCGTAGAGGGCTGCAAGGACGTGCTGGGCCTGTGGGCCGGCACCGGCGGCGAGGGCGCCCGGTTCTGGATGAGCGTGCTCACCGACCTGAAAAACCGCGGCGTCAAAGATGTGTTCTTCCTGGTATGCGACGGGCTGAAAGGGCTGCCCGAGGTGGTGGGGAATGTGTGGCCGCTGGCTATCGTCCAGACCTGCATTATCCATCTCATCCGCAATACGTTCCGGCTCACTTCCCGGCGGGATTCCGACGCGATCAAGCGGGACATCAAGCCGATCTATACCGCGCCCACCGCCCAGGCGGCTGCCGCGGCGCTGGATGAACTCGAACAGAAATGGGGTGATAAGTATGCGGCGATGATCCGGCTGTGGCGCAATGCATGGAACGAATTCATCCCGTTCCTCGACTACGACACCGAAATAAGGACGGTGATCTGCTCCACGAACGCGATCGAATCCCTGAATGCGCGTTACCGGCGCGCGGTCCGGGCCCGGGGCCACTTTCCCAGCGAGCAGGCCGCGCTGAAGTGCCTGTATCTTGTGACTCGCAGCCTGGACCCCACCGGGACAGGCCGCACCCGGTGGACGATGCGCTGGAAGCCCGTGATCAACGTCTTCGCCATCACGTTCGGTGACCGCTGGCCGGCCGCCGAGACCTACTAACCAGCCATGCCGGAAACACCGTTCGTGCGACAGACCCTCGGTGTATGCATTCAGGTCCTGGTTGTGGCCTGGGGTTGGCTGCGTTGGCGGGTTAGAGCAGGTCGGCGGGGATGGGTGGCATCCAGGGGTGGCCGAGCATGGCGTTGCGCAGGGTGGTGAGGATGTCGGCGTTGTGTTTGCCGGCGGTGGAGATGTAGCCGCGGATGGCGTACCGGTGCCGGGTGGTCCGGTCGGACCGGAGCCGCCCGGAGATTTTTTCCTGGGTTTTTGCGGGTCGCAGGTCTCGTTCGGCCTGGTTGGAGGTGGGCGGGATGCTCAGGTCGGTGGTGAAGCGCAGGACGTCGTCCTCGCGGTTGCGCAGGTCTTCCAGGAGCCGCTGGCTGGGGTGGCGGTTGTGCAGCCCGCGGCCGCCGGCGCGGCTGGCCAGGTCGGTCAGGCCGGCGGTGATGGCGTCGCGGTAGGCGGCGGCCAGGGGCTGCCGGATGCTGGCGGGGACGGCGGGCAGGCCCTGGCTGCGGGCGCAAGAGGCGGCGTGGATCAGGCCGGTGATCGCGGCGGTGATCTGGGCCGGCCAGCCGGCGCCAGGGTAGCTCTGGGCGGCGTCTTCGAGGTCGCGCAGCAGGTGAGCGCAGCACAGCTGGTGGATCAGCGTGCCGAGCTTGGCGTGGTCATAGACGTGGTAGCGGTCGTGGACGACTATCCCGGTCAGGTCCGGCAGCACGAACTCGCTGAACGAGGCGATCGTGCGGTCACCGAGCATGTAATAGGTCAGCAGGGAGGTGCAGGCGACCAGAAGCTGCCGCTTGCGCCACGCCGGGCCGGGGCCCGAACGCAGCGGGGTCTCATCGCAGCACACCACATGCGAGGCGATGATCAGCGCCCGGATCAGCTTGTTCGCCGCAGCGACCGCGGCAGCGGCCCGGGCCAGCATGCCGTGCACGAACCCGGCCGACGGCCTGGCGCCGGCCAGCGACTCGATCAGCTCGGCGCACCGGTGCACCGGCACCGCATGGGCCACCATCAGGTACACACACCAGGCCTGCAGGTTCGGCCCGTAGGTGACCGTGCCCGGCGCGCCCGCGCCGGCCGGGGCGGGCGCCTGGCGGACGGCGCCGCAGCAGCACCGCACAACATGCCGGTCGTACTGGATCACCCGCGCGCTCACCAGCGGGATCTCGACCTGCTGATGCGAGCTGGCCACGCCGAGGTCCTCACCGCCGCCCAGGCCGGCGCCGCATCCGCACCGGCCCCGCGGCAACACCGCGACACGCTCGTCCGGATCATCGTTCCAGGCCAGATGCGACCCCGGCGATCCGGGCTGCTTGCCCGGATCGCGTGTCCCGTCCGCCGGCTTGCGCCTGGCCCGGGCCGGCCGCTTGCGGCCCGGCTGGCCGTCCATCGACGGCGGGAACGAGGAGTTCCCGCTGTTACGCGACAACAGCCGCTCCAGCCGCTCCACCCTCGCCTGCAGCGCACTGATCGCGGCCTGCTGCTCGCCGATCGCGGCCTCCTGCGCCGCGATCACCACATCGCGGGCCGTGCACGCCGGGCAGCCAGCAGGCGGCAGCAGCGGCTTGGTCACAGCCCACCATCATCCGGACAATCAGACTGTAATCAAGCCGACACGCACGGCCGGCTCTCGACCACCTGAATGTTTACGTTTCGGTAACCGTAAAAAGGACATATTGGTATAGCGAATGACTGGAACGCGTGAGAAGTTGCGGCGATCCAGAGATCACAACAACCGGGGGGAAGCCAGACATGGAACTGAGTGCGCGTAATCAGCTGACGGGGACGGTCCAGAACGTGAAGTCGGGGGCCGTTATGGCGGAGATCTCGGTGAGCGTGGACGCGGGGCAGATCACGGCCGCGATCACCGATTCGTCGCGCGAGCGGCTGGGGCTGAAGGACGGCGACCAGGTGTCCGTGATCATCAAGGCCACCGAGGTGATGATCGCCACGCCGTAACCGGCGCAGCGAGCCGTAACGGCGCAGCGAGCGTGGCAGAGCGCCCGCCCCAGCGGTTGGCGCCCTGCCACTTCGCGTCAGCGATCGCATCGATGTACCGATGGGCTGCAAAGAACGAGCCTGTTGGTACATCGATGCGTCGATTGACGCCCTGCTATCAGCCGTTGGCGCGCCCAGCGCCTGCGCCAGCGAACGCTGGCCGCCAGGGTGCGATCGCCAGCCACCGCGCCCAACGCCGGCGGCGTGGCAGCATGGCCGGATGGATGATGTCCCGCTGACGGTGATCGGCGTTGTCCGCACCAGCTATGCCGAACGCGAGGCCACGCCGATCCAGGCTGCGCTCAACCGGGCCGGGCACGGGACCCTTGAGATCGCCGACGCCTATGCCGAGGGCCTGGATGGGCTCGACGGCTTCGATTACGCCTGGCTGCTCACATGGCTGCACCGGCCGGACCGGCCGGAGGAGGCGGCGCCACTACGGCAGGTTCCGTTCCTGCTGCGCAGCCAGCAGCGTCGGATGGGGATCTTCGCAACCCGCGGGCCCCGGCGGGTCAACTCGATCGGGCTGAGCCTCATCCAGATCCTCGAGGTCAAGGCGCCGGTCGTCCGGTTCGCCGGGGTCGACCTGCTCGACGGGACGCCGGTCGTCGACGTCAAGCCGTATGTGAGCCTCTTCGACCGGCCGGACGGGGAGCCGCGGTGCGGCTGGTTCGACCAGGTCGCCATCGACGACGGCGCCACACCTCGGCGGCTGGGCCGCCCCGCGCCGCCTTGAGCGGCGGCTGGGGGAAATCCCCCAGGTGAAGACGGGCAGTAGCCGCGTTACGCCCGGCTCGCTCCGTTCCTAGCGTGATCTCTAGACGGCACGCCTCAGCGTGCCAGCTCTGAAGGAGGTCACATGATCGAGGTTCGGGAGCTGACCAAGCGGTACGGCTCCACCCTCGCGGTCGACGCGCTCAGCTTCGACCTCAAGCCCGGCACGGTGACCGGTTTCCTCGGCGCCAACGGGTCGGGCAAGTCCACCACGATGCGGCTGATTCTCGGCCTGGACAGCCCGGACGCGGGACGGGTTCGCATCGACGGCCAGCGCTTCCGCGACCTGCGCTGGCCGCTGCGCGAGGTCGGCACGCTGCTGGAAGCCCGGGCGTTCCACCCCGGCCGCAGCGCCCGCGGCCACCTGGCCGCGCTGGCGGCCAGCAACGCCATTCCGCCGCGCCGCGTTGACGAGGTGCTTGACCTCGTCGGCCTGACCAGCGCCGCCGGCAAGCGGGCCGGCAAGTTCTCGCTGGGCATGGCGCAGCGGCTCGGCATCGCCGCGGCGCTGCTGGGCGACCCGCGGGTGCTGCTGCTCGACGAGCCGGTCAACGGCCTCGACCCGGCCGGGATCCACTGGATCCGCGACCTGCTGACGTCCCTCGCGGCCCAGGGCCGGGTGGTGTTCGTCTCCAGCCACCTGATCAGCGAGATGGCGCTGATGGCCGAGCGCCTCATCGTCATCGGCCAGGGACGGCTGCTCGCCGACACCTCGGTGGTTGAGATGTCCGCGGGTGCGCCGTCGCTCGAGGCCGCGTTCCTGGCGATGACCGAGACGAGCACCGAATACCGGGCGGCTGGGGTAGCGCCCGCCGGCCGAGAGATGGCGGCCTGGCCGCCTGCGACAACAGGAAAGGACGGCTCACGATGACCGCGCTCGCCGCACGCAGGCCGGCCGGGCACTACCGGTTCGGGCACCTTGCGCACATGGAGTTCATAAAGTTGCGCACATTGCGCTCAACCTGGTGGACGCTGGCGGCCAGCGCCGCCGGCGCGGTCGCCATCGGCGTCGCCGTGGGCCTGAACACCAGGAGCGGCACCGAGGACCTGACGAACAACGCGCTGGCCGGGCTCATCCCCGCCCTGCTGCTGAGCGGGGTCCTCGGAGCGCTGCTGATGACCAGCGAGTACTCGTCCGGGATGATCAGGTCCACGCTGGCGGCTGCTCCTCGGCGGCCGCTGCTGCTGGCAGCCAAGGCGGCGGTGTTCGGAGCCGTGGCGCTGGCGTTCGGGGAGGCGGCGTCGTTCATCGCCTTCTTCGCGGGCGGCGCAGCCCTGCGCCACGGCATCTCGGCGCCGGCGCTGAGCCAGCCGGGCGTGCTTCGCGCCGTGGTCTTTGGCGGGGCGGGCTACTGCCTGCTCGGGCTGATCGGGCTGGGGCTGGGCGCGATCATCCGGCACTCCGCGGCCACCATCGCCGTCTACGTCGGCTGCCTGTTCGTGCTCCCGACCTTCATCGGCAATCTGGTCCACCAGGTGGGTGTGTACCTCCCGATCATCATCGTCGGGAACTCGCTGACCACCACGCAGTCGGCGGGGTGCCGGTCGGGTGCCGCGGACTGCACGCCCTTCCTGTCGGCGTGGGCGGGCCTCGGCGTTCTCGCCCTGTACGCGGCCGTCGCCCTCGCCGCCGGCGGCTGGCTGTTCGCCCGCCGTGACGCCTGAACGGCACAATGAGCCCATGGGCGCCATCGGCCCGATGAACCCGGACGCCGCCGGCGGGCCGCCCGGCCGCCAGCCGGGCGGCCCGCTGGCGACGCTGCTCGCGGCCATTGCCCGGGGGCCATTCACCGCCCGGGCAAGGCGCGAGCTGCTGTTCTGCCTCATCGAGGCGCCTCTGGGGCTTGCCCTGCTTGTCATTCCGGCCGCCCTGTCGATCGAGGGGGTCGTGCTCCAGCTGCTGTCGAAGGGCGGCACGTCACCCGCCGCCAAGGGCTGGCTGGCGATCGGCAGCCTGCTCGCCCTTCTGCTCATTCTGGGGATCGTGATCCCCTGGGCCGGCCGCGGCCTTGGGACGGTCCACCGCGACCTGGCCACCGGGCTGCTCGGCCGGCGCATCACCGGACCGCCGCCGCGGCGCCGGGGCCACGGCGTCTTCGGCCGTCCGGCGGCGATGCTCCGCGACGGGCCCGGCTGGCGGGCCGCGGCATATGCCCTGGTCAAGCTCCCGGTCACGGCGGCCGAGATCTACGCGGTCGCGCTCGCCGCCCTCGGGCTCACCGATCTGAGCTACCCGTTCTGGTGGCCGCTGTTCCGCAATCACCCACCCGGCACGGTGCTGCAGCCCGTTCCCGTGTACACGGCGCTGGGCACGTTCGACATCCGTGCGATCGGCGGAACCTTCGCCGCGTTCGCCGCGGGCGCGGCGATGCTGCTCGCCGCGCCGTGGGTCGCGCGGGGAGCGGCGGCGGCTGACTGCTGGCTGATGCGCGGGATGCTGGGCCCGGGCCGGCTCGCGCAGCGGGTCGCGGACCTGGAGCAGACCAGGGCGCTAGCAGTGGAAGACTCGGCCGCACAGCTGCGCCGGGTCGAACGCGACCTGCACGACGGGGCCCAGATCCGGCTGGCAACGCTGGCCATGAACCTCGGTATGGCCAGGGAAAGGTTCAAGCCCGACGCCGATCCCGAGCTACGCGATCTTGTCGACGCGGCTCACCAGGGAGCCAAGGACGCGCTGGCCGACCTGCGCAACCTGGCCAGGGGCATCCACCCGCCCGCGCTGGACAACGGCCTGCCCGACGCGCTGGCCACCCTGGCCGCCACCAGCGTGATCCCGGTCGAGCTTACGGCAGACACACCGCAGCGGCCGGCCCCGGCCATCGAGACCATCGCGTACTTCTGCGCCGCCGAGCTGCTGGCCAACGCCGTCAAGCACAGCGGCGCGAACAAGATCCGCGTCGAGCTCGCCGAACACGGCGAGGCGCTCGTGCTGCGGGTGACCGACGACGGCGTGGGCGGCGCGAACCAGGCGCTCGGCACCGGCCTGGCCGGCCTGGCTCAGCGCGTGCGCACCGTCGACGGCGAGGTGCGCGTCGTGAGCCCGGCGGGCGGCCCGACGCAGGCCACCGTAACGCTACCCATGCACGCCTGAGCCCCATGACAGGATCCGAAGGTGGACGTGGTGGAGGTCGGCCGATGCGCGTGGTGATCGCCGAGGATGCTGCCCTGTTCCGGGAGGGCCTCGCCCGGCTGATCACCGACCGCGGCCACGAGGTGGTCGCAGCCGTCGGTGACGCCGACGCGCTGCTCGAGGCCGTGGCCGAACACGACCCCGACGTCGCGGTGGCGGACATCCGGATGCCGCCCACGCACACCGACGAGGGGCTGCGCGCCGCCATCGAACTGCGCCGCGAGCATCCGGGAACCGGCGTGCTCGTGCTGTCGCAGTACGTCGAGACCCGTTACGCGGCGCGGCTCCTCGAGGGCAACGCGGCGGGAGTCGGTTACCTGCTCAAGGACCGGGTCGCCGACGTGGCCGAGTTCGCCGACGCGCTGGCCCGGGTGGCCGCGGGCGGCACCGCGCTCGACCCCGAGGTGGTCAGCCAGCTCGTCCGCGTCACCCGGCACGCCCGCGGGGTGGCCACGCTGACCCCGCGGGAACGCGACGTGCTGTCGCTGATGGCCGAGGGCAGGTCCAACGCCGGGATCGCCGCGGCCCTCGTGGTCTCGGCCGGAGTGGTCGAGAAGCACGTGGCCAGCATCTTCGGCAAGCTGGGCCTGCCGCCGTCCGAGGCGGACAACCGCCGCGTCCTCGCGGTGCTGCGCTACCTGGGTAGCTGAGGGCCCGGCTAGGTGGCCGGCAGCTTGAACGTCTGGCTCACCCGGGCATGCGCGGGGCGCTTGCCGCTGAAGATCCAGGTCAGTCTCGTGAAGTAGCGGCCGCCCGAGTGCTTCGGCCACGCCTCCGCGCGCCACAGCACGGTGAGGATTGGATAGCTGATGTACTTGCCCCCCGCGCAGGTCGGCGTGCAGTTGTTGACCTTGAGGGTGCCGCTGCCGAACGCCACCGAGCGCCAGCTCGTCCACTTCAGCCCGGACACGTACTCGCTCGACGGCATGCAGCCGATGTCATAGACGGCCGGGCGGACCTTGCCGTGGCCGGCGCAGTTGACGAGCACCACCGGGCTGGACGCGGCGGCCGCCGGGACGGCCGTGACCACGATCGCGCTCGCAGCCCCTGCAGCCGCGATCAGCCCCGCCCCCACCAGGGCACGCGCACGGGTAAGTTTCATCAGTTGACCCCCTTAGCGGGCTCCATCGCCCATCACCTGATATGAAGACGCCCGAGCCGCCAGAACGGATTAAAAATCTTGGGCGCGACTTACCATCAGGCGCAGTGGCCGGAACGTTACGGTCGCGGGCTGGTCACAGGTCGGGGATGCCGAGGTCGAGGTTCGGGCGGTCCAGGCCGCCGTCGACCTCGATGATCTTTCCGGTGATGTAGCTCCCGGCGGATGAGACCAGGAACAGCACGGCGGCGGCGATGTCCTCCGGGTCGCCGATCCGGCCGAGTGTGGTCGACCGCTCCATCTGGGTGCGCAGCTCGTCGTTGGTGAGCACGATGTCGAGCGCGGAGGTGGCGACCGACCCGACCGCGATCGCGTTGACCCGGATCCTGGGTGCCAGGTCGGCCGCGGCGAGCCGGGTGTACTGCGCCAAGGCGGCCTTGGCGGTGCCGTACGCAAGGTAGCCGCGACCCGAGACCCGCCCGATCACCGACGAGATGTTGACCACCGCGCCGGCCCGGTCGGGGGAGGCGAGCAGATGCGGGACGGCCGCCTCGGTCAGGGCGTGCGCTGTCTCCACGTTGAACGCGAACGCTCTGGACAGGTGCCGCGCCTTGGTCGCCAGGAACGGCCGCGGCATCGCCCCGCCCACGTTGTTGACCACGATGTCCAGCCGCCCGAACGCGTCAACCGCCGCGTCGGCCAGGCCGGCGGCGGCGTCGAGGTCACTCAGGTCGGCGGGGACGACGACGGCCCGCCGCCCGGCGGCCTCGATCTCTCGCGCCACCTTGGCCAGCTGGTCCTCGGTGCGCGCGGAGATCAGCACGTCGGCGCCGGCCTGAGCCAGCGCTATCGCGGTGGCCGCGCCGATGCCCCGGCCGGCGCCGGTCACCACCGCCGCGCGACCGGTCACGCGGAAGCGATCCAAGATCATGGGTCCGTCCCTGCCTGTCGGGTGGCGTAAGCCTACGGAAAACTAGAACACGTTTCAATTCGTTGCGGAGGGGGTGGGCTTCGCCGGGGACGTGGGTGGGCCTCGCGGGGGAGGGGTGTCTTGTGGCGCGAATTTCGCGGGCGGGCTGTCACGTTTTCGCGGCGCCGGGGGTCTTAGGAACGGAGCAACGAAGTGGAAGGAGATGAGCGACGATGGCCCGCACGCTGAGCCTGATCGTCCGCAACGTCGTGTTCACGATCGTGGTGCCGGGACTGGGCGGCGTCTGGGCGCCGTGGCGGATCGTCACGGACCACGGTGGCACGGTCACGCCAGCTACCTGGTCGGCGGCGGTGGTGATCGCGGCCGGGGCGGCGCTGTACGGGTGGTGCGTCTGGAACTTCGCGGCCGTGGGGCAGGGCACGCCCGGCCCGTGGGACGCGCCGCAGCGAGTGGTGGCGACCGGCCCCTACCGCTGGGTGCGCAACCCGATCTACATCGGCGCGCTGCTGGTCGTGCTGGGGGAGGCGTGGCTGTTCGCGTCCCCGTGGCTGCTCGCGTATGCGGCCGCGATGGCGGTCTGCTGCCACCTGTTCGTGACCGGGTACGAGGAACGCGCCTTGCGCCGCCGCTTCGACGGCAGCTACCTGGATTACCGGCGGGCGGTCCCGCGCTGGATTCCGCGCCGGCCGCAGCTGACCGGGGAGGCGGGCCGATGAGCCTGGACGCACGCTCCGGCCGGGCCGTGAGCATGAGCGCGCCGGTGCCGGCCAGCCTGGCCCGGGTGCGGCGCGCCAGCCTTGTGGTCTTCGTGCTGCTGCTGGCGGAGTACGGGATCGGGATGTACGTCAACCTGTACATCACCGTTCCCGCGGTCGACCACGGCCACAGCGTGGGCAGCGCGATTTCCAACGGGCCGGTGATCCTCAGCGCTCACGCGGTGATCGGCCTGCTGCTCGGGCTGAGCGCGCTCGCGGTGCTGGTGCTGTCCGTCATCGCCCGCCGTCCGAGCGTCATCGTCGTCTCGGCGGCCGGCCTGATCGCGCTGGCCGTCGCGTCGATGGCCGGGAGCAGCTTCACTAGCAGTGGCCAGGCCGCGGAGTCCATGGCGATGTCGGTCACGGCCGGCGTCGGACTGCTCTGCTACGCGGCCAACCTCTACCTGCTGCCTTCGCCGGGCCGGCGCGGCTGAGCCCGCCGCAGGCGCGTCCCGGTGGCCAGCCGCCGCCGTCCTGCGCTGGATCCCCCGTCGGCCGCAGGGCGGCCGATAACCTGACCGGCGTGCTGGAAAAGGTGAGCGTCATCCGCTACGTGACCCCGCTGCGTGAGGGGGGATCGCTGCCGGCGCTCATCGAGGCCGACAACCTCGGGACCTACGTGATGAAATTCCGCGGCGCAGGCCAGGGACCGAAGGCACTGGTCGCGGAGATCATTGGCGGCGAACTCGGGCGCCGGCTCGGCCTGCGTACTCCGGATATCGTGCTGGGCGACCTGGATCCGCGCATCGCCAGCAGCGAGCCCGATCCGGAGATCCAGGATCTGCTGAGGGCCAGCAGCGGGATGAACCTCGGGCTGGACTTCCTGCCGGGATCGGTCGGCTTCGACCCCGCTGGCTGGGACGTGGAACCCGACTTCGCCAGCCAGGTGCTGTGGTTCGACGCGCTGATCCAGAACGTCGACCGCACCTGGCGGAATCCGAACCTGCTGATCTGGCACCGGGATGTCTGGCTCATCGATCACGGCGCGGCGCTCTACTTCCACCACAACTGGCCCACCGCCCGCGTGATGGCGCCCTTCGACGCCCGTGATCACGTGCTGCGGTCGGCCGCGACCAGGGTGGCGGCCGCGCAAGAGGTACTGGCTCCGCAGATCACCGAGGCGCTGCTGGAAGACGTCGTCGGCCTGGTACCGCCGGACTGGTTCGGCGATGGCCGGCCAGAGGCCTACGTGTCGCACCTGATGGAACGCTCGGCACGGGTGCTGGAGGTGATCCAGTGACGGGCCTCGAGCCGTTCGAGTACGCGCTGATCCGGGTGGTGCCCAGGGTCGAGCGCGGTGAGGCCATGAACGCCGGAGTCATCCTCTACTCGCAGCGTCACAAATACTTGGACTGCCGGATCCTCCTGGACGAGACCCGCCTGCGGGCGCTGGACCCGGCGGTTGACCTGGCCGCCGTGACCGCCGCCCTGAGCGCCCTGGCCACCGAATGCCGGCGCGCCGCCCCCGGCGACTCACCGGGTGCCCGGTTCCGCTGGCTGACGGCGACCAGGAGCACCATGGTCCAGCCCGGCCCGGTGCACAGCGGGCTCACCGCGGACCCGGCCGCCGAGCTCGAGCACCTCTTCGAAGCCCTGGTGAGCTGACAGCCTCGTCATCGATGCTGGCAGACTGAATGGGTGAGCGGCCAGAACTCGGGCAGTGCGGCGCCGCAGTCCGCGACGGAGCGCGAGTCAGCGGCTGTCGTCGCGTTCTGGAAGAAGCTTGGGCTGCCTGGGCTGATCGATATCCACACGCACTTCATGCCGGCCAACGTGCTGGCGAAGGTCTGGGCTTACTTCGACCAGGGCAGCGCGCACAGCGATCATCCGTGGCCGATCGTGTACCGGCAGCCGGAGGAGGAGCGGGTCGCGCTGCTGCGGGCATTCGGGGTGCGCCGGTTCAGCGCGCTGGCGTACCCGCACAAGCCCGGGATGGCGGCCTGGCTGAACGGCTGGGAGACCGAGTTCGCGGCCCGGACCCCGGACGCGCTGCACAGCGCCACCTTCTACCCCGAGCCCGGCGCCGACGCCTACGTGGCCGAGGCGATCACCGCGGGCGCGCGGCTGTTCAAGGCGCATCTGCAGGTCGGCGCGTATGACCCGCGTGACGAGCTGCTCGGCCCGGTCTGGGGCCTGCTGGCCGAGGCCCGGGTGCCGGTCGTGGTGCACTGCGGTTCCGGCCCGATGCCGGGGCGGTTCACCGGCCCGGGCCCCATGTCGGAGGTGCTCGCCCGCCACCCGCGGCTGATCGCGATCATCGCCCACCTCGGCGCGCCCGAGTACGGAGATTTCCTCGGCCTCACCGAGCAATACGCGGGGGTTTACCTGGATACCACGATGGCCTTTACCGACTTCCTGGAACGTATAGCTCCGTTCCCGGTCGGGCTCCGGCCGCGGCTGGCGGACGCGGGCGGCCGGATCCTGCTGGGCACCGACTTCCCGAACATCCCGTACTCGTACGTGCACCAGCTGCAGGCCCTGGACCGGCTCGACCTCGGCGAGCCCTGGCTGCGCGCGGTCTGCCACGACAACGCCGTCGCGCTGCTCGGGCTGTGAGCCATGCCCGGTACCCGCAAGCAACCGAGCAAGGCAGAACCCCGGCTGGCCCCGTACCAGCGCAAACGGGACTTCGGCCAGACCCCCGAGCCGAAAGGCGCTCCACCGGCGCCGAGTGAGACGGGCGCCCGACGGTTCGTGGTGCAGCGGCATCGCGCAACCCGGCTGCACTACGACCTGCGGTTCGAGATCGACGGCGTACTGGCGAGCTGGGCGGTGCCCAGGGGCCCGACGCTCGATCCCAGCATCAGGCGGATCGCGGTGCACGTCGAGGATCACCCGATCGAGTACCTGGAGTTCGAGGGCATCATCCCGCGCGGGCAGTACGGTGGCGGCGACGTGATCGTCTGGGACATCGGGACCTGGGAGCCGCACGAGACCGACGACCCGGCCGCCGCTGTTGCGGCCGGCGAGCTGCACGCCGACGTCTTCGGGCAGAAGCTGCGCGGCCGGTTCATCCTGGTGCAGACCGGCCACAGCCGCGACGACGAGAACCAGTGGCTGCTGCTGCACAAGCATGACGATTACGCCGTTCCCGGCTGGAATCCCGAGGACCACCCCCGCTCCGTGCTGAGCGGGCGCACCAACGACGAGGTCAAAGCCGACCCGCACCGGATGTGGCGCGCCGACCTGCCGCCCGCGCAGGCGTCGGTGCCGATCGGCGACGCGGCGGACACCCCGCCGGCCGACGTGCTGGCCGGCGGCCCGAGCCAGGACGAGCTGGACGCCCTCGACGCGCTGGGCCACGAGGGAACCTGGGAGGTGTTCGGCCAGCGGCTCAAAGTGACGAACCTGGACAAGGAGATTTTCCCGGGCCGCGACGGCGAGCCGCCGGTGGCCAAGCGGGAGTTCATCCGCTACGCGGCCAGGATCGCGCCGGTGATCCTGCCGTACCTGGAGGGCCGGGCGCTGAACATGCACCGGTTCCCCGGCGGGGCGCAGACCAGGGGATTCTGGCACAAGCAGCTGCCCGAGCACGCGCCAGACTGGGTGCCGCGCTGGGACAACCCCAACGCCGACCGCGGCGACGCCACCACCTACCTGGTCGTGGACGAGCCCGCCGCGCTGGTGTGGGCGGCCAACTTCGGCGCGCTCGAGTGGCACGCGTGGACCGCGCGCATCGACGAGCCGCGGCTGCCCACGTACGCGCTCATCGACATCGACGCCGGCGCGGACACGTCCTGGGAGGACGTCCTGGTGCTGGCCCGGCTGCACCGCACGGCGCTCGAGCACCTGGGCGTGCGGGCGCAACCCAAGGTGACCGGCCACACCGGCATCCAGATCTGGGTGCCGATCGCGCGCGGCCCGACCTACGAGGACACCCGCAAGTGGGTGGAGCAGCTGTCCAAGGCCATCGGCGCGGTCGTGCCCGACATGGTCAGCTGGCAGTGGGACGTGGGCAAGCGGCAGGGCCGCGCCCGGCTGGACTACACCCAGAACGTCAAGAACAAGACGCTGGTCGCACCGTACAGCCCGCGCCCGGCGCCGGGGGCACCCGTGTCGGTCCCGATCGAGTGGGCCGAGCTCGACGACCCCTCGCTGCGGCCGGACGGCTTCACGATCCGCACGGTGTTCGACCGGCTGGCCGAGCGAGGCGACCCGTTCCGCACCGTGCTCGGCGCTGGCCAGACCCTGCCGCCGATCCATTAGCTGCCTGCTGTCGGCGTCGGAGCATAGCCTGCCTGGCCCCAGTGGTCCAATAAGTCATAATATATGGGCCAGTCGGCCTGCCTTCCACAGGCCGACTCACGGGGAGGTGGGGGCATGCGTTCAACGACCCTTGGCTGCGCGATGCTGGCCGGAGCAGTGCTCGGCGGAGCTGCGCTGTTAGGCCCAGCGGCCAGGCCCGCCGCGGCCGCGTCCGCGCCCGAGTGGCGGATCGTGTGGGCGAGCAGTGGTTCCGCGGCGGAGTCACTCGACGCCGTGGAAACCACCGGGGCCGGTAGCGCATGGGCCGGTGGCAGCATGGGAACCGGTTCGGCTGCGACGCCGGTCGCGGTGCGCTGAAACGGCCACGTCTGGCGGCAGGCCAAGCTTCCTTCCGGGCTGGCTGGGACGATCCGGGTGCTGCGGGCGACCTCGTCGCGAAATGTCTGGGCATTCGGCGACGACACGAGCAAGGGGACCTCGTTCGCGCTGCGCTGGAACGGCAAGAGCTGGAAGGTCATGCACAAGTGGACGAACCGGCGAATGCTGATCGGTGACACGCTCCACGAGGTCACGAGTGGCTGGACCGGATTGGCCGCGAGTCATTCAGTCGGGCGCTGGTCCGGCCCCAGGCCGAGTGTCCTCGGCAGCCCCAGTGCCCGCTGCAGGAAGTCAAGCTGGTGCAATAGCAGGTTCTCGGTGACCGCCTGCTCCGAAACCAGGTGCGTGGCGCCTGGCAGCGGCAGCACCTCGTGCGGGCGGCCCGCCGCGAGCAGCGCGGCTGACAGCCGCAGCGTGTGCGCAGCGAACACGTTGTCGTCGCCGAGCCCGTGCACCAGCAGCAGCGGGCGCCGCAGGGATGCCGCCTCGAGCAGCGGCGAGCAGCGGTCGTAGGCGTCCGGATGCTGATCTGGATGACCAAGATGGCGCTCCCGCCAGTGCGTGTCGTAGAGCCGCTGATCGGTGACCGGCGCTCCGGCGATCCCGGCGTGGAAGACATCAGGCCGCCTGAGCACGGCGAGCGCGGCGAGAAAGCCGCTGAACGACCATCCGCGGATGGCCACCTTGCCGAGGTCGAGCGCGCCTGACCTGCTGGCGGCCGCTTGCAGGCCGGTAACCTGGTCGGCCAGCACCGGCGCGGCGATGTCCAGGTAGATTGCGCGCTCCCAGGCGGGCCCCCGGCCGGGCGTGCCGCGACCGTCGATCACCAGCACCGCGAAGCCCTGCTCGGCGAACCACTGCGAGACGTAGTCGAACCAGTACTGCTCAGCGAGCACCTTCGCTGCGGCTGGCCCCGCGTAGGGATCGAGCAGCACGGGCAGCGGCCCGTCACCAGCGGAGTACCAGGACGGCAGGAACAGCGCCGCGCGCAGCTCGCTCGGGCCTAGCGACATCAGCTCCATCCGCACGTCCAGGACCGGACGCTCCGCGCGCGAGGCGATCTGCTGGCGCGGCCGGCCATCGGCCAGCCCGGCCATGCGGACGGTGACGGTCTGGCCTGGCCGGTCAGGCGCGCCGGACACCAGGACCGTGGTGTCCGCCCGCTGCACGCCGACATGGACGCCGACCTCCTCGGACAGCTTGACCAGGCCATTGTCGGTGTCGTAACTCCACAGGTGCAGTTCGGTCGGCTCGTCCGACGCGGTGAACAGCACCCGCTCGCCGTGCACGCTCGCGACCGCGTCGAGCTGCAGGCCGGGCGGGGTGGCCTGGTGCCCGCCAACCGTCAGCCGCCGGGTATCGGCGCTGTCCGTGCTCGACACCAGCAAGCCCGACGCGGTCCTGGCCGGCAGGCCCCGCACCAGCGTGATCCAGGCTTCATCGCGCTGCTCGGCCAGCACACTGGTCTGCCCGGTGGCCGCGTCGATGCCGAGGATCTGCAGCAACTGCTGGTCCCTGCGCTCGACGGCGGCGTACGGCCCTGTCTCGTCCCAGCCTGCCTCGGTGAGGTACTCCATGGCGCGGTTGTCCCAGTCCACCGCCATCAGCGCGGGGTGCTCGGTCGCTGCGGCCAGGCCGGCAATCCACAGGCTGACGACGGCGTTCGCGGTGCCGACCGACGGATACGCCATGGCCCGCGGCGGCTTGGCCGGATCGGCCGGATCGCTGATGTACCAGCGCTGCACCTGCGAGTTGTCCGCCCTGGCGATGAGCAGCGCGCTGCCGTCCGGCGCCCACCAGTAGCCGCGGTATCTCTGCATCGACTCGGACGCCACGTGCTCGGCCAGCCCGTAGCTGACGTCCTGATGCTCGGGCGTGGCCACCGCGCGGTCACCGGTGCCGTCAGCCTCGACCACCCTGAGTGAGCCGCCACTGACGTAGCCGATGCGTGTTCCCGTGGGGTCTGGCCGCGGGTCCATGACCGGCTCAGCCGCGCCGAGCATTCGCACACCGCCATCGCCCGCACTGACCGCCCAGAGCTGGCCGGACAGCGCAAACGCGAGCAGTTCTCCTGCGTCGTCAGCCGCGTAGCTCACGATGCCTGCGCCGAGCTGGCGGGTCCGTTCCCTGCGGGTCTGCTCCTCGGCCGACACCTGCTCGGTTGCCCCGGCCAGCAGAACCCGCGGATCGGCCAGCAGTCGCTCCTCGCCGGTCTCGCAGTCCTGTGCCCACAGGCAGGTCACCGGGTCATCGCCAGCCTTGCTGCGCAGGAAGAAGACGGTCCTGCCATTGCGGCTCAGGGTGAACGCGTTCGGCGCGCCCGTGCTGAAGTGGTGCGTGCGGGCGAGCTGACGGGGCAGCGCGCGAAGATCAGCGGCAGTTGGCTCAGGCACGCCTGTCACCCTGTCAGCCCTGCCAGGCCTGCCGCACCTCGATTTCCCAGGCAGGCCGGGTGACCCGATACGGCAGCATCCGGCGCGGCGTGCCGACGTACCGCTGCGACGGCAGTCGGCCGAGCCGACATCTTCAGCGGACCCCTCCGACGCTACTTACTTAAGTTAAGTAAGTCAATAGGTGCTAGCCTGGCGGGCATGGCGGAGCGCGAGCCTTCGGCGGTGGGCGCGGTCCCGGTGGCGGGCCAGGCACCGACGGCCGCTGTAATCGAGCTCGAGCGGGCCCTTTCCCAGATCGCTTACCTCATCACTCGGCACCGCCAGCACGACCGGACCGCGGTCGAGGCGGGCGTGCCGGTGAGCCGGGCAGCCGTGCCGATCCTCCGGCTCCTCGCCGAGTCACCGTCGCTGCGTCCCGGCGAGATCGCGGCGCGCCTGGAGGTGGAGCCACCGCACATCGCCAGGCAGGTGCATCTGCTGGAGCGGGCGGGCTACGCCGAGAGCGTGCCCGATCCGGGCGACCGGCGCGCGCACACCGTCGGGCTCACGCCCGCGGGCCGGGACGCGATCGGCCGGATCAGCCAGGCGGGGCGCCAGCAGATGCTGAAGGCCCTGGCCAGCTGGTCGCCGCAGGAGCTGCAGCAGCTCGCCACGCTCATCAGCCGGATGGCCGACGACTTCTCCGCCTTCGCGGCCAGCGAGGGCATCGACGTCCCGGCCCGCGCGGAGGGCTCCGGCTAACCGGCCACCGCTGTCGCCGGGGTTGGCGCGAATACCCGCCGTAATCCCGGGAAGTCCGTAACGCGCACCTGAACTCCCGAAGGCGCACCACCCCCCGAAGGCGGAATGGCGTGTGGGAACTACTCGAGCACTTTGAAGTGAAGCGTCTGGCCCGTCGACGTGCGGCGGCGCGACCGGGGCCACTGCCCCGGCCCGGCATGCCTGCAGGCACCGACCTGCTGCCGCAGATCCGGCACATCGTCGTGCTGATGATGGAGAACCACTCCTACGACAACTACCTCGGCATGCTGCCGGGCCGGGGCGAGGGCTTCCCGCTCGCCCCGGACGGCGAGCCCGACGTGTACAACGACGGGACCGGCGGCGAAACCGTGCGCGCGTTTCACCAGCCTGCGACGAGCCAGCGCCGGGGCGTGCCATCGCAGAGCTGGCACGCGACTCACGTCCAGTGGGGCGAGGGGAAGTGCGACGGCTTCGTGACCAGCACACAGCAAGTGCAGGCGGAGGCAAAGGCCGGTACCGCGGAGACCGCCGACACCTCGGCAGCGGCGGCGGACGTTGCCATGGGCTACTGGGCGGAGCCAGATCTGCCGTTCTACTACGGGCTGGCCCGTACGTTCCCGGTGGCGGACCGGTGGTTCAGCTCGTGCCTTGGTCCCACGTTCCCCAACCGCCGCTTCCTGATCGCGGGAACGGCGCACGGCCTGATCGACGACTCGTCGTATGACCTGCTCGACTACCCGCCCGCCGGGACTATCTTCGACATGCTGACCACGCACGGGATTTCCTGGGCCAACTACCACCCGCTCGCCGACGACCAGCCCAGGTCCCACTGGGCGCATTACGCCCGGCACAAGAAGAAGATGGCCCGGCGCCGCCTGCAGTCCCTGGGCCGATCCATTCCCACCGTGCGCCAGGGCGTCGAGAAGGACCTGAAATTCACCGCCGACGTGTTCCCGCTTGGCATCGGCCGCTACATGCAGCACGTGCACGGCACCGACCAGTTCTTCGCGGACGCCGCCGATGGCACGCTGCCGGATTTCTCCATCGTGGACCCGGACTTCGACGCCTACTCCGAGGAGAATCCGCAGGACATCCGCAAGGGTGAGAGCTTTGCCGCCGAGGTGATCAACGCGGTCCTGCACGGCCGCGGCTGGCCGCACACCCTGCTGATCTGGGTCTACGACGAGCACGGCGGGTACTACGACCACGTGCCGCCGCCCCCGGCGGTCCCGCCCGATGACGTCGAGGGGCGCAGCGCGATCGGCACCGCGACGCCCCTGGAGGCGTTCCTGCGGCCGGTCTTCCCCCGCATGGTCCGCAGCAAGAAGAACCTGACCAGCGGCCCGCACCGGTATGACAGATACGGGTTCCGGGTCCCCGCCGTGATCGTGTCGCCGTACGCGCGGCCTGATTACGTCTGCTCAACCGTGCTCGACCACACGTCGGTGCTCCGGCTCGTCGAGGAGAAGTGGAACCTGCCCGCGCTCACCGCGCGCGACGCCGCGGCCAGCACGCCGCTCGACGCGCTGGACCTTGACGGCGCGCCCGCGTTCCTGACGCCCCCGGTGCTGCCCGCACCGGCCCTTGCCTGGGGCTCCTGGTAGCCGTGTCGCAAGCGTTCGACTCCTGGGCCGGGACGGTAAGCCCCGAGGACTACCGCCAGTCGTCCACGTTCGGATGGGAAAGGCCGCCCACGTTTCCGCGGAAACGCCGCCCGCGTTCCCGATGGGAAAGGCCATCCACGTTTCCGCCGGGAAAGGCGAGGTAGAGACAAGCGGCATGCGACAGGCAGCCGTAGCGCACGCGCGGACCAGAGCCAGGCAGGCGTCTGACAGCCCCGCGGCGCGGCTGCTGGCCCGCGCCGGGCTCACCGCCCGGGGCGTCATCTACATCCTGATCGGCTGGGTCGCGGTCCTGGTCGCGCTCGGCCGCAGTTCGCACGAGGCCGACCAGGAAGGCGCGCTGCAGCTGCTCGCGGGCAAGCCATACGGCGTGGTCTCGCTGTGGCTGCTCGCCATCGGCTTCGCCGCCTACGCTCTGTGGCGGCTGAGCGAGGCAGCGTTCGGGGTCACCGGTGACGCGAACGGCGCGGGCCCGCGGCTGAAGTCGCTGGGCCGCGCAGTGGTCTACGCGTTCTTCGCCTACCTGACGTTCAGCGTGATCGCGGGCAGGCAACGGAGCCAGTCACGCGAGCAGCAGGACATCACGGCGAAGGTCATGCAGCACCCCGGCGGCCAGTGGCTGGTTGGCATCGCCGGCCTGATCGTCGTGATCATCGGCGCGGTGCTCGTGGTCGAGGGCATCCGCCGCAAGTTCATGAAGTACCTGCGCACCGGTGAGATGAGCCGGCGGACGCGCAAGGTCGTCGAGCTGCTCGGCGTGGTCGGCACCATCGCCAGGGGACTGGTGTTCGCGCTGGCCGGCATCCTGGTGATCGACGCCGCGGTCACGCACCGGCCGTCAAAGTCGGGCGGCATCGACAAGGCGCTGCTGACGCTGCGCAACCAGCCGTTCGGCGAGGTCCTGCTGCTGCTGGCCGCGCTCGGCCTGCTGATCTTCGGCGTTTACGGGCTGTGTGAGGCCCGCTGGCGGAAGGTCTGATACGCAGATGGCCAACGTCGCCGTCGTGGCGCACGCGCGCAAGAGCTTTGGCGGCGGGCTGCCCGAGCTCAGGAAGGTCCTCGCGGACGAGGGCGTGACCGATCCGCACTGGTACGAGGTGCGCAAGAGCAAGCACGCTCCGGACTGCGCGCGCCGCGCCGTTAAACATGGCGCCGATCTGATATTCGTCTGGGGCGGCGACGGCACGGTTCAGCGCTGTATCGACGCGCTGGCCGGGACCGGCGCGGTGATGGCGATCCTGCCCGCGGGCACCGCGAACCTGCTGGCGACCAATTTGGGTATCCCGGCAGGCGATGTCGCAGCCGCCGTGCGGGCCGGGCTGCACGGGCGCCGCCGCCCGCTGGATACCGGAACGGTGAACGGCGAGCACTTCGCGGTCATGGCCGGTGCCGGATTCGACGCCCGCATGATCGCCGACGCCGACCGGGCCATGAAGGACCGGCTTGGCCGCGTGGCCTACCTCTACACCGGCGCCAGGAACCTGGCCGCGCGCCGGGTGAAGGCAACGGTCGACGTGGACGGGGAGCGCTTCTTCGAGGGCCGGGTCTCCTGCGTGCTGGCCGGAAACGTCGGCAAGGTCCTCGGCGGGATCGAGGCTTTCGACGGCGCGCAACCGGACGACGGCCTGCTGGAACTCGGCGTGGTGACCGCGAAGAACCCGGCCGAGTGGGCAAGGACACTGGGCAAGCTCGCGCTCGGCCGGGCCGAGCAGTCGCCGTTTGTCAAAGTCACCCGCGGCAGGGAGTTCCGCATCGGGTTCGCCAGCAAGCTGCCGTACGAGCTCGACGGCGGCGCCCGCGGCAAGGTCGGGAAGATGCGGATCAAGGTCAGACCCCGCTCGATCACGGTCTGTGTCCCGTCTGATCGCGTGTGAACGACCGCGCGGCGGGCAGTTGGGGTCCATGGCGAGCCAGACCCACGACCGCGGCGGCCGCAGCCTAACGCCACTGATCACGGTGACGGGTGCGGCGCTGCTCTTCACGATCCTGCTAGTGCTCGTGCGGCTGCAGTGGGTTCCGTTAGAGTCCGTCGACCACGGCGCCGCGGCCGACCTCAACAGCGCGATCTCCGGCGACAAGACGCTTGTATCGGTGGTCAAGGCGATCACCTGGCTGGGCAGCGATGGCGTGCTGTGGACGGTGACCGGTGCCGCCGCGGTCCTGCTTGCCCTGCGCAGGCGCTGGTGGCTGGCGGGCTACCTGCTGGTGGCCGGCGCGGGCGCGCTGATCATGGACCCGGTGCTCAAGTCGCTGGTCGGCCGGTTGCGCCCGGTGGTGGCGCACCCCGTCGCCCACGGCACCGGAAACAGCTTCCCGAGCGGGCACTCGCTCGGCTCGATCGTCTGCTACGGCGCCATTCTCCTGGTGTTCCTGCCTGCCGTCCGACCCGGCAGATGGCGGCGCGCCTTCATCGCGCTGATCACCGCGCTGGTCGCGCTGATCGGGATCAGCCGGGTGCTGCTCGGCGTGCACTACCTGTCTGACGTCCTGGGCGCGTGGGCCCTCGGGATCACCTGGCTCGGGATAACCGCGTTCGCCTTCGAGCTGAGCAGGCAGGCGGCGGGCGAGCCGGTCACGGACCCGCTGCCCGAGGGCCTGGAGCCCGAGGCCCGTGCCGATCTCAGGCCGGCCAGGCCGGAACCCGCCGCGGCCACCCGGCATCGCGGCCGCGCCGCCGCCGGCGTCGTGATCTCCTGGGTGCTGATCCTGGGGATCGTGATTGGCTTCGGCGAGCTGGTCATCAGGTTCGGCAACGGCAACGTGCTGGGCGACCATACGGTCCCGCGCTGGTTCGCCGCCCATCGCACGCCCAGCCTGACCCGCTGGAGTGAGGTGTTCACCACGCTCGGCGCGACCGAGGCCATCCTCATCGTGGGGATCGCCACGTGCGTGGTCTTTCTCGCGGTCACCCGGCACTGGCGGCCGGTCGTCTTCATCGCTGTCCTCATGTTCGGCGAGCTCGGCGCGTTCCTCACCGCGGCCGCCGTGGTCAAGCGCCCCCGGCCGGACGTCACCCACCTCGACCAGCACCTGCCCACGTCCGCCTACCCCTCCGGGCACGAGGCCGCCACCGCCTGCCTGTACATAGCGATCGCGATCCTGGTCATCGGCCACGCCCGCGGCTGGTGGCGGTGGCTGTTCCTGATCCCCGCCGTGGCCATGCCGGTCCTGGTGGCGCTCTCCCGCATGTACCGGGGGGAGCACCACCCAACGGACATCCTTGGCAGCCTCATCTTCGCCGCGCTCTGGCTGACCGCTACCTCCCTGCTGATCAGCCCGAACGCGGCTGGCCTGGCGCGGCAGCGCCGGGCGCCTGCGGTTGACCGCAGCGCTGTCAGGGCATGTGAAGATAGCCGTGTTGGCCCGGCAGAAAACGTTGGGGGTCCAGGTGGTTGAGCGGGATGGGCGGGCAGGACAGCCGGCGACCCAGGCCGACCTTGTGGACGTCCCCAGACTGATCACCGCCTTTTTCGCAGAGCATCCCGATCCGGGCGAACCAGCACAACAAGTAACGTTCGGCACGTCCGGTCACCGTGGCTCGGCGCTGCGGCTGTCGTTCAACGAGGACCACATCGCCGCCACCACGCAGGCGATCTGCGACTACCGGGCCCGCAATGGGATCACCGGGCCGCTGTACATCGGCCGGGACACGCACGCGCTGTCCGAGCCCGCGTTCGTCACCGCGCTCGAGGTGCTGGCCGCCAACCACGTGAGCGTGCTCGCCGACAGCCGGGACGGCTACACGCCGACCCCCGCCATCTCGCTCGCGATCCTGGAGCACAACGACGGCCGGACCGGCGGCCTGGCGGACGGGATCGTGGTCACCCCGTCGCACAACCCGCCGGAGGACGGCGGGTTCAAGTACAACCCGCCCGACGGCGGCCCGGCGGGCACGCAGATCACGTCGGTGATCCAGGACCGGGCCAACGAACTGCTGCGCGACGGGCTGAAGCAGGTCCGCAGGATCCGCTACGACCGGGCCAGGGCCGCCACGGGCAGCCACGACTTCCTGGTTCAGTACACCTCCGCGCTGCCGTCGGTGGTGGACATGGACGCGGTTCGGTCGGCGGGCCTGCGGATCGGCGCCGACCCGCTCGGCGGCGCCAGCGTGGCCTACTGGGGTGAGATCGGCGGCCGGTTCGGGCTGGACCTGACCGTCGTCAACCCGGTGGTCGACCCGACGTTCCGGTTCATGACCCTGGACTGGGACGGCCGGATCCGGATGGACTGCTCGTCGCCGTTCGCGATGGCGTCGCTGATCGAGCGGCGTGCCGATTTCGCGATCGCCACCGGCAACGACACCGACGCGGACCGGCATGGGATTGTGACCCCCGAGTCCGGCCTGCTCAACCCCAACCACTACCTGGCCGCGGCGATCGACTACCTGTACCGCCACCGGGAGAACTGGCCCGCGGACGCCGCCGTCGGCAAGACCATGGTCAGCTCCTCCATCATCGACCGGGTCACCGAGGCGGCCGGGCGCCGCCTGATGGAGGTGCCGGTCGGGTTCAAGTGGTTCGTGCCCGGCCTGCTCGACGGCAGCGTCGCGTTCGGCGGCGAGGAGAGCGCCGGGGCCTCGTTCCTGCGCCGGGACGGCCGGGTGTGGACGACCGACAAGGACGGGATCATCCTGGCGCTGCTGGCCAGCGAGATCACCGCGATCACCGGCCAGACGCCCGGCGAGCGTTACCGCGAGCTCACCGACCTGCTCGGCGCGCCGGTCTACGAGCGCATCGACGCCCCGGCGACCCGCGAGCAGAAGGCCGCGCTGGCCAAGCTCAGCCCTGAGCAGGTTGACGTCACCGAGCTCGCGGGCCAGAAGGTGCTGGCCCGCCTCACGACCGCGCCGGGCAACGGCGAGCCGCTGGGCGGCCTCAAGGTGGTCACCGAGTCCGGCTGGTTCGCCGCGCGGCCATCCGGCACCGAGGACGTCTATAAGCTCTACGCTGAGTCGTTCCAGGGAGCAGATCATCTTGCGCGGATCCAGGCGGAGGCACAGCAGATCATCGAGTCCGTGCTGCGCGGCTGACCCGCGCCGGGCGCCGTGAGCTCGTTCGGCGCCCGCTTCCGGCGCCTCCTGCAGCAGCCCGGCAGCGCCGACCTGGCCCGCTACCAGCGGCTGCTCCCGGCGATCGAGGCGCGCGAAGCGGAGCTTGCCGAGGCGGACGACGACGCGTTCCAGGCCCTGGCTCGAGACGCCCGTGACGACGGCGAGTTCTGCGCGGTCGGGCGCGAGGCTGCGCGGCGGGCACTGGGGGAGCGCCCCTTCGACGTGCAGCTCATCGGCACGCTGGCGATGCTGCAGGGCCAGATCGCGGAGATGGCCACCGGCGAGGGCAAGACGCTGGCCGGCGCGCTCGCGGCCGCCCGGTACGCGCTGACCGGCCGGTCGGTGCAGGTGGCGTCCGTCAACGACTACCTGGCCCAGCGGGACGCCGAATGGATGCGGCCGCTGTACGGCCTGCTCGGCGTCAACGTCGGCCACATCGTACAGGCGTCGACGCCGGAGGAACGGCGGCAGGCGTACGAGGCGCAGGTGACCTACGCGCCGATCAGCGAGATCGGCTTCGACGTGCTCCGCGACCGGCTGGTCACCGACCCGGCCGACCTGGTTGCGGCCCCGCCCGACGTGCTGCTGATCGACGAGGCCGACTCGGTGCTGATCGACGAGGCGCTCGTGCCGCTGGTGCTGGCCGGCGCCGCGGCCGGGACGGACGCCGACCCCGAGATGGCCGAGATCGTGCGCGGGCTGCGGCCGGGCCTGCACTACGAGACCGACGACGAGGGCCGCAACGCGTCGCTGACCGACGAGGGCTCCCGCGCAGCCGAGCGGGCCCTGGGCGGCATCGACCTGTACGCCGCCGACCAGATCGAGGCGCTGACCAGGCTCAACGTGGCGCTGCACGCGCACGCGCTGCTGCGCCGCGACGTCGACTACATCGTCCGCGACGACGAGGTGCGGCTGATCAGCGCGTCCCGGGGCCGGGTTGCCGAGCTGCAGCGCTGGCCGGACGGCCTGCAGGCCGCGGTCGAGGCCAAGGAGGGCATCGCGGCCAGCGAGAGCGGCGAGATCCTGGACAGCATCACGGTCGAGTCCCTGGTCCGGCGCTACCCGCGGGTCTGCGGGATGACCGGCACGGCGGTCACCGTGGGCGACCAGCTCCGCCAGTTCTACGGGCTCGAGGTCGCGGTGATCCCGCCGAACCGGCCGTGCATTCGCGTGGACGAGGCGGACCGGCTGTACGCGACCGCGGGGCAGAAGGACAGGGCGATCGTCGCCGAGGTCGCCGGCGCCCACGCGAACGGGCAGCCGGTCCTGATCGGCACCCTGGACATCGCCGAGTCGGAACGGCTGTCCCGCCGGCTCACCGCGGCCGGGCTGGAACACGTCGTGCTCAACGCGAAGAACGACGCGCAGGAGGCGGCGATCGTCGCCGAGGCCGGGGCCTACGGTGCGATCACCGTGTCCACGCAGATGGCCGGGCGGGGCACGGACATCCGGCTCGGCGGCAGCGGGGGTGGCGAAGGCGAGGCCAGGCGTGGCGAGGGCGGGGCCAGGGATGGCGAGGGCGAGGGCGGGGTTAGCGAAGGCGGGGCGAAGGGTGGCGAAGGCGGGGCGGAGACAGCCGGCTCGGCAGAGCACGACCGGGTGGCCGAGCTTGGCGGCCTGTACGTGATCGGCACCGGCCGGCACGCGAGCAGCCGGCTCGACAACCAGCTGCGCGGCCGGTCCGGCCGCCAGGGCGACCCCGGCGACTCGGTGTTCTTCGTCTCGATGGAGGACGACCTGATCACGAGCCACGCCCCGGACACCCGGCCGCCCCGTGACGTCGCCGCGGACGGGCGAGTCCGCGACGCCGGGGCGACCGAGGCCGTGGCGCACGCGCAGCGGGTCGCGGACGGCGCCAACCTGGAGATCCACCGGAACACATACCGCTATCACGAGCTGATCGAGCAGCAGCGGGCGATCGTGCTCGAGCACCGGGACCGGCTGATGCGCAGCGACGCCGCCCTGGTGGCTCTCGGTACCCGCTGCCCGGAGCGGTTCGAGGAACTGTCCGCGTCCGTGGACGAAGACGTGCTGGCCGGGGCGGCGCGCACGATCGTGCTCTATCACCTCGACCGCGGCTGGGCCGATCACCTCGCCGTGCTCGGCGACATCCGCGAGGGCATCCATCTGCGCGCGCTCGGCACCGGCGCCCTCGGCGGGGGCCGTGATCCCCTGGGCGACTTCCAGGTCGAGGCGGTCAAGCTGTTCACCAGCCTGCTCGACCGGGTGCAGGACGAGGCCGCCGAGACGTTCCGCACGGCCCCGATCACCGAGGCGGGCGTGGACCTCGACGCCGCCGGGCTCAAGCGCCCGACGGCGACCTGGACCTACGTGGTGCAGGACAACCCGTTCGGCACCGCGGTCGAGCGGGCCATGCGCAGGCTTGCCGGCCGGAAGGACCGTCAATGATGATGGCTGGGCTGGGTTAGTCCTGCGAAGGGGGGCGCCGCCATGACGCCGGCAACCGGAACGCCCTCGGCCTATGTCAGCTCTGCGATCGATCCGTTCTCGGACGGCTTCCTCACCGACCCGTTCCCGGCTTTGGCCGAGATTCGGAACGCGGCCCCGGTGGTTTATCTGGAACGGTACGGGGTGTTCGCGGTGGCGAGACACGAGCAGGTCAGCTCGGTGCTGCGGAACCCGCAGGTCTTCTCGTCGGCCGCCGGGGTCGGGATCAGCAACTTCGCGACCGAGAAACCGTGGCGCAAGCCGAGCATCCTGCTTGAGGTCGACCCGCCGGTGCACACGCACAACCGGCGGGTAGTGGCCCGCGCGCTCGCGCCGCGCTCCCTCGCCTACCTGCAGGAAATCTTCGACCGCCGCGCCGATGAGCTGGCCGACGATCTGGTTGCGCGCGGCTCCTTCGACGCGGTGCCTGACCTGGCCGAGATCTTCCCGACGCGGGTGTTCCCCGAGGCGTTCGGGATCGCCACCGACGGCAGGGACCAGTTGCTGGCCTACGGTGCGATGGTGTTCAACGGGCATGGCCCGCGCAACCACCTGTTCGAGTCCTCGATGGCGGGCGCCGAGGGCGTGATCGGCTGGATCACCGAGCAGTGCTCCCGGTCCTCGCTGCGGCCGGACGGCCTCGGCGCGCTGATCTACGCCGGGGTCGACGCGGGCGAGGTAACCCAGGACGAGGCCGCGCTGCTGGTCCGCTCGTTCCTGTCGGCCGGCCTGGACACCACGGTGAGCGCGATCGGGCTCGGCGTGCTCGATTTCGCCCGGCACCCGGACCAGTGGCAGGCGCTGCGCGAGGACCCGTCGCTGGCCCGCAACGCGTTCGAGGAGGTGGTCCGGCGCGAGTCACCGGTGGTGGGCTTCTTCCGGACCACCAGCGAGCCGGTGGACATGGCCGGGACGCTCTTGCCCGCCGACGCGAAGGTGCTCGTGTTCTTTGCCGGGGCCAACCGCGATCCGCGGCACTGGGAGGACCCGGACCGGTTCGACATCCGCCGCAAGACCGCCGGTCACATGGGGTTCGGCATCGGCGTGCACAACTGCGTCGGCCAGGTGATCGCGCGCATGGAGGGCGAGGCGGTGTTCCGGGCGCTGGCTTCGCGGGTCGCCTCGTGGCGGCTGGCCGGCGAGCCGCGCCCGCGCCTCAACAACACCCTGCGCAGCCTGGACACGTTGCCGGTTGCGGTCGAGCCTGCCTAAGCGGCGACGGCAGAAGGACATTGCCCGCCGTGGCGCGGCCCGCGATGTATCTGGCACCCGGCCCGGCGCTCGACTAACTACCGGGATGGGCCAGATGCCCGCCGGTAGCTCCCGCTTCGCGGGGAAAGGAGCTAGAGATGATCACTGAGCAGACACCGGTCAGCAAGGTGGGCTGTTGTCCGCCGCTGCACCCCTGGCAGAGCTGCGACGAGCTCGATGTGCGGTACCGCATCCCGTTCCGCCCGGTCGTCCAGACCAAGGACGGCGAGCAGCAACTGCTCGTCGAGGTGACGGTGTGTTTCCGGCTGGAGTGCTGCAGCGGGCCGCTGATCCTCGGCGACCTGCTGTACTCGACCACGCTGCTGCCGGGTGAGAAGGTGCGCCTGCTGACCACCGACCGGAACAGCCGGTTCAGCTTCAGCACCGACGCCGAGTATGCGGCCCGGCAGTTCACCACCTCGGAGCAGTCGTTCTTCCTGTCCGGGATGACGGACTCGATGAGCAACCTGGACGTGCTGCGGCAGGGGCAGCAGGAATCGTCCTACCGTGCGTCGGCCGCGAGCGGGGGGCACTACGCCGGCCTCGACCTGGGTTTCCTCGACATCGGCGGCTACGCTGCGGCCACGAGCTACGACGCAAGCGCGGCCAGCGCGTTCTTCAACAGCCTGTCCGAGCACGCGGAGAGTTCCAGCCGCAAGGTCGAGACCTCGGTGCGCGCAGCGACGTCGACCTCCGTGGCCGAGGTCGCCAGCCGCACCCACGCCCAGGAGCAGTCGGAGGACAAGTACGAATCGGCGTCGCGGGAGTTCTCCAACAAGAACCGCTGCCACGCCCTGACGTACCTGTTCTACCGGATCGAGAAGTGCCAGAAGCTGCGCTTCAAGCTGGTGGCGATCGAGCGGCGGGTCGACGACCCGGCGTGCCCGACCGGCATCCACCCGCTGTCGCCGGTTGCCGGGGCTGCTGGCCCTGCGAACGGTGGCAACGGGCCGGCTCCGCAGCCGATTCCGGCCGCCGTCCGTGCGGCCGGGCTCGCCCAGGTCGACGCCGACCTGCGGGCCGAGGGCCTGCTGGACGCGGCGGGCAACTGCTCCGTCGAGACGGTCGAGCGGCTGTCCTGGGAGCGGACCGTGCGCCTGCCCACGCCCGGCGTGATGGTCAAGTGCTGCCTGGACGAGTGCGACTCGTGCGAACCCGCCCGCAAGCGGGAGATCGAGCTCGAGCTGGCCGCCAAGGAACTGAACAACAGGCTGCTGCAGCGCAAGGTCGAGCTTCTGGAGCAGTCCCAGGAGTACCGCTGCTGCCCGGGTGGCCGGTGCTGCGACCACGGCGATGGCGCCGATGCCGGCGACGGCGACGGCGGCGAAGAAGGCTACGCGGCTTAGGCCGGATAACTGGCCAGAACGGATCGCGGGTGGCCGATCGGGCCGCCCGCGATCCGTCGTGCACGCGTGAAAGGAGCCGGCGGATATGGGTTGTCGCCGCAGCGTGCCTAAGCTGTCGGGCCGCCGGCCGAGCGCTGGCGCAGCCAGTCGTCGAACTCGGTGGCGACGATGCGCTCGTCGTGCACGCCTGCGGCGGCGGAGGAGGCCAGCCAGACGATCGGCGGGCCCATGACCGCGGGATCGATGGCCCGCAGGCCCGGCGGCCGGTGCTCGTCCGGGAGCATGCCGGTCGCGGTGACGCCGCCCGGCAGCAAGATGTTCACCGTGACCGGGGTGCCGCGCAGATCGGCGGCCATGATCCGGGAGAGCGCCTCGGCGCCGGCCCGCGACGGTCCGTACGGGACAAAGCCCCGCCTGGTCATGGTCGCGTGGTTCAGCGAGATGTTGACGATGCGGCCGCCGCCGGCGTCCAGCATCCTCGGCGCGACCTCGCGCGCCACGAGGAAATAGCCGGTCAGGTTCGTGTCGATCACCGCGCGGAACCCGTCGGCGGGCACCTGCCAGAACGGCTGGGGCTCGACCATGAAGCGGGGGTTCACGGTGCGCATTCCGATGCCCGCGTTGTTCACCAGCAGGTCGAGGCCGCCGAGCCGGGACCACGCACGCTCGACGGCGTCGGCCACCGACGTCTCGTCCCTGACGTCAAGGGCGAGGCCGCTAGCTCCCGGCAGGCGCGCTGCGGCCTCCTGCGCGCGGGCCGCGTCGCGCCCGGTGAGCAGCACCGTGGCCCCGGCCTTGGCCAGCGCGCTCGCCATCGCCAGGCCGAGCCCGCTGGTCGCGCCGGTGATGAGCGCCCGGGTCCCGCTCAGGTCCGTTCCGGCGGTCACGCTTGCGTCGGTCACGCGTTGAGGTATTCCGACAGCCAGGCGTGGACCTCGGGTATCCGGTGTTCGAGCAGGGTCAGGTGGCCGTCGTTGTCCAGGATCCGGGCGTCGACGCCGGGGACGCGAGCGGCGAGCCATTCGCCGTGCCCGACCGGGACGAACTTGTCCTGCCGCCCGTGCATGACCATGACCGGTACCGAGATGTCGGCGATGTCGAACCCCCAGGGGCTGACCTGCGCTTCCGCGTCCTCCCACCAGCCGTCGCTGCCGGGCGCGAGCCCTTCGTGTCCGCTGAACGCCAGGTACTCGGCTAGCTCGCCAGTCAGCGTCGCGGCGTCGACGGGGGTCAGCAGCGACTCGAACGCCTTGGCCAGGTCGTCCGCAGTCGCCGCGAGGATCTCCTCCCGGTCCTGCTCCAGCTTGGCCCGGGACGCGGCCTTGTCGTCGATCAGCAGCTTGAAGTCGTCGGCGTTGTCCTTGCCCATGCCGTCGAACCAGTCAAGGCCGTCAGCCCCGTATGGGGCGAGCCCGGCGAGCGCCGCGGCCGCCACGACCAGGTCGGGGAGCAGCGCAGCGGAGGCCAGCGTGTGCGCGCCACCTCCGGAGATTCCCCAGATCGCCACCCGGTCGATCCCCAGTGCGGCGCAGATCGCCCTGACGTCGGCTGCGCAGTCGGCGTGCGTTCGCCCCGGCTGCGGTGACGACCCGCCGTAGCCGGGCCGGTCATAGCAGATCAGCCGCAGTCCCTTCGCGGCGGCGTCCGCCGCGTTCGGGCCGTAGATGTGCCGCGAGTTTGGCGAGCCCATGTGCACCAGCACCGCCTTGCCCCCGGGGTCGCCGGCTTCCTGCACCGCCAGGGTCCGGCCATCAGGGGTCTGCACCGTCTGTTCCATGAGTCCTCCGCAGCGTCCGGGTACCAGACGAACATAGCGCGGCGAGAGCCTGCCGGTCAGGGTGCCGCACTCGGCCCGCAGCCCGGTCTTCCGGATGGTCAGCCTGTACGGCGGCGACCACCAATCTCGTCTGGCGGCGGTTGCTCTGCGCGATGAGGACAGCGTCGTCTCATGGCTAGCAGTGACTCGTCAATTTGACGGCGCATCATGGGGGCAACCAGCCGGAGCAGGGAACCGAATGCGCCCTGCACCTCAACGCTCTTGACCACCCGGACACGTCCGCCGGTGACGGGCTCGAGGAAGTGGCCGAAGACCACCTTGCCTAACGGCATCGGGCATTCGGTCACGAAGCCCCGTCCGTCATCTACTTCAGTGATGGTGAAGGAGCCGCCCAGGTTGCCGCGCTGCTTGGCCCAGCCGGAGACCCCGGGCTGGAACGGGCCATCCAGCTGGGCGATCTCCTTGCTGGCGTCCCACTCAGGCCAGCGGGCCACATCGATCCAGACCTTCCAGACCTCAGCTGGATCAGCCTCGAAGGTTGCCTCGCACTGGAACAGATGCATGCGCGCCTTAGTGAAGCGTGTCGCCTATCTCAAGGCTGGCTTAAACCCCACGAAAATACATGTTCGCATACTGCCCGGACGACCGCAGCACGACGCGCTACAGCATGGTCCGCCCCGCCGGCCGGCTACAGCCAGGCGGTGGCGGCTGCGGAGGCGTCGTCGGTACCGTAAGCGAGCCGGCGCCCCGACGGCCAACTGCCTGCCGCGACCAGCCCTGCGGCCCCGATAATGAATGCCGGGAACTCACGGCCGCTGCCGGAGCGGTGTCCCAACGGAAGGAGCAGGCAATGCCCGGAATCGTTGTGGGCGTAGATGGTTCACCAAACTCCGAACACGCACTTGACTGGGCGATGAGGCAGGCGGCGGCTGTGCATTCCCCGCTCACCGTCATAGCCGTGCACGAGGTCGCCAAGAGCTACTGGGGCGGCATTCCGGTGATCGGCCCGGCGGACGCCCCCTTGCTGGAGAAACTGCGTCAGGCTGCCGAGGAGATGACGCAGAAGGCAGCCAGCCGGCTAGGCGATGCCGGGCCACCCTCGGTGAAAGTCCGCGCTGTGGACGGCTTCGTGGTCAAGGAACTGGTCGATGCTTCGCAAGATGCCGACCTGGTAGTCGTTGGCACACGAAGCGGCGGCAGTTTTGCCCGGCTGGTGATGGGCTCGGTGAGCAGTGAGGTCGTCCAGCACTCGGCATGCCCAGTCGTGATCGTCCCGCACAAGAGGTGAACTACGCTGCGACGGTGTCGATCACCAGCTACGAGGCGATGGGATGGCTGCGTGCTGTGGTCGGGGTCGCGCTCATTGCGGCGCCGGCAGTGCCGATGCGGTTGTCGGGCCGGGAGGAGCCGACCGGCGCCAGTGTGCTGCTGATGCGGACGATCGGCATCAGGGACCTCGTCCTGGGTCTGGGCACGGTTGCCGCGGCGCGCTCTGATGACGTGCGGGACGTTCGGCGCTGGACCGCATCAGCGCTGGCCAGTGACTCGCTCGACGTCGTGGTCAGCCTGGCCAGCTCTCGCTCTATCGGGAAGCGGGACTCCTGGGCTGCGGCGATGCTGGCGTCCGCCTTCGTCTGCGGAGATCTTCAGGCACGTCGGCGCGGTCCTGCCGCGCCCGGTCAGCGCAGAGCCCGAGCGGGCCGAGCCACTCGGCGTTTCGCGGCTCCGCCTGCCTCATGAGAGGACCGGGAACGATGAACCAGCATTTTGCGTACGCGATCGACAACCGCTACCTGCCGGTGCTGGTGCCTTTCGGGTTGAGACGCACGAAGGACGGCGTCACGCTCACCGATGGCTCGTTCCTGGCGACCTTCGGCTTCTTCAAACTCGCTACCCAGCTGACAAACATCACCGGCGCGCACATTACCCGGAACTACCGTTGGTGGACCGCGTTCGGTGTGCGCGGGTCACGTGCTGATGACGGACTGACCTTCGGCACTAACCACGACGCGGGTGTCTGCATTCACTTTGCTGAGAAGGTGCCGTCGCCACTTCGCCGAAGCGGTCACTCGGCGCTCACCGTGACGGTAGCGGACTTGGGCGGTCTTGCCAGAGCCTTGGGCGGCGATCCTGCGGAACCATCCGCTGGCGGCTCGACCTGAAGCGACCAACCCGCGGGGCCTCCGCGCCCGCCTAGCTCCGCACCCGCACCCGCCGCGGGGTCCACCTCTCCCCGCAATCCCTACCTGCCTAGCTGGCCGCGGGGTTCAGCCCTAAGCTGGTAATGATCACCGAGGCGGAGGCTCGATGACGGACAGCGAACAGCCCGGGCCGACTCGGCGCCAGGACATGATCCTGCGGGTTATCGAGGAGTACGCGGCGGTTCACGGCTGCTCGCCGAGCAACCGCGAGATCGCCGTGGCGGCGGGCCTGAAGAGTCCGTCCAGCGTCCTGTATCACCTTCGGCAGCTGAAGGCAGCGGGTTTCCTGACCTACGAAGACGGGTCGCCGCGGACGGTACGGGTGCCGAGGCCCGGCGAGCAGGGTGCCGAGCCGGTCAGGCAGGCCGAGCCGGCGCCGGCGGTGAGCGGCCCGGCGAGGGTTTCCTGGGTGCCGGTCGCCGGCCAGGCCGCGGGCGGCCAGCCGATCCCCCCGCTGGAGCCCGCCGAGGACCCGATCCCTCTGCCCAGAGACATCGTCGGGCCGGAGGAGGGCCTGTTCATTCTCAAGATCGTCGGCGATTCCATGATCGGCGTCGGGATCTTCCCTGGCGACTGGGTCGTGGTGCGCGAGCTCTACGAGAAGCCGCGGGACGGCGACATCGTGGCCGCATTAATTGACGGCATCGAGGTCGAGGGCACGGTCAAGACCTACCGGAAGATGGACCGCCGGGTCTGGCTGATGCCGCAGAACCCGGCGTACACGCCGATACCCGGTGACAAGGCGATCATCCGCGGCAAGGTGGTTGCCGTGCTGCGCCCGGTCGGCAGCAGGGCCCGTCGATCCTCCCGCTGACCTGACGCGATCAGGGCGGCTGCTTCGGCGTGCATGTGGGCGGCCAGCTGGTCCACGTCGTCGAGCAGCGTCGGGTCCGCGACAAGCCCGAAGTTGAGGCTGTCGGCGAGCGACACGACGGAGACGCGCAGCGCGTGGTGTTCGCGGATCTCGGCCAGCGTGTACAGCGCGCGCACCGGCACCCCGAGCACCTGGACCGGACGGCGGGGACCGGGCACGTTGGACACGTTCAGCGCGAACGAGCGGGGATGAGCGAGGATGCGGTCGGCGAACCTGCTCAGCCGCGGGGTGTGCGCGAGCCCGCGCATGAGCGCGTCGAGGTGCTGTGCGTCGTGGCCCTGCTTGCGGACCCTGGTGGCGCGGCGGATGGCGGTCAGGCGCGTGAGCGGGTCGGCCGACCCCAGCGGCAGGTCGAGGCAGAAGAACGAGTCGCGGTTGCCGGGCTGGGAGTCCGCGTCGCCGGGGGTGAGCGGCGGGGTGTGCAGGCTCACCGGCACCTTCACCCGGACCGCGCCGAGGTGGCCGTGATGGGCCTCGAGCCAGCGCCGCAGCCCGCCCGCCACCACGGCGAGCACCGCGTCGTTGACGGTCGCGCCGTCGGTGGCCGCCGCGACCTGGCGCAGATCGCCGAGCCCGGCCGTGGTGAAGGCAACCGCGCGCCGGCCGTCGATGTGCCCGTCGAACGGCGACCGCAGCCACGGCTGCGGTGCCTCCCGCACCGCGGACAGCAGCCCGTCGAGCCGGTGATGCTGAGCGGCCGCGGCGCCTCCCGCCGCCGCTGCCGCGCGGCTTTCGCTTGCCGATCCTGCGCGGACGGGGAGTGTGCTTGCCGAGCCGCGCCCGTGGCCGGGGAGTACGCGGGGGGCGGCGCCCTGCGCGGGCTCCTCGTCCCACAGCACCGCGCCCGCCATGCGCATCGCCGTCAGCCCGTCCGCAAGGGCGTGGTGGATCCGCCAGACCAGCGCGCTGCCGCCGCCGGGAATCCGGGGTATCACGTCCATCCGCCACAGCGGCCGTGAGCGGTCCAGATGCTGGGCGAAGATGGCCGATACCGTCGCCAGGAACCCGGCCTCGTCGGCGGCTGCGGACTCGGCCGGACTCCACGACCTGCGCAGCGATGTCCACCTGCGGGTCCGGAATCCACCACGGCGCGCCGTCGATCTCGGTCAGGCGCATGCTCAGCTTCGGCGCGCGCGGCAGGCGCTCGGCGATGGAAGCCCGCAGCCGGTCGACGTCGAGCGGCCCGTCCAGCTCGATGACCTTGCACGTGTGCCCGGCCACGGTCTCGTTCTCCAGCGCCAGGATGCGCTGGCCCTCGGGCGACAGGCGCCGCGCGCCCGTTCCCTTCGCTGGCCGCCCATCAGCCGACACGACCGTGCACCCCCTACGCCGAGCCACATGCAGTCGACCGATCCGAACACGTCACGTTATGCCCAAATACCCTCAGTAATCACTTGCCGGACGGGCCCGGGCGGCAGGAGGGCGGCCTGGGCGCGGGCGCTGGGACGGCCGGGGAGATGGGCACCGGGGCGGCCGGGGGAGCCGCGGGCACCAGGGGAGCCGGGTACCACGGGCGTCCCGGGCGCCGAGGTCGGCCCGGGGCACGGCGGGCGAGCCGGGTTAACCCTTGCCAGGGTTGAAAACTCCGAGCGGGTCCAGGGCCTGGCGCACCGCCGACTGCAGCGCGAGCGAGCCCGGGTCGAGTTCCCTGCGCATGCCGTCCCGCTTGAGGATCCCGACGCCGTGCTCGCCGGTGACGGTGCCGCCGAGCGCGATCGCCGCGTCGAGGAACTCCTCGAACGCGGCCTGCGCCGCGGCGCGCGCTGCGTCGTCACCGGGCGGCGTGATCAGCAGCGGGTGCAGGTTCCCGTCGCCCGCGTGCGCGATCGTCGCGATCTGCACGCCGTGCCGCGCCGCGATCGCGGCGATCTGCTCCAGCATCGCGGGGACCTTGGACCGCGGTACGCAGACGTCCTCGGTAAGCACCGGGCCGAGCCGTTCCAGCGCCGGGTAGGCGAGCCGCCTGGCTTCGAACAGCGCCTCGGCCTCGGCGTCGTCGGTTGACTGCTCGACCCAGATCGCCCCGGCGTCGGTCATGGTCGTGGCGATCGCGTCGGCCTCGGCCGCGCCGGAGTCACCCGGCGTGTCCACGCGGGCGAGCAGCAGCGCGGCCGCGTCCGCCTCGATGCCCAGGTGCTTCCAGTCTTCGACCGCGCGCAGGCAGGCCTGGTCGAGGAGCTCGAGAACGGCTGGGGTCAGGCCGCGCCGGGTGACCTGGGCCACGGCCTGGCCAGCGGAGATGAGGTCGGCGAAGGCGCCGACGACGGTCCGCGGCGTGCCGGCCAGCGCGGGCCGCAGCCGCAGCGTCACCTCGGTCACCACGCCGAGTGTGCCCTCGGAACCGACGAAGAGCCCGACCAGGTCGAGACCGGCGACGCCCTTCGTGGTGCGCCGGCCGAGGCGCACCGCCTTGCCGTATCCGACCGGCCCGCCGACGACCGCGCGCAGCCCGAGCACATAGTCGCGGGTGACGCCGTACTTCAGGCAGCACAGGCCGCCCGCGTTGGTGGCGACGTTGCCGCCGATCGTGGACCACGGGGCGCTGGCCGGGTCCGGCGGGTACCAGAGGCCGTGCTCGGCGACCGCGGCCTTGACGTCGTTGTTGACCGCGCCCGGCTGCACCACCGCCACCAGGTTGTCCGGGTCGATCTCGATGACCTGGTTCATCTGCGACAGGTCGAGGATCACGCAGCCGCCGACCGCGTTGGCTCCGCCGGACAAGCCGGTGCCCGCTCCCCGCGGCACGACGGCCGCGTTGAGGTCGGCGCAAGTACGGACGACGTGCTGCACGTCGGCTTCGGACCGCGCGCGCACCCCGGCGGCGGCCCGGCCGACCGGAGCCCACTCGGCCTCGTCGTGAGACATCGCGGCGAGGACGTCGGGGTCAGTGACGACGCGGTCACCCGGCAGTCCCCGGCTCAGCGCCTCCACGAGAACGCTTGCCGTGGTCACGACGGCACCTTGGCGATCAGGCCTTGCTCCATGGCAAAGACCCTAAGCCCGTCGTTTCCCCGCTGGGGTGAGGCTGCTGCCCGGTCAGTCCCCGTTCGACTTGCCGCAGCCGAAGAACCCGCGGCGCTTGATCAGCTTGGCGACCTCTTCCGGCACCATGGTTTCCCAGGAGTCGTCGCCGGCGGCTATCCGGCGCAGCACGTCCCTGCTGAAGATCGGCAGGTACTCGGGGTTGTAGTTGGCGAGGTGCACGAAGCTGCCCCGCCCCCAGAGGTAGTCGTACAGGGGCTGCAGCTCCGGCTGGACCTTGACGTCGTCCACGGTCTTGAGCTCGTCGTCCGGCGACGGACGCAGTGGGTATACGTAGAGCTTCAGCTCGTTCTTGAACAGCCGCCCGAAGCTCTCCAGGATCCCGCCGGGGAGCTGGGCGTGGTTCTGCTCGTTGAACAGGTCGATCAGGCTGGGCACGCCCATGACGATGCCGATACGCTCGCTGGTTCGCTGGGCAATGTAGGCGGCCAGCCGGTAGTAGTCGAAATAGTCGCTGATCAGCACCGTCATGCCGCACGCCGCGAGCAGCTCGGCGCGGGCCAGGAAGTCGCGCCGGTCCACGTCGGTGGCTCCGCCGGCGAGCAGGTTGCGCATGGTGATCTCGGTGAGCATCAGGACCGGCTTGCCGGAGACCGCGGGGTCCTCGGAGAACCTGGCCTTGGCGGTCTCGAGCATGTCGAGGTTCACGTGCGTCGGCGGCCGGAAGCTGCCCCGCTCCACCAGGACCGCCTTCTTGCGCAGGACCTCGCTCGGCTGCAGCACCTCGCGGTCGGGCCCGAACATAGCCACGCCGCTGAGCCCGATCTGCACCAGCTTGAGCGCCATCAGCCGGTTGTCCACGTGCCGGAACTCGATGCCGCGGAACTGGATCATGTCGATCTCGATGCGGCCGGTGGTCAGCCGGTCCAGCAGGCTCTCGATGAGCTTGTCTGGCTCGTGGTGGTGGAAGAACGCCCCGTACAGCAGGTTCAGCCCGACGATCCCGAGCGCCTCCTGCTGTGCGAACGCCTCGATGTCGAGCATCCGCACGTGCATGACGATCTGGCTCGGCTCGTCGTGCGGCTGGGCCTGGAACTTCACGCCCATCCAGCCGTGGCACTCGTTGCCGCCGCGGTAGCTGCGCGCCACGACCGTGTCGGCGAACGCGAAGAAGCAGTTCTCGTCGCCGCGCTCGTCGTCCAGCCGCTCGACGTTGAGCTGGAACTCCTTGTCGAGCATGCCCTGCAGCCGCCCGGCGGACACGTACCGGTCCGCCTTGCCGTAGACGGCGTCGCTGACCGCCATGTCGTAGGCGGAGATCGACTTCGCGACCGTGCCGGCCGCGCCGCCGACCCGGAAGAACCAGCGCACCACTTCCTGGCCCGCCCCGATCTCCGCGATCGTTCCGTACCAGCGCGGGTCGAGATTGATGCGGAGCGCCTTCTGGTGCGTGTCCGACTGCTGGTGGCCGACGATGAGCTCGGTCATCCGTCCCCCTGGCTGCTCATCCGGCACGGCTGTACATCTCTGGAATTGTACTTATTAGGTCGTTCCCGTCACCAGCCCCGAAGCTGCCGATACGGCCGTTTCACCTGCTGTTTACCAATGCGCCCGGCGCGCTGCATCAGACTTCCTGGCCGCCGGCGGTGAGCTCGGCGCCGGCCAGGCTCTCGCTCAGCCGTGCCACCGCGGTGTGATCCTGACCGGGGCCGAGCAGATCGGCGGCACTGGTCCACAGCTCGCGGCACAGCTCGGCGAACGGCGCCGGGGTGCCGTCACCCACCTCGAGCGCGATCGCGAGGTCCTTCACCATCAGGTCGAGACCGAAGCCGGAATCGAACCGCCGGGACAGCACGAACTGCTTGAACTTGCGCTGGGTGCTGTTGTTCATCCCGGACGAGGCGTTCAGCACGTCCACCATCAGCGCCGGGTCGAGCCCGAATTTCTGGCCGATCAGCAGGGCCTCGATCCCGATCAGGAAGCCGCCGGCCGAGACGAGGTTGTTCAGCGCCTTCATCGCCTGGCCCGCGCCGACGCCACCGCAGTGATGCACGGAGGTGCCGATGGCAGCCAGCACGGGCTCGGCGCGGCGCACCTCCCCGGCGGCGCCGCCGGCCATGATCGCTAGCTCCCCGGTCCGGGCCCTGGCGACGCCACCGGAGACCGGGCAGTCGACCAGGGCGACCCCATACCTCGCAAGGTCGGCGGCGAGGGCCTGGGTAACGCTCGGCACGCCCGAGGACATCTCGATGACCAGGGTTCCCGGGCGGAGCCGTGGCCGGGTCTGCGCGATGACGTCGGCGACGTGGTCGCTCGTCGGCAGCATCGTCACTATGGTGTCGGCTTCCGCTGCAGCGTCTTCGGGGCTGGCCGCCGATCCGCCCGCCTCCGCCGCGAACGCGGCGGCACGGCCCGGCTCGGCGTCCACCGCCGTGACGTCGAACCCGGCCCGGACCAGGTTGGCCGCCATCGGCCAGCCCATGTTGCCGACGCCGACGAAGGCGATCCGCCGAATGGGCGCGGCGCCGATCTGAGCCTCCGGCACGGGGTTCATCTGCGCGCCCCAGGCGCGGCGCTCATTCGCCGCCGTCCCGGGGAGCGACGGCGCCCTCGGCCAGCAGGACCTCGTCCGCGGCCCGGAACGCCTCGAGGCCGGCCGGGATCCCGCAGTAGACCGACGCGTGCAGCAGCACCTCCTTGATCTCCTCGACGGTCACGCCGTTGGTCAGTGCGCCCTTCACGTGCAGCTTCAGCTCGGCGGGTTTGCCCAGCGCGGTCAGCATGGCCAGGTTGAGCAGGCTGCGCGTTCTGCGGTCCAGGCCGGGGCGGTTCCACACGTAGTCCCAGGCCCACTCCGTGGTGATGCGCTGGAAGGCCATCATGAAGTCGTCGGCTCGGGCCAGGCTGGCGTCGACGTAGTCCGCGCCGAGGACTTCGCGCCGGGTCTGCAGGCCCCTGTCAAACATCTCGCTGCTCGTCATGGCGGCAGCGTATGCCCGGCCGCTAGCCGGGGTCTTCCAGCATGTCGCGCAGAATGTCCGCGGTGCGTTCCGGCGGCTCGCTTTCCACGCTGAGCCGCTCCATGACCTCGCTGTACCGTTCCACGTCTTCGCGCTTGTCGAGGTACAGGGCGCTGGTGAGCTGTTCGAGGTAGACCACGTCCGGCAGATCCTCATCGGGGAAGCGCATGATCGTGAACGCGCCGGCCTCGGCGATTGGGCCGCCGGCCCGGAACGGCGTGATCTGGAGCGTGATCCGGGCGTCCTGGGTGACCTCGATCAGGTGCTCGAGCTGCCCCCTGAACACCGCGGGGCTGCCCACGGGGCGCCGTAGCGCGGCCTCGTCCACGATCGCCCACAGGCGGAGGCCGCTTTGCTTGGTGAGCAGCTCCTGCCTGGTGACCCGCATGCTCACCCGGCGCTCGATCTCCTCTTCCGATGCGCTCGGCCTGCCCCGGATCACGACCGCCCTGGCGTAGTTCGCCGTCTGCAGCAGCCCCGGAACGAATTGCACCTCGTAGACCCGGAGCACGGAAGCGGCCTCTTCGAGGCCGACGTAAGTCTGGTACCAATCTGGTAAAACGTCGGCGTACTGATGCCACCAGCCGGGCGCGTTGGCCTCGCGTGCCACCGCAACCAGCGCGTCGCGTTCTGCCGGGTCGTCCACGCCGTAGAGGGCCAGGAGGTCGACGATGTCGCGCTCCTTGAAACCGACGCGGCCTAGCTCCATCCGGCTGATCTTGGATTCAGACGCCCGGATGTGGTAGCCGGCATCCTCGCGCGTGATTCCTCTGGCCTCGCGCAGCCTGCGGAGCTGGGTTCCGAGCAGGATGCGCCGGACCGTAGGGCCGCTGCCCGGCTCAATCGAGATCACATCGGCCCCCCCGGACGCAAGATCTGATGGCCAAACTCAAGCACTCGGCGGTGGCAGGCGCCACCGTTTGCATATGCTGACGCTAACGCCATCTGCATCTGCACGTGCATCGGGTCTTGCGCCTGCAAGTTACATAGTGGATGATAACGGTTGCAACCCGGACCCGCGAGGTGCCTCTTGAGGCACCGAAGCCAACGGACGGCCTGGCAGTCGCCGTAGTCAGGACGGAGGACGCGAGCGTGAGCCACGACCGGCTCCTGACCGCGAGCGGTTACCCGGGGAGATCCTTTACTCAGCACCTGCCGGTTGGCCTTGAGGCTGTCGCCGTCGGCGAGGAGTCCCTGCCCGCGGCTACCTGCCCGCTTCCGGCAGCCCCCGAATCGGCCCGGCGAGCCAGGGACTTCACCAAGGTCACCCTCGATGACTGGGGAATGGCTGCTCAGGTAGATGTGGCGGAGCTTGTGGTCTGCGAACTCGTGACCAACTCGCTCCGGCATGGCTTGCTCTCGTCTCGGCGGATGCCAGATGAGCATCCGATTGGGCTGACCTTACTACGGCGGGATCCTTACCTCATGTGCATGGTGACCGATCCGGAACCGTCCGGTCCGGTCCCGATGGAGGTTAGCGGCAGCGCCGAGAGCGGCCGTGGCCTCCAGGTCGTCGAGTCGTGCAGCGAGGCATGGGGCTGGCAGCTGATCGAGGGTGCCGGGAAGGTCGTCTGGGCGCTGCTGCGCTAACCGCTAAGCCGCAGAAACGGCGGCTCCCGGCCGGGAACCGCCGTTTCGCATGGGCTGCTCAGGAGAGCAGATCGTCGAATTCGCCATCCTTCGCGCCGCGGATGAACGCGTCGATCTCGGCGCGTGTGTAGATGAGCGCGGGGCTGTCCGGATGCCGGGAGTTGCGGAGAGCTATCGCGCCGTCGGGCAGGCCGGCCAGCTCGACGCAGGTGCCCTGCGAGTTACTGTGGCGGCTCTTCCGCCAGGTGACATCGCGCAGGTCCGCGGCGGGCATCCCGTTGCGCGCCTCGTGCATGTGGCTTCCCCCTAGCATCGACGGGTTCGTCAGTCGGCTCAATAATACGTGATGCACGTGCAGGCGCACCTGCATTTGGCGCGAGCGTTTGCAATGTGCATTCAGCGAGGGGAACCTGGGCCCGGCGGGTGGGGCGAGTGAGGCGCGTGAGGGTGCTGGTGCGGCGGCGGGGGCGGAATCGAGCCGGTGCCCGGGGTTTCCCGCGGCCATACCAGCAGTACCGGGCACGGGGCGTGGTCGACGACGAACCGGCTGGCCGGGCCGAGGCTCTTCGGGCCGAGCCTGGTGTCGTCGCCGTCCCTGGCCAGCACGAGCAGGTCGGCGCCCTCGGCCGCCGCGACGACCTCGCGCTCCACGCGCCCGCGCCGTTCCATGGTGGTGCACGGCCGGCCCAGGGCTCGCGCCGCGGCCTCGAGCAGTTCCGCGGCCGACGCGGCGCCGAGTTCGGCCAGCCGCGGGCCGGGATCGCGATCCCGCCGTGGCCCGCGGCCGAGCAGGCCGGCGTAGGCGCCGTGCGCCGCGGCCGAAACGTCCCCGCCGGTGACGTGCAGCAGCACGATGTCCGCGTTGTCCGGCGCGAGCCTGCGGGTCGCGTCGATGCAGGCGGCCCACGTGCCCTCGACGACCCAGGTGATCACGGTCACCGTCATCCTCCGATCACTTTCAGGCCAGCCCACAACGCCACGGTGGCCAGGACAAGGCCCGCGGGCACGGTGAGCAGGCCGAGCCTGGTGAACTCCGCCAGATCGGGTTCGCCCTGGCCGTGCTCGCGGAGCACCCGGCGCCACAGCAGGGTGGCCAGTGAGCCCGCGTACGTCAGGTTCGGGCCGATATTGGTCCCGATCAGCACCGCCAGAACGGCGCCCGGCCCGGTCGCGGCAGCCAGGGGCAGCAGCACCAGCACGGCGGGCAGGTTGTTGATCACGTTGGCCAGCGCCGCGGCCAGCGCGGCCGTGGCCAGCAGCGCGGGCAGCGCGGTGCCGCTGGGCATCACCCGCATCAGGGCGCCGGCGAGCCCGTTCTCGGTCACTCCCGCGACCACGATGCCGAGCGCCAGCACGAAGGCCAGGAACGGGACGCCAGCGGCCCGCCAGACGGCCGCCGGTGTGGTGTGCCGCCGGACCAGCGCCCGGACCCCGAGTACTGCCGCTCCCGCTGCTGCCGCCCAGGCCGGGTTGACCCCGGCCAGCGAGGTGACCGCGAACCCCGCCAGGGTCGCCGCGAGGACGATGAGGGCGAACACCGGCAGACCGGCCGTTCCGGCGGCTTGGGTGGGGGCTGGCGTCACGTTCAGGTCAGTCCTGAAAAAACGCCTGAAGACCACATATTCCACGGCGATGGCGGCCAGCCACGGAACCAGCATGAGCCCTGCGAACCGGGGGAAGGAGAGCCCGCTGGCCGCGAACGCAATGAGGTTAGTCAGGTTGGAGACCGGCAGCAGCAGCGAGGCGGAGTTCGCCAGGTGGGTGGTGCCGTAGACGTACGGCTTGGCGCGGGCGTTGAGCCTGGCGGCGGTGGCGAACACGATCGGGGTGAGCAGCACCACCGTGGCGTCCAGGCTCAGCACCGCGGTGGTCACCGAGGCGACGATGAAGACCCGGGCGAGCAGCCGGGTCGGCCTCTGGCCGGCGCCGCGCGCCATCCAGTCCCCGCAGGCGCGGAACAATCCCTCGTCCTGGCACAGCTGGGCCAGGATCAGCACTGCCGCGAGGAAGCCGATGATCGGGCCGAGCCGCTGCGCCTCCACGAGCGCCCGATGGGGCGAGATCGCGCCGACGGCGATGACGAGGATGGCCGCAGGGACCGCCGCAACTGCCTCGCCCCAGCCCCACGGCCGTATGACCGCGAAGCCCAGCACCAGGGCCAGCATGGCGACGGAGATCGCCTCCGCCGCCACCTCGCCCAGCACACCCTCCTAGTCCACGCCCCCACTACCCTGGCACCCCCGCCATACCCGGGCACGCCCGTAACCTGGCGCGCCGCGGACACTGGCGCCGCGCAAGCACTGGCACCCCGCGTGGCCTGGCACCCCCGCGTGGCCCGGCACCCCGCGTGGCCCGGCGCCCCGGCCGCGGCCGCACCTACCCCGCGTACCTTGATCATTTCATCTCTTCACGGTTCGGTAACCACAAAACGGGTCAAAATAGGTCACGCGATGACTGGAACGAGTGAAATGTCGGTGCTGGTAGTGATCCTGGCGAGGTGAGCCGAAAACAAGAAGACCGTTTTGCGAGGGTTTTGACCACGGCACGGTTGAACGCGGGAGGGGTGCCGGATGCCAGGATCCGGCGGCTGGTGCGGCAGGGGGTGCTGGTGCCGGTGGGACGCGGAGCCTACGTGCGTGCCGTGGACGTGGGCCGGGATCCGGTGGGCGAGCATGCATTACGGGTGGCCGCGGTCTTAGCCGTCGCCCGGCCGGGCCCGGCGGGCAGCCATCGGAGCGCGGCTGTTATCCACGGCCTCGATCTGCTAACACCGTGGCAAGCGGATAAGGCGATAACTGTGACTCACCCGTTAGGGCTCGGCAGCGGCACGGGCCGGGCGGGCGTGCATGTTCATGTTGCGGCGCTGCCGGGTGGGCACGTGACCGTGCGCGGCGGGGTCCGCGTCACGTCGGTTGCCAGGACTGTTGTCGACCTGGCGCGCACGTCTCCGTTCCGGGACGGGGTGGTCCTCGCCGACTCAGCGCTGCGCAACGGGCAGACGTCCAAGGACGAGCTGCTTGCGGTCGTCGCGGACTGCCCAAAATGGCCTGGCATCCGGCGCGCGCGGATGGTGGTCGACTTTTGCGATGGTAAGTCGGAGTCGGTCCTGGAGTCGATCTCGCGGGTTGCGTTCCGCGATCACAGGCTTCCCGCGCCGGAACTCCAGGTCTGGGTGGGCGGGGAAGACACCGGGGTTGTGGGCCGGGCCGACTTCCTGTGGCGGCGATACCGGACAATCGGCGAGGCCGACGGGGCGGTCAAGTACGCGGACAAGAACCGCGCAATTTCCCAGCTCCGGCGGGACGCCGCGCTGCGCCGGGCCGGCTTCCAGGTTGTCCACTTCACCTGGTACGAGATCAACAAGGTTCCGCATCAGGTGGCCGCGTCGATCTGGGAGGCGTTCCGGAGAGGCGGGCGCCAGGAGCATACTGGCGCGTGATGGACGGCAATCGTGTGCAGAGGTGGTCCCCGCCCCGAGGGAGGTCGTGGCTGGCGGTCGCGGCTGCTGTCCTCATCCTGATCTGCCTGCTGCCTCCCGCCGGGATTCTTGCCAGGCGCTACGTGTTCGCCGAGTCGCTGCAGTTCGTGCTGTTCGCGGTCGTCATCCCCGCGCTCATGGCGCTCGGTGCGCCGTGGCGCCCGCTGGGGTTCACGGGGTGGCGGGGCTGGCCGGTACTACAGGCCCGGCCGGGGCGGCAGGTCCGGGCTGAGCGGCGGCGCGGATCCGGAGTCCGGTGCGGTATTGCAACTCTGCTGGCATTCATCGCTGCCGTGATCGCCTGGAGGCTGCCGATCTCGGTCGACGCCTTGGCCACGGTGCCTGGCCTCGCGGTGCTTGAGATGGTGACGCTGGGTGGTGCGGGCTTGGCGCTCTGGCTCGAGCTGGTGGAGTCGCCGCCGCTGCTGCCGCGGCTGTCCCGACCGCAGCGCGCGTTCTGTGCGGCCGTGGCGATGTGGACGATCTGGGTCCTCGCGTACATCCTTGGGTTTTCCCAGGTGGCGTGGTTTACGGTGTACTCGCATCCGGGCCTGAGCCCGGTTGCGGATCAGGAGATCGCGACCGGGGTCATGTGGGCTGTCCCGGCGCTCTGCTTCGCCCCTGTCGTGTTCGTAGCGGCCCTGACCTGGTTGAAGGACACGGAAGATCCAGACGAGGGGCTTCGCGCGCTGGTCAGCGCCGAGCACCCGCCACGGTCTGCCCGCTGGCCGCGAGCGCCGCGGGGCTGGGATAGGCGCTAGGCGTGATGAGGATGCCGCGACCCTCCGCATGAAGACGCGAACTGTCCGCATGAAGACACGAACTGTCCGCACGAGGACGAGCGCGGCCACGTCCGCTCGGCTCGACCTATTTTCGTGACTTTGTGCGCTCATTGTGTCGCTGTACGTGTTCATTGCGCCGGGCTAGCCGTTTGAGAGCCAGGACAGAAGGTAGCTCGGCACGGTTGAGGCATGGACGACCGGCACGGGTCGGCTGGCATGACGGAGCCGGCGCAGACCGGCCGACGTACGGCAGATCGGCCGACGTACGGCAGACCGGCCGACGTACGAAGGAGGAGTGATGGGCACGTGGTTCTGGCTGAACATCCCGCTCTGCGCGGTGATTTTCTCAGCCATGGTCGGCATACCGCTGTGGATGGTGATCAAGCGCCCGGACACCGGTTACGAGGCCGCAGAGGTCAGGGCCCGCATCCGGGCCGTACCGCTGCATGCGGTCAGCAGGCAAGAGGTTGTCCGCTGGCGGGAAGCCCGGTGGCGGGAAGCTGCATGACGCCAGAGGCCGGTCCGGCCCTGTTCCCGCACGTCAGCACCGTGAGCGATGATGGGGAGCATGGACCGCGACCGGCCCGGGGCCCGGGGCGACCGCATCGAGGAGTCGGTGTGGGGCGTCCCGGCGCCTGCGCTGCGGTCGTTCATCGCGGGCTATGCCGGGTTCCGCCAGGCGGGGGTGCCGCCCGCTACGCACCGCGGGCTGCCGTCTCCGTACCTCACCGTGATCTTCACGCTTGACGACCCGCTGACCATTGCCGCGCACGCCGATCCGCGCCAGCCACCCGCTAGCTATCGCAGCCTGGTGGGTGGCCTGCATACTTCGCCGGCGCTGATCACGCATCAAGGCCGGCAGTCGGGCATCCAGTTGCTGCTCAGCCCGCTCGGCGCACGGGCGCTGCTTGGCATGCCAGCCGCCGAACTCGCCAGCATCGACGTCGAGGGATCCGAGGTGCTCGGGCTGCTCGCCGAGCAGATCGGCGAGCGCATCAGGGCGGCGGCGGATTGGCCTGCCCGGTTCGCCGTCCTCGATCAGGTGCTGACGTCACGGCTTGCGGACCCCCCGACTGAGCCCGGGGTTGCGTCCGGGACCAGTGACGAGATCGGCCACGCGTGGCGGCGGCTGGTCGCGAGCGGCGGTCACTGCGCCATTTCCGAGCTTGCCGCCGAGACCGGCTGGAGCGATCGCCACCTGCGATCGAGGTTCAGCGCCGAGACCGGCATCACGCCGAAGGCCGCCGCCCGGGTCATCCGCTTCGACCGCACGCGGCGGCTGTTGCAGCGCCGGACGGCAGCAGGCTCGCTGCTGCTGCTGGCCGACCTGGCTGCCGACTGCGGTTACTACGACCAGGCTCACCTGGCCCGCGAGTTCCGCGACCTGGCCGGGTTGCCGCCGTCGACGTGGCTGGCCGAGGAGTTCCGAAACGTCCAAGCCCAGCCCGCAGGTGCGCTGGAAGCCTTATTGGCATGAACGAGAAGACACCACCAGCACAGGTCTGGCCCACGCTTCGCGCCCGCGACGCCCGCGCGCTGATCAGGTTCCTGGTCGACGCGTTCGGCTTCGAGGAGACCGTCGTATACGGCGACGGCGACCGGGTGCACCATGCTCAGCTTTCCTGGCCCGCCGGGGGCGGGATCATGCTCGGCTCGGTACCGGAGGAAGGCGCCGAGGATTCCTGGCCGCTGCGGCCAGGCACATTTGGCGCGTACGTGGTCACTGACGACCCCGACGGATTGTTCGTGAGGGCCACGGCCGCCGGGGGGAAGGTGTTGCGGGAACTGCACGACACCGACTACGGCTCCCGGGACTTCGCCGTCCTCGACCCGGAGGGCAACCACTGGTCGTTCGGCACCTATCGGGGAGAGCCGCGGGCAAGCTCGGCGGGCTAGACCATCGCCATCAGGCAGCCGTCCCAGTACGCCTCGACCCGGGGACGGCGCCTGCCGCGCAGGCCGACCTCGAGCACGTCCGGCAGCAGGTCACCGACGCCACGGAACCAGATTCGCACGCCGCCGTCGGCAGCGACTTCGGTGAACCCGGACAGGCCCGCCGGAGGCTCGGTGGCGGCGTGCATCCACGCGGGCGACCCGGAGCAGCACATCCTGGCGTGGGCCGCCCAGACCCAAAGCTCGCCGCCCCGGACGTTAACGAAGCCGGCCGCGTCAGGGCTCACCTTGACCAGCACACTTCCACGATAGGTGCGGGATGCCTGCCGGCACAGGGTGCGGCGGGAATTGAGTGCCCGCTGACATCGGGTGCGGCGGGAGTTGGGTGCCCGCCGGTGCAGGGTGGCCGGAGTCGGGCCAGGTCAGGGCGTGCCGCCCGGGCGGTCGGACGGTGCCAGCTGCTGGCGGCGGAAGCCGGGAAGCAGCCGGGCGAGCACGAGCGCGCCGGCTATGCAGGCCAGGCCGCCGGACACGGCTGACACGGTGTCGCCGAAGGCGGCGGCGACCGCGCCGGACTCGACGTCGCCAAGCCGGGGGCCGCCGGTGACCACAGCGATCTGCACGCCCATCAGTCGGCCCCGCATGGCGTCGGGCACCGAGAGCTGGATGATCGCGTTGCGGAAAACGGCGGAGATCACGTCGGCCCAGCCCGCGATGGCCAGCAGCGCCAGCGCGGCGGCCAGCCAGGTCACCAGCCCGAATCCGGCGATCGCCGCGCCCCAGACGAGGACCGCAATGATCACCGCCCGACCCTGACCGCGGGTTCGGCCGACCCATCCGGTGGTGAGCGCGCCGAGCAGCGCACCCGCGCCCGGTGCGGCGTAAAGGAATCCGACGGTTGACGCTCCGCCGCCGAACTTGGTGGCGGCCAGCGCCGGGAACAGGGCGCGCGGCAAGCCGAAGAACGTGGCGTTCAGGTCGATCAGGTAGGCGCCCTGAATGGCCTGGCGTCCTCGGATGAACCGGAGCCCCTCGGTCAGAGAGCGCACACCCGGCCGCCGCGGCCGAGCCGGGCTAGCCAGGCCAGCCGGGCGAGCCGGGCGAGCCGAGCCGGGCGGGCGAGCCGAGTCGGCCGCTCCGGCTGGCGGCTGCGGCGCCATCAGCAGCACCGACACGATGGTTGCGCCGAAGCTGGCCACGTCTATCCAGTAGACAAACCCGATCCCGGTTCCGGCCAGGAGCAGGCCAGCGGCCGACGGCCCCGCGACCAGGCTCAGCTGGAACACTGCCTGGAACATCGCGTTGGCGGTTGCCACGTCGGGCCGACCGACCAGGTTGGGGATCACCGCCTGCAGCGCCGCGTCGAAGAACCCGCTCAGTCCGGCGGCCAGGGCCGGAAGCACGTAGAGCGGCCACAGCGACGCGGCAGTCCCCGCGTTCACGGCCAGGCCAGCGCTGCACGCCGCCATCAGCGCCGTGACCACCAGCATCAGGCGGCGCCGGTCGGCTGCGTCCGCGGCGGCGCCACCGGCCAGCGCGCCGATGACCAGGGGAAGCAGCATGGCGAGCGAGACCAGCCCAACGTCGAGGGACGACCGGGTCAGCCGGTAGACCTGGTACGACACGGCCACGCCGGTCATCTGGGTACCCAGCACGGACACCAGCTGGCCGCCGATCAGCAGCCGGAGGTCGCGCGACCGGCGCAGCGGGGCGAGATCGATGACGAGGCGGGGCACGCCACCGATGCTGCAGCCTAAAGCCGGCTTGAACGCAAACGCTAACCTGGAGGCTCCGGCAACGGCGGGAGAAGAGAAGCCGGCCGCTGGCGGCGCGGAGACAGGCCAGCCGCAGGGGGCCGGTTACGGCCAGCCGCGACAGTGGTTCGCTTTCGTCCGCGTGCCTGCGGACAGAAGTGAACCGTTAGTGCCCGGTCGCGGTTGGCTCGGCACCGAGCGCAGGGGAGGGCGGCATGACGACATCAGCCGATGCGAACCTCGAGCCGATCGACGTGGTGGCGCGGCGCCTCGGGCTGCGGGCGTCCGCGATCCGCTACTACGAGGAACGCGGGCTGCTCACCCCGGCCAGCAGGCACGCCGGGCGGCGCTGGTACGGGCCGACCGAGATCCGGCGGCTGGCGATCATCCAGTACTGGCAGCGTTACGGGCTGATGAGCCTGGACGAGATCAGAAAGATCCTCGCCGGGCCGGCGGCGGGACGACGATGGGGCCAGGTCGTCAGGGACCGGATCGACTCACTGCATGCGCAGATCGAGCGCATGGAGGCGACGCGCGAGTACCTGGAGCACGTGCTCAACCATCACCCCGACTCCGCCCCGGACGGTTGCGGCCACTTCGAGGCCATGCTGTTCGGGGCGGCCGCACCAGGGGCCGGGGGTTAGCCAGGGCCGGAGGGGGCGTCGCGTAACAGGCTCTCGACCAGAATGACCTCGAGCGTGCGGGGACCGTGCACGCCCTCGACCCGGGAAAGTTCGATGTCGCTGGTTGCCGACGGGCCGCTGATCCAGGTGAGCGGGCGGCGGGCGTTGGGTTCGAGGCGGTCGACCGCCTCGGGAACCAGTTCGACCACCTGCTCGGCGTGCACGACGCACAGGTGGTAGTCGGGAACCAGGGTGATCGCGCGCCGTCCCTGGTCGGGCGACCCGTCGAGGACGATCGTGCCGGTCTGCGCGATCGCGACCGACGCGCCCGTTATGACACCGTCGAGCGCGTCCAGATCCTGCGGGGACAGGCCGTGGTCGATGACCGTGTCGACGCCGGGCAGCGGGGGGAGGTCCAGGCCCTCCGGCACGACGACGCGCCGGGCGCCGCGCTCGGCCAGCGCCGCGGCGATCGCGGCCCCGAGCCCGGCGGGCGAGCTGCGCCGGACGCTGGCACGGTAATGGGCCAGGCGCTCGGCGAGCAGGTCGAGCAGGGGTTCGCCGTGCAGGTCGCCGCTGGTCCGGTACGCCGCGGGCGGTGCCTCGGGTGCGGCCGCGCCGTCGCCGCCCAGCGCGGCGCGGATCCGGGCCAGCACCTCGTCGCGGGGGGTCACGACCGGTCCCGGCCGGACTCGCGCCACCATTGCCGGAACGTCCTGGCCGGGGGAGCGGGCGCGTCGCGGGCCCTGGTCCAGGCCGACAGCGGCGGCGGCAGCGCCCGGATCCGGCCGCCGCGGCTCAGCGCACGCCCGGATCTCCCGGCTCGCTGCGCCGCTGCGTAGCGCCGCGGGTCGGCCATGACCCACGACGCGGCGGCCATCGTCACCGCCTCGGGGCTCGGCACCCGGTGCTCTTCGCGGTATTCCTCGACGTGCCTGGCGCGCAGGTAGACGAGCAGGGATGGGATATCGATCTTCACCGGGCAGGCGTCGTAGCACGCGCCGCACAGCGACGATGCGTACGGCAGCGAGGCGTTGTCCTCCACGCCGGTGAGCAGCGGCGACAGCACCGCGCCGATCGGGCCCGGGTAGACCGAGCCGTACGCGTGGCCGCCGGTGCGCTCGTAGACCGGGCAGACGTTCAGGCACGCCGAGCACCGGATGCAGTGCAGGGCCTGCCTGCCGGTCTGGTCGGCGAGCGCGGCCGTCCGCCCGTTGTCCAGCAGCACCAGGTGGAACTCCTGCGGGCCGTCGCCCGGGGTCACCCCGGTCCACATGGACGTGTACGGGTTCATCCGCTCGGCCGTCGACGACCTGGGCAGCAGCTGCAGGAACACGCCGAGGTCCCGCCAGGACGGGATCACCTTCTCGATGCCCATGACCGTGATCAGGGTCTGCGGCAGGGTCAGGCACATCCGGCCGTTGCCCTCGGACTCCACCACGGACAGAGTGCCGGTCTCGGCGATGGCGAAGTTGACGCCGCTGATGCCGACCGTGGCGGACAGGAAGATCTTCCGCAGGTGCAGCCGCGCGGCCTCGGCCAGCGCGGGCGGGTTGTCGGTCAGCGCCGGGTCGACGTCGGCCATCTCGCGCAGGAAGATCTCCCGGATCTCCGCCCGGTTGCGGTGGATGGCGGGCACCAGGAAGTGCGACGGCCGGTCGTGACCGAGCTGCACGATGAGCTCGGCCAGGTCGGTCTCGTACGCGGTGATGCCCGCGTCGGCGAGCGCGTCGTTGAGCCCGATCTCGTCGGTGACCATGGACTTGACCTTGACGGCCGACTCCGCGCCGGTGGCCTGGACCAGCCGGGTGACGATCTGGTTCGCCTCGGCCGCGTCCCTAGCCCAGTGCACGGTCCCGCCGCGCGCCCGAACCTCGGCCTCCAGCCGCAGCAGGTGCGTGTCCAGGTGCTGCATGGCCTCGGCCTTGCTCGCCCGCCCCGCCTCGCGCAGCTGCTCCCAGTCCGGCAGCTCGGCGACGGCCGCGGCGCGCTTGGCGCGGATAGTCGCGGTGGCGTTGCCCAGGTTGCGGCGCAGCTGGCTGTCGGCGAGCGCGCGGCGGGCGGCCACCGGGAAGGGCTCACTGCCGCGCAGGTGGCCCACGCCGCGCGGCGCGGTCGGCGCCGCCCCCGGCATGCCCAGGTACGTGGTCACGCTGGCGGGCCTCCGTCCCTGGTCGAGGCCAGGATCTCGGCGAGGTGCACGGTCCGCACGCCGGTGCGCAGCCGGGTCAGCCCGCCGCCGATGTGCATCAGGCAGGAGCTGTCGCCCGCCGTGCACACCTCGGCCCTGGTGCCGAGCACGTTGCGCATCTTGTCGGCCAGCATCGCGGTCGAGGTGTCGGCGTTCTTGACCGAGAACGTGCCGCCGAACCCGCAGCAGACGTCCGCGTCCGGCAGCTCGGCCAGCTGCAGGCCCTGTACCTGCCGCAGCAGCCGCAGCGGGCGGTCGCCGACGCGCAGCAGCCGCAGCGAGTGGCAGGTCGGGTGGTAGGTGACGCGGTGCGGGTAGAACGCGCCAACGTCCTCGACACCGAGCACGTCGACGAGCAGCTGCGACAGCTCGAACGTTCGGGCGGCCACCGCCTCGGCGCGGTCGGCGAGCTTGTCGTCGCCGAGGCGCCGGGCGACCATCGCGTGCTGGTGCCGGATCGAGCCGACGCACGAGCCGGACGGCGCGACGATCACGTCGCAGCCCTCGAACGTGTCCACGTACCGGCGGATCAGCGGCAGCGCCTCGCGCTGGTAGCCGGTGTTCACATGCATCTGGCCGCAGCACGTCTGCGCCTCCGGGAACTCGACCTGGTGGCCGAGGCGCTCGAGGAGCACCGTGGTGGCCTTGCCGACGCTGGGGAACAGCGTGTCCGCCAGGCAGGTCACGAACAAGGCAATCCGCATCGGCGCCCCGCTCACGCAGAGTTTCCGGAACGCGACGCCGTCCCCAACTGGCGTGTGCGACGGCCGGACTGGCTGGACCGGCGCACCTCGAGCTCCGGCTGGAAGATGACCTCACGGTGCTGGTGGCCTTCGGCGCCGAGTGCCTCCTCGAGCAGCAACTGAGCCGCGGTGCGCCCGAGCTGGTGGCGGGGCTGGCGGACCGAGGACAGCGGCACCGCGGCTGCCGCGGCGAACTCGATGTCGTCGTAGCCCACAATCGCCACGTCCTCGGGCACCCGGATCTGCCGCCTGGTCATCTCCTGCAGCAGCCCGAGCGCGACCAGGTCGTTGGCGCAGAAGGCCGCGGTCGGGCGCTGCACGGCTGGCATCTCGGCGATCGTCGCCCCGGCCCGCTGGCCCGCGGAGACGTTGAGTGCGGGCGTGTCGATCATGAGCAGGTCGTCCACGGTGGCCCCGGCGCGCTCCAGCGCCCGGGCCGCGCCGTCCAGGCGGTCGGCGACCTGCCGCAGGCCGAGCGGGCCGCCCACATAAGCGATGCGCTCGTGGCCCTCCTCGAGCAGATGGGACACGGCGAAGTCGCCGCCGAGAACGTCGTCGACCGCCACCGAGCACTGGCTGCCCGACGGCGAACGGCTGTCGACCAGGATCACCGGGGTGCCGCGCCGCTGCAGCCGGGTCAGGCGCTCGCCAGCGCCGTCCCCCGTGGTCACCGGGGTGATCAGGATGCCCTGGACCCGGTGCTCCTCGAGCAGCTCGAGGTACCTGGTCTCCTTGGGCAGCTGCTCGTCGCTGTTGCAGAGGATCACCGACAGGCCGGACATGCTGGCCTCGTCTTCGACCCCGCGGGCGACGTCGGTGAAGAACGGGTTCGCCACGTCGAGAACGACCAGGCCGATGGTGCGGCTGCGGCCGGCGCGCAGCTGGCGAGCCGATTCGTTCCTGACGAACCCCAGCGCCTTGATCGCCGCGTTCACCCGGTCCCTGGTCGGCTGGGCGACGATATCCGGCCGGTTCAGCACGTTCGAGACCGTGCCCACGGACACCCCCGCGTGCGCGGCCACTTCCCTGATGCTGATCGGCGCGTCCACCGAATCCTCTCTGGCCCGGAGGCCAGTTTCATTGCCGGCGTTGGAACGTGTCAAATATCGTGATCACGGTAACAGCCGATCATTCCTCGGCCGCAGGGCCATGGAACTCATGAGCTACGGGCGTGGCGACCGGTGCGCTAGCTGCGCGTGCGCAGTGACTCCCAGACCATGTTGACGACACGGCGGGCGGCGTCCGCGTCGACCGGCTGCGCCGTGGCCAGCCAGCGGTAGACCGACGTGCCGACCATCATGTCGATGGCCATCTCGACATCGATGTCGGCGCGCAGCTGCCCGGCGGCAATGCCGCGGCGGAGGATGTCGGCGATGACGGCACGCCGGGGTGCGAGGAAGTGCTCGCCCAGCCCTCGGGCCAGCTCGGCGTGGGTCTGGGCGTCGCTGGCGAGCGCGACGTTCGCCCGGCCGTGCGGCGAGCTGGTCAGGCCGACTATCAGCTGCGGGACGATCTGCATGAGGTCGGTGAGCGGATCGCCGGTGTCGGCGGTCGGCATCGGCGGCGCAAGCCGCTTCACGGCTTCGATGACCAGCTCCAGCTTGGACGGCCAGCGGCGGTAGATGGTCGGCTTGCCCACCCCGGCCCTGGCCGCGACCGCCTCGATGCTCAGGCGGTTAAAGCCGACCTCAGACAGGATCGCGACTGTCGCCTGCAGGATCGCCTGCTCGGCCAGGGCGTCCCGGGCCGGCCGCGCCGTGGCGCGGTCGGCCCGGTGGCGGTGTTCGCTGCCGTCATCGGCTGGTTCCGGTCGGCAGGACGACGTGCTGGGCTGCGCCCGGCCGGCGGCCGGTGCTGGCCTGGCCGGTGCCCGCCCGCGCCGCGCTCTCCTTCGCGACGGCAACGTGCGCGCGCCGCAGCGCAAGACCCAGGCAGACCGCGAGCGAGGCGCCCGCGTAGATGGACAGCACCAGCAGCGGCCGGGCGATCTGGTTCCCGCCAAAGTAGGCGAAGCTGCGGACCAGGCCCATTGCGGCGTTAGTGGGTAGCACGCCGGCCAGGAACCGGTAGCCGCCGGACAGCATCTGCACCGGCACCGACCCGCCCGAGGTTGGGTTGCCGAGGACGACGAACATCACGATGGCGATGACGATACCGGGCAGCCCCACGAGCGACGTCAGCGCGGCGGTGACCACGGTCGTGGCGAAGACGATCAGTGAGCCGGCCGCGAACAGCGTCCACGGATGGCCAGTGAGCACGCCCATCAAGGGGCCGACCAGCGCCACCCCGAGAGCGGCCGACGCGACCGAGTAGAGCGCAGCCATGCCCAGCGTTACTGCGGTCCCGCGCACCGAGGCGCCCGCGGCGCCGCGGACCCGGCCCAGCAGGGTCATGCCGAGATAGCCGCCAATGATCCAGCCGAGCACGAGCAGGTAGCTGCCGAGGCCCCTGGGGTCGCCCGGCGGCAGCGGGCGGACGTCTTCGACCGCCACCGGCACGTCGGCCCTGGCGGCGTGAGCGTTAACTTCCTCGGTGATGGCCGTGACCAGGCTGAGCCCGGCCGCCCCGGCCACTACGAGCGTGTCGTTCCTGGCACCCATGAGCAGCGCGGCCGGCAGGGCGCCGTCGCGCACCTGTGCGGCGGCAGCGGCCGGGCTCGGGAGCACCTGGTAGCTCACGCCGGCGACCTGAGGCACCGCCGCGGCCGGCCGGGTCGCCGTTGGCGAGGCGACCAGCCCGACGGTCGCATCCTGCAGCGTCGGCCGGCTCATCGCCCCGGTGAAGGAGGCGATGAAAGCGAGCTGGAAAACCACGGCGGCGGCAAGCACGAGCGCCGCCCGTCCGTGGGAGCGGATGGCCAGGGCAAGGGCGTTGCGCCGCGGCTCGGCCTGCTGAGTCGTCGTGCTCATCGGGACCACCTCCGAAAGCAATTAAATTACGTAACGTTACGTAACGATAATTTTCGACAGGGGCCGCCGTCAAGGCCTGTGGCAAAACCCCTTAACCTATAAAAAAGATCGTAAAAATTGACTTTGTCAGGCAGGGTTGGCGGATGGCGTCGCCGGTATAGCCTGTATGTGGCGAAAGGATGGTAAATGCGACACGTACGCCTTGCCTGGGTGGCCGGGGCCATCGCCCTCGTCTTGGCCGGAGCGGGCTGCTCGTCGGCTAGCAGTACGCCGTCGAGCAGCAACGTAGTCAAGGGCGGGACCGCGTCGTATGGCTTCGTCTCGGGGAGCCAGCCGAACTGGATCTTCCCGTACGACAGCCCCGCGTACTCCTCTGTGTCCAACCTCGACGACCTGCAGCAGCCGATCTACCGGCCGCTGTACTGGTTCGGGGGGCAGAACGACCAGCCCACCGCGGACTACGGCCTGTCGGTCGCCAATGCTCCGGTTTACAGCGACGGCGGCAAGACCGTGGTGATCAACATGAAGGGCTGGAAGTGGTCCAACGGGGAGACCGTCGACGCCCAGGACGTCATCTTCTGGCTGCACATGATGGAGGCCGAGCCCGACAACTACTACGGATTCGTCCCCAGCGACATCCCGCAGGACATCACGTCGATGGCGGCAACCGGCGCGAACCAGGTCACGCTGCACCTGAACCAGGCGTACTCCAGCCTGTGGTACACCTACAACGAGCTGTCGCAGATCACGCCGATGCCGGCCGCCTGGGATGTGACGTCCATCGGGGCGTCACCGGGCAGCGGCGGGTGCGTCACCGACAGCGCCGCCGACGGCTGGGCGAAGTGCAAGGCCGTGTACAACTTCTTGACCGCGCAGGCGCAGAAGGCCGCTACGTACCCCTCCAGCCCGATCTGGAGCGTGGTTGACGGGCCATGGCGGCTGAAGAGCTTCAACCCGAACGGCAGTGACTCGCTCGTGCCGAACCCGAAGTACTCCGGCAGCCCGAAGCCGCGGCTGGCGCAGGTCAACTTCCTGACGTACACCAGCCCTTCGGCCCTGTACACGGCGATGCAGACCGGGGAGGTCGACGTCGGCCAGGTGCCCGACAACGACCTGCCGGTCAAGCCGGCCAGCGGGTCGCCGACCAGCCCGCTGCCGGGCTACGCGCTGCAGCTCAACTACACGTTCAGCTTCTACTTCTACCGGGTCAACTTCAACTCTCCGTTCGGGGACGTGTTCAACCAGCTCTACGTCCGGCAGGCGCTCGAGTACCTGGTGGACCAGGCCGGCATCGACAAGGCGATCTACCGCGGCTACGGCTACCCGACCACCGGCCCGGCGCCAACCGAGCCCGAGAACCAGTGGGTTCCCGCCGTCGAGGACGGGGACGGCCCGTACCCGTTCAGCGTCGCCAAGGCGAAAAGCCTGCTGACCAGTCACGGGTGGGCAACGGTCAACGGCGTCATGACCTGCAACGACCCGGCCAAATGCGGATCGGGAATCGCCAAGGGGACGCAGCTGAAGTTCACCCTTGACTACGCGTCCGACGTGTCCGGGCTCCCGCAAGAGGTCGATGTGTACAAGTCGGACGCGTCCAAGGCCGGTGTGATCATCAACTTGGACGGCGTGACCTTCAACACCGTCATCGGGATCGCGACGCCCTGCTCCAAGGGCCCGTCGTGCACCTGGGACGCGTCCACGGTCGGGGGATGGGTCTACGGGCCCGACTACGAGCCGACCGGTGAAGAGATATTCGGTACCGGTGCCGGGGCCAACAAGGGCAGCTACAGCAACGCGGAGATGAACAAGCTGATCGCAGAGACCAACACCAGTAGCAGCCTGGCCATCTACCACACCTTCGCCACGTACGCGGCCGAGCAGCTTCCCTCCATCTACCTGCCGGATTATCCCCTGGTGTTCGCCGTGAGCAAGAATCTGCATGGCGTGGTCTTCAACCCGCTGCAGACGCTCATGCCGGAGTACTGGTACCTGACGAAGTCCTGACCGCGGCACTTTGGTGAACCGGCCTCGTTGTCGGGGCCGGTGGTCGCTCTGATACCCATTGATGAGCTCACCGAATTGCGGTATGACGCCGTAATACGATGTAAGCTTCCAGTATGGCAAGGGACGTTATGTCGGTGCGGGTCTCGGTCGAGGTTCGGGAGCGGCTGCACCGGGAAGCGGCACGTACTGGTGAGCTGCCCGCTTCGCTTGCCGAGCGACTGATTGACGAAGGTCTGCGGCAGCGGAGTCATCCGCTCGTCCGCTTTGTCGACGGGCCGGCAGGTCGGCGGGCCCGGCTGACCCCGGGCCCCGACGTGTGGGAGTTGATCTCCTTCCTGGAGCGCTCGGAGGCCACGGGAGACGAGAAGGTCACCCATGCGGCCGAGTGGTTCGGGCTGCCGACGGCTCAGGTGGAGGCGGCCGTCGCCTATTACGCGTCCTATCCGGCGGAGATCGACGAGCGGATCCGTCTGAACCTGGAGGCGCAGGCCGAGGCCGAGGCGCTCGCGGCAGGACGCGAGCAGTTGCTCAGGTGAGACTCCTGATCGACGAGATGTACCCCCCGGCCATCGCCGAGCAGCTCAGAAAAGCCGGCCACGACGCGATCTCGGTCCAGGAAGATCCCGAAGCCCGAGCCTTGGACGACTCGGCAGTCTGTGGCCTGGCGCTGTCGGCCGGGCGCGCCCTGGTCACCGAGAACGCCGCGGATTTCCTCGGGATTCTCCGCTATCGAGCGGCGACGGGAGACCCAGCGCCAGCGCTGGTCATCACGTCGAACCGGTCGTTTCCCCGGCACTCCGCAGTGTTCGTTGGGCAGGCGGTCCGTGCGCTCTGTGCGTTCTGTGAGACGCACCAGGCGGCCGATGCCGCTTCGGGTGCGGTGTATTGGCTTCAGCCCCCTGGCTGACCGAGGATGCGGCCGGCCCCCGTCACGGTCACGGCCGCAACCTGGCATGGTCAGCAGGCAGCCCAGGAGATGATCATTGGTCGTGGTTTTCCTCGGCCCGGTATTCGCGCCGCCCGGTGCTGGAGTCGTACCAGACCCGCGTCCGCCGCCCCGTCTCGGGATCGGTGAACACCTCGTTGGTCGGCTGGGAGGCGCTGCCGTCGGCGGCGCTATTCCGGTTGCCTCGGTACCGGTCCCAGCCGAAGAGCGCGATGACGGCCCCGACGACCACGACCGCGATGATGACCCAACCGGTGATGCTCATGGCAGCCCCCTCAGCTCTGCTCGTCCGCCGGGGGAGCCCACTTGAGCACCCGGGCCGTGCCGTAGGCCACGATCTCGGTCATGCCCGCGCCCATCTCGCTGGAGTCGAAGCGCATCATGGTCACGGCGTTAGCGCCCATGACGGCGGCGTTCTGCACCATGCGGTCGATCGCCTGCCGCCGGGAATCCTCGTTGAGCTTGACGTACGACCGGATCTCGCCTCCGGCAAGGCTCTTGAGAAGGGCGGCAATGTTGCCGCCAATGCCACGGGACCGCACCGTGAGGCCGAAGACCTGGCCGAGGGTCTGCACTACTTCGCTGTCCGGGATGTTCTCGGTGGTGGTGACGATCATCGGTCGCGAGGGAGCGGCACCCTCCGTTGGTGCCTGCATGGGATTCTCCGTTGGTGCCTGCATCATGGGGTGGCCTCCTGCGTTTCCCAGCGCCAGTTTGGCGATATCATAGTGATATCACTTTTTCAGTGATGCTGCCAACTGGATAACGCCGGGCGGCCCGGCTAGCCGAGTCTGCGCGCCGCCGCGCGCCAGCGATCCGGTGAGCCCTCGGGCTGGAAACGCCGCAGCCGACTGCTGGCCAGGATCAGGCCGCGAAGCCCGGCCAGGTCTCCTGGCGCAACCCCCAGCGCGCGCGCCTGAACCAGGATGTTGCCGACCGCCGACGCCTCGACCGGCCCGGCCACCACGGGCAGCCCGCAGGCGTCGGCGGTGAGCTGGCACAGCAGCTCGTTCCTGGCGCCGCCGCCGACCAGGTGCACGGTGTCGGCGTGCCGGCCCGACAGCTCCTGAACGTCCAGCAGTGCCCGCCGGTGCGCGAGCGCCAGGCTGTCCAGGATGCACCGGACGGTCTCCGCACGGTCGTTTGGTGGGTCCTGCCCGAGTGCTACGGAGGCCGCGGCCATCCGGGCAGGCATGTCGCCGGGAGCCACCAGCGCGGGGTCGTCGGCGTCGATCACCCAGCGCAGCGCCGGCAGCCGCGCGGCAGCGGCCAGCAGATCGTCCAGGTCGGCTGCGTCGTCGGCGGCCCACGTCCGCAGCGACTCCTGCAGCAGCCACAGGCCGGCCACGTTGCGCAGGTACCGGACCGTTCCGTCGACGCCGGTCTCGTTGCTGAAGTTCGCGGCCCGGCTGGCCTCGGTCAGCACCGGCCGGTCCAGCTCCATCCCGACCAGCGACCAGGTGCCGCAGGAGATGTACGCGAAGTTCCCGCCCCGCGCGGGGACGCCGGCCACGGCCGACGCGGTGTCATGCGAGCCGACGGCCACCACCGGCAGGCCGGGCGGCAGGCCCGCACCTGCGGCGACCTCCGGCAGCAGCTCGCCGACGACCTCGCCCGGCCGGCGCAGCGCCGGGAAGATCCCCGGTGCGATGCCTGCCCGGTCGATCAGCGGCCGGGACCACGTCCGCTCCCGCACATCGAGCAGCTGCGTCGTGGACGCGTTGGTGATCTCGGCCCCGGCCGAACCGGTCAGCCAGTAGCCGAGCAGATCCGGGATCAGCAGCAGCGTCGCGGCGGCGCGGAGCTGCGGCGTCCCCTCCGCGGCCACGAGCTGGCAGACCGTGTTGAACGGAAGCTGCTGAATTCCGGTGACCGCGTACAGCTCCCGCGCCGGGATTTTGGCCAGCACCCGCTCGACCGCGCCCTCGGTGCGACGGTCGCGGTAGTGCACCGGATTGCCGAGCAGCGCGCCGCTGGAGTCGATCAGCCCGTAGTCCACGCCCCACGAGTCGATCCCGGCGCTGGCCAGCTCGCACCCGTCGGCCGCGGCCCTGAGCCCGTCGACGACCTCCCGGTACAGGCCAAGGATGTCCCAGTGCAACGTTCCGCCGATCCTGACCGGAATGTTCGGAAACCGGTGCGCTTCGCGCAGCTCCAGGATCCCGGGGCCGACGCGGCCGGCCATGACCCGCCCGCCGGACGCGCCGAGGTCGACGGCGGCCACGGTGGCGACACCGGTGCCCCAGGCGCCTCCGCCACCCCCGGCCCGTCCGGTCACCGCAGGAACGCGGCCGCCACCCCGCCGTCGACCGGGATGTGCAGCCCCGTGGTCAGGGACAGGTCGCCGGAGGCCAGCGCGGCAACGGCGGCGGCGACGTGCTCCGGCAGCACCTCGCGTTTCAGCAGCGTCCGCCGCGCGTAGAACGCGCCGAGCTCCTCCTCGGGCACGCCGTAGACGGCGGCCCGCTTGGCACCCCAGCCCCCGGCGAAGATGCCGGAGCCCTGCACTACGCCGTCGGGGTTGATGCCGTTGACCCGGATCCCGAACTGGCCGAGCTCGGCGGCGAGCAGCCGCACCTGGTGCGCCTGGTCCGCCTTGGCGGCGCCGTAGGCCACGTTGTCCGGCCCGGCCACCACCGAGTTCTTGCTGCAGATGTAGACGATGTCGCCGCCCATGTCCTGGTCTCGCAGCACGCGCGCGGTTTCGCGGGATACCAGGAACGATCCCTTCGCCATGACGTCGTGCTGCAGGTCCCAGTCCGCTGCGGTGGTCTCCAGCAGCGGCCGGGAGATCGACAGCCCGGCGTTGTTGACCACGAGATCGACCCCGCCGAAGGCCAGCACCGCCGCGGCGAACGCGGCCGCAACGGCCTCCTCGTCGGTCACGTCGGCCACGACCTCAACCGCGACGTCGGCCGAGCCGATCTCCTCCGCGACCTTCCTGGCGGCGGCTTCGTCCCGGTCGGCGACCACCACGCACGCGCCGTCGGCGGCGAGCCGCTGCGCGGTGGCCCGGCCGATCCCCGACCCCCCGCCGGTGACCAGCGCGACCCGGGTGGCCAGCGGCTTAGGCTTCGGCCGCCGGGCCAGCTTGGCCTCCTCGAGCGCCCAGTACTCGATCCGGAACTTCTCGGCCTCGCTGATCGGCTCGTATTGCGACACCGACTCGGCGCCGCGCATCACGTTGATCGCGTTCAGGTAGAACTCGCCGGCCACCCGTGCGGTCTGCTTGTCCGCGCCGAAGCTGAACATCCCGACGCCGGGCACCAGCACGATCGCCGGGTCGGCGCCGCGCATCGGCGGCGAATCGGCCGTCGCATGGCGCTCGTAGTACGCCCGGTAGTCCTCCCGGTATGCGGCGTGCAGCTCGCCGAGCCGGGCGACCGCCTCATCCAGCGGCGCCGCCGCAGGCAGGTCGAGCAGCATCGGCCGCACCTTGGTCCGCAGGAAGTGATCCGGGCACGAGGTGCCGAGCGCGGCCAGCCGGGGATGCTCGCGGCGGGCCAGGAAGTCGAGCACGGCCGGGGAGTCGGTGAAGTGCCCAAGCTGCCGCCGGTCGGTCGAGGCAAGCCCGCGGATCACCGGGGCCAGGGCCGATGCGCGGGCCCGGCGCTGCGCCTCGGGCAGCGGCAGGTACCCCTGGATATCGGGCCCGAACGGGTCGCTCCGCCCGTTCTCGTCGAGGTACCGGCGGGCCGTGGCGATCATCTCCAGGGAGTTGGCTTCACACTGGTCGCTCGAGTCGGCCCATGCGGTGATGCCATGACCGCCGAGCACCACGCCGATCAGGTCCGGGTTGTCGCGGGCAACAGCGGCGATGCCGAGGCCGAGCTGGAACCCTGGCCGCCGCCACGGCACCCACGCCACCCGCCCGCCGAAACAGTCCCTGGTCAGCCGCTCGCCGTCGGCGGCGGTCGCGAGTGCGATCCCCGAGTCTGGGTGCAGATGGTCCACGTGCGGCGGATCGAGCAGCCCATGCATGGCGGTGTCGATGGACGGCGCGGCGCCGCCCTTGCCGAACAGGCAGTAATCGAACGCCGCGACCATCTCGTCCTCGCGCTCGACCCCGGGATAGACGCCGGTCAGCGCGCGTAGCCGGTCCAGCCGGAGGACTGCGAGACCGTCCGCGGTCAGCGTGCCCAGGTCGCCGCCGGAGCCCTTGACCCACATCAGCTCGGCCGGCTGCCCGGTCACCGGGTCGGTAGCCGGACCCTTGGCCGAGGTGTTGCCACCCGCGTAGTTGGTGTTGCGCGGATCAGAGCCCAGCCGGTTGCTGCGCGCCAGCAGCGCGGCGACCTCCGGCGGTAGCTGCGGCGCCATGAAGCGCTTCTCCTCTCGGTTGCGTGTTGTCGCTCAGGTCCAGCTGGCCGGCGTGCCGCCGACCCGCTCGGCCACGACCTTCTCCGCGTAGCCGGAGCGGAGGTACGCGCCGACCGGATCGGGGTCAATGCCCATATCCTCGCGGAGCTCGGCGAGCAGCGGCCGGACGTCGGTGTTGTACGCGTCCATCAGCACGGCGTTCGCGCCGAGCACGTCACCGCCCTGCTGGACCGCGGCCAGCGCGTCCCGGTCGACCAGCAGCGCCTTGGCCGCCGCCTCCTGCACGTTCATCACCGAGCGGATTTGCGCGGGGATCTTCGGCTCGATGTTGTGGCACTGGTCGAGCATGAACGCGATCCCGGCGTCGGGCCGCAACGCGTCGGCCCCCACCACCTCGTTCAGAATCCGGAACAGCTGGAACGGGTCGGCCGACCCGACCATGAGGTCGTCGTCGGCGTAGAACCGGCTGTTGAAGTCGAAGCCGCCGAGCCGCCCGGCCCGCAGCAGAACCGCCACGATGAACTCGATGTTGGTGCCGGGCGCGTGGTGACCGGTGTCGACTACCACCAGGGCCTTCGGCCCGAGCGCCATGCAGTGCAGCACCGAGGTACCCCAGTCCGGAACATCGGTGGTGTAGAAGGCCGGCTCGAACAGCTTGTACTCCAGCAGCATCCGCTGGTCCGGCCCAAGCCGCTGGTAGACGGCCGCCAGCGCCTCGGCCAGCCGGTCCTGGCGGGTTCGTATGTCGTCCTGGCCGGGGTAGTTGGTGCCGTCGGCGAACCACAGCTTGAGGTCCCGGGAACCGGTCGCGTCCATGATGTCGACGCACCCGAGCAGGTGATCCAGTGCCTTGCGGCGCACCCGCACATCGGGGTTGGCGACGCTGCCGAGCTTGTAGTCGTCGTCCTGGAACACGTTCGAGTTGACGGTCCCTATCTGGACCCCGGCGTCCCGCGCGTAGGCGGCCAGCGCCGCGTAGTCGTCCACGCGGTCCCACGGGATATGCACAGCCACGCTCGGCGCCACGCCGGTGTACAGATGCACCTGCGCGGCATCATCGATCTTCTCCTCCGGCGTGCGCGGGACGCCGGGCTGAGCGAACACCTTGAACCTGGTCCCAGTGTTCATAAACGCCCACGACGGAATCTCGATCCGGTGCTCCCGCAGGGCGGTCTTTGCGGCGGTCAGGTCAGGCATTCAAGGTCATCTCCATACAGCAGTTCCGGCGCGCTCAGTCGAGGTGGAAGATCTCGGTGACCCTGCGGAACCCCTCGTCGGGCCGCAGCTCGCCAAGATCAGCGAAGTAGGTCTGCATTTCCGCCTGCCAGCGTGCGTTGACGTCAGTTTGCGCCATCCGCTGCTGCGCCGCGGAATAGTCATCGGTCTCCAGGTAGCCGATGAGCAGGCCGTCGTCGGTCAGGAACAGCGTGTAGTTCGCCCAGCCCGCCTCCTGCAGCGCCTGAGTCATCTCCGGCCACACCTCCTGGTGCCTGGCCCGGTACTCCTCGAGCCGCTCCGGCCGGACCCGGCCGAGGAAGCACACGCGCTCCATCTGGTGTCCTCCAGGTTCTAGCGGCGCCCCATCCGGGCGTCCCCACCTCTGGCGGCGCCACGGTCGGGCGGGCGTCCCCACCTTTTAGCCGTCCCACCTTCTACCGGCGCCCCACCCTTTTCTTCCTCGGGCGGCCGGCCGCTGCATCCACCTTTCCTTGGGCGGCGGCTGACACCGTATCCAACCTGACCTTTTGGCAGCCGGCCGCTGCATCCACCCTCCCTTTGGCGGCTGATGGCCGGGGTGCCGGGCTGGCCCGGCACCCCGGGTTCGGTCAGAAGTTGAAGTTGTTGATGTTGGCCGAGTTGAACACCGTGGGCGGGCCCAGGAGGATCGTGTGATCGGACCCGATGGTGTACTTGCCGAGCTTGCCCGCGCTGAAGGTCTGCCCCTGGGCGTTGGTGATCTTCTTGGACGCGAGGTTCACGGCTGCGTAGGCGGCCAGGTAGCCAAGGTTGGCCGGGTTCCACAGAACGAACGCGGGCGCGACGCCGTCGGCCACGTACGCCTTCATCTCGTCCGGCGTGCCCAGGCCGGTCACGATGACCTTGCCCTTCCACTTCGGCGTGGCGACGACCTGGGCCGCGGCCAGGATGCCGACGGTGGTCGGCGAGATGATGCCCTTGAGGTTCGGGTACTTCTCCAGCAGACCCTCGGTGACCTGGGTGGCCGTCGGCGGGTCGTCGTTGCCGTACACGGTCGACACGAGCTTCATCTTCGGGTACTTCTTCAGCTCCTGCTTCATGTAGCCGATCCAGGCGTTCTGGTTGGTCGCCGTGGCCGCGGCCGAGACGATCCCGATCTCGCCCGTGTCGTGCAGTTCCTTGGCCAAGAGATCGACCTCGCTGGTCCCGATCTCGGCCGTGGATGCCTGGTTGACGAAAAGGTCACGGCAGCCCGGCGCGTCCGAGTCATAGGTGACCACCGTGATGCCCTTCTTCATCGCCGCGTTCAGCGTCGGGCACAGGGCGCTAGGGTCGGTCGCCGACACGATCAGGACGTTGGCGCCCTTCGCGATCGCCGCCTGGATGGCCGGAATCTGCGACGCGGGTGTGGCCGCCGTCCCGCTGGTCTCGGTGCCGCTCTCGCCAAGCGCGGTGAGCGCGGAGATCGCACCTCCGGTCTTGGCACTGTCGGCGGTGGTGAAGTAGTTGTTGCCGAGGTTCTTCGGGATGATGAAGACCTTCAGGCCCTTTTTCAGCGTTCCCGAGCTCGAACCCGACGAACTCCCGCCCGACGAGCTCGAGGAACTGCACGCCGCGGCGAGAATGGACAGCAGGACCAGCGCAGCCAGCAGCGGCAGCGCTCTCTTTCTCGCCGACGTTCTTCCTCTGGCCGAACCTCTCATAGATGAATCCTTTCAACTGATGGGCCCAAAAAGCTGGGTGCCGATTGTGCGGATAGGGGGGCCGCCCGAGGCGGTAATGGGCGGGTAGCGCAGACGGCCCGGGCCAATCCCGGCACGAGGCCAGTCCCGTCTCGCTGCCCGCGTTGCGCGCGCGCCACGCCGTCAGTCATGCCCGGCTCCGATCGCCGAGGGCGTGGCCTTGCTTCTCCTTGCGATCGCGCCGCGGATCCGGCGTGTAAGTGTGGCCATGTTTGGCACGAACACGCTGACCAGCAGCAGGCCGCCAACTGGAATGCTGGCTGCCTCCTGGTTGAAGTTCGTCAGCAGCAGGGCGTTCTGGATTCCCGCGAATGCGAGCACCCCGAGCACAACACCCACGATCGTTCCCTTGCCGCCGAAGATCGAGACCCCGCCGAGCAGGACAACGGCGACGACGTCAAGCTCGAGGCCGAGTCCGTTGCTGTTGACCGACGTGGAAAGCCGGAACGTCAGCAGCACGCCTGCCAGCGAGCAGACCACGCCGGAAACGATGTACAGCAGCGTCTTGATGCGCTTGACCCGGATTCCGGCGAACATCGCTGCCTCGGGGCTGGCCCCCATCGCATAGATCGACCGGCCAACCGGCATGAAGTGAAGCACCACGCCGAAGATCACAGCCAGCACGATGAAGACGGCCGCCGAGAACGACAGATTGCTGTTGAACACCCCGGTGACGCCGATGTTCGCGTAGCTGGCGGGGAAGTTCGAGATCGTGTTGGGGCCGAGGATGATGTTGGCGACTCCGCGGTACAGGCCAAGCGTGCCGATCGTGACCGCCAGAGACGGCAGCCCGAGGCGGGTGATCAGCAGGCCGTTGATCGCCCCGGCCAGCACGCCGACCAGCAGGATGACGACGAAGATGACCAGCATCGACCAGTGCTTGCCCCACAGGTACCCGAGCACCGCGCTCGACATGCCCATGATCGAGGCGACCGAAAGGTCGATCTCGCCGCTGATGATGATCAGCGTCATCGGCAGGGCCATGATCGCTATCTCGCCCGACTGCAGGCCCAGGTTGAAGATGTTGTTTCCGGTGAGGAACTCCGACGACGTCGAAACGCCGAGTATCCCGATCGCTATGACGGCGACCGCCAGGCCGCCCTCCCAGCGGAGCATGTTTCTGGAGTCGAACCGTGACCGCCAGCCGGGCGGCGCGTCGACGGTCGCGGCCAGCGACGTGTCCTGATCAGGCTGCATCGCGGGCACTCCTCTTGCGCAGCGCCGCCGCGAGCCGAACCGAGATGCCCCGGTCCAGGGTGATGGCCAGCAGCAGCAGGAACCCGGCGATCGCCTGGTCCCAGAAGTCGGAGATGCCGAGCACGTCGAGGGCGACGTTGATCGTGCCGAGCAGCAGCGCGCCGATCGCCGCGCCCACGGCGCTGCCGCTGCCACCGAAGATCGCCACGCCGCCGACCACCACCGCGGCGATCACGATCAGCGAGAAGTTCGTGCCGCCGGCGCTGGTGTTGATCGTCTGGTACTGGGCGGCCCACAGCACGCCGCCGACGCCCGCGATCCCACCGCACAGCGTGAAGGCAGTGAACACCCGCCTGGCCACGGGAATGCCGGCCAGCCGTGCGCCATCGGGATTCGACCCGATCGCGTACAACTCCCGGCCGGAACGGAACGAGCGCAGGTAGTACGCCCCGGCTCCAATCACGGCGGCCACCACGATCGCGAGCCACGGAATATCGAAGATCGTCGCGTTGGGGATGTCGACGAACCCGGCCGGCAGCGACGAGGCGACGACCTCGTTGCCCCCGACGACCAGGATGTCGATGCCCTGGATGATGTAGAGAGTCGCGAGCGTGACGACCAGGCTGGGCACCCGGCCGAGCGACACCATCAGCCCGTTAGCCGCGCCGAATGCCAGCCCGATGCCCAGCCCGACCAGGAACACCACGGGGATCGGGATGCCGTGCACGTGCCCGAACAATCCGGCCGATAGGTACGCGGACAGCGCCAGCACCGACTGGACCGAGAGGTCCACGTTCCTCGTGATGATCACCATGGTCTCGCCAAGTGCCACGAGCGCGTAGACCGCGGTGTCGACGAGGATGAACTGGATGTTCGACGAGCTGACGAAGCGTGGCTGGATCACGGCGGTGATCAGGACGAACAGGGCCAGGACCGCGATAATGCCGGTCTCCCTGACCCGGAAGACCCGCTCGGTCAGCCGCCGCGACCCGATCTCGGCCGGCGCGCCGGACGGCTCCCGCGGCGGGGCCAGGGTCGTGCTCACTGTGCCCTCCGGTTCGCTTCTGCGCCCGCTGCGCGTGCGCCGCTCACTGCGTCCCGGTTCGCTTCTGCGCCCGCTGCGCGTGCGCCGTTCACTGCGCCTGCTCCTGAAGCTGGCCGGTCGCCGCCGACATGATCTTTTCTTCCGATGCGTCCGCGCGGGCGTACTCACCGACCAGCCGGCCCTCGCGCATCACCAGGATCCGGTCACCGACGCGGAGGACCTCGGGCAGCTCCGAGGAGATCATCAAGATCGCGACTCCGTTTCCCGCGAGTTCCGAAAGCAGCCGGTGCACCTCGGCCTTTGTGGCAATGTCGATGCCCCTGGTCGGCTCGTCCACGATCAGCAGGCTCGGGTTGCGGCCGAGCCACTTCGCCAGCACGACCTTCTGCTGGTTGCCGCCGGATAGCTGCGAGACCGGGTCGGTGAGCCGCCCGAACTTGATCCGCAGTTTCAGCGCCCAGTCAGCGGCGAAGTTGCGTTCCGACTTCCCGGAAATGAGCCCGGCGTGGCGCAGCCTGCCGAGCGAGGCCAGCGCCATGTTCTGCTGCACCGACATCTCCATGACCAGGCCCTGCTGACGGCGGTCCTCGGGCACGAAACCCACCCCGGCGGCCATGGCACTGGTGGGGGAGGACTTGCGCAGCCGGCGCTCGTGCACGGTGACCGAGCCGGCGTCGTAGCTATCGATGCCGAAGACTGCCCGCGCCACCTCGCTGCGGCCCGAGCCGACCAGCCCGGACATGGCCACGATCTCGCCTGCCCGGACTTCGAAGGAGATGTCGATGAACACTCCTTCCCTGGTGAGCCGCTCGACCTTCAGCACCCGGTCCCCGGGCGCCCCGCGGCCGTCGGCGACGCGCTCGTCCAGCTTCCTGCCGACCATGGCGCGGACCAGTTCATCGGCGGTGAGCCCGGCCAGTTCCCTGGTCAGCACCTGTCTGCCGTCGCGCATCACGGTGACCCGCTGGCATATCTCGAAGACTTCTTCGAGGCGGTGCGAGATGAACAGCACCGCCGCTCCCGACGCGCGCAGCGTCCGCGCGACGTCGAACAGCCGGTTCACCTCGGCCGCTGACAGCGCGGCGGTCGGCTCGTCCATCACGATGATCTTGGCTTCGAGCGAGAGTGCCTTGGCGATCTCGATGATCTGCTGGTCGGCGATGGAAAGGCCGCGACAGATGCGGCCGGGGTCAAGCCGGACACCCAGCTGCTTGAACAACTCGCGGGCATGCTCCCGCATCTGCTTGGCGTCGATGCGCCTGCCCCGCCGCAACGGCTGGCGCCCCATGAAGATGTTCTCCGCGGCGGTCAGGTCGGGGAACAGCGTGGGCTCCTGGTAGATGACGGCTATCCCGGCATCCCTGGCGGCTGCCGGGCCGTGCAGCACCGTCGGCTCGTTACCGACCAGCAGTTCTCCGCTGTCGGGCTGGTAGACCCCGGCCAGGATCTTCACCAGCGTGGACTTGCCCGCGCCGTTCTCACCGACCAGCCCGTGTACTTCCCCGCCGTAGAGGTCGATCGAACCATCGACGATCGCGTGCACGGCGCCGAACGCCTTTGCAGCGTGCCGCAGCGACAACTGCGGCGTTCCCGCCGGGTTACCCGCACGTGCCCCGTGACCTATGTCGGTCCCGTGCCCTGTTTCGGTCTCCTGGCCGACGTCAGTCCCGTGCCGTGTGTCAGCCTGCTGGCCATTCGGCGCCCGCCCGGCGGACTCCTCCGAAGCCGCCGGTGAGTTCGGGGGAGCGCCCTCGTCTGGGCCACCGATACGCCGGTCGGCGTCGCGCCCAGGGACCATGGACTTCTCTCCGCCTCTCCGCTGCTCTGCTCCGGCCGTTCACGTCGTGCTTCTGCGACTCCGGTGCGGGTCTGCCGCATCAGGTCCGGACCGCTGCGGCGGCGACCGTCAGTCTCTTGGCCGCCAGCCTCCTCTGGAACGTTTCAAATTCTGTGCAGTAGTTTCAAGCCAGCGTTGCGCCACTGTCAAGAGCCGCTGAGCTTCCTTAGTTGAGTCGTTATAGACCGTTTATGGGCCCGGCTCTGCCGGCATGGTCAGCCTTGTTCTCACGGGTTCGGTAACCCCAAAACGGTCTAAATTGGGGCATCGGATGACTGGAAACCGTGAAAAGTTGCCGTGATCAAGGGGTTGGGAGCGGGTCGATCACGAGACGTGGCGAGGTGATCACGGGGTGGGGCGATGACGGAGCGCCGGGCGAGCGGGAGTGGGGCGATGGCAGAGCGGCGAGGCGAGTGGGGGTGGCGCGACCACGTAGCGGAGCGTCCGCTCCGCTACGCCAAGGGGGCGGGTGCGGGGGCGGCGGGTTAGGGGCGGGGGCGGCGGGTTAGGAAGGCGGCGTGGCGGCGGTCGCGGACGCGGACCAGGGCCTCGCGGGTGGCGCGGGTCGCGGGGTGGTCGGAGCCCAGAACGCGCTTGCGGCCGGCCAGCGCGCGTTTGTAGTAGGCGATCGACTCCCGCAGCCTGTTGGCCCGGGCATAGGCCGCGGCGAGGTTGTTACACGAGGTGAGGGTGGCCGGGTGATCGGGGCCGAGCAGCCGCTCGCGGTCGGCCAGCGCCTGCTCGTGCAGCGCTATTGCCTCGGGCAGCCGGTCCGCCCGGCCGTAGGCGGCGGCGAGGTTGCTTCGCGAGGTGAGGGTCGTCGGGTGATCGGCCCCGAGCAGCCGCTCCAGGTCGGCTACGTTGCGCTCGTGCAACGTGATCGCGTCGGCCATCCGGCCGGTCTTGGCGTAAGCGGCGGCCAGGTCGTTCCGGGACGCGAGCGTGTCCGGATGCTCCGGGCCGAGCAGGCGCTCGCGGCTGGCGAGGGTCGGCTCGAGCAATTCGATGGCCTCGTTGGCCCGCCCGGCTTGCTGATAGGCCGCTGCGAGATCGTTCCGGAACGCGAGCGTGTCCGGGCGGTCGGCTCCTAGCACCCGTTCGGCGTCGGCGATCGCGGCCTCGAAAAGCGCGATGGCCTCGGGAAACCAGCCGGCAGAGGTGTAGCTGGCGGCCAGGCCGACGCGGGACGCCAGGGTGTCCGGGTGGTCGGCGCCGAGGACTCGTTCTCGCTCGGTGGCCGCCTGCTGTTGCAGCGGCACCGCGTCGACGAGCCGTCCGGCTGCGGCAAACGCTCTCGCCAGTCCATGGCGCGAGGAGATGGTGTCGGGGTCGTCCGCGCCTAGCGCGTGTTCCCTGATGGCCAGGTTCTGTTCGTGCATGGCGATCGATTCCGGTATTCGCCCGTCGGCCCGGTAGGCGTTGGCCAGGTTGCCACGGGTATGCATCGCGTCGGCGTGCTCGGGGCCGAGCACCCGTTCCTGGTCCGCCAGGGTCCGCTGGTACCCCGCCAGTGCCTCGCCGGTGCGGCCGACGGCCCACAGCGCACTGGCGAGGTTGGACCGGGTGACCAAGGTGGCGGGGTGGTCGGATCCCAGCAGCCGTTCCTGGATCGACAGATTCTGCTCGTGCAGGGCGGCAGCATCGGCCGCTCGGCCAGTCGCCCGGTAGCTGACCGCAAGATCATTGCGGGATTGCAGGGTGTCTGCGTGATCGAGACCGAGCACATTCTCGAAGGCAGGCACGTTCGTCTCGAGCAGCGTGACCGCCTCGGCGGACCTCCCGGCGAAAAGGTAGCCGCGGGCCAGGGCTGCCCTGGCCGTGAGGGTGTCTGGGTGCTTCGCGCCCAGAGTCTTCTCGTCCGCGTCGACGGTCTGCTCGAGCTCGGCGGTCTGTGTGGCCACGGCCGCCGGCGAGATGGGTCGCTTGAACGGGTCCCGCGCTCCCTGCATGGGCCGTAGGGTCCCAGGATCTGCGCGTTCTATCAAATGGCAGGACACGGCCGGCCGTCGGCTAACATCACGTTCTCGCATACCCTAGGTACTGCTTAGGGCGTGGCGCTCGACGGACGGGATGTGAACGAAAACATCATCTCGCCCGAAGACGCTGTGTCGCGCGGGCTACGGGATCGGCCAGTGACCGAGGGGACCTGGTGGCGTCGACGGCGAACGGGCCAGCCGCACGGCCGGTGATGGCAGACGTCGCCCGGCTGGCCGGCGTCTCGCACCAGACTGTCTCCCGGGTCCTCAACGGGCATCCCAACGTCAGGCCGCAGACCAGGGAAGACGTTCTGGCGGCCATCCGCCAGCTTGGTTACCGGCCCAACGCCGCCGCGCGCAGCCTGGTCACGGGGCGTACTCACGCACTCGGCGTGATCTCGTTCGACACCACGCTCTACGGTCCGGCTTCCATGCTCTACGGCATCGAGCGGGCCGCCCATTCCGGCTACTCGGTCACCATCACCAGCTTGCCCGCCTTCGACCGCCGGTCGATGCAGGAGGCGGTCGACCGGTTCCTCGGCCAGGGTGTCGAGGGGATCATTGTCATTGCTTCTGAGATGCCTGCCCTGGAGGCGCTCACCGGAGTCGCAGCCGACGTGCCCCTCGTCGCTGTCGGCTGTGGCACCCGCGCTCCGCTTGACTCCGTTGCGATCGACAACATCGCGGGCGCCTTTCAGGCCACCCGTTACCTGCTCGACCTAGGCCATCCGACCGTGCACTACGTGGGCGGCCCGGACTCCACCCTGGACGCCCGGGAGCGCGCTGAAGGGTGGGGCCGGGCGCTGCGGGAGACGGGCACGACAGAGCCGGAGATCGTGCGCGGAGACTGGTCGGCGCGGTCCGGCTACGAGATCGGCCACGAACTGGCGAGGATGCCCGAAGTCAGCGCCGTGTTCTGCGCAAACGACCAGATGGCGCTCGGCTTGCTCCGCGCGCTCGGCGAGCACGGGCGGCAGGTTCCCGCCGACGTGAGTGTGGTGGGATTTGACGATATACCGGAATCTGCCTTCTTCCTCCCCCCGCTGACCACGGTGCGGCAAGATTTCGGAGAACTCGGCAAGCAGGCGTTGCGGCTGCTGGTCGACCGGATCTGCGGGCGCCCCGCGCCCGGCGCCCGGTTGCCAGTCACCCCGGAGCTGATCGTGCGCTCCAGCGCAGGCCGGCCCCGGCGCTGATCGGCAGATAGTAAAAGGAAGGGTACCGGTGGATCACATCCAGTCTGTTAGCGCTAACAATTGGGGTATGGGCAGGTCCTCCGCTTTGGCTCGGGATGCAGAGGGTGGGTCCTCCGGAGCGGCTGGGCGTGCAGTGGGCGGGTCCTTCGGTGCGGCTGGGCGTGCAGTAGGCGGGTCGTCGTGCATCCCTGGAGGGAGGTAGTTCGATGACCACACCTGGCGACGCCTGCGTGCTTGGAATCGACTTTGGCACCCTGTCCGGGCGGGCGGTCGTAGTGCGGGTCCGTGACGGCGCCGAGCTGGGCACCGCTGTCCATGGGTACCGCCACGGCGTGATGGATGCCACGCTGGCGGCTACCGGCGAGCCGCTGCCCCCGGACTGGGCGCTGCAGGATCCCGAGGACTACCGGGACGTGCTCCGCGAGGCGGTGCCCGCCGCCCTGGCCGCCGCGGGCACCGATCCAGCCCTGATCGTCGGCATCGGCACCGATTTCACCGCGTGCACCGTGATGCCGGTGCTGGCGGACGGGACGCCGCTGTGCCAGCTTCCGCAGCTCGCCGGGCGACCGCACGCCTACCCGAAGCTGTGGAAGCATCACGCGGCGCAGCCGCAGGCGGACCGGATCAACGCACTCGCCCACGCACGGCACGAGCCGTGGATCGGCCGCTACGGCGGGAAGATTTCGTCCGAGTGGGAGTTTGCCAAAGGACTGCAGCTGCTCGAGGAGGACCCGGAGGTCTACCAGCAGACCGACCGCTGGATCGAGGCCGCGGACTGGATCATCTGGCAGCTCACCGGGGTCGAGACGCGGAACGCGTGCACGGCCGGGTACAAGGGCATCCGGCAGGACGGCCACTACCCGACGCGCGAGTTCCTTGGCCAGCTGCATCCCGGGTTCGCCACGTTCGCCGCTGACAAGCTGGAGCACCCGGTGCTGCCGCTGGGCCACAAGGCCGGTTCGCTGACCGAGCAGGCGGCCGCGTGGACTGGGCTGCAAGAGGGGATCGCGGTCGCCGTCGGCAACGTGGACGCGCACGTAACCGCGCCTGCGGCCGCCGCGATCGCGCCCGGCCAGATGGTCGCGATCATGGGAACCTCGACCTGCCACGTGATGAACGGCACCAGGCTGGCCGAGGTCCCCGGGATGTGCGGAGTGGTCGATGGCGGCATCGTGGCCGGGATGTGGGGCTACGAGGCAGGGCAGAGCGGCGTCGGGGACCTCTTTGCCTGGTGCGCCGAGTACGTGGCCGGAGCCGAATACCAGGCGGAGGCGGACCGGCGCGGCATCAGTGTGCAGGAACTGCTGGACGCCGAGGCCGCGCTGCAGCCCGCCGGGGCGCACGGCCTGATCGCGCTCGACTGGCTGAACGGCAACCGCAGCGTGCTCGTCGACCATCACCTGTCCGGGCTGATTGTCGGCCTCACGCTGGCGACCCGGGCACCCGACATCTACCGGGCCCTGATCGAGTCCACTGCGTTCGGGACCAGGGTCATCATCGACACGTTCAACGCGTCGGGCGTCCCGGTCACCGAGCTGGTGATCGCGGGCGGCCTCACCAAGAGCAAATTCGTGCTCCAGCTCTACGCCGACGTGACCCGCCGCCCGCTCAGTGTGATCGCCTCCGATCAGGGACCGGCGCTCGGCTCGGCCATCCACGCCGCGGTCGCGGCCGGCTGCTACTCCGACGTCCCGGCCGCGGCCCTGGCGATGGGCGGCAAGCACCAGGCGGTGTACCTGCCCGACCCGGTCAGTGCCGACGTCTACGACCGGCTGTACGCCGAGTACCTGCTGCTGCACGACTACTTTGGCCGGGGCGGCAACGAGGTCATGCACCGGCTCCGCGGGATCCGCGATCGGGTCGTGGACGCGGAAACGAAAGGAAACTCATGAGCGCGGACCTGGCAGAGCTCCGGCGCACCCTCAGCGACCTGCACGCCGACCTGGTCGCGGCGGGCCTGGTGGCCTGGACCTCCGGCAACATCTCGGCCCGGGTTCCCGGCGAGGACCTCATGGTGATCAAGCCGAGCGGTGTCGGCTACCCGGAGCTGACCCCGGACTCGATGGTGGTCTGCGACCTGGACGGCCGCGCGGTCGATGACCCTGCCGTCAACAGCAGGGGCTATCGGCCCTCGAGCGACACCGCCACGCACGCCTACGTCTACCGGCAGATGCCGGAGGTGGGCGGCGTCGTGCACACGCACTCCGGGTACGCGACCGCGTGGGCGGCGCGCGGCGAGGCGATCCCGTGCGTGATCACGGCGATGGCCGACGAGTTCGGCGGCGAGATCCCGGTCGGCCCGTTCGCGCTGATCGGCAGCGATGAGATCGGCCGCGGCATCGTCGGGACCCTGTCCAGCCACCGCTCGCCAGCCGTGCTGATGCGCAGCCACGGCGTCTTCACGATCGGCGCCGCCGCCCGCGACGCGCTGAAGGCCGCCGTGATGTGCGAGGACGCGGCGCGTACCGTGCACCTAGCCCGGGCGTTCGGCGGCCCGCTGACACCGCTCACGCAAGATCAGATCGACGCACTGTACCGGCGCTACCAGCAGGAATATGGTCAGCGCTGACCAAAGAGCCGGGACCGGCCGTACCCGCGGCCGGGCTACCGTTCAGGAGGAACTCGATGTCTGACCGCAAGCCCAAGATCGGGATCCTGGGCATCATGCAGGACCTGTACGACGACATGATCCCCGACATCGCGGCGCGGCAGGCGGGCTACGCTCGCGAGATCGCCGAGCATCTTGCGGACGTCGGCGAGTTCTTCCCGAGCGAGCCGGTCAAGTACCGCGAGGACGCCGAGCGGGCCATGCGCCAGTTCGAGAACGACGACCTCGACGGCGTCATGGTCGTGATGCTGACGTACGGGCCGGCCATGCGGGTCGCGCGGCTGCTCAACGAGTCACGGCTGCCGATCCTGATGGCCAACATCCAGCCGGAGCGCAGCGTCACGCCCGAGTGGGACATGGCCGACATGACCTACAACCAGGGCGTGCACGGCGCCCAGGACACGGCGAATGCCATGGTCAGGGCGGGTCGCCGGTTCGCGGTGCTGACCGATGACTGGAAGAGCGAGGAGTTCCGCGCCGACGTCGGGCGGTGGGCCCGCGCTGCCGCCGCGGTGACCGCGTGGAAGAAGCTGAAGGTGGCGATCTTCGGCTACGCAATGAACGACATGGGCGACATCCGGGTCGACGAAAGCGCGCTGATCCGCAGCCTCGGCCCGGAGATCCTCGCGGTGGCCCAGGGAGACCTGTACCGCGGCATGCTCGAGGTCACCAGGGCGCAGCTGGATGAGGTCATCGCGTTCGAGGACGACCACTTCGAGATCGACCCGGCGCTGTCAGTGGAGGAGCGGGCCGATCACGCCCGGATGCAGGTCGCGATCAAGCACATCCTGGACGTCGGCGGCTACGGCGCCTACACCGCGCACTTCGACGCGATCGGCGAGGACGGCAGGTTCGACCGGCTGCCGCTGGCGGCCGCGTCCTCGCTGATGGCCCAGGGATACGGCTACGCGGCAGAGGGGGATGTGCTCACGGCGTGCATGGTGGCGGCCGGGCACGTGCTGATCGGGGACGCGCACTTCACCGAGATGTACGCGATGGACTTCCCGTCCGATTCGATCCTGATGAGCCACATGGGCGAGGGCAACTGGAAGATCGCCCGGTCCGACCAGCCGGTGAAGCTGATCAAGCGGCCGCTGGGCATCGGCGACCTCGCTGACCCGCCCACGTTCCTGTTCCAGTACCAGCCGGGCCCGGCCACCCTGGCCACGCTGGTCTCGCTGGGCAACACGCGATTCCGCATGGTCGTCGCCGAGGGCGAGAACCTGGACAGCCAGGTGCTGCCCGCGCTGGAGATGCCGTACGGCCAGTTCCGGCCCGACACCGGCGTGCGGGCCTGCCTCAACGCCTGGCTGACCGCTGGCGGCCCGCATCACGAGGTGATGAACCTCGGCATGCATGCCGCGAGCTGGAAGGTGTTCTGCGAGCTGGCCGGCATCGAGTTTGTGCAGGTCTGAGGCGCCCCCCCGCTGCCCGGCTTCAGCCGAGGATGTCGGTCAGGTTGTAGCTGACCGGCTCCTCGAGCTGGGCGAAGCCGCACGATTTCGGGTCACGGTCGGGGCGCCACCGGACGAACTGAGCCGTGTGCCGGAACCTGGTGCCTTCCATGTGGTCGTAACGGACCTCGACCACCCGCTCGGGGCGCAGCGGGATGAACGACAGGTCCTTGTTCGCGTTCCACCGGCTGTGCTCGGCGTCACGCGGTCCCCGGACCCCGGGCTGCGGTTTCGCCCAGTTCCACGGATGCTCATCGAAGCTCGTGACCAGCGGCTGCAGTTCGGTGAGCAGTTCGCGCCTCGTTGCCAGCGGGAACGCGCCGATCACGCCCACACTGGCTAGTTTGCCGCTGTCGTCGTAGAGGCCGAGCAGCAGCGACCCGATCGCGTCCGGGCCGCTCTTGTGCTCCCGGTAGCCCGCGACCACGCAGTCGGCGGTGCGCTCGTGCTTGACCTTGAACATGACCCGCTTGTCCGGCTCGTACTGGCCGTCCAGCGGCTTGGCCACGATCCCGTCCAGGCCCGCGCCCTCGAACTGGCTGAACCACTGGGCGGCGAGGTCACCGTCGAGGGTCGCCGGGGTGAGGTGGAACGGGGCCTCGGCGTCGGTCATCACCTGCTCGAGCAGGTCACGACGGGCCGAGAACTCCGTCTCCAGGTAGCTCACGTCGCCGAGCGCGAGCAGGTCGAAGACGACGAACTCGGCCGGGGTCTGCTCGGCCAGCAGATTCACCCGGCTGGCCGCCGGATGGATCCGCTGCAGCAGCGCCTCGAAGTCGAGCCGGTGCCGCTTCGTGTCCGGTATCACGATCTCCCCGTCAAGAACGCAGCGCTCCGGCAGGTTCCGCAGGGCCGCCTTTACGAGTTCGGGGAAGTAACGGGTCAGCGGCCGCTCGTTCCGGCTGCCGAACTCCACCTCGAGGCCGTCCCGGAAGACGACCGAGCGGAAGCCGTCCCACTTAGGTTCGAAGCTGAGCGCGCCGCGCGGGATCTCCTTCACCGATTTGGCCAGCATCGGCGCCACCGGCGGCATAACGGGAAGTCTCATGAACCCATCTTCGCTGATCAACCCCGCGACGGCGGGGCGACCCGGCCGCTAGCTCGCCGCGCCCGGGCGTTCCGCACGACAGGGGCGGAAGAGGGCGTAGTAGGCGAGGGGAACGCCGGCGCGGCGGGCGAGATGCAGGCCAGCGTCGTTGGCCAGCCGTACCAGCGTCGCCAGCGGCACGTGATGCCGGTCGGCGAACTCTCCGATAATGAGTCGCCCGCCCGGCTTGAGTACCCGGCGCAACTCCATGAGCGCGACCAGCGGTCCGGGGATCTCGCCAAGGACCGTAACCAGGTAGGCCGAGTCGAAGGCAGCGTCGGCGAACGGCAGCGCAGCGGCGTCAGCGCGGTGCGCCGCGATGTTTCGGATCGAGCGTCTGGCGGCGCGGGCCATCACGTGCTCGAGCATCTCCGGCTGGACGTCGACCACGGCAAGCTGGCCGCCGCCCAGTTGCGGTGCCACGTGCAGCGACTGCAGGCCGGTTCCCGGACCGATCTCGAGTACTTTCTGGCCAGCGCGCGGCTCCAGCAGCGAGTCCAGGCGGCGGGCGGTCAGCAGCGGCAGCGGGATGTCCAGCAGGCGGTGCAGCGAGTACGGGTACGGCGCCCGGTCGCTGAGAACTGCGCCCGCCGCGGCCGCCGTCACGCCTGCGGCAGCGGCGCCCAGCAGTGCCGCCTTCACCGGGCACTCCGGATGAGCCTCGCTGCAAGCCAGAACGCGGCCGCGGCCAGCGGCAGCTCTGCGAATACCGCCTCGGCGACGGCCAGGCACCGATCGAGACCCGGTGCCGAGGTGCATACGTCGAACCAGGCGTCGGTGAGCAGGAACGCGCCGCCGGCCGCGGCGGTCAGGCTCGCCCGCGGGTCGGACCGGGTCAGCAGCACGGCAGTGGCCAGTGCCGCGGCGGCCTCCGCGGCGTCCAGGCCCGTCCAGGCAAGCGACCAGTGCCCAGCGTGCGCGGTGGCCGGCAGCGTCACGAACAGCAGCGCGCACCAGGGCACCAGGAAACAGCCCACGGCCAGCGCAACCAGCCGCCCGCGCCGCACCAGCGCAGGCCGCACCAGCGCAGGCCGCACCAGCGCGGGCCGCACCGGCGCAGGCCGGAGCCGCGGCGCTGGCGCCCCCGGTGTTCCGGCGGCGGCGGTTCCGCCGGCCGGACGGGATCCCTCAATAACGGTCATGGCCTGACCGGCCGGGTGGTGAAGACGGCCAGGCAGGCGATGGCGGCCGAGAGCCAGACCGCGCACACGGCCGCCGCCTCGTGCCGCAGCAGGATGGTCGCGGTCATCGCGGGCAACAGCGCGACCACGGCGAAGCTGGCGCGCGGCCGCAGCCGCGGGCGCAGCGCGTCCCGCTCGTCGAGGATCTCGGCGACCCGGTCGTCGATCGCGTCACCAAAGCGGTACAGGAACTCCCCGGCAGACTGCGCCTGCCCCGGTGCCCACCGGTCCGCACTGGCCCCGTCGGATCCGGATCCGGGGCAGGCGGGCGAGGCCGGCGGCCCATCGCCGCCAGGCCCGGCCATCTCAGCACTGGTCTGGGTTCGCATGGACATCCCCTATCTCTGGCACCTGCAAATAAAACTTAGCATATGCTAGCTTTACTGGTCCTGCCGGACCCGGCCCCCGGGCAGGGCCTCGCGGTCCATGGCATGCCGTCATAGGCCGCACGATACGCATACAGAGAAAGTTCTGCAAACAGAATTCTGCAGAACTTCTTCGGCATCGCTGGTAGGCTGCGGGCATGGCGATACGTCCGCGCACGGTGGTCGGGGATGCCAAGCGCTGGAAGGCGCTGTCGCATCCGCTGCGGCAAGAGATGCTGCGCCACCTTGCCACCCGCGGCCCGGCGACCTCCACGACGCTCGCCGAGGCGCTGGGCGAGAACACCGGCACGACCAGCTATCACCTGCGGGTGCTCGCCGATGCGGGGGTCATCGAGGAGGTGCCGGAACGGGCCAGAGGGCGGGAACGGTGGTGGCGCACCGGGCCGGTGGACCACCGGGAGCCCGACTACGACAGCCTCAGCCCCGAGGACCGGGCCGCGCTCGACGAGTGGCGGGCTGGCCAGATCCCGGGTGAGCTGGCCTTGCTGAACCGCTTCATCGGGGACGTCCGCAGCCACGGCAAGTGGGCCAAGGCATCCAGGGCCAACGGCTACTTCACGGTCGATGGGCTAGAGGCGCTGCACGACGACTACGTCGCGCTGCTGCACAAGTACGGGCACACGGCCGAAAGCGCACCGCCCGGGGCACGGCCGATGCAACTGCGCATGTTCTACATCCCCGATGAGCCCGCGGAGGCCGCCCAGCCGGACTAGCCCCGGGCTAGCTCAGGTGGCCTGTTTGCGGTCGTGTAGCCAGGTGATGAGGTTTGTCGCTGGGTGCCGTGTTCTGCTGCTGCCTCGGCGGGGGTGTGCTCGCGAGGAGCGAATCTTGGCTGCGTTGTGGTCGCCTGTTCGGCGTGCCACAGTCGATGGGGGTGACCGGGCGAGGTCGGCTGCGGGAGGTGGACCGGGTGGTGATGACCATAGGAGGGCTTTCACGACAGACCGGGGTGCCCGTCAAGACGCTGCGCGAGTACGAGGACCTGGGGCTCATTTATACGGTCGGGCGCAGTGCGGGGAATTACCGCCTGTTCGACGCGGAGGCGTTGTGGTGCGTCGGCGTGGTCGGCACCCTGCGGACGCTCGGGTTGACGCTGGCGGAGATCCGGGAGCTGGCGGGAGGCTACCTTTGCCACACAGGTGACAACATTGGCCCGAGGCTGGCCGGGATGCTTGAGGTGGTTCGCGCACGCACCCAGGACCGCATCACCGAGCTGTATCAGCTTTTGCGGCGAATCGACGACTTCGAGGCTAGAGCCGGCGCTGAGCTGGCTGGCCGCGCCGACTTCCGCGCCGAGGATCCTCACTTCGCGCATTCCCGGCTTGACTCTCCTGCCGGGGGGAGACCGTAACCTCCTGCCGAGGTGATGACCATGGCCGAGGAGGAAACCGGGAGAGCGCTGTGGGGGTGGTCACCAGCTGCGCGGCCAGCTGCCACTGCGCTGCAACGCCGGGCCGACCGCATCCTGCCGCGCACAGGGGTACCTTGCGTGCTCTACTTCCTGGCTGTCATCGCGCTTTTGAGTATCGCCCCGCACTTGCCCGGCCGGGCGGACCTGGCGGTCGATGGGCTGGCTGCGCTGGCCGCGGGGACCTGGTGCGGGCTCAACTTCTGGCGGTGCCGGCAGGCTCACTGCTTGGTTAATGCGGTCGGCTGGCTCGGGCTCACGCTGCTGGCGTTCGTGGGGGCCGGGCTCGGGCACAGCGTGATCGGTGGTTACGAGCAGCCAGTGTTTCTTGGGGTGCTTGTGACCGCTTTGGCCTTCGAGTGCGTGTGGCGTGTGGCGCACGGCACGAACGCTGTCACGGCTCGTTCTCAGCAGGTCAGCCGATCGCGGGTAAGTGGCGAGGCTCCCGCACGTCCTGTCGATGGAGGCTCCCGCACGTGCTGTTGATGGTCGTCGCTTTCTCGTGACTGACCGCGCGTGAACGGCAGCGGTCGTGGCGGCTGGCACGGCGGGATGCTGCTTTGCCGCGAGTCTCAGTCGAGGAGCTGGCCGAAGATTTGCGCGCCGACGTCCAGGGCGCGGTTCTGGCTCAGGATTCCGCCGGTGATCTCGGGGTGGGCGGTGGCCCAGGCTTCGGCTGCTGCCTGGCTGGTGAAGAAGTTAATGTGATCGCAGCAGATGATTGCGGAAGGTCCCGCGCATCCGCTGGCGGTGCGGCCGACGAACACGATGGCGGCAGCGGGCTGCCACACGGCTGCGCTTTCGCTGACGGTCACGGTGATTGGCCCGGCGGTTGAGGGGTCCGTGGACTGGATCAGCACGCTTGTGCGCAGCATCCTGCCCATGCCCAGGGCATCGATGGCGCACATGGCATATGCGCTGGCGCCCCCGGTGATCTGGACCTTGTGCGGCGTGGCGGTGGCGGAGAACGGGTAGGCGGCGCTGATCCGCCCGCGTTGATCGAGCCAGAGAAAGTCACCGTCGGCTAGCTCTGCCAGCACCTGGGCAGCACCGAAGGGCCGGGCAGCGTCGTCAAGCACGTCTGGCCCCGGGGCGCGGCCGGTAGCCGCGAATGAGCGCAGCACCGCCTGGTGAACTGCCCGCAGGCCGCGCTCGTCCGGCACTACCCGTCCTCTGCCGCCACGCCCGAGCGCATCCAGCCAGCCCGCGCTGTCTGCGCCGGTCATAATGGCGGCCCGTTGTGCGACGGCCTGACGGAGCTGGCTTACCGAAGGGGCGCCGTCGGCCTTGCCGTCACCGTCGCGGTACAAGCGGCAGGACACACTGGCTGACTGCCCGGGCCCGGCGAAAGGGTCGGTCCCGTCAACCAGGATGGTCGGCGAGCCGTGCATTCCCCGCCGGGCCGCCCCGTCCTGGTCAGCGATAACCTGACGGCTGACCGTCACGTCGCGGCGGCCTTGGAGCACCTGCGCCAGGCGCTCCTCGAGCAGCATCACATTCGGGCAGTCTGGCACTGCCAGCACCGTCACATGCATGGCGGGCTCCTCATCGCTCATCGCCTGGTGAACCAGGCAGGCCGGGTCAGCTTGTCCGGTCCTTCCACGCCGTCCGGTTCCATCCTCGCCTGGTGCGGGTGAGTTGCTGAAACCCGGCCGCTGGGATGAACTCGCCAGGCTGCCGTTCAAGTGACGACAAGACGGTGCTGACCGAACACGCTCATGCCAGGCACAACTGCGGCAGCGTGGGCATTCACTAGCCGGGTGAGCTATGGAGGGCCGGTGGTCCGCGGCGCTCCGCGGTGCGGGGGACATTCCCTGCCGAACCCGGCGACTCTCAGCAACGACGCCCGATAGTCGAACCCGGCAACGTTTACTGAGGTGAGAGCGTGCAGCCGACGGTCAGCGCGTGCCACGAGGGCCGCGCTGAGGGGGAGGGGTTGGCCGGTGCGAGCAGATTCAGAGCAGGACAGCGCGTTGCTGACGGCGCTGCCGGTGTCATCGCGCACAGAGGAGCGGAACCTGCGGACCGCCGACATCGACGTCGTTCCGACCGAGCAGATCCTGCGGCTGCTGAACGCCGAGGACGCCACCGTGGCCGGCGCCGTCGCATCGGTTCTGCCGGCGCTCGCAGCGGTCGTCGACCGGGTGGTCGAACGGCTCAGGGCAGGCGGCCGCGTGCATTACTTCGGCGCCGGGACCTCGGGGCGGATCGGCGTCCTCGACGCCGCGGAGGTGGTGCCGACGTTCGGACTCGAGCCAGGCATCTTCGTGGGCCATCAGGCGGGCGGCGCGCGGGCGCTGCGCTCGGCGGTCGAGGGCGTCGAGGACGAGGAGGCACTTGGCGCCAAGGACGCGCGCGGTGTGACCGCCGCCGACGTCGCGGTGGGGATCTCGGCCAGCGGCCGCACGCCGTACGTCGCCGGCGCGCTGCGCCGGGCCAGGTCGGCGGGCGGGGTTACCGTGCTGGTGAGCAGCAACCCGGCCGCGCCGCTTGCCGCGCTGGCCCAGTACCGTGTGCTCCCGGACACCGGCCCCGAGGCCATCGCCGGATCGACCAGGCTGAAGGCGGCCACCGCGCAGAAGATGGTGCTGAACGCGCTGTCCACCGCGGCGATGGTCCGGCTCGGACGTACCTACTCCAACTTGATGATCGGCATGTCGGGCAGCAACGCCAAGCTGCGCCAGCGGCAGCTCGCCATCCTCGGTGAGGTGTCCGGCGCCAGCGAAGAGGCGTGCCGCGACGAGCTGGCGCGGTCCGGTGGCGACCTGCGGCTTGCCCTGCTCTCCCTGCTGTCGGGCCTCGAGCCGAAGGCGGCCGCTGGTGCGCTGGCCGACGCGGGCGGCAGCGTGCGCGAGGCCCTGGCCGGGCTCGGTTTTCCGGGGCCTGCATGAGCCGGGCCGTAAACGGTAGGTTTTCAGGGTGAGCAGGGACGAATTAGACACATGCATGCTGGCCCGGTTCCACGGGATCACGCCGCCCGACTGGCTCCGGCGCTGGCTTGACGACGGCCTGGGCGGCGTCCTGCTGTTCGCCGGGAACATAACCGGGCCGGAGCAGCTGCACGCGCTGACCGCGGAACTTCGGGCGCACAATCCCGACGTGCTCATCGCCGCGGACGAAGAGGGCGGCATCGTCACCCGGGTCGAGGCGCGCACCGGCTCCTCCTACCCGGGCAACGCCGCGCTCGGCGCGATCGACGACGGCGGGCTGACCCGGCGGGTCGCGGCCAGCATCGGCGCGATGCTCGCCGAGGGCGGCGTCAACCTCGACCTCGCGCCCGACGTGGACATCGACAGCAATCCGGCGAACCCGATCATCGGCGTGCGCTCGTTCGGCGCCGACCCGGGCCGGGTGGCGGCGCACACCGCCGCGTTCGTGGACGGCATCCAGTCCCACCTGGTGGCGGCATGCGCCAAGCACTTTCCCGGGCACGGCCGCGCGGACACGGATTCGCACCTGGTGCTGCCCGTGGTCGGCGCGTCGCTGCAGCAACTGCGCGACACCGACCTGGTGCCGTTCCAGGCCGCGATCCGAGCCGGGGTCCGCTGCGTGATGACAGCGCACGTGGTTTTTCCCGAGATCGACACCGTTCCGGCGACGATTTCCCGGAAGTTCCTCACCGACCTCCTGCGCGGAGAACTCGGCTTCGACGGCGTGATCGTCACCGATGCCCTCGAGATGGCCGCGATCGGAGACAGCGAGGCCAGCGCCGAGGGCGCCGTGGCCGCGCTCGCGGCCGGGGCCGACCTGCTCTGCCTGCCCGGAGAGTGGGCGGCGCAGCGGCAGGCCAGGGACACGCTGGCCAGCGCCGTGCGCCGAGGCGTCGTGTCCGGCACCCGGGTGGAGGAGTCGGCCGCACGGGTGCGCGCGCTCGCCGCCTGGGCGCGGGCCCGCCCCGTCTCGGCGCCGGAACCAGCGGCGGGCGCCGATGCCGCGGCGCGTGCGCTGCTCGTGCAGGCGGACGGGCTACCGCTCGCCGACCTGCCCTACGTCATCGACGCGGGCGGCCGCATGAGCGGCATGCTGGACGACAGCGCGGCCAGCCTGCTCGGTGTGCTGCGATCGCGCGCACCGGGCATCGACGGGATCCGGCTCACCGAGCCGCCCGGCGACCTGGACGCGATCGTCGCGCGCGTCCAGGGCAGGCCGCTGCTGCTCGCCGTCTGCGACGCGCACCGGCGGCCGTGGCAGCAGGACCTGATCGGCGGCGTTCTGGCCCGCAGGCCGGGCACGCTCGTGATCGGCACCGGCACCGTGCACGACGCCGGCCTGGCGGACGGCAACTACGTCGGGACCAGGGGATCGGGCCGGGCCAACCTGGAGGCCGCCGCCGATCTCCTGCTGGGCGGCGCCGCCTGATGGGCCCGACCGCTGCCGAGCTGATCGACCACGCCGTGGCCACGGGACTCGTGCCCGGCGCGGTCCTGGCCGCCGGCGTGCGTACCGCCGACCCGGCGCTGCTGCATGTGGTCGGCCACGCCCAGCGTGACGCGGCGGCCACCCGGCCGATGACCGCGGACACGGTCTTCGACCTCGCCTCGCTCACCAAGGTCGTCGCCACGCTGCCGATCGTGCTGCGGCTGGCCGGCCGGGGCGAGATCAACCTGGACCAGCCGGTGGGCCGGTATCTGCCGCGGTTCGCCGGGGCGGACGGGGCGGGCGCGGCGGGCTGGGCGGGCGGGGCGGGGAAAGATACCGTGACCGTGCGGCAACTGCTGCTGCACACCTCCGGCTTGCCGGGCGTGCGGAGGTATTACCAGGAGTTGAATGACCCGGGCGAGATCCTGGCCGCCGCGCTCGCCGAGCCGCTGGTTGCGCCGCCCGGCACGGTCTTCTGCTATTCCGACGTCGGCTTCATCAGTCTCGGCGAGCTCGCCGCCGCCGTGACGGGCGCCGGGCTGGACGAACTCGTCCAGGACTTCGTCTGCGGCCCGCTCGGCATGGCCGCGACCAGGTACCTGCCTCCGGCCGGCTGGTCCGGCCGGATCGCGGCCACCGAGATCGTCGACGGCGTGGCCAAGGTCGGCGTGGTGCACGACGAGAACGCCGAGATCCTCGGCGGCGTGGCCGGCCACGCCGGCCTGTTCGGCACGGCGGCCGACCTCGCCCGCTACGCGGCGGCGTGGGCCGGGAACGCCGACGCCGGCGCGCTATCGCTCGCGGGCGATGGCCAGGCCCGCGGGCCGCTGTGGGGCATGCGGGCCGAGGCGCTGCGCTGCCAGACCGAGGGACTCGACGCCCGCCGCGGCCTCGGCTGGGGCCTGCGCCGCGACCGGTACGACAACATGGGCGACGGCTGGCCGGACTCCGGCGCCGGGCATACCGGATTCACCGGCACCAGCCTGTCGGTGGATCCGAGCAGCGGCCTCTGGGCGGTGCTGCTGACCAACGCGGTGCACTTCGGCCGCGGACCGGAGCACTCGGTCGTCGGCCTGCGCAAGCAGGTCCACGCGGCTGTGGCCGCCGAACTGCTCGGCTGACCGGGCAGGCGACCGTCAGGCGGGCACGAGATAGCCGTCCAGGTGCGCATCGAGCGCACGAAGCCCGGCTTGGCTGGCCGGGACGGCGCGAAAGCCAATGTGGCCGTCCGGCCGCAGCAGGACGGCCACGCTGGCGGCTTGATCTGCCTGCCGCCCGTCTCCGGTGGAGCGCGTGAGGTGCACGAGACCGTGCCATTTGCGGGCGACCCGGGACACCGCCGCGTCGTCAGCCGGGCCGAAGATCAGCAGGTGATGCCGCGTGCCCGGCAGGTCGACCCGGCCCGGATACCGGTCGCCCGGGGCGGGGCCAGCGGGCGGCGGGGTTCCTGGCGCCAGGTACTCGCCGACCAGCGGGGTGCCCGCGTAAGAGACGTCGAGCATGAAGCGGGACCGCACCATCTCGGCGAGGCGTTCCTTGGACGGCGGGGCGGGGAACACGCCAGTCCGCGCCGACTCGACGGCGCCCTCGGCCAGCTGGTGCAGGCTGTCGGAGATCTCCAGGACGTGGCGGTCGGCGGCGGCGCGTTCGGGCTCGAAGCTGTCGAGCAGGCCTGGGCGGGCTCGGCCACGCTGCGCCAGCGCGAGCTTCCAGGCGAGGTTGTGCGCGTCCTGCAGGCCCGAGTTGAGCCCCTCGCCGCCGAACGGGCTGGACAGGTGCCCGGCGTCGCCGAGCAGGAAGCGCCGTCTGTCGGCGAGGTGCGGCGCCAGGCGGCGATGCATGCGGAATGGCGACGCCCAGGCGACGTCGTCCACGCAGAGCCCGCTGGGGACCCGGCGCTCGATCGCCGCCGTGACCGCGGCGATCGAGCGATCCTGGTCCAGCCGCTCGGCTTCCGCCTCGTCGAGTTCGCCGATGAAACAGATCCACCGCTCGCCGGGCAGCGGAGCCAGCAGCACGTAGCCCGCTGGCGAGGCGATCAGCGCCCCTCCGTCGCGGGGGAGCCCGCACGACACCCGCACGTCCGCGGCCAGCGCGGTCCCCGGGTAGGTCGTGCCGAGCAGGGACTCGACCATGGATCCCCTGGTCACGCTCGCGGCGCCGCCGGCCCCGATGACCCATGAGGCTGCGACGGTCTCGGTCGCCCCGCCCGGTCGTCGCAGCGCGACCAGGACGTCCTGGTCCCGCTCGGTGACCGAGACCACCTCGAGTGCCCGCTCCACCGTGCCGCCGAGCTCGGCGAGGCGGCCCGCCAGGATCTGCTCGGTCCGCCACTGCGGCAGGCTGCACTGGAACTCCCACCGGCAGCCCGCGCCCGCGAACGGCATCTCGGCCACGCACCGGAGGTCCGGGTCGAAGACGCGCGAGAAGCCGAGGTGCTCGGATGCCTCGAGTACCCGGTCGGCGATCCCGGCCTGCTGCAGAATCTCGAGCGTGGCTGGCTGCAGCGCGGTTGCCCGGGCCTGGTGGTGCGGCTGAGGCGCCCGTTCGACCACGCGTGCACGCACCCCATGACGGGCGAGCTCGACGGCCGCGAACAGGCCAGAAGGCCCGGCGCCTACCACCAGAACCTCTGTCCCCGTCTTCCCCGCTGCCCCCGTATCACCCACCAACCCCAGTAGAACACCGAGGGCCATCGAGCGCTGCCCAGGGGTGCCGGCGCCGATTCGGTGCCAGGTAATGGGTATTTATGCAAATACGTGAAGTTATCGCCCGGACGAGCCAGGCGGAGGGCCTACGGCAGGGGACACTTGCCGTCGTACAGTGACGCCATGCCCCAGACGCCGCGTCGCTCCGCGTCTGCGGAGTCGGCCGTGCACACTCCGCAGACGCTCCTCGCGCACGTGCGGGCACTCATGCCCAATCTCGCGCCCGCCGAGCAGCGGGTCGCCGCCGCGGTGGTGAGCGACCCCGGCGGGGTCGCTGCCAAGACCATCTCCGAGCTGGCCGAGGCGTGCCAGACGTCGGGGACAACCGTGATCAGGTTCTGCCGCGCGATGGGCTTCCCCGGCTACCCCGAGCTCAGGCTGGCACTCGCGGCCGCCGCGCAGGCCAGCCGGGAAACCGGCTGGGGAGACATCGGCAGCGACATCGGGCCGCACGACACCCTGGACGAAATAGTCAAGAAGATCGCGCACGCCGACGCCCGGGCGGTCGAGGAGACCGCCGCGCAACTCGACGCCGTGACGCTCGGGCAGGTCGTCGACGCGGTGGTCCGGGCCCGGCGCATCGACATTTACGGCATCGGCGCGAGCGCCTTTGTCGCTCTCGACCTGCAGCAGAAGCTGCACCGGATCGAGCGCATCGTCTACGCCTGGCCAGACCCGCACAGCGCCGTCACCTCGGCGGCGCTGCTGCGGCGCGGTGACGTGGCCATCGGGATCTCGCACACCGGGACGACGGCCGACACCGTCGGGAGCCTCACCGAGGCGCGCTCGCGCGGGGCGACCACGGTCGCGATCACGAACTTCCCGCGTTCTTCCATCACCCGCGTCGCCGACCACGTGCTGACCACTGCCGCGCGCGAGACGACCTTCCGGTCCGGGGCGATGGCCAGCAGGATCGCCGCGCTCACGGTGGTGGACTGCCTGTTCGTGGCGGTGGCGCAGCGAAACTACAAGCAGACGCTGAGGGCGCTCGAGCGCACCTACGCGGCGGTACAGGCCCGCCGCTGACCGGGCCGGCCAGCCGGTTATGCGATGTATCCGTATCCGGTCACCTGACTGGCCATCTCCTCCTGAGACTGGATCCGCTCGGCAAGCTGGGACGGGCCGTCGGCGCGCAGGAACGGGACGCAGCCGGCCGCTAATTCCGCAGAGCTGAGCGCGGAACGGCGGGCGGCCCACCATCTGCCGGTATCGCTGAGCCATATGCCCCAGCGCCCGCCAAATGTGGCCTCCAGCTTTCCCATCGCGTGCGTGGCAGCGGTGTGCTCGTTCATAAGCCTTCCACGTTGCGTATTTCAGTTGTCACAAGCAGTATGGATGGGGGCGATAGCCAGGAAATTGCAAATCGTCTGCAAGTCCGCAAGTCCGGGGCGCAAGCATGACAAATAGGGTCGGCGTAGGGCCGCGTGTCGCGGCAATCCGCAAGACACGCGGGTGGACAGCCCGTGAGCTGGCACGCCGCGCCCGGGTGTCGTACAGCCTGCTCACCAAGGCGGAGACCGGCGCCGTCCCGGCCACCCCCGCGCTGATCGGCGCGGTGGCCCGGGCACTCGGCGTGGACGTCACCCGCATCACCGGCCAGCCATACGAGGAGCCGGGCGGCGCCGCAACGCTGCAAGCCGCGGTCGCGCCGTTACGCCGCGCGCTGCTCGCCTACGACCTGCCTCCGGAGACCGACGCCGGGCCGCGTTCCGCGGACGAGCTGCGGGCCGAGGTCATCGCCGTCTCGCTGCTCGGCAGGCAGGCCCGCTACCTTCAGCTCAGCCAGCGCCTGCCTGGGCTGCTCGATGAGCTGCAGGTAGCGATCGCGACGGCCAGCGAGCCGGACCGCCCGGCGCTCTATGCGCTGCTGGCCGAGGCCTACGGAGGCATATCCGGGCTCGCCCATCAGCTCGGGTACGCGGACCTGCGGGCGCTCACGCTGGACCGGATCGAGTGGGCGGCGCGGCTGTCCGGCGACCCGCTGCGGGTGGCGCGGACCCAGTGGTCAAGGGGCGCGTCGCTGCTCGGCGCCGCCGCCTACGATCACGGCCTGGCGCTGATGGAGCGCACCCGCGCCGAGATCGGCGGCGACGTGGCCGACCCGGACGAGCGTGCCCGCAGCGTCTACGGCAGCCTGCATCTGCGCTCGGCCGTGCTGGCCGCGCGCGCGGGGCGCCGCCAGCAGTCCGACGCGCACCTGGCCGAGGCCCGGGACGTTGCCGCCACGGTCGACGCCGGCGCCAACCACTACGGGATGGAGTTCGGCTCCGCCAACGTCGCGCTGCACGCGGTGTCGGCGGCCGTGGAGATGGCCGACGGCGCGCTGGCCCTGACCCGGGCCGGGGAGGTGGAGCGGGCCGGCCATCTTGGCAATCTGCCTCCGGTGCGGGTCGGCCACTACTACATCGAGATCGCACGGGCCTGGCTGTATCACGGCGACCCCCGCCGCGCCCTCGGCGCGCTGCAGCGCGCCCGGCGCGTGGCGCCACAGCAGGCCCGCGTCCATCCCATGGTCCGCGACGCCGTGCGCGCGATCGCGCATGCCGAGCCGCGGCCGAGTGAAGAACTCCGCTCATTCGCGGCCTGGCTGGGGATCGACTCGTAGGCGTGCGTAACGGGCGGCTCTCTGGACGGGGTGGGTGATCCGGATTTATTGTCCGGATAGGTCAGTATGTGAGCGCTAACAAATGGCCTGATCCTCCCTGCTGTTTTGCCTCTGAGCGCAGAACGGAGACCCTCCTCATGAGCAGAGCATTCCGACTTCATTCATTAGCGCGGCGGCTGACGATCACGGCGGTTCCGGTCATCCTCGTGGTGCCGCTGGTCACAGCCGTGGCAGTTCCGGGCTCGTCCAAGGCGAGCGACGCGGGCCAGGGCGGCGCGGCGCCCACCGTCAACTGGGCGCTGTCCGGGCAGGCCACCGCGAACTCCACGGAAACCGGCTACCCGGCCTCGAACGCGATCGACGGCGACGCCGGCACCGACTGGTGCACCTCGGCCTGGACCGGCAGCCTGGTGGTCGACCTCGGCCAGGTCCGCTCGCTTTCCGACCTGGGCATCACGCTGGACGCGACCAGCCCGTCGGCGAGCGCCACGATCCAGGTGGCGAGCCAGGCCGGTGACTGGCAGGCCGTCCCGGCCGCCAAGAACGTCGCGCTGGATCCGGGGAACCCGATGTACATCCCGCTGCCGCGTGGGACCCAGGCGCGGTACGCGCAGCTGACCGTGTACAGCGACACCGGCGCCGACGTGTGCGTGGGGGAGTTCCGGACGTACGGGCCGGACCGGGCGGCCGCGAACATGGACCTTGGCGGCGACCTGTCGTTCACGCCGCAGGAACTCGCCGCAGGCGCGAAGTTCACCTACCGGGGCCAGCAGCAGAGCCCGGCGACGATCATGCGCGAGAACGGCGCGAACTACGTCCGGCTGCGGCTGTGGGTGAACCCGCCGCCCGGCTACAACGACCTGGCCAGCGACCTGGCGATGGCGAAAGTGATCAAGGCGGCCGGAATGAAGCTGCTGCTCGACATCCAGTACTCCGACTTCTGGGCGGATCCGCAGAACCAGACCACGCCGGCGGCGTGGCAGGGCGAGGACCTCACTCAGCTCGCGGCCACGGTGAAGTCGTATACCCAGCAGGTGATCTCGGCGTTCGCGGCGCAGGGCACACCGGTCGACATGGTGGCGATCGGCAATGAGATCCGGAACGGGATGCTGTGGCCGGTCGGCGAAGTCGACTGGACCGCCAACACCGGGTGGAGCAACCTGGCCACACTGCTCAAGGCCGGGGTGGCGGGGGCGGAGGCCGGAAACCCGTCCGGCCACAAGCTCCTGATCATGATGCACTTCGACCAGGGCGGCGACGCCGCCACGAGCCAGGAGTTCTACCAGGAGCTGGTCTCGAACGGCGTGCCGTTCGACGTGATCGGCCTCTCGTACTACTCGCTCCTCGGTGACGGCCCGCTCTCCGGCCTGAAGCAGAACGTGGACAACCTGGCCACCACGTTCCACAAGCCGATCATCATCGCGGAGACCCAGTACCCGTGGACGCTGGCGAACGGCAACAGCCCGGTCGGCGACAGCACCGGCGACTTCGCCTGGGAGACCAGCCAGCTCGAGCCCGGCTACCCGGCCAGCCCCGGCGGCCAGCTCTCGTTCGTCACCGACGAGCTGTCGATCCTGGCCAACGTGCCGGACGGGCTGGGCGAGGGGCTGTTCTACTGGGCGCCGGAGTGGATTCCCGGCGTGCCCTGGGAGCCGGGGGCCGGGATCGGCTCGCCGAACACCAACCTCACCCTGTTCAACTTCCAGGGCACGGCGCTCCCGTCGATCGGGATCTTCGAGAACCCGGCCGCCGTCTGCCAGAGCTACGACCCATGGGACGTCCCGTGCGTGATCGGCGGCTGACCCGCGCATAAATCCTCGTGATCGGGTCATCGGGGTATCGCGTCAGCTGATACGACGCGATACCCAATCTTGGCGGGCGCTCGAGTCGGCGGTCAGCTGGCCGCCGGGCCGCCCGCCGCGCCGGCCAGCATCGCGCGGATGGACCTGGCCACGGCGTCGCGGGTCTCGGCGGGCCGCGGCGAGCTGGCGATCAGCATCCCGCCGCGGACCAGCGCGCCGAGCAGCAGGCGGGTGACGGTTTCGGGGTCATCCACCGACACCTTGCCGGCCGCCGTGGCCGCACGGAGAGCGCCGGCGATCGCGGTGAACGCGTAGCGCTCGTCCAGCTCGGTGAAGCGAGCCAGGCCGAGCACGGCGGGCGCATCGGTGACCAGGATCTGCTGCACGTCCGGCTCGAGCACCGCGTCGAGGAAGGCCTCGAACCCGCGGGCGAGGAACTCGAGCTCGTCGGTGACTCCCTCGGCCGCCCGCGCCGACGCCGCCATCAGCTCGGCGTGGACCTCCTCGAACACGGCCTCGAACAGCGCTGTCTTGTTCGGGAAGTGGTGGTAGAGCGCCCCGGTGGTGACCCGCGCGTCCCGGGCGATCTCCTCCACCGACGTCGCGGCGAACCCGCGCTCGCCGAACAGGCGGCGACCCGAGGCGATCAGGGCGGCTCGGGTCTGCTGCACCTGCTCGGCGCGCAGGGACGGTCGGTCCGGCGGGTCGGCCACGTCGCCTGTTTAGCATGCCGGCGCCGGTCCGCGCCCATCGAGGGCGGACTGTCCCATTACGGCCCTGTTACGCCCGCGCCGCAGATCTTCCTTGATCCTGGCGCGGGTAGTAACCTCCGCACAGCAGGCAGGGTTCGGCGAGAACGAGGTCTGACGTGGTCAATGTGGCAAGAGGGCTGAGATCGTGAGCGGGGCTGCGGGATCCGACGGCGGCGCGGCCGCCACGCTGTCGGAAGGGGTCGAGCGGCCCTCACCCACGTAGAGCACCGCGGCATCGAGCACGTCCCGCTGACCAGCCGGTGGGGCGGGCCGAGCAGCCTGTTCTGGATGTGGGCCGGGGCGGTCTGGAACGTCGAGTTCGTCGTCTACGGCGGCCTCGCGATCGTGGTCTTCGGCCTGTCGTTCGCCCAGGCCGTCGTGGTCATCCTGATCGGCAACCTGTTCTACCTGCTCACCGGCCTGGCCAGCCTGCAGGGGCCACGGGCCGGCACGACCACGTTCGCGATCAGCCGGGCCCCGTTCGGGCCCAACGGCAACCGGATGCCGTCGTTCTTCAACTGGGTGACCCAGGTCGGCTTCGAGATCGAGGGCATCGCCCTGATCGTGCTCGCCGCCGTCGCGCTCATGGCCAAGGCCGGCTTCGGGGCCGGGATCCCGGCGAAGGTCATCTTCCTCATCCTGGCCGTGCTGATCCAGGCGGTCCTGCCGCTGCTCGGCCACGCCGCGGTGCTGCGGGTGCTCAAGTGGCTCGCCGTCCCGTTCGTCGTGCTGTTCGTGGTCATGGCGATCCTCACCACGTCGAAGGTGAACCTGCACGTCCCGGCGCACGGCGCGGGCTGGGGCATGCTGTTCGTGTTCCTGGCCCTGGTGATCTCCGCCGGCGGCCTGGGCTGGACCGAGAACGGCAACGACTACTCGCGCTACCTGTCACCCGACGCCAACCCGCAGCGCATCGTGCTGGCGGTCGCGCTGGGCGGCGCGATCCCCTCGGCCCTGCTGGAGATCCTGGGCGCGGCGGTCGCGACCGGGGTCCCGGCGGCGACGTCGATCACGGGGCTCACCGCGAGCCTCCCCAGCTGGTTCGTGTGGCCCTTCCTGATCTTCGCCATCTTCCAGCTGTTCGCGATCAACACGATCGACCTGTACTCCTCCGGCGTCACCCTGCAGAGCCTGATCCCGCGGCTTCATCGCCTGCACTGCGTGGCGATCGACACCGTCGTCTGCGGCGCGTTCGCCGCCTACGCGGTCTTCTCGTCCAGGTTCTTCTCGCTGCTGGCCGACTTCCTGCTGTTCATCATCGTGTGGCTGGGCCCGTGGTGCGCGATCTACCTGGTCGACTGCTGGCTGCGGCGCAACCGCTACGACAACGAGGCGCTGCTGGACGAGCGGGGCGGCCGGTACTACCGCAACGGCGGGGTGTTCTGGCCCGCGATCATCGCCCAGGTGGTCGGCATGGTCGCCGCCGCGCTGTGGCTGAACGCCTACTCGCCGTACGTGTCGCCGCTGTCCAATCACGTCAACGGGTCGGACTTCAGCGTGTTCATGGGCCTGTTCTTCGGTGGCATCACCTACTGGCTGCTGGCCCGCAAGACGGTCAGGGCCGAGGCCGAGGCGACTCCCACCACGGCGGTGTGACGCGTCAGTAGATTTGACCAGCCTGAACGCTGTTCCGGGCGAAATCGCCCGGCAGCGACTGCTGGTGTGCTGCTCGTCCGAGCGCTGGGCGGCCGAGGTCGCCTCCGGCCGCCCGTACGCCTCGGCCGAGGAGCTGCTGGCGAGCTCGGATGCGGCAACGGCCGGCCTGGCACCGGCGGACCTGGAGCAGGCGCTGGCCGGTCACCCGAGGATCGGGGAGCGCCGCGGTACGGACGAACGGTCGCGCCGCGAGCAGGCCGGGGTTCTCGCCGCGGACCAGGCCACGATCCAGGCCCTGGCCGAGGGCAACGAGGAGTACGAGCGCCGGTTCGGCCACATTTACCTGGTCTGCGCGACCGGCCGCAACGCCGCGGACCTGCTGGCCCTGCTCCGCGAGCGGCTCGGCAACGACCCGGAAACCGAGTGGGGCGTGGTCCGCTGCGAGCTAGGGAACATCAACCGGATAAGGCTGACCAGGCTGCTGGAGGGGGATGGCGGCGAATGACCGTCGTGCCGGAGGCGCGCAGATGAGCACGTGCCGGAGGCGCGCAGATGAGCACAGTGCCGGAGGCGCGCAGATGAGCACAGTGCCGGAGGCGCGCAGATGAGCACCGTCACCACGCACGTGCTCGACACGGCGCGCGGCGCGCCAGCGGCAGGCGTGCCGGTCCGGCTGGAGAGCGTGTCCGGGGCAGGCCAGGAGGAGATCGGCCGCGCCAGCACCGACGCCGACGGGCGGGTCCGCGAGATCGGGCCGGACCGGCTGCCGCGCGGGACCTACCGGCTCGTCTTCGACACGGCCGCGTACTTCGCGCAGCAGCGGACCGCCGGCTTCTTCCCCGAGGTCGCGATCACGTTCACCGTCGGCGGCGACGGGCAGCACTACCATGTTCCGCTGCTGCTCAGCCCGTTCGGCTACGCCACCTACCGCGGGAGCTAACGCCATGGCGATCGTGCTCGGCCCCAACCAGTACGGCAAGGCTGAGACCCGGGTCGTGCGGGTCTACCGGGACACTGCGCGGCACGAGATCCGGGACCTCAACGTGTCCACGGTGCTGCGCGGCGACTTCGCGGCCGCGCACACCCGCGGCGACCAGGCCAGCGTGCTCCCCACCGACAGCCAGAAGAACACGGTTTTCGCCTATGCCAAGGAGAAGGGCGTGGGCGAGGTCGAGGACTATGCGCTCGACCTGGCCCGCCACTTCGTCACCGACATCGCGCCGGTCGCCGGGGCCAGGGTGGACATCGAGGAGTACCGCTGGGAGCGGATCAGCGTGGCCGGCCAGCCGCACCCGCACGCGTTCGCCAGGGCGTCGAGCGAGGTCCGCACCACGGCGGTCACCGTGACCGCCGGGGACCAGGCTCCGGGGTGCTGGGTCGTCTCTGGCCTGGATGGCCTCGTCGTGCTGAAGTCGACCGGCTCGGAGTTCCACGGCTTCCTCGAGGACCGTTACACCACGCTGGCGGAGGCCGACGACCGGATCCTGGCCACGTCGCTGACCGCGAGCTGGCGTTACCAGCTGACCGGCGGCAAGCCAAAGAGCTGGGACGAGGCCCACGCCCAGATCAGGCAGATCTTGCTCGAGCGGTTCGCCGAGGTGCACAGCCTGGCGTTGCAGCAGACGCTGTGGGAGATGGGCAAGGCGGTCCTCGAGGCCAGGGACGACGTGGCGGAGATCAGGCTGTCCGCGCCGAACCGGCACCACTTCCTTGCCGACCTGGCGCCGTTTGGCCTGGATAATCCAGGAGAGGTGTTCTTCGCCGCCGACCGTCCCTACGGCCTGATCCAGGCCACCGTCCAGCGGGACGACGCCGAGGACGCGGGCCCGGCCTGGGACTCCGCCGCCGCATTTGCATGATGGGCTGGCGTGGACGATTTTCAGTTCTATCGACTGATAATCGTCCGCCATGGCGATCATGAGGATTAGGGGAGCGAAGCGTGGATTTTCTGCAGCCGACGAGCTGGGACGACGCCCTGGCCGCGAAGGCTGCGCGGCCAGAGGCGGTGCCGATCGCCGGGGGCACCGACGTGATGGTGGAGATCAACTTCGACGCCCGCCGCCCTGCCGCCATGCTCGACCTGACCAGGGTCCCCGACCTGGCGCGATGGACCTCCGAAGCCGGCCGGATCCGGCTCGGCGCCGGGGTCAGCTACGCAAGGGTCATCGGCGAACTCGGTGACCGGCTGCCCGGGCTGGCCATGGCGGCCAGGACGGTGGGCTCGCCGCAGATTCGCAACCGGGGCACGGTCGGCGGCAACCTCGGCGCCGCGTCGCCCGCGGGCGACAGCCATCCGCCGCTGCTCGCGGTCGGGGCCGAGATCGAGGTCGCGTCCGTGCGCGGGGTCCGCACGATCCCAGCCGCCGACTTCTACACCGGCGTGAAGCGCAACGCCCTTGCCGAAGACGAACTGATCGCGGCGATCCTGATCCCGCAGGCGGCCGGGCCGCAGCAGTTCAGCAAGATCGGTACCCGCAACGCGATGGTGATCGCCGTGGCGTCGTTCTGCATCTACCTGAACGCGCGGGACCGGACCGTCGGCACCGGTATCGGCTCGGCGGCGCCGACGCCGCGGCGCGCTACGGATGCGGAGCTCTTCCTGGCCGCGGCCCTGGACGAGGCCAGCTTGTGGGACTCCCGCGCCGATCTCCCGGAATCCGTCGTCACCGAGTTCGGCGTAAGGGTGCAAGCCGCCGCGTCCCCGGTCGACGACGTCAGGGGCACGGCCAGCTACCGGCGCCATGGGCTCGCGGTCATGGCCAGGCGTACGCTGACCTGGGCCTGGAATGCTTTTCAGGACGGTGCTCACCCGGGGGGACGGCCCCCTGGGACGCCTCGAAGGGGAGGCTGACCGGATGCGGATCACGGCGACGGTCAACGGCGAGACCCGCCAGGCCGACGACGTCTGGGAGGGCGAGAGCCTGCTCTACGTGCTGCGGGAGCGGATGGGGCTCCCCGGCTCGAAGAACGCGTGTGAGCAGGGCGAATGCGGCTCCTGCACGGTGTACCTGGACGGCGAGGCGGTGTGTGCCTGCCTGGTCGCGGCGGGCCAGGCGCAGGGCAGCAGCATCGTCACGGTCGAGGGCCTGGCGGCGGGCGACGGCGCCCTGCATCCGGTGCAGCAGGCGTTCATCGAAGCCGGTGCCGTGCAGTGCGGCTTCTGCACGCCCGGGCTGCTGATCGCAACGCACGACCTGCTGCGCAGGCGCGGGCAGCCGACGGACGCCGAGATCCGTGAGGCGCTGGCCGGCAACCTGTGCCGGTGCACCGGATACGAGAAGATCCTCGAGGCCGTGCGGCTGGCCGCGGACAGGTGGCAGGACCGCGCGTCGTGACCGCCATCGTCCTGTCCGGATGCCACGTGCTGACCATGAACCCGGAGCGAGATGAGTACTCCGCCGGGCATGTCGTCATAGAAGGCGACCGCATCACCGCTGTGGGTTCCGGGCCGCTACGCAACGCCGACGGCCACCCGGGCGCGCGCTGGGTGGACGCCACCGGCTGCCTGGCCACCCCCGGGCTCGTCAACACGCACGATCACCTGTACCAGTGGGCGACCAGAGGCCGTGCCGTCGACTCCCCCCTCTTCGGCTGGCTGACCGAGCTGTACCCGGTGTGGGCACGGATGGACGCCGGGATCGTCCGCGCGGCCGCCGCGGCGGCGCTGGCCTGGCTGGCCAGGACCGGCTGCACGACCACGATGGACCACCATTACCTGTTTCCCGAGCGTGGCGGCGACGTGCTCGCCGCCACGATCGAGGCAGCCGCCGAGGTGGGCCTGCGGTTCCATCCCACCCGAGGTTCCATGGACCTCGGCAAAAGCGCCGGCGGGCTGCCGCCGGACGACGTGGTGGAGGAGATCGACGCGATCCTCGCCGCCACACAGGCGGCGATCGAGCGCTTCCACGACCCGTCGCCGGGCTCGATGCTGCGGGTCGGCGTCGCCCCGTGTTCCCCGTTCAGCGTCAGCCGGGAGCTGCTCACCGAGTCGGCCGCGCTGGCCAGGAGCTACCCCCCCGGCAGCGGGGTCCGGCTGCACACTCACCTCGCCGAGACCGCCGACGAGAACGACTACTGCCTCGAGCACTTCGGCTGCACGCCTACGGACTACGTCGACTCGATCGGCTGGCTCGGTCCCGACGTCTGGCTGGCGCACGGGGTGCACTTGGACGACCAGGCGATCTCCAGGATCGCCGCGACCGGCACCGGCGTCGCGCACTGCCCATCCTCCAACGCCAGGCTCGGCGCGGGCATCTGCCGCACCCGCTCGCTGCTCGACGCGGGTGTCCCGGTCGGGCTCGGCGTGGACGGCGCCGCCTCCCAGGAGGCCAGCTCGCTGGTGGGCGAAGTGAGCGCGGCGGCCCTGTTCGCCCGCGCCGTCGGCGGCGCCGGCGCGATGACCGTGCGCGAGGCCGTCGAGCTCGGCACGGTCGGCGGGGCGCGGGTGCTCGGCCGGGAAGCCGACATCGGTTCGCTGGAGCCCGGCAAGCTCGGGGACATCGCGTTGTGGCGGCTGGACACGCTGCCGCACGCTGGCATCGCCGACCCCGTCGCGGCGCTGGTACTCGGCTCGCCGCCGCCGCTCGAGCTGCTGCTCGTGGGGGGCAGGACGGTGGTCGAGCGGGACCGTGTGGTGACCGTAGACGAGCAGCAGGTCGCCGACGCGGCCCGCCGGGCCAGCGCGTCCCTGGCCGGTTAGCGGTGGCTACTGGGCCGCGTGCTCCCTGGTCGGCTAGCGGTGGCGGCTAGGCCGCGTGGTGCTCTCGGTCCGGCTCCGCGGGGCTGACACGCGGGGTGTCCATGCGGTCGAGCCAGGCGATGAGCCGTGCCATTGCCGCACCGACCGCGTGCCACGCCCGTCCGGCTCGGCTACTGGCCAGCCTGGTGAGCTGCTCACGATCGGGCATCGGCTCGTCCGCGGTCAGCCGGCTGAAGGTGGCCAGCATCGAGGCGAGCTGGACATCCGACTGGCTCACGGACTCACCGATGGTGTCGAGCTGCCGCTGTTCGCGAACGGACAGGCGCATGGCGGGCACCTCCCCAATCCCCGGCCGACGAACTATCGTGCCACGATAGAATTCTAGCGCTCGCCGTCGCCGGGTCAAATGTCGCGAAGCGATATAAGGCTTACCCCCGGGGTTCGGCGCCAGCCGCTGCGCTGGGCGGATGCGGCCGGCCGGGCCAGCATACGCGTATCGTCGGAAAGCGTGAGCACGCCCACCCGAGCGCCCCAGGCTCCGGCCGGACCGGCCACCGCTGGCGGTATCGGCGCCAGCGCCCGGCGGCCGGACGCGACGCCGAAAGCGACCGGCCAGTTCGCCTACGGCAGCGACCTGTGGATGGACGGCATGATCTGGGGCGTCACGCTGCGCAGCCCGCACCCGTACGCGAAGATCCGCTCGATCGGGATCGGCCCCGCGCTGGCCACCGGCGGGGTCTACGCCGTGCTCACGCACGCGGACATCCCCGGCCAGAACGCTTGCGGGCTCGAGCTCGTCGACCAGCCGGTGCTGGCCGAGGGCGTGGTCCGCTACCAGGGCGAGCCGGTCGCGCTCGTGGCCGCGGACCATCCCGAGATCGCCAGGCAGGCGGCGAAGAAGATCGAGGTGGACTACGAGGTCCTCGCGCCGGTGACCGATGCGCGGCAGGCGCTTGGCCCGGGCGCCCCGCGGCTGCACCCGATGGCCGGAGGCAACCTGGTCCGCCACCTCAAGATCCGCAAGGGCGACCCGGCTCCAGCCGCCGAGGTGGTCGTGACCGGCAGCTACCGGATCGGCATGCAGGACCAGGCCTTTCTCGGGCCCGAGGCGGGACTCGCGGTGCCGGACGGCGAGGGCGGGGTGGACCTGTACGTGGCCACCCAGTGGCTGCACGTCGACCAGAAGCAGATCTGCGCGGCGCTGGGGCTGCCACCGGAGCAGGTCAGGCTCGTGCTGGCCGGTGTCGGCGGTGCGTTCGGCGGCCGCGAGGACCTGTCCATGCACGTGCACGCGTGCATGCTCGCCTTGCACACCGGCAAGCCAGTAAAGATGGTCTACAACAGGGCGGAGTCGTTCTACGGGCACGTGCACCGCCACCCGGCGAGCATGCGCTACGAGCACGGCGCGACCCGCGACGGCAGGCTGATCTACGTCAGGGCCGAGATCTACCTGGACGGCGGTGCGTACACCTCCAGCACCCCGGCCGTGGTCGGCAACGCCGGGACCATGGGGATCGGCCCGTACGTGGTGCCGAACGTGCACGTCGACTGCTACGGCGTCTACACGAACAACCCGCCGTGCGGCGCGATGCGCGGTTTCGGTTCGGTGCAGGCGGCGTTCGGCTACGAGGCCCAGATGGACAAGCTGGCCGCGAAGCTCGGGCTGGACGCGGTCGAGCTGCGCTGCCGCAACGCGATCAGCATGGGCGACGAGGCGCCAACCGGGCAGATCGTGGACAGCCCGGCCCCGGTGGCCGAGTTGCTGCAGCGGCTGGAGGCGATGCCGCTGCCGGAGCGGAACGGTTCCAGCGACTTGCGGGACCTGCCCGGCGGGGTCGCCAACACCACCCACGGTGAGGGTGTGGTGCGCGGCGTCGGCTACGCGGTCGCCTACAAGAACGTCGGCTTCTCCGAGGGCTACGACGACTACTCGACGGCGCGGGTCAAGCTCGAGATCATCGCCGGGGAGCCAGTGGCGACCGTGCACACCGCCGCCGCCGAGGTGGGCCAGGGCCTGGTCACGATCGAGCAGCAGATCTGCCGCACCGAGCTCGGCGTGGACGAGGTGCTGATCAACCCCATCGACACTCAGGTCGGCTCCGCCGGGTCGACGTCCGCTTCCCGGCAGACGTACGTGACCGGCGGGGCGATCAAGGCCGCCTGCGAGCGGGTCCGGGACCGGGTGTTCGCTCGCGCCGAGGGCCGCCTGGGCCGGACCGCGACCGCGCTGTCCGGCGGCTGCGTGGTGTCGGGAACCGAGCGGATCCCGCTCGCCGAGGTCATCAACGGCGACGTCATCGAGGAGACCGTCGAGTGGCGGCACCGGCCGACGTACCCGATCGACCCGGAGACCGGCCAGGGCTTCGCGCACGTGCAGTACGCGTATTCGGCGCACCGCGCGGTGGTGGACGTCGACACCGACCTCGGCCTGGTCAAGGTCGTCGAGCTGGCCTGCACCCAGGATGTCGGGAAGGCCATGAACCCGCAGGCCGTCGAGGGGCAGATCCACGGCGGCACGGCACAGGGCCTCGGCCTGGCGATCATGGAAGAGATCCAGGTGAAGGACGGGAGGATCGCGAACCCGTCGTTCACTGACTACCTCATCCCGACGATCCTCGACATGCCGCCGATGCGGCTCGATGTGCTCGAGTACCCCGACCCGAACGCGCCCTACGGCCTGCGCGGCGTCGGCGAGCCGCCGACGATCTCGTCCGGCCCGGCGATCGCAGCGGCGATCCGCGAGGCCACCGGGCTCGACCTGTGCCAGATCCCGATCAGGCCAGAGCACATCGCGGACGGCTCATGACGGCGGCCCGGGCTCACCCCGGCGCCGGTGACGCCGTGCGGCAGGTGGACGCGATGGCGGCCGAGGCCGACCGGCTCCTGGCCGACGCCGACCGGGCCCTGGCGGCCGGCTACCCGGGGCCGCGGCCCGGCCGCCAGCCGGTGCACACGGTCTACGTGCCCGCCGACAGGTTCAAGGCCGGCCTGGCCGCGCAATGGGGCCGCCAGGCGCTGAAGGCGCTGGAGACCTTCGCCCCCGGCCCCGTCGAGTTCGGCGCGGCGATGGGACTGCCGGCCGCGCTCGCGGCCGACGTGCGGTCCCGGGTGCTGGCCAAGCTCATCGCCGAGCCAATCGAGGACCTGCGGCTGGACTTCGAGGACGGCTACGGCGTGCGCGGCGACGACGCGGAGGACGCCGACGTGCGCTGCGCGGCTGCCTGCCTGGCGGCTGAGATCTCGGCCGGCGCCGCCCCGGCCCGGTGCGGCCTGCGCTGCAAGAGCCTGGAACTGGGCACCCGCCGCCGCGCGATCCGCACGCTGGACGGGTTCCTCGCCGAACTGCTGTCCCACGGCCCGCTGCCGGACGGCTTCGTGGTGACGCTGCCGAAGGTCACGTCGCCGGACCAGGTGACCGCGATGGTGCGGCTCTGCGAGCGCCTCGAACAGGCGCACGACGTGGATACCGGGAAGCTGGTGTTCGAGGTGCAGGTGGAGACCCCTCAGGTGATTCTCGGCGCGGACGGAACCATGACCGTCGCCCGCTGCGTTCACGCGGGCGGCAGCCGGCTCACCGGGCTGCACTACGGCACGTACGACTACAGCGCCGCGCTGGGGATCGCCGCGCACCGGCAGAGCATGGAGCATCCGGTCGCCGACTACGCCCGGGCCGTGATGCAGGTCGCCGCGGCCGGCACCGGGGTCAGGCTCAGCGACGGATCCTCCAACGTGGTGCCCGAGGGCAGCAGGGACCAGGTCATCGGGGCCTGGGAGCAGCACGCCCGGCTGGTCAGGCGGTCCCTCGACCGTGGCTACTACCAGGGCTGGGACCTGCATCCGGCGCAGCTTGCCAGCAGGTACGCGGCCACGTTCGGCTTCTTCACCGCCGGGCTGGAGACCGCGGCCGCGCGGCTGCGTGGCTACCTCGAGCGCGCCGGGGGCCCGGTACTCGAGGAGCCGGCCACCGCCCGCGCGCTGGCCGGATTCCTGGCCAGGGGGCTCGACTGCGGCGCGGTCACCGAGCCAGAACTCGGGGAGCTGACCGGTCTGGACCGCGCTGGCCTCGATGCGCTCCGGTGACCGGCAGCTGGTGATCCAGGCCCGCCGCGCGGTGCTGCCGGACGGTACCCGACCGGCCGAGGTGCGGATCTCCGCGGGCCTGATCGACGAGGTGGGCCCGATAACATCGCCGCCCGGCCCGAGGGCGGGGCCGGGTGGGCAGAGGGTCGGGTCGGGTGGGCAGAGGGCCGGGCCGGGCGGGGCAAGAGTAATAACCCTGGCCGACGACGAGGTGCTGCTGCCCGGCCTGGTCGACACCCACGTGCACGTGAACGAGCCGGGCCGGACCGACTGGGAGGGGTTCGCCACGGCGACCCGCGCCGCGGCGGCCGGCGGGATCACCACGATCGTGGACATGCCGCTGAACTCCATACCGCCGACGACAAATGCCGCTTCGCTGCGTATCAAGCGGGAGGAGGCCGCCGGCCAGGCGCACGTGGACGTCGGTTTCTGGGGCGGCGCCGTGCCGGGCAGCTTCGCATTTCTGCCAGCGCTGCACCGCGACGGGGTGTTCGGCTTCAAGGTCTTCCTCCAGGACTCTGGAGTGCCGGAGTTCCCGCCCGTGGACCAGGCCGGGCTGACCGCCGTGATGGAACAGGCGGCCGCGCTTGGCAGCGTGGTGCTCGTACACGCGGAGGACTCCGCCGTGATCGAGGCAGCGCCGCCCCCGGCCGGGCGGAGCTATGCGTCGTACCAGGCCTCCCGGCCCGCGGCCGCCGAGGTGGCCGCGATCGCGCAGGTCATCGACGCGGCCGAACGCGCCGGCGCACGCGCACACATCCTGCATCTCTCCGCGGCGGACGCGCTGCCGATGCTCGAGGCCGCCAGAGGCCGGGGCGCCGCGATCACCGTCGAGACCTGCCCGCACTACCTCGCACTGGCTGCCGAGGACATCCCGGACGGCGCCACCCAGTTCAAGTGCGCCCCGCCAATCCGGGAGCGGGCCAACCGCGAGCGCCTCTGGCAGGCGCTGCGGGATGGGATCATCGACTGCGTGGTGTCCGACCATTCGCCGTGCCCGCCAGCAATGAAGCACCTGGCCGCCGGCGACTTCGGCGCCGCCTGGGGCGGGATCTCGTCGGTCCAGCTGTCGCTGCCGGTGGTGTGGACTCGGGCGCGCGAGCGCGGCTCTTCGCTTGACGACATCGCCCGGTGGATGGCGGCCCGGCCCGCCGAGATCGCCGGGCTGGCCGGGAAGGGCAGGATCGCCCCCGGGCTCGACGCCGACCTGGTCGCGTTCGCGCCGGACGACGGCTTCGAGGTGGACCCGCTGCGGCTGCATCACCGGCACAAGGTGACGCCGTACGCAGGCCAGCGGCTGCACGGCGTGGTGCGCCGGACCTGGCTCCGCGGCACTCCCGTATACGGCGACCGGCCATCGGGCCGCCTGCTGGCCAGACAGGAGCGCACCAGATGACCGATTCCGGCGCCACACTGGCCCCTGACCTAGCGTCAAGGGCACTTGGCGGGAGTGTGATCTTCGCGACCGATGAACTGTTCGCGGAGAAGGAAAATCTGATCAAACCGGAGGCGCCGGCCTTTGCCGCCGGGCAGTTCGGGAACCGCGGGAAGATCTACGACGGCTGGGAGACCCGGCGGCACCGGGCGCCCGCGCATGACCACGCGATCGTCAGGCTCGGGATCCCCGGCATCGTGCACGAGCTCGTCGTGGACACGTCGTTCTTCTGTGGCAACTACCCGCCGCAGGTGTCTGTCGAGGCCGCAGCCGCGGAGGGGTACCCGGCGCCGGGCGAGCTGACCGCGTGGCACACGCTGGTCGAGCGGACCGGCGCGCTGGGCGACACGGTGAACCGTTACCCGGTGAGCTCGCCGCTGCGGTGGACGCACGTCCGCTTGTCGATCTACCCGGACGGCGGCGTGGCGCGGCTGCGGGTGCACGGCACGCCGCTGCCCGACCCGCGGTTCCTCGCCGGGACCATCGACCTGGCGGCCCTGGAGAACGGCGGCCGCGTGGTCGGCTGCTCGGACCAGTTCTACGCGTCGGCCGGCAACCTGATCCTGCCCGGCCTGGCCACGGGCATGGCCGGGGGATGGGAGAACGCGCGGCGGCGCGGCCCGGGCAACGACTACGTGACGATCGCGCTGGCCGGGCGGAGTGTGCCGCGCCACGTCGAGGTCGACACCTCATGGTTCGTCGGCAACGCGCCGGACCGGATCCGGCTGCTGGCGGCGGACGCGCCGGACACGCCGGACGCCGCGCTGCCGCCCGATCCGGTGTGGCGGGAGGTGCTGCCGGTCACCGCGGTCCAGCCGGACACCAGGCATAAATACCTGGCCGGCGACGAATCCCTGACCACTCACGTCCGCCTCGATGTGATCCCTGACGGCGGGCTGGCCAGGCTCAGGGTCTACGGTGAGATCGTCCCCGACGCGCTTGCCGGGCTCCGGCAGCGCTGGCAATCCGCGCTGCCACCCCCCGGAGGCGCAGTTGAACGACGTTAGGTTCGGGCTCTTCTTCCCCCAGTTCGAGGAGCTCGCCGATCCCGCCCGGCTGGCCGACCTGGCCGCCGTGGCCGAGGAGGCCGGCTGGTCCGGGTTCTTCTTCTGGGACCACATGCTGGCGCGCCCCGGCATGGCCGTCTGCGACCCGTGGATCGCGATGGCCGCGATCGCGACGGCCACCCGGGAGATCAGGTTCGGCGCCATGGTGACCCCGCTCGCCCGCCGCAGGCCGTGGGTGCTGGCTCGGCAGGCGGCCGCGCTCGACCTGCTGTCCGGCGGCCGGCTCGTGATCGGGGTCGGCCTCGGCGACGACGGCTGGAAGGAGTTCAGCTCGTTCGGCGACGCGGCCGACCCGCGGGAGCGCCGCGTGCTCCTCGACGAGTCGCTCGAGGTGCTGCAGCGCCTGCTGACCGGCGAGAACGTCGATTTCGACGGCGAGCAGCTGCACGTGCACTCCACGCCGTTCCTGCCCAGGCCGGTCCAGGATCCGCTGCCGGTCTGGGTCGCCGGCCGGTGGCCGAACCGCGCGCCGCTGGCCAGGGCCGCCCGAATGCAGGGCTGCTTCCCGATCTTCGCCAGCGATCCGGATTTCCCGGACGCCGACGACCTGGCCGGGGTGCGCGCCGAGCTGACCCGGCTCGGCGCTCCGGAGGCCTACGACCTGGCCATCACGTGCAAGATGCGGCTGCTCGGGCCGCCCGAGCGGGCCAAGGCGGTGGCCACCGCCGAGAGCCACGGGGTTACCTGGCTGCTCGAGGGGTTCGGCCCGGGGCTGTCGGTGGCCGAGTTCGAGTCCCTCGCGGCGGCCGGACCGCCGCGGGAGTTAACGCGAGCGCGGTCAGTCGCCGCGCGGCGCGACCGCGGCGCCGCTGTTGATTGCCGACCGCTCGGCGAGCTTCTCGTTCCGGACCACGTGCATCACCGCGTTGATGAGCGCCAGGTGCGTGAACGCCTGCGGGAAATTGCCCAGGTGCCGCCCTGACTTGGGGTCGATCTCCTCGGCGTACAGCAGCAGCGGGCTGGCGTAGGAGAGGACCTTCTCGCACAGGTCCCGCGCCCTGCGGTGCTCGCCGATCTCGGACAGCGCGGAGACCAGCCAGAACGAGCAGATCGTGAACGTGCCCTCCTCGCCGGCCAGGCCGTCGTCGGTCTCGCTGACCTGATAGCGGAGCACCAGGCCGTCCCTGGTCAGCTCGTCCGCGATCGCCAGCACCGTGGCCTTGATCCGCGGGTCGTCCGCCGGCAGGAACCGCAGCAGCGGCATCAGCAGCACCGACGCGTCCAGGGCGGTGGTCCCGTAGTGCTGGCAGAACACCCCGCGCTCGTCCAGCGCGTTCGCGCAGATGTCGGCGTGGATCTCGTCGGCGGCCTTCTGCCACAGGCGGGCGGTGTCGGAGTCCTCGCGCAGTCTGGCCAGGCGCGCCCCGCGGTCCGCCGCGACCCAGCACATCATCTTCGACGAGGTGAAGTGCTGCGGCTCGCCGCGCACCTCCCAGATGCCGCAGTCCGGCTCGCGCCAGTGCTCGAGCGCGTGCTCGACCTGATGCTTGGCCATCTGCCAGACCCGGTCATCGAGCCGGTCCCGCGACCTTGTGTGCAGGTACAGGGAGTCGAGCACCGTGCCCCACACGTCGTGCTGCCGCTGGCTGTGCGCGGCGTTGCCGATCCGGACCGGCCGGGCGCCCTGGTATCCCTGCAGGTGCTCGAGCACGAACTCGTCGATGTCGCACCGGCCGTCGATGCCGTACACGATCTGGATGTCGCCGCGGTCCCGCTCGACCACGTCGGTGAGGAACGCGAAGTAGTCGCTGGCCTCCCACTCGAAGCCGAGCGTGAACAGGCCCCAGAGCGCGAACGTCGCGTCCCGGATCCAGCTGTAGCGGTAGTCCCAGTTCCGCTCGCCCCGCGGCGTCTCCGGCAGCGATGTGGTCGCCGCGGCAGCGATCGCGCCGGTCGGGGCGAACGTGAGGCCCTTGAGCGTGAGCGCGCTGCGGCTGAGGTACGGGCGCCACCGGTGATCGGGGAAGTTGCCCCTGGCCAGCCAGTGCTGCCAGTGATGGGCGGTCCAGGTCACCCGCTCGTTGGCGTCCTTGTAGCTCTTCGGCGGCTTCCTGCTGCCCCAGGACAGGGCCACGAAGCGGCAGTCGCCCTCGCGCAGCAGCGTGCGGGCCCGCGCGCTCGGACCCTCGAGGCCGATCCTGATGTCTGAGGTAAGGGTCAGCGCCAGGCTGTCGTGGGTCAGGCCCGGAGTCTCGATGCCGCCCTGCGGCCGGATCGTGGCCTGCTGATATCCATGGTCGGTGCGGTCCCACCTGGCCCGTCGGCGGCCGTAGTCGAACACGGGCTCGCAGTCCATGCTGACCTGCACCGCACCGTCCACGCAGCGCACCAGCCGCAGCAGCGTGTGCTCGGCGTCGTAGTCGGTCGGCGGGCGCACGTGGCTGGTGCGCTCGGGATGCGCGTGCCGCCACGGCCCCATCACCAGGCAGTCCCTTACCACCAGCCAGCCCTCGCCGCAGTCCCAGCTGGTCTCGAGCACCATGGTCCCCGGCAGGTACCGGCGGTCCGCCGGCACGGTCATGTCCTCCGGCCCGAGCCGGAACCAGCCGGCGTCCCGGTCGATCACGGCTCCGAAGACGCTCGGGCAGTCGAGCCGCGGCAGGCACATCCACTCGATCGAGCCCCCGGGCGCGACCAGCGCCGTGACCTCACAGTCGGACAGGAACGCGTAGTCGGCGATCGGCGGGTACGGCGAGAACTCCCAGGGCGGATCGGTCATGCTGAACGCGTCGCCCTGGACGTCGAGCGGGCCGGTGTCGTTCGTGGTCAAGCTCTATCACCGCCTCTGGTGCGAGGACCTTGATCCAGTGTTACACGGCGCCCGGCGTCGTCCATCAGGCAGTTCCCAGGCTCGGCACGGACCGGTGCGTTTGCAGGCAGAGCCGATATAGCATCCCGAAGTGGAACCTGGGGTGGTCGGGGAGGCGGAGGTGGAACAACGGGTGTATGACTTCGTCATCATCGGCGGCGGCTCCGCTGGCAGCGCGCTGGCCAGCCGGCTCTCGGCCGACCCGGCGAACCGGGTGGCGGTGCTCGAGCAGGCCTGGCCGGATTACCGCTGGGACGCGTTCATCCACATGCCGGCCGCACTGACCTTTCCGATCGGCAGCCGCTTTTACGACTGGCAGTACGAGTCCGAGCCCGAGCCGTTCCTGAACGGCCGCCGGATCTACCACGCCAGGGGCAAGGTGCTCGGCGGGTCGAGCAGCATCAACGGGATGATCTTCCAGCGCGGCAACCCGCTCGACTACGAGCGCTGGGCCGCCGACCCCGGTATGGGCGCGTGGGACTACGCGCACTGCCTGCCGTACTTCAAGAAGATGGAGACCTGCCTGGCCGGCGGCGACGAGTACCGCGGAACCGATGGCCCGCTCGTGCTCGAGCGAGGTCCGGCCACCAACCCACTGTTCGGCGCGTTCTTCGCCGCGACCGAGCAGGCCGGGTACACGCTCACCACCGACGTGAACGGCTACCGGCAGGAGGGCTTCGCCGCGTTCGACCGGAACGTGCACCGCGGCAGGCGGCTGTCCGCGGCGCGGGCATACCTGCACCCGGTCATGGGGCGGGACAACCTCACCGTCGTCTGCCGCGTGCTCGTCACCAGGATCATCTTCCGTGGGCCGAAGGCGGTCGGGGTCGAGTTCATCCGGAACGGGAGCGTCCAGCGGATTCGCGCCAAGGAGATCATCCTTTGCGGCGGCGCGATCAACTCGCCGCAGCTGCTCCAGCTGTCCGGGGTGGGCGGCGCCGGGCTGCTCGGCGGCCTCGGCATCGACGTCGTCGCAGACCTGCCGGGGGTCGGCGAGAACCTGCAGGATCATCTCGAGGTCTACGTGCAGTACTCGTCGAAGCTGCCGGTTTCGGTGGCACCGGCGCTCAAGTGGCGCAACCGGCCGATGGTCGGCGCCAGATGGCTGTTTCTGCGCAGCGGGCCGGGTGCGACCAACCACTTCGAGGGCGGCGGGTTCGCGCGGAGCAACGACGACGTCGCGTACCCGAACCTGATGTTCCACTTCCTGCCGATCGCGATCCGCTACGACGGATCCTCGCCCGCTGGCGGCCACGGCTATCAGGTGCACATCGGGCCGATGTACTCCGATTCCCGCGGCTCGGTGCAGATCACCTCGACCGACCCGCAGGTGCACCCCGCGCTGCGGTTCAACTACCTGTCCACGCCGACCGACCGGCAGGAGTGGGTCGAGGCGATCGGTGTCGCGCGCAAGATCCTCAGCCAGCCCGCCTTCGACGACTACAACGGCGGCGAGCTCTCGCCAGGGCCCGAGGTCGCGACCGAGGAGCAGATCCTGGACTGGGTCTGCAGGGACGCCGAGACCGCGCTGCACCCGTCCTGCACCGCCGCGATGGGCACCGGAGAGCAGTCGGTCGTGGATCCGGCGACGATGCGGGTGCACGGCCTCGATGGGCTGCGGGTAGTGGACGCCTCGGTGATTCCGTACGTCACCAACGGCAACATCTACGCTCCGGTGATGATGATCGCCGAGAAGGCGGCCGACCTGATCCTCGGCAACACCCCGCTGCCGCCCTCGGACGCCCCCTTCTACCGCCACCAGCCCGCCGCCCCGCCAGCCTGAAGCCCCCGCTCCGCCTGCGTCGGCCACCCCATTTTCGGATTGTTCGCCGCGATCATGCAGACTGGGCGGGTGCCTCACCTCGATGACCCCCGGGATCCGCGGGGACTGCGACCCGACGCGCCGCTGCTCGACGCCTGGCTGACCTCCATGGAGCGCGCGGAAGCCGGCGAGTTTACGCCGATGATCACCCCTGGGCACAAGCAGCGGCGCGATCTCGTCGGGGATGTGATCGCCGGCGACGCGCCGCTGTACGGCGCGCTCGACACGATCAAGCACGCGGACGTGCTGCGGGTCGAGGGCGAGGCGCGGGCGGCACAACTGTGGGGTGCCGACTGGTGCCGGTTCGCCGTGGCCGGGTCCACGCACGGCAACCAGGCGCTGGCCCTGGCCGTCGGCTCGCCCGGCCAGGAGGTCATCATCACCCGGATCCTGCACCGGTCCCTGCTGCTCGGCCTGATGCTCGCCGGGCTGCGCCCGGTGTGGGTCCGGCCGGAGATGGACCCGGGGTCTGGGCTCCCGGCCGCGGTGGCCGTGGAGACCGTGCGGGCTGCCCTGGCGGAGCACCCCGGCGCTTGCGCTGTGTTCCTCGGCGATCCCTCCTACGTGGGCACGATCGGCGACCTGGCCGGCCACGCCGCCGTGGCGCACGAGGCCGGGGTACCGCTGATCGTGGACGCCGCCTGGGCGCCGCACTTTGGCTTCCACCCCGACCTGCCGCCGCACGCGCTCGCCGCCGGCGCCGACGCGATGGTGACCAGCGCGCACAAAGCGCTGCCGGCCTGCACCCAGGCCTCGCTGGTGATGGCGAAGACCGAGCGGCTGGACCCGGCGCGGCTGGAGCGGGCGTTCGACGCGACACACACCACCAGCCCTGCGGGCTCGATCATGGCGAGCACTGACGCTGCCAGGGCGCTGCTGGCGCGGGACGGCAAGGACCTGTGTGCCCGGCTGCTGCGCGGCGTGGCCGCGGCCCGTCGCCGGCTGAGGCAGGTGCCGGGCCTCGACGTTCTCGACGGGCCGGGCGTGGAGCCGACCAAACTGGTCGTGCTGCTGGCCGGGACCGGAGCACATGGGATTGCCGTCGAGGCCGACCTGCTCGCGGCCGGGATGCCGGTGGAGATGGCCGACCGCGACACGATCGTCCCGATCATCACGATCGCCGACGACGAGGACCAGATCGCCGCGTTCACCGAGGTGCTCGCCGCCGCGGTGGAGCGGCATCGCGGCGCGCCGCGGCACCCGGCCGCCGGAGCCGCGTGGACGGTGGTGCCGGAGACGGTGCTCGCGCCGCGGGAGGCGTTCTTCGCGCCGAACGAGACCGTCCCTGCCGACGCCGCCGTCGGCCGGGTCAGCGCCGAGCTGATCGCGCCCTACCCGCCGGGCGTCCCGGTGCTCGCGCCCGGCGAACTGATAACTTCCACCGCCCTGAACGCGCTGCGCGAGGTCCATGCCGACGGCGGCCGCATCGCGTATGCCGCGGATCCCACGCTCGCCACCCTCCAGGTGATCCGCAGCTGACAGGGCAGCCAGGGGCTGGCGAGCGGCAGGCGACGGGCGGCAATGGTGCGGCGCAAGTCCCGCGGGCTACCGGTTGGTCGTCGCCAACCGAGCACAGTCCTGCGGGGTAGGTTGCCCGGTGCGGCCGGCCTCGATCAGTCCGATGGCGTTCGTCATCGCGGTTGGCTGAATCCGGGCGACGGGAGAGAACGGGCGGTCGAGGACGGCAAGCGAAGCGACCTCGAGGGTCATCAGCACGATCACTGCAGTCAGCATTGAGCGCCTGGCGATCTTTCCCTGCGATTGAGAGTCGCTGACCTGCAAGAAAATCAGCAGGCCGCCACTGACGAACACGACAACCCACAGGATTGCCGGTATCTGAGGTTGAGCCAGGAACAGAAGCTCCTGGCGCGCAGTGTCCGCGTTGGTCAGGTCCGTGCTGACCCGTGAATATCCGGCCTGGGTTGCGGGCGAGTCCTGGGGAAGCGTGTTTCTGAAACTACGCAGGCGGTCACCCCACACGACCGCGTCGCGCGATTCCTGAGTGTCCCCCTGCTCTTGTGCCTTCCAGTCGCCCTCGGCGACCGACCACATGTAGCAGATAACGTCGCGACGCCCCGTTGCGCTCACATGCGGCGGAAATACGCCGAGGTCGTCGTACATCGTCACCAGGCTCGTCGGCTCGGACTGAGCCTGGGAACGGGTGTCGGAATAGTGGTTGGTCGCGAATACCTGGAGCGTGGTGAGCAGGAACCCGAACAAGAACCCGACAAACACGGCGGTGTTGGTGAACTGCCCGGACGTGTCCGGGCCGCGCCGCCTCAGCCACCACGCCCCAAGCCATGCGAGCGCGATGATGCCCCAGAGGATCAGTACGTAAATCAGGACAGTGAGCATGCTTAGGTCTGCGGAATGCTCTGCTTGTAGTGGAAGATGCCTCCACGCCCGGCCGAATCCTCGGCGCCTTGGGCTCGTACCGTCACGGCAACCCCCGTATCGCGATGTGCATTTCTATAACAGGGGGATCAGGTGATCCTGGTGCATGCCGAAGGCATTGTCAAGCGGATGCCAGCCGACGCTATGTTGCTGGAATATTGGAGCCATTCCGTGCGAATTTATCGCAATTATGAAATGGTCACGCTGGCTCGGCGCTCTATGCGGCCAGGCACCCAGAATCGCCCGTAAGGCGTTAGGGAGCAGCCAGGTCGGGCGCGTTGCAGGCGACCAGCGTCAGTGGCACAGTACGTGTAAGTACTGCGCGCAGGAGACAACGGCATGAGTTACCGGCTACGCATGCACAGCCAGGTCCGCGACTGGCTCACTGCCCTCCGGGGCACCGAGCCCGGAGTGGCCCGCCTGTTCGGAGAGGCGGTTCTGGCGCTGCTCGAGGCCGGGATTAGCCTCGGCCCGCCGCTGGTCCTGCCGCTGGAATCGTTGTTCCGGCCGCCTGACGACCCCGGGGAAGTCCTCGACTACACCTACGAACGCGCTCTGGAAATACTGCAGCGGGTGCGCCGCGGCGTCGCCGACGTGGCGACCTCGCGCAAACGCGTCGAGCTGCAAGTAAGTCAGCTGGAGCAAAGTGCCACGAAGCTCGTCAGGCAGGTCCAGGACGCGCTTGACTCCGGACGGGAGGACGTAGCCCGCGATGCGCAAAGGCGGGAGGCAGCGGTCCAGGAGCAGCTCTCCGAGCTACGCCATCAGTTTGCCGTCCTGGTCGGCGAGGAGGAGAGGCTTACCGGCGACAGCCAGCGCCTGCAGGCCAAGGTCGATGCGTTCCGTACCCGGAAGGAGACGATCAAGGCCAGCTACGCGGCAGATGAGGCATCCCGGAGAGTCCGTGAGGCGTTCGCCGACATTGGTGAGGACGTCGGCGATCTCGAAGTCACGGATGCCGAGGCGGGGGCTTCCGCTGCGATGGGGAGCGCCTCGGCGGCGGTCAGCGAGCTACTGGGAGAGACTCCGGACCGCGCGCCGACTGCCCAGGACGATTCCGGGGGCGCGGGCGAAGGCGGCGCCATTCCGCCGGGCCTGATGGAGCTGCGCCCGGGTGCTCCCGACCGCCCGCGAGCCGGCCTGCTGTTCGCGGTGGAACCGCAGGACACGGCGGTCGTCCTGGCGTGGGTCGAGGACCCGGGCCGGTCACTGGACGACTACCAGGAGGTCATACGGCTCGCGGCAAGCCGCCTGGCCATGGCGCAGGCCGCTGGCGCGCCGGAGGCCATGGCGCAGGCCGCTGGCGCGCCTGAGGCCGCGGCGCCCCCCGGCGGGTTCGTCGCCTACGACGCTGAGTCGTTTCTTGACGAGTTCTTTCCCGGCGAAGAGACCGAGGTGGAGATCGCAGCAGCCGCGCTCGTGGCCCGCCATCGCGCCCATACCCTGGCGGAGGCCCGGCAGCGGATGAGGCTGACGCAGGCGCAGGTGGCGGCCCGCATGGACGTCCGCCAGGAGCGAGTCTCCGCCATTGAGCGTGCTGAGCCAGGCGCGACCGAGGTCCGGACGCTGGCCGCCTACGTGCGCGCCCTTGGCGGCACGCTGGAGATCATCGCCGATATCGATGGTGAGCGTGTCGTGCTCAGGTAGCTGTTCCCGGTTAGCTTGGGGCCGGGCTGGGCGCTGCAGACGTCCACGGCAGCGAGCGGGTCATGACCATCATCGGCACGCCTGGACCGTCGTAGTCCTCGACCTGCCTGACGTCGAAGCCGACCCGCCGGTGGAAGCCGACGGACCCGGAGTTGGTCACGCTGGTGATCGCCTTCAGCCGGTCCGCCCCGTGCTCCGCCACCGCCGTGGCGAACGCTCGGTACAAGGCCAGTGCGCAGCCTGTGCCGCGTGCCGAATCCCGCACGGCGACAGCGTGGATGTAGCCGAGGCCCCGCGGCGCCGGGAACCCGATCAGGTAGCCGGCGATCTTGCCGTCCGGGCCACGCGCGGTCAGGCAGGTGTCGCCGAACTCCTGCACGAACACCTTCTGGTGCAGGAAGCGCATATCCCGGCCGCCCCAGAACTGGTCGAGCTCGGCCAGCACCGCGGCCACGTCGGACAGGGTCATCGGCTCGATCGCGATCTCCATGGCTGACCATCCTGCGATCGGCGCCGGCCCGCCACAACTCCGGGTGGCGCAAGACGGCTCTGCGAGAATCGGAGGGCCACGCCGGGCCGAGCGAGGGAGATGGGCATGTCGTACGCGATGAGCGTTGCCGAGCGGGAGCAGTTCCTTGCCGGAGTGCACGTCGGTGTGCTGAGCGTGGGTGAAGGGGAGGGTGGGCGGGGGCGCCGGGCACCGCTCGCCGCGCCCGTCTGGTACGACTATGAGCCCGGCGGCCTGGTCAGCGTGATCACCGCCCGCGGCTCGCGCAAGGGCGTGGCGCTCGCGGCCGCTGGCCGGATGAGCCTGTGTGCACAGGACGAAAACCCGCCGTACCGGTACGTCACCGTCGAGGGGCCGGTCGAGATCGAGGAGCTCGATCTCGATGAGCGGCTGGCCATGGCCCGCCGTTACCTCGGGCCGGAGGGCGGTGATCAGTACGTGGCCAGCAACCCCGACTCGGCCGGCGAGAACGTGATGATCCGGATGCGCCCGGAGCACTGGCTGACCGTCGACTACGGAAAGCAGTCCGGCTGAGTCACCTCAAGGCCGGGATCAGGGCTCTTTACGCAGCAGCGTGAGGATCGTTTGAACGCCGACCTCGACCCGCCCGACTGCACCTTCCAGCTTCCGCTGACTGCCTTCAAGGTTCCGCTGACTGCCTTCAAGGTTCCGCTGACTGCCTTCAAGGTTCCGCTGGCCGCCCTCTAGGCGCTGCAGGCCATCCTCCAGGCGGCTAAGCCGTCTGGTGTGCTCACTCTGGGTTACGGCCAGCGCGCGCAGAAGGTGATCCTGGGCGTCGAACCGCGCGGTCAGCGAGGCTTGGTCGAGGTCCATCATTGCGCGCAGTCCCGCCTCTGAGTCCATTCGGCTCTCGAGCGCATCGAGGCGCTGCCGGATCTCGTCCAGTTCGTCAGGCATGGGCTTCCTCCTAACTATTCAGAAGCCTAGCGGGGGAGTCTGACAGTGGGCGAGTGAGATGGTGCGCACGTCTATTTAGGACACGACGGGTTTGCCCGGGGCCGGGAACGTGACAGTCTTGGGCTCGGTGAACGTGTCCATGGGGTAGGTGCCGCCGACTCTGCCCCGGCCGCTGACGCTGCCGGCCCGCCCGCCGAACGGCAGATGCGACTCCCACAGGTTGGTCGAGGCGTTGATGTTGACCCAGCCTGCTCTGGCCCGCTCGGCGAACGCCAGACCGCGTTCCAGGTCCGCGGTGAACACCGCGGCGGTCAGTCCGAACGGTGAGGCGTTGGTCAGCTCCAGGGCTTCGGCCGCCGACCGCACCTCGACCACGGGCACGACCGGCCCGAACGTCTCCTCCCGCTCGATCGCCATGCCCGGGGTAACCCCGTCGAGCACGGTCGGCTCGGCGTAGAGCTGGGTGGGGAAGCCGGGGGCCCGGCGGCCGCCGCAGCAGATCCGCGCGCCGCCCGCGATGGCGTCGGCGATGTGCCGGTCGAACTTGGCGGCCGTGGCCTCGTTGTTAAGCGGGCCCATCGTGGTCTGGGGATCGAACGGGTCGCCGAGCCGCACGCTCGCCTTGGTCGCGGCCACGACCCGCTCGGTGAACTCCGCCCGCACGGCGGCGTGCACCAGGAACCGCTCGCCGGCTGTGCAGCTCTGGCCGGCGCACAGGTACGCGGCCTCGAGGGACGCGGCCGTGGCGAGTTCCAGGTCGGCGTCCTCGAGGATCACCATCGGCCCGTTGCCGCCGAGCTCGAGCAGCTGCGCCTTGCCCGCGGCCCGCACCGCTACCTGGTTGCCGGTCTCGACCGAGCCCACGAAGCCCACCCCGGCCACGCGCGGATGAGCCACCAGCGAGTCGCCGACTATGGGGCCGGGCCCCGGCACGAAGTTGAACACCCCGGCCGGCATGCCCGTGTCGGCGATCACCTCGGCCAGGATCGCGCAGCACGCGGTCGTCGACGGCGCCGGCACCCAGACCACCGTGTTGCCGGCCGCGATCGCGGGCGCGAACACCTCGGCGCCCATCGTGTACGGCCAGTTCCACGGGCTCACCACGCCGATCACTCCGAGCGGCACCCGCAGCGTGAGGATCCGCCGGTCGGCCGAGACCGAGGCGGGCAGCGCCCCGGCGCGCCGCTTGGCATCCTCCGCGGCCATCCTGAAGTACTCGCCGAGCTCGTCGACCTCGTCAAACGCCTCGGCCAGCGGCTTGCCCTGGTCAAGGGTCAGCGCGCGGGCGAGTTCCTCCCGCCGGGCCCCGATGCCCGCGATGACCTTGCCGAACCAGCCAGCCCGCTCGAACGCGGATGCGCCCGCCCACTCTGGCCAGGCTGCCGCGGCCGCACGGACGGCGTCGTCGACGTCGACCGGGCTGGCGACGGCCACGGTGGCGAACGTCTCACCCGACGACGGGCTGAGAGCCGCCGCCGATCCGGCACCGCCCGACCGCCAGGCACCGTCGATGTACAGCAGGTACTCCCGCATGCCGAGACTCCCCTTGGCTAGTTCCCGTTACGCTTCGGCGCACATTCGGCCGAGCTTTTCCAGTGACTCGGGCTGCATCCGGAACGCGGGCCCGGACACAGACAGCGCGGCGACGCAGGCCCCGGTGCCGCCGAAGACCGGCGACGCGACGGCGACCAGCTCCTCCTCGAGTTCGGCGACTGCGGTGGCGTAGCCGTTCCGGCGGACCGCGGCGAGTTCGGCGTTCAGCGCGTCCTGGTCGGTGATGGTCTTGGCCGTATACCGCTCCAGGTGCTCCGGCACGCCGAGCGCGCCGTACGCCATCAGCACCTTGCCGTTGGCGACCGCGTGCGGCATCGTGCGCCGCCCGATCCAGCCGCCAGAGCTGTTCAGCAGGAACGTGCTCGGGACCTCGGCGACGTTGAGGACGTGCTCCCCGTCGGCGACTGCCAGGTTCACGGTCTCGCCGGTCTGCTGGGACAGCCTTTCCATGACCGGCTGCATCGAGGCCACGAAGTCGGTACTGCGCATGGCCAGCGTGCCCAGCCTGATGACCTCGAGGCCGAGCCGGAACTGGCGTCCCGAGCGGGTGAGCAGGCCCGCCCGCTCCAGCACCCCGGCGAGCCGCGAGGCCGTTGACTTGTGCACTCCCAGCGAGGCGGCCATCTCGGTGACGCTGAGCTCGACCCTGGTGTCGTCGAAGCTGGTCAGAAGCGCAAGGACGCGCTCCGCCGATTGGTAGGTTGCGCCAGCGGCAACCTGAGCCCGGGACACGCAACCAGGATGGCCATGCGGCCGGGGCTCCGTCAACGCCGCGGAAAGAGGCCATTATCCGGCGTCGGCGGTATTGTGCCGATGACGTGCGCGTCATCCCAGCATGAGGAGGGGAGCCGTGGCAAGCGAGAACAGTCCCGAGCCCACCCAGCCCACCCGACCCGCACAGGCCGGCCCCGCAGACGACCCGCTCCCCGAGGCGATGGCGCTGGCCCAGGGCGCCGCCGACGCGGGCCTCGGCCTGAAGCTGCTCGGCGGTCTTGCGGTCCGCGTGCTGTGCCCGGACTTTCCGCCGCGGCTGCGGATCGGGCAGGATATGGACTTCGCGTGCATGTCCAAGGGCCGCAAGAACGTCGTCGCCTATCTGGAGAAGAGCGGCTGCCAGCCGGACCGGCGGTTCAACAACCTGAACGGCGACCGGCAGATGTACTTCACGGCCCCGTCCGGGCGCCCGATCGACGTCATGGTCGACCGGCTGACCATGTGCCACACGCTCGACTTCCGGCCCGCGTTCGGCAGGCTGCCGCTGACGGTCGACGCGGTGGACGTGCTGCTGTCCAAGCTGCAGATCGTCGAGCTCAACGAGAAGGACGCGCGCGACACCCTGCACCTGCTCAGTGGCGTGCCGGTGAGCAGGAGCGGCGCGGCAGGCTCCGAGAGCGGTGCCTCGATCGACAGCGACCGCTTCGGCAAGGTGCTCGGCGCCGACTGGGGCTGGTGGCGGACGGTCACCGGCAGCCTGAAGAAGCTGCCCACGCTGGCCGCCGAGCACCCCGAGCTCCTGCCGCCCGATCCGCCGTTCGACCCGATCGCGCAGTCCGCGTACCTGCTCGAGCTGGCCGAGTCGGCACCGAAGGGCGTCAAGTGGAAGCTGCGGGCGAACGTCGGCGACCGCGTCCGCTGGTACGAGCTGCCCGAAGAGGTGGATCACTGACACTCGGGGGGCTCCGCCCCCGTGTTCCCCCCGAACCCTCACGGGTCGCGCTCGGCCCCAGCCGTCGGCATCCTTAAACCTCTGGGGTACCGGTCTCACTCCGGACAGCCACAGGCGCGGAGCGCCTGAGGCCATTTGCCCAGTTGGCCGGGCCTTTGCAAGGCCCGGACCCTTGACGCCAAGTTGCGTCGAATGCTACACCGTTGCACAGGAAGCGCATCAATAGGTGTGGTGGTGCTATGAAGATCTTCTTTGCCACCGATATTCACGGTTCCGAGGTTTGCTGGCGGAAATTCCTGAATTCCGCCGCGTTCTACAAGGCCGACATGGTCGTCCTTGGCGGTGATGTCACTGGCAAAGTCATGGTGCCGATCACCGATTACGGGGGCCGCTGGAAGGTCACGGTGCGTGGCCAGGAGTACACGCTGGAGACGGCCGAAGAACTCGAGAACATCAAGAAGCAGATCCGCAACGCCGGGTCTTACCCCGCCGTCGTCAGCCCGGACGAGCTCAAGCACCTGAGCGAGGAGGAGGGGGCGGTCGACCGCAGGTTCACGGTCGAGATGACCGAGAGCCTCGACCGCTGGCTGGACATGGCCGACGGCAAGCTGCGCGGCGGCGAGATCCCGTGCATCCTGAACGGCGGCAACGACGACATCTGGGAAATCGACGACATCATCGAGCAGTCGCCGTGCGTGAGCTTCGCCGAAGGCAAGCTGCTCGACCTGGATGGCTTCTCGCTCGTCTCCATGGGGTGGACCAATCCGACCCCGTGGGACACGTTCCGGGAGGCACCCGAACCTGAGCTCGCGGCCAAGATCGAGGCGCTGGCCAGCCAGGTGCCGGACATGGGCCGGGCGATCTTCAACTTCCACGCGCCGCCGTACGGCACCGGGCTCGACGAGGCACCCGCCCTCGACTCCACGCTGCGGCCGATCCACGGCGGGGCCGTGATGAAGCCGGTCGGATCGAAGGCGGTCAGGGACGCGATCATGCAGCATCAGCCGATGCTGTCGGTGCACGGCCACATCCACGAGAGCCGCGCGGTGAAGAAGATGGGCCGGACGCTCGCGATGAACCCCGGCAGCGTGTACGGCGACGGTGTACTGCAGGGAGCGGTCATCGACCTCAACGCCAAGAAAGGAAAAGTCCAAAGGTACTTGCTCGTCAACGGCTGATAGCCGGGATAGCTACTGATTGTCATTTACCGGGTTGGCCGGGCCGCGAAGGGCCCGTGACTTGGAGGCAGCTATGGCCACAGAGGCTGTCGGCGGCGAGGCCCCGACACTCTTTTTGCGCAAGGCGACAGGTTTGGTCCGGGGCTGGTCGGTCCGGGACTCGCTGATCTATGCGTGCCTGGCGACGAACTTCGTCACGCTGGGAATCTACGAATTCACCTTTGCTGGCCCGGCGTTCCCCAAGGGCCAGCTGCTCACGTCGGTGGTCATCTCCGGGATCTGGGTGTCGTTCCTGGTGGTCGCGTACGCCGGCCTGATTGTCACGATCCCCAGGGCCGGGGGCGACTACGTCTGGCAGACCAGGATCCTGGGCAGCGGCATCGGCTTCGTCATGGCCGCCACCGGGTGGTGGTTCATCCTCTGGCTGTGGGCGCCGATCTACGGCAACATCCTCTCGGTTCAGTTCTTCCAGCCGATCTGGGCCACGCTCAAGTGGACCTGGCCGGGCGGCGGCTACGCCTGGTTCGGCACGAAGAACGGGGTCTTCATCGTCACGGTGCTCACGATCGTGATAGCGGGCTTCCTGGTCTCGCTGGGCATGGGCGGCTACGCACGGATCCAGAAGTGGTGCTTCATCGGCGGCCTGATCGGGTTCGCGGTCGTGGTCGGTCTGCTGCTGTTCAACTCGCACGCCAGCTTCATCAGCTCGTTCAACTACGAGGCGCAGCACATGTTCGGCGTCAAGAACGCCTACGCAGCCACGAACGCGGCGGCCGTCAAGGCGGGCTACAGCACCACGCCGTTCGGGTTCGGCCCGCTGGGACCGACCATGCTCCTGGTTCCCGCGATGATGTTCTTCATCCTGTGGCCGAACTGGGGTGCCACGCTGTACGGCGAGATCCGCGGCGCGAGCGACTTCCGGCGCGTCTTCAGTGGCATGTTCATCGGCCTGTGGATCACCGTGATCCTGACCGTGATCTTCTTCCTGGTGATGGCCAAGACCGTCGGCTGGGGCTTCTACCAGAACCTGAACTCGCTGGACTACAACGCGACGCCGCAGTTCGGCATCTGGCCGTACCCGTTCCTGTTCGCGGGCTGGCTGGTGCACAACACCGCGTTCCAGGTCATCCTGCTGCTGGTGCTGAGCCTGTGGTTCTTCGGCTGGGTGGGCACGCTGTTCCTGTCCTCCACCCGGGTCATCTTCGCCGCCGCCTTCGACCGGGTGCTGCCGGACCGGGCGGCCGAGGTATCCGAGAAGCGGAAGGTGCCGTTCTACTCGCTGGTCCTGATGCTCGCGCCGGCCGTGATCCTGGGTGCGATCTACGCGTACTCGACGACGTTCCGGACCTACACACTCGACGCGACCCTGGTCATCGCGGTGACCTACCTGTTCAGCGCGATCGCCGTCGTGCTCCTGCCGTTCATCAAGAAAGACCTGTGGCGGGCCTCTCCGGCCAGCCGGATCAAGATCTTCGGCATCCAGATCGTGCCGGTGGCAGGCTGGATCACGATCGCGCTGCTCGTGTACAACCTGGTCATGTGGCTGTGGAAGGACCAGTACTTCGTCAACAGCCACGACTCGCTGCTGTACATGGCCGCGATGTACGTCCTGGCCATCGTCATCTTCGTGGTGGCGCGGATCGTGCGCAGGCGGCAGGGGATCGACCTCGGCCTGATCAACAAGGAGATCCCGGTCGAATAGGCAGCGTCATCAACCGACAGCACACAGCCGGCCCCGCCTGCCCGTTCGGGCGGCGGGGTCTGGCTCGATTTGACCCGCAGAACCTCGAAGGGCGTGAATGAGCACCATGAGCGACACCCCGAATAGGGCTAGCGCCGTGATCATCGGGGCCGGGATCGTGGGCAACAGCCTGGCCTATCACCTGGCCCGGCTGGGCTGGCGCGAGCTGGTGCTCGTGGACAAGGGCCCGATGCCGAACCCGGGCGGGTCGACCGGGCACGCGTCGAACTTCATCTTCCCGATCGAGTACTCGAAGATGATGATGGAGCTCACCGCCGACAGCACCGAGCAGTACGAGGCACTCGGCGTGTTCATTCAGAGCGGCGGGATCGAGGTCGCCCGGACCGAGGCCCGCATGCAGGAGCTGCGCAGGCGGTGCACGCAGGCCAAGGCCTGGCAGATACCCGCGCAGATGATCTCCCCGGCCGAGGTGGCCAAGCTGGTCCCTTACCTCGACGAGTCCGTCATTCTCGGCGGCGCCCACTTCCCCACGGTCGGCGTGGTGGACTCGCTGCGCGCCGGGACGCTGATGCGCGAGAACGCCACGCAGCTCGGCGCGCTTACGGTGCTCGCCGGTGCCGAGGTGCTCGGCATCGACACCGACGCCGCCGGGCGCGTCAGGGCGGTCCGTACCACCAAGGGCGACATCGAGACCAGCGTCTGCGCGATCTGCTGCGGGGTCTGGGCGCCGCGGATCGCGCGGATGGCGGGGGCCAGGATCCCGCTGACCCCGATCGTGCACCAGATGATCAGCGTCGGCCCGATCCCGCTGTTCGCAGACACCCCGGGCGAGATCAGCTACCCGATCGTCAGGGACGTCGACACGAACATGTACGAGCGCCAGCACGGCGGTGACATGGAGGTCGGCTCGTACGCGCACCGGCCGATCATCGTGGCGCCCGACGACATCCCCTCGATCGAGGAGGCGGCGCTCTCCCCGACCGAGATGCCGTTCACCCAGGACGACTTCGATCCGCAGCTGATGGAGGCCCTGGAGCTGATGCCGGACCTGCTCGGCGACGAGCGGGTGGGCATCCGCTACGCGATCAACGGGCTGATCTCGATGACGCCGGACGGGCACCCGCTGATCGGCGAGACGCCCGAGGTGCCCGGGCTCTGGTCGGTCGCGGCAAGCTGGATCAAGGAAGGGCCCGGGATCGGCCGGGCCGCCGCCGAGTGGATGAGCGGCGGCGCGCCGGAGATCGACATCCACGAGGCCGACATCTCCCGGTTCTACGGGCACCAGCGGACCACCGCACACGTGACCGCGCGGGCCCGCGAGGGCTTCAACAAGATGTACGGGATCGTGCACCCCGCCGAGCAGTGGGAATCGGGGCGCCCGGTCAGGCTGAGCCCGGTCTACGACCGCGAGCGAGACCTCGGCGCGGTGTTCATCGAGACCGCGGGGTGGGAGCGGCCGAACTGGTACGCCTCCAACGACGTCCTCCTTGAACGGTACGCGGGGCGGCTGATGGAGCGGGAGGCGGAGTGGGAGAGCCGCTGGTGGTCGCCGATCATCAACGCCGAGCACCTCGCGATGCGCGACGCGTGCGGGCTCGTCGACCTGTCCGCGTTCGCGGTGTTCGACATCGTCGGGCCGGGCGCGCTCGCCGCCGTGCAGTCGGTCGCGGTCGCTCAGATGGACGTGCGCGTGGGACGGGTCATCTACACCTCGCTGCTCGACGAGCGCGGCGGCTTCCGCGGCGACCTGACGATCATGCGCCTGGGGCCGCAACGGTTCCGCGTGGTCACCGGCGGCGCCACCGGGATGATGGACGTGAAGTGGTTCGCCGACCACCTGGAGGGCGGGTCTGGTGGGCCGGAAGGTGGGCCGGGTGGGCCGGAGGGCGGGCCGGGTGGGGCGCAAGCAGTCATCGCCGACCAGACGTCGGCCTGGACCACGCTGGGCCTGTGGGGGCCGCGGGCCAGGGACGTGCTGTCGTCAGTGACCCCGGCCGACATGTCACACGACGGGTTCAAGTTCGGGACCTGCCGGGAGATCGAACTCGGCGGCGTGACCGTGCTCGCGTCGCGGATCTCCTACGTCGGCGAGCTTGGCTGGGAACTGTACGCGCCGATCGAGGAGGGCCGCCGGGTCTGGGACACGGTCTGGGAGGCCGGCCAGCCGCACGGGCTGGTGCCGGTCGGCATCGGCGTCTACGGCACCACGGGCAGGCTGGAGAAGGGGTACCGCGCGTACGGCGCCGAGCTCGACGGCTCCTACGACCTAGTCGAGGCCGGGATGACCCGGCCGAAGGTCAAGGAGCAGGAGTTCCTCGGTAAGGACGCCTACCTCGCGCAGCGGTCGTCGCCGCCGTGCGCGGTGCTGTGCACGCTGACCGTCGACGACCACCGGTCCGCGTCCGGCCTGCTTCGCTACATGCTCGGCGGCGAGCCGATCCTGACCGCCGTCGGCGAGCCGCTGGTCGACGCCAAGGGCCGCCCGTCGTACGTGACCAGCGCGGGATCCGGGCCGTCGGTGGGCAAGCACCTGCTGATGGCCTACCTGCCTGCCGAGTACGCGGTGGAAGGCAACCGGCTGGCCGTCGAGTACCTGGGCGAGCAGTACCCGGTCACGGTCGCGGTTGCGGGCTCCACGCCGCTGTTCGACCCGGAGAATGATCGGGTCAGGAGCTGAGGAGCGGGAGGCACAGTCGTGGAGATCGCCGTCTGCGTCAAGCGCGTCCCCATGGTCGGCGGCAAGATCGTCGTCACCGCCGACGGTCAGGACGTGGACACCCGGATGTCCGGGTTCACGGTCAGCCCGCACGAGGAGTGCGCGGTGGAGGAGGCGGTGCGCCTGGTCGAGCGGCACGGCGGCAGGGTTGCCGTGCTCACGCTCGGCCCTCCGGCCGCCGCCGATCAGCTGCGCGACATGCTGGCGCTCGGCGCCACGCGGGCGGTGCTGCTGGAGACCGACGGCCGGGAATGGGGCCCGATCGCGACCGCCGAGGCGATCGTGGCCGAGGTCACCGGTGCCGCCGCCGACCCGGCCGCGTCCCCCCACCCGGCCGCGTCCCCCGACCCGGCTGCGTCCCCCCACCCGGCCGCGGCCCCCGACCCGGCTCTCCCCGACCCCGCTGCGGCCCCCGCCTCCAATCTCCCCTACGACCTGCTGCTGTTCGGCAACGAGGCGGCCGACACCGGTGACTACCAGGTCGCCGTCCGGGTGGCGCACGCGCTCGGCCTGCCCTGCGTGACCGGCATCAAGAACCTCGAGGTCACTGACGCGGGAGCCCGGGCGAAGCGCGAGTACCGCGGCACCGAGGAAGTCTTCGACATCCCGTTGCCCGCGGTCGTCTCGGTCAAGGAGGGCATCAACCTGCCCAGGTATCCCTCGCTCCCGGGCCGGCTGCGGGCCAAACGGGCCACGATCGAAACCCGCGCACCACAGTGGCGTGCCGATGGCCTGACCAAGACGGGGCTGCGCGTTCCGGCTGGCGAGTCAAAGCGTGCTGAGATCCTCGGCAATGGCGCCGACGCCGTGCCCGCGCTGGTCGCGCTGCTTGATGAGCTGGGGATCCTGTCATGACCGTGCTGTGCCTGATCGAGCAGGCGGACGACGGCGGCGTGGCCGACGTGTCGCTGCGCGCCCTGACCTTCGCCCGCGCCCTGGCTGAGTCATGGATGAACCAAAAGACGGCCTCTGACCCGTCGAACGGTTCATTCACGGACGGCGGCGCGGGACCGACAAACACCGATGTGGCCGGTGGTACTGGTGGGGTGGCCGCGGTCGTGTTCGGGGGCGCCGCGGCGGCGGAGCCGAAGTTGTCGGAGTACGGGGCGGGCGACGCGTACGCGGTAGAGCTCACCGGATACGCGCCGCAGGCGTGGGCGCGCGCGCTGGCCGGGCTGGTGGCCGGGCTGTCCGCTACCGCGGTGGTCGCGGCCGGCACCGACCACGGCAGCGAGGTGATGGCGCACCTGGGCGCGATCACCGGCCTGCCCATGGTGGCGAACTGCGTCACGGCCGCGCGCAACGCCGAAGGAGCGTTCGAACTGGTCCGGCACCGCTGGGCGGGCAGCCTGCTGGAGGACGCGGTCCTCGACGTCACACCGGCCCTGCTCACCGTCGCGGTCGATGCCGTGGCCGCCGCTCCGGCTGCCGAGCCCGCCGCCACCGCGGTACACGCCTGGCGGCCCGAGCTCGACGACGCCGACCTGCTCGTGCGGGCGACCGAGTCGGCCGAACGCAGTGCCGGGGTGTCGCTGGCCACGGCGCGGGTCGTGGTCGGCGGCGGCCGCGGCGTCGGCGGACCCGACGGATTCGGCGTACTCGAGGAGCTCGCCGGGCTGCTCGGCGGGGTTGTCGGGGTGTCCAGGGTGGTGACCAGCGAAGGCTGGCGGCCGCACAAGCAGCAGGTGGGCCAGACCGGCACCCGGATAACGCCCGAGCTGTACCTGGCCTGCGGGATCAGCGGGGCGATTCAGCACATGGCCGGCTGCCTGAGCTCCAAGCACATCGTGGCGATCAACACCGACCCGGATGCGCCGATCATCTCGCGCGCCGACTATGCGGTGATCGGTGACCTGAACCAGGTGCTCCCGGCCTTGGTCGCCGCGATCCGCGCCCGCTCCTCGTGACCGCTGCGGGCCGTCCGCGTCGGCTCGTCGTGACCGCGGCGGGCCGTCCGCGCCGGCTCCCCGTGACCGCGGCGGGCCGTCCGCACCTGCTCCCCGTGAAAGGGGCGGCTATCCGCGCCTGCCCGCGAACGTGGCTGTGGATCATTTTGTGGATTACCCGGTGGAAAAGCGGGCGTGAACGGGGGACAACGCCCGCTGTCCTGTGGACGGCCAAAGAATCTTGAAAGCGCTACGGGAAAACCCTTGTGCCGCAGGTCAACGTGGGCGTAGAAAGGTCGTCACCACGGAAGACGGGTACCTACCGGGGGAGACCCCGGGGACGTCGGGAGGGCCGGGAAACCGGAGTTCCGGGCGGGTGCTCGACATCGGTGGCGGGCCGCGCGGGCCATCCGCAGCCGAGCAATCGGCGCCCGGGGACCGCAAGGCCAACTAGGCCCCTCCATCTCATACATGGAGGGGCCTAGTCCTATTTTGCTCCAGCGGCCGCAATCTATTCGGCAGCGACACGCGGGCAGAGCAGGCCAGCCGTCTGCGCGTGGGCTGATAATCGAAGTGACAGTCGCGCTATGACCCTGGTTGCCACGCTGGGCGGCGACCCTAGTTGCCACGCTGGGCGGCGCAACCGGCCGCTCCCTATGCGTGGGAAGCGGGTCCGAACTGCAGGCGCATGTCCCAGATGAAGGCGAAGCCTATGAGGCAGAGGGAAAGGCCGATCGGCACCCACGCGGCCGTCCCCTTCATCAGGCCGCCAGCCGAACCCAGCATCACTCCGAGGCTGTAGCACAAGAGCCGCCACGCGCCGGCGCGCGCGCCCGGCTTGGCCTTTCCGCGCGACGCGTCGCCCACGGTCAGCCTGATCAGCGTCAGAATGGTGGCCACCGCGCCGAAGGCGATGGCTGCCCAGTCCAGGACGTTGAGGAACGTTGTCATCGTCTCTTCAGGACCGCCGCATGCCGACCAAGTCGTTGACTGAGGCTGAGTCTAGCTACTTCGACCTGAAAACCCGGGCGGCGGCTCTTGATCATCGGCTGCCAGGCGGGATGATGGCCTCGACCCCTTGTGCAGAAGGGATCGAGGCCATCATGTTTCGCACGATAGGCGATGGGCCGTCGGCGTGGGAATCGCTGTTACCGGCGGAGGTGCTGCGGCTGCCGGAGGATCTGGCCCGGGTGGACGCGCTGCTGGATGACCCGGTGTTCTTCGCGCCGTTCGCGCGGTATTTTCACCCGGTGCTGGGCCGGCCGGGCACTCCGGTGGAGTGGTACCTGCGGTTGATGTTCTTGAAGTTCCGCCACGGGCTGGGGTTTGAGAGCTTGTGCGCCGAGGTCAGCGATTCGATCAGCTGGCGGCGGTTTTGCCGGATCCCGCTCGATGGGAAGGTCCCGCATCCCACGACGCTGATGAAGCTGACCACCCGGTGCGGCGAGCAGGCGGTGGCCGGGCTGAACGAGGCGCTGTGGGCCAAAGCAGCCGCCGGCAAGCTGCTGCGCACCGCGAGGGTGCGCGCCGATACCACGGTGATCTGCGCGAATGTGGCCTACCCGACGGACTCGGGGCTGCTGGCCAAGGCGGTCGGCAAGCTGGTCCGCACGGCGCGCCGGGTGCAGGCTGCGGGCGGCGCCACCGCGACGGTGATGACCGACCGGCGGCGGGCGGCGGCGCGGCGGGTCCGCGAGATCGCCAGCAAGCTGCGCAGCAGGGGGAAGCTGTCGCGCGAGGAGAGCACGCAGGCGATCTGCCGGGTGACCGGCGAGCTGGCTGGCCTGGCGCAGAAGACGGCGGCCGAGGCCGCCGCGGTGCTGCGCAACGGCCGCCGCGCCGTGCCGAAGGCGCTCACCGGGCGGATGCGCGGCCGGCTGGTACGGGCGCTGGGCGAGCTGGCGGTCACCATCGAGCGCACCGCGCAGGTCGTGGCCCAGACCCGGTCCCGGCTGGCCGGCGCTCCCGGCCAGCGCGACCCGGCTGGTCAGCCTGCACGACCCCGACGCCCGCCCCATCCGCAAGGGCCGCATCGACCGCCCGGTCGAGTTCGGGTACAAGGCCCAGGTCAGCGACAACGACGACGGCATCATCCTGGACTGCAACCTCGAATACGGCGCCGCGCCCGACGGGCCGCAGCTGGCGCCCGCGGTGGCGCGCATCGGCGCCCGCACGGGCCGGGTGCCGCGCGCGGTCACCGCCGACCGCGGCTACGGCCACGCCGCCGTCGAACGTGACCTGCACGAACTTGGCGTGCGCACCGTCGCGATCCCCCGCCAGGCCACCACCTCCGCGGCCCGCAAGAAACTCGAGCACAGCCGCGGCTTCCGCAAGCTGGTCAAGTGGAGAACCGGCTGCGAAGGACGGATCAGCTACCTCAAACGAGGCTACGGCTGGGACCGCACCCACCTGGACGGCCGGCACGGAGCCGCGATCTGGTGCGGGCACGGGGTCTTCGCCCACAACCTGATCAAGATCGCAGGCCTGGCAAGATGACCAGCCACACACCAAACCACCAGTTCCACCCAGCCACCACGGCCAGACCTCAGCCCGCAGACTTTTTCAGGTCGAAGTAGCTAGTGCGCGGCCCAAATTGGCGTACGGCCAAAACCGGAATGTTGGGAGTTGGCCGACCGGGCCGCCGTGGCTCAGCCCAGCAACTCGCTGCCGCGGGCGGCGGCGTGCAGCAGCACGGGATCCGGGGACTCGGCGTGCAGCCGAAGGCACGCCTCGGTCAGCTTGATCGCGTGAACGTCGTCGGTCGCAACGGCGCGCTCGGTCAGCTCGGCCGGCGCTGGCGGATCGGTGAGCGCCACTGGTTCGGGTGTCGCGCCAGCCACGAAGCTCGTGTACAGGGCCGCCGCGACCTGCCACAGCCGGTCGTAGGTCGGCCCGGCCACGTCGGCGGGCAGCAGTCCGAGCACGGACCGGGCGGCGACCGTTGAGGTCACCGCGTGCAGCAGGGCGATCGGCCGGTTGCGGCCGTAGACCACGAACACACGCGCGAACGTGGTGCCGAGGCGAAGCAGGTCGGCGGGCACGTCGTCGGGCGGCCGGAGCGCGGCGACCGCAGCGGGGAAGCGCGGTTCGCCCGCGAGCTGGGCGCGGATACCGCCGGTGATCAGGCCCTCCGTATCCGGGCGGGCAGCCACCGGCAGGTTGCGCACGGCCGCGTCAAGGTCCAGGTGTCCTGCGGTAATGGCCGTCCCGGGTACTTCGAAGTAGGTCGCCGCCCAGTACGCGAGCCCGCGGGCGAGCTCGGCGACCCGCTCGCTGGTCTGGGCTGCGGCCAGACTGCGCGCGGCGTGCGAGGTGCGGATGATCCCATGGGTCGCGGAGGCGGCCAGGCCGGGCGTCAGCAGCGGCCACCAGCGTGCCAGCACGGTCTGCCATGGCTCGTCGGCGAGCTGGTCCCGCAGGTACAGCTCCCAGTCGCCGACCCGGCGGGGGACGCCCAGCGCCGCACGCCATGTCGCGTCCGTGATCCTGTCTGTGGCGCTCGGCGGCTCCTCGAGCCCGCGGATATAGCGGTCGAGCCAGGGTTCGACGTCGTCAGGCCGGCCGAGCCGGACCAGCGCCTCCGCCCCCATCGGCCCATGGTTGGACAGGCCGCCGCCGAACTCGGGACCGGTGGCCGCGAGCCGGTCCAGGCTCTCGTCCAGCACGTGCTCATCCCGGTGTGCCTCGTTGCGGTCGATCATCATTGCCTCCCATCTATATAGAGGTAACGCTATATCGATGTCAGGCTATATGCTAGGCCCATGACCGGTGAGATCGACCTGCTTCGCGCCCTGGCACACCCCGTGCGGTGGGGGATCCTGGAACGGCTGGCGGCCGAGCCGGGGATCTGCGCCTGCGACTTCACCGAGTTCTTCGAGGTATCGCAACCGACCATCTCCGCCCACCTGAAAGTGCTGCGCGCGGCCCGGCTGGTCACAGCCCAGCGCCGGGGGAACACGATCTGCTACAGCCTGGCCAGCGACCGGATCGCGTGGCTGGCCGGGCGGCTCGCCAGCGTTGCGGCCACCGCACCGGACCCCATCGCCGCTCCCTGAGGGCGCCGCCTAGCTTCAATCGATGTACCGGTGGGCTTGTTCTTTGCGGCCCATCGGTACATCGATGAATCCCGTTGGCCGAGCGCTTGTGCCGGGCGAAGCCGGGTGGCGGCGAGGGAGCGGTCCGCAGAAGTGTCGTTCTGTCAGCGGAGGGTAGGCGCCAGGCCTTACAGGCGCTGCCGGTGCGGCAGCAGCCGGAATGGAGGGGCCATGACTAGCGACTTCGACAAGCTGAAGGACGAGGCCGAAAAGGAAGCGCAGCAGCACCCCCAGCAGGTCAAGGAGGGGGAGCAGGCCGCGGAGAAAGAGGGCAAGGAGTTCGCGGAGAAGGAATTTGGTGGCCAGCACGGCGATGACAGTGCCGCTGGGGGGCAGCAGGGCTAGGACCAGGGTGGCCAGGGGTAGTAAGCCCACAAGCACTTAGCAGAGGAGCAGCAGATGGCGGGCAAGTTCGTGCTGAAGAAGGGCACAACAGGGAAATTCCACTTCAACCTGGTGGCGGGGAACGGCCAGGTGATCGCCACCAGCGAGGCCTATGAGAGCCGGGAGTCGGCGCTCAAGGGGATCGAGTCGGTCAAGACGAACGCGCCAGGGGCCGAGCTGGATGACCAGACCAGGTAACGACGTCTAGTAGCCGAGGGCCGGGTCGACCTGGCCGATCAGGGGCTCGCCTGCGGCAAATCGGGCCACGTTGTCCCGAATACGGTGGGCGAGCAGGGGCATGATCATCTCCATGGTGTCCGCAGTGTGCGGGGTGATGATGCAGCGCTCGAGATCCCAGAGCGGGTGCCCGTCCGGCAGCGGCTCGGGGTCGGTGACGTCCAGGGCGGCGCCGCCGATGCTTTCCTTGGTGAGCGCCTCGACCAGGGCGTCGGTGTCGACGACCCGCCCGCGGGCCACGTTGACCAGCCAGGCGTCGGGGCGCATGGCCGCCAGTTCGGCGGCCCCGATGATGTGCTCGGTGTCCGGCGTGAGCGCCAGGGCGAGGAACACGACAAGGGCATCTGCCAGCGCCTCGTGCAGGTCGTCCTGGCCCACGGTCCTGACGGCACCGGGGACCGGCTCGGGCCGGTTGCGCACCACGGTCGCGTTGACCCGCATTGGCGCGAGCAGTTCGAGCAGGCTGGCGGTGATCCCTCCGCCGCCCAGGATCGTGACCGGCTGGTCGTACAGGCTGACCCCGCCCGGTTTCCCCCAGGAACGGGCCGTGATGCGCCGCCGCAGCAAGCGCAGGCCGGCCAGGGCGAGGGCGAGGGCATGCTCGGCGACCGGCTCTGCGTAGGCGCCCTTGGCCGACGTCCAGACCCGGCCAGGGTCGAGCAGCCCCGCCTTGGTCACCTGCTCGATGCCGGCGAACGGGAGCTGCACCCAGCGCGCGGAACTCGCCGTTGCGAGCGCGGCACGCAGGCCATCTATGTCGCCCGGCATGAGCCAGACAAGCGCGTCGGGGCTGGCGTCGGCGGCGACCGGCTCGCCGCCGCCGTCACGGATCGCCTTCTCGGCGTACTCAGCGAGGTCCGGGCCGACGGCCACGCGGGGCACAGTCACGTGCAGCACCTTAATGCACAGTTGCGGGGGGGTTGCCCGTGGGCGTGGGCCGGTCGTGAGGGTTGCCCCGGGGCTTGATCGCGGGGCCGACGAGAACGGGGGACGTATGAGACGCTCATTCCGCTCATTCCTGGTTGCCTGCGCGGCCGCGATCGGGCTGGCCGCGGTGGTCGCCGCGTCCGGTGCCGCGGCCGCCGCGAGCTCGGCGCCTCCCTCGACCGCCGGTTCCTTCCAGACCAGCGCGTCAACGAGCGTTCCGGCTGGTTATCAGCGGGTCGGCGGAGCCACGCAGGGCATATCCATAGCGATCCCGAGTTCCTGGGCGACCGTCAACCTGGCCAAGCTGAACCTGAAGCAGGCGCTCAACCAAATGGGGCTCAAGGGAGTCAGCCAGGCAACGCTCTCGCAGAACCTGCAGGCGCTGATCAAGCTGAAGGCGATCTTTGCCGCCGATCTCAAGTCCGTCTCGAGCTCGCCAGGCCATTTCGCGACGAACATCAACGCCTACTGCTCTAAATCCGGCACGTCGGAGACCGGAAGCGCGGGAGTCCCGCTGCTGCGCGAGTCAGCAAAAGAGGAACTGCCTCAGGTCCTGCACGCCCAGCACGTCACGGTCAGCGAGGTCAAGATCGGCGGCGTTCTCGGCGTGCAGGTCGAGTACACCCTCACGTCGACGACCTCGGGCATGCTGCACGCCGCGCAGCTCGAGGTGCTGCCCAAGCCGGGCCGCGCCTGCTTCGTGACGCTGACCGCGGCCGGGCCGCTGCCGGGCGGCGTGCTCCCCACGGCCGCCGCGACGGCTCAGTTCCCCTGAGTCAGGCCGGCCGCTGAGCGCGTGCGGCGATCCGGTCGAGCAGCGAACGCCGCCACTGCTCGGTCTGGCGGACCTGGTTGAACGTGAACACGTGCAGGCCCTCCACCGCCGAGGCGGGATCGGCCAGCGTGGCGCCGGTCCGTTCGAGCAACCGGCCTGGGTTGTATCCGGTCGGGGTGCCCAGGCGCAGCAGCCACTCGGTGTGCCCGGTCAGGAACCTGGCCGACTCGGCGACGCCCGCCTTGGTGGCCATCCGCAGCAGCCGCGCCCGGTCCACCGGCCCGGCGATGCCGATGAACATCGGCATCGTGACGCCGCGCGCCCGCACCCGGCGGATCCAGTGCCGCAGCGTGGCCGGGTCGAAGCAGAGGTTGCTGACCAGGTAGGCGGCGTGCTGCCGCTTATCCCACATCGCCTGGATCGTGATGTCGTCGTCGATCCTCGGGTGGCTTTCCGGATAGCCGGTGACCCCTACCCGGGAGAACGGGCGGCCCATCTCGGCCAGCCGGTCGAGCAGGGCCAGCGCGCTGTCGAAGCGGCCGGCCGGCGGATCGGCGTCACCGCCCGGAACGAACACGTCGTCCACGCCGCACGCGGTGAGGCGGGCCACGATGTCGGCGAGATGGGCATCGTCGCGCACCAGGCGGGCGGACACGTGCGGGACCACGCGGTATCCCCGGGCGGTCAGCCGCTCGGTCAGGTCAAGGGTCGGGTCGAGCCCTTTGGCTGGGGACGCGGTCACGGTGACGGTCAGGTCGGTCGGCACCCATTCGAGCACCGTCTCCTCGGTGCTCTTGGCGGGGAACACCTCGTACCTGGGTCGCTGCAGCAGCGGCGCCACCCGCGCGAGCCCGCCGCGGATCACGGTGCGCCGTCCGCGGCGTCGGCGCCGTCCGCGGCGTCCGGGGCAACCGGGGGAGCGGCGGCGTCGCCGAGCAGCAGCGTAAGCTCGCGCTCCAGGCCGCCGGTCCCGACATCGAGCACGGTCAGCGGCAGCCCGAACATTTCAGCGACCGCGGCGGCCTCCGCGTCGAGCGCGGCGTCGCGTGACTGCGCCAGCCAGACCAGACGCCGGTAGTGGCCGAAGTAGTCCGGCCATAGTTCCGGGTATGTGTTGAGGCCCAGCTCGGCCAGCACCGAACGGCGGAAGCTGCGCACCAGGAAGTCGGTGAGCAGGTAGGTCCCCGGCTCTCGCTCGAACATCTCGCGCAGCCGGTCGGGCCCCGCGAATACGTCGTAGCAGTGCAGCCCGGGGAGGCGGCGCAGGTTCAGCCGCTCGCACAGCCCGTCCAGCGCGCCGTAGCTGCCGCAATCCGCGTAACCGAGCGCGACCCGCAGGCCGCGCGCCTGCAGGTCGCGGGCCAGGCGCTCGGCGGCCGGGGCGATCCGCTCCGGGTGGTTGTGCAGCAGCGACGGAAGCGTATGCACCTCGACCTGCCAGCCGCGCCGCGCGGTGATCTCGCGGACGTGGGCGCCGAGCGCACCGCAGGCGATCACGGCAACGGTAGGGATGGGGGTTGGCGCGGCGGTGGGGGTGGCGGCGGCACCAGCCTTACTCCGGGAACTGGAGCTGGTCCACGAACGCGTCGTTGAAGTCGCTGCGGTCGGAGAGCTCGACATACCTCACCTCCTCCTGCAGCGCCAGGGCCCCGGCCCGCTCGCGGACCGAGAGCAGCGCCATCTTCGCGCCTTCGCCGGCCACGTTCCCCGCGCTGACCACCCGGGCGGCAGGCATCCGGGGGACCAGGCCGAGCCGGATCGCGTTCGCCGGCGACAGGTAGCTGCCGAACGAGCCGGCCAGCAGCACCTGCTGGATGTCGCCAGGCGCCAGCCCGGCCTCATCCAGCAGGATGTTCCAGCCGGTCGCGATCGCTGCCTTGGCGAACTGCAGCTCGCGCACGTCGCGCTGGGACAGGTAGATAGACCGCGCCACGTCGCCCGGCTCGCCGAGCCAGTGCAGCACGAAGACCCGTTCGGCGCCGAGCGTGGTCAGCCGGTCTGCCAGCCCGGGCGCGATCCCGGCCGCCTGCTCCTCACCCGCGAAGCGGCCGGACCGGTCGAGCAGCCCGACACCGACCAGGCTGGCCACGGCGTCCACCAGGCCGGAGCCGCACAGCCCCTCGGGCTCGGCGTCCCCGATGACGCTTAGCTCCACCCCAGCCGGTGTCATCGAGACCACCTCGATCGCGCCGTCGGCCGCGCGCATCCCGCACCGGATCGCCGCGCCCTCGAACGCCGGGCCCGCCGGGGCCGCGGTGGCCAGCAGCCAGTCCCGGTTGCCGAGCACGATCTCGCAGTTCGTGCCGATGTCCACGAACAGCCGGGTGCGGGCGTCACGGTCCATGCCCGATGCGAGCAGACCTGCGGTGATGTCCCCGCCGACATAAGCGCCGAAGGCGGGGAACAGGAACGCGCGGGCCCGGGGATGCACGGGCAAACCAAGGTCGGTCGCGGCGAGCACCTCGGGGTACTGGCGGGCCGCCATGATGAACGGGGCCACGCCAAGGGGCTCGGGGTCGATGCCGAGCGCGATGTGCGTCATGGTCGCGTTGCCGGCCAGCGCCACCTCGCAGACGTCGGCGGCCGCGACCCCGGCCTGCTCGCAGACGTCGGCGGTCAGCTCGGCCAGCGTCTCGCTGGCCAGGCCGGCCAGCGTCGCGAGCGTGGCGGGCTTCATCATGATCGCGCTGATCCGCGTGATCACGTCCGCGCCGAACGGCTGCTGCTTGTTCAGCATCGACGCGACCGCCAGCGGCGTGCCGGTCGCCAGGTCGAGCAGCGTGGCCACAACCGTGGTGGTGCCGAGGTCGAACGCGACCGCGTACAGCCGCGCGGTGGTGTCGCCGGGCTGCACGTCGATCAGCACGTCGTCGACGATGACCGCGGTCACCTTGCAGTCGGCGGCGCGGAGCACCTGGCCGATCGAACGCACGACGCCGAGGTCGACCCGCAGCTCGAGGTCGTCGAGCGCGTCGAGGGTCCGCTCGATGTCCGTCCGCTGGTCGGACAGGGACGGCTCCTCCAGCTCCAGGTACCGCTTCTGGGCTGCCGGGCGCAGGATGACCTGCCTGCCGACCCCCACGGTGGCCGCCTTCGGCCTGGTGACCAGCGGCGGAACCTCGATCTGCAGGTCGGTCGCTGCCTGCGCCCGGCAGGCCAGCCGCCAGCCGTCCCGCAGCTCGTCCGGGGAGAACGCCCGGCCGTCGAGCGGCGAGACGGGCACGTCGCCGCCAACGATCCTGATCTTGCATTTCTTGCAGGTGCCGTGGCCGCCGCAGGTGGAGTCGATCGCGATGCCGTTCCAGCTCGCGGCGTCGAACAGGGTCACGCCGGGCGGGACCCGCACCCGCGTCCCGCTCGGCTGGAACTCCAGGTCGACGCGGGCGGGCAGACCGACCGCTGGGTCAGCGGCCGTGGACGTCACGTGGCCGCCTGGGCCTGTGCCTGGGCGGCGCGGTGCGCGGCGATCCAGTTCGCGCCCCACGCGTCCCTGTTCGTGAGCAGGTCGGTGGCCTTGACCGCGCGGACCAGCTGCGGCGAGCGGGCATCCATGATCGCGCTGGTCAGCCCGCTGAGGATGGCCATCGGCAGGAACGCGGAGCCGATCGAGGCGCGGTCGGGCATCCCGAACGAGACGTTGGAGGCGCCGAGCGTCATGTTCAGCCCGAACTCGTCGCGGACCAGCCGGATCGTCTCCAGCGTGCTGAGCACCAGCGAAGTGTCCGCGCCGACCGGCATGGCCAGCGGGTCGATCACGATGTCCTCGAGCGGGATGCCGTACTTGCCGGTGGCCACGCCCACGATCTTGCGCACGAGTTCCAGCCTGCGCCGCGGGTCCTCCGGGATCTCCTCCTCGTCGTTCGGCAGCGCGATTACGGCCGCGCCGTGCTCGCGCACGAGCGGAAGGATCGCGTCGAGCCGCTCGTCCTCCGCGGTCACGGAGTTGACCAGGGCCTTGCCCTGGTAAGCGGTCAGCCCGGCCTCCAGCACCTCGATGATCGATGAATCCAGGCAGAGCGGCAGGTCGCAGACGCTCTGGATCAGCTTCACCGCCGCGACCATCAACTCGGTCTCGTCGGCGAGCGGCGCGCCCATGTTGACGTCGAGCATCATCGCGCCGCCCGCGACCTGCTGGGTGACGTCGATCTCGATCCTGGACAGGTCGTTGTTACGCAGCTGCTCCTGGAAAATCTTGCGCCCGGTGGGATTGATCCGCTCGCCCACGATGCAGAACGGGTTCTCCCCGCCGATCCTCAGTTCCCGGCTGGCCGAGCGCAGGACCGTCTCCATCCGAGCTCCCTCTAAGCGGGCGCCATCGCACGGCGATGGCGCAGCAGTTCCTTGGCTTTGACCACGGCAGCCGAGGCGTCCGAGGCGTAGCCGTCGGCGCCCACCACGTCCGCGTACTCCTGGGTCACCGGCGCGCCGCCGACCATCACGATCACCTGGTCGCGCATGCCGGCCTTCTGCAGCGCGTTGATGTTGGCCTTGAACATCGGCATGGTCGTGGTCAGGAACGCGGAGAAGCCGACGATGTCGGGCTGGTGCTCCCTGATCGCGTCGATGAACTTCTCCGGCGCGACCTGCACGCCCAGGTCGATCACCTCGAAGCCCGCGCCCTCGAACATGATGTTGACGAGGTTCTTGCCGATGTCATGCACGTCGCCCTTGACCGTGCCCATGACGATCTTGCCGATCGTCTGGGCGCCGGTCTCGGCCAGCAGCGGCCGCAGGATCACCAGCGCGCCCGCCATCGCCTTGCCCGCGATCAGCATCTCCGGCACGAAGAAGTCCCCGCGTTCGAACCGCGCGCCGACCTCCTCGAGCGACGGGATCAGCGCCTCGTACAGCAGTTCCTCGGGGCCGAGCCCCATGTCGAGGCCCTGGTGGGTCAGGCTGAGCACCTCGGGTCCGTTGCCGACCAAGGTGAAGTCGTAGAGCTGCTTCAGGAGCTCGTCTCGGGTCACGCGGCACCTTCCTTCTGCTGCTGACGTCGGGCCGGGTGGTAGCCGAGCACGGCGGACAGGGCGTTGGCCTCGGTCATGCACCGTGCGGCGATCTGGGGGATCCTGGTCTTGGGCAGGCGGCTCGCCGGGCCGGACACCGACAGCGCGGCGACGACGGTCGCCCCGTCGCGGTAGACCGGAGCGGCCACGGCGACCAGGCCGGGCTCCAGCTCCTCATTGGTCACCGCGTAGCCGCGGCGGCGCACCTCGGTGAGGTCGGCTGCCAGCGCGTCGCGGCCGGTGATCGTGTGCCCGGTGCGGCGGGCCAGGCGGCCGGGCGGCAGCGCCGCGGCGTCGTGGGCCAGCAGCACCTTGCCGAGCGCCGAGCAGTGCAGCGGCACCGACAGGCCGACCCAGTTCGTCCCGCCGATCATGTAGGTGCTGTCCACCTGCGCGATCTGCTCCACCAGCCCGCGGCTGGCCACGCCGAGGTTGATGGTCTCGCCGGTGGCATCGCCGAGCCGGTCGAGAAACGGCTGCGCCACCGGGATCAGCCCGGCCTCGGCGCCGCTGCGCCAGGCATAGGAGACGAACACCTCACCGGGCCGGAACCCGCCCCTGCTGTCCCGCTGCACGAGCCCGTTGCGCTCGAGCGCCATCAGCAGCCGCGATGTCGTGCTCTTGGCCAGGCCGGAGGCCGAGGTCAGCTCCGTGAACGTGACCGGGCCTGGACAGTGCACGACCTCGATCAGCAGTTGCGCCGCCCGATCGACCGCCTGCGTACCGTTCGGGCTGGTCAAAGGGGTTCCTCCTGGGTTAGTTCCATGTTACGGAACTCTGTTCTACGATGTGATCCTAAGTTGGGCTTTGTACAGGGTCAAGCGCCGGACAGCGTTAGCCCTAGGGGGGACGACCCCCCTTTCAACCCCCCGCTGCGGAGCAAGCTCCGCAATAGAGAGGTGGTCATGTTCCGCAACCGCATGCCGCGCTACGAGATCCTCTCTCCGGACGCCGTGGGCGTCCTTGACGCCGGGTGGCGGCGCATCGTCTCCGAGATCGGGGTGCAGTTCGCCAAGCCGGAGGCCGTGGAGCTGTTCCGCAAGGCGGGCCAGAAGGTGGACGGCGAGGTGGTCTTCCTCGACCCGGAGTTCGTGCTCGAGCAGGTGGCCAAGGCGCCGCGGGAGTTCGACGTCCAGGCGCGCAACCCGGCGAACAGCGTGCACATCGGCGGGAACGAGATGGTGTTCAGCGCGGTCTACGGGTCGCCGTTCGTCCGCGAGGGCGACGTGCGGCGGGACGCCACGCTGGAGGACTTCCGCCGGCTGTGCATGCTGTCCCAGTCTTTTCCGCAGCTGGACTCAGCCGGCGGCGTGATCTGCGAGCCGAACGACGCGCCGCTCGACTCCCGGCACCTGGACATGGTCTACGCGCTGCAGACGCTCACCGACAAGATCTACATGGGCAACGTGGTGTCCGGCCCGAACGCCGCCGACACGATCAGGATGAGCGAGATCCTGTTCGGCGGGCGCGAGGCGATCGAGGCCACTCCGGCCACGATCTCGCTGATCAACTGCAACTCCCCGCTGCGCTGGGACGACCGGATGCTGGACGCCCAGTTCGAGTACTGCGCGGCGAACCAGCCCGTGGTGCTCACGCCGTTCCTGCTGATGGGCGCCATGTCGCCGGTGACGATCCCGGCCGCGCTGGTGCAGCAGCTCGCCGAGGCGCTGTCCGGCATCGCGCTGGCCCAGCTGATCAGGCCGGGCTGCCCGGTGATCTTCGGCTCGTTCCTCTCCAACATCGACATGCAGTCCGGGTCGCCGTCGTTCGGGACCCCCGAGTCCGGGATCGGACTGCTGTGCACCGGGCAGCTTGCCCGGCACTTCGGGCTGCCGTTCCGGACCGGCGGCGGGCTGAACGCCAGCCAGACCTGTGACGCGCAGGCGGCGTACGAGTCGCTGATGACGCTGCTGCCCACGTTCCTGGCCGGCACCAACTTTGTGATGCACGCGGCGGGCTGGCTCGAGGGCGGCCTGGTCTCCTGCTACGAGAAGTTCATCGTGGACATCGAGCTGCTGCGGATGCTGCGGGTCGAGTTCACGCCGCTGGAGATCGACGAGGCGTCGCTGGCGTTCGGCGCGCACGAGGAGGTCGGGCACGGCGGGCACTTCCTCGGCGCCGCGCACACGATGGAACGGTTCCGGGAGTGCTTCTACCGGCCGCTGCTGTCGTCGACGGCGAACTACGAGCGCTGGCTGAAGCAGGGCGGCAAGGACGCCACCGCGCGCGCCTCGGAGATCTGCGCCAAGACGCTGGATGAGTACCAGCAGCCGCCGCTCGACGGGGCGATCAAGCAGGAACTCGAGGAGTTCGTTACCCGCCGCCGGGCCGAGCTGGGCGATTAGCCGGGCCGGTTAGCAGCCGCGCGTCCTGAAATGCTCGGCGTGCTGCGGACATGTGGCGGGTGTCGAAGGGAGCAACCTTGAGATACCCGCAACCCGGCGGGCCGGATGAGCGGCGGCACCGCTTCGAGGAGCTGTACGCCGCGAACTGCGGCCCCATCCTGGGCTACGTGCTGCGCCGCACCGACAACCCGGACGACGCGGCGGACGTGATCGCCGAGACCTTCCTCACCGCATGGCGGCGCCTCGACGCGGTGCCGCCCGGCGATGAGGCCCGGCTGTGGCTGTACGGCGTGGCCAGGCGGGTGCTCGCCAACTACCGCCGTGGCGAGCGGCGGCGGGCGGTGCTCGCCGACCGGCTCCGGGCCGAGCTCTCGGCCGGCTACCGGCCGGCGCAATACACCGGCGAGCTGGCCGAGTTCGCCGCCGCGTTCCGCAGCCTGGCCGAGGCGGACCGGGAGGTGCTGGCCCTGGTCGGCTGGGAGGGCCTGGACCGGGGCCAGGCCGCCGCCGCCCTCGGCTGCTCGCGGAACGCCGTGCGGATCAGGCTGCACCGCGCCAGGCGCCGGCTTGCCGACGCGTACGCCCGCCACCAGGTCACCTCGCCGCCCGAACCGGTCAGCGTCCCGAGAGGAGAATCAGCGTGAACCAGATTCAACGCATCGCACCGATTTCAGATGCTGACGCCGCCCGGCTGGTCAGCGACACCGCGCTGGCCGACCTGGCGGGGCAGATCACCATGACCCCGGCCGGGCCGGCCACAGCGAACCGGGCGCCGCGCCCGCGGCGGCGGTGGTGGTGGCTGGCCGGGATCCCGGCCGCGGCGGCCGCCGCCGCGCTCATCGCCGCCGCGGTCGTCACCCATACCGGGGAACCGGGCGGTACTGGCGGCACCGTGCGGCTCCGGCCCGACGCGCACGCCCTGGCCTTCACCCGGGTGGGCCGCTATATCGACGTCATCGTGCGCGACCCGCTCGCCGACGAGGCCAGCTACAACGCCGAATTCAAGGCGCACGGTCTGGACATCACGCTGTCGCTGGTTCCGGCGTCGCCGTCCCTGGTCGGCACCGTCGTGGAGATCAGCACCTCGGGCCCGGACGGAAACTCGATCACGACGATCACCGCGAAGGGCCGGTGCTGGACCGGCGGCGGTGGCAGCGAGTGCCCGGTCGGGCTCAGGGTTCCGGTCGGCTTCCGCGGCCAGGCCAGCCTTGTGTTCGGCCGCGCGGCCCGGCCCGGGGAACAGTACGAGTCAACGACCAGCGCGAGCGCTCCCGGCGAGGTGATGCACGGCCTGAACTATGTCGGTAAGCGCGTGTCCACGGTGCTGGCGATGCTTGCCAGGAGGCACGTCACGGTCGCGACCTACCGTGACGACGGCCGGGCCCTGACGGCGCGTCAGGTACCAGGGACCTGGTATGTCTACGACGCCGTCCCCTGGGCGCCGCAGCAGGTGCTGCTGTTTGTCGGCCCCACCCGGTCGCACGCCTACGGCGCCGGGCGCCCCGCGCCGTCGCCCTCGCCCTCCGGGTGACGGGCGACGGCGCGGGGCAGGCGCTGGTGGCGCCCGTGGCTAGCAGCCGCGGGTGCCGCCGCGTACCAGGTGGGCGGCCTCGTCGCCGACCGCGTAGTGGTCGGTCAGGACCTGCGCGCCGCTGGCCGTGAACGCCGGGGGCATCAGCGCCGCCGAGCCCTCCGGCACCACCCAGGTGAGCAGCGCCTCGCTCGCCAGACGGCTGTATTCCTCGGCGGTGATCGCGTCGGCGAGCGGCGGGGTCACGGCGTAGCAGACCATCGCGGGCCGGGTCACGATCGCGCCGCCCATCCGGAGCGCGGCCACATCGCGGTGGATCCCAGCCCGCACGCTGGCCAGCGACTGGGAAAAGTCCAGGCCGTCGGCCGGGCGCCGCAGCGCCCAGCGCGACCGCCGGCCTTCCTGGGCTTGCGCAGCGCCCTGCCGTCCCTGCCGGGCAGCGCCCGCACCTGGTACGTGATGCCGGGCGTCGCGGCCAGCTTGGCTTCCACCTCGCGCAGCACCTTGCGGCCCCGGCGCCAGCCAGCGCTGCCGTCCGCCCGCTGGTCGTCGGCCAGGAACAGGAACACCAGGCCGGACAGGCTGGGGGCGTCGGCCTCGCCGCCGCCGCCCGCCGGGAACGGCGCGCGACCGCGAACGCCCTCCTCGCCGAGCCAGAACGCGATCCTGCGCGTCATCCGAGGTACCACCGCGGTCACGACGTGCCGCCCGGCAGCCCGAACCCGTGGCCGATCTGCGCGTCCGGGTGCCCGGTGCCGTTGGCCGCCGGCAGCCCCTCGCGCGCCTGCCTGCCCCACTCCAGCACCGTCGTGTCGAGGATCTTGGTCATCTCGCCGGCGATGCGGGTGTTCGCGTGCTTGCCAAGATCCTCCTCTTTCTGCTGCATGTCGGACTGGACGCCGATCCTGGTGCGCGACTCGGACTCGGCGATCCGCCTGGTCTCGATCCGCCGCATGGTCGCGGCGTCGACGAGTTCGTCCTCCTTGAGCCTGGCCACGACCTCATAGGCGGACGGCGGGCCGATGTTGAGCAGGAACTTCACGGTGACCGGAAGGATCTCGATGAGGAAGAACAGCGCCAGGACGGCCAGCCGCGCGGCCTGCAGGCTGGGGTTGGCCGCGCTGGCCGCGGACAGCGCCTGAAGCTGCGCCAGGATGCCGGTGTTCTTGGCGGCGACGTTGAAGCCGTTCGCCGCGGTGGCCTGCAGGCCCGACTCGAGCTTGGTGTATTCGCGCTGCAGCCCGGGCAGCGCAGCCCGGGCCGAGGTCTTGAGCTGCTGGACACGGCCGGTCAGGTCGCCGCTGAAGCTGCTCTGCGCGCTCTTCTCGGCGGCCTGAGCCGCGGTGAGCTGGCTCTCGACTGAGTTGTACGTCTTGACGTCCTGCTGGTACTCCTGGTATTTCGCCTGCGCCCGCGGGCCGTCACCAACCGTGCCGGACGAGCTCTGGCAGTTCTGGCCGTCAAGCTCGCACTGCCAGGCTTCGCGCGCGTTCACTTCCGCCTGATAGTCGCTCGCCGCCTCTTTCTGCAGCGTGCTCACTTGTTTCTGCGCGGATTGCAGCTGCGGGCTGGTGATCGACTGCGGCAGATGGCCGTTCAGTATCCCCTGGTCGGTGTTGATCTGGGCCTCGACCTTGTTGGCCTCCTGCTGCTCTCCGCTGCGTGCCTCCAGGGACGCTTCCTGGCGTGTTTCCTTCTGCTGCATCGTGAACAGCTGCTGGTTGATGTCGCTGGCGAATATGCGCAAGACGAGCGGTGTGGAGATGACGAGCGCGAGAACCACGGCGAGCGCCAGCCGGGGCAGCGTGATGAACACCAGGCGCTTGCGGTCGCGGGTGGAGCCCATGCTCAGTACCAGGAACCGGTCCAGGTTGAGGATGACGAAGCCCCATGCCACGCCGAGGATCACCGACGGCACGAGCGGCGCCTTGACGCCGTCGTGCAGCGCGAACGTCATCGAGACGACCGCGATGGCCGCCGTTGTCAGCAACACGCCCGCCATCTGGACGAACCGCGCCCGTTCCTGCGGCACCTGCTGAAGGGTTTCCCGGTCGCCGCCGCCAAGCCAGGCCATGAAGTCGCCCGCGCGCGTGATCACTGCTCGCCCCCCGATTTCCGCGCCCTGCCGGGCGCGCCTTTCATCCCCGGAGCCCATCTGCTCGTCGCCGATTGAGCCATTCATTAAGGATCAGGCACACATCGCCCGGCCGGGCCCGCCATCGGCGATAAAGAAAGGGCTCGGCCGGTAAGGCATGTACCCCGGGTCTCCAGCGGGTACTCGCATAAACGCGCGTCCGTGGCGACTCACGCGCTATTTATTCCGGCATTTGGGCAATTGGCGATTGCGCCACACCGCACGCAAGTTCGGTTTGTGTTCTGCAAGGGTCAAGGCCGGGCAATCGCCGCGCAATAGCGGCCCCGGCGGCCGGCCCCGCATGTGTTTGGTGGCACGACCGATGTTTCATGAGGCGTGGCTGGGTAAGCGGGGATCGTTGATGCCGAATAGCTAGGAGGGGCCGCGTTGCCCGGGACCACGCACGACGACGACGCGCTTGCCGGGCAGGTGGGCGCGGCGGGCGCCGTGCGGGACGCCTTTGAGCAGATGTCGACGGTGGTGCTCTCGATGACCGGCCCGGAGCACCGGATCACCGCGATGAACGCGGCCTGCCGGGCCTTGCTCGGCCGCTCCGGCCTCATCGGCATGCCGCTGCGCGAGGCCGTCCCCGAGCTCGCCGGGCAGCTGATCTGCGAGCTGCTCGACCGGGTGTACCAGACCGGGGAGCGGGAGGCCGGCCGGGCCTGGCGGGCGCAGCTCGACCTCGGTCCCGAAGGGATCCAGGAGGTCTACGGCGACTTCACGGCAGCGCCGCGCCGGGCCGCCGACGGAACGATGGCCGGCGTGCTCGTGACCGGGACCGACGTGACCCTTCAGGTGCTCGGGCGGCGAGTGGCGCAGGAACAGGCGGCCGCGGCCGAGCTGGGAAACGAGGCGGCGCGCGGGTTCGTCGCCGAGCTGCAGGAAGCGCTGCTGCCCACCGCGCTGCCGGTGCTGCCGCGGGCCAGGATCGCCGCGCGCTACCTGACCGCCGGCCAGGATCACGCGTCGGGCGGTGACTGGTTCGACGCGATCACGCTGGCAAACGGCTCGGTCGCGCTCATCGTCGGTGACCTCGTCGGGCACGGCGTAACCGCCTCGGCGGCCATGGGCCAGCTGCGTGCCGTGCTGAACGAGCTGCTGATCGCCGAGGCTGACCTCGCCAAGGTGCTCGAGCGCGCCGACGCCTTCGCCGCACGGACGCCGGCGCTGCGCGCGGCGACCCTGGCCCTCGCCGTGCTCGATCCCGTCGGCGGCACCCTGCGCTACACGACCTGCGGGCACCCCCCGCCGCTGATCGTCGCCGCCGACGGGAGCCGGTCGGTGTTCCTCGACGGCACCGGGACCGGCCCGCTCGGCACCGGCTCAACGCCGATCCTGGCCACCACCACGCTGCGCGAGGGTGAGCTGGTGCTGCTGTACAGCGACGGGCTGATCGAGCGGCCGAACCGGACGATCTCGGAGGGCATGGCCGAGCTCGCCATCGTCGCGGCCGACGCGGCGGCCAACCGGGCGCTGCCGGCGGGCGCCGCTCCCGCCCCGGCCGAGCGGGTCTGCCAGCTGACGGTGGAGTTGCTGACCCGCACCGGCTACGCCGACGACGTGACCACGCTGGCCGCGCAGCGGCTGGCCGAGCCGGTTCCGGCGCTGCGCATGGAGCTGCCGGGCCGGCTGGACAGCGTGACCGCGGCGCGGCGTGGTCTCGGCGAGTGGTTCGACCGGCTGGATCTGGCACCGGACGACCGGGACGGGCTGCAGCTGGCCGTCGTGGAGGCCGTCACCAACGCCATCGAGCATGCCTACCCGCCGCACCGGCGCGGACCGGTGCAGGTCGATGCGGCGCTGCGCGACGACGGGTACGTGGAATGCCGGGTCACCGACTATGGGGAATGGAAGCCGCCGGATCCGGCCCTGGCCTACCGAGGTCACGGGCTGATGGTGGCCGGGCACATGGTCGACGACATGGTGGTCAGTCATCCGCCGGGGCAGACCGGGGACCCGTCGGCCCGCCTGGGCACGGTCGTGACCCTGCGGCACCGCCTCCGCCGGCCCGCCATCCTGGCCTCGGACGCCAGCGCGCAAGCCGCCCGTTACGAGGCCGAGCCGCCGTTTGGCGTCGACATCGGCGGCGACGGCAGCGTCCCCCGTGCCGGGGTGTGCGGGCCGGTCGACATCACCAGCGCGGACCGGCTCGAGCGGCAGCTGCTGTCCGCCAGCCGGGGCGGGACGCTCCCGCTGACCGTCGATCTCACCCGCGTGACGCGCCTGGCCAGCGCGGGCGTTCGCGCCCTCTACCAGGTGCGGGAGCGACTGGCCGCGCACAAGCAGAAGCTGACGCTGGTCGCGGTGCCGGGCAGCTCGGCCGGGATCGTGCTGCGGCTCGTGCGCCTCCCGCACGTCGACGGCCAGGCCACTGGCGAGGGCTTGCGCCCGTCGTATTGACTGAGTGGACGGGCCTGCGATCGGAGGGGCAGCGGTGATCATTGACGAGATCCTGGCCGACATGGAAGCCGAGGGTGACGACCTGGATGCGCTGGTGTCCGGTATCGGCGCCGAGCAGTGGCGGCTGCCGACACCGTCGCCCGGGTGGACGATTGCAAACCAGATCAGCCACCTGGCGTCGTCGGCCTCGGTCGCCACGCTGGCGGCCACGGACGCCGAGGCGTTCGCGGCCCGGAAGGCGGAGCTCGGCAGAGATTTCAACGAGACTACCGACGCGGGCGCAGCCGAGTTCGCCGACAGGCCGCCGGAGCAGTTGCTGGCGCACTGGCGGGACACCCGCCGCGGCCTGCAGGACGCGCTCGCGGCGGTGCCCGCCGGCCAGCGGGTGCCCTGGATCGTGACGCCGGTCTCGCCGGCGACGATGGCCAGCGTCAGGATGATGGAGCTGTTCGGGCACGGCCAGGACATCGCCGACGCGCTCGGCGTCGAGCGCCGGGCGACCGACCGCATCGAGCACGTGGCCTGGTTCGGCGTGCGCACAAGGGACTATGCGTTCCTGACCAGGGGCCTGCCCGTCCCGGCCGAGGAGTTCGGTGTCAAGCTCGTCGCGCCGAGCGGCGCGGAGTGGACGTGGGGACCGCGGGATGCCGCCCAGAGTGTGAGCGGCCCGGCGCTCGACTTCTGCCTGCTGGTGACGCAGCGGCGGCATCGCGGCGACCTCAGCCTGGCCGCCAGCGGGCCCGACGCCGATCGCTGGCTGGACATCGCCCAGGCCTATGCCGGCCCGCCGGGGCCCGGTCGTGCGCCCGGCCAGTTCGCTGGCGCGGGGCAGGCCTGGTAACCGGGGACGCCAGCGCCGGCCGACGGAGTGCCCGTCAACTTCCAAATGTGCCTATCCGCAGTCCCTGCCCGGAAGTAGTTTGTCGTCCAAAGCGCCGCGCCGCCCGGCGGGCCATGGGGAGGGCAAGTCATGCAGGCCAACATCAAGGGCACCACGATGCCCATATTGGAAGTGACGCTGAATGACGGCGAGGAGGTCATTTCCACACACGGCGAGCTGGCCTGGATGACGCAGAGCATCCAGCTGTCACAGCGGATGGGCACTGGCGGCCCTGGCGGCGGCGGGTTGATGGCGGGACTGAAGCGGGCCGTCGGCGGTGGCGGGGTCTTTATCACTCACTACGGCGGGCCCGGCGCGATCACGTTCGCGGCCAAGGCTCCCGGGCACATCATGCCGGTGGAGATCGACCCTGGCCAGTCCTACTTCGTGCACCGGCACGGCTGGCTGTGCGGGACCCCCGGCATCGTCCCGAGCGTGGGGCTGCAGCAGAGCTTCCGCGGCGGGATGTTCGGCGGCGAGGGGTTTGTGCTGCAGAAGCTGGAGGGCCAGGGCACGGCGTGGATCGAGCTGTCCGGCGAGCTCACCACCTACGACCTGCCGCCGATGCAGGGCCTGCTCGTGCATCCCGGTCACATTGGCATGTTCCAGGGCACGGTCCAGTTCTCGGTGACCCGGATGCCGGGCATCGCCAACGCCGTGTTCGGTGAGGACGGCTTCCACGTGGTGATGCTGACCGGGCCCGGCCGGGTCTGGCTGCAGTCGATGCCGCTGCCGGTACTGGCGCAGGCGCTTGCCCGGTACATGCAGCACGACGACCGGACGACGCAGCAGGCGGCCGGCGGCGGCATCGTCGGCGGGATCGTGGGGGACATGCTCCGCGGCAACTAGGTTCGGCGCGGGCCTGCCGGGCGCCGCCGCAAAATTCTCCGCGAAAAGTTGTTGGCGCCCGGCAGCGCCGGGACTCCTACCACTGTCACGAGCCACAGCGCGTGGCCGTCGGCGGCGGCAAAGGAGACCCGCGATGAACCTAGTGAACAAGACCTCGACCATCACGGTGGCCGTTGTCGCGGCCCTCGTCGCGCTGGCCGTGGCGGCGCACGGCAGCGGCGCGCTGAGGCTCTCGCCGGCGCACGCGGCCGTCCATGGCACCGAGCATCCCGCGGCGGCACGGTCGGGAAGCCTGGCCAGCGGGTCCGGCAACGGCCAGGGCAGCGGGTCTGCTGGCGGGACGTCGGGAGCGTCGTCGGCCGGAGGCAGCGGCACCAACCAGGCCGGCGCGACCGCGGCGGGCGGATCGTCTTCGTCGGGCGGGTCGTCCTCGGGCGGATCTTCGTCGGGCGGCTCTTCGTCGTGGGGGTCGTCGGGCGGTGGCCACGTCTTCTTGCCGCACAAGCTGATCCCTTACTTCCCGCACACGCTGACGACGATTGTCACGTCCATCCCCAGCCCGACCGGCACGATCGGGGATCCCGGCGTTCCGTGCCTGCAGGGCTATGTGTGGCGGAAGGCGTACACCGGAGACTACGTCTGCGTGACGCCGGGCAACCGGGCCCAGGCGGCCGCCGATAACGCGGCTGCGCTCAGCCGGGTCGCGCCCGGTGGCGGCGCCTACGGCCAGTACACCTGCCAGCAGGGTTACGTGTGGCGCCAGGTGGTGCCCGACGACTACGTATGCGTCACCCCAGCGGTCCGCGCCCAAGCGGCGTACGACAACTCCCAGGCGAACAACCGCGTGGCACTGTTCAGCCTCTGGATGAGCGACTGGACGCCGCCGCCGGTGTCGGGGCAGAACTGCTCCGGAGACGTGTGCACCACGACCGACGGTGGCTGGGACGGCCCGAACTTCCAGATCAACGGCGACCATTTCAACTTCGGCCCGGTCCTGCTGCAGATCCGCAGCAACAGCGGCACGGTGCTGTGGTCGCAGACCGTGACCGCCACCGACTACCCGGGATTCCCCGGCGGCGCGCTGTACGCGCAGACACCGATCGGTGACTGCTCGAGCGACCCGGGCACCACCGACAACGACTACGTGATCGCCTACGACACGGTATCCGGGCGGTGGTCCAACGAGCTGCCGATCGACTCCGACTGCGCCTCGTTCTGACGTCGGACGTCGCCGGGACACCCGGGCACGGGGGCCCGGATATCCCGGCGCTGGGGCTCACCGGAACCGGCGCTGGGGCTCACCGGAGCCGGCGCTGGCGTTCACCGGAGCCGGCGCGGGCGTCCAGCGGAGCCTGCGCTGAAGTCCAGGAAGGCAGGAGTTATGCGAGGACTGTCCTTCAGATATGTTCTGGCCCTACCGTTGGCCCATGCATGACCGCGAGATCGTTGCCGCGATCGTGGCCGGCAACCCGGCCGGGCTCGCTGCCGCCTACGACCGGTACGCGACCTCGCTGCATACCTACTGCCGCACGCTGCTGGCAGAGCCGGCCGACGCCGCGGACGCGGTGCAGGACACCTTCATCGTCGCGGCCGCCAAGCTGGACGGGCTGCGCGACCCCGACCGGCTCAGGCCGTGGCTGTACGCGGTGGCGCGGAACGAGTGCCACCGGAGGCTGCGCGCTCGCGCCAGGACCGCCGACCTTGACGAGGCCGGCGAGATGACCGATGACGCTTCGGCAGACGTCGGCCGCGCCGCCGAGCGCGCCGACCTGCGCAACCTGGTCAGGGCCGCGATCGCCGGGCTGAACCCGGGCGAGCGGGAGGTCATCGAGCTGAGCCTGGGGCACGATCTCGAAGGCCCCGACCTGGCCGACGCGCTCGGGGTTCCGGCTAACCAGGCGCACGCGCTCGCGTCCCGCGCCCGCGGGCAGCTCGAGCGGTCGCTGGGCGCGCTGCTGGTGGCCCGTTCGGGCCGCGAGGACTGCCCGGAGCTCAACGAGATCCTCGCGAGCTGGGACGGGGACCTCACCGTGCTGCTGCGCAAGCGGGTCAGCAGGCACATCGAGCAGTGTGACGTCTGCGGCGAGCGCAAGCGCCGCGAGCTCAGCCCGGCGATGCTGCTCGGCGCGCTGCCGGTCTTCATGCTGCCGCCCGGCCTGCGGGAGCAGGTGCTCAGGCTGGTCTCGGACCCCAGGCCGCAAGCGGCGCGGTACCGGGAGCACGTGGCGCACCAAGCGGAGCCGTTCGGCCGTTCGGGATTCCCGGTCTCGGTCGCGCCGCTCGCCCGGTTGCGCCCCCGCGGGCGGACGATCGCGTTCGCGACCGTCGCCGCTCTGCTGATCCTTCTCGTCGGTGGGGTGGCCGCCGCGGCCATGCTGCGGCACGGCGGGGGAACGACCGACGCCGCGGCGCACGGCGCCGCCTCGCTCGGCGCGTCGCCCAGCGCGTCCGGGTCATCGTCGCCGACCGGGCCGGGGAAGTCGCCGGATGTAAAGCACAAGAAGGCGGCGGCCTCCGCGTCGCCGTCTGTCGCGCCAAGCTCGGCCAACCCGACCGCGGCGCCAAAGCCGACGACCACCACCAGCAAGCCGACCCCGACCAAGTCCCCGACCAAGTCGCCGTCGCCCACGCCGTCGCCCACACCGCCGCCCGGCACGCTCTCGGAGTCACCGGCCACCATCCGCATTCCGGAACTGGGGGACAGCGCCACGTTCACGCTGAGCGCCAACGGCGGCCCGGTGTCGTTCGCGATCACCGGCCCGACTGGGCTGACTATCAGCCCGGCGAGCGGCGACCTGACCGCAGGCGAGACCGTCACGGTGACCGTGACCGCGGTCGGCAACGGCCCGCCTGCCTTCATCAACGACCTGACGGTGGACCCGGGCGGCCTGACCGTCCAGGTCGACTACCCGCCCAAGGGCTAGACCTGCGCTACGCCGCGCAGCAGCGCTGGTACCGCTTCTTTGAGCCGCCCCAGCGCGAGCAGATCTGGGTCTGCCCGGTGTTCAGTCGGGCGCGGAGCGGCGGCCGGAGTCCCGGGCGCCGAGGAGGGTGACGGCCGCGATCCCGGCGACGAGTACCAGCGCGGCGCAGACGGCCGCGCCGCGGTCGTGCGGTGGCCGGGCAGGCCAGATCCACGGCGTGGTCCAGTGCGCGGCGAGCACCGACTCGGTGACCAGCCAGTAGGCCATCGGACCGGTCCACCCGAACGCGCCGCCGAGCGCGGCGGCGGCCAGCAGGCCGGTGCCGGTCATCCCGGCGAGGTTGCGGAGCAAGGCGAGGGTACCGCCGGGCAGTGCCCCGCCGGCCGCCCCGGCCGCCAGCATGCCGAACGCGGTCGCGGTGAGCGCGACGGCGGCGGCCAGCCGCAGCCAGGGCAGCCAGCGGCCGGTGGCCCTTTCCGGGTCGCCGAACGGGCCATGAGTAGTGACCGCGATGACCGCGGCGGCCCCGGTCTCGATCGTCAGCGGGATCAGGGCCTGCGCGGCCGCTCCGCCGGCGACGTTCCACCGCCAGTGCAGCGCCGCCCAGAGGAAGGCACCGAGACCCGCCAGCAGCGGGAGGGCGGCCGGGACGCGGCGGCTGAGCAGGTACAGCCACGCCAGCCGCAGCGAGGCGACGGCGGGCCGGGCGGCCAGCGGCACGGAGACGGCTCCTGGCGGCGAGCTCTGGACCCCGGCAGCGGTCATGGCAGCTGTCCCAGAGTGAGCTGGCCGGACCGCAGCGCGCCCAGATGGGTGTCGAGCCAGGCGTGCCGGGCGGCGGCCGGCAGCGCCGCGAACCGCCGCGCCGCGGCATAGACCGGCCCGCGCGGCACCGGCCCGCGCGGCGTTCCCGACCCACCTGGCTGCGCTGATAGCGGCGCTAGCCCTTGAAGGTCTTCTCCCGCCCAGTTCGGCAGCCCGGCGATTTCCAGCGCCTGGGGCTGCGCGGCGAACGGTATGCCGGCGTGCTGCAGCAAGGCGGCCTGCACCGCCTGCTGCGCCGCGGTGCCGGCGCCGTTGCCCGCCACGAATTCGTGCACCGACAACAGCGGCATCTCCTGATTGAACTGCCCCGTGGACCCGGGGGTCGCGCTCGGCAGCGTGTTGAACATGTCGAGCGGCAGGCGGAGCACCGGCGGACGGCCGTTGATCGTCACCGTAACGCCGGTGTCGTCCTCGAACATGCCGCTGGTGTACCGGCCCGCCACCTGGGTGACCCGGACCGGCGCGCCGTGCAGGCCGGCCACTTCCGTGAGCACCGGTCGCAGGTCGGCGGCCACCTCCGACAGGTAGCGGCGGTACGCCGGATTCAGGCACACCGGTACCCCGGCGGCCCGACTACAGACCGGGATGTAACCGATCGGCCGGTCATTGTCTGCATCGTGCAGCGCGGGGATAGCGATGCCCTGGGGGGTAAGCCGGGCGGTCCGGACCAGCACGGAAGCGGTCCCGGCCGCCGCCACCCCGGCCAGCGTGACCACCACGGCCACCCGCCGGAGCCACGGGCCGCCGGCCCGGGCGGGCAGGCCCAGCAGGCCGAGCGCTACCACGGCGATCCCGGCCAGGAACACCATCCGGACGATCGGCAGGTCCGGCAGGTAGGGATAGAAGATCCCGGAGACCGGCTGGTAGTTGCCGTTGGCGTTGGTCGGCAAGATCAGCGGCCACCCACTGGTGTCACGGAACCCGTTCTGATCCGACACGATCACCGCCAGGAAGGCGCCGAACGCGGCCACCGGCGCGGCGAACCGGCTGGGGAAGAAAGCGCCGACCGCGAACCCCGCGGCGCTGAACGCAGTCACGGCCACGGCGCCGACCGCCACCCACCACCACGGCGGCGAGCCCTGCAGGCCCTGGTGGGCGTAGACGGCAAACATGATGACCACGAAGACCAGGTAGGCGCCTACCGCCCAGATCGCGGCCGCGGCCCAGGTGGCGAGCTGGGCCGCCCAGCGCGGCCGGACGGCGCCGGCCACCAGGTCGGCGGTGCGGCGCCTGCCGTCTCGCGACCCCATCCAGGCGGCCACGCCGGCCACGAACGGCGCGAAATCCATGAAGGCCCGCCCCTGCCCCATGTTCCAGAACGTGCGCTGCACCCAGAAGGGCGGCATGCCCCCGCCGAACCGGTAGGAGTCGAACCAGAACAGCGCGGCGATCACCGGCAGGATCCACGGCATCGCGCTGCGGCGCAGTTCTATCCGCAGCAGCCGGGCCGCCGTCAGCGTAACCGCGCTCCGCGCGCCCGGCGGCCGGTGCCGCACCGGGGCGTCGGTCGCGGCGGTCACGCCCGCACCGCCGTGGCCGATCGTGCCGCGCCGAGTACCGCGCTGTAGCCGCGCTCCAGCGGGGCATCGCCCGCTGCGCCGCTCCCCTCACCCCGAGCGGTCAGCTCATCCGGGGCACCGCGGAAGACGATCTTGCCCGCGTCCATCAGCGCAACCTCACTGCACGCGGCGCCAACATCCTCGACCAGGTGCGTGGAGACGATCACGGTCGACCGCTCGCCCAGGTCACGCAGCAGGACGCGGAACGCCACCCGCTGCTCGGGATCCAGACCGGCGGTCGGCTCATCCAGCAGCAGCAGCTCGGGCTGGTTCACGATCGCCTGCGCGATCCCGGCCCGGCGCAGCATCCCGCCGGACAGGGTACGCAGCCGCGACCGGGCCCTGCCGCCCAGGCCCACCTGCTCGACGGCGGCCGCCACGGCCCGCGGCACCTTCCCCGGCGGCACATCCTTCAGCAGCGCGAAGTACTCGACGAACTCCGCGACGGTGAATCCCGGGTAGTAGCCGAGATTCTGCGGCAGGTACCCGACCCGGCGGCGGATCTCCCGCCGCGGGCCGTAGGAGCCGGGGTCGCGGCCGAGCAGCCGCAGCGTGCCCGAGCTGGGCGGAATCACGGTGGCCATCATCCGCAGCAGCGTGGTCTTGCCCGCCCCGTTCGGGCCGAGCAGCCCGAACACCCCGGCTCCGGCCTGCAGGCTCACCCCGTCCACCGCCCGGGCCCGGCCGAACCGCCGGGTCAGATCGCTGATCTCAACATTCATGACGTTCCTCTCGGGATCCGGGTAGCAGCCAAGGCGATCGCGGCGCAGACCGCTCCGAACGCCAGGTAGGGAAGGACAAGCGCGGTGTCGGTGATGACGGCGGTGAGCCGCCCGCTGGCGGCCTGCCCGGCCAGCACGACGATCGCCCAGCCGGCCAGGCCCACGGTCACGCCGACGTTCGCCGACCGCGCGAGCGTCGCGGCGGCCAGCGCGAGCGCGCAGACCGCGGTCATCGGGATCAGCCAGCCGAAGGTCACCGCGGCCGCGGTCGGCACCGCCGCGGCCCCCGCCGCGGCCGCGGCCAGCCCGAGCGCCGCGTTCACCGCGAACACCGCCAGTGCCCGCGCCAGCAGCACCATCCGGTCGCTGACCGCCATGCTCCGCGACAGCTCCCAGGCCGGGTCGATGCCCGGCCCGTAGGCGTACGCGATGCCGGCCGCCGCGACCGCCGGAGCCAGCAGCGGCACGTACGGCGTCCCGGTCCCCAGCGTGGCGAACACCCCGGCCAGCAGCACCACTGCGCTCGCGATCAGCCACCCGGCCAGCAGCGACGGCGTGGTGACCAGCGCCCGCGCCAGTCCTGGCGAGCGCAGCAGCCGCGCGGCGGCCCGCTCGGCTGGGCCGGGACGGCGGCGCCAGACCTGCGCCGCCACGCCGAGCCAGACCCGGCCGAGATCGACGTCGCCGGGCCCGGGGCCGTGGCCCGCCAGGCTCTCATGATCACCAGCCATCTCCTGCCTGCCGGTCATCGCTCGCCTCCCTCCCGCGCCAGCTCGCGGCGCCGCAGCGCCGCTCGCAGCTGCTGCCCGGCCCGGTGTGCGCGGCTTTTCACCGTGCCCCAGGGAGCGCCCGTCAGCTCCGCCACCTCGGCCGCCGGCCGGTCCTCCACGTACATCAGCCGCCCGGCCTCGCGGTCCGGGCCTAGCGCGGCCTGCCTGCGAGCGATCCCCCACAGCCAGCCGGGGGCCGAGCCCGAGTCGCCGGGACGGTAGCCGCCCGCGCCTCGCCAGACCGCCAGGAACGTCTCCTGCAGCACGTCCTCGACTTCCGCCGCGGGCAGGACGCGGCGCAGCCGGGCAGCCAGCCACGGCGCATGCCGCGAGAACAGCTCCCGCAACCCAGCGTCGTCACCGCCCGCCATCGCGGCGATCAGCTCATCGTCGTCCACACTCCTCTATTACGCTGCGGCGGCAACTGGTTCGCCCAGGCAGCAACATTTCTTCGCGCTGCCCAGAAGGCACGCCCGGTCAGTCCGTGAGACGCTCGTGAGACATCAGCCCCTGGCGGCCGTCGGTCGGGTTGGCGGTGCGGCGATCAACAGGCTCGGCGGCGAGCTGCCCCCCATATTGGATGGGTCGAGTTGCGCCCTGAGGGCCTGAGCGAAACATCGAGAGATCTTGCTGCCTGGGCGAACCGGTTACCGCCACATCGCAATAGAGAAGCGATGGACGACGATGCGCTGATCGCCGCGGTGGCGGGCGGTGACGACGCTCGGTTACGGATCAGCACCCGCGACGCCTGACCGCGCGCCCCGGTACTGACCCGCAGCACCGGTGCCACCCGGTCATGACCTGCCTGTCGCGCTCATCGATCACCCCCAGTAACACCGGCGGTCTCGAGGAAGGGGTACGTCATGCCCGTTAAACCGATCGCCCGTCTGACGCCGCACGCCGTAACGCGGCCCGGGCACAGGCCGCGCCGACTGTCGCTGGCGGCGAGCCTGGCCGCCGCGGTGGCCTGCATAGCGTGCCTGACCGCGGGGTCTGCGTCGGCTGCGCCCGCCCGCCCGGCACGGCCCGGCACGGCCGCCAGCGCCGGCATAACTACGGTGACTCCTGCGGTGTCGTGCGGCCCGTCGGACTACTTCATCCAGTGCTACAGCCCAGGCCAGTACCAGGTGGCCTACGGTGTGGCGCCACTGCTCCATCGTGGGATCACCGGCAGCGGCGAGACCGTGGTGATGCCCGAACTCGCCAACGCCCCGGGACCGAATTTCACCGACATCCGCAAGGATCTGGCCGCGTTCGACAAGAAGTTCGGCCTCCCTGCGGCGAAGCTCAAGGTCACGACTGCCCTCGCCGGGGCCAGCGCGCCCTACGTGGCGGGCACCGAGGAAGTCGAGGACACCGAGATGGTTCATGCGATGGCGCCCGATGCCACCCTCGACGTGGTTCTGGTACCACTCGATGCCACGGCCAGCGCGGCGAATTTTGCCGCGGCCGTGACCGGGACGATCCACGCTGCCATCACCCAGAATGCGGCAGTGGTCTCAATCAGCGGGAGCCACGGTGAGCACCTCTTTACCAGGGCCGAAGTGGCCAGTATCCACGCAGCGCTGCAGCAGGCCGCCGGCCGCCGTGTCACGGTCGTCGCCTCCTCCGGGGACACCGGCGTTATCAGCGACAACGGCCCGCCTGAGCAGGTCAGCCTGCCCGCCTCCGATCCGCTGGTGCTGGGTGTCGGCGGCACCGCCCTTGACGCCAGTATCTTCACCGGCGCCTACCACGGCGAGATGGCCTGGAACGCCGACACCGAAGCCTCCGCAGGCGGCTACAGCAGCCTGTTCGCCCGGCCGGCCTACCAGGACGGCGTCCCGCGCATCGGCCAGATGCGGGGCGTCCCCGACGTCGCCGCCGACGCCGACGCATCCACGGCCATGGCGCTGACGTTCTCCGGCGGCGTCCTGTACCCGGCGCAAGGCACCAGCGCCGCCACCCCGCTATGGGCGGCCGTGATCGCCCTTGCCGACCAAGACGCCGGCCAGCACCTCGGCTTCGTCAACCCGGCCATCTACGCCATCGCCCGCAGCCCCGCCTACCACCGTGCCTTCCACGACGTGGTCACCGGCGACAACTCGGTGTTCTGGCCAACCGGCCTCTTCACCGGCTACCAGGCCGGACCCGGCTGGGACCCGGTCACCGGCTGGGGCAGCCCCAACGCCCACATCCTCGTCCCCCTCCTGGCGCACACTGCGCACCAGGGCGGCACACGTTCCTGACATACCGAGCCGGACGCCGGCCGCGCGGACAAGCCAGCGCGCGGCCGGCCCCGCGTCAGGAGAGACAGGCTGACCCCCCGTCGAACTCGACTCGGAGGCCCGTATGCGTCGCTGGGGCCGGGGGATCAGCGTAGGTCGAACTCGGTGGCGCGGACGCCATCAAGGAACGCGCGCCATTCATCCGGGGTGAAGACCAAGGCGGGTCCTTGGCGGTCCTTGCTGTCGCGGACCGCGACGACGCCGGGCAGGTTGCGCGCGACCTCGACGCACCCGCCGCCGTTGCCGCCGCTGAAGCTGCTCTTGCGCCATTCGGCGTTGGTCAGGTCCATGATTCCTCTGCCACCTTCATGATCAGCTCTCGTGAGGCTGCCTGGGAGAGTGCCTCGCCTCGCAGGATGTTGAACGTCTTTGTGAGCTTCGCGACAACGCTCGCCGCCTCGGTGGTCTGGCCTTCGTCCGGTGACTCCATGTATACCGTATCGGTGCCATTCCCAGACGCAATGGCAAAGGCGCCGGTGAGGCCGACGTGCGCTCCCACCTCTCTGGGTACCACCTGCACGGTGATATTGGGGCGCCTGGCCTGGGCCGCCAAATGGCTGAGTTGGTCATACATGATCTTGGCAGCGCCAATACACCGACGAAGAACGGCCTCGTCAACGATTACCCAGAGTTCCGTCGGCTTGGGCTGGTCGAAGATCAGCTGACGCTCCAGCCGGGCGCTCACAAGTTCTTCGACCTGATCGTCGCTGGTGTCGCCTGACTGCCATGCGAGGAAGAGCGCCCGTGCGTAGTCGGAGGTCTGCACTAAGCCCGGGATCAGCAATGGTTCCCACCAGCAGATACACGTGGCGGTGCGCTCCCGCTCCGCCCATCCGGCGAACCAGGACGGGTAACCGCCGTCCCAGCGGCGGGCCAGGTCATAGATCCGGGGGAGCAGGCCCTTTGTGTCCAGCGCCTCGTCGCAGCGCCCGGCCAGGTCCTCGGATGGTGCGCGCTCACCGATCTCCACCTTGCCGATCAGCGTTCCCGAGTAGCCGATCCGCTGGCCAAGCTGTTCCTGGCTCAGACCGGCTTCATTCCGGATCCGCCGCAGTTCCGCGCCGAAGAAGGCTAACGGGGAAGCGGTTCCGTCGACATTGCGCATTCACGCACGCTCCCTCGGTACAGCAGCCGACACTAGTGTCCGGCCACAGACAAGGCGGCCGGATGATCGGACAACTCCAGACCGCAGTGCGCTCCCGGTGGCAATCCTAAGTCCGCCGGGGAACCATCCCAACTGGGACCGGCAAGCGAATCAGAACGGCGTGAGGGGCTAATGGGCGCAGTACCGGCGGCTATGATCCCGGATCAAGAGGCTGCACGCTGGCCTTATCAGTCGCATCTGGAGTTGGGTGCGATCAGCAGTGCCGTGCCAAGCGCCCGGCTGCACACGCGCCTGGTGCTCCGGGAATGGGGTCTGTCAGCCGATAAGGCGGAGGCGGCCGAGCTCGTCGTCTCGGAATTGGTCACGAACGCCCTCGAGCACGGGTTAGCCGGGATACCGGCGACCGTCAGGATCTGGCTCAGCTCGGACGGCGGCAGCGTCGCCATCAATGTGTGGGACGCCAGCCCGCTGCCGCCCGTGCCCAAGAACGCCGGCGCGGACGCGGACAGCGGCCGCGGCTTGATGATCGTGGCGGCGCTGAGCACCGACTGGGGCTACTCCGCCGCGGACCCCGGCAAGGTTGTCTGGGCCATCATTGATGCAAAAGAGGGGGTGGACAGGTGAACGTTGACGATCTCGTGGCGATCGACGTGCACACGCACGCCGAGGTCTCGGCGGCTGGCCAGGACACGCTGAGCGAGGAGCTGTTCCAGGCCTCTCGCGCGCTATTCAAGGCGGGCAGCCGCCCCCCGACGCTGCCCGAGATCGCGGCTTACTACCGGGAGCGGCGGATGGCGTGCGTGGTGTTCTCGGTCGACGCCGAGGCGGCGACCGGCGTCCCCGGGGTGCCGAACGAAGAGGTGGCCGAGGCGGCCGCCGCCAACCCGGACGTCATGATCCCGTTCGCGAGTATCGACCCGGCCAGGGGCAAGGCCGGGGTTCGCCAGGTGCGCAGGCTGGTGACCGAGTTCGGCGTGCGCGGCTTCAAGTTTCACCCGAACGTGCAGGCGTTCTATCCCAACGACCGGCTTGCCTACCCGCTCTACGAGGCGATCGAGGAGTTCGGCGTGCCTGCGGTATTTCACACCGGGCAGAGCGGCATCGGTCAAGGCGCGCCCGGCGGCGGCGGGATCCGGCTGAAGTACTCCAACCCGCTGTTTGTCGACGACGTGGCCGCGGACTTTCCCGGCCTTCCGATCGTGCTCGCCCATCCGTCGTTCCCGTGGCAGGACGAGGCCCTCGCGGTGGCCACCCACAAGCCGCTGGTCCACATCGACCTGTCCGGCTGGTCGCCGAAGTACTTCCCGCCGCAGCTCATCCAGTACGCGAACACACTGCTGCAGGACAAGGTCCTGTTCGGCTCCGACTACCCGCTGATCACCCCCGATCGCTGGCTTGCCGATTTCGACGCGCTGCCGATCAAGCCGCACGTCCGGCCGAAGATCCTCAAGGGCAACGCCGCGGCACTGCTCGGGCTCGCGCCAGAGTCCGGCGGTGGCTCCACCAGCCGGGAAGCGTAACGTTCAGGCCGACAATCAGAGTGAGTGAACGTGGCCAGGTGCCAAACGACCTCATCCGCGCGATACTGGGACAGGTGCTCTTCTGCAGCGAGCGGGGACGGCATGGGCGGCGCCATCCCCGGGCTGCACCCAAGCCCCGGGCCCGGCGGCGTCCCCCCCACCTCCGGGTCCGGGCCACCACTTTGTGCGGCGGCCCAGCCCTTTCCGCCGATGAGGTTGTTTCTCACTGAATTGGATTGAGCGCAAACGCAGCAATGGCGGAGGGCGGTTTGCGAAGGGCGCCCTGCCTGAAATGAAATTGGCGCCGCCGCATTTATGGCATGTTCTGCGGTAATTGAGGCATGTATGCTGCCCCCGGACGCCTTTCCGCAGGCAGGGAGATCGCGATGGCCATCACGCCCCCGACGAGTGACGAACTTGCCGAGCTCGCCGCACGGTACCGGTTCGGCCTTGACGCAGGGGACATAGAGTCGCTGCGCGGCTTCATCGGCGGCGCGCTGGAGTCCTACGAAGTGGTCGAGCGGCTGCATCAGGCGCGCCTTCCCGAGCCGCCGTCGCGGCACTACCGATGGCCCGGAGCGGCCGAGAACGAGCTCGGCGCCTGGTATGTCACGACCGACATCACGACCACGGGCGAGGGCCCGCTGGCCGGGCGGCGGGTCGCGATCAAGGACAACATCGAGGTTGCCGGGCTGCCGATGATGAACGGCTCGGCGACCGTCCAGGGGTTCGTCCCGCGCCGGGACGCGACGGTCGTCACCCGGCTGCTGGACGCCGGTGCCACGATCACCGGCAAGTCGGTCTGCGAGGACCTGTGCTTCTCGGGTGGCAGCCACACGTCGAAGACCGGGCCGGTCCACAACCCGTGGAACCCGGCAAAGTCAGCGGGCGGGTCATCGAGCGGCAGCGCCGCCCTGGTGGCGGCCGGCGAGGCCGACCTTGCGCTCGGCGGCGACCAGGGTGGCTCGGTCCGGATTCCCAGCGCGTTCTGCGGCACGGTCGGGCACAAGCCGACGCACGGTCTCGTGCCCTACACCGGCGCCTTCCCGATCGAGAACACCCTCGACCACCTGGGCCCGATCACCCGCACGGTGCGCGACGCCGCGCTGATGCTCAGCGTGCTGGCCGGCCGTGATGGCCTGGACCCCCGGCAGCGGGCCGAACCCCAGGACCGCGACTACCTGGCCGAAGCCGAGGCCGGGATCGCCGGGCTCAGGATCGCCGTGGTCGAGGAGGGGTTCGGCATCCCCGGCCTGTCCCAGCCGGGTGTCGACGAGACCGTTCGCGCCGCCGTCGCCGCGCTGGCCGCGGCCGGGGCGGCAGTCAGCGAGATCAGCATTCCGTGGCACCGCGACGGCCTGCACGTCTGGAACGTGATCGCCACGGACGGGGCGACCAACCAGATGATCGACGGCAACGGGTACGGGATGAACTCAGGCGGCCTGTACGACCCCGAGCTCATCGCGCACTACGCGAAGGGCCGCCGGGAGCACGCCGCCGAGATGTCCGAGCCGCTGAAGCTGACCACGCTGCTCGGCCGCTACATGATCGACCGCTACGACGGCCAGCACTACGCGATGGCCAGGAACCTCGCCCTGGACCTGGCCGCGGCGTACGACGCCGCGCTAGCCGACGCGGACGTGCTGGTCATGCCCACGCTGCCGATCGTGGCCTCGACGATCCCGCCCGCTGACGCCAGCCGCGATGAGCTCCTCGCCAGGTCCCTGGAGATGATCGCCAACACCGCGCCTTTCGACGTGAGCGGTCACCCCGCGACGTCCGTGCAGGCCGGCCTCAGCGACGGCCTGCCGGTCGGCCTCATGATCGTCGGGCGGCACTTCGCCGACGGCACCTGCCTGCGGGTCGCGCGGGCGTACGAAGAGGCCGTCGGCGGCTTCCCCGCGCCGCCCGGCCGGGCCACCGGAGCTGCGTGACGGCCCGCGCCAGCCGGGCTGCGTGACGGCCCGGGCCAGCCGGAGGATCAGGAGCCGGCAGGTCCGCCGCCGCCAGATTCATCGGTCTGTGCCGCGGCGGAGCCACTGGCCCTGGCCGGGGCGGGCGATGATCTCGCCGTCGGCCAGCAGCACCTGGCCGCGCTGGACGACGATCCTCGGCCAGCCCTGGACGTCCCAGCCGTCGTAGACGGAGTAATCGGCACGTGACCGCATGCGGGCGCCGTCGACGGTGCGGCGCTCTTGCGGATCCCAGAGTGCCAGGTCGGCGTCGGAGCCGACCGCTATGACGCCCTTGCGCGGGTAGAGGCCGAACAGCCGGGCCGCGTTCGCTGAGGTCAGGTCCACGAACTGGTCCAGCGAGATCCTGCCGGTGACGACGCCTTCGGAGAACAGCATGGGCATCAGCGTCTCCAGGTCGGCGACTCCCTGCCGGGCCGTCACCACGTTCAGCGCCGGGTCGAGCTTGTCCGCCAGCAGCCACGGCGCGTGATCGCTGCAGACCGTATCGACGTCCCCGGCCGCGAGCCCGGCCCACAGCGCGTCCCGGTCCGCCTGCTCCCGCAGCGGCGGGGCGCCGACGTATTTCCCGGCGTCCGGCTGGGCGAAGCGCTCCCTGGTCAGGTGCAGGTACAGCGGCCGCGTCTCCACATGGACGCCAATGCCGCCGGAACGGGCCGTCCGGGCCCGGTCCAGCGCGGCAGCCGACGACAGGTGCACGATGTAGACCGGCGCGCCGGTGGCCGTGGACAGCGCGACCGCCTGGTCGACCGCTTCCACCTCGGCGGTGACCGGCCGGGCTTCGGGGAAGTTCTGCAACGCGCCGTGGCCGTGCGCGATCAGATCATCGCCGCACTGCTCCAGCAGCCCCGCGGCCTCGCAGTGCAGCAGCGTCAGCGATCCGGCATCCCGGGCCGCCGCGAGGGCCGCGCGCAGGCCCGGCTCGTCGGCCGCTACCCACGGCATGGTCAGGAAGATCTTGACGCTCGAGTGCCCGTCAGCGGCCAGCGCCGCGATCTCCCCGTCGGCCGCGGCACCGGGATCGTTCAGCACCGGGTGCAGGAACCAGTCGACCGCGGCCTCGGGCGCGGCGCCGGCCATCTCCCGTGCGACGGCGTCCCGCGGGGTCTCACCGGGCAGCGGGAACGTCATGTTCCCGATCGTGGTGATGCCCCCGCCGATCGCGGCCAGCGAGCCAGTCCAGAAGTCGTCCACCCACATCGGCTCGGACTGTCCGATCTCCCCGGCCTGGCGGAGCTCCTCAACAGCCCCTGGTACATCAGGTGCACGTGGGCGTCGACACCGCCGGGCAGCGCGAGCAGGCCGTCCGCGGCGATCTCCTCCCGGCCGGTCATGCCGCCGCCGATCTGGGCGATGCGCCCGTCTCGGACGCCGATGTCGGCCGCCTCCTGGCGGCCCGGACTCACCACGGTCGCGCCGCGCACGACAACATCAAACGGGTCAGGCATTCCTGGATTCTGTCAGCCGCTGAGGCCGGCCTGCTCGCGCAGGCGGTCGGCGACGTCGGTGCGCTCCCAGGTGAAGTTCGGCTCGTCCCGGCCGAAGTGGCCGTAGGCGGCGGTGGCCTGGTAGATCGGGCGGAGCAGGTTCAGGTTGTCGCGCACTGCGGCCGGGCGGAGATCGAAGTTCTGCCGGACCAGGTCGAGGATCTGCGACCGCGGGATCTTCTCGGTGCCGAACGTGTCGATGTGCAGCGACAGCGGCCTGGCCATCCCGATCGCGTAGGCCACCTGGAGTTCGGCGCGGTCCGCCAGGCCTGCGGCCACGACGTTCTTGGCGACGTGCCGCGCGGCGTAGGTGGCGGACCTGTCCACCTTGGACGGGTCCTTGCCGGACAGCGCGCCGCCGCCGTGCCGTGCCGCTCCGCCGTAGGTGTCCACGATGATCTTCCGGCCGGTCAGGCCGGTGTCGCCGACCGGGCCGCCGACCACGAATCTCCCGGTCGGGTTCACGTAGAAGTTTTCCCGTAGTTCCACGGGGTCATATAGCTCCCCGGGCAGGACGGCCGTGACCACCTCGGTCCACAGGGCATCGGGAAGCTTGTCCTCGGCGCCCTCGGCGTGCTGGCTGGAGATCAGCACCTTGTCGATGCTGACCGGCCAGCCGTCGGCGTCGTAGCGCACGGTCACCTGCGTCTTGCCGTCCGGCCGGAGGTAAGGCAGGACGCCGGACTTCCGCACCTCGGCCAGGCGCCGGGCGAGCCGGTGCGCGAGCGCGATCGGCGCGGGCATCAGCTCCGGCGTTTCGTTGGTCGCGTAGCCGAACATCATCCCCTGGTCGCCGGCGCCGACCTCGTCGTAGTCGTCGCTGGCGCCCTCGCCGCGCTTCTCGTGCGAGCGGTCGACACCCTGGGCGATGTCCGGGGACTGCCGGTCCAGCGCCGTCAGGATGCCCACGGCGTTGCCGTCGTAGCCGAGGTCGCCGGAGTCGTAGCCAATCCCGCAGATCGTGGCGCGGGCGATGTCGGCGTAGTCGATGTGGGCGTCGGTGGTGATCTCGCCGGCGATGACGACCAGGCCGGTGGTCAGCAGCGTCTCCACCGCGACCCGCGAGGCCGGGTACTCGGCCAGCGCCGCGTCCAGGATGGCGTCGGAGATCTGGTCGGCGACCTTGTCCGGATGTCCTTCGGTCACCGACTCGGAGGTGAAGTGGTATCCGTCCTGTTCGTGTGTCACGTGATTACCCTTTGCTCGGGACAGCTGATCGGGCGGTGGTGCCAGGGCCGGTGGGCTGGGTAGCAGCATCCTGCGTGGCGCCGTCGGCCGCGCTGCCCGCGGCGGCGAGCTCGGCGCGCACAATGGCAGCGCCTGCCACCATAGCCGCAAGCTTCGCACGCGCTGTGTCCGGCAGCAGGTGCCGCAGGCCGCAGTCGGGATTGATCGCCAGCCGGTCCGGGGGCACGAAGCGCAGTGCCCGCCGGATCCTGGTCGCGACCAGGTCGGGCGACTCCACCTGCTCGGTTTTCACGTCGATCACGCCGAGTCCCAGGCCACGATCCCAGTGGTGCTGCTCGAGCAGGCTGAGGTCCTCGTCCCCGGTCCGGGCGAACTCCAGCGCGAGCTGGCCCACGTTGGCCTCCTTGACCGCGGGGAACAGGAAGTCGTAGTGCCCCTCCCACAGTGGCCGTGCGTACCTGTTGCCGTAGCAGACGTGCAGCGTCCAGCTGACGTCGGCACCCTCGGTCACCGTGTTGACCGCCGCCACGGCCAGCCCGACGTCCTCGGGATAGCCCGCCAGGAACGGCTCGTCGATCTGCAGCATGCGTGCTCCGGCCCTGGCGAGTTCCGCCGCCTCGGCGGCGAGCACCAGGGCCAGCGCGCGCACCAGGCCGGCGTGGTCGGCGTAGGCGCCGCCCGAGGCGTCGCGGATCCGGTGGGCCAGCGAGTACGGCCCGGTGATGGACAGCTTCACCGGCCGGTCGGTGAGCTGCCTGACGAACCGGAAGTCCTCGGCCAGGCCGAGGTTCGCGCGGCCCGGCGCGGGCAGCGGGTGGCTGATGCTGGCGTCGTAGTAGTCGAGGTAATCGGCCTTGTCCGGCCGCGCGATCTGCACGCCGGGAATCCGGGCAAGCAGGTAGTCGACGTCGTTGTCGCGGCGCAGCTCCCCGTCGGAGACGATGTCGATGCCGGCCCGCTCCTGGTCATTGACCGCTGCCTTGATCGCCATCTCGTGGATCTCGTCGAGGTACCTCCGGCTGATCCGGTGCCGGTAGCAGTCGTTCTTCAGCTGGCCGAGCCATTCGGGAACCGAGTACGAGCCGATCACGGTCGTCGGCAGCAGGATCGCGTTCCCGTCGGTCATTCCCGCACTCCCGCCGTCAGCGTCTTGACGTTCGAAGACGGCCGGGCCGCGAACGGCGAGATGCGGACGTCGAAGCCGGCCCGGCCGCCGATGTGCCGCAGCAGCGGGCCGTTGACCCAGTTCACCACCGACCCGTCGTACTTGCCCGGTCCGAAGAACCCGGAGTGGTAGCGGCGGACGTCGTCGAGGAACAGGTCATGGCACTGCAGCCGGCCGAACGGGTGCAGCAGCGGCAGCGTCTGCGCGAAGCTGCTGAGCGCCCCGTTGTTGACGTGCACCCGGATGTCGCCGTGTGACTCCAGCTGCGAGCGGAGCAGCTCACCGGTTATTTCGGGGCTGACCTGGTACAGGTCGAGCCCTTCCAGCGGCCGGTAGCGTTCCTGCAGCCGCAGCGCGGCCCACACGTCGCGCCAGAACGTCACCGCCTGCCCGGCGTCGCCGAAGTGCTGCGGCATGGCCTCGCAGAGCAGCTCGGGGCCCAGCCGGAGCAGCTTGTCGGTCAGCTCGGGAACCCGCTCGGCCGTAGCCGAGAACGTCCGCGCGATCCGCTTCGCATCGTCGCCCGGCAAGTAGGCGCGGGTCTCGACCTGGTAGGTCCGGCCGCCGAGGCGGGCCACCTCGTCGCTCGGCAGGTTGTCGTAGACGTTGGAGATGTAGACGAGGAAGGCCTTGCCGCGCAGGAAGCCGAGGCTGACCGCCGGGCGGGTGGCGTCGACGACCAGCGCGCTGATGTGATCGCTGTGGTGGGCGACGGCCTTCATCGCCCGGCCGAGCACGTGCGGCGAGTAGTCGCCCATGATGTATTGCAGGCGGCGGTAGTAGTCGCGGCGGTGCGCCCGGGATAGCTCGACGAACTCGTCCAGCCAGGTCCGCGCCTGGTTGCCGTTGCCGACCCCGAGCTCGGCGACGTAGAGCTCGGCCGGCAGCGCGTTCCTGGAATCCAGGTCGTCCCAGGTCTTGAACAGCTCGAGGATCAGCTCGCGCACGGCTGCGGTGTTGCGGGCGTCGCTTTCGCCGCCCGGCAGGGCCTGCTCGTAGTCGCGGCCGGTCGCCTGCTCCCACAGGGACAGGGCCTGCCAGTACAGCGCGTTGAACCGCCAGATGCAGCTCTGCCTGCCGGCCGCCCAGGGCTCGAGCGGCACCCGGGTGGAGCTCGCCGGATCCGCGTGCTCCTGGAGCAGCGCGGCGACCACGGCCCGCAGGTCGGTGTCGCCGCAGCGGCGCAGGTCGATCGCCATCTCGAGGGCGGCCTCCGCCGGGGGCTCGCGGTGCGCGGCCCGGTCCACGGCGTCGCCGTCCGGCACGGGTCCGCCGTGCCACGGCGCGAGCACCGGGCGGTAGTCGGCGACCTCGCGGAAGCTGGCGCGGTACTGGATCCAGTCGCACACAACGCTGACCCGGGAGAGGTCGACCTCGCTGGCGCAGAGCGCCTCGACGACCGGCCCGAGAGCCGCGGTCACGTCGAGCGGCTCCTTGCCGCGGAGCCGGCTAACCGGCCGCACGTCAACCCGCATGATTGGCCGCCGTACCGATCGGCTCCACGCCCGCGAGTCGGAGTATGGGCGGGATGCGGTGCTCGTTGGCTACGGCCATGACGTGCACCCCGGCGACGCCGGGGATCTGCCTGAGCTCGCTGATCGTCTCGGCGCACGCGGTCATCGCCTCGTCGGCGAGCCGGTCCTCGGGCACTCCGCGCAGTCGCCGGCTGAGTTCGGCGGGCACCTGAACACCCGGCACGCGCTCCTCGAGGTGACTGAGCGCGCGCAGCGACGAGATCGGCCCGACGCCTGCCAGGATGTAGCAGCGCTCGTGCAGTCCCAGGTCGCGGACCTGCGACAGCCACTCGCCAAACGGTCGGGCGTCGAACACGTACTGGGTCTGCACGAACTGCGCGCCCGCGGCGACCTTCTTGCCTAGCCGGGCGGCGCCGGAGCCCTCCGGCGAGGCGCCCGGGTTCTCCACGGAGCCGAGGAACCAGCTCGGCGGCGGCCTGAGCTCCCGGCCGGACAGCAGCCTCCCCTCGTCGCGCATGGTCCGCGCGGCCCCGAGCAGCTGGATGCTGTCCAGGTCGAACACGGGCTTGGCGCTGGCGTGGTCGCCGACCTTTGGGTGGTCGCCGGTCATCACCAGGATGTTCGGTATCCCCATGGCCGCCGCGCCGAGCAGGTCGGACTGGAGCGCGATCCGGTTCCGGTCCCTGCAGGTGACCTGCATGATCGGCTCGACCCCCGCGGCCATCGCCGCCAGGCTCCCGGCCCAGCTCGACAGCCGGACCGCGGCGCCCTGGTTGTCGGTGATGTTGACCGCCGTGACCCAGTCGCGCAGCGCAGCCACCTTGCGGGTGATCGCGCCGGTGCCGGCGCCGCGCGGCGGCCCGATCTCCGCCGTCACCGTGAAGTCGCCGCGCTCCAGAGACGCCCGGAACTGGCTCATGCACGGCTCCCGAGCAGGTGGTCCAGGCTCGCTGGGTCCCAGCCGGGGAACGTCAGCACCACGCCCTGGACCAGCGGCCTGGCCTCGGCGAAGAGGTCGGCGGCCAGCTCCATGCCGGTCTCGGCTGCCCGCGGGCCCGCTAGCTCCATCGCCCGGAGCGTCTGCGTCGGGATGCTGATGTCCAGCACCTCATGCGACAGGTAGTCGGCCTCCTCGAAGCTGCGCAGCGGCACGATCGACAGCAGCACCGGGACGCTGTCGTCGGCCAGCTCGGACAGCATGAACCGCAGCTGGGTGAGCTCGTACACCGGCCTGCTGATCAGGAACCGCGCACCGGCCTGGATCTTGCTGGCGGTGCGGGCGATCTCGGACTCGAGCGCGGCCGCGCTCGGGTTGAACCTGGCCCCGGCGTAGAACGAGGTCCTCGTCGCGAGCGGCAGCCCGTTGCAGTCGATGCCCTTGTTCAGGCCTGCCACGAGCTCGACGAGCCCGACCGAGTCGACGTCCCAGATGCCGTCCACGTTGGGGTAGTCGCCGAGCAGCGGCGGGTTCCCGGTCTCGCAGACGACGTTCCGGATCCCGAGCGCGTTCGCGCCGAGCAGGTCGGCCTGCAGCGCCATGATCGTCTTATCCCAGGTGGTGACCGTGGCGATCGTCTCGACGTCCGCACGCTGCTCCAGCTGGAACGCCAGGTCGATGGAGCTGAGCTGGGCCCGGAGGCTCCGCCTGGGTGCGACGAAGAACGTGTCGACGCCTCGCTCGTGCAGCATGGCCGCCTGGTCTGCGGCTTCGTCGGCCGCGCCGCCGACCGGCGGCGCGATCCCGGCCGCCACCACGAACTCACCCGCGGCCAGGCGGTCGCTCAGGCTGCCGTCCCGCCCCGGAGCGGCTGCGGGCACCGGGATCCTCGGCGCGGCCGACGCGCGCCGCCGCCGGACCGGGGGCATGCCGGTGATCTCGGCGGCGGCCGCCTGGATCTGGGCAGGCGTGGTGCCGCAGCAGCCACCCACCAGCGAGGCTCCGGCCTCGACCAGCCGGCGCGCGTAGCGGGCGAAGTACGGGCCGTCGGTGTTGTACTCGAACCGGTGCCCGGCCACCCGGCGGGGCAGGCCCGCGTTCGGCTGCGCGCCAACCGGAAGGTCGGTGTGCGGCACCAGCGCCTGCACCACCGAGAGCACCCCCTGCGGGCCGAGGGTGCAGTTGGTGCCGAGCATCACGATCGGCAGGTCGCTCAGCACCGTGGCCACCTCGCGCGGGGTCTCGCCGCCGAGCGTTCTGCCGTCGTCGGCGAACGTGGCCAGCGCGATGATGGGCAAGTCGGTGGTCTCCGCCGCCACCCGCACGGCCTCGGCCAGCTCGTCGAGGTAGCCGAACGTCTCCAGGATCAGCGCGTCCACCCCGCCCTCGGCCAGCGCCTCGATCTGCTCCCGGATCGCCGCGGTCCGCTCGTCCTGCGCGACCCGGCGCCGCTGGCCCGCGGTTACCGCGGGGGAGACCGAGCCGGCCACGAATACCTGCCGCCCGGTTCCCTCCGCGGCCTGCGCGGCGATCTGCGCGCCGGCCACGTTGATGTCGCGTACGAGATCACCGAAGCCCTGCTCGGCCAAGCGGAGCCGGTTGGCGCCGAACGTGTTCGTGAGGATCACGTCGGCGCCCGCGCTGAGGTAGCTCTCGTGGATCGTGCTGACCAGCGCGGCGTTGGACAGGTTGAGCTCGGGCAGCGCGCGGTCCAGCGAGTTGCCGGCCGCGTGCAGCATCGTCCCCATCGCCCCGTCGCAGATCAGCACCTGCCGTCCGAGCGCGGTCTGCAGGTCGGTCACGGTAGGCCCCCTAGCGCGTCGATGATCTCGAGCGCGACCTGGGCCATCAGCCGGTCGCGGTAGTTGTCGAGCTGGATGCCGGTGATCTCCTGGATCCGCCGGATCCGGTAGGCGACCGTGTTCGGGTGCACGTGCAGGCTGCGCGCGGTCCGCTGCGGGCTGCTGTTTTCCCGGAAGTAGCAGGCGAGCGTCGTCAGCAGTTCGGCGCCGCGCTGGTGTTCCTGCGCGCTGAGCTTGCCCAGGATCTCGACCGCGAACGACCTCAATTCGGCCAGGTCGGGGACCTGCAGCAGCAGCCGGTGCACACCGAGGTCCTCGAACGCCACCACCTGGCCCTGACGGCCCAGGCGCTGGACCGCGTCGATCGTCCGGCGTGCCTGGCCGTAGGAGCGGGCGATGTCGGCCGGATCGCGGCAGATGCCGCCGATGCCGATCGTGACCACCGCCTCGGGGAACGTGTCCCGCATCCGGGCCTGGCAGCCAGCGGCCAGTCGGCCTGCCTCGGCGCTGGGATGCTGGTCGGTCGGCTCGGGAATCACGACCACCACCTCGTCATCGCGGACCGAGGTGATCGCGCCGGGCACCCGGTTCGTGAAGAAGTGGTCGATCGCGGCGGCAACCCGGTTCCGGAGCGCCGTGGCCGCCCCGGCAGGCCGCGCCGGCCCGGCGGCCTCGAACGTGACCGCCAGGACCCGGTGCTCGCGGGTGGCGTCGTAGCCGAGGTGCCTGGCCCACCGTGCCACCTCGCCGTTGTCGCGCCCGCCGCCGATCAGCAGCCCCTCGAACAAGTCGTCCCTGACCTGCCGGGCCGCCGCGGCCACGATCCGTTCCCGGCCGAGGATCACGCCGCAGATCGTCGCGGCGTGCTCGGTGACCAGCAGGCTCATGTCGTCGCCCTGCCGGTCGCTGCCGAACGTCATCAGGTACGCGGGAACGTCGTCGCCGACCAGGATCGGCGCAACGATGACCCCACCTGCGGGGCGCCCCGCCATTGCCTTGGCTGCGTCGCCGACGTCGGGCAGCCGCAGCGACCTGCGGGTCTGCGCGGCGTTGCTGAGCACGGCGGCCAGCCGGGGGCTGGCCAGGTATGCGCGGACGTCGTCGGCCACGTCTTCGGCAGCGTCGGCCGAGGCAGCGGCGAGGACGTCGAGCCCGCGGCCCACCACGGCCACGGTCGACGTGGTCCGCTCGGCCAGCAGCCGGGCCACCGTGGACACGTCGGCGTCCTGCAGCGTCAGCCCGGTGAGGTGCTGGTAGACCGTGACCAGCTCGCGCAGCAGCGCGTTCTCGTGCTGCACCGCGCGGTGGTCTATGACCACCGTCTGGCGGGTATCCGGCCACGTGTCCGCCATACGTCGTTAGCCTACATCGTCACGCTCGCTCGCTCTTGTGGCCGAACACAAAGGACCAAGCCCTCACCTTGTCCAACCTGAGCAGATCCCCTTGTGGCCGGCCACATGGTGCTGGCCACAAGGGAGGCGGTTCAGGCCTGCGGCCTGAGCCCGGCCAGCAGCAGGGCCGGGATCACGGCCAGGGCCGTGAAGCCGGTGCACCACCAGAACGTGGCGGCAAACGCGGTGGCCAGGCCCGCGGCACCCGCGGCCGCGTGGGCGACGGCGTAGTGGTCGAGGATGACGGCCACCAGTATCGCGGCGCCGAACGAGCCGCCGACGAACTGCAGGATCCGCGTCGCGCTGCTGGCGTGCGGCACCTGCTCCCGGCTCAGCCCCTGGAACGCGCCGGCCATGACCGCGATCGTCGCGAGGCCCAGCCCGGCACCGCGGACGACCAGGGCCGCGCCAAGCAGCCAGTAGCTGGTGTGCAGCCCGGCGAGCGCGAACGGGATCGTGCCGACGGCGGCCAGCGCGATCCCGGCCAGCACGACGAGCCGGGGCCCGATGCTGTCGGTGAGCCTGCCCGCCAGCGTCCGCGGGGCGATGCTGCCGATGCCCTGCGGAACCATCAGCAGGCCGGCCACGAGCGCGCTCTCGTGCCGGACCTGCTGGAAGTAAAGCGGCAGCAGCAGCATCGCGCCGTAGATCGAGAGCCCGGCGAGAAACAGCAGGGTGCTCGCACCGGTGAACGTGCGCGACCGGAACAGCTTCAGGTCGACCATGGGCGTCGCGGACGTGCGCAGCGCGTGCACGCAGTAGGCGGCGAGCAGCACGGCGCCGACGATTAGCGGGACGAGCACACCGGCGTGGCCGAAGCCGCCGTCGGTGCCCACCTCGGCCAGGCCGTACAGCAGCGCCACGAGCGCTGGCGGCAGCAGCAGGAGCCCGACCACGTCGATGCGTGACGCGGCGCCCCCGCCGCCCTGTGGCCGCCCCGCCGGCAGTTCCCGCCAGGCGAGCACGAGCCCGACCAGGCAAATCGGCACGTTCACGTAGAAGATCCAGCGCCAGCTGTAGTTGCTGATGATCAGCCCGGCGATCACCGGCCCGAAGATCGGGACGACGACGATCGGGAGGCTGATCGCGGACATCAGCCGCCCGATCTTGCTGGTGCCGACGGCCTGCACGAGCAGGGTGGTGATCAGCGGCGTCATCATCCCGCCGCCGGCGCCCTGGACCACCCGGAACGCGATCAGGCTGCCGATGTTCCAGGCGGCGCCGCACGCGATCGATCCAACCATGAACAGGGCCAGCGAGAACGTCCACACCGCCCGCCCGCCGAACCGGGCCAGCGCCCAGCCGCTCAGCGGGATGACCATGGCGAACGAGAGCAGGTAGCCGGTGATCACCCACTGAATCGTGGAGACGCTGGTGTGCAGGTCGCGGCCGATCGTGTCGATGGCCACGTTGACGATCGAGGTGTCAAGCAGTGACGGGATCGCGCCAAGGAGCAACACGACGATCAGCTTGATCACGGACGGGTCCAGGCGCTCGCGCACCGGATTCGCCGGGGAGGCCTGGCCAGCGGGGGATGTCGCGTTCATGGAAGTAAACTACACCGTGCAGTGCATACATGTAAACTGGTCAGTGTAAAATTGGGTGCTGGAGGAGCCGGAGAGGGCGAGGTGCTGCGGTGACGGGTGTGCTAGCGGGCCGGGCGGTCGGCGCGGCCGGGCCGAAGGGGGAGGCGATCGCGCAGGCCGCGCTGCGGCTGTTCCTGCGCGACGGCTACGAGCGCACCAGCGTCGACGCGATCGCGGCCGAGGCCGGGGTGTCGAAGCGCACGATCTACAACCGGTACGGCGACAAGGAGAACCTCTTCCGCTCGGTGCTGCAGGACACCTACGACTCGATGATGGCGACGTTCCGCGGGATCGCCGAGAAGCACCTCGGCGAGGTTACCGACGTGCAGCAGAGCCTCACCGCGTTCGCCCTCGAGGTCGCGCGCACCATGACCACTGCGCCGGACCGGATCGCCCTGGTGCGGCTGATCATGGCCGAGGCCCCGTTCTTTCCCGCGCTGGTAAGGGCGGAACAGCCCTCGTCCACCATGCACGGCAACGTTGCTGCCTTTCTGGCCCGGCTGGCCGGGCAGGGCCGCCTCGCGATCACCGACCCGACCGAGGCGGCCGAGCACCTGGTGGCGCTGACGGTCAACCAGATCAACGCCCGGACGACGTTCGGCATCGTCCCGATAAGCGACGCCGAGGTCGAGCGAATCATCACCGGCGGCGTCGCCGCGTTTGTCCGCGCCTACCGCCCGCCCGCGCAGCGCTAGGCGTTCGGGTAGACGCGTTCCGGGGAGATCAGCACGGCGGCGCGGCGTTCCTCGGCCATCACCCGGTCGTAGGTGAGCCAGTCGTCGTGGGTCCCGCCCGCCGCCCTGAACACCTCGCGCAGCAGCTCCGGCAGCCCGGCCGGGTCGAAGCCGGGCAGCGGGTCGTCCGGGCCCGCGATCTCGGTCGGCCCCTCGACCGCGACCCACTCCCAGCCGGCCCTGACCACGATCGTGGCCCGGGGCCTGGCCCGCAGGTTGACCAGCTTGGCCGCGGTGCCCCGGGTGGTGAAGCCGACCACGGGCCCGCCGAGCACCGGGTGGTCGAGCACCCCGGCGTTTATCACCGTGGACTGGATCGTTCCGGCGGCCCGCAGCGTGGATACCACGCAGAGGCCGCGATCGCGCCGCACCAGAGCGGCGAAATCGGTGACGTCGGTCATGCGACGCAGCCTAGTCCCGCCGCCCAGGGTCGGCCGCGCTCATCGATGTACCTCTGGGCTCGCAAGATCGAACCCTTTGGTACATCGATGGCCGGCGGGGTGCGCGCTAGGCGCCCAGTTCCGCGCGGAGCGCCCCGGCGGCCGACGCGAGCGCGCGGAGCTTGCCGGACGCCGACTCCCGCGGCAGGTACTTCATCCCGCAGTCCGGGGCGAGCACCAGGCGCTCGGCGGGCACGTACGGCAGCGCCCGGCGGGCCCGCTCGGCGACCTGGTCCGGCGTCTCCACCGAGTCGTCGTTCAGGTTGAGCACGCCCAGGATGATCGTCTTGCCGTCCAGCGCTGCGAGCACGGAGCAGTCGAGCCCCGACTGCGCGGTCTCGATCGATATCTGGTCCGCGGTGCTCGCTGCGAGTTCGGGCAGGAACGAGTAGCCGGACGGCCGGTCATGGATGATCGCGGCGTACCCGAAGCAGAGGTGGACGGCGGTGGTGCCGGTCACGCCCTCGAGCGCCCGGTTCACCGCCGGCACGCCGTAGCCGCGTGCCTCGTCCGCGCGGGCCTGCAGGTAGGGCTCGTCGAGCTGCACGATGTCCGCCCCGGCCGCGAACAGGTCCTTGACCTCCTCGTTGACCGCCTCGGCGTAGCCGAACGCCGCCTCCTCCCGGCTCCGGTAGTAGTCGTTCTGAGCCTGCTGGGACATCGTGAACGGGCCCGGCACGGTCACCTTGAGCGTCCGGTCGGTGTGCGCGCGCAGGAACTTGAGGTCGTCGACCTGGACCGGATGGCGCCGGCGGATCGGCCCGACGATCCTTGGCACCGGGTTCGGGTGCCCGCTGCGGTCCAGCGCCGTGCCCGGGTTGTCGATGTCCACGCCGTCGAGCGCGGTCGCGAACCGGTTGGAGTAGCTCTCCCGGCGGATCTCGCCGTCGGTGATGACGTCAAGGCCCGCGTCCTCCTGTGCCTTGATCGCGAGCAGGGTGGCGTCCTGCTGCGCCTCCTCCAGGTAGGCCGGATCCACTCGCCACAGCTCGAGGGCCCTGACCCGGGGCGGGAACCTCCCGGCGAGCTTCTCCCGGTCGATCAGCCAGTCCGGCTGGGGATAGCTGCCAACGAGCGAAGTCGGGAAGAGCATGCGTGCCTCCGGTGGCTCGGCGGGTGCCCGCTGCCACAATAGGCCGCTGCCTGGGGCCGACGGGCGGTCAGGACCGCCGGGATGGTGCGCCGACTACCTCGGTGCTGACCCGGCGGCTGGTCACGCTCAGCGGGCCGAGTCCGGACAGGGCGTCGGTCACCTGCGCGGCCAGCCCCGGGCTCGCCGACTTCGATTCCGCGAGCCCGATGGCGCTCGCCCCGGCCAGCATCGACGGGAGGATGTCACAGACGGAGGAGACGACGTGCGTGTGCGCACCGCAGTCGCGGGCGAGCGCGGAGATCCGCCGGCTGTCCGGCTCGTCCGGCGCACCGAGCACGAGCACCGCGTCCGACGCCGACGCGATCACGCGCACGGTCTCCGCCCGGTCGGACGCGGCGTAGCAGAACCCGTCCGGATGCGGGCCGCGCAGCGCCGGGAATCGCGACCGAAGCGCCGCGATCACGGGCGCCGAGTCCTCCACCGGGATGCCGGGCTGCAACAGGTACGAGACCCGCCGCGAGTCCGTCACGCGCAGCGCCGCCGTGCTTCCCGGGCTGGAAACCAGCGTGGCCACGCCCGGTGCCTGACCGATGATGCCCGCGACAGCCACGTGGCCGGGCTGGCCGATCACCAGCACGTCGTCGCCGCGTTCGGCGAACTTCCTCGCCTCGGCGTGCGCGTGCCGGACCAGCGGGCACGTCGCGTCGATGACCTCGAGCCCGCGGGCCGCCGCCGCGGCGCGCACCTCGGCCGGGACGCCGTGGGCCGGAAAGAAAACGGTGGTGCCGTCCGGGACCTCGTCGAGCGACCTGACGAACAGCGCTCCCTGCCCGGCGAGTTCGGCTAGCGCGTCCGGGCCGCCGGCCAGCTCACCGTAGACGTGCACTGTGCCGTGGTCGGCCACGGCATGCCGCGCGTCGGCGAGCGCCTGCGCCGCCCCGGCGCACCACGGGCTCGCGCCGGTCAGCAGCCTGCGGGTGCCGAGCACGGCCGACCACTCATCCACGGCGGAGCGGGCCGCCGCCACCGCGACCCGGTCGGCCGGGCTGGCCGCCGCGGCGACGGCGGCCGTCGAGCCATCCCGCTGCTGGCAGGTCGCGACGAACAGCACGGCGCCGCCGTCGTCACCGCCCGGGTCAGCGCAGTGCCCGACGGGTCCATGGCTGACGTGCTTGCCCTTGCGCAGCAGTGTTCCGGCCACCAGCTGGGCGGCCGGGCTCGGCAGCGGGCCGTGCACCGCGTCGCCGACCTCGGTCGGGACTAAGACCTCACCTGGGGCCACACTGACATCTGGCGCCACGAGCTCACGCACAGCCGATCGATTCATAGCCCCGTCCCCCGAACTGAACCGGCCGCGGTGCCGCCCCCCGATGATCCAACTAACCACGGCACCGCGATGCCGGCAGGAAGCTCATTCCCCGGTCAGTATCTCGTTTCGCTCAGCGCAGTCTCAAGCTTCGGCCAGAACGTCCGAGCGAAAAATGTTGATTAAGTCGATCTAAATAGTTAGATTTAACGCTGCGACCACGGCCTCCCTGCGACGCAGCCGGCATGTGGAACGGGACGGCGGCGGCTGCGCGGAACGCGACGGCGGCGGCCGCTGGCCCCAGCCGGTGACGACGAGGGTAGAGCGCGAACACGAAGGGGAGGACCAGAGCATGTCCGCAACCGATGAGCTGCTTGCCAATAACCAGCGTTACGCCGAGACGTTCAGTGGCCCGCTGCCGCTGCCGCCAGCCCGCGGCCTGGCCGTGATCGCCTGCATGGACGCCCGCCTCAACGTGTACGCGATCCTGGGGCTCGCCGAGGGCGAGGCGCACGTGATCCGCAACGCGGGCGGGGTGGTCACCGACGACGAGATCCGCTCCCTCGCGATCAGCCAGCGGCTGCTCGGCACCCGCGAGATCATCCTGATCCATCACACCGACTGCGGCATGCTGACGTTCACCGACGACGACTTCAAGGCGGCCATCCAGGCGGACACCGGCATCAAGCCGCCGTGGGCGGCCGAGGCGTTCGGCGACCTGGACGGCGACGTGCGGCAGTCGATCGCCCGGATCAAGGCCAGCCCGTTCGTGCCGCACACCGACGCCGTCCGCGGTTTCGTCTTCGACGTAGCCACCGGCAAGCTGAACGAAGTCAGCTAGAACCGGCTTTCCGTGATCCTGGTAGCTAGCCCGCGCTATTAGCGGGAGATCTACCACGATCAAGG
>CAWHZU010000007.1:0-488219 GCA_963833885.1 uncultured Actinomycetota bacterium | reverse complement strand
GAGACGCTGCTGCGCCGCCTCGGCCGTCACCCGGTCACCATCGGCACCCCGCCGCAGACCTATACCTACGCCGACGCGGTGGCCTCCGTGCCGCTGGGCACGGTGAGCCAGTGGCAGGCCGGCGCCAGCCTGATGCAGCAGCTATGGGCTGCCTCGGCCGCTGACCCTCCGGCCACGGCGGCGAGCCCGGCAGCGCGTGCCCAGGCCAGCCCGCCGGTCAGCGCCGCTGTCAGCCTGGCGACGCGCCCGCAAGCGGCCCCGTCCCCAACCACCGCAGCCACGCCCCCAACCACCGCGGCCGCGCCCCCGGCCGTCTACACCGGCGAGGACCAGCAGATCGCTATGCTCTGCTCGGACAGCCCGAACCCGCGCGACCCGGGCGCCTACGCGACCGCCGCCCGCATGGCCTACGCCCTCTCCGGCGCCCTCGGCCTCGAATGGGCCTGGAACATGGAGGCGTGCGCGGATTGGCCGGCCGCCGCAGCTCAGGACCGCTACGCAGGTCCGTGGAACCGGCCCACGGCCAGCACCATGCTGGTCCTCGGCAACACCGGCGACCCGGTCCTGCCCTACCAGGACTCGGTCGCGATGTCCCGGGACCTAGCCCACGCCCGGCTGCTGACCGTCGACGGGTACGGGCACACCGAGGCCGCCAACCCGAGCACCTGCGCCACGGACGACGAGATCCGCTACCTGCTGACCGGGGCCCTCCCCCCGCCACGAACCGTCTGCCAGCAGAACGCCACCCCATTCCCCGGATGACGACCAGCCGAAGGCAGATCGTGCGCCCCGGCGCGACGCCTTGCGCTCGAACTGGAGAGCGCAGTAGCTGACCGGGCCGCCGTAGACGCGGCGTACCGAGGCCGCGGGTGAGCTCGTTGCCGACGCAGAAGGTCAGCCGGTCCGGCCAGCGCCGGAACAGCGGTTCTGTCCAGCTCCCGGCGCACCAGCGCGGGCGAGTAATCAGGCCGCCAGCTGGGAGAATGCGCGCCCATGGAGCGCCCAACGTCGTAGACCACCCCGCGCTGGCGCAACGCGTTCCAGGCTAGCCCGGAAATCGCTCACCCAGCAAAGGGCGCTGCCGCCACTCGAGGCCGACGGCACGAAATAGCGAGCTGAATCGAGGCTTCCACCGCCCGCAACGACTCTTCTGCGAGCACACGGCTAACCTGGAAACGCAAAGACCGCGGGCTAGCAGGAAAGGCCGGCCCACGCGTTTCGACTATTAAGTTGACGGGATTATCAGGTTCTCTATTCTCCCATTCCGTACATCGCAGGAACCGGTCGGCCGAGCGTTGTTCGACATTAGCACGCGCAAAACCGGTGATGGTTTCCCGGTCGCGTCTCTAAGGTGGGCAGTAGCTGTCCCCTTAGGTTGGCTTGGCAGCGGGCGATGAGACGCCCGACCATCGCCCGCTGCCTAGCCGTCTCGCAAGCGCCGCTCACTCAAGGCCGCTGCGAGAAACCACAGGTCACCACCATGATCATGGACCCGGCCCGCTCGAATCAGGTGGCGAGGATGACCGCTTTATTGAGCTAATATACCCACGGGACGTTGGCGACGTGTATCGCGTCCACATGGGCGACGGGGACGGCGATTCCATGAGCGGAAGCTGCTACCGTTGCAGCGCCCACGCCTGCCAATACGAGCGCTGGGACGATTTTGCGCCGAGCCGTTCCGGAGACGGGCTCGCGGCGATGCCGTCCTGCCGGCTTTCCGGTCCCCGCGGTCCGACGCCGTAACGATTCGTGACTACTCATCGAGAAGTCCTTCCATTGAGGTCGTAAATGCCAGGTCCTCTCAGATCCATAAACTACACCACTATCCCGCGCTGAGCATGGCATTCGGCGTGATCAGAGCCATTTTTTCTGCAATTCGAGGCCAGCACGGGGCCTAATGCACTTGCAGGCACGGACCGTAGCGATTGGCCACCGTGAGTTGGATTGCCTTCGCAAATTCACATCGATGAACGGGCGGCCGGGAACCCGGATTCCGTACAGAGGGTGACGCGCGCGCCGAACGAATCAGCTAATCTCGGCGTGGCCGCCCGGCATCCTTTTTTATTACCAGGAGCCTCGACCGTTCCTATTGCCACAGACACCCCACCGGCCCAAGCCATCACATCAGCCACTCTTGCGGCAGGGTACGGGCAGTGGCAGCGGGGCCCGGCCGCCTGCCGTGCAACCTGAAATGAAAGTTGCATTACAAAGGCCCATTAAAATTGCCTTACTAAATGCTCACGCCTTCCGCATTTTCCGCAGGGTTTATGTGAAAGCTGCTTTATAACTGGGTATCAGCAGGGCAGAATGGCTATACAACCCTTTCGGGGCACAAGCGCCGCAGGCGGTGAACGATGCAGGGCGATCATGGAATTCCGGGTCCTGGGTCCGACTGAGCTGTGGTCGGCCGGGCAGCCATATGAGCTGGGGTCGGCCAAGGCGCGCAGCGTCTTGGCGATCCTTCTGCTCACGCCACGCACGATCGTCCCCGCCGGCGCGCTCATCGACCGGTTGTGGGACACCGATCCGCCGGCAAAGGCCCGCGAGACTCTCTCCGTCTACGTGGCCCGGCTCCGGGCCTCGCTCCGGCAGGCCGTCGGGGACAGCGTCCGGCTAGCGGGCCGCGCCAACGGCTACGTGCTTGACGTCGATTCCGAAGCGGTTGACCTGCATCAATTCCGCCGGCTGCGCCGGCAGGCGGGCGCCCTGGCTGAGAGCGGGGACTACGATCATGCGGCGCGCCTGCTCCGCGAGGCGGATGCGCTCTGGCATGGTCAGGCGCTGGCCGGGATCCGTGGCGACTGGGTGGCGCGGATGCGGGACGGCCTGGAAGAAGAACGCCGGGCGGTCATCCTCGAGCGCGTCGAGTGTGAACTTGAACTTGGCCGCCACTCCGACCTGATCGGCGAGCTGCGCGGCCTGCTGGCGCAGTACCCGCTGGACGAGACCTTCATCGCCCACCAGATGACAGCCCTGTACCGGAGCGGCAGGCAAGGCGACGCACTCGGCCTCTACCGGGAAACCCGCAGCCTCCTGACCGAGGAACAGGGAACCGAACCGGGTCCGGCGCTGGCCGACCTCCACCTGCGGATTCTGCGCGGCGACCCCGAGCTTTCCGTCACCAGCCGGCGACCCGGCGTGGTGCCAGAACCGGACACGCTTCCGCCCGACACGATGGAATTCGTGGGACGCGGCCGGGAACTGGCGCAGCTGACCGGCCAGCACGGCGGCACCCCCCAGGTCAGGGTCATCGAGGGCATGCCCGGCGTGGGCAAGACCACGCTCGCCGTGCACGCCGCCCGCGCCATCGCCCCGCAGTACCCGGACGGGATGTTCTACCTCAACTTCCACACACACGACCCCGGGAGCCCGTCGCTCGGCTCGGCCGAGGCGCTGCACCGTCTGCTCCAGATGCTGAACGTGCCTGCAGCACAGATTCCGGACGCCATGGGCAAGCGTGCCGCGCTGTGGCGTGCCGAACTCAGCCGGCGCCGCGCCGTGGTGATACTCGACGACGCCGCCACGAGTGACCAGATCCGGCCGATCCTGCCCGAAGCGGGGGGATGCCTGATCCTGATCACCGCCCGGCGCGGGCTCCCCGGCCTCGAGGGTGCCCACGTGGTCAACCTCGACGCACTGCCCACGGACGACGCGGTCGCGCTGTTCGCCCAGGTCGCCAGCCCGAGCATCGTCCGGAACCACGATGAGGCCGCCACGGCCGTCGAACTCCTCGGCCGCCTCCCGCTCGCGATCCAGCTCACCGCCGCCGGACTGGCCCGGGGCTACCCGTTCCGGCTCTCGGACCTGGCCGGCGAACTGTCCCAGTCCGGTCCCGGCCTGGACGGCGGGGGCGCAAACCCGGAGGTCATGTCGGCCTTCGACCTGTCGTACCGGGCGCTGGACCCCGACCATCAGCGGTTCTTCCGGCTGCTGGGCCTGAGCCCCTGCTCCCTGGTCAGCCTGCACGCCGCCGCCGCGCTTGGCGGCTGCAGCCTCGCCGAGGCGGAGAAGGCCTGCCGCGCGATGCTTGATCATCACCTGCTGGCGCAGGACCGGGCCGGGCAGTTCCGCTTCCACGACCTGATCCGCGGATTCGCGGCCGCGCGCGCGGCGCACGATGAACCTTCGGCCGAGCGCCGAAAGGCCGTCGCCAGGCTCCTGGACTACTACCTGTACTCGGCCGACAAGGCTGATCAGGTCCTTCATCCCTTCCGGCACCGGATGCCGGTGGTGGTCGCCAATTTCCCGTTCGACAGCCCGGCGCTCGGCTCGCCGGAGGCCGCCGCCGGCTGGCTGGAGTCGGAGTGGCGCAACATCCTGGAGGCCGCGCGGCATGCGGCCGAGCACGAGTGGCAGCGGCAGTGCGCCGATCTCACTCACGTCCTCGCGGGCTTCGTGGAGATCAGGGCGTACTTGCACGAGGCGATCGAGGCCCACACGATCGCCCTGCAGGCCTGCCGCGACATCGCCGACCCGGCCCGGATCGCGTACGCATCGCTCGAGCTCAGCGTCGTGAAGCAGCAGATCGGCCAGCACGCGGCCGCGCTCGGGCTGGCCGGGGATGCCGCGGCAATCTACCGGTCGCTGGGCGACGGGTGCGGCGAGGCCGAGGCCCTGGACCAGATGGGCCTGGCGCACCAGCGGGAGGCCCGTTCCCGCGAGGCCTTCGCCTATTTCCAGGAAGCGCAGACCCTGTACGACGAGGCCGGAGACCGCCACGGCGTGGCCGAATCGCTGGGCCATTCCGGGATTGCCTGCTGGCACCTCGGGCGCTACCCCGACGCAATGGAGCAGATGCTTGACGCGCTTGCCCTGTACCGCGAGGTCGGTGACCGGCGCGGGGAGGCAAAGAGCCTCAACAACCTGGGAAAGATGTACCTGTACGCCGGCCAGCACCGGGACGCGCTCGAGAACTACCAGAAGTCGCTGGAAATATTCACTGAGATAGGCGCCGCCCAGAGTCAGGCGATCCTGTATCAGAGCATTGGCTGCGTTCACCATTATAAGGGTGATCGCGACGAGGCTCTTGCCACCTACCGGAGGGCGCTGGCCATATACCGCAGCATTGGGGATCTTCCCTATGAAGCCGACGTGCTCATTGACATCGGCGGCATTCTCCAGGGCGCAGGATGCTATTACGAGGCGCTGGTTCACTACGAGCGGGCCGGGCTGGTCGCTGCGGAGATCGGGAACCTGTCCCAGCAGGTGATGGCGCTGCGCGGGATAGCCGACGTGCACCGCGGGTCCGGCCGGTACGACGAGGCGCAGCAGCATTACAGCACCGCTCTGCGGCTGGCGCGCGAGATCGGCGACCCATACGAAGAGGCCAAGCTCCTCGAGGGAATGGCGGAAACGACGCTCAGCACGCAAGGACCGCACGCCGCCCGGATCGTTTTCCGGCAGGCACTTGACATCTTCGAACGTCTCGGCGTGCCGGAAGCCGAAGCCGCCCGGATACGCCTGGACGCCACCGACCCGGCGTTCGGGCGCCGCACTTCGTAGCGCTCGCGGGCGGGTATCCGGACCCGGGGCAACGCCGCCTTGTCCCATTGACCTGGGCTGCAATGCGGGCGTCAAGGAATCTGCAATATAGGCGTCCGGGTATTCGGCGCACCCTGGTTCCGTGGTTTCTGCCAGGAAACCGGTCCAGCGAGCACCGGAGGGCGCCATGTCATGCGGGACCAGAAAGCGCGAAGTGCTCTGCTTCCTGGCGAGGTCCCGGTGGCGCTGAACCAGCACGGTGCCCCGCCGTGGCCCCTGGCGGGCGGCGGCGAATCCGCCGCTGACGACGTGTACGCGAGCGCCCGGAAGTTCATCACGCTGTTCCACGCCGAGAATCACGCGGGCCCGCCCTTCCAGCGGCTCTGGCGTGTCCACCGCGAGATCGAGGAGACCGGGACCTACTGGCATACCCCGGAGGAGCTGGCCTTCGGTGCCCGTGCCGCGTGGCGGAACAGCACCCGGTGCATCGGCCGCCCGTACTGGCACAGCCTGGAGGTGCGCGACCGCCGCGAGGTCACCTCGGCGCCGGCCATCACGGCCGAGTGCACCGCGCACCTGCGTGAGGCGACGAACGGCGGCCAGATCCGCCCGATGATCACCGTGTTCGCGCCGGACCGGCCGTACCTGCCCGGCCCGCGCATCATCAACTCCCAGCTGGTGCGGTACGCCGGCCATGAGACCGCGGACGGCGCCGTCGTCGGGGACCCGGCGAACGTGGATGTCACCCGCCTTGCCCGTCATCTCGGCTGGTCCGGCGGCCGGCCAGCGAGCCGCTTCGACGTTCTCCCGCTCATCGTGGAGGAAGGCGGCGGCCTCGCCACGCTGCACGAGCTGCCCGCCGACGCGGTGCTCGAGGTGATGATCAGGCATCCGGATCTCGCCTGGTTCGCCGGTCTCGGCCTGCGCTGGTACGCCGTGCCGATGATCAGCGACATGTACCTGGACATCGGCGGCGTGCGGTACCCGGCCGCGCCGTTCAACGGCTGGCACGTGTGCGCCGAGATCGGTTCCCGGGACCTCGGCGACGCCAGCCGCTACGACCAGCTTCGCCAGATCGCCCAGCAGCTGGGCCTGGCGATGGACCCGGGCCGGAGGCGGTGGAAGGACAGGGCGATGACCGAGCTCAACCTGGCGGTCCTGCACTCGTTCACCGCGTCCGGGGTGACGATCTCTGATAATCACCCCGAGCTGGCGCGCCTTCTGCAGCACATGCGCCGCGAAGAGCGGCACGACCGGGCGTGCCCCGCGGACCAGACGCCGAACCTCTACCGCCATCCGGCACCCGCCCAGCTCATCGGTTTATCCAGCCGGGACGTGAGCGGCCCGGTGCCTGCCGGGCACCACCATCCGCCGCCATCAGTTGCCGATGCTCCGCTGATCGGCGTGCCCGAGGGCCGGTTCATGGAATGAGCCGGGTTCCTGCGTCTGGAGCCGGCCCGCCTCCTTGCGCTCCCACTCCTCGATGCCGCACAGCACGCTGTCGGTGTAAGCGGACAGGTTCGCCCGGTAGACGCTGCTGTAGGTGCGCAGATAGGCCAGCTCGGCCTGCAGCGCCCGCTGCGCGGTGTCGGTCTGCGGCGGCGCCTCATTCAGGGCGGAAGCCGCGGCCTCGCGGGCCTTGGTGTGGGCCTTCTCCAGGATCATGTCCGAGTGCTGCTGCGCCTCGCGCATGATGTCGTCGCGGCGCCGCCTGGCCTCGTCGGTCACCGGGCCGCTGTCGGCCGGGGAGTCGGCCAGGTACCGGTCGGCGCTTACCTGCGCGGTCGACAGGATCTGCACCGCGTGCGCGTGCGGGTCGACCTCACCGAACAGCACCGCCTGCGGGCCGCTGTTGAGGTCCCCGGCCAGAATGCGCTGGCGCAGCCGCTGCACGTCCTGCCACAGCGAGGCCCGCTCGTTGACCAGCTGCACGAACTCCGCGTGGACCTTGCGCAGGAACCGCTTGACCGCCGCCTCCTCGTAGCCGTGCCGTCCCAGCCCCGACATCGGGAACGTCACGCTCTGCAGCTCATCCGGGCTCAGCCTGCGCTGCTCGTCGAACCATGCCGTTGTCAAAGGGTCACTCCACCCGAAGTCCTCGATGTATACGTCGTCCATCTGTGTCGTCCTGCGCCATGCATGCCGAAGCCAGGCGGCCACCGGGGAGCCGACCGACCGTGCCGTACCGCTGACGGCAATTGCAGGAAAATATTCATGCAAGTTGCACGCCAAGACATCGGTCAGCTGACCGATATTTGAAGAAGAGTTGGCAGTTGCGCCTGAGGCGGGGATGATCCGGCTGACTCGTGGCCAGCGCCGCCGCAGCCGGGGGCGAAAGGGTCAGCTAGCGGCGAGGCTGGCGTGGTGGCCGAGGTCCGTCGCCTGCGGGACGGCCGCTGCCGTGGTCAGCGCGTCGCGAATGGCCGTGCCCACGGCCCTGGCCACCGGTGGCGGGAAGGCGTTGCCGACCTGCCGGTAGGCGGCCGTCTTGCGGCCCGAGAACGTCCACGCGTCCGGGAAGCCCTGGATCCGGGCGACCATCCGGGTAGTCAGCTTGGGCAGCGCGTCCACGGGGATCTCGGGCCCAGGCGGCTCGTTGGCGACACCGATGCCGTCGACCCCGAGCAGCTTCCACGCCTCGCGCGCCCGGGTCGGGCCCAGGTCCGGGCCGCCGTGCTTCTTGCTGCCGCCGACGATCGTCGGCGCGATGCCCCGGGCCCGGTCCCGCCAGCCGTCCGCTCCCGGCCAGCCGCCCGCGCTCATCAGGTCGTGCAGCGTCTCGCCGACGGTCGGCGGCGGGGTCACCGACGGCTGCGGCCACCGGAACCGGCCCGCCCAGGGGTCCAGCATGGCCACGAGCACGAACCGGGGCCGAAGCTGCGGAACCTCGTGCTCGCTGGCCTGCACAACGTCCCACCAGGTCTGGTAGCCGAGCGCGTGCAGGCGCTCGAGCACCTGGGCCCGGTAGCCGTCGAAGCGGTGGGTTGCCAGGCCCTTGACGTTCTCCAGCAGTACCGCGCGAGGGCCGGTTTCCCCGATCAGCCGGAGCGCCTGCGGAAACAGGTCCCGGTCGTCCTCCTGGCCGAGCCGCTTCCCGGCGATGGAGAACGGCGGGCAGGGCACGCCGCCGGAGAGCAGGTCGATGCCGGTGAAGGCGCGCCCGTCCAGGTTGTGGACGTCGTCCTCGATGATCTTCCACTCGGAGCCGCGGTTGATCCGGAGCGTCTCGCAGGCGTCGTGGTCAAGCTCGACCGCCGCCTCGTGGCCGAACCCGGCCTGCTCCAGGCCCAGGGACTGACCGCCGGCACCAGCGCAGATCTCCAGGCAGGTCAGCTCGCCCACGGTTCCTCCAGCACTCGCATCTGTTCGATTGTGCCCGCGGGCACCGACAATCCACGTGTCCCACGCCGCAACCCGGTCACCATGACGCCAGCGTCCCGGCCAGGAACTCGTAGCTGAGCAGGCGCCGCTGGCCCACGACCTCCCGCCAGGCCTCCTGCTGCTCGGCGTTGGCGTTCTCGGTCACGCTCGCGTTGACCGCGTCGAAGGCGACGTGGTACACAGCGTCCACCTCGCCGGTCCCCCGCGCGATCGAGGCCAGCCGGCTCGGCAGCGGCTCGGCGGTCACGGTCACCAGGTGCGGCTGCCGGCCCCGGCGGTGGCGGATCATCTGCAGGCACTCGTGCCGGATGTTCTGCACCCGGTCGGACCGGATCGTCCACTTGCACGAGATCGCCGCGTGCAGCGGCGGCAGGCCCGACGCCGTCTTCACCTCCCCGAGCGCGACGGTCACGTCCGGCTTGATCAGGTAGTCCATGCCCACGGTGATGCGCAGCTCCGGGTTGGCACGCACCAGCTCGGCGACTTTGCTGAGGTGGGCGTACTGGTCGAACTGGGTGATGATCGCCCCGCGGGCGACCAGCCAGGCCCGGTCCGCGTGCGCGCGGGGAAGGTGATCGGCGAGGTGGTCACGGACCGCGAGCTCCAGTGGCCCGCCCGGGTCCTTCGGAACGGCGGAGGCCACTCCCCTGGCGACGCCCAGGAAGTCGAGGATCCCGGCCCCGATCCGCATGGACTCGGCGTTGTCGACGTCCGTGAAGTTCGGCACCAGGGCCCAGCCCAGCTTGTTCTTGCTGCTCTGCTTCCAGCCCAGCAGCGCTCGGGCGAACGGAGCGGTCACGGGCTCCTCCCCTGGCGGCTGGACGACGGACCGACAGCGATTCTGGCACTCTTCGGCCAGGTGAAAGGATGGAACCGTGGGCCGAACCAGCACAGAGGGGCATTGACGTGACCGAAATCGATCTGCGTTCCGACACGGTGACCCTCCCCACCGAGGCCATGCTGCAGGCCATGGCCAGCGCGCCGCTCGGCGACGACGTGTTCGGGGACGACCCCACCGTGCGGCTGCTGGAGGAGACGGCCGCCGAGCGGCTGGGCAAGGAAGCCGCGCTGTTCGTGGCCAGCGGGACCATGGGCAACCTGCTCGGCGTCCTGGTCAGCGCCCGGTCCGGGCAGGAGATCATCGCCGAAGCCTTCTCGCACTTGTTCCTGAACGAGGCGGCGGGGGCGGCGGTGGTCGGCGGAATCCAGGTCCGGCAAGTGCCGACCGAGCGCGGCGTGCTGGCACCGGAGCAGATCCTGGCGGTGCTGCGGCCCAGCAACGACGTTCACCAGCCGCTGTCGGCGGCCGTAGTGATCGAGAACACGCACAACCGGCACGGCGGGCTCGCCTGGCCGCTGGCGGACCTGCGGCGGGCCGGCGAGACCGCGCACGCCCACGGCGTGGCCGTGCACATGGACGGCGCCCGGATCTTCAACGCGGCCATCGCCACCGGAGCAACCGCCCGGGACGTCGCCGAGGTCGCGGACACGGCCACGTTCTGCCTGTCCAAGGGGCTGAGCTGCCCGGTCGGCAGCCTGCTGTGCAGGGCCTGGCAAGATCGCCGAAGCGCGGAAGTGGCGCAAGATGCTGGGCGGCGGCTGGCGCCAGGCCGGGGTGCTGGCCGCGGCGGGTCTGGTGGCCCTGGACACGATGGTCGACCGCCTCGCCGAGGACCACGAGAACGCCCGCACGCTCGCCGAGGGGCTGGCCGAACTGGACGGGGTCGAGTGCGACCTGACCAGGGTCCAGACGAACATCGTGTTCTTCCGGCTCACGGGCACGAGCTCGGCCGACTTCCTGGCGGCGTGCGCCAAGCTCGGCCTGCGCGGCGGTGCGAGCGGCCCGGACCGGGTGCGCTTCGTGACCCACCACGGCATCACCGGAGCCGACATCAAACAGGCGCTCACGATCTGCCGCGACGCCCTGAGCAGCTAGCCCGCTGATGAGCACCCAGCCGCAGCCGCCGGGACCGGACGCCGCGGTTCCCGGGCTGACCCGCAGCGACCCGCACGGCCCGGGGATTTCCCGCCGGCGAGACAGTTCGCGCTTCCGGTACGACGACCCCTCGGGCGCGCCGGTCACCGATGCCGAGACGCTGCTGCGAATCAAGGCCCTGGCGATCCCGCCGGCCTGGACGAACGTCTGGATCTCGCCCGATCCGCTCGGCCACATCCAGGCTACCGGCGTGGACAGCAGGGGCCGGACCCAGTACCGCTACCACCAGCTATGGCGCGAGCAGCGCGATGCCCAGAAGTTCGACCACATGCTGATGTTCGCCGGTGCGCTGCCCGAGCTCCGGTCGGCAACCGTGCACGACCTGCGGCGCCGGAACCTGAACCGGGACCGCGTCGCCTCCGGGGTGGTCCGGCTGATCGATCTGGGGCTGTTCCGGATCGGCGGCGAGCGGTACGCCGAGCTGGACCACCACTACGGCGCGACCACGCTGGAGAAGCGGCACGTGACCGTCACCCGCAGCGGCATCAGGTTCGACTACATCGCGAAGGAGGGCAAGCGCCGGGAGATCACGGTCAGCGACCCGGCGGTGGTGCCGACCGTGCGCGCGCTGGCCAGCAGCGACAACGGCCTGGACGCGCTGTTTGCCTGGGAGCGCGACGGCACCTGGCACCCGCTGCGCTCGCACGACGTGAGCGAGTACATCGCGGCGCGGGCCGGCGCGCACTACACCGCCAAGGAGTTCCGCACCTGGAACGCCACCGTGCTGATGGCGCTGCTGCTGGCGAACGCCGACCCGCCGGGCACCGAGCGCGGCCGCAGCCGGGTGATCGCCGCCAGCGTACGAGGCGTGGCCGAGTGGCTCGGCGACACCCCGACGGTGGCCCGCGCGTCCTACATCGATCCCCGGCTGATCAGCCGCTACCAGGCCGACGGGCAGCTGCCGGCGATTCCCGTGCTGCCCGCGGCGCTGCCGGTCCCCGCCAAGGCCGAGGCCGCGGTTGCGGCGCTGCTGGCGGCGCAGATCGGCGCGGACAGCGCTCCGGATTAGTGCGGATCGGGCGCGGACAGCGCTGCGGATTAGTGCATCGGCGTGGGGCACCGCTCGCCATTAGTGTGGATGGGACCATCGCTGTCGCTGTAGCGACAGCGATCTTCCGTCGATCATGACCGTCGCGACGGCGATCTTCCGTCGATCATGACCGGCGCGAGGCGCACAGGCTGGAGAAGCTTCATGCGGTACCGAAACCTTGGCCGGACAGGCATCAAGGTCAGCCCTTACGCGCTCGGCGCGCTCATGTTCGCCACTCAGGTCGGCAACCCCGACCCCGATGACTCGATCCGGATCATCCACAAGGCGCTCGACGCAGGCATCAACCTCGTCGACACCGCCGATGCGTACGGAGACTCGGAGGAGGTTGTCGGGCGGGCACTCAAGGGCCGCCGTGACAACGTGGTCCTTACGACGAAGGTCAGCCGTCCCATGGGCACCGACCCGAACCAGCAGGGTGCCTCCCGGCGGTGGATCATGACGGCAGTCGAGAACTCGCTGCGCCGCCTCCAGACCGACCACATCGACGTGTACCAGATCCAGCGCCCCGATCCCGACACGGCAATCGAGGAAACGCTGTCCGCGATGACAGACCTCATCCGCAGCGGCAAGATCCGCGTGGCCGGAACCTCGACGATGCCGGCATCGAACCTGGTGGAGGCGCACTGGGCGGCGGAACGGCACGGCCTGGAGCGGTTCCGTACCGAGCAGCCGCCGTACTCGATCCTGAACCGCAGCATCGAGCGTGAGGTGCTTCCGGTCGCGCAGCGCTGCGGCATGGGCATTCTTGCCTGGGGACCGCTCGGTCAGGGCATGCTCACCGGCCGGGTCCGCCGCGGACAGGACAACGATGTCATCCGCGCGAAGATCTTCACGGCGTTCAGCGATGAGCGGCGCCTGGACGCGGTGGAGCGGCTGATCCCGCTCGCCGAAGAAGCGGGTCTGCCGATGCCGCACCTCGCGATGGCGTTCGCGATCTCGCACCCGGGTGTCACGTGCGCGCTGCTCGGCGCCCGCACCATGCAGCAGCTCGACGGCCTTCTCGCGGGGGTGGACGTCGTCCTTTCCGACGATGTCCTCGACCGGATCGATGAGATCGTCCCGCCCGGAACCGACATCGGCGCCCTCGACCAGGCATACGTGCCGCCGGCGATCCAGAAGACGGAACTGCGCCGCCGCCCGCTCAGTGAGCGCTCCGCCGCCTGACGCGTGCAGAGCGACGGCGCGCGCAGCGCGCTGCGCGATTAGTGTCGATGGCACCATCGCTGTCGCTAGAGCGACAGCAGTCTTCCGTTGATCATGGTCGGGCGGCGAGAACCCGCGCGATGGTGTCGATAAAGCGCGGAAGCGCGTCCGGATCGCCTGCGCAGCGAGTCGGGTTGAGCTCGCCGATCGACAGCGTCCGCACCCGTGGATCTCGCGCGGCCGCCGCGAGCGCCTCTTCGGCTTGGCCGAGGGTGGGCCCGGTGTTGCGGCAGTCGGTGTTCTCCGCGAGCGGGGCATCGATGAAGTCCAGGACGTCTACGTCGATGTGGACCGCGAGCGGGCCGGCCGGGAGGTAGTCGAGCGCGGCCGTGGCGGCACCCGCCGGGTCAGCGGCCAGCGCCTGGCTGGTGGCCACGTACAGGCCGAGCCGGGCAGCCTGCTCGCGCTCCCACTCCGTGGCCGGCTGCGGGTCCACCCCGAGCCACGCCACCTGGTGCGGCTCGAGCAGCGGCCGGGGCCCGAACGCGTCGGCCAGGGTGTCCGCGCACCCCGGCAAGGCCAGCGCATGCGCGAGGCCCATCCAGTCCAGGGCGCCGTCCATCGTGCTGTCCGGGGTGTTCAGGTCATAGTGGCGGTCGAGATACAGCAGCCCAGGGGCACCTGCCTCGAGGCGCCGCAACGCGGCCATGATCCCGAGCGCGATGGTGCAGTTGCCGCCGAGCACCAAGGCAAAGTCGCCCTGCGCGAGCAACGGCCCGAGCCGGCCGGCCAGCTCCTGCAGCGACGCGGTCGCCTCGTCGACGTTCTGAGCCAGCGGGTGCACCCGGTCGGGTTTCCACACCTGATGCGGCAGGTCCCCCTCGTCACGCACCTCGAGGCCCGCAGCGACGAGCCGCGCGGCCAGGCCAGCCGAGCGCAGCGCAGCGGGCGCCAGGTCCTGGCCAGCCGCGTAGCTGGCGGCGCTGCTCGGCACACCCACGATCGAGATCCGGCCCACCCGGCGAGCATACCGACGGGCGGCCGCGGCAGGCCTGCCACGCCGCGATCGCCGGTCCCCTGTTCTGAGCGCTCCGCGCAATATGCTTGCCTTGCGCCCGCCCGCAGTCACATTCCGGCGGGCACGGCATCGGGGGGAGCCATCTGTTGCGCGTGGTGCGCGTTCCCAAGTTCGGCGTCGAGAACCTGGTCGTCGCCGACGCGGACGACCCTCGGCCGGCCGGCGGCGAGGTGCTGATCGCAACCGAGGCCGCCACCATCAACCCCTCCGACGCCGGGATCGTCAGCGGCACCATGGCGTCGCGCTTCCCGCCCGGGCTCGAGCCGCCGTACACGCCGGGCTGGGATCTCGCCGGCCGCGTCACCGCCGTCGGCCACGGCGTCAACGCGTCCCTGGTCGGCCAGCGCGTGGTCGGCTTCAGCGCGTGGTTCGTGACCGGCCACGGGACCCAGGCCTCGATGGTCGCGCTGCCCGCCACGGACGTCACCGTCGCCCCGGAGGGCCTGGCAGCCACCCAGCTCACCACCATCGGCCTGAACGGTCTGACGGCGTGGCGTGGCATCGATGAGCTGCATCTGGCGCCCGGGGAGACGCTCGCCGTCACCGGTGCCGCCGGGGCGGTCGGCGGTTTCGCCCTCGACCTCGCGGTCGCGAAGGGCCTCGAGGTGGCCGCGATCGTCTATGAGCGCGACCGGCCGGACGTGCTGGCGCGGGGCGCAGCCCACGCGATAACCCCGGGCGGCGGCGGCGGCGCCGGCGCGGCCGTCCGCGAGGTGATTCCCGGGGGCGTCGACGCGCTGCTGGACACCGCGGGCATCGGCGCGCCCGCCCTCGGCGCGATCAGGGATGGCGGCAGGTACGCCAGCGTCACCGTCGTGCCGGACACCGAGCGGGGCATCACCGTCACCCGGGTCTACGCGCGGATGGATCCGGTCGGGCTTCCCGCGCTCGTGCACAAGGCCTCGGACGGCCGTCTGCACACCCCGGTTGCCCGCCAGTTCGACGTTTCCGAGGCTCAAGCCGCCTACCTGGACTTCTCCGCTGGGCCACATCGTGGCCGAATCGTTCTCACCTTCTGAGCCATGCGTGGGATTTCATGCCAGGATCGGTTGTGAAATGGACATATAAGTATGATGTCCAGCGCCTGGGGGAGGGAGGTGCGATGACTGACGACTCCTCCAGGCACGCCGATGGGCTGCTGCGGATGCTTGCTCCGGGCTCACGGGTGGCGGGGTACCTGCTGGAGAGCCAGATCGGCGCGGGCGGAATGGCGGTGGTGTTCCGCGCCAGGGACGAGCGGCTGAGCCGCATGGTGGCGCTGAAGATCCTGGCACCAGGGCTCGCGGCTGACGACGCATTCCGGCAGCGCTTCATCCGGGAATCGCGCGCCGCTGCAGCGGTGGACGACCCGCACATCATCCCGGTCTACGAGGCCGGCGAATCCGGCGGAGTGCTGTTCATCGCGATGCGCCTGGTCGTCGGCGGCGACCTGCGGTCCGTGATGCTCCGGGAGGGCCCGCTGCCGGCCGACCGGGCCGCCGCCTTACTGTCACCAGTCGCCTCGGCGCTGGATGCCGCTCACAGCGCCGGGCTGGTGCACCGCGACGTGAAGCCGGCAAACGTGCTAGTGGATGCCCGTCCGGGGCGCCCGGAGCACGTGTACCTGTCAGATTTCGGGCTGAGCAAACGCGCCGCCGCGGCGGCCGGGCTGACCGGCTCGGGCCAGTTCATGGGTACCGCGGAGTACGCGGCCCCGGAGCAGATCAACGGCCGGCCGGTGAACGGGAAGGCCGATCAGTACGCACTCGCCTGCGTGGCATTCGAGGCCCTGACCGGCGCGGCGCCGTATGCGCGCCCGGAGCCCATGGCCGTGCTCTGGGCGCACCTGTCCGAGCCGGCGCCCTCGCTGGCCATGAGGCGGCCCGACCTCCCGGGTGGGGTGGACCGCATCATGGCCAGAGCGCTGGCAAAGGAGCCGCACCACAGGTACGAGAGCTGTCTGGAGTTCATCGACGAGCTGCGGGCGGCGCTCGGCCTGGCGCCATATGTGGCGGCGACCTCCAGCGGCCCGCGCGCCCAGATGAAGGTTGCCGGCCGGGACATCACGCCGCAGACCACGGCGGCCGTGCCGGCGGACACGCCGGTCGGCGCGGATCTCGCCGGCCGGCCCACCGACCCCCGCCGCGGCCGCCACTCCTCCGGCGAGAGCGCCCAGCCGGACCGTTCGCGCCGCCGACGCATCGGCCTGGCCGCGCTGGCGGTTGTCGTGCTGGCCGCCGTGGGCGCCGTCGCCGCGGCCACGCATGGGAGCTTCGGGCACCACCCGTCGGCCACGCAGCCCGGCGGAGCCGCAGATCAGAACATCAGGGTGCGGCACATCGCCACCCTCCCCGATCCCGGCAGCCTCGGCGTGGACGGGGTCACGTTCAGCCCGAGTGGCACGGTGCTTGTCACCGCGGACCATAATGGCCGCATTTACTTGTGGAACGTCGCCGCGCGCAGCCGCGCCGCCTCCCTTCCCGACCCTGGGAGCGACGGCGTGGCGTCAGCCGCGTTCAGCCCGGACGGCAGGGTTCTGGCGACAGGCGACCTGGATGGCAGCGTCTACATGTGGAACGTCCTGACCCGGCACCTCACGGCAACCCAGACTGGCCCTGGCTTCGAAGCTGTGGAGTCGGTCGCGTACAGCCCTCGCGGCAAGACGCTCGCCACCGGCGACTATGACGGCAGCGCCTACCTGTGGGAACGGGGAGGCAGCCCCATCGCCCTGACCACCCCCGGCGCCAACAACTCGGTGTACGGCGTCGCGTTCAGCCCGAACGGCCAGACCGTGGCGACCGCCGACGTTGATGGCAGCACCTACCTGTGGGACGTCGCCACACAAAACCGCATCGTCACTCTGAGCGGCCCCAGCAGCTACGCGATGTACGGAGTCGCTTTCAGCCCGAATGGGAAGATCCTGGCGACCGCCGACTTGGACGGCAGCGCCTATCTGTGGAGCGTTGCCGATCACAGCCGCATCTCCACCCTGACCACCCCCGGCTCCAACAACGGCGTGTCGTCGGTCGCGTTCAGCCGGAACGGCAAGCTCCTCGCCACAGGCGACCAGAACGGAAGCGCTTACCTCTGGGACGTAGCCACCGGCCGCCGCATCGCGACCCTGCCCACCCCCGGCCCCAACAGCAGCGTTTCGTCGGTCGCGTTCAGCCCGGACGGCAAGATCCTAGCAACCGCTAACCAGGACGGCACCACCTCCCTTTGGAGCATCACCGCAGTCGCTTCCCGCTCCTGACCGGCGCGGCTGCCCGCAGCGCGTGCCAGTATGGAGCCGTGGGTGAGGAAGCGAGCGCCGGGCAATCCATCTGGCGGCCGGCCGCCCACCCAGAACACGACGCGGTGGCCCGCGAGGTAAGCGGCTGGTTCACGGCGTCGGCACCCGAGATCGGCTACGAGGTCAGTAACCGCTGGTACGGGTACCAAAGCGACTTGGGATCCGGCCAGGGGCGCGTCATTCTCAGGGTCGGCGAGCCGGGCCAGGTCTCGGCTGCTCTCGCCGATGCGGCGGCCGGCGGCGCGGGCACGCTGACGATCTGGGTGGATGACAGGGAGCGGGCGGCCCGGCTGGACGGGGCGCTCCGCAGCGCCGGCTGCCGGCCCGGCGACGCAACGACGCACCTGGCCCTGGTCGGCCCGATGACCGGCCGGACCGACCCCGGAGGGCTGGTGGTCCAGAGCGTGGACGAGGCCGGCCTCGCCGAATGGGCAACGGTGAAGCTGCAGTCCTTCGGCGACACCGAGTCAGCCCCGTCGCCTGAGCGGCTGGCCGAGGAGGTCGCGGTCCGCCGGGACGAACTGGAGCTGGCCGAGTGCCAGCTCGGCCTGCTCGGCGCCGAGCGCGTCGCGGTCCTCGCCTACTACCGCGGGCACGATCAGCTCGTGTTCAACCTCGGCACCCGGGTGCCGTTCCGGCACCGCGGCATCGCCCAGGCGATGCTCGCGCACTGGGTGGACGCGGGCGTGGCCGACGGCTGCCGCTCTCTGATCATCAACGCCACCGACGGCGACGCGCCCGCTGCGCTGTACCGGCGGATCGGTTTCACGGACGAGATCTACTGGTACCGGAAGTACGAACTCTCGCTGTGAAGCGCGTGGTCATCCTGGGCCGCGGCGCCGCCGGCAAGTCGGTGCTCGCGGCGCGCCTGGGGCAGATCACCGGACTGCCCGTCATCGAGCTGGACAAGCAGTTCTGGAAACCGGGCCTTTACGCGACGCCTCCCGCTGAATGGGAGCGCACGCAGAGCGAACTCGCGCGGCGGGAGACATGGATCATGGACGGGGACCTCGGCCCCTACGACACCGCCCTGGGCGCCCGGCTCGCGGCGGCGGACACAGTCATCCTCCTCGACTTCTCGCTCGTGCGCTGCGCCTGGCGTGCGGTGCGCCGGTCGCGGGAGCGCGGGGATTTCTGGCGCTGGCTGCTCGGCTACCGCAGACGCAGCCTGCCGCTGATCCGGCAGGCGATCGCCGACCACGCAGCCGCCGCCGATCTCCACGTGCTAACCAGCCCGCGGGCAGTCCGGCGGTTCCTCACGCACACGGCGCGCCACGGCAAGCTTGGTCCAGGATGTCCCGCGGGGTCCTTACCGGCGAGGGCGATTACTGCTGAGGCCGACGCGCCAGCACGAAGGCCTGCTGGTGCCGCTCGGGGAACTCCGGGTTGTTGTCGGGCTCGCGCAGCACCCGGGCGCACACATCCAGCCCGGCCTTACCCAGCAGCGCGGCCACCTGATCGGGCTGCCGGTGGTGGAAGTCGAGCGAGATCGGGTGGCCGAGCGCCTCGGTCAAGTGCAGCGGCTCGTCGCCGGCCTGAAATCCGAGCAGCACGTAGCCGCCCGGCGCCAGCACCCTGCGGAACTCGGCGAACGCATCGGGCAGCCGGTCGTCGGGGACGTGGATGGTGGAGTACCAGGCCAGAACCCCGCCGAGTGCACCGTCGGGCAGGTCGAGCGCCAGCATGGAGCCCACCTCGAACCGCAGCCCGGGGTGCTCCCGCCGGGCCGTCGCGATCATCTGCGGCGAAAGGTCGATACCGGACACCGGCAGCCCCAGGCTGGCCAGCAGCGCGGTTACCCGGCCGGTGCCGCACCCGATGTCGGCCACCGGGCCGGCGGCCGCGGCCTGCACGAATTCGGCGAACGCGGTCAGCATGGCCCGGTCCAGCGGCCTGGGCACGAGCTCGTGACGGAAACGCTCGGCATAGTCGGCGGCCACGGCGTCGTACGAGCTGCGGGTGGCGCGCAGGAAGTCTGGCTCTGACACGTCTGAGCACCCTACCCGGCGGTCAGGCCGCGGGGGCGAACGGCGGGGCCTGCGGCTCGCCCCACCAGCTGCGCAAGAACCCCTGGGCTTGCGCCAGCCCGCCGGCGAGCGGGCCACCCTCGTGGGGCATTAGCGCGGTGATGACCTCGGTGATCGTGGCCCCGGCAGCCGTCAGGACCTGCTCCGGGGTCGCGTCGGCCGGCGCTCGGTAGCCGAGCACGGCGCCCGCGTTGCAGACAAAGTCCGGCAGCGCGAGGATGTCCCGCTTGCGCAGCACCTGGGCACCCTGCTCGGTGTACGGCGCGTTCGCCGCTGGGGCGATCACGCGAACGCTCTGCGGCAGCGCGGCGGCGGTCTGCGCGGTGATCACGCCGGGCCGGGTCCCGGGCACAATGACGTCGGCGTTCACCCTGGTGAACAGGTACCCGGGCGCGGCGACCGGCAGGCCGTAATGGGCGACACAGGCATCGCCGTGCGCGCTGCGCAGCGCCAGCAGCAGCCCAATGTCGACCCCCAGCGGGTCCGCGATACACCCGGCTAGCGTGGACACCGCGGCCACCCGGCCGCCGCGGCGGATGACCTCGCGCGCCACCCCGCCGCCGACCTTGCCGAATCCCTCGATCGCCACCGCGCGGCCTTCCCAGCCCCAGCCCCAGCGGGTGCGCAGCGCCGCGTCGGCGGCGACGGCGACGCCGTACCCGGTCAGCAAGTCCTCGAACGGCACGCCGCCAACCACGGCGCCCATCGCGCCCGGCGCGGCGCGGTGCTCGCGCAGCGGCGCGAAATCCTCCTCGGTGGTGCCCATGTCCGGCCCGGTCAGGAACCGGCCCGCGTCGGTCATAGGGCGGACCTCGGCGCAGAACCGCGCCATCAGCCTGGCCCGGTCCGCCGCGTCGGCCGGGTCGCCGCGCACGCCCGCCTTGGCGCCGCCGATCTGCGCCTCGAATGCCGCGTACTTATAGGTCATCGCCCGGGCCAGCAGCGCTACCTCGGCCGCGCTGACATCCGGCGCCAGCCGGGTCCCGCCGGCCGACACCGGCGCGCCGGCCAGGTCGAACACCAGAAACCCCGGAACCGAGTTCAGCTCGATGATCTCGGGACCGAGATCACGTCCCGTGACCGTTTCGTCTGCCATGCCATCTCCGATGAACCGACCACGCGGTGGAACAACCCTGACGAGAAAAGCTAGCTCAGCCGGGGGCCATGGCGCTGGTCACTACATGATCAGGAAATTTGGAGGATTTCTATCCTTAACATTCAGCAGACGGTCAGAGTCATCACCGATATTGAACTGCGCGCCGAGCAGCCGTCCGCACCCCCGGGCCGCGACTGCCCGGCGCATAGAGCGTGCCCCGCCGGCCCGGGTCGGCGGGGCACCTCGCCATAGCCGTCTACCCGCTGCGGAGGATTCATGCAGGTCAGGCGCGGCGATACTCAATCACGTGGACCCACTGGACCGGCTGCGCTATGCCGGGCGACGCATGACCGACCCGTTCGAGGCGCTCGCGCAGCGCGTCGCCGAGCGCGTGCTCGACCTTATCGTTTCCGCCCTGGACGTTGACGCGCTGCTGGAGCGCGTCGATGTGAACGCGCTGGTCGGGCGGGTCGACGTGAACGCGCTGCTGGACCGCGTTGACGTCCCCGCCCTGCTGGAACGGGCGGACGTCAACGAGGTGCTCGACCGCGTCGACGTTGACGCCCTGCTCGACCGGGTCGACGTCAACGACCTGGTCCGGCGCGTGGACATGGACGCGCTCGTCGAGCAGACCGACGTGGGCGCGGTCATCGCCAGGTCCTCCGGCGGCGCGGTGAGCGAGGCGCTTGATGCGGTACGCAGCCAGGCGGTCGGGCTTGATCAGTTCATCGACCGCTGGGTGCAGCGCGGGCTGCGGCGCAAGCATCCCGCGCCGGCCGGGCCGCCAGCCCTGCTAAACGGCCGGGTCGGACCGTGAACGCCGGAAGGCGGGCCGTCCCGCCGGTGACCTCGCAGGGACACTACGCGGGATCGGTGTCACGGTTCCTCGCCTACGCGATCGACGTCACGGCGAGCTCCGCCGTGTTCGCGCTCGCGCTGGCCGGCATCTCCTACGTGGCGAGCGTCGTGACCGGCCGGGACGTCTCCTGGAGCAAGGAGAACATCGTCGTCGCGATCTTGTTCGTCGCCTGGGAGTTCGCGTACTTCGGCTACTCGTGGGCGGCGAGCGGCAAGACGTTCGGCATGGCCGTACTTGGCGTGCGGGTGGTGCGGGCCGACGGCACGGCCGCTGGCCCGCGGAACGCGGTGCTGCGCACGCTGGCGTTCCCGCTCAGCTTCCTGCTGTTCGGCCTCGGCTTCGCCGGCATCCTGGTGCAGCGCGAGCACCGTGCGCTGCACGATCTCATCGCGGGCACCGCGGTCGTGTACGCGTGGGATGCCCGGGCCGCGCGGCTCCGGTTCCTCGCCCGCGAGGCAGAGCCCGGCGCCAGCCACGGCCAGCCAGCCGGAGACGAGCCAGGCTAGCCCCCCCGGCCCGGCCCTCGCGCCTCACCACAGGTGCGGGTTGGGCGCGCGCAGCGCCCGCAGCGACTTCTCGAACACGGCCATGCGGTCACGGACCGCCGCCAGCCGCTCGGCATCTCGCGGGGCGTTGCCGAGGTCGTCGAGCGCGGAGCGAAGCGCCTGCAGCGCCCCGTGCGCATCTTTGGCGCTCGCCCGGTCCTCCGGGTCCGCGGCCGTGGTCTGCAGCATGTGCAGTTCCTGGGCAAGGCCATCCGCGCGGCGCTGGATGTCGGCCCAGCGGGTTCCGCTGTCCGGGGCCGCCAGCGCGTCCGGCCGCACGGCCGCGCTGATCGCCTCGTGCAGCGCCATGCCCTTCGTGTACGCGTCGATCGCTTCGGCGATCCAGCCGCCGGTGACGACGGAGCCGCGCACCCCCATGTAGCGCAGGACCAGCAGAACCACGGCTATGCCGACGATCACCACGACGCCGACCAAGATCCACAGCCACATGCCGGATCCCTTCCATGTCCGCCCGTTCCAGGAAATTCCCTCAGACAGCACATTGCAATCGGGAAAAGGGGCTTTCTGGGAAGCTGAGCAGATCCTGGAACCGTAATGGACGAGCGGACAGGAAGGGATGTGGAGCCGAATCTGCGTGCACGCATCCGCGCCGGTGATCCGGATACACCGGCATGTCGGCCGTCATGCAGCGCGGCTTCGTCGACCACGCGGCGCAGCTGCCGAGCTAGCCCGGGACGGTCGTGGCGGCCAGGCCGGCGGCCAGCGCCTCGGCCTGCTCGCGGCCGGGCAGCAGACCGCGAGCGCCCGCAACGGTCACCGAGAGCGCGGCGGCCGCGACCGAGATCCGCGCCGCGTCGGCCAGGGTCACGCCTTCGGCGAGCAGCACAGCGAGCGTGCCGCAGAAGCAGTCCCCTGCTCCCGTGGCGTCCACTGCCTTGACCGCCGGGGAGCCTATGTGTGTCGCCGGGCCGCCGGACCCGGGTACGACCAGCGCGCCGTCCGCGCCCAGCGTGACCACGACGTCGAGCCCGTCGCGGAGCTTGCGCGCCAGCGCCGCGGTTGCCGCCAGCCCGGACGGGGGTACGGCCCCGGCCAGGAGCGCCAGCTCGGTCCGGTTCGGCACCAGGACGTCAACGTCGGCCAGCAGATCCGGGCCGAGCGGCACCGCCGGCGCGGGGTTGAGCACGACCGGCGCGCTGGCCTTCGACGCGGCCGCGGCCACGGTCGCCAGCGGGATCTCCAGTTGCAGCAGCACCGCGCCCGCCCCGTCCAGGGCGTCCGGGTCGATGTCGCCCGGAACCAGGGCGCCGTTGGCACCGGGGTCGACGAGGATCAGGTTCTCCCCGGCTGGGTCGACGGCGATCGTTGCGCCGCCGCTGCGGGCGCCGGGCGTGGTGCGCACCTGTGACACGTTCACCCCGCGGCTGCGCAGGTCGGCGCAGATCCGCTCGCCGACGTCGTCGTCGCCGACCCGCGCGATCATCGTGACGTCGGCGCCGAACGCGGCAGCGGCGGCGGCCTGGTTGCCGCCCTTGCCGCCGAAACCGACCGTCCCGGGGGCCGAGCTCAGCACGGTCTCGCCCGGGCCGGGCAGCCGCTCGACGAGCAGGGTGAGGTCGGCGTTGAGGCTGCCAATCACGGCCAGCCGGGGGCGCCGGGCCCCGTTCACCCGGCACCCGCCAGCGAAGACCGCCGGACCAGCAGCGACGGCGCGATCTCGCTGCGCCGCACGGCCGCGTCGTCGCCGTCCATCCGAAGCTGCAGCAGCCGGACCGACTCGGCCGCGATCGTCTGCACCGGCTGGCGCACCGTCGTCAGCGGCGGCTCGCACAGCTCGGAGAACAGGATGCCGTCGAACCCGGTGACCTTGACCGCGTCCGGAACGCCCACGCCGCAGTGGTGCAGCTCGCGCACCACCCCGAGCGCGATGATGTCGGATCCGCACAGCACGGCGTCGGGCAGCGGCCGGCTGCTCAGCAGCTCCCGTGCGGCCTTGCGGCCGAACTCGATCGTGAACGACCCGAGCAGCACCGGGCCCACGACCAGCCCCGGCACCCGCGGCACCGTCAGCCGGAACGCGTCGAGCCGGCTGCGGCCGGTTGAGCTCGCCGTCTCGTCGGACACGAACGCGACGCTCCGGCAGCCCTGGCCGGCCAGGTGCTCGAGCGCGTGCCGGATCCCCAGCGCGTTGTCCACGCCTACGTAGTCGGCCGGGAACCCGTCGACCTGCCGGTCGATCTGGACGATCGGCACCGATCGGTGCGCCCGCCGCATGGCCACCGCACTGGAGTCATGCGTGGCCGGGATCATGATCAGGCCGGCCACCTGCCGGTCGGTCAGGGCCTCCAGCCGGCGTGCCTCGTCGGCCGGGTCGCCGCGCGAGTCCGCCAGGATCATGTCGAGGTCGGCGTCGCGCAGCGCTGCCTCCAGCGCCTCGACGAGCTCGGCGAAGAACGGGTTGCCGATGCCGGGAACGACGATGCCGGCCATGCCGGAACTGCGCGCCCGCAGTCCCCTGGCGATCAGGTTGGGCCGGTAGTCCAGCCGCCGCGCCGCGGCCAGGACCGCGGCCGAGGTCGCCGACGACGCCCCGCTGGCGCCGGAGAGCACCCGCGACGCGGTGGAGGTGGAGACACCCGCCGCAGCGGCGACGTCACGGAGCCGCACGGGTTGCGGGAACGATTCCGCAGCGACCGGCTCCATAACTCGCAATGTTTACACACTCCTCCGTTCAGGACCAGACGAGAACGTTCCCAGCATCTTGACACAGCGGTGGAAGGGCGGTGGAATCGTTCCCATCTTGGATCCCCTCCGGAGGGCCAGAGCATGGACACGAACGCAGCCAGCCCAGGCGGAACCACGGCGCAGGCCCCCGAGGCCGACCGGCCGTGGAGCATCGAGACCAACGGGATCAACCCGATCGCCGAGGATGAGCGGCACGGCAAGCCGATCGAGCTGTTCTGGATCTGGTGCGCGGCCAACATCGGCATCCTCGACATCACCTACGGCGCGTTCCTGGTCACGTTCTACGGCCTCGACCTTGCGCAGGCGATCAGTGTGATGATCGTCGGCACCGTGCTGTCGTTCCTGCTCGTCGGGTTCATCAGCCTGGCCGGGAAGCGGGCCAACGCGCCGACGCTCGTGGTGTCGCGGGCGTCGTTCGGCGTGATCGGCAACGGGCTGCCGACGCTGATCAGCTACGTCTCCTTCCTCGGCTGGGAGATCCTGCTCACCGCGCTGGCGGTGCTCGCCGCGCAGAGCATCATGCAGCGGCTCGGCGCTCCGGCCGGCGATCCGACGGTCGCGGTCGCGTTCGTGATCGTGGCGGGCGTGACGATCACGCTCGCGCTGCTCGGGCACGCCACGATCACCCGGGTGCAGATCTGGTTCACCTACGCGTTTGCGGTGCTGACCGTGGTGTTCATCATCCTCGAGGCCAAGCACGTGAACCTGCACGCGGCGACCTCGCTGCACCCGGGGACGTTCCTGGGCGGCGTCATCGGCGGAACCACCGTGATCATGGCCGGGCTCGGCATCGGCTGGGTGAACGCCGCCGGTGACTACAGCAGGTACCTGCCACGGAAGGTGAGGTCGGCCTCGGTCGTGGGCTGGACCACGTTCGGCGCCAGCCTCGCCCCGATCCTGCTCGGCATCTTCGGCATCTTCCTCGCCGCCAGCAACCCGGGCATCGCGTCGGCCGCCAACCCGATCGGCCTGTTCGCCGACACGCTGCCGCTCTGGTTCGCGGTCCCTTACCTGATCACCGCCGTCGGCGGCCTGATCGCCGCCACGGTGCTCGACGTCTACTCCGGCGGCCTGAACCTGCTGACCCTCGGCCTGCGCACCGAGCGGTATAAGACCGTGGCGATCGACGCCTGCGTGATGATCGCCGGGAACATCTACGTGCTGTTCATCGCCAAGACGTTCTTCGCGCCGTTCGAGGGCTTCCTGATCACGCTCGGCGTCCTGCTCGCCGCCTGGTCCGGGATCTTCCTCGCCGACCTTGGGCTGCTGCGCTGGAAGTCCGGCTACGACGAGAACCGGCTGTACCGGGTCGACAGCGGCGCCTACAACTGGTGCGGCCTGACCGCGCTGGTGATCGCCTGCGCTGTCGGCCTCGGCACGGTGACCTCTACCAGCCCAGTGTTCAGCTGGGTGGGCTACCTGCTCGGCCTGCTCGGCGGCCGGACCGGGGCGGTCGGCGGCAGCAGCATCGGCGTGATCATCGCGCTGATCCTCGGCGCTCTCGTCTACACGGTGCTCGTCCTGGCCACCGGGCAGTTCGCCAAGGCCAGGGCCGCCGAGAAGGCAGCGGTCGCGGCGTGATGAGCCCACCCAACACCCCACTGCTTGCCATCATCGACATGCAGGAGTTCTTCGCGGCGGGCAGCCCGTGGGAAGTGCCGGGGTTTGCGGACCTCATCGAGCCCATCGACTCGCTGGCCGGCGCGTACGGACCACGGACGATCTTCACCCGGTTCCTGATCCCCGAGGCGCCGCAGGGAAGCTGGGTCGGCTACTACCGCGCCTGGCCTCAGGTGCTGGCGCCCGAGGCCGCCCACCTCGCCGACCTCGCCCTGCCGTGGGCGAGCCAGGACCTTGACACGCTCGACAAGACCACGTTCTCGAAGTGGGGCCCGGAGCTCGAGTCCATGCTCGGCCCGGGCCGCGAGCTCACGGTCTGCGGTGTCAGCACCGACTGCTGCGTGATCGCCACAGTCCTGGACGCGGTGGACGGCGGCGCGCAGGTCCGGGTCATCGCCGACGCCTGCGCCGGGATCACCCCCGAGGCGCACGCAGCCGCGCTGAACCTGATGGGCGGGTTCGCGCCGCAGGTCACGTTCGGCTCGGTCGAAGAGGAGCTCAGCCGCCTGGCCGGGACCAAGCGGGCATGACCGCGGCCGGCCCGGACACCTGGAATACTTGGGACGCCGACTGGCCGGCCTGCGCGGTGCACCTGGGCAGCGGCGCGGTGCTGCGGGTCGGCGCGTACAGCGCGAGCGCGAACACGTTCACCGACTTTCCCTGGTCCCCCGCCTACCGGCTCGGCACCCACGACGTCGACGGCGGCGAGATCGCGGTGGACCTGACCCACGCCGGGTCGACCGTGCGGCTGGAGCTGGCCGCGGCCGGCGACGGCTGCGTGACCGGCAGGCTCACTTGCACGGACATGGCCGAGTGGGGACTGCGGTTCTGGCTGCTGCTGGAGTTCGGCACCGACGAGCCCGCCGACCCCGCGGCGGTCCGCCTGATCACCCCGCCCGGACGCGAGTACCTGCAGCCCCCGGTGGCACTCCTGGACCGGGGGTCAGAAGGGCCGTCAGCGGCGTTCGGCACACTGGACCGGCCCGCCGATGCCCGGCTGACCATGGAACGCGGCGTTCTGGGCACTCTTATGGAGTCGCAGAGTTACTACGCCCGGCCCCCGGCACCGGAGCGGGGGCGGTTTGCGGTCTTCCGCATTTCCGCCACGGATCCCGTGACCGTGTTCGCCGCCGCCGCGGGCCCGGACGCAGCGGCGGCGCAGGACCGTTTGCAGCGGGCGCTCGCAGACGCAGGGCCGGAACGGGACGCCAGCGGGCCGGTATCGCCGGCCGCCGTATCGGGGAACCGGGCGGCGATCCGCGACGTGCTCGGCTGGAACACGATCTGGGACCCGGCCCACCGGCAGGTCTACACGGTGGCGACCAGGGCCTGGATCGCGCGCAAGTTCGGCGGCTTCGGCGTCTGGCAGATCGACGGGTTCCTGCACTCGATCCTCGCGGCGCACATCGGCGCGGGCCAGCTCGCCTGGGACAACGTGGCCGCGGTGCTGGCCGGGCGCACGCCCCGCGGGAACCTGACCGCGCTGCGCGCGGCCACCACAGACTGGGAGGACCGCTCGCACCCGCCGGTCGGTGCGCAGGCGTGCTGGTCGGTTCAGGCCATGACGCCGGACGATGGCGCGGCCGCGCGGGCGGCGGAGGTGCTGGCGGGGGCGTTCGACTGGTGGTTCGCCACCCGGGACGGCAACGGGAACGGGCTGCTCGAGTACGGCTCGTCGCCGGTGGGCGACGGGCACTTCGTGCACACCCGGCAGGCGGCGATGGACGAGTCGGCCAACGACAACTCGCCGGTGCACGACGACGCGCGGTTCGACCTGTCCACGCACACCCTGGACCTCGAGGACGTCGGGCTGAACAGCCTGCTGGTGCACGAGGGCAGCCTGCTCGCGCGCATGATGCCGGGGAACGACCGTCTCGCCGGGCGCGCGGCGGAACTCGCCGAAGCCGTGCGGACCCGGCTGTGGGACAGCGGGCGCGAGGTGTTCGCCGGGCGGCTGTGGAACGGGGAGTTCACCAGGAGCCTGTCCCCCACCAGCTTCTACCCGCTGCTGGCCGGGATCGCGACGCCGGACCAGGCCGAGGCCATGGTGCAGCGCTGGCTGGCCGACCCGCGCCGGTTCGGCGGGCCGTACCCGGTGGCCGGGACGCCGCACGACGATCCCGCCGCGCTCGACAACGTCTACTGGCGGGGGCGAGTCTGGCCCTGCTTCAACTACCTGGTCTATCTCGGGCTGCGCCGGTACCGGTTCGACGAGCAGGCGGCGTGGCTCGCGTCGCGCGGCCTGGAGATGTTCCGCCGGGGCTGGGCCGAGCGGCGCTGCTACGAGAACTTCAGCCAGCAGACCGGCGACGGCGGCGACTCCGTGGACGCCGAGCCGTTCTACACCTGGGGCAGCCTGCTGCCGATGATCGCGGACCTGGAGGTGTTCAGCACCGACCCGTGGGATGGGACCTGCTTCGGCTGCGCCGGCGACGACAGCCGCTCCGCCGCTGGCTACGTGGCCGGTCTTCCGTACTCGGTGGAACTCGGGCCCGGCTCCACCGCGCTGTCGCGTGACGGCGTGCCGCTGCTGCGCACGGGCCTGCGCGGCCGGTTCCGCCAGCTGTCCGCTGACGGCGCCCGGCTGTCGGTCGAGCTGCCGCCCGCCGCCGCGGACGTCACCGTGGACCTCGCCGCCGCCGACCCCAGTGCGGTCGTGACCCTGGACGGCACCAGAGCCCCGGAGAGCAGAATCGGCCCGCTCCGCCGCGACGGCGACGGCCGGGACTGGCTCCCAATCCGCATCCCGCACTCGGCGCGGCCGCGAGTTCTGGAGATCCTCCGCCCGCCCGCAAGCTGACCCCGCTGCCCCGCCTAAATCAAGATCATTTCGACTTCTCACGCGTTCGGTAACCGCAATTCGGGCATATCACCCCACGAAATGACTGAAACACGTGAAGTGTTGGGTGATCGAGGCCGCCTACCGACGCCCGCCCCAGTCGTACACCGGTTCCCGGCCGCGGATTCCTTGATCGTCGCCAGTCTTACTTCGACTCAGCCATTTTCCGGTGACATATGTCCGAAATGCGGCCACGGGTCGAGGTAAATGTGCGCGGCTGCACTGGCTTGTCGGCCGAACATGCTTCGGCGCTAGTGGTCCATGATGGCCTTGCGCTGAGCACCATCGACCGGGATGTGCGCGCCGTTGATGAAGCTGGCGCGTGGTGAAGCCAGGAAGGTGACCAGGGCGGAGACCTCGTCAGGCCGGCAGATGCGGCCGAACGGGATCGACTCGGTGGCCAGCTCGTGTGCCCTGTCCTGGGAAACGCCCTTGTCGCGGGCGAAGGCCTTCTCCAGCGTGTCCCACCGGTCGGTCGACACCGGGCCGGGGTTGACCGTGTTGATACGCACGCCGTAACGCCCGTACTGCTCGGCAACGGAGGAGGCGAAGTTGATGTCGGCGGCGTTCGCGACCCCGGCGGTCATCTCCCAGTAGCTCGGCTTCAGCCCGTCGTTGCCGACGACCAGCACGATCGCGCCCTCGCCACGCTCGCGCATATGGCCAATGACCGCGCGGACCGAGCGGACGTACCCCATGAACTTGAGGTTGAGGCTCGCCATCCACTGCTCTTCGGTCAGGTTCTCGAGCAGCCCGCCCGGCGAGCTCCCGGCGCAGGTGACCACGATGTCGATGTGCCCGAACCGGTCGAGGGTGGCGTTCACGCACCGTTCCACATCGGCCGAGACGCTCATGTCCCCGGCCATCGGCACGATCGTCCGGCCGGTCAGCGACGCGATCTGCGCGGCGGCCTTCTCCAGCGGCTCGGCGGTACGGGCCGTGATCACGACGTCGACGCCCTCCCGGGCAAGATCCTCTGCCACCTGGCGGCCAATGCCCTTGCTCGCGCCGGTGACAAAGGCCACCTTCCCGTCCAGCTGCAGGTCCACTGCTGCTCCTTCCGCCGTCCCGTGGCCGACTAGGTCCAGTCACGCCGTACCGCCACGCAACGCTTGCCCGCCTCGGCGAGATGGTATACCAAATATCACGACTCGGGTATATGCGTCTGATCCGGCTGACCCGAAAATGGCCCGACCATAGGCGCCAACGGATATCAGAACGTGTTCTGAATACGCTTGGATGCATGAACGCTGAGCCTGTCGATGCCGTGACGTTCTCCGACCTGTCCCGCAACCCGCGGGCTGTCGCCGAACGCGCGCGGCGCCTAGGCCGGCTGCGGGTCACCCACCGCGATGCGCCGGACTTTTACCTGACGGCCGCCGATCGGGAGGAACAACGTGACGAGAACCTGCTGACCGCGTCCAGGATGTTTGCCGCACTAGCCCGCAGCGAGTCCGGGGTGCGGGTGATGGAGTCTGCGCTGGCAGAGGTGTTTCCATGGGCCCGTCACCTGCCAAACGCCGAGCACGCCAACTTCACCGCGGACCTGATCGCGGCGCTGTCTGATGCGGCCGAGCTCACCGTCGACCGGAACACTCACGAGGTCATCGCCGGGTGGCGCGCAACCGCGCTGATAAAGGCGGACAAGCGCGAGTACGCGCGCACGCTCAAGCCGACGGAAGGGGATTTCGGCCCGGCCGGGTACCCGGGTGAGCCCCAGGCGTGGTGACCGGGTCACTCTCCGACCAGCAGGCCCACCAGGCGCTGCGCGGCATCATCCGGTCCCGCCTTCCAGCGCACGGTCGAACGCTGCGCCGTTCAACTGCCGTTCCATTCGTAGCCGGTCGAGCAGGCCACCGGCGGAGGCGACGGTCTTGATCCGGCCCGGCCCCAGCGGGCCGCCCGCAACCAGGGTCTCCGCGAGACCGGCTGCGGTCCGGTCCGGGTCGTCGTCGACACGGTGCACCAGCCCGACCTTGAGGGCCTCGGCGGCGTCCACCCACCGGCCGGTCATGCAAATTTCCAGCGCCGCGCCGCGGCCAACCAGGTCAGGCAGGATCCATGCGCCCACCGCCAGCCCGGCGCCGGCAGGCCCGGCCCAGCGCAGCCGCGCACCGGGCCCGGCGATCCGCAGGTCGGCGGCGGTGGCGAGCTGGGCGCCGCCGCCGACCGCCGGGCCGCCGATCACCGCGATTACCGGACCCGGCCTGGTGATCATGTGCTCGTAGCACTCGTAGAGCAGGCCCGATACCGCGGCACGGTCCGCCATCGGCAGTGAAAGGTCGGCTCCGGCGCAGAACACCCCCGGGTCGGTGCTGCCGAGCAGGACCACGGCGTCGCCGTCCGCCCGCATGGCGTCGGTCAGCGCGACGACCATCCCGGGAACCAGCGCGTTGCGCTGATCCGGGCGTGAGAGCAGCAGCCGCAGGTAACCGGCGCTGCTCCGATCGGCCACGACGTTCGCATGCGGCATGTCCGGCTCCTGCTGAAATATGGTATACCAAGTGGAGATCTTAGCTCTGGCCGCCGGGGCGCCGCACCAGCTGTACCAGCAGCTGCATTACCAGGCCGCCGAGGGGAGCGTGTTGAAGCCAGCGCCGTTCACCTACCACGTCGCCCATGACGTCGCCGAGGCCGTCGCGCTGCTGACCGACCTCGGCGAGGACGCGAAGGTGCTGGCGGGCGGGCAGAGCCTGGTGCCGATGATGAACCTCCGGCTGGCACGGCCGAGCGCGCTGGTCGACATCACCCGCATCCCTGGCCTGGACTACCTGCGGGCCGGCCCGGACGGCCTGCACGTCGGCGCGCTGACCCGGCACCGCGCCGTGGAGACCACGCAGGATCCGGCCGTGCTGGCCGGGTTCGGGGTGCTGCAGCGGTCGGCGCGCTGGATCGGCCACTACCCCATCCGCTCCCGCGGCACGTTCGGCGGCAGCGTCGCCCACGGTGACTCGACCGCGGAGTGGTGCATCCTGGCGGTGCTGCTCGGCGCGCAGATCATCCTGGCCGGCCCGGGCGGGCAGCGCCAGGTCAGCGCCGGCAACTTCTTCGAGGGCTTCTTCACCATCGCGGCCGAACCCGACGAGGTGATCACCGAGGTGTGGTTCCCGGCCCCGGCGCCGCACGCCGCGCTCGCCGAGTTCGCGCCGCGCCAGGGTGACTTCGCCACCGTCGCGGCCGCCGTGTCCCTGGACCTCGCCAGCGCGGGCGCGGAAGCCAACGGGCAGCCGGACGGCGCCGCGCTCAAGCAGGCCCGCATCGTGCTCGGCGGGGTGAGCCCGGCCCCGTTCGTGGTGGACGCAGCCAGCCTGGCCGGCCAGCCCGCAGCCCCCGCCACCTGGCGCGAGGCCGGGGAACTCGCGGCGGCCCAGATCGACCCGCCAGACGACGAGAGCGGGGACGCCCAGTACCGCAGGCGGCTGACCGCGACGCTGGTCTCGCGGGCGCTGGCCGAGGCGAGCCGGCAGTGAGCCGCGAGGCCCGCCTGAACGCGCAGGCCGGGCGCTGGGTGGGCGCATCCGTGCCGCGCAAGGAAGACCGCCGGATGCTGCTCGGCCGCGGCCAGTTCGTCGGCGACCTGACCAGGGCGGGCATGCTGCACGCCGCGTTCGCGCGCAGCCCGTTCCCGGCGGCGGAGGTGACCGGGATCGACACGTCGGCCGCGCTGGCGACGCCCGGTGTCACCGCCGCGTTCACCGCGGCCGACCTCGGCCATCCGTACCTGATCGCGATGCTGGAACGGGACGAGTTCACGCCGACCCGGATGCCGCTGCTAGCCGGAGACCAGGTCCGGTTTGCGGGCGAGCCGGTCGCGATGGTGCTCGCCGCCGACCCTTACGCCGCGCAGGACGCGGCCGAGCTGGTGGACGTCGACTGGCGCCCGCTCGACGCGATCCCCGGCATCGAGGCCGCGCAGGCTACCGGCGCCCGCCAGGTCCACGACGGCCTCGACGGGAACCGCCTGGTGGACCTGACCATGTTCGACGACCCCACGCTGCCCGGCATTTTCGCCGCCGCGCCGGTCGTGATCGACGCGGTGTTCCGCAGCGCCCGGGTGGCGGCGCTGCCGCTCGAGGGCCGCGCCTGCATGGCCGATTGGGACGACCGCGACGAGCAGCTGGTCCTGCACGTATCCACCCAGGTGCCGCATCAGGTACGGTCCGGCGTGGCACAGGCGCTCGGCATCCCGGAGCACGGCGTGCGGGTGATCGCCCCGGACGTCGGCGGCGGGTTCGGCCTCAAGTGCGTGGTCGGCAGGGAAGAGGTCGCCGTGGCCGACGCGGCGCGGCGGCTGCGCCGCCCGGTGTCCTGGATCGAGGACCGTCAGGAGAACCTCACCGCCTCGTTCCACGGCCACGAGCAGCGCTACCAGGTGCGCGCCGGCTTCGACCACGACGGCCGGATCCTCGGGCTCGCGGCCGAGATCGACTGCGACGTCGGCGCGTACTCGGCGTTCCCGTTCACCTCGGCGGTGGAGCCGCTGATGGCGTGCACCGAGCTGCCGGGCGTCTACAAGGTCCCTGCCTACCGGGCCCGGGGCCGCGCGATCGCGACCAACAAGGCGCCCACGGCCCCGTACCGCGGGGTGTCCCGGCCGCAGCTGGTGCTGGTCATGGAGCGGCTGATGGAGAAGGCGGCCGCCGAGCTGGGCATCGACGCGCTCGACGTGCGGCGCCGCAACATGATCAGCCCCGGCGAGTTCCCCTACACCGGCGTCAACGGCATCAGCTACGACGAGGGCAGTTACCGGGAGTCGCTTGATCTCGCCGAGCGGCAGGTCAAAGAGACTTTCCGGAACGTGACGCCCGCGGGTGAGTCCGGCGGCCTGATGACCGGCGTGGGTTACGCGTGCTTTTCCGAGCGGACGGCCTACGGCACGCCAACGATGTCGCAACGCCGGATGGCGATGACACCCGGCTACGACACCGCCCTGGTGCGGATGGATCCGTCCGGCGAGGTCATCGTGACGACCGGGACCTGCGGTCACGGCCAGGGGCACGAGACCACGTTCGCCCAGATCGTGGCCGACCGGCTAGGCGTGCACCCGGCGCAGGTCCGGCTGCGGCAGGGCGACACCGACCTGGCCTCCTACGGCTGGGGAACCTGGGGCAGCCGCTCGATCGTGATCGGCGGCGGCGCAGCCGACCGCGCCGCCGCGGTGGTCGCCAGGCAGCTGCGGCAGGTGGCCGCGCACCTGCTCGAGGCCAGCCCGGACGACATCGAGCTGGCCGGGGGCTCGGCGCGGGTACGCGGCGATGCGGGATCGGCCCTGCCGATCTCCGAGCTCGCCCGGGTCGTGCACTTCCAGACGCACCGGCTGCCCGAGGAACTCCGCTACGGGCTGGAGGCCAGGGCCAGCTTCGACCCGCCCGGCACGTTCTCCAACGCGTGCCACGCGGCGATGGTGACGGTCGACCCCGGCACCGGCGAGATCCGGCTCCGCCGGTACCTGGTGGTCGAGGACTGTGGCGTGGTGATCAACCCGATGATCGTGGACGGCCAGGTCAGCGGCGGGGTAGCGCAGGGCGTGGGCGCCGCGCTGCTGGAGCGGGTCCGGTACGGGGAGGACGGCCAGCCGGGCAGCACCACGCTGATGGACTACCTGGCTCCCACCGCGGCGGAACTGTGCCCAGTCCAGATCACGCACCTGGAGACCGCGTCGCAGTTCAGCGAGACCGGCGCCAAGGGCATGGGCGAGGGCGGCATGATCGGCGCGCCCGCGGCGGTGCTCAACGCGATCAACGACGCGCTGCGGCCGGCCGGGATCTCGTTCGACCACGTGCCGGTGCTGCCCGCCGAGGTCTGTGCGGCGCTGGCCGGCGACACGGTGGCCGTCGCGGAGGGGGCAGCGTGAAGGACATCAGGCAGATCCGGGTCCGGGTCAACGGCGCCGAGCACGAGCTCGCTGTCGAGACCCGCCGGACGCTGGCGGACATGCTGCGCCACGACCTCGGGTACACCGGCACGCACCTGGGCTGTGAGCACGGCATCTGCGGTGCGTGCACGGTGCTCGTGGACTCCTCCCCGGTCCGGTCCTGCCTGGTGTTCGGGGTCCAGGCGGACGGGTGCGACGTGCGCACCGTCGAGGGCCTGGCCGACGGCGAGGAGCTCTCCGATCTGCAGCAGGCGTTCAGCGATCACCACGGGCTGCAGTGCGGTTTCTGCACGCCAGGCTTCCTGATGCTGGCCGAGGCCTATCTCGCCGAGCGGCGGGCGGCCGGCGCAGGCGAGCCGACCGAGGCGGAGATCCGCGAGCTTGCCGCGTCGAACCTCTGCCGGTGCACCGGCTACCAGGGGATCGTGGACGCGGTGCTGGCGACCGCTCGGGCCCGGTATCACAGCGAAGGCGGAAGTGGAGAGGGCCGGGCCGGTGGCTGGCGGGCGGGTGGCAGCCCATGACGTTGGTCGGGACGCGCGCGGCGCGCAAGGAGGACCCGCGGCTGCTGCGCGGCCTCGGCCGGTTCGGCGACGACTTCAGCGCGAGCGGGCAGTGCTGGGCCCGGGTGGTCCGCTCCCCCGTCGCGCACGGCCGGCTGCGCTCGGCCGACGTACGAAACGCCGCGCAGGCCCCCGGCGTGGTCGCCGTGGTGACCGCCGCCGACCTGCCCCCGGGCCTGGTCATCCCGGTCCGGCTGCCGCTGCAGGGCATCGACCTGGGCGCGTTCCTGCAGCCGGTCCTCGCCGCCGACGTGGTGCGCTACGTGGGCGAGCCGGTCGCCGTGGTGGTCGCAGACGACCCGTACGCGGCCGAGGACGCCGCCGAGCTGGTCGACATCGACGTCGACGAGGAGCCCGCCGTGCTGGACTCTGCCGAGGCCATGGCGCCGGGGTCGCCGCGGCTGTTTCCGGCCGGGAACGTCGCCGCCGACTTCACCCTTGGCTATGGCGACGTCGACGCCGCATTCAGGCGGGCGGCCCGGGTCGTCGAAACCGAGATCGAGATCGGCAGGCACACTGCTGTGCCGCTGGAGCCGCGGGCGCTGCTGGCCGACGTCGACCGGCGCAGTGGCGCGCTGTCGATCTTCGGCATGACGAAGGTCCCGACGTTCAACCGCGGCGTGCTGGCATCGCTGCTGGGCGTCGACGAGACCCTGATCCACGTGCCCGCGGTCGACGCCGGCGGCGGGTTTGGTGTGCGCGGCGAGTTCTACCCGGAGGACTTCCTCGTGCCGTGGCTCGCCCGCTCGCTGGGCCGCCCGGTGAAGTGGGCCGAAGACCGGGCCGAGCACCTGGTGGCGGTGAACCACTCCCGGCAGCAGTCGCACCGGATCGCTGCAGCGTTCGACGCCGACGGCGTGATCACCGCGCTGCGCGACGACGTGCTGCACGACAACGGCGCGTACTGCCGGACGCACGGGATCACCGTCCCCGAGCTGACCGTGGCGATGCTGCCGGGACCATACCGGGTGCCCGCCTACCGGGGCCGGATCCGGGTCGTGCTGACCAACAAGACGCCGTGCGGGACCTACCGGGCGCCGGGCCGGTTCGAGGGAACCGCCGCCCGTGAGCAGCTGCTCGACGTCGCAGCGGCCGAGCTCGGAATCGACCGCGTCGAGCTGCGCCGCCGCAACCTGCTGCGCGCCGATGAGCTGCCGCACCGCCGGGCGATCACGACCCTGGACACCGACATGGTGCTCGACGCGGGCGACTACCCCGGGCTGCTGGACGCCGCGGTCGGTGAGGCCGCGCGGCTGGGCTACCCCGGCGCGGTCGACGCGGGCAGGCGGGGCGGGCGGCTGCGCGGGCTCGGCGTGGCCATGTTCCTGGAGAAGAGCGGGCTCGGCCCGCAGGAGACGGCGGACGTGCTGGTCAGCAGCGGCGGCGCGGTCCGCGTGCTGTCCGGCGGCACGTCGCTGGGCCAGGGCGTCGAGACCGTGCTAGCGCAGATCGCCGCCGACGCCCTCGGCGTCGACCTGGACTCGGTCAGCGTGGTCTGCGGCGACACCGACCTGCAGCCGTTCGGCATGGGCTCCTGGGCGTCCCGCACCACGGTGGTCGCGGGCAACGCGGTGCACGCGGCCGGGCAGGCGGTGCGCCAGCGGGTCACCGAGCTGGCCGCGCGCATGCTAGAGGTGGCCGAGGTCGACCTGACCGTCTCCGGCGGCGTGGTCAGCGTGCGCGGCGATCCCGCCGCCTCGGTCACCCTCGCGGAGGTGGCCAGGGCCGCGGGCCCGGCCAGCAAGTACCTGCGGCCGGGTGAGCCAGCCGGTCTGTCCGCGCGCCGCCGGTTCGACGTCGCGCACATGACCTATCCGTACGGTGTGCACATCGCGGTCGTCGACATCGACGCGGGCACCGGCCTGGTACGCGTGCTGCGCTACCTGGTGGCGTACGAGGTGGGCCGCGCGGTCAACCCGACGCTGGTCGAGGGGCAGCTGCGCGGCGGCGCCGCGCAGGGCATCGGCGGCGCGCTGCTCGAGGAGTTCGCTTACGACGAGGCCGGCCAGCCGCAGGCGACGACGTTCATCGACTACCGCATGCCGACCGCCGCCGAGGTGCCGCCGATCGACGTCCTGGTGACGCAGCTGTCGCCAGCGCCGGGCAACCCGCTGGGGGTGCGCGGCGCCGGCGAGGGCGGGATCAGCGCCGCGGGAGCGGTGCTGGCCAGTGCCGTCAGGGATGCGCTCGGCCTGGCTGGAGGCATCGGCAGGCTGCCGCTCACCGCGGCCCGGGTGCAGGCACTCGCCGCCGCTAGCCCGGCCACGAGTACGACGGTCGGCATTCCGGCCGCGACAACGGAAGGTGCTCGGCCATGACAGTCCCGAATACCGGCGTGCTGCCGGCCATCGGCCAGGGCGCGGTGAGCTACGTCAGCAAGACCGACATGGTGGCGGCCCTGATCCGTGAGCTGATCATCACCGGCGAGCTCACCGCAGGCCAGCAGCTACGCCAGCGGGACCTCGCGCAGCGCTTCGGGGTCAGCCAGACCCCGGTGCGCGAGGCCATGCGGCGGCTGGAGTCCGAGGGGCTGGTCATTGGGGACACCCACCGCGGCTTCACCGTGGTTACTCCCGACGACGGGCCGGTCGAGGAGAACTTCCAGATCCGCGCGGCGCTCGAGTCGCTCGGCGCGGCGCTCGCCGCGCACAAGATCGACGAGGCCGGGCTGGCGGAGCTGGAGCGCCTGAACGAGCGGATGCGCGCCCTGGCCGACGGCGACCCCCGCTACGCGGAACTCAACCGGGAATTCCATTTCACGCTGTACCAGTACTCGCGCAGCCCGCTGCTGATGTCACTGATGCGGCTGCTGTGGGCGTCGCTGCACGGCGGCCCCCGGGTGCTCCGCACGCACACAGAGTCGGCGCGCCAGCACGAGGCAATCCTGGAGGCGCTGCGCGCTGGGGACGCCGACGCCGCGAGCGCGCTGACCCACCAGCACATCATGGGCGCCGAGCGCGTCACCGGGCCGTGGCCCCCGGGCCCGCCGTCATCCCATCGACCGGAAGGCCTGCCATGCCCGTGATCCACACCGACGACGGCGTCGCCCTGCACACCGAGATCACCGGGACCGGCCAGCCGCTGCTGTTCATCCACGAGTTCGCCGGTGACCACCGCAGCTGGGAGCCGCAGGTCCGGTACTTCTCGGCCAGCTACCGCTGCATCACGTACTCCGCGCGCGGCTACCCGCCGTCGGACGTCCCGGCCGAGCCTCATCGCTACAGCCAGGGCCGCGCGGTCGCCGACGCGATCGCCGTGTTGGACGGAATCGGGGTGCAGCGCGCCCACGTGGTGGGGCTGTCCATGGGCGGGTTCGCCACGCTGCACCTGCTGATGCGCCACCCGGACCGGGTCGCCTCGGCCGTGGCCGCCGGGGTCGGCTACGGCGCGCATCCCGACCGGCAGGCGGCGTTCCGCATGGAAAGCGAGTCGATCGCGGCCGCGTTCGAGGCCGAGGGCGCCTCGCAGGTTGCGCGGCGCTACGCGGTGGGCCCGGCGCGGGTGCAGTTCCAGAACAAGAACCCGCGCGGCTGGGCCGAGTTCGCCGCGGCCCTCGCCGAGCACTCCGCAGTGGGCTCGGCGCTGACCATGCGCGGCGTCCAGGCCGCCCGGCCCTCGCTGTACACGCTGCGCGACGAGCTGGCCGCGATCACAAGGCCGGTGCTGATCCTGGTCGGCGACGAGGACGAGGGATGCCTGGAGCCCGCGCTCATGCTCAAGCGCACGATCCCGAGCTCCGGGCTTACCGTGCTCCCGCAGACCGGCCACACGGCCAATCTCGAGGAACCGGGCCTGTTCAACGCCGCGGTCGACCGCTTCCTCGCGCTAGCCGGTCGCGGCGCCTGGCGCCGCCGCGACCCCCGCTCCCTGTCAACCTCAACCACCGGCATCCGCTAACCCCTGCATCAAACTCGGGTCGGGTGTCTGGCCTAGTGTGATTGGGTCGGCCTGCTGTCGGTGACTGGAGGAAGTGTCCGATGATCGGCACGTTGCGTGCGGTGGCGCTCGATACACCCGACGTGCGGCGGCTCGCCGCGTTCTACACCGCCCTCGGCGGGTGGACCGAGCAGGACGCCGACGACGACTGGATCACGATGGTGACCGGGGACGGATGGCGCATCGCCGCACAGCTCAGCCCCGATCACATACCGCCGCGGTGGCCCGATCCGGCGTACCCGCAGCAGGCGCACCTCGACCTGCGCGTGCCGGACCTCGACGCCGGCTCGGCGAAGGCGGTCGAGCTGGGCGCCGAGCTGCTGCGCAAGAACGACAACTGGTACACGCTGGCCGACCCGGCTGGGCACCCGTTCGACCTGTGCCTGTTCCCTGCGAAGCAGGAGACCACGGTCATGGGCGTGATGCTCGACTGCCCGGACGCCAAGGAGCTGAGCACGTTCTACGCAGAACTTCTCGGCAAGCCCGTCACATACGAGAGCGAGGGCATGGCGATGATCGGCGAGGACGGCGCGCAGCCGGTGATGTTCCAGCAGATCACCGAGTACCACGCGCCGGGGTGGCCCGACCCCGCACATCCGCAGCAGTTCCATCTCGACGTCACGGTCGACGACGTCGACGCGGCCGAGGCGGCGGTGCTGAAGCTCGGCGCCACCTCGCTGTCCGTCGCCGGGGAGAACTGGCGGGTCTACGCCGACCCGGCCAGCAAGCCATTCTGCCTCTGCTGGGACTAAGGTCCGAATCGAACTCGGTCGCGCCTTATTCATTGATCGCGGAGACAAACAGCCGCTGATCCGTGGTGCACATATTCGTAGGTCCATGCATGCCGTGGCCCTGGATTGCCCTAGCGGGCAGGTCCGAAGATCAAGCCGAGCTGGGCCTTCAGGATGTCCGATGCGGCTGCGGCTGCAGCCATGGGCCGAGTCAGTACGCCGATGAGCTGCGCGTCCTTCACTCCGAGCGCGGTAACGGGACACCGACGGCTGAGCACACCCGGGCACTTATCGCAAAGCAGCGCACAGCGAAAACAGGGAGTTGGCGCCTTGCTGCCCTTCCGGGTCGGCCGTCACGCAGGCGAGGCCGATCATCGGTTACAGCGGGCAGATGTCCTGCTGTACTCGTCGAGGAGCAGCAGATCGCGCAGAGCTGCTGGACGGCGCGCGCATGGGCTGGCTACGCTCCTCCCACAGCCTGGCGCCGCGTTCGGCGAGCAGCGTGTTGCCGTACGCGAGAGCGAAGGGGAGAATCTCGTCTCTGGTCGAATATCTGCACCGCGCCCATGGAAACGCCCGCCTCGGCGCCAGTCCGCAGGCTCGCCGTCTCGACCCCCCGCGGCATCACTTTCCGCAGGACGACGGCGGCGATGTCCGCGGCTTCCTCGCGCTCGACTGCTTGGGCACCTAGGTGAGCACCTCCTCATTTCACAATGCGAGTGCATTGTATAGACTCGGGTTGACAATGCGGCCGCATTGCGAAACGGAGGGAGGCGCGGGTGGACCGCGGCATCGCCCACAACGGGGACGTCCGGATCGCCTATGAGGACTTCGGCAAGGCGGGAGGACGGCCGCTGCTGCTGATCAGCGGACTGGACGACCAGATGATCAGCTCCTGGCCCGACGGGTTCTGCGAGGCCCTCGCCGGTGCGGGCTTGCACGCCGTCCGCTACGACCACCGGGACGCGGGGCTGTCGACCCACTTCACCGGCAAGACCAAGGCTACGAGCTCACCGGCATGATCGACGACATGATGGCCGTGCTCGACACGATGGGCTGGGAGTCGGCGAACCTGGCCGGCTTGTCGATGGGCGGTGGCCTGGCCCAGTTCGCCGCGCTGTGGCACCCGGACCGGGTCAGGACACTGACCTTGATCTCCTCGATCCCGATGCAAGGCCAGCCGAGACGCGGAATGGCGCGCTACCTGCGTTTCTTCCCGGGACAGTTCAAACTGGTGTTCCGCCGCTACGGCGACAGCCAGGAAGAAAAGCAGCGGATGGTGATGGACATCATCCGGCTGACCGAGGCCAGGAGCCTGCCGCTGGACGACGAATGGGTCCGCAGACAGCGACGGAATCAGTGCGCCGCCAAGCCAGACCGGTACGCCCGGTCCCGCCAGTTCGCCGCGGGCTAGCCGCGAAGCTGCCCGACGGCGGGATCGCCCGCATCACTCAGCCGGTCCTGGTGATCACGGAGACGAGGACCCGCTCATCCGAGCCCCCGCCGCGGGCCGCGCGTGGACAAGCTGGTGGCCCACGGCCGTTTCGTCCTGGTTCACCGCATGGGGCACCTGGCCTCGGACCCCTGGGCCGGAACTGGACAGCGAGATCAGCCAGACGCCACCTGACGCGGGTAACGCCAGCCACGCAGCGTGAACGTGACAGCAAGATCTGAATGCTCAGATGCCTGATGCGGTCTTGTTCAAGCGCTGCTCAACTAACCTGAATGACCTGGCTCAAGCTGCTCAAGTTCATCCGCAGTACCCGCATGGCAGGGTAACCAGCAAGCTAAGCTCTCTGGCCCGAATTCGCGATCTGGAGCACCACGATTCCCGTCATCCGGCATCTCTTGCGCGGTTCTGGGCGTCGGTGCTGGAGGGCTATGCGGTCGCTCCGTATGACCAGGCAGAGCTTGACCGGCTGCATGCTGCCGGAATTGACGACCCGGAAGACGACCCGACAGTCCTGGTCGAGCCCTCACCGGGCGGCACTCCACGGTTGTGGTTTCAGCGTGTGCCCGAGTCCAAACTGGTCAAGAACCGCGTTCATCTGGACCTCACGTGCGCCGATATCGGCGCCGAAGTCGCACGGCTGACCGGGCTGGGCGCGCACGAATTGGCCAGGCACGAGCACTGGGTGACGATGGCCGATCCAGAGGGCAACGAGTTCGATGTGATGCGGGGCTGAATTGGGCCTCTGGTGGTCCGCACGCGTTCTGGTCAGAACGGGCCGGTGGCTACCTCACTAGCCGCCGACGGCGAGGCCGTCGGAGCGCCCGGCCGCCAGCTGCTCCCACTGGGGGGTCGGGCGCCCGTTGATGCGCCACTGCTCGCCGGTGTTCTGCCAGAACTGCGGCCACCCGGGCGGAGAGTGCTCAAAGGTCTCCTGACGGCCGTACACGGTCATGTCGAGCAGGCCGTACACAGACCCCATTGCCTCCGTGGCCCGGCCGGTGGTCCAGTAGGTCTCGAACACCCGATCGCCATCGCGCAAGTAGCAGACGATTACGCCGTACCCGCGCTCGGCGAGCAGCGCGTCGGTGGAGTCCTGTGCTGAGTACCAGGGCATCTCGTAGCCCATGAAGTCGCGGTAGCGGGCGCCCTCCTCATACGGTCCCTCGGAGAAGGTGGCGAAGGTGACGTCGCGCGAGTGCAGGTAGGGCAGATCGCGGACCTGCCCGTTGCAGAACGTGCAGCCCGAGCACTGGTCCTGCGCGGGCTTGCTGGTGTGCCACATGTGGAAGTACGCGATGAGCTGGCGGCGGCCCTCGAACACCTCCAGCAGCGAGACTGGCCCGTGCTCGCCGGTCAGCGGGATCGTCGCATCCACTTCGACCATCGGCAGCCGCCGCCGGGCCGCCGCGATCGCGTCCCCTTCCCGGGTATGGGTCTTCTCCCGCACCAGCAGTTCGTCCAGCTGCGCCTGCCACGTGGCCCGGTCGGTCACCCTAGGCATCGGTACGGCACTCTCTGCTACTGGTCCCCGCTCGTTCCACGCCTCATCGTTCATGATCGCCTCCGCGCGCTGTCCACCTGGACGCTGGCAGTCTCTAAGGATCCAGACGGTCAGCGGGCGGGAAAATCATCGCCGCCTGGGCCCCCGGTCCCACCCACTTAGGTAGATGCTTCAGCTGTGCAGTGACGAGCGGTAGTAGTAGAGATCCCTGAGCACGCCGACTTCCGCGCCGTGGTGGATGACCTCGTCCAGCACATGCAATGCCAGGTCAACGGTGTTCGACTCGGCGTATGGTCCCCAGGTTGGCCCAAGTGGCGCGAGCCCACTGGTCGGGGCTCAGCCCGGCGAGCCCAGCGCGCCAGTTCCGGTAATGCTCATCGAGGAATCCAGGTACCGCGGCGGCGTCGGCCGGGAACATGATCCGCTCGGTAGTCAAGGTACCGTCCCCAAACCGTGAGCTGGCAAAGCCGCCGACTGCCATTCCGCCCAGGTGGCCGAGCCGCCACGCGATGGTGGTGACGGGGACCGGATCCGGTGCTGGACCGCCGCCCCCGCCGCCGTCGAGTCGCCATCGCCCGTCGTCGCCCGGGCGTAGCGACCAGCACCCGGCCACCGGTTCCCAGAAATACTCCTCGTCAGTGAGCCCGGCCAACCGGGCTGTCAGGCGGTCCCAGACATAGTCAAACGCCGTGATCAGCGAACCTGCGGTTGCGTCCATGCCACGATCTAACCGGCTGGGTATGTCAATCAGGCCGCTGGCTACCCGCCCCACGACGTCAGTTCGGGTCCCCGGCTCTGGTGCTCCGCATGCGCTCTGGCCAGAATGAGCCGGTGGCCACCTATATCACCCGGCTCGATCAGCCTGGCAGCGGGCCGCGCATCGCGGTCAAGGATGTCATCGACATCGCGGGAGTGCCGACGACCGCGGGCTGCAAGGCGGTCGCCGCGATCGCTGAGCCCGCTGAACGCGACGCGGCGTGCATGGCTGGGGCGCGGGCCGCCGATGCAGCCGTTGTCGGCAAGGCCAACATGCATGAGCTCGCGTTCGGCGCCTCCGGCGTCAACCAGTGGTTCGGCACCCCGGTCAACCCGCTCGATCCGGCGCTGCTGCCGGGCGGGTCCTCGAGCGGGTCCGCGGTGGCGGTGGCCGAAGGGTCGGCGGACATCGGCTACGGCACCGACACCGGCTGCTCGGTCCGGGTCCCCGCGGCGTTCTGCGGGCTGGCCGCCCTGAAGACCACGTTCGGCCGGATCAGCCTCGACGGCGTGTGGCCACTGGCGCCGAGCCTGGACACCGTCGGACCGATCGCCGCCGACGTGGCCGGCCTGACCGCCGCCATGGCGCTGCTGGAAACCGGCTTCGCCGTTACCCAAGGCCCGGCAACCCGCGTTGGCCGGCTGCGCCCGCCGTCCGGCGAGCTTGACCCTCGTATCGACGCGGCCGTCGATGCCGCGCTCCTGGCGAGCGGCCTGGAGACCGTCGAGCTTGACGCGGTGGACTGGGCGGAGGCGCTGGCGCAGACCTACGTGCTGACCGCGTGCGAGGCCGCCGCGCTGCACGCGCCGCTGCTTGCCGCACGCGACGGCATCAGCGACCCGGTCCGGGCATTGCTGGAAGGGGGCGCGGGCATGACTGCTGACCAGCAGAATGCCGCCCGCGCTTACCAGCTCGGCTGGAAAGAAGTGCTGGCCCAGATCCTGGGTCAGGTAGACGTGATCGCGCTGCCGACCGTGCCGTTCTTTCCGCCGCCGCTCGCCGAAGCGGAGCAGCACGACATCCCGCAGTTCGCCGCGCCGGTCAATCTGGCCGGATTGCCGGCACTAGCGCTGCCGGTGCCCAGCGCGCACCGGCTGCCGGCCAGTCTCCAGCTGATCGGGCCTGCCAACGGCGAGGAGCTGCTGCTCGCTACCGGAGCGCTGGTCGAATCGGCGGTCGGCCTCTACTAGAGGATGCAGGGCTCGACGACCGCCTTGACGAAGTGGTCCGGCCTGGCCGAAGCGATCTCGAAGGCCTCGGCAATGTCCGCCAGCGGAAAGGTGTGGGTCATGAGGCCGGCGACGTCCAGGATGCCCGCGTTGACCAGCCGCATTCCGGCTCGCATGCCTCGCATGATCGTGTCGATGTCCCGGAAGTGGGCGTTCACGATGTGGAACGCCATCCAGTTCCAGCGGCCGAGCGGGATTTCCCGCGTGCCGCCCTGGTGGTACGCGACGACGCAGACCTTGCCGCTCATCCTGGTGACCTCGCCCGCCGCCCGCAGACCCTCGCTGACGCCGGTGATCTCGTAGCTGAGGTCGGCCCCGATGCCGTCGGTGACTGCGCCGACGGCATCGGCGAGCGACTCCGTGGCGGTGTTGACGACCCGGGTCGCGCCCAGCTTGCCCGCCCGGTCCAGCGCGTCGTTCCTCAAGTCGGCCACGGTGACCGTGCGAGGGCCCTTGAGCCCGGTCACCATCTGGACGAGGGCGCCCATGAATCCCGCGCCAATGATCACTACGTCGTCGGCGAGCGCCGGGGCGGCCAGTTCAACGGCGTTGACCACGCAGGCCAGCGGCTCGGCGACCGCCGGGAAGGTCACGTGCGGGGCCACCGGCACGCAGAAGCGTTCCTCGACGACGGCCTGCTCGGCGAACCCGCCACCGGGCACCCAGGCAGCGACCCGCTGCCCTGGTGCGAGGCCCGACACCCCTGGCCCGGTCTCCTCGACGACCCCGGCGATCTCGTGCCCGATCCGCGTGGGCAGCCCGGCCGGATCCCGGCCCGTCCAGAGGTCCAGTTCAGACGTGCAGACCCCGCATTGCAGGATGCGCAGCCTCGCCTGGCCCGGGCCAACCGGCGGCACCTCGGTGTCGACGAGTTCGATCGTGCGCGGAGCGGTCAGAACGGCAGCCTTCACGGCCAGCCTCCTAGATTCTGTGGCCCGGTGGCGGCAGCGGTGACCGTCACCGCAGGGCACCCGTGGTGAGTCCGGATACGATCCGGCGCTGCGCGAATAGCACGAGAACGAAGATCGGCAGCGCGGTGAGCAGCACGCCCGCATCGGTGAGGTTGTAGAAGACCTGGTACTTGGTCTGCGAGAGCATGACGATCGACAGCGGCGCGGTAAACCGGTTCGCGGTCTGCAGGAACGCGAGCGAGAACGCGAAGTCGTTCCAGACCAGGAGGAACGAGAAGATCGCCGCGGTGACGAGCGCCGGGGCGGCAAGCGGCACGATGATCCGCCACACGGCGCCCAGCCGGCTGGCCCCGTCGACCAGGGCGGCCTCCTCGATCTCCATCGGTATCTGCCCGAACAGGCTGGCCAGCAGCCAGGTCGTGAGCGGCACCGTGTAGATGAGGTCGGCGATGCTCAGGCCCAGGTACGTATTGAGCAGGCCGATGTGGCTCATCACCTCGAACAGCGGGCCCATCATCGCGGTCAGCGGGAAGAAGCCGGCGAGGATGACGAAGCCGAGGACGAGGCCACGGCCCCTGATCGGGAGCCGCGAGAGCGCGTAGCCGGCGAGCCCGCCGAGGACGAGCGTGATCACGGTCGTGATCGCGGCCACGATGAAGCTGCTGAGGATCGAGCGCGAGAACGAGTCCCTGATCAGCACCGTGTAGTAGTTGCCGAGCGTCGGATGGGACGGCCACAGCGTGGGGAGGTTCCTGGAGAACTCCGCGCTCGGCTCCAGGGACTGGGACAGCACCCAGAAGAACGGAACCAGGAAGATCAGCGTGATGACCGCGAGCGCGAGGGCCGCCCACCTGTGCCGCCACCGCCGGGCCGTTCCCCGCCCGGCCCGCTGCTTCCCGAAGGCAGAGATCCCGGTCATGCCTTCGGCCTCAGGATCAGGCGGTAGGCCGCCGCGACGATCAGCGCGATGACCACCATGACCACCGAGATCGCGCCGCCGAGGCCGAAGTTGCCGTTGACCAGGAACGAGTTCCAGTCCACGTAGGCCAGCGTGCTCGTGGAGGTCCCCGGCCCTGACCCGGTGAGCGCGTAAATGATGTCGAAGATCATCAGCGCGGACAGGGTTCGGAACACGAGGACGACGAGCAGCGCCGGGCGCAGCAGCGGCAGCGTGATGCGCCAGAACGTTCGCCATGCGCCGGCTCCGTCCACGGTGGCGGCCTCGTACAGCTCGCGGGGGATCCCCTGCAGCCCGGCGAGCAGGATAATCGCGGCAAACGGGACCACCTGCCAGGTGTCCGCGAACAGGATCGCCACCCAGGACAGCAGCGAGCTTGTGTTCAGCCAGGTGGTGTGGGCGCCGGGCAGGTGCAGCAGGGACAGGACGTAGTCGACGCCGCCGGTCTGCGGGTCGAGCATCGTCTTCCACACGGTGGCCGAGATCACCGTGGGCACGGCCCAGGGCAGCAGCAGCAGCGACCGCGCCACGCCCCGGCCGCGGATGGGGCGGTTGAGCAGCAGCGCTATGCCGAGGCCCAGACCGACCTCGATCGGCACCGACACCGCCGTGTAGCCGATCGTGTGCTCGATCGCGGGGCCAAGGCCGGTCTGAGTCGAGAACACCTGCTGGTAGTTCTGCAGGCCGACGAAGCGGTGGCTGCTCGGGTTGAGCAGGTCGAAGTAGTGGAACGAGTTCCAGATGTTGTAGACGAGCGGGAACCCGGTGATGGCGAGGAGCACCAGCACCGCCGGGCTGACCAGCACGTAGCCGAGCCGCTTTCCTGATGCGCTGCGGCGCCCCCAGCGGCGGGGCGGAGTGCTCGGCGTTACGCGCCGGATGGCGGTGCTGGTGCTCGTCATCGGCCCTCTAGTCACGGCATCTGCGGGTGGCGGTCATTTCGATAGCGAGGCGAGCTCGGCAGAGGTCTGGCTGAGCGCCTGCGCCGGGGCTGTCTGGTTGGCGAGCACGCTGGACAGCATGTTCTGCACGTCGGTCGAGATCTGCAGGTAATCGGGGCTGACCAGGCGCGGCACGCCCGCCTTGAACACATTCAGGTCCGCCCGGAAGTAGGGCGCCTTGCTGAACAGGGCCGAGGTGTAGGCCGCGGCGACCGACGGCGGGTCACCCGAGGTCACCGCCCTGTTGATCTGCTGGCCCGGGTTGAGCAGCCACTTGACGAAGGCGACGTCGGCCGCCCGGTGTGCGCTCTTGGCGTTGATCACGAGCGCGTCGCTGGCCACGGTCGCTACCCCGGCGCCGTTGTCGCTCGGGAACGGAACGAAACCGGTCTTGTCGACGACGGCCGAGCCCTTCGCGTTGACGAGGGACTGCAGGTACGGCCAGTTGGTCGCGAACGCGGCCTGCCCGGAGACGAACGCGTCCTGCACGTTCTGCTCTGACCAGCCGGCCACGGCCTGCGGCGTGACCTTGTACTGGTAGACGAGGCTGTGCAGGAACTCCAGCGCCTTGAGGTTGCCTGGCGTGTCGAAGTGCGCCGGGTTGAGCCCACCGCCGAACGCGCCCATCAGGTCGATGAATACGGTCACGAAGCCCTCGTACTTCATTCCCTCCAGCGCCAGTCCTTCGCGCAGGTGCGGATCGGCCTTGAGCGCGCTCTCGGCATCGGTCACCAGTTGCTGCGGCGTCTTCGGAGGCTGCTTGACCAGGTCGGTCCGGTAGTACAGCCCTTCCGCGTTGAAGTACCACATGGCCGCGTAGAGCTTCCCCTCGTACGTCCCCGATGCCCTCGCCTTCGGCAGCAGGACGCCGGGGCTGATGCCTGCCGAGCTCAGCGGCAGGATCCAGTTGGCCCGGGCGAACGACGCCGGCCAGGCCGTGTCGGCGTCGACCACGTCCGGCGTGCTGTCGCCCGCCTCGAAGTAGTGAACGACCTGCTGGTAGGCGTCGTTGCTGGTGGCTGCCAGCTGCTGCACCTTGACCGTGATGTTGGGATGCACCTTCTCGAACGCCTTGACCTCCGCGGCGGTCGCCTGGGCCTCGGCACCCAGGCCGGCGGTGGCGAAGACGATCGTCTGCTTGGTGCTCACCGAGATCTGGCTGCCCGACGAGCTCCCCGACGAGCCGCACGCCGAGAGTGCAACGGCCAGCAGAAGCGCGGCGGACACCGAAAGGGCACTCTTTGGTCTGTGTGCCCGGCTGAATACGTGACGTGGGCGAGGCCGCATGGTCAATCTCCTTTGCCTGCGACTAACCGGCTAACTCAGCGATGTCGCTGGAAGAGGGCCTGATAAAGGGCCGGAGTGTGGAATGGGCGATGAGCAGGCCGTCGAGAAGGCGGTTCGTGTCCCCCGCCCACACCGGATCCTCGTGCTCCACGGAGACGACCCCGTCGAAGCCGACCTGGTAGAGAGTGTCAATGATCTTGGTCCAGTCAATGGACCCGAGGCCCGGGATGCGGTAGCGGTACCAGCCGCTGTCCCACGGGTCCGGGCGGTGAATGGCCAGGCCGAATATCCCGGTCCGGTTCCTGGCGGCCGCGTCGATCTCGACGTCCTTCGCCTGCACGTGGACGATCCGCTCTGGCCGCATGCGGATGGCCGCGACCGGATCGATGCCGAGCCAGACGAGGTGGGACGGGTCGTAGTTCAGGTAGAAGCCGAGGTCATACATCCAGTCCCAGAACTCGGGCGAGTAGCCGAGGTTGCCGGGGTACCCGTCGGGATGCCATCCCTCCATGGGGCAGTTCTCCACCATCAGGCGGACGCCCCGTTCGCCGGCGTAGGCGATGAGCGGCGGCAGTTCCATCTCGGCGAGCTTCAGGTTGCCGGCGACCGTGCGGCCCGGGTCGCGGCCGATGAACGTCCCGACCAGGCCGCAGCCGAGCAGCCGCGCCGCGTCGACGGTGCGCCGCAGGTGAGCATGGATCTCCTTCCTTGCGTGTTCGTCGGGGTGGAGGTTGTTCTCGTAGTAGGCGAGCGCGGAAGGCTCGAGGCGCTTGGCCGCGAAATCCTGGCGGACCGCCTCCGCCCCGGCGGCGGTCAGCGATGCCGCGTCGATGTGCGATGCCTCGCCCGGCCGGGACACGGGAGCCGGCCAGGCGGCCACCTCGAGCGCCTCGAAGCCGTTGGCCGATGCCCAGTCGCTGATCCAGCCCAGTGCCTGGTCGGGGAGGCACGCGGTGAGGAACCCGAGTTTCATGGCACCACCTTCACCCAGCTGCGCTGGCGCGCAGACGCGAGAACGGCATCGGTCAGCTGCGCGGCGCGGAGGCCATCGTCGAAGGACGGGAAACTGCCGGGGCCGCCGTCCGCGACGGCCGTGTACGCGTCGCTCAGCAGGGCGGCGAAGCAGTCGACGAAGCCCTGCGCGTGCCCGGGAGGCAGGAAGCTCAGCCGCTGGGACTGCGCCGCGAGGCTGGCACTGTCGCGCGTCATGTCCTCGCTGGCGCCCCGGCGGCCAAGCCACAGCGCTTCCGGCCGCTCCTCGTTGAAGACGGCGCTGGCCTGCGCACCATCGACCTCGATCCACAGGCGGTTCTTGCGGCCTGGCGACACCTGGCTTACGGTGAGCGTTCCTGCCGCCCCATCGGTTGTGCGGAACAGCAGGCAGGCAACGTCCTCGGTGGAGACCGGCTGCAGCTGCTGCGCCGAGAACTCAGGTCTTGACTCGAACGTGCCGCTCCCGGCGGCGGCCCGGCGGGCGACGACGGTCTCGGTGAGCGCCACCAGCTCGGCAATCCGCTGGCCGGTGATCCACTCGGCCAGGTCGCACCAGTGCGACCCGATGTCCGCGAAGGCCTTGGAGTCACCGCCGAGAGCGGCGTCCACACGCCAGCCTCCCTCGCCCGGTGAAAGCTGCCAGTCCTGCAGGTACGAACCGTGGATCAGGTGAATCCGGCCCAGCGATCCGGCCAGGGCCCTGGCTCGTGCCTCCGCGGTCATCGCGTGATACCGGTACGCGAACGGCACCACGGCAACCCGGCCGGATTCCCTGGCCAGCCGTGCCAGCGCGGACGCTTCCGCCAGCGAGACGCCCAGCGGCTTCTCGCACACGACGTGCCTGCCCGCGGCGAAGGCGAGCTCGACCAGGCGCCGGTGCAGGTAGTTCGGCGTGCACACGTGGATGACATCGGCGTCGCCCTGCTCGATCAGCGTGGCCGCGTCCGGGTAGGTGCGCTCGACGCCGAACTCGCGGGCGGCGGCCGCGGATCGCTCAGGGGTGGAAGCGACCACGCCGGCCACCGGGATCCCCAGCAGCCTCAGGGCCCTGGCATGCACCTGACCGGCGAAGCCAGTTCCAATGATCGCTGCCCGTAGCTTCTGCAAGGTTCCTCCATCGACCGAACATTGCAGTAGAAAAAATTATGCTTCATGATTTCGTATGTCAATAGAACATACTTAGTTCGATAATGAACTTAGAGGGTGCTATCGTCCATCCCGTGACAGTCGACGCAGCAGGCGATCACGCGGGCCGGCCTTCCCGGGCCGCCTACGGGCTCGGGCATCTGGTCTCGCTGGTCGCCGAGGGCAAGGCGGCCACCCGCGCCGATCTGTCGCGGCTCACCGGCCTGGCCCGCTCGACGGTGTCGCAGCGAGTCGAACTGCTGGTCCGCAACGATGTCCTCCGCGACACCGGCGATGGGCCCTCCACCGGCGGCAGGCGCCCTACCCTGCTCAAGCTCGCGCCGAGCGTTGGCGTGGTGCTCGCCGCCGACATCGGCGCGACCCACTGCAGGCTGGCGATCGCGGATCTGACCGGCCGTATTGCCGCCGACGTCGATGCCAGGCTCGACGTTGCCAGCGGGCCGCAGGCGGTCCTTGGCTGGGTCATCGAAGGCTTCAGGCACCTGCTCAGCGATGCCGGATGCGATGCCAGCGCGGTCCGTGCCGTCGGCATCGGCGTCCCGGGGCCGGTTGAGTTCGCGACCGGCACGGTCGTGCAGCCCCCGATCATGCCCGGGTGGGACGGGCTCGTCATGCCAGACTGGTTCGCCGACCACTTCGACGCGCCCGTTCTGGTCGACAACGACGTGAACATCATGGCGCTCGGCGAGTACTCGGGGCGCGGGCTGGCCGCCAGCGACCTGCTCTTCGTCAAGGTCAGCACCGGCATCGGCTGCGGCATCATCAGCGACGGCAGGCTGCACCGCGGCGCCGACGGAGCGGCCGGGGACATAGGGCACGTCCGGGTGACCGACGGAGACGACACGGTGTGCACCTGCGGGAACACCGGCTGCCTGGAGGCGGTGGCCTCGGGCGCTGCCGTCGCCCGGCGCCTTGCACGCGACGGCCTCGACGCGCGGACCGCGCGTGACGTCGTGGAACTCGCCAAGGCAGGCGACGCGCGTGCGGCCCGCAGCGTGCGTCTGGCCGGCGAGCGGATCGGCGAGGTCGTCGCGGCCCTGGTGAACTTCTACAACCCGTCGACGATCGTGATCGGCGGGGCCCTGTCCGAGCTACGCGATGACCTGCTTGCCGGAATCCGGGGCGTTGTCTATCACCGCGCGCTTCCGCTCGCCACCCGGCGCCTGACGATCGAGACGACGAAGCTCGGCCAGCGTGCGGGCGTTCTCGGCGCGAGCGTGCTCGCCGCCAGCCATGCGCTGTCACCAGCGGGGATGGCGGGCCTGCTGCGCGCTCACGGCCTCGCTGACAGCTGAGAACTCCCGCCGCGGAGGCCCGCCTCCCCGCATCGGTGACGCGCGAGCTAGCCGGCGATGCCGCTGCGGCGGACCAGGGTGACGCTGTCCATCACCGCCGGGCTGGCGATGCTGGTGATCCCGCTGCTGTTCTGGGTCGGGTCGATGGCCCGGACCAGGACGCTGGTCTCGCCGCCCGGGAACCGCGGCGCCGTGACGTCCAGGACGATGAAGCTCCAGTTGGCGTTGCGGTAGGCGGAGTAGCCGGTGGCCGCGTCCGGGATGTCCTCGGCGGTGCCGGTGCCGCCGTCCGCGGTGTCGCTGCCGGTCCACTCCCAGACCAGCGGCGGGCCAGACGCGTTGGCCGGGTCGCCGCCGCCGGTGGTGCCGTACCAGCCGGTGTACAGGCCCTGGCCGCCGCCGCCCGCGCAGATGTACGTGGTGCCGTCGGCCTCCGGGCGGACGGTGCCGCCGGAGGGCACCACCTTGGTGACGTCGCCGCCGCGGATCGGGTAGCTGCGCTCGTAGGCGTGGACGTGCCCGCTGACCACCAGGTCGACCTGGTAGCGGTCGAACAGGCTCTGCCACACCGTGCGGATCCCGCCGTCCGAGCCGTGCGTGATGTTCGTGCAGAACACGCAGTTGTGGAAGCCGACGATGATGAAGTCGATCCCGGACCGGGGCGACCGGTACTCGGCCAGCCGCCCGGCCAGCCACGCCGTCTGCTTGCCCTCGGTGTAGCCGTTGTTGTCGGACAGCTCCGCGGACAGGTCGTTGCCGTCGAGCTGGATGACGGCCACGTTGCCGTACGTGAACGCCTTGACCACCGGCGAGCCGGTGACCGACTGCGGCGCGTACGCCTGCCGGAACCTGGTGGTGAAGCCGACGTAGCCGAAGTTGTCGAGCGGCTCCATCTCGTGGTTGCCGACGCCGACCTGCCACGGAATGGACTGCGCCGCTACCGGGCCGACGATGCCGAGGTAGTCGTCCCAGCTGGCCGGGCCGAAGTCGCTGGCGTCCGTCGGCGCGCCGTTGGTGTAGTAACCGGAGCCGTTGCCCGCGTAGCTGAGGTCGCCGACCACCACGTTGAACCGTGGCCGCAGCGCGCCGATGACCTGCGCGACCGGCAGGCTGCTCTCGTCGCTGGTCGCCTCGTCGCCGACCATGGTGAAGCGGAAGTCGGTCGCGCCAGCTGCGGCGGTGGTGAACGTAACGTCCGGGCTCCAGTTCACCCCGTCGTTGCTCACCGAGTAGTGGTACGTGGTGTTCGGGCGCAGGCCGGTCAGCAGCGCATTGCTGTACACGGTGTCCTCGGCCGGCTCACCGCTGATCGCGGGGACCGGCACGGTGCCGGAGAACGCGGCGTGCTCGGTCCTGCCGTAGCCGCCGTCCAGACCCCAGCGGACCTGAGGACCGGGCACCGAGGGCGTCGCACCGCCGGCATTCGCAACGACCAGCAGGCCGTGGTCAACGGCCTCACCCTGCCTTACAGCTCCGGCAAGGTCGAGGGCACCGTCAACAAGATCAAGATGCTCAAGCGCCAGATGTACGGGCGTGCCACATTCGACCTGCTCCGCACCCGCGTCATCCTTCACCCAACGTGATCACAGAATTCGCGGCAGAGACCCCGGATCTGCCCGCTGGCGGCCACGAAGAAGACCCCATGGCCATCACAGAGCGTGACCGGATTCGCTAGTCGACGCGCCGCCACGCTGCCCCGATCGCCGACTAGGTGTGACTGATGCGTGCCGCGCTGCGGTAGATGGCGGTGTGGCTGGAGGGATAACTCGTGCCGAGCGCAGGATGCTGGCTTAGCATCGGGCCGCGGGTCCGGGTTCCAGAAGCTGCCACGTTGGCCGAATGCGCTCGGGTCACCGGTTGGCACTGGGCGCTGGTGAGGGACACTGTGAGCATGCAGTTGCTGGAGCGGGAGGTCGTCTCTGGCGTCGCTGGCCGACTACGCGCGCGAGGCACGGCGCGGCGAGGGGCGGCTGGTCCTGGTGGCCGGGGAGGCGGGCGTCGGCAAGTCGGCTCTCGTGGAGCGGCTGCACGATGACGTGGCGGATGCTTGCTGGTCGTGGGGGGCCTGCGATGGCCTGTTCACCCCCAGTCCGCTCGGGCCGCTGTTCGACTTGGCCGAGCAGCTCGGCGGGGAACTAGGAGACCTTTGCCGGGCCGGCGCGGCCCGTGAGGATCTGTTCCGCGCTCTGCTGCGCCAGGTCAGCGAATCCGGAACGCTGAACATAATGGTCGTGGAGGACGTTCACTGGGCGGATGAGGCGACCGTCGACATGCTGCGGTTCCTTGGCCGGCGGCTGCGGGCTGCGCCGGTGCTGCTGATCGCCACCTACCGCGACGATGGCCTGGCGGCGGACGATCCGCTCCGTATTGCGCTTGGTGACCTGGCCACGCAGCGGTCGACCCGGCGGGTGGAACTGGCGCCGCTGTCGGCGGACGCGGTGCGGATCCTGGCTGGCGGGAGCGGTCTGGAGGCGGCCGCCTTGTACCGGCTGACCGGCGGGAACCCGTTCTACGTCACTGAAGTGGTGCAGGCTGGGACTGGGCGTCGTGCCCTTCGTCGGCGCGCGATGCGGTGCTGGCGCGTGCCGCGCGGCTGAGCGGCGGGTCCCGTGAGGTGCTGGACGTGGCGGCGCTGATCGGTGCTCGCGTGGAGCTGGACCTGCTGACGTCTGCCGTGGCTTGCCCGCCGGCGGCCGTGGATGAGATTCTCGCGTCCGGGCTGCTCGCTGAGTATGGCGGGTGGCTGAGGTTCCGCCATGAGATCGCCCGGCTCGCGGTGGAACAGGCGATTCTCGGCGCACCGCCGTCAGCGCCGTCCACGCCCGGATCCTGGCTGCTCTTGGTTCGCTGGGATGCGACGACGATGCCCGGATGGCGTTTCACTCCGAGGCCGCGGGCGACGGGCCGGCGGTGTTGCACCATGCGCCGCGCGCCGCGCGCCAGGCCGCCGAGCTGGCCTCGCACCGGGAGGCGGTCGCGCAGTTCGAGCGTGCCCTGCGATTCGCCGCCGAAGCCGGCCCGGGTGTGACCGCTGGGCTTTATGACGGGCTTGCCTACGAGCTGATGCTGCTCGGCCGGTTCCAGGGCGCCGTCGACACCGGCGAGCAGGCGCTGGCGTTGTGGCGTCAGGCCGGTGATTGTCTGCGCGAGGGCGACACGTTGCGCAACCTGTCCTTCGCCTTTCAGCATCTGGGCCGGGGCCCTGATTCGGTGACCGCGGCCGAGGCCGCGGTGAGGGTCCTCGAGCCGCTCGGGCCCGTGACCGAGCTCGCGCATGCGTATTCCCGCCTTGCCAGCACGCGGATGTGTTTCGGTGAGCATCCTGCGGCGATCGAGTTGGCGATGCGAGCACAGGCGATCGCGGAACCGCTGGGCGCGCTCGATGTGCTCAGTGACGCGCTCACCGCCCAGAGCTCCTCGGTTGCCCACACGGGCGGCGAGTGGGTCGGGTACCTGCGCCGGGCGCTGGACATCGCGCTCGCCGCGGGTCTTGAGTACGAGGCGGGGCGGGCCTTCGCGAATCTCTACAGCTCGTATGCCGAGTATCGGCGATTCGCCGAGGCGGAGCGGTACTTCACTGATGGCATCGCCTACTGCGAGGAGCACGAGCTCGGTTCGCACGCGGCCTTCCTGCAGGGAGAGCGGGGAGCAGCCCTGGAGCGAACCGGGCTCTGGGATGAGGCGGTAACGCTCAGCACCGAACTGCTGGCCAGCGCCGGCCTGTCTTCGCTGTACCGGCTTCACCCGCTGCACGTACTCGGCGTAATCCGGGCCAGGCGCGGCCAGCCGGATGCCTGGGGGTATCTCGATGAGGCGGCCGCCGCCGCGGACGCCAGCGCTGAGCCACAGTGGATCATTCCGGTACGGCTGGCCCGCGCCGGAACGTACTGGCTGCAGTGAAAGACGGCGCAAGCCATCCGCGAGGCTGAGCTGGCCCATGACGTGTCGGCGGCTCGGATGAATGGGAGCGCGGCGAGATCAGTGCCTGGCTGCGGCGCACGGGCTCGACCCGGCATCCGCGCGGTGAGCTGGCCGGGCCCTACCGGCTGCAGGTGTCAGGCGACGGGCAGGAAGCCGCCCGTCTGTGGGCCAGCCTGGGCTGCCCCTATGAGGAGGCGCTGGCCCTGCACGACACGGGCCAAGAGGCGGCGCTGCGCCAGGCTCTGAAAATCTTCACCTGCCTGGGCGCACCGGCCGCCGCCCAGCTCACGCGGCACAGTATGCGCCGGCTAGGCGTCCGGTCGATCCCCGCCGGGCCGCAGGCAGCTACGCGGTCCGATCCGCTCGGGCTGACCCCGCGCGAGCGTGAGGTGCTCGACCTGATCAGCGCCAGTTACAGCAACTCCGAGATCGCTGCCAGGCTGTTCCTCTCCGCCAAGACCGTCGAACAGCACGTCTCCGCCGTGCTGGCCAAACTCGGTACCCCGACCCGCGAGGCCTCTGCCGCGCAAGCCGCCCGGCTGCGGGTGGCCGGCGCGGCAGAAATATAGGGAACGCCGCGGGAAACCCGGGTGTCGGCTCCGATTCGGGCCGCAGGCCTGCCGCCGTACGGTCGCTTTGAACTCATCCAGAGTGAAAGGAGATCGTCATGAATCCCATCCGCCGCATCCGCCGCATCGCCGGCGCGCTGGCCGGGCTGGCCTGCGCCTGGATCGGGCTCGCTGTCGCCGCGCCCGCCGCGTTCGCCATGCCCCTGCCGCCTGGTGGCTCTGGGGGCGCCACGACACCGGCTCCGCCGGTCCAGGTCCACACCGTGGTCGTGTGCGGTATGACCGGCTGGCAGATCGCTCTGATCGCCGTCGGGGCAGCTCTAGTGGCCGCCAACGTCGCGGTGCTGCTAGACCGGGCGCGCACCGCCCTCCTTAAGCCGCTCACCGAGGGCGCCTGAGCTCAGCGGGGCCGGGCATCCATGCCCGGCCCCGCCCGCCCAGCGATTCGCCTCACCAAGGAGCTTGACCGCAACGCCGAGGTCGACGCCTACTGCCTGCTAGACAAGTCAGACGAACAAAGCCCACAGCAGCCGCGCCCGCGATGGGGATTGGCGCCGGCTGCCGTCAGCCGGAGGTGCCGCGTCAAGATCCTGCGGCGGGCTGCCCGCCATAGCAGATCCAGCCACACGATCAGGTCAGCGCCCTCAAGCCACACGGCTGTACCCCATACGAAGATGCCGTCGATGACCCACCTCGAGCCGCTCGCTCTTTCCCCCGCGCCAGAACTGCCGACCCCGGCACGAACCCGCAGGCAGATCACAAGATCAACCCAAGCTGGGTGACATTGAGTCCGGGCCACTGGCTGGAGGATCAGTCAACTGGGCGCTGCCCGGCGTGTCCGGGACGTCCCACTAAATCCCGTCGATGTCTCATCAGGCGCCACGGCCCGAGGAACGCACCCGACGTCATCATGTCCGCAACCTGGGCCGCGACCTGCGAGAACAATTCCGCCATGGGCTCGGCCCCCAGCCTCTGGCGGGCTGCGGATCCCGCCCGAGGTCGGCGCCCGCCCCCCAGGACTCCTCCCAGCCGTCTCAGTCCGCGAAAGTCCCGGCCAGCCGGGCCTCGATCTGCTCGTAGTCTTCCTCGGCGAACATTCGCCAGCGCCCATGACCAGGTAGGCGACCACCCGGGGCGGCAGCTTCCCGCCCCTGCGCTGCGCCTTCTTCCCCGTCGCCTCGACCGCCTCATCGACCGCGTCCGGCACCCGGGACGGCAGCACGCCCAGGGAGATCCAGTCAGCCAGACGGCCGCCAGCCACCACCCCAGTCTGCGTCATAACCCGCGATCATCCCGACACCCAGCGGCGGCACGCATGAGATCCCAAGATCAACTAAGCGGCATTAGGTCCTAGGGTGGCAATGCGGCAATCACGATCTTTGTGCCAGAACCGATCCGGCTGGCCGTCGTCAGGCAGTGCGGGCAAGACAGCCAACGGCGCCAGCCGTCATCGCTGGTGGCTGCGAGGATGGTCGCATGGACGTGTTGAGCAGCCGGATTCTGCTGCGCCCCACGGACCTCGCCCGCAGCCGCCGCTTCTACCGGGATGTGCTGGGCTTGGCGGTCGCCAGGGAGTTCGGCTCCCCGGCCGATCCCGGCATGGTGTTCTTTCTCGGCTCTGGGTTCCTTGAGGTGTCCGGGCACGCCGCCGACCGGCCAGGTGCGTCGACGATGCTCTGGCTCCAGGTGCGGGACGTCCGCGCCGAGCACGAACGGCTGACTGCGGCCGGCGCCCGGGTCCTTCGCCGGCCGGCGACCGAGCCCTGGGGTCTCGTTGAGATGTGGATCGAGGACCCGGACGGCGTCCGGATCGTGCTGGTCGAGGTTCCCGCGGACCACCCGCTGCGCCGTGACCAGCGGGGTGTCAGCCCATGCGCTCGCGGACCTGCCGCTTGATCCGGCCCAGCATTGCGGCCATGCCGCGCAGCCGCAGCGGGCTCACCAGGTCCAGCAGCCCGAGCCGGCTCGGGAACTCCTCCGGCGTTTCCAGTACCTCGTCCGCGCCGAGCCCGTCGAGCGCGGCGTGCAGGATGCCGGCGAAACCGCGGGTGGTCGGCGCCTCCCGTGGCGCGTCAAAGAACAGGTGGACGACCCCGTCGGCGTCCACCTCGACGGCCAGGAACAGCGGCGTCTGGCACTCCGGCACCTGCTCGAGCAGGTCGTGATGATCCGCGTACCTCTCGGGCAGCGGCGGCAGTTCCTCGGAGAACTCCAGCAGCGTCTGCAGTCGCATCGAGTCCGGCGTATCCGTGAATTCCTCGGCGATCTCCTGCAGCCGGGGAGGCAGGGTGCCGGCGTCGGCGGTCACGGCTGCTCGCCCCTGCGGATCGGCACCCGTACCGAGTTGCCCCACTCGGTCCACGAACCGTCGTAGTTGCGCACGTGCGGGTAACCCAGCAGGTGGTGCAGCACGAACCAGGTGTGGCTGGACCGCTCGCCGATCCGGCAGTAGACGACGACGTCGTCGTCGGAACGCAGCCCCGCCTCATCCTGGTAGATCGCCTCGAGCTCCTTGCGGGTCCGGAACGTGGCGTCCTCCGCGGCCGCACGGGCCCAGGGAATGTTCCTGGCGCCGGGGATGTGGCCGCCCCTTACCGCACCTTCCTGCGGATAGTCCGGCATGTGCAGCAGCTCGCCGCTGTACTCGCCGGGAGAGCGCACGTCGATCATGGGCAGGCCGAGGTGGGTCACGACCTGATCCCGGAACGCGCGCACGGTGGTGTCATCGCGCTCCACCACCGGATAGCTGCCGCGGGGGCGCTGCGGTACCTCGGTGCTCAGCGCCCGGCCCTCGGCGATCCACTTGGCCCGGCCGCCGTCGAGCAGGCGCACGTCCGGGTGCCCGAACAGGGTGCACACCCACAGCGCGTACGCCGCCCACCAGTTGTTGCGGTCGCCGTAGAGGATCAGCGTGGTGTCCCGGCTGATCCCCTTCTTCTCCATCAGCCGGGCGAAGCCGGCCCCGTCGACGTAGTCACGAGTCTCCGGGTCGTTGAGCTCGGTGTGCCAGTCGAGCTTGACCGCGCCGGGGATGTGGCCGGTCTCGTAGAGCAGCACGTCCTCGTCGGACTCGGCGACGACAAGCCCGGGATCGTCCAGATGCTCGGCCAGCCAGTCGGTGCTGACCAGCATCTCCGGCCGGGCGTACTCCTGAAACTTCGATGCGGAATCGTGCGGCACTGCCATGACCAACCTCCGCTGTAAGCCAGTAATTGACCGTCCAAGAGCCCGTAACGCAACGCTACTGCTCAGCCTTCCCGCAGGCCGGCTCCGGCATGGTTCTCTGACTACTATTGCCGGGGTGGAGCGGCTGGTGGGAGCCTCGGCGGTGCGGATCGCCGGGTGCGACCCCAGGCGGCCGGATGCCCGGTTCTGCCTGCGGTCCTATTTCGGCGAGCTGGCCCGGCGCTTCGATGGCGGCTTCGACCCGGCGCGGAGCATCTCCGCCGATGACGACGAGCTGACCCCGCCCGCCGGGCTGCTCCTGGTCGCCACCCTGCACGGCGAGCCCGTCGGGTGCGGGGCGCTGAAGTTCCACCCCGGCGCTCCCACCGAGATCAAGCGTATGTGGGTGGCCCCGGACGCCCGCGGGCTCGGGCTCGGCCGCCGTCTCCTGGCCAGCCTGGAGGAACGTGCCGCGGACGCCGGGGCCAGCTGCGTCCGGCTGGAGACCAACGGTTCCCTTACCGAAGCCATCGCGCTGTACCGGTCGGCCGGTTACCACGAGGTACCCGCGTTCAGCGACGAGCCGTACGCCCATCACTGGTTCGAGAAAACCCTGGGCTAGTCATCACCTCGTGCCCTGGTCAGCGGGCGGTGCGGGCGACAGGGGAAGAGGTACTGGGCGTCGGGGCTGCCCAGGCCGGTAACGGGGTCCCAGCCGGGTCCGGCGGTGTAGCCGACGTAGACCCCGGTGGGCCACAGGATCGAGTTGTCGCCGGTGACCACGTCGTGGAAGGCGCGGTGGTAGGCCCAGCTGCGGGCAATAGCGTAGAGGGCGGGGTTGACGAAGCCCAGGGGTGGTTTCCTGATCGGCCAGGGCGATCACGCCCGCCCACAACGGGGCTGAGGAACTGGTGCCCGAGTCCGGGGAGAGCTGGCCGGAGCTGTCCACCGTCGCCATGGCGGTGTCGGGATCGGCGTTGGCGGACACGTCCGGGACGCCGCGGGTGGCGCGGGCCCGGGTGAGGCCGTCCTGGCAGGACGGCCGGGCCCACAGGGTGCTGTAGCCGCCGCCGGAGGCATCAGTGTTGTCATTCCAGGCCATCTCACCCAGGTAGCGGCCGACCGGGGTGGCGTCCAGGATGGTGCCGCCGACCCCGAGCGCCAGGGGGTCGGATGCGGGCATGTTGACCTGCACCGGCGGCCCCTCGTGGCTGCTGATGGCGCCGGCGTCTCCGGAGGAGCCGATGACGGTGACGTGCTGGTCGCGGGCCTGTTCCAGCGCATTGTGCATCGCGGCCGCCTCGGTGCGGGTGAGGGAGTGCTCGCCAGTGCTGAAGCTGATCGAGACCACCGCGGCGTGCAGGGCGACGCCTTCCTGGATCGTCTTGGTGATCGCCGCGATGGCGCTCGGGAGGCTCGTGGCGATGTCCTTGGGCATCAGGATGACGTCGAGGGTGGCGGCGGGCGCGAACGCGTGCACCATCTCGGTGTCCCCGAGTTCCTCGCTGCCGGCGAGGTAGGGCGTCTTGGATTTGGCGACGTTCACGACCTTCAGTCTGGCCGGGGGCTGGGCGAACATTTTGTCGAAGTAGGCCAGGTCCTTGCGGATGTCGGCGGGGCCGTGCGGCGACGGGCTTGCGGCCGGTTCGGGTCCGACGACGACGGTCTCGCCGCGTCCGTTGATGCCGCGGCGCAGCAGCGGCGCGACGCCATATGTCATCTGGTATTCCTGCGGGCTATAGCAGGGCACCGGCCCGCCCGCCTGGCAGGTCAGCGACGGGGACGGGCTCGCGGCGGGCGCGGCCGGTGACGGGGGTCTTATTCAGAGGCATCGCGTTTCCTCATTCGGGTGTTGGCGGGCCTGCCCACTTAAGGCGCCTCGGTCTGGAGCATCTCGGCAACGGGTCGCCGGAGGCCGATCCGGGCCGGAACGCTGGTGAGCGCCGCCACAACGACCACGGTTCCGAGCACCGCGGCTACGAGCCATCCCGTGGGCGGCAGGCCGTTCAGGCCATGGCCCGCGACCTTGAACAGGCCGATGCCGAGCGGGAGGCCGAGGATCGCGCCAGGCAGCGCAGGAATGATCTGCGCCATGATCAGCCCGGCCCGGACCTGCTGCGGGGTCGCACCCACCGCGAGCGTCACTGCGGAGGCGCGTCGGGCGTCGAGGACCGTCGCCAAGGCGGCGAAGATCACAGTGAGCGCGGCCAGGGCGACCAGCGAGATCGTGATGGCGGTCAGCACCTGCTCCGCCCGGGGGACATCCGGGTTGACAAGGCCGCCCGTCCGGAGGCGAGAGAGCTTGTTGTCGACGGCGGCGTGGATGGCGAGCGCGGCGACGAGACCCATGACGGCGACGGCGATGCTCGCCGCGCTGAAGATCGCGCGCCGTGGCCGGCGGGCGACGAGGCGCAGCCCGAACAGCGCCGGCACGGGCAGCTTTCGTGACATCCGTATCAGCCGTTCCCGCCGCTTCGGCAGGCGGGGGGTGTCGGCGAGCGCGCTGACCGTGCTCATCCGCGCGGCACGGATCGCGGGAACGAGCGTCGATGCGAGCGCCACGGCGAGCGCCACGCCGAGGGCGACGAGGACCATGACGAGCGTGAGCGGCGGCGCTCCCGGAGTGCCGACGAGGTCGGCCTCGGGATTGGAAATGAGCGGGGCCGCAAGCCAGCCGACCAGCAGGCCCGCGACGGCTGCGACGAGCGCCAGGAACAGGTTCTCGGCAAGGAAGGTCGCCGCGACCAGGCCTGGCGTGCCGCCGGTGGCCTTCAAGAGTCCGACCCGCCGGGTGCCTTCCGCCAGGCGCCCGCCGACGAGGACGGCCACGCTCGCGAGCGCGAGCAGGCCGAGCAGTGTGGCGCCGGTAAAGAGGAAGCTCTGGTCGGTGCGCAGGAAGGCGGCGTCCCCGTAGGCGACCTCGGTCCATGAGGTGAGCGACGGCGTCGTGGCGTCGGCGGGAGCGTTGTACTTGAGGCCGTAGGCGTTCACGAACGCGTTGACCGCGCGTGGCGACGCGTCGGACAGCTTGAGGTTCGAGATGTACGACAGCGGGTCCGCCTTGGATGCGAGGCTGCGCGCGGCCGCTTCGGTTGCCCATATCAGGCTCGAACCCGGGAAGCCGCCGAATGCCGCCGTGACGGCGAAGCCGACCACCCGGAAGGGATGACCATTCAGCGTGATCGTCTGGCCCAGACGCAGGTTCGCCACCTCGGCAAAGGAGCGCTCGACCACCACGCCTCCAGATCCGATCCACGTCCCGTCCGTCACCTTGGGCTGGTCGACCGCGGCCACGCCAGGCTCCCGTCCTTCGACCTGCACTGTGGTAACGAGGTCCGCGCTGCGCATGACGGGACCCACCGGGCCGAGGGCGCCGACGATCGGGTAGGGGCCGCTGTGGGCCGCCACTCCACTGGCGTGGTTCAGCGCCTCGAGGGCGGCGAGGTCCGCCGACGACATCACGCCGGTGTAGGGGTTATTTCCGCTCTGGGCCACGACGTCGGGCCCCTTCGTCGCCGCCATGGTCTGCTGATAGGGGTTGGTGTTCACGCCGTTCAGCGCGAAGGCCAGGCTGAGCACGGCCGTGGCCGCGGAAATCGCGATCACCAGGAGCACTGCCTGGGCGAGGTGGTGCCGGATGTCTTGCCGGGCGAGGCGAAAGAGCAGCAGGGCGCGCCCCCTGACCCCGCCCGCGCGGCGCGCGCGTGGCGGCTGGCTCATGGCGTTCTCCTTTGATCTCATCCGAGGTGCTCCCACTCCGCGAAGGTGCTGTGGGTCCCTCGTGAACCGCCCGTTAGCCGCGTCTCGTCGACAAAGGCTCCGTCGCGCATCGAGATCAAGCGGTCCGCGGCCGTCGCGATCCGCTCGTCGTGGGTGACGATCACCAAGGTCAAACCCTTGGCGTGCAAGTCCGCCAGCAGCGAGAGCACGTCGAACGCCGAAGCACTGTCCAGGTTGCCGGTTGGCTCGTCGGCCAGCACGAGGTCCGGATCGTTCACGAGTGCTCGCGCGATCGCGACGCGCTGGCGCTGGCCCCCGGACAGCATCGAGGGAAGGTGCCGGGCGCGATCGGCGAGGCCGACCTGTTCGAGGAGCGCGGTGGCGCGCGCCCGGGCCTCGTTCGGCGAGAAACCCGCGACGAGCGCGGGCAGCTCGACGTTCTCCTGCGCGGTGAGCTCGTCCATCAGGTGGAACGTCTGGAAGACGAATCCGATCTCGTCGCGGCGCAGGTACGCCAGGGCGCGTTCGGAGAGCTCGTCGACGCGCTGCCCCGCGACCGTCAGCTGACCCGCACTCGGGCGATCGAGCCCGCCGATCAGATGGAGCAGCGTCGATTTGCCGCAGCCACTCGGGCCCATCACCGCCACGGCCTCGCCGCGGTTGACGTCGAGGTCGACCAAGTCGAGCGCGCGCACCAGGCCGTCGCCGCTGCCGTAATCCTTTCGCAGCCCCTTGGCGTGCACTACCGCGGTGGGCGAGTCGTTCATTTCCGGGTACTCCGTTTCGTCCAGACGATCTCGCAGGCGTGCAACCAGCGCAGGTCGGCTTGCAGGCGAAGCACGATGCCTTCGAGGAGCAGCGCTGCGTCGGAATCCTTTTCCTCTTCGATCACCGCGAGCCCCACTTGCCGCAGGCGGCGCAGCAGGTCGCGACGCTGCGCGTCGATCAGGCTGATCGGGTCGGCGAGCCCGCCCTGCGCGGCGGCGATGAGCTTCATGTGGAACTCGGCCAGGTCGGGCCGCGGCCAGCTCATGTCCGACATCCAGTCCGTCACCCGCTCCTGGCCGGCGGGAGTCAGGCCGTACACCTTGCGGTCGGACCGCTGGGCGGGCGCGTCGAGCCGTGAAACGAAGCCCCCTTTCTCCAACCGCGCAAGGGTGACGTACATCTGGGCTTCGCTGATCCCCTCCGCCACCGGCCCGAGAGCCTGGGCCAGACGAGTCCGCAGCTCGTACCCGTGGGACGGCTCCTTCGCCAGCATCGCCAGCACGACTTCCTGCTGCATATTTCCGCCTCCCTTAACGGTTAAGTACACTAAACCGTTAAGGGTGCTGCGGTCAAGGCCGGCCGCGTTCCAAGGCCGGGGGTTCCCCTCGCAAGATCCCTGTGAGACAAATGGCAGAGATGTATCAGCGGCTTGACGATGGCCGCGGCGGAAGTGGGCAGCCATGTATCTCACCGGGGACACAGCAGAGGCCGCGGGAACTGCCGGGCCGGCGTCCGGACCGTCGGCAGGGCTCTACCTCACCGAGCCCGCGCGGGGACTCGCCGGGCTCGCGTTCCTGCCCCTGGCCGCGCCGTGGCTCGCGACCGCGCCGCGCGGCGACGGGCACGGCGTGCTGGTCGTTCCGGGCTTTCTGGCCACGGACACGAGCACGACCCTGCTCCGGCGGTTCCTGCGCCGGCTCGGCTACGACGTGCGCGGCTGGGATCTCGGGCGCAACCGGGGACCGTCCGAAGCCGTGCTGGACGGGCTGCCGCGGGCGCTGGCGGCCCTCGCCGGGCGCACCGGCGGCCCGGTGTCGGTGGTGGGCTGGAGCCTGGGCGGGATTTTCGCCAGGGAACTGGCGCGCCAGCATCCCGGCCGGGTCCGCCAGGTCATCACGCTGGGCAGCCCGTTCGCGCTGACCGATCCCCGGCAGAGCCGGGCCGATGGCGCCTACCGCCGCCGCCGTCACTTGCACGCGGATGGCACGCGGGTGCCCACGCGCGAGCAGGTCGCCCGCCCGATAGGTGTTCCGTCCACGGCCGTGTACTCGCGGCGGGACGGCATCGTGTCCTGGCAGACCTGCGTCGAGCCGGAAACGGCGCAGCACGAGAACGTCGAGGTCCGCTGCGCGCACCTCGGCTTCGGCACCGATCCCGCGACGCTGTGGCTGATCGCCGACCGGCTCGCCGCCCCGGCCGGCCGGTGGCGCCCCTTCCGGCCGCCGCCCCTGCTGCGCCGGCTCTACCCGGGACGCTGAAAGGAGACGTCGGATGCAGCAGCTCACCGGGCTTGACGCCTCGTTCCTGGCCTTCGAGACCGCCAACAGCACCGGGCACGTCGGCGGGCTCTGTCTCCTGGACCCCAGCGCGGCGCCCGAGCCGCTCACCCTGGCCCGGCTGACCGAGGTGCTGGGCGAGCGGCTTCCGCTCGTTCCGGTGCTGCGCCGCAAGCTCCTCAACGTGCCGCTCGGCCTCGACCAGCCGTACTGGATCGACGACGCCGACTTCGACATCGAGTACCACATCCGCGAGATCGCGCTGCCGAGTCCCGGATCGGACGCCCAGCTCAACGAGCAGGTAGCCCGGCTGCATGCCCGGCCGCTGGACCGCAGCCGGCCGCTGTGGGAGATCTACCTGATCACCGGGCTGGCCCGGGACCGGGCCGCGGTCTACACCAAGATCCACCATTCCGCGATCGACGGCGCGTCCGGCGCCGAGCTGCTCACCGTGCTGCTCGATCTCGCGCCTGGCGGACGCGAGCTGCCACCTTCCGAACCGTTCCGGCCCGAACGCCGCCCGGGGGTCCCGGCGATAGCGGCGCTCGCGGCGGTGCGGATGGCGTGGCGTCCGGTGCAGACGGTCCAGGTGGCCAACCAGTTCGTGCGCCTGCTGCCCACCCTGGGCCCGGCGGTCGGCGCGTTCCTGGGCGGCATGCTGGGGCTGGGCAGCGGCGACGGGGCGGTGATCCCCACGGTGCCCGGCCGCGCCCCGGCGACACCGTTCAACAGGCCGATCACGCCGCACCGGCGGGTGGCCTTCCGCAGCGTGGCACTTGACCAGGTCAAAGCCGTGAAGAACGCCTTCGGCGTCTCGGTCAACGACGTGGTCATGGCGATGTGCGCGGGCGCGCTGCGGCGCTGGCTCGCCGACCGCGACGCGCTGCCCGCCGCGCCGCTGATCTCCATGGTCCCGGTGTCGATCCGGGATCCGGCGAGCCAGGGTGCCCTCGGCAACAAGGTGTCCGCGATGCTCGCCGCGCTGCCCACGAACGTCACCGACCCCGGTCAGCGGCTGGAGATCGTGCACGCCGCCACGAAGATCGCCAAAGCTCAGCAGGCGGCGATCCCGCAGGGGCTGGTCGACCAGATCAGCGATTTCGCTCCCCCGGCCCTGACCGCGCGCGCCGCCCGGGTCGTGTTCGCCACCGGCCTGCTGCACCGGCTGCCGCCGTTCAACGTCTGCATCTCCAACGTGCCCGGCCCGAACGTGCCGGTCTACCTGTGCGGCGCGAAGCTGCTGGCGCATTACCCGGTGTCGGTGATCACCGACGGGCAGGGCCTGAACATCACCGTGGTCGGGTACCTCGGTCGGCTGCACTTCGGGCTGGTGTCGTGCCGGGAGCTCATCCCCGACCTCGATGCGCTGGCCGGGTACCTGGTCGACGAGCTCGAGGTGCTGCTCAAGGCCGCCGACCAGCGCGCGGACGGCTAGCCAGCCGGGCGGCCGCAGGCTGAGCCGGTGCGAGATGCGACAGCTGCGAGAGGCGGGGATGGCGAGCGGCCACGCTGACGTGCGTGTCGTCGTGCCCGAGGGAGCCGCAGCCCCCGCAACGGTGCCGCCCGGGATCTTTGCCAGCGCGGCCGGCGCCTACCGGTCCGGGCAGCGGCTGGACATGCAGTCCCTGGCGCGGCAGGCAGGCGTCGGGCGGGCCACGCTGTACCGGCGGGTTGGTAACCGGGAGCAGCTGCTCGACGAGGTGATCTGGTGGCGGGCCCGGCGGCTGCTGGTCCACCAGGTGCGGGCCACGGCCGCGCTGGCGGGGGTGGCCAGGATCACCGCCGTGATCGGCGGGGTCCTCGGCGCCGTGGAGCGGGACAAGCCGCTGCGCGCGTTTGTCGAATCCGATCCCGAGGCGGCGCTGCGCATCCTGACCGGGACCCGCAGCAGGGTGCAGCGGGGCATGGCCGGCGCGCTGGAGAACCTCATCGAGCTCGAGCGCAGCCGCGGCGCGTTCGAGACCGGCCTCGACACTCCCGCGCTCTGCTACGCGATCGTGCGCATCTGCGAGGGATTCCTCTACGCCGACGTGATCGCGGACCGCTCCCCCGACACCGGCCGGGCCGTGACCGTCATCGAGGCCCTGCTGCGCGGCCTTGACCTGGTGCACCGCGGGCAGCCGGGGACAGGATCCGGCGGTGCTCACGGAGCCGGGGTTCATGATCGTGACAACCGGCCGGCGCCAGCAGGTATCGGTTCATAACCACCGAAACTGGTGTCCAGCATGCCTTCGCCGCTGGTCAGTCCGGGTAGCTGCTCCTGAAGGCCACGAACCTGCGCTGTGGGCAGCATGGCCGTGACAACAGACTGTTCGGCATCGAGCAGCGGCATCTGGCTGGTCGCACCGAGCCGGGCCAGGGCAGACAGAACGTCGCCCATCCTCGGCGCGGGCACTTCCAGGCGGACGCGGGCCATCGGCTGGCAGACCACCGTGCCGGCCCGCCGCAGAGCCTGCATCAGGACCAGCGGCGTCAACTTGCGGAAGTCGGCGGCTGTTGTTCGCGGAGTGGGCAGTACCCGCTTGGTCGGCCCGTCACCGATGTAATAGCTGCACTCGTTCATCGTGACGACGGTATCGGTGACTTGCCATCCGAACAGGCCCTCCTCCAGCGTGCTCCGGACGTACTGCGTCATGGCGTCGGTGAAGTGGCCAGCGGTCTTGTAGATGTAAATCGGAACGCGGCGTGGATCGAAGTCGAGCTGGAATCTGATGCCGGAGCCGACCGGCCCGGGCTCGACACGCAGCCCGACCGTCGCCGAATAGGGATGGTCGTCGGACTGCAGGACCTCGAGGGCACTCGCACTGCGGAGGGGACGCTCGATGCAGATCATCGTCGTCTCGCGGAACGTGGCGGCGACGTTGAAATCGTCAGCGAGCGTTGACTGGATTACCTCTTTCTGGACGGCGCCGTAAAGCGACACGTAGATCTCCTGCCGCTCGTCGTCTTGCCGCACGTTGATGAGTGGATCCTGTTCGGCGAGCTGGCCAAGTGCGACTCGCAGCCGGTTCCTGTCACGGGGATCGCACGGCACGACGGCGGACTCCAGCGTCGGCGGAAGGAACTGAGGGTCAGCGTCGCTGCCTGCCTCCCCGATTCGATCCCCGATCCGGGCGTCCGCAAGGCCCCACAGCTTGCCGATCTGGCCGGCACTAACAGCCTGCCGCTGGACCGCCGGCCCCGCTCGAAGACGGCAACCGCGGTCACCCGGCCGTCGAGACCCGATCCGAACCGAAGCCGTTCACGAACGTGCACGGTTCCCGAGAACATACGCACGTACGCGATCTTCTCCGCGCTGCTGCCGCGTTCGATCTTGAAGATGCTGCCGGACAGCGGCCCGTCAGGGTCACCATCTGAGGCCGGGAGCAGCCGGGCGATGCCTGCCGTCAACTGCGCGATGCCCGCACCGGTGATCGCCGAGCCAAAGAAGACGGGATACACCCGCCCGCGCCTGGTCTGCTCTGCGAGCTCCGCGCGGAGCTGGTCATATGGAACGCCAGCCCCGGTTTGCACGTAGCTGGCCAGCAATACGTCATTGTGCTCGGCCAGCACCTCGGTCAGGCCGTCCGTGAACTCGGCGTCATCGCCTCCTGGCGCCGTGACTCTCGCAGCGCGGGTCCCGGCGCCTGTCACCCAGTCCATGCCGAAGGCTGTGACCTTGAGACGGCTGCCGACCTCTCGCAGCACGCGCCCGGGGCTCGCCCCGGGCCGGTCAACCTTGTTCACGAACACCAGGGCCGGCATCTCCAGGCGCTGCAGCGAGCGCATCAGGATACGAGTCTGTGGCTGCACGCCCTCAACTGCCGAGACGACAAGCACAACTCCGTCAAGAACGTTCAGCACCCGGTCCACCTCGGCGATGAAATCCGGATGGCCCGGCGTGTCGATCAAGTTGACGACGATATCCCCTATGGAGAAAGACGCCACAGCGGACTTGATCGTGATCCCGCGCCGCCGTTCTAGCGGCAGCGAATCAGTCTGGGTCGTACCAGCATCGACGGCGCCGAGCTGGTCAATGACGCCCGAGTCGTACAGCAGGCGCTCGGTGAGAGTCGTCTTACCCGCGTCTACATGCGCCAGGATCCCCAAATTGAGCGTTTTCTGCGACACGCGCCACATCCCATGAATAGGTCTCAGAGGCCATCTCGGTGGACGTGAACGCCTGGCGCATCTACCCTCCTTGGACGATCGGCTCAGCACTTTGGTGACGTCATCATAGAGCCATCGGCTGCCGGCGGGGCCGGCAATATCCCCGTGCCAGCCTGCCACGATCACGAGCGAGGGCCGGATGATCACGAGCGAGGACCGGATCGTGCGGGTGAGCCTGGAACTGGGCAAGCGGTGGGTGTTCGCCACCGCGCTTGACTGGCCGGGCTGGTGCCGGCGCGGCAAGGGCGAGCAGGCCGCCATCGACACCCTGCTCGACTACGCCGGGCGGTACGCGGCGGTTGCCGGGCCGGGGTTCGAGCCGGGAGAGATCCGGGTGGTGGGGCAGGTCACCGGCACCGCGATCACGGACTTCGGCGCACCGGACGTGCCGGGCCCGTGGGACGACGAGCCGCTGGAGCCGGGCGAGGCCCGCCGTCTCACCGGGCTGCTCGAGGCGTGCTGGGGTTACCTGGACCCGGTCGTCGCGGCCGCGCCCGAAGTGCTGCGCAAGGGCCCGCGCGGCGGCGGCCGCGACCGTGACCAGATCGCCGACCACGTGCGCGGGGCCGAGCGGTCCCTCAGCTGCCCCAAGGCCGGGATCCGGGTGCCGCCGCGCACGCCCTGGGGCGAGCAGCGGACGGCGCTTGCCGCCGCCCTGTGCGCCGGCGCCCCCGGCGGGACGTGGCCGGCCAGGTATGTGATCAGGCGCTCGGCCTGGCACGTCCTCGACCACGCCTGGGAGATCGAAGACAAGAGCACCTGACCGGCCTGCCAGGCCGATCTAGCGCAGGTAGTGCTCTATCACCGGGGCGACCAGCGCGACGATCTCGTCCGGGGTGGCCCTGGCGACCGGATCGAGCCGGACGACATGCCTTAGCATCGCGACGCCCATCAGCTGGGCCGCAACCAGGCCGGCCCGCAGCGGCGCGTTCTCGTGCCCGGTCCGGGAGGCGATCACCGGCAGCAGTTCGGCGGCCAGGAATTCCCTGAGCATGGCGGCGGCCTTCTCGTTGGAGACGGCCGAGCGGACCAGGGCCAGGATCGCGTTGCGGCTCTGGTCGCTGTCGACGAACCCCAGGTACGAACGGGCAAGGGACTCGGCGAAGTCGCGCAGCGTCTGGCCCTGCTGGCCCGCGAACACTTCCGACAGCCCGGTCGGCAGGCCGGTCGCCGCGGTGAACAGCCCTTCCTTGGTGCCGAAGTAGTGGATCAGCAGCGCCGGGTCGACCTTCGCATCGGTAGCGATGCCGCGCAGCGAGGTCGCGTCGTAGCCGCGGGTGGCGAACCGCCGCCGGGCCACGGCAAGGATCTGGTCCCGGGTGTCCGAGGTTCCCGGGCGGCGGCCGGTGCGGGTCATGCCACCGCCGGACTCGAGTCAGCCGGGCCGGAGACATCAGCCGGGCCCGAGACAATGGCCACGAACGCCTCCTCGAGGTTGGCCCCGACCGTACGGACGGCCGCCTCCTCGATCCCGCCGGCTGCCAGCGCCTTCTGCACGTCCGCGGCCTGGCCGGTCACCCGCAGCACGCCCTGGCCACCCGCCTGGACCTCGAAGCCCTCCCGGTCGAGCACGGTGAAAGCGCCGGCCCAGTCGGCGCACCGGACCTCCGTCACCGTGCGGTCGCCGATGATGCCGGCAACCGTGCCACCGACCACGACCCTCCCGTATGCCATCACCACAAGTCGATCACATTCCTGCGCTTCCTCCATGTTGTGGGTCGTCACCAGGGCCCCGGCTCCGCCGTCGGCGGCCTGCCGGATCTGCTCCCAGAGGCGGGCCCGGCCGAGCGGCCCGACGCCCGAGGTCGGCTCGTCGAGCACCAGCAGCTCCGGCCGGTGCCCGAGCGCCACGGCGAACGCGACCTCGCGCTGGGTGCCCAGTGGCAGCGCGCCGACCAGCTCGTTTCTCCAGGTGGCGATGCTGGCGGGGAGCGGCGCCCGGATGCCGAACGCCGCGGTCGTGAAGCTCCAGTTCTGGACGACGGTGAGGTCGGCGTACAGGCCCAGGGTCTGCGGCACGTAGCCGACGCGCCGCCGCCCGGCGACCGAGGGAGGCGAGCCGAACAGCCGGACGCTCCCCTCGCTCGGCCGCAGCAGCCCCAGCAGCAGCCGGATCAGGGTGGTCTTGCCTGCGCCGTTCGCGCCGAGCAGGCCCACCACCTCTCCGGCCGCGACGGAAAGGTCCACCGCGTGCACGGCGGTCAGCGAGCCGAAGCGCCGCCAGACCGCGGCGGCCTCGGCCAGGGCGTCCACCGGCGTCACCGTCCCGCCTGGGCGGCCAGCTCGGCGACGACCACGGCATCGTCGAAGTCGGGCCCGGTCCGCTCGACGCCCGCGGGCAGCTCGCCGTCGGGTGCCCACACCCGCCAGCCGACGCCGCGCCGCCAGGACAGCGGGCCCGGGCGCACCGCGCCGGCGCCCGGCGCGGTGCCGACCATGCCGGGCACGCCGCGCAGGATGGCGTCGGGCGAGCCGCTGGCCAGGACCTTCCCGGCCTCGAGCAGCACCACGGACGCGGCGCGGGCGGCCTCGTTCACGTACGTCGTGGCCACCACGACGGCCGTTCCCTGCGCGGCGGCCGCGGAAATGAGCCGCCACAGTTCCGCCCGGCTCACCGGATCGACCCCGGTGGTCGGCTCATCCAGCACCAGCAGGTCCGGCGCGTGCAGCAGCGCCAGCGCCACGGCCAGCTTGCGCTGCATGCCGCCGGAAAGCTGCCCGCCGAGCCGCCGGCGCACCCCGGCCAGGCCGGTGCGCTCGAGCAGCTGCTGCTCCCGCTGCTCCCGTTGCCCGGCGGGCAGCCGGTAGGCGCCGGCGGTGAAGTCGAGGTTCTGCTGAACCGTCAGGTCGGCGTACAGCCCGGCGGTGGCGGGCACGTACCCGATGCGCTCCTTGGCCGGGCGGCGCACCGATCCCGCCTGCGGCCGCACCAGGCCGACCAGCGTCTTGAGGCAGGTCGACTTGCCGGCTCCGTCGCCGCCGACCACGACCGTGACGCTGGCGGATCCGGCCGGCACGGTCACGCCGTCGAGAGCGATCCGGCGGCCGAATCCGACCCGCACGTTCTCCAGGCCCCAGGTCACGCGGCCACCGCCTCGCTGCCGCGGTCGCGCGGCTGCGCGTCCCGGCCGCCGCGGCGGCCGCCCGGCGCAAGGTCGCGGCGGAACCGGACGATCGCCAGGCCCAGCACCACGACCGCGAGCAGGGCCAGCAGCCCGAGCGGCTGCCCGAGCGCGGAGATGGGCGTCGCCTTCAGCATCACGCCCCTGCTGACCTGGATGAAATAGGTCAGCGGCAGCACGTAGGAGATCCACCGCACGCCGGGCGCCATCGAGCTGACCGGGAAGATCAGCCCGGAGAGCAGCACCTGGGGCAGCATGATCATGAACGCGAGCTGGATGGCCTGGCCCTGGTTCTGCGAGACCGTCGAGATCAGGACGCCCATGCCGAGCGTCACCAGCAGGAACAGGGCGGCGCCGAGGGCAAAGGTCGCGACGTTGCCGGTGAACGGCACGCCGAACAGGCCCATCCCGATCAGCACGATCGCGGTGAGGTCGACGGCGGCGACCATCAGGTACGGGGCGATCTTGCCCGCGATCACGTCCCTGGCGCGCAGCGGCATCACCGCCAGCTGCTCCAGCGTGCCGGTCTGCCGCTCCCTGACCACCCCGAGGCTGGTGATCAGCGTGCCGACGAACACCAGGATGAGGCCAGCCAGGCCCGGGACCATCACCCAGGAGGTGGTCAGCTTGGGGTTGTAGAGGATCTGCTGCCTGACCGGCGGTGCGGGCAGCCCCGCGGCCCTGGTGGTGGCGGACAGCTTGGCCAGGGCGCCCTCGGCCGTCTCCACCGAGAACAGCTGCGTCCCGTCCATCAGCACGTGCACAGCGGTGCCACCGGTGACCACCGCGACGACCGCCTGACCGTCCTGCAGCTTGGACCGGGCGGTGGCCTCATCACCCCTCGGGTCCACCTCGATCGAGCGGAACGGCGGCCGCAGCGACACCGCGGCCTGGCGTGCGCCGGGCCCCACCACGACGGTCGGGATGTCATGGACGTCGAAGTTCGCGGCATAGCCGAAGACGACCAGCAGGACGACGGGGAGCACGATCATCATCGCCACGGTCCTGCGGTCGCGCCTCAGCTGGCGGAACTCCTTGGCAACCATTGCCCACATCGAGCGCTCCTCAGCAGCGGCGGCCAACTAACTCAACACTCGATGAAATCTACGGCCGTTGACTTCTTTGTGTCAAGCAGGTGCCGGATGGGGGCTGGTGACCGTATTTGCGTTATCATCCAGAGGCTTTCTGACCTGCGATGACGCTGAGGTGAAGTTTGCGGCTGTTCGAAACCAACTGGATGCAGATCGAGGAGTACCTGCGCCGCGACGACCGGGTCGTGCTGCCGACCGGCTCGACCGAGCAGCACGGGTTCCTCTCGCTCGGAACCGACGCGATCCTCGCCGAGCGGGTGGCGGTCGAGGCCGCCGAGCCGCTCGCCATCCCGGTGCTTCCGGCGCTCCCGTTCGGGATGGCTCCCTATTTCGCCGCCTTTCCCGGGAGCATGAGCCTGCGGATGACGACCTACATCGAGGTGCTCAGGGACCTGCTCGACGGCCTCGCCGGGCAGGGCTTCCGCCGGATCGCGGTCGTCAACGGGCACGGCGGCAACGCGCCGGTGACCGGGTTCATCCGCGAGTGGATCTGCCAGCCCCGGCCGGACCGGGTGCAGGTGCTGTTCCACAGCTGGTACAACGCGCCCAAGACGACCGCGGCCGCGGACCAATTCGACCGAGACCAGATGCACGGAGGCTGGGTGGAGAACTTCAAGTGGACCAGGGTGGCGGGAGCCGACATGCCGCCCGAGCCTAAGCCGGTCATTCCCCGCGACCTCGTCGGGCAGCTCGACCCGGCACAGGTCAGGACCGCGGCGCCGGACGGCATGCTGGGCGGCGCCTACGCGCGCCCGGACGAGGACATGCAGGTCGTCTGGGACGCCGGCGTGGCCGAGGTGCGGGAGCTGCTCCAGAACGGCTGGCTCCGGTGACGGCCGGGGCGCTGTCCGGCAAGACCGCGGTGGTGACCGGCACGGCGCACGGCATCGGCGCCGCGATCGCCGAGGCGCTGCGCGGCGAAGGCGCGGACACGCACGGGGTGGACAAGGACCGGGCCGACCTCACCAAACCCAGCGAGGTCAGGGCGTTCTTCGACTCGGTCGGCGGCGTCGACATCCTGGTCAACACCGCCGGGGGCGTCGTGGGCCAGGTGGGCCGGCCGATCGAGGAGGTCTCCGACGAGGAGTGGGATGCGGTCGTGCAGGCCAACCTGTACAGCGCGTTCCTGTGCACCCGGGCGGTGGTCCCTTCGATGAAGGAGCGCCACTGGGGCCGGATCGTCAACATCTCCTCGGGAGCGGGCCGCGGCGTCAGCCTGACCGGCATCCAGGCCTACACCAGCGCGAAGGCGGGCCAGATCGGGTTCACCCGGCAGATGGCGCACGAGCTCGGGCCGTTCGGCATCACGGTCAACTGCATCGCTCCCGGGTTCATCCTGTCCAACCCGACGACCGAGCGGCAGTGGCAGAGCTACGGCGAGGAGGGCCAGCGCAAGCTGGTGGAGGGCATCGCCACCCGGCGGCTCGGGCAGCCCGAGGACATCGCCAACGGCGTGCAGTTCTTCGTATCCGAGCGGTCCTCGTGGGTGACCGGGCAGACGATCTCGATTGATGGTGGACATGCTCTCTTTTGATGCCGACGACGCGGGCTACGTGACCGAACTCGCCGAGTACGTGGCGGTGCCCAGCGTCAGCAGGGACGCGGCCCGGGAAACCATGCGCGCAGCGGCGGACTGGCTCGTCGCTCAGCTCGGGTTCGCCAATGGGCGGGTGGTCGAAACCGACGGTCATCCCGCCGTGCGCGGCGAGTGGCTCGGTGCCGAGGGCGCCCCGACGATCCTCGTCTACGGCCACTACGACGTGCAGCCCACCGGCGACCTCGCCGAGTGGATCACTCCCCCGTTCGAGCTGACCGTGGACGGCGACACCGTCAGGGGACGCGGCGCCACGGATGACAAGGGGCCGGTCTACATCGTGCTGAAGACCGCCCAGGCCTTCCTGGCCCAGGAGGGCGCGCTCCCGCTCAACGTGAAGTTCCTGTTCGAGGGCGAGGAGGAGATCGGCAGCCCGCACCTGCCCGCGTTCGCCCGCGAGCACGCCGACGAGCTGGCCGCCGACCTCATGATCTCGGCCGACGGCGCCATGTGGCGGCCCAGCGAGCCGTCGGTGTCGCTGAAGTCCAAGGGCCTGGTCTCCATGGACATCGTCGTCCAGGGCGCCGACACCGACCTGCACTCCGGACGGTACGGGGGAACGGTCGCCAACCCGCTGCACGCGCTCAGCGAGGTGCTGGCGAGCCTGCACACGCCGGACGGGACCGTGGCCGTGGCCGGGTTCTACGACGGCATCCCCGAGCTCACCGCCGAGCGCCGCCGCGAGATCGCCGCGATCCCGTTCGACGAGAAGGAGTACCTCGCCGCCCTCGGGCTGGCCGAGGCGCACGGCGAGGCCGGGTACAGCACGCTCGAGCGGCTGTGGGAGCGGCCAACGCTCGAGGTCAACGGCGTGACCGGTGGCGGGAAGTACACCGTGATCCCGCACCTCGCCGTCGCCAACGTGTCCTGCCGCCTGGTGCCCGGGCAGGACCCGGACCACGTGATCGACGCGATCGTCGCCCACGTCGCCGCGCACGCCCCGCACGGCGTGCGCGTCGAGGTGCGGCCGGACGACGCGCGGGTGCCCGCGTACACCATCCCCGCCGACCACCCGGCCATCCGGGCGGCCACGGCCGCGCTCGAGGAGGTGTACCCGGGCCAGCAGGTCCTCCAGGCCTGCGTCGCCGGCACGCTCCCTGCGACCGCACTCTTCGAGGAGGTGCTCGGGGTCAAGACGCTGTTCTTCTCGTTCTCGACCGCCGACGAGAAGCTGCACGCCCCCAACGAGTACCTGCGGATCCGCCGGCTCCGGGAGGGAATGCGGGCCTGGGAGCAGCTGTGGCGGCTGCTGGCCGCCGGGCCGCACCGGCTGGCGCCCGCGAACCGTCCCGGAGGTGACCCGAGCCGTGGCTGAGGCACCGCAGCCGTCCCCGGAGGGCGCCTACACGGCCTACTCCTACCTCACCCCGGGCGTGGACTTCCCCAGCTTCGAGCTGGTGCCCGAGTTTGGCCGGGTACCCCCGTACGTGGCACGTCTGACCGCTGAGGAGGAAGAACGGGCGCGGCGGCTGCTGCGGGACAGCCTGGTGATCAGCTTGCACGATCACCCATCCCGTTTCCCGCAGCGGATGGAGGAGACGCCGGACTACTACCGCACGGGACGCCAGCACACCGCGTACGCGGGCCTGGCCGCCTCGGGCATGACCGTCGTCTTCGACAACATGATGGACGGCACCGCGTGTGTGACCGGGCACGCACCCTGGCGGTGGGACGACATCATCACCGACCTCGGGATGCGCCAGGCCGACCTCGCCCACCAGAGCGGCGTGATGACCATCCGCACCGTGGCCGACATCGACGAGGCGCACCGGTCGGGACGGGTGGGCCTGGTGTTCGGGCTCGAGGCGGCCACTCCGATCGAGAACGAGCTCGACCGCCTGGACGTGCTGTACGGGCTCGGCCTGCGGCAGATCGGCATCGCGTACTCGGACGCCAACTCGCTCGGCAGCGGCCTGGGCGAGACCGCCGACGGCGGCCTGACCGCGTTCGGCCGGCGCGCGGTGACCCGCATGAACAAGCTCGGGCTGGCCATCGACGTCTCGCACTCGTCGGACCGGACATCGCTCGATACGTGCGAGCAGAGCGACCGGCCGGTCTTCATGACCCACGCGGGCTCGCGGGTGGTCTGGGACATCCCGCGGATGAAGCCCGACGCGGTGCTGCGAGCAGTCGCCGAGACCGGTGGCGTGATCGGCATGTCGGCGGCCCCGCACACGACGCTGTCGGCCGCGCACCCGCAGCACTCGATCGAGTCGGTGATGGACCACTTCCGTTACATCGTGGACCTCGTCGGCATCGAGCACGTCGCGTTCGGGCCCGACACGCTCTACGGCGATCACGTCCAGCTGCACAAGGTCTTCGGCCACCTGCTCGGCATCTCCCGGGCCGTGAGCGGGCCGGCGTTCGAGCCCGTCGCGTACGTCGACGGCCTGGAAAACCCGACCGAGAACTTCGCCAACATCTGCGGCTGGCTGGTCAGGAACGGATTCGACGACGACTCGGTGCGCGCCGTCATCGGCGGCAACATCTACCGGGCGCTGCAGGACATCTGGATCACGCCGACCTGATCATGGCTCGATCGGCGGAAGGTCGTGCGGGCCGGTCATCTTGTCCTGCACCCGTATTTTGAGCCTGATCACCGGCTCCCGCAGCTGCTGGTCGCGACGCTCGGCCTTGGCCTGCTTCCCAGGCCGGTCCCGGTAGCGCCATCGGGCCCAGGGCGAGCCTGGCCGGGCAAGCCGGATCGCCCCGGCGATGAACAGCGGCGGCAGGAAGAGGCCGAAGAGACCGGTCCAGATCTTGCCTTTCAGCAGCGTTACCGAGGCCAGCAGGAACAGGGCCGCCACCGCCAGGTGGAGCGTGGCCACGGCACCGGGTGTGCCCGGAAGCAGGCGCTGGTAGTCGGCGACGCTTTTCACCCCGACCGGGGTGATCCCGAGCAGCAGCAACGCCGTGACCCCGGCGGCGACGAACACGGCGTCGATAGAGATCCGGCCCTCGTTGCTCCAGTACACGTCGCGCAGGTGCAGGATAAGCGCGAATTCGTCGAGCACCAGCGCGGTGCCGAGGCCGAACAGGCCGGCTGCCCCGGCTCTCCAGCCCAGGGAGTCCAGCGGCGCGGCGAGCTCTGCGACACCGCCAACGGTCATGAGCACCACGCCGAACACCATGTGGTGGACGTGCACATCGCCGGCCACGACGTTGCCCGGCCACCAGCGGACCTTCGCCCGGATGAGCCGGGCGGACAGCCGGATGAACCCGAAGCTGACCACGAAAGCCACGAAAAAGCAGAACAGGGGCAGCCGCCCCGTGTGCAGAATCTGCGCGTCGAACCAGCCGGACATTCACAACACCCCACCTGGCGGGCCGCCGTCAGGCTCCGGGCGGCACAGTCAAGTTTCGCCTACCCGGAAACCGCCCGCCATCGCGACGGCGCCACCGCTGCAGCCGACGTACCGCCGCTGCACGTCAGCGCACCTCACGGCCCTACGATGGGTGAGAGTCGCAGGAAGTCCCGGTGGTCAATCTCGGCACGAACTGGATATGTGTGGCAATTCGTGCAGCCGGCTCCGGACCGAACATCTGAGAACGAGGATCATGCCTGATGAAACCCGAATACGATACGGCAGCGTGACTGACCCAAGCCAGGCCGCGGAGCCGCTGCCGGAGCGGGGACAGCCGCCGCCGCAGCGCGGGGAGCCGCTGCCGAGGCGCGGTGAGCCGCAACAGCAGTACGGCGAACCGGTACCCCCCGCTATGCCCGGTGTTCCGGCTGATCCCGCCACGCCTGCACCGAACCCGCTGCCACGCCGCGGCGACCCGCTACCGCAGCGTGGAGAGCCACTGCAGCAGCGCGGCGAGCCACTGCCCCGCCGCGGCGAACCGCTACCGCAGCGCGGAGAACCACTCCCGCAGCGCGGCGAACCACTCCCACGCCGCGGCGAACCCCTGCCCCAGCGCGGCGAACCACTCCCGCAGCGCGGCGAACCACTCCCGCAGCGCGGCGAACCACTCCCACGCCGCGGCGAACCACTGCCACAGCGCGGCGAACCACTGCCACAGCGCGGCGAACCGCTGCCCCAGCGCGGCGACCCGTCCGCCGACGGGTCCGTGCTGCCCCGCCGTACCGGCCGCACTCGCCGCTCCGGGCGGCATCGCAGCGCGCACCGGCTGAGCCTGCCACCGGACGCGCCGACCCTGCTGATCGCCGTACCTGGCAGCGCCAGCGCCGCCAGTGACCGGATCAGCGGCGAGATCGCCGAGGCCGCTGGGGAGTCGTGCCAGGGCGCTCACCTCCAGGTGGCCTACCTGGAAGGCAGCGAGCGCAGCCTGACTGAGGCGCTTTCCGCCCCGTCCCAGGGGCCGTGGCCGGCGCTGGCGGTCGTGGTGCCGTTGCTGACCGGGCCGCACCCGCGGTCAGACGCCGCCCTGCGGCGCGCCGTCGCGGGCGCAGCCGGGGAGGTCGTGCTCGCGGAGCATCTCGGCCCGCACCCGCTGCTCGCCGAGGCCCTGCATGGCCGCCTGGCCCAGGTGGGGCTGGCGCGGGAAAGCCGGGCCCGCGGGCTCAGCATCAGCAACGCCGCCAACGGCGTTCTGGTGCTGGCCGACCGGGGCGATGACGCCGTCCGGGCTGCCGGAGTGGCAGCCGTCCTGCTGGCCGGGCGGCTTGCCGCCCCGGCCATGCACGCCTCGATCGACGATCCGCAGGGCGTTGCCGGCGCGGTGATGCGGCTCCGTGAGATGGGAGCCTCCCGGGTCGCCATAGCCCCGTGTGTCATCGGGCCCGAGAGCGATCCGGGAGAAATCGACGCGGTCAGCGCCGCGACCGGCGCACTGGCCGCCCCGCCGCTGGGCGCCCATCCGGCGATCGGCCAGCTGGTAGCTATGCGTTACGGCAACGCGCTCGTCGGGCTGCGCCCGGCAGACAGCTCCCTCGGCTAACGGTGTCGGTCCCCGTCAGAGGGGAATCATTGCTGGGTTGAGGCCGCCCGCCGGGGCGCAGGCCGCGACGGGGGCAGGGCAGCGATAGCCAACCTTAGGGGGCGCTATGAGCGGCAAGTTCGTTCTCGAGCAGGGCAGCAGCGGCAAATACCACTTCAACCTGCTGGCCGGCAACGGACAGGTCATCGCCACGAGCCAGCACTACGACAGCAGGGAATCCGCGCTGCACGGAATCGAGTCGGTGAAGACCAACGCCCCGGGCGCGGAGACCGACGACCGGTCGGAGAAGTAACTCCCACGCCCGCCACGGGGCGGTGTTCCGCTATTCGGAATCAGCCATTGACAGAGCGATTCAGCTGCGCTGAGCTTCGTACTGCGGACGCCCCCTGTGACGGGCGAGATCACCCATCCGGGCCTGGCCGGCCGCTCCATCCGAATGCCTGTGGAGATCACCCAGAGAGGGGTGCTCGGCCGTGACCGAATGGGACGCCACCTCGTACGAGGGCAAGGACACCATCCTGCGCGTAGTCCGCAATGAGGCGGAGCGCATGTTCGAGCTGGCCGAAAGGCCGGGCGCGTGGGAGGCGCCAACCGCCTGCGAAAACTGGCGGGTCAAGGACATCATCGGTCACCTGATCGACACCACCGAGGGCTACTTCGCGGCGTTCGAGACTGCGCGGAGCGGCGCCGAGGCGCCGGACGCGTTCGGGCTGCCGGGCATGCACGAGCGGGCGGGTGAGCAGGCGGTCGCGCTCGGCGTGCTGTCCCAGCAGGAGGCCATGGACCGGGTGCGCGGCGACCTGGACAAGATGATGGGGATCCTGGAGCCGCTGTCGGCCGATGAGTGGACCGGCTTCATGGTCTCGCACTTCTACATGGGCCCGGTGCCGGCCTTCTTCTACGCGGCCGGCCAGCTGATGGACTACGGCGTGCACACCTGGGACATACGCCAGGGCACCGGCCAGGGCCACGGGATGACTGGCGACGCGGCCGACCTGCTGGTGCCGTTCATGTTCGTGCTCTGGCAGTCGACGATCAAGGCCGACGCCGACCTCAGCCCGTTCAGCATCGGCATCCGGGTGACCGGCAGGAACGGCGGCGAGACCCGGGTTTCCGTCGGCGAGCAAGGCATGCAGTACGAGCCGGGCAGCGTAGACGATCTCCCCGCGGTCATCGACTTCGACGCCGCGAGCCTGGTGCTGACCACGTTCGGCCGGAGCAACTCGGGGACGGTACGCGGTGACGCGGACCTAGCGGACCGCTTCCTGAACCTGTTTTACCGGATTTAGGCCGTTATCCGGCTAGAGCAACCGTACGGGGCGTGCGCTTCGGCGGCTTCCTGCCAGCGAAGCTGGACAGCGAGCTCGCCGGCGCTCGCCGCGTGCACGTAGAACGCCGGGGCGCCCTGATGGTAGTCCTGAATGAAGCCGCCACGTCGGCACGCGTGCCAGCCCGTACCTAGATCAGTCCAGATGCGCCAGCCGGGGAAAATCTCCCCGAGCGCCTCGATGCCGGCGTCTGCGAGTTCTGCTGCACCCATACCGCGCCACGCCCCCCTTTCGTCATAGCTCTGTGGCCATGATTTGTTCATATCAGAGCGGCGGCGCTAAGTGGAGTACTTCCCTTTAATATTGCGCGTAGGGGAATCCCTAATGCGCGGAAACATCGCAGGTCACGGCGGTATGCGAGCGCAGCCTAGAGTCCGCGGAACACGAGCAGCGCTAGATCATCGGTGGGCGGATCTGGGCCAAATTCGCGCACCGTGCGCCGGATTCTGGCGACAACCGATCCGGCGTTAAGATCCGGGCAATCGCCGAGCAGATCCCGCAGCCCGTCGTCGTCATCGAGCAGCCGGTCACCGCAGCGGCGCTCGGTCACCCCGTCGGTCACGCAGAGCAGCACGTCGCCCGGGGACAGCCGGAAGGTGTTCTGCTCGAACGTGACGCCGTCCAGCACCCCGAGCAGCGGCTGCGGCTCCGCCACGGCCTCGACGCCGCCGGCCGAGCGCAGCACCAGCGGCTGGGGATGGCCGGCGCAGACCAGGGACACGACGGCCGCCTCGCCGGAAGCCGACGCCGGCCTGAGCTCACCGTGGATCAGCGTGATGAACCGCGCCCGGGAGCCCTCATCGACGATGAGCGCGTTCAGCCGCTCGAGCACGGTCGGGACGTCATGGCCTTCCCGGGCCAGGATCCGCAGCGCGTGCCGGGTCAGGCCGGTCACCGCAGCGGCTTCCGGCCCCTTGCCGCAGACGTCGCCGATCGCGAACCGCCAGCGGCCCGGCGTCACCTCGAACACGTCGTAGAAGTCGCCGCCGACCTCATTGCCCTCGCCGGCGGCTTCGTACCCGGCGGCCAGCTCCACGCCGGGAATGTCCGGCAGTTCCGGCGGCAGCAGGCTGCGCTGCAGCGCGTTGGTGGCCTGCAGCTGTTCCGAGTAGAGCCTGGCATTGTCCAGGGCCAGCGCGACCCGCCTGGTCAGGTCCTCGGCGAGCTCCACGGCTTCCCTGGCCAGGGCTCCCTCGCGGGGGCGCCCGATCAGGAAGATCCCCAGGCTGCGGTCGCGTGCCACCAGCGGCAGGCACCAGGCCGGATCCGAGGCCAGTTCGGCCGCCGCGGCGGACCCGAGATCCCGCGCCGGCGATGCCGCGGCCGCGTTGAGCGACCATTCCCGCGGGCCCTCGCCGGGCCGCACCTGGAGCGCGGGCGCCTCGTTGAGCAGGCCAGTGAGCGCGTCGATCAGGGATTCATCGGCGTGCCACACGTAGGCCGGGCTGAGCTCACCGTCCTCGCCCGGCAGCAGCGCGGCGCACCAGGCCGCGAGCCGGGGCACGACCAACTGGGCGGCCAGCGCGACGGTCTTCTCCTGGTCAAGGTTGCCGGCCAGCAGGTCGCTGGCTTCGGCGAGGAAGCTGAGCCGGGCCCGGCGGATCCGGTCATGCTCGGCGAGCCTGGCCCGCTCGAGCGGCACCGCCATCCGGTCGGCCACGTCCTGCACCCGGGCCAGGTCCGCCTGGGTGAACCGGTCCGGCTCGGCCGACGCCACCGCGAGCATCCCGATCACCCGGCTGTCGGCCGCCAGCGGCACGGTCAGCAGCGAATGCAGCGGCTCGTTCTGCACTTGCGCGAGGTCGGTTCCGCGTTGGGAGAACCTGTTGTAAAGGTCGAGGAACGTGGCCATCCCGGCGGGCCGGGCGCCGGAGTCCTCATCGTCGGCCTGGAGCTGCGGTATCCCGCCGCCGACCGCCGCACGCATCCGAAGCTCGCCATCCTCGTCGGCTATCAGCGCGTAGGCGGCGTCGGCGGCCGCGGCGTCGCGTGCGAGCTCGACGGCGTGCCCGAGCAGCTCGTCGTATCCGAGCTGGAGCAGGTCGGTGATGCGGCGCCGCGCCGAGGCCCTCACCGACGGCGCATCGGCCTCGGCGGCATCTGACCCAGTGTCCGCCCCCAGGTCTGGCCCGGCGTCCGGGCCGGCATCGGGGCCGAGGCGAAACCAGACCGCCTTGGCCGAGGCCGCGTACGTCACGCCCCATGACGCGGAAAGCGCCGCGGGCAGCAGCAGACCTCGGCCGCTCGGCCGGTCCACGACCGCCGTGGCGCCCGGCGGGTCGGGTATCACCCTCGCCGGATGCCGGTCCAGGACTGATACTTCGATATTCGTCCCGTTCAGCCTGCAGGTCAGCTGCACCGGCGTCCCGGCGTGCACGACGGCGTTGGTGACCAGTTCGCTGGTTAGCAGCACCGCGTCGGATATGGCATCGTCGTCGACGGGCAAACCACTCGAAATGAGCGTTTCGCGGACAAAACGGCGCGCCGCAGCGGCCGCGGAGGGCTCGGGGTCAAAGTCCGCGGCAGCGACGAGGTTCTGGCGTCCGTCCACATGCCTTCCCGGTGCAAACGCTGCCGGCTGACCTTCCTATCGTGGCAGACTCGTGACATTGGCACATCCGGGAAGCGCAGTCCAATCCCGCACCTGCCAGGCCGGGCAGTGTGGGCCATGGGCGGAGGAGAGGACACGCGATGACCGAGACCACGGCCAGTTCTCGCGTCATTAGACAGAACCAGACAGGGCTTGGTAACGGCGGGGGCGGCGGCCGCTCGGGCGACGGCAAGAGTTCCGGCGGCAACGGGTCCGGCGGCAACGGCTCCGGCAGCCACGGGTCCGGCGGTAACGGCTCGGCCAGGGGCGGCGCCAGGTATACCGAGGCCGACCTCGAGCCGATCCGGGCGAGGCTTGCCGAGTTCGCGCGCGGCGACTTCCGCTCGTGTGCGGAGACCGCCGGCGAGCACGAGGCCGTCACCACGGCCGACCCCCTGCTGGGCGAGATCCTGCAGCTAGCCGACGACGTCGGGGGCCAGCTGGCCTCGGTGACCTCGGAGGCCGCGCAGACCGCCGCCCAGGTGCGCGACATCGCGCTCATCACGACCGCGGTGGCCCGCGGCGACCTCACCGGCAAGGTGACGGTCGAGGCCACCGGAGAGATGCTGCAGCTCAAGCAGACCGTGAACATGCTGGTCGATCAGCTGTCCGCGTTCGCCGACGAGGTCACCCGGGTATCCCGCGAGGTCGGCACCGAAGGCCGGCTCGGCGGCCAGGCCTACGTCCGCGGCGTCTCCGGGGTCTGGAAAGACCTCACCGACAACGTCAACGTCATGGCCGACAACCTCACCGGCCAGGTCCGCAACATCGCCCAGGTCGCGACCGCCGTCGCCAACGGCGACCTGTCGAAGAAGATCGACGTCGACGCGCGCGGTGAGATCCTCGAGCTGAAGACCACGCTCAACACCATGGTCGAGCAGCTGTCCGCGTTCGCCGACGAGGTCACCCGGGTATCCCGCGAGGTCGGCACCGAAGGCCGGCTCGGCGGCCAGGCCTACGTCCGCGGCGTCTCCGGGGTCTGGAAAGACCTCACCGACAACGTCAACGTCATGGCCGACAACCTCACCGGCCAGGTCCGCAACATCGCCCAGGTCACCACCGCGGTCGCCACCGGTGACCTGACCAAGAAGATCGACGTGAACGCGCGCGGCGAGATCCTCGAGCTCAAGACGACCATCAACACGATGGTCGACCAGCTGTCCGCGTTCGCCGACGAGGTCACCCGGGTATCCCGCGAGGTCGGCACCGAAGGCCGGCTCGGCGGCCAGGCCTACGTCCGCGGCGTCTCCGGCGTGTGGCAGGACCTGACCGACAACGTCAACTTCATGGCGAACAACCTCACCGGCCAGGTCCGCAACATCGCCCAGGTCGCGACTGCCGTCGCCAACGGTGACCTGACCAAGAAGATCGACGTGAACGCGCGCGGCGAGATCCTGGAGCTGAAGACCACGCTCAACACCATGGTCGACCAGCTGTCCGCGTTCGCCTCTGAGGTCACCCGGGTGGCCCGCGAGGTCGGCAGCGAGGGCCGGCTCGGCGGCCAGGCCGAGGTGCGCGACGTGTCGGGCACCTGGAAGCGCCTGACCGAGAGCGTTAACGAGCTGGCCAGCAACCTGACCACGCAGGTGCGCGCGATCGGTGCCGTGGCCAGCGCGGTCGCCGAGGGCGACCTGACCCAGTCGGTCGAGGTCGCGGCGCGCGGCGAGGTCGCCGAGCTCAAGGACAACGTCAACCTGATGGTCGCCAACCTGCGCTCGACCACCCGGGCCAACCAGGAGCAGGACTGGCTGAAGACCAACCTCGCCAGGATCGCGGGCCTGATGCAGGGCCACCGCGACCTGCTGGAGCTGGCCCGCCTGATCCTCGGCGAGCTGACCCCGCTCACGTCCGCCCAGTACGGTGCGATCTACCTCGCCAACGACGCGGCGATGCCGCGTGGCCAGCACCAGGGTTTCGAGTTCACCCGCATCGCCACGTACGGCTTCATGAAGGGCGGGCTCACCCGGTTCGCGGCGGGCGAGGGCCTGGCCGGCCAGGCGGCCATCGAGCGCACGCCGATCGTGATCAGCGACGCGCCCGCCGGCTACCTCAAGGTCGGGTCGGGACTCGGCCAGGCAGCGCCGGTGAGCGTGGCGGTGCTGCCGATCCTGTTCGAGGACCAGGTGCTCGGTGTGCTCGAGATCGCGTCGCTGACCCGGTTCAGCGACGTCCACCTCGCGTTCTTCGACCAGTTCGTCGGGACCATCGGCGTGGCGATCAACACGATCATGGCCAGCTCCCGGACCGAGTCGCTGCTCAGCGAGTCGCAGCGGCTCACCACGCAGCTTCAGGAGCGCTCCGTCGAGCTGCAGCGCCAGCAAGCCGAGCTGCGCAGGTCCAACGCGGAGCTCGAGGAGAAGGCCGCGCTGCTCGCCAAGCAGAACAGCGCGATCGAGGTGCAGAACCGCCAGATCGAGCAGGCACGGCAGACCCTGGAGGAACGCGCCCAGCAGCTGGCGATCTCGTCGCGGTACAAGTCCGACTTCCTCGCGAACATGTCGCACGAGCTGCGCACGCCGCTGAACAGCCTGCTGGTCCTGGCCAAGCTGCTGTCCGAGAACCAGGACGGCAACCTCACCGGCCAGCAGGTGGACTTCGCCCGCACGATCCACGCGGCCGGGTCCGACCTGCTGCAGCTGATCAACGACATCCTGGACCTGTCCAAGGTCGAGGCGGGCAAGATGGACGTCAACCCCGCCGACCTGCAGCTCGCGGCGCTCACCGATTACGTCGACGCCACGTTCCGGCCGATGGCCAAAGATCAGGGCCTCGGCTTCAGCGTCGAAGTACGCGGCGGCACGCCGGACTGCCTCTACGTGGACGAGCAGCGGCTCGAGCAGATCCTGCGCAACCTGCTGTCCAACGCGGTCAAGTTCACCTCGGTCGGCGAGGTCAAGCTCACGATCGCGCTGGCTGGCGAGGTGGAGTTCGCCGGCGCGCTCCGGGGCGCATCCGACGTCGTCGCGTTCGCCGTGTCCGACACCGGCGTGGGCATAGCCAGGCAGAAGCTCGGCACGATCTTCGACGCGTTCACCCAGGCCGACGGGACGACCAGCCGGCGCTACGGCGGGACCGGGCTCGGCCTGTCGATCAGCCGCGACATCGCCCGGCTGCTCGGCGGGGAGATCCGCGCGTCCAGCCGGCTGGGCAAGGGCAGCACGTTCACGCTGTACCTGCCGACCGGGCGCCCGCCGGGAGCCGCGAAGGACCCGGGCGCGGCGATGGTCGACACGCTTGCGATCCCGGACACTCCCGGCGTGATCATGAGCGAGGCCACGGTGCCCGTGGCGGGCGACGGCGAGGACGTGCTGAACGGGGCGCGGATCCTGATCGTCGACGACGACGCGCGCAGCGTCTTCGCCCTCACGGGCGTCTTCGAGCGGTTTGGGGCCGAGGTCCTATATGCGGAAAATGGACGTGCCGGGATAGAGTCGCTGGAGCGCAACGAGGACATCTCGCTGGTGCTGATGGATGTGATGATGCCGGAACTTGACGGGAACGCGACGATGCGGGCCATCAGGAAGATGCCGCAGTTCGCCGACCTGCCGATCATCGCGCTCACCGCCAAGGCGATGAAGGGCGACCGGGAGAAGAGCATCAAGGCGGGGGCCTCCGACTACTTCCCCAAGCCGGTGGAGACCGATCACCTTCTGCAGCTGATGCGACATTGGCTGCGGCGCAGCGGCGGGCCAGGCAGCTTACGCGCCGTTGCCCACGCCAACACGCGCTAGGAGCACCCAGGTGGCAGAGAAGGCCAACATCCTTCTGGTTGACGACCGCGCGGAGAACATCATCGCGCTCGAGGCGATCCTCAGCTCGCTGAACCAGACGCTGGTGCCGGCGAGGTCGGGGGATGCCGCGCTCAAGGCGCTGCTGAGCGACGAGTTCGCGGTGATCCTGCTGGACGTGCTGATGCCGGGCATGGACGGGTTCGAGACCGCCGCCCACATCAAGCGCCGCCCCAAGACCCGCGACGTGCCGATCATCTTCCTGACCGCGCGCAACGCCGAGCCCGATTACGCGTTCCGCAGCTACTCGGCCGGCGCGGTCGACTACATCGCCAAGCCGTTCGACCCCTGGGTGCTGCGCGCCAAGGTCTCGGTCTTCGTCGACCTTTACACGAAGACCCGCCAGCTCAGCGACCAGGCGACGATGCTGCGCGCGCAGCTGGGCGACTCGCTGGCCCCGGCGGAGGCGGTCCGCGCCGACGCGGACCCGGTGCTCGCCGAGCTTTCGGCGCGCCTGGCCGCGGTCGAGGACATGGTCACGGTGCTGTCCGGGCAGACCTCCGGCGGGCCCGATCCCGCGATCGCCGAGTCCATGCGCCAGCTCGAGCATCGCGTGACGCGGCTGCGCGGTGTCTTCGACGCCCTCCGCGTCGACACCTGACCCGCCGGAATCACGCCTCGGCGTCGTACTCCCCCGGCTGATGGCCCGCGGGCAGGCGGTGCTTGGCCACCCGGGCGGTGGGCGTGCGCGGCAGTTCGTCGATGAGCTGCCAGTAGCGGGGCACCTTGAACGCGGCGAGACGCCCGGCGGCGAACGCGCGCAGCTCCTCAAAGTCGACCCGCGCGCCGTCGGCGGGGACCACGAACGCCTTCACCTCGTCCTCGGACAGGTCGGACTCCACCCCGACGACCGCGCACTCCAGCACCGCGGGGTGCGCCTCGAGCACCTCCTCGACCTCGAGCGGCGACAGGTTCTCCCCGCGCCGGCGCAGCACCTCCTTCTGCCGGCCGACGAACGTGTACGTGCCGTCGTCACCGACGGTTACCAGGTCTCCGGTACGCAGCCAGCCCTCGTCGAACAGCGCGGCCGTCTCCTCCGGCATCCCCCGGTACCCCGGCGTGAGCACCGGGTTGCGCAGCTCGATCTCGCCGGTCTCGCCGGGGCCGAGCACCCGCCCGTCGGCCGAGACCACCCGCGCCTCGTTCACGTTGCCGAGCACCGGATGCTGGCGCACCGAGCCCAGCGTGCCGTACGGCCTGCTCCCCCGCGCCCAGATCAGCCCGTACGGTGACTCGGACATCGCGTAGCCGACCACGATCCGGATCCCGAACCGTTGCTCGATCTCCAGGTGCCGCTCCCGCTCCGGCGCCGGGCCGGTGTAGCACAGCCGCAGCGGCGTGTCCGCGTCGTCGGGACGCGGCGGCTGGCGCATCAGGATCTCCAGCATCGCGCCGATCGCGTTGAACTCCGTCGCCCGGTGCCTGCGGGCGGCGTCCAGGAACCCGCTGGCGGAGAAGCGCGGCAGCAGCACCAGGCCCGCCCCGCACGCGAGCGAGCCCATCACCGAGTACGCGGGCGCGTTGATGTGAAACAGCGGCAGCGACGTCATCAGCCGGTCCGCTGCGGTGAGTTCCATCCAGAACGGGAAGCCCTCCCCCGCCATGGCGTACGCGCGGTGGGTCTGGATGACCAGCTTGGACCGGCCGGTCGTGCCCGAGGTCGGGATCAGCGCCGCCGCGTCGTCCGGGCTGGCGACGTCCGGCAGCCCCGCCACATCCCCGGCCTCGGCAGCCGCGGCGAGCAGCGCGTCCGCGTCGAGTACGCCTAGTTCCAGCAGGCCAGCGACACCCGCGGCGGCCACGAGCCCGGCGAGGCCCGCGTCGGTGATCAGCATCCGCGGCTGGGTCTGCCGGGCCAGCCCGGCCAGCTCGGCCGGGGCACTGCGCGGGTTGACGGGCACGGTCACGGCGCCCAGCGCGGCCAGGGCCAGCCAGCACAGCAGGTACGGCGGGGTGGTGCGGGCCGTCGTCATCACCAGGTCGCCGCGCCGGATCCCGGCCGCCCGCAGCACCTCCGCGAGCCCGCCGACCCGCTGGGCGGCCTCGGCGAAGCTCATCGTGGTGTCGTCGGTGCGCAGCCAGGTGCCGTCCGGGTCGCGGCCGGCCGCGGCCGCCAGCAGCCGCGGGATCGTGCCTGCGTACTCCGAAGCCGGCCCGGTCATGCCAGAGACGATACGTCGAGGCGGCGGAGGGTCGTCATGCTGTCATAGGCCTTCAGCGGGCCAGTCACCTGCCAGCACTCCTCCAGCCACCCGGCCGCCCGCACCTGGAAGCTGACGATGTACTCGTCCGCGCCGCAGCCATGGCGCGCCGGCCAGCATACCGGAGCGCAGATCGAGCACGTAGAACTCGCGCCCGTCGGCGAACCGCACCTCCGCACCGCCATCCGGCAGCTCCCGAGCACAGCAGCGCGCGCCGCGCGGGCCCGGCGTGGCCGCCGAAGCGCAGCTCGCCCCGTTCCTCGTAGCGCAGCACCGCGGGGTCGTCCGTGGCGGCGAATTCCGCGTCGCCGGTGAACGTGCCGCAGACCCCCGAGCGGTGGTCGTCCAGCCGCCGCTCGAGCCGCCACCGGCCGCGCAGGAACGCAAGGGTATCCGGGACCGGCATGGTTCCCCGCGGCGGTGTTGGATAGGGTCCGAGCGAGTCCCGTCGCACGTCACGGCCCGTCATGAGTGAGGCAGAACCCCCCTATGTCGCAATCAGCCACCCTGCGCAGGCCCGCCCCTGTCGTGCTCGCCGACCTGATTCCTGGTGCGGTGGTACGAGACATTCTCCTCGTTGTCGGTGCCGCCGGCTTCGTGGGCGCGCTCGCCCAGTTCTCGATCCACCTCTCGTTCACGCCGGTGCCGATCACCGGCCAGACGCTCGGGGTGCTGCTGGCGTGCACGGCGCTCGGCTGGCGGCGCGCCCTGGCCGCGATGATCCTCTACGCCGGGGCGGGCCTCGTCGGTGTCCCCTGGTTCGCCGGCCACGCCAGCGGGTACGTCGGCGCATCGTTCGGCTACATCCTGGGGTACGTCCTGGCAGCCGCGGTGTGCGGCCTCCTGGCCGAACGCGGGGCGGACCGTTCCGTGCTCAGGTCGCTGCCCACGATGCTGGCCGCGGAGGTCACGCTGTACGCGGCCGGGCTCACCTGGCTTGCGCTCTACGCGCATCTCGGCGCGGCCCAGACGATCGCCGAGGGCCTCACCCCGTTCATCGCCGGTGACGCGATCAAGGCCGTGATCGCCGCCGCGCTGCTTCCCGCAGCCTGGCGCCTGGCCGGCCGCCGCGGCCGCACGCCGGACGCGCCGGGCGCGCCAGGCTAGGCCCGGGGCGGCAGCCCGCGGGCCAGCACCTCGAGCACGTCGTCGAGCACGTCGGCTGGCACCTGCCCGCCAGCTGTCCAGTCGGCCCAGCGCATGCCGACGAAGTTGCCGAGGCCGGTGTAGATGTACGCGATCACCTCGGGGTCGTACCGCGCGTCCACCTCGCCGGCCAGCTGGGCCTGGCGGACCCCGCGGGCGTAGCCGCGGGCCAGGCGCTCGTAGTACTCGCGGAACAGGCCGGGGTCGACGAACTCCGACTCCCGCACGATGCGGTCGATCCACGGCCGCCGCGACAGCGTCTCGAAGAACGCGCCGAACGCGGCGCGTTCCCTGGACCGCTGGTCGCGGCCGGGCGCCTGCTCCAGCGCGGTGGCCATCGCGGCCCGGAGATCGGAGTTGATCCGCCTGACCACGGCCGCGAAGATATCTGCCTTGGAACCGAAGTGGGCGTAGAAGCTGCCGGTGGCGATGCCCGCCCTGGCGCAGATGTCGGCCACGCTGGTTCGCCGGTAGCTGCGCTCGCCGAACAGGTGCTCGGCCGCGGAGAGCAACCGCTCCGCTGGCGGCCGGTCACCTCCCGGGGCAGGGCGACGGCTCGCTGTGGCAGTCACGCGACGTACTCCATTCGAGATCCTGAACGCGCCGACGCGGTACCGGCCTGAGACCGCAGGGCCGGCCGTCCGCTGGTGAGCGGGCGGCCGGCCGTCCCTGCGTCAGTGCGACGGCACCCCGCTGGCCTGGGCGGACGGCGGGCGGTCCGGCGCGGTCAGGGCGAAGGTATCCCGCTGGCCGGGGCCGGCGGCTGCGCCTTGCTGTACGTGGTGATCGCCCCGCTGGGGCTGGTGTCGGTGACCTGAACCGGCCCGATCGGGCTGAGCGCGCCGTTCTTGATCACGGCCATGTAGGCACCGGTGATGCCGTTATGGTCACCCGATGAGTAGGCGTAGGGGGCCACGGCGAATCCCTGCGGCATGCCGGCGTTGATCGCGTTGATCAGGTCCTGCCGGGTCGGGTTGCGCCCGGCCTTGAGCATCGCCTGCACGAACGTGTACCCGACCGCGATCCCGTACGCCACGTTGCCGTCCATCGGGTACTTGCTCAGGTACTTGCTGTGGATCTTTGTCATCAGCTTGATCCAGCTGCTGCTGGTGTCGCCGAGCGAGGGCAGGTAGCCGTCGGTGATGATCCCCTGCGTCAGCGCGTTGCCGGACACCGTGGCGCCGCCCTGCTTGGCGAACGACTCGAGCAGGCCGGCCAGCGTGATCGGGTCGGACCCGACGTCGCTGACCACGAGCTGCGGGGCGAAGCTCAGCTTGAGGCTGTTCAGCCGCAGCAGCGCGGTGAACGCCGGAACCGAGAACGACACCACGACCTGGGCACCGGCCGCCTTGAGAGCGGTCACCTGCGGCGCGATGTTGGTCACCGCCGGGTTGTAGCTCTCTGCCGCGACGACCTGGGACTTCGGGATCTCGTAGTTCAGGCCCTTGACGCCGTCCTGGCCGAACTCGTCGTCCTGGTAGAAGTAGCCGATCTTCTTGCCGGCGAAGTGCTCTTCGATGTACTTGCCGAGGATCTTGCCCTCGCGCACGTAGTCGAGCTGCCAGCCGAACGTCTCCGGGTAGGTGCTCGGGCTGTCCCAGCACTCGCACCCGGACGCGACGAACACGTCGGGCACCTTGGAGGCGTTCAGGTACTTCACCACGGCCAGGTGCGTCGGCGTGCCGAGTCCGTTGAAGATCGCGTACACGTTGTCCTGCAGCACGAGCTGATGCACCACGGTCGAGGTGATGGTCGGGTCGTACTGGTCGTTCAGGTACTTGTAGATGATCTTCCGGCCGTAGATGCCGCCGTGCGCGTTGACGTACTGGAAGTAGGCGTTGGACGACGGGGCTATCTCGTCGTAGCCGGGAGCCGCGACGCCGGTGAGCGGCTGATGGCTGCCGATCGTGATCGTGCTCGCGGTGATGCCGGGCGCCGAAGCGGTGAGCTTGCTGCTGGACGAGCTCCCGCTGCCGCTCGAGCCGCAGGCGGCAGCGAGCAAGGCGACCGCGGCGATTGCCGCGACAGCCAGGCTGGATCTATGTGGTCTTCTCATGTAGTCCTTCCTCCTCGTGTTCCGTGGCCGGCCTCGCCGGCGCAAGGCGTTGAACGGCACGGCCGCGGCGGGGGCGGCCGGCCCGAACAGGCGGCGCAGGCCGCCCTGGATGCCCGCCGGGAAGGCGAGCATGACGACGATCAGGACGACTCCGTAGGCGGCGATCGGCACACTGGAGCTCGCCGCGCCGGACAGCCCGTGACTGGCCGCCACGTTGGTGAGGTACGTGGGCACGAGGACCAGGACCAGGCTCCCCCACACCGCGCCGAGCAGGCTGCCGAGCCCGCCGACGACCGCGGCGGTGAGCAGCCCGATAGACAGGGTGAGCGTGTAGGCGCCCGGGGCGACAATCCCGGTGACCACGGCGAGCAGCACCCCGCCGAGCCCGGCACAGGCGGCGCTCACCACGAACGCGAGAATCTGCAGCCTGGCCACGTTCAGGCCGGACAGTGCGGCCGCGACCTCGTCGTCGCGCACCGCCCGCCAGGACCGGCCGATCCGGCTGCGGCCGAGGTTGGCCAGCAGCACCAGGGTGATCAGGGCACAGGCGCAGGTCACCCACGCCAGCCAGCGGGTGGGCGGGAACGTGGCGCCGAGGAAGGCCGGAGTGGTGATGCTGGTGCTCAGGCCCTGGTCACCGCCGAACACCCCCGTGTACTGGTCGGCCAGCGTGGGCAGCGCGACCGCCAGCATCAGCGTGGCCCCCGCCAGGTACGGGCCGCGCAGCCTGGCCGCCGCGATACCGAACACCGCACCGCCCACGGCGGCGATCACGGTGGCGGCGAGGAACACGAACTCGAGCGGCCAGTTCAGGTGCAGCATCAGCAGCGCACCGCCATAACTGCCGACCGCCATGAACGCGCCGTTGCCGACCGAGATCTGGCCGCTCAGCCCGAGCAGCACGGTGAGCCCGGCGACCGCGGTGACGTACGCGGCGACCTCGGCCATCTGGTAGTCCCGGTAGCCGCCGAGCTGGATGGATACCCCGGCAAGGACCAGGGCGACGATGATCGCGATCGCCAGGTGGCGCAGCAGGGTCATGGTCACACCCTCCGCACCGCGGCTGCCGAGAACAGGCCGGTTGGCCGGACCATCAGGACCAGGGCAAGCACCACGAGGCCGTACACCAGGACCAGGTCGCTGCCCAGATAGCCGCCCGCGTAGCTGAGCACGACGCCGAGCAGCACGCCCCCGGTGACCGCGCCGACCGGGCTGTCGAGCCCGCCGATCACGGCGGCGGTGAATCCGAGCACGAAGATCGAGTCCATGCTGTTCGGGTACAGGAACGTGGTCGGGGTGACCAGAACGCCGGCCAGCGCGCCGAACAGCCCGGCAAGGGCCCAGCCGAGGGTCAGCACCCGCCCGATCCTGACCCCGAGCAGCCGTGCCACGTCCGGTCTGAACGCGGTGGCCCGCAGCCGCAGCCCGACCGCGGTGTACCGGAACACCAGCGCCAGGGCGAGCGCGGCGGCCAGCACCGCGCCCGCGGTGAACAGGTCGCTGGTGGAGATCCCGAGCGCCACGCCGCCAAGTTTCAGCCCCTTCACCGAGAACGCCACGGGGAACGAGCGGTACTGGCCGCCGTAGATGATCCCGGCCAGCCCCTCGAGGAAGATGAGCAGCCCGATCGTCACGATCACCGAGTTCAGCGGCGACTTGCCTTCCGTCGGCCGGACCACCGTGCGCTCGAGGATCGCGCCGAGCACCAGGCCGGAGGCGAGGGCCAGAACGAAGCCGAGCCAGTAGTTGCCGGTGTGGCTGATCACGACCCACGCCACGTAGGTCGTGAACATCGCCATGCCGCCCTGGGAGTAGTTCAGCACCCGGGTGCCGCGCCAGATCAGCACCAGCGACAGTGCGATCGCGGCGTAGATCATGCCGATCGCGATCCCGCCGAGCGTGAACTCGAGGAACTCCTGCATCTGGCCTTTCTCCTCCCGCCCTGTCCGCCCTGCCAGCCCTGCCCGCTCTTAGAAACCCAGGTAGTGGCGCCGGAGCCCGACGTCGGCCGCCAGGGTCGCCGCGTCGTCCTCCGCGACCACCTTGCCGAGGTTGAGCACCAGGCCCTTGTCGGCGATGCCGAGGGCGCTGCGGGCGTTCTGCTCGACCAGCAGCACGGTCAGCCCGGCGTCGTCGCGTAGCTGCCGGATCAGGTCCATGACCTGCGCGACCATCTTCGGCGCGAGGCCGAGCGAGGGCTCGTCGAGGAGCAGCACCCGGGGGGCGGCCATCAGCGCCCTGGCGATGACCAGGATCTGCCGCTCGCCGCCGGACAGCGTGCCCGCGGCCCGGCGCCGCCGCTCGGCCAGCACCGGGAACCGCTGGTACGCATCGATCAGCCCCGCCGCGCGGCCGGCCCGGTCACGCCGGGCCAGCGCGCCGACGCGGAGGTTCTCCTCCACGGTGAGCTCGGTGATGACCCCCTGGCCCTCGGGCACGTGCGCCACGCCCGCCCTGGCGATGTCCTCGGGATGACGCCGGGCCAGGTCGGTGCCGCCGACCAGGACCCTGCCGTGCCGCGGCCGGACGAACCCGCTGATCGCCCGCAGCAGTGTGGTCTTGCCGGCGCCATTGGCGCCGAGCACCGCGGTGATCGTGCCCGTCCTGGCCGAGACCGAGACACGGTCGAGCACCTGCACCCCGCCGTATCCGGCCACGATCTCCTCGACCGCCAGCGACGCGGCGTCAGTCATCGCCGGCCCCGTTCCCCTCGGCCCCGAGGTACGCCGCGGTCACCGCGGGATCGGCCTGCACCTGCGCGGGCGTGCCAGCCGCGATCAGCTTGCCGAAGTCGAGCACGAAGATCGTGTCGCAGACCGACATCATCAGGTCCATGCGGTGCTCGATCACCACGACGCTGGCCTCACTGGCGAAGTCCTTGATCAGGCCGCCGAGTTCCGGCAGCTCCTTCTCGGACAGGCCGCTGGCCGGCTCGTCGAGCAGCAGCAGCCGCGGGTGCCCGACCAGCGCGCGGGCCAGCGCGACCCGCTTCCGCAGCCCGTACGCCAGCGTGTCCGGCATGCTGTCGGCCAGGTCGGCGGCGCCTACCCGGCCGAGCGCCTGCATCGCCTGCTCCCGGAGCCGCCGTTCGTCCCGGTCCGACCGGGGCAGGCCGAAGATGCCGGACCAGAACCCGGCGCGCGCCGCAGTGGTCGCGCCGATCATGACGTTCTCGGCCACGGACAGGCCGCTGAACAAACCGACGCCCTGCAGCGTGCGGGAGATCCCCAGGCCCGCGAGCCGGTGCGGCCTGATCCCGGTGAGCTCGTGGCCATCGAAGGTGATCGATCCTCGGGACGGCCGGACGAACCCGCACGTGGCGTTCAGCAGCGTCGTCTTCCCGGCCCCGTTCGGGCCGATGATCCCGGTGACCTGACGCGGCGCCGCGCTGAGCGACACGTCGTCAACCGCGGTCAGGCCGCCGAACTGCACCGTCACGCCACTGATGCCGAGCGTGCCTGAACTCGGGGCACCGACAGGCTCTGCTGAACCAGCATTCATCAGGCTGATCCTTGGTTTATTAGGGACGACCGCCATGTTATGAACCCTTATTCAGGACCTAATACGGGCATTCTGCAAGGGCGCGTGCGAGAGTCGGTGCCGATTTGTTGCCGATCCGAGACCGCGGTCCCCGCACAGGGGCTCGCCGACCATGTGCGGCCAGCAGATCGATCTGCTGCAAAGACGCTTCAGGCTTCTGTGCCCATTTTGCCAGTTTGTGGCTCGGCCAGGGGTAGTCGCTCATCCCGGTGTACGTCGTCAGCCTCTGCGACGGGTGACGCGCTGCCGCTGTTGCCGCGCCGGGGATAGAGCGTGACCATCAGCCTTCCGAATGCCAGCGCCGGGCCGATGGCAGCTGCGGCGGTCAGGAGCACGGCGGCGGCGATCGCGGCATGCGGGTCGCCGTAGACTCGCTCCGCGTTCAGGGAGAGGAGAGCTTCTATCTCGCCGCCGACGGTGACGATCAGGATCGCCACTGCGGCGCTGGATGCGAGGACGCTGCCGATCCAGAGGCGCAGGACCAGGCGCCGCGGGCTGGCGCCAGCTTTGTGCTCGCGGAACCGGCGCAGCGTTGCGCCGGAGGCTTTCAGCAGGTCACCGTACAAGGGTCCCTGGACGGCAATCGCCAGGAACAGAACCGGGATGATGGTCGCGGCTGTGGCGTAGAACAGGCCGTTGAATGCAGGGGCCGCCGTGCGGGCTTCGTGGGCCAGGGATGCGAGGCTGCTCATGGCTGCCAGCATTGCCGTGGCGGCGCCCTGTTACGGGCGGATTCGCCCCAATGGCCGTGGCGGGCGCGCCTTGCCGGGCCTCCCGGGGCGTCGCCTGCACTTCGAGTTCAGCTGACCGTGGGCCGAAGAAGCTGCATGGAAATCGGTGTCAGCGCAGCGGCTTGAACGCCGCCCGGATCTCGGTTGCGAACAGTTCGGGTTCTTCCCAGGCGGCGAAGTGGCCGCCCTTGTCTACCTCGTTGAAGTAGCTCAGGCTGGGGTACGACTTCTCGGCCCAGCTGCGCGGGGCCCGAAAGATCTCGCCAGGGAATGTGGTGAAGCCGACCGGGAGCTTGACCTCAGGGCGAGCCTGCCCGGCCGCACGGGCTGCGGCTTGCGTGTTCTCCCAGTACGACCGGGCCGCCGAGGCCCCGGTACTCGTCAGCCAGTACAGCGTGATGTTGTCGAGGATGTGGTCCCGGGTCAGGCCGCCGGAAGGCTGCCCGCCGGTGAAGGCGCGGGAGATCTTGTAGTAGGCGTCGGTGTCGTGGTCGAGCATCCAGGCCGCCAGGGCGACGGGTGAATCCAGCAGGGCGTAGCCGATCGTCTGCGGCCGTGTGTTCTGCTCGATGAGGTAGCCGTTGCCGCTGCTCCTGAATGTGGCGATCGCGTCGAGCGCCGCGCGTTCCTCCGCGGAGGGTTCCGCCGACGGGTAGCCGCCTCCCAGCCCCGCCAGGAGCAAGTTCATGTGGATGCCGGCCAGCCCTTGGGGTGCCTGGCGGCCCATCGCGTCGGTGACGGCGGCGCCCACGTCGCCGCCCTGGGCGACATAGCGCTCGTAGCCGAGACGGTGCATCAGCTCCGCCCAGGCTCCAGCGACCCGGCCGACGTTCCACCCGGCCTCGGCTGGCTCGCCGGAGAAACCGTAGCCGGGTATGGACGGCACCACCAGGTCGAACGCGTCCTCGGCGGAGCCGCCGTGAGCGGTCGGGTCGGTGAGCGGGCCGACGACCCCGAGCATCTCGAGCACCGAGCCGGGCCAGCCGTGCGTGATGATCAGCGGCAACGCGTTCTCGTGCCGCGACCTTATGTGGATGAAATAGATGTCCTCCCCGTCGATCTCGGTCTTGAACTGCGGCAGGGCGTTCAGTTCGGCCTCGCACACGCGCCAGTCGTAATCGGTCGTCCAGTAGCGGGCCAGCTCCTGGATCGTCGCCAGCTGCACGCCCTGCGACCGGTCGGCCACGAGCTCCCGGGTGGGCCAGCGCGTCGCGGCGATGCGCTGCTGAAGGCCGGCGATCGCTTCGTCGGGCATGTCCACCCGGAAGGGACGGATCGCAGTTTCGCTGGACATATCCTCTACCTCCCTGGACTGGCTGACGACGGCAGACGGCCGCACCGATAGGCGCCGACCCGACATTCGAGGCCAACGACCCATCCTCGCGCCAGCGGAACAGTTGGTACTGCCTCACGATCGTCCCTCGCGCAAGCGCGTCGCACCAGTGCGCCCTCTTGATCTCGCGGTCGCTGGTGCATGCGCCGGAACACCGACATATGGGCATTGTCGCCCTGGGTTATCCTCAAGTGATCCATGCAAGCCGTATGACGTAGCTGACGTGTGGGCAGGCATCATGGTGACGGGGTCTGCCGGGCTTGCAGCCTGGTTGCCAGAGATGAAGCGGCTCGCGGTGCTAACCGGGGCTGGCATCTCGACGGACTCCGGCATCCCGGACTTCCGCGGCCCGCAGGGCCTGTGGACCAAGAACCCTGCCGCCGAGCGGCTGTCCACCTATCAGGTGTACATGACCGATCCCGACGTCAGGCGCCGGTCATGGCAGTCCAGGCTGGCGCACCCGGCGTGGACCGCCGAACCCAACGCCGCGCACCAGGCGCTGGCCGCGCTGGCCGGCAGCGCGATCGACACCCAGGTGATCACGCAGAACATCGACGGCCTGCACCAGCGGGCGGGGACGCCCGCCGACCGCGTCATCGAGCTGCACGGCACCATGCTCGACGTCGTGTGCACCGGCTGCGGCGACCGCACCCCGATGGCCGGCGCCCTGGACCGGGTGCGGGCGGGCGAGCCCGACCCGCCGTGCGCGCGGTGCGGCGGCATCCTCAAGTCGGCCACGGTCATGTTCGGCCAGCCGCTGTTCCCCGGCGTGTTCGAGCGGGCCGCCATCGCGGCGGCACGCTGTGACCTGCTCCTGGCCATCGGCAGCACGCTGACCGTCCAGCCGGCCGCATCGCTGTGCTCGATCGCCACCGACGCCGGCGCGAGCCTGGTCATTGTCAACCGCGATCCCACGCCGTACGACGGTGCCGCCACGGCCGTGATCCGCGAACCGATCGGCCAGGCCGTCCCCCAGATCGCCGACAAGCTGCTCGCGGCCAGCCAGCACGGACGCACCTGACGCCGCGCGTCAACGTTCCCGCCTCAGCGGGCCGAAGAACGCGCGCAGCTCACTGGCGACCTGCTCAGGTTCCTCGTGCGCCATGAAGTGCCCGCCGCGACCAGGGGCGTTCCAGTGGCGCAGGTCGGCGAAGACACGTTCGGCCAGGCTCCTCGGGTACGTCGCATAGGCGGGTTCACTGCTCAAGGTCACCGCCGCGGGCACGGTGATCTGCGGGACAGGCTCGTTCAGCGGGTAGTTGTAGTACTGCCGGAACGACGATCCGATGGTGGCAGTGGCCCAATACAAGGTCGCTACCGTCAGGAGGGTGTCTTTGTCCCAGCGGCTCTCCAGGTCGCCGCCGCAGTCGCTCCAGTCGCGGTACTTGTCGATGATCCAGGCGACCAGCCCGGCCGGGGAGTCGATCAGCGCGGCGGCGACGGTGTCTGGCCGGGTGCACATGATCTCGCTGTAGCCCTGGTCATTGACGTCATACGCGCTGCGGGCGTCGAGGTAGGCCTGCTCCGCCGCAGTCGGCGGCTGGTCGCTGAAGTCGCTGGTGACGACCGCGGAGGTGATATGAACTCCGGTGACATCGCCCGGATACAGGGCGCCAAGCCACTGGGTCACGCCCCCGCCGATGTCCCCGCCGAAGGCTCCGAAGCGCCGGTAGCCCAGGGCCTGGGTCATCAGCTCATGCCATAGCTCGGCGACGCGCCTGCGGGTAAACGGCCCTTGTGGGAGCTCGGAATACAGAAAGCCGGGCAGCGAGGGAACGACCACGTCAAAGGCGCCGGCCGCGTCGCCGCCAGCGCCGCCCTGGTCAGCTAGCAACCTGGCGGCCGGCAGCATCTCCACGAAGCTGCTCGGCCATCCGTGGGTCATGATCAGCGGCAGCGGTGACGGCGCCCCCTCGGTGACCTCGGCGCGCAGGTGAACGAAGTGCACCTGCCGCCCGGCAATCTCGGCAAGATAATGCGGGTAGGCGTTGAGCGCGCGCTCCGCCGCGCGCCAGTCGAATTCATGCGCCCAGTACGTGACAAGGTCGCGCAGGTAACCGGGATCGGTCCCGGCAGCCCAGAACGCCGCGTCGGACGCCGCCGTGAACCGGGTCCTGGTCAGGCGCGACCGCAGGTCGTTCAAAGTGTCATCGGGTACCCGGATCTGAAAGGGCTTGATGGTCATTGTTCCTTCACTCAGATGTGCTGGACGCGCGGCATGGCGTCAGGTCAGGTTGGCATGGAAGCGTCCTGCCGCGACCGGCGCGACCGGGCCGCCTACCCAGAGTCGGCCGTCGGGCTCAGGGCGGACCTCGATTGTGCTGGGCCGCCCGGTGAACCGACCCTGATGGATCAGCAGCGGCTCCCCGGCGGGACGGACGCCGTGATGCAGCAGGTAGCCAGCAGCTGGGCCGGCCGCACTGCCGGTCGCGACATCCTCCACCCGGCCGGCGTTGTCCCAGGTGCGGCCCTCCGGGCGATCCGGATCGAGCACATAGACAAATTTCGCTCCACTCACGTTGAGAAGCCGCTCGAAGTCGGGGTGGCTGATCCCGGCGCTGTCTAGTCCGGTCCGAACCGGCACGATCAGGTAGGGCAGGCCGGTGCTGACCACCTGCATCGGCAGCGCCGGGTGAAGCTGGCCATGGGCCAGACTCAGGGCGTCGCGGTAGGCCTCCGCCAGCTCGCCCACTATGGCGTGGCCGAACTGCGGGACACCCTGATCCATGGCCGCGTCCACCCATCCGGTCGCACCGCTGGTCCTGGTCTCGACGCTGCGCTGCGCTACCGCCAGTGCCCAGCTTTCTTCCGCCTCGGGGGCCGGCAACATGGTGTGCAGCACTGCCGCGGCCCCCAGCACCGGATGACCGGCGAAGTCCAGTTCCTCGTCTTCAGTGAAGATCCGCACCCGGGCAGACCGGCCCGGCAAGTCCACGCCGGTCAGGAACGCTGTCTCGAACTGGCGGACTTCGCGCGTCAGCTGCTGCATCACCGCCGTGGACAGGTTCTCCGCATCCAGCACCACGACCAGGCCATTACCCTGCAACGCGCGCCGGCTGAAGACGTCAACGTGCCGGTAGCCGAGGTCAAGCACGGGTAGCTGCCCGTCCGTCGAGGACTTCGCTTTGCGGGCGTGTCTGGCGGTAGAGCTTGCTGGGCCACCAGACCCAGCGGCCAAGGTCCAGGTTGAGCGCGGTGACCAGTACGGACCTGACCACGATGGTGTCGAGCAGCACACCGAACGCCACGGCGAAGCCGAGCTCAGCCAGGAAGGTGACCGGCAGCGTGCCCAGCGCGGCGAACGTGCCGGCCAGTACCGCGCCCGCCGAGGTGATGACCCCGCCGGTCGCCGCCAGCCCGGTCAGCGCGCCGTGCCGTGGGTCATGCCGGCCGGCTTCCTCCCGTACCCGGGTCATCAGGAAGATGTTGTAGTCGATGCCCAGGGCCACGAGGAAGACAAAGACGAACAGCGGGAACGAGTTATCGGCGTTGCCGAAGTGGAACACGTTGTTGAAGAACAGTGCGCTCACCCCCAGCGCCGCGGAGTACGACAGGACCACGGTGGCTATCAGCATGATCGGTGCTATCACCGCGCGCAGCAGCAGCCCCAGGATCAGGAACACCAGCACCAAGATGACGGGGATGATCACGTCGCGGTCGTGGTCGGCGGCGGTAGCAATGTCCAGGGTGACCGCCGTATTGCCGCCGACCATCGCGTGCGCGCCGGGAACGGCGTGCACGGCCGTCCGGACCACGCGGATCGTGTGAAATGCCGCCTGGCTGTCCGGCGCCGAGGTGAGCGTGCCCTCCAGCCAGGCGTGGCCAGCCCTGATCACAGGCGGCGTCACGCCGGTGATCCCGGGCGCGGCCCGCAGCGCTGCCAGCAGCTGAGCCGCCTGCGGCTCGTTGCCGACCACGACCACCGGCTGGCCGGCACCAGCCGGGAAGTTCTGGTCGATGACCGTCTGCCCGACCACCGAATCCGGATGGTGCCCGACGAAGGCTTCGGCGCTGGTCAGGCCGCTGGCCTTCAGCCCGGTCAGACCAAGCGCCAGCACGCCCAGCACCACCGCGGTACCTATCCAGACCATCCGCGGCCGGACAGCGATGCGGCGGCCGATGCTTGCCCAGATGCCCTCGGCCGTGGGCTCTGCCGAACCGAAGGCGGGCCTCACCGGCCAGAAAATCCAGCGGCCGGAGATCACCAGCAGAGCCGGCAGCAGAGTCAGCATGGCCAGCAGGGCTACCCCGACGCCGATTGCCAGCACCGGCCCCAGGCTCTTGGTGGAGTTCAGCTCGGCGACGGTCAGCGTCAGCAGGCTGAGGATCACGGTGCCCCCGCTCGCGATGATCGCGGGCCCGGCACGGCGCATCGCGACGGCCATCGCCTCATGCCGGTCCTGGTGCCGCCGCAGTTCCTCGCGGTACCTGGCCGTCAGGAGCAAGGCGTAGTCAGTCCCCGCGCCGAACACCAGCACGTACAGGATGCCGGCGCTCTGCGCGTTCACGGTCAGGCCGGCGTGCTTGGCCAGCAGATAGATCAGTGCCGAGGCGCTGATCAAGGCGATGCCCGCAGACATCACTGGCAACAACCAGAGCACCGGGCTGCGATAGGTGATGAGCAGCAGCACGATGACGACGATCAGCGTGGCGAAAAGCAAGGTGCCGTCGATTCCCTTGAACGAGCTGGCCGAGTCGGCGGCGCTGCCCAGCGGGCCGGTGATATGCGTGGCCAGGCCGTTTGCGTGGGCTCTAGCGATGTTGCGCAGCGCCATCACGGCCGCCGAGGCTCCATTCCAGCCCTTCGAGCCAAGGTTGACCGGCACGATCGTCTCGATCGCCTTGCCGTCCCTGGCGAAGAACGGTCCTGCCACCTGGCCGTGCACCACCCCGTGGACCTCCGCGAACCGGCTGGCATCGGTCATGGCCTTGGCCCGGTCCGCGCCAGTCAGGCCGGACGGGCGGTCATAGACCACGACGCCGGTGAAGATATTCGGTGACTGAAACCGGGAGTACAGGTCAAGGACCTTGGTCGATTCGGCTCTGGCCGGAAGCCAGGCCGAGGAATCGTTCTTTTCGGCCCCGGTGAGCTTGCCGGCCAGCGGCCCAGCCACGGCCACGACGATCAGCCAGAAGATCAGGACCGCCCATTTGGTCCGGCGTCCGGCTGGGACGCTCGCGATTGCCTGCAACTTACGCACGTCTAGCTCTCCGTTCTGATTTCTGCGAGTGCTGCCCCCGGCGTCCCGCGAACTGCCCCTCTTGTCGGCGGCCCGAAAGTGCCGTCGGCCCTGGTCGTGTGGAGGGCTGATTCTGCGAAGACGGTACGAGCCGGGCTTGCCGTGGGGCGTCACCCGAAGGTGCCAAAGCCGGTGGAATCTTTCACGGCCAGGCCGGCACTCCAGTGCCACGGGTTTGGTGACCGGTGCCGCATCAGGAATCAAGCCGGGCATCGCCGGAGTCCAGCCGGCGCATCGAGATCAGGGACAGCCCGAGGTCGCCGATCTTGGCCAGCAGCCCGTGCAGTGCGGGCTGGTCCGGGAGCAGGCCAACGATGACCGTCTGGGCGCCGTCGTTGCTGAGCTGGAGGCCGCCGAACCAGTCCGACCACTGGACGTCGAGGACGCTTTCGACGCGGATCTCGTACCGGGCGGGCCACATCGAGCCGTTCACGGCTGTTCGCCTCCTGACCGTGCATGTCTGGTGCATCCGCATGCTACGAACCTCCTTTGGGACTGGCCGTCACCCGAAGGTGCGCATGGGGGTGGAGTCTTGCGGCGAGGCGGCGGGCACGATGGTGCCGCCCGGGCCGCGCCCGTGCTCCGCCCGCGACGGTGGGTACGCCATCGGAAGGGCGGCCATCAGGCCCGCGACTAGAATGATCAGATTCGCCGGCGGTGCTGGTCATCGCTGGACGCGCTGAGTGGTGGGTCGCCGATGCCTGAGCCGCCTGCGGCGGCCCCGGCCGGGGTTGCCGCGTCCGAACAGGATGTCCTGCTGGCCACCAAGCTGCACGTGCCCGGCCCGCGGCCGGGGTTCGTGGCGCGGCCGCGGCTGGCGGGGGCGCTCGCCGGAGGGCTGGTCTTGGTGTGTGCCCCGGCCGGATTCGGCAAGACGGCGCTGCTGGCCGACTGGCTCCGGTCTGGTGGCCGCCCGGTGGCGTGGCTGTCGCTGGACGCCGGCGACAACGACCCGGTGCGGTTCTGGCGGCATGTGGTTGCCGCACTGGACCGGGCGCGGCCGGGGACCGGCGAGCGGGTCGCCCCGCTGCTCGGGCCGCCGCCCTCCTCGTTTGAGGGCCTGGTGACGGCCCTGATCAACGAGCTGGCCGCCCAGTCTGGCGAGAACGCGATCGTGCTCGTCCTCGATGACTACCACCTGATCAGCGCCCGCCAGGTGCACGCCTCGCTGGCGTTCCTGCTCGAGCACCTGCCGCCGGGACTGCACCTGGTGCTGGCCAGCCGATCCGACCCGCCGCTGCCGCTGGCCCGGCTGCGGGCCCGCGGGCAGCTAGCGGAGCTGCGCACCGACGACCTGCGGTTCACCGCCGAGGAGGCGGCGGCCCTGCTGCGCGAATCGGCTGGGGCCGCCCTGCCCGGCACAGCAGTGGCGGCGCTTGTGGCCCGCACCGAAGGCTGGGCGGCCGGCCTGCAACTGGCCGCCCTGTCGCTGCGGGGACGGTCCGACATCGCCGGGTTCGTGGCAGCCTTCAGCGGCAGCCACCGCTACATCCTGGACTATCTGACCGGAGAAGTGCTCGACGGCCTGGCGGAGCAGGTACGCGAGTTCTTGCTGGAAACCTCCGTGCTGGAACGCCTCAGCGGCGGGCTGTGCGATGCGGTTACCGGCCGCGACGATGGCCAGGCGATGCTGGAGCGAGTTGAGCAGGCAGGCCTGTTCCTGATGCCGCTGGATGAGGTTCGCGGCTGGTGGCGCTACCATCGCCTGTTCGCCGACCTGCTCCGCGCCCGTCTCCAGCAGCAACGGCCCGGCCGGGTGGCGGTGCTGCACCGGGCGGCCGCCGCCTGGTATGAGGAGCACGGGCTGGCCGACGACGCGGTAGGGCACGCCCTGGCCGCCGGCGACACTGCCTGGGCGGCCCGGCTGATCGAACAGCACTTCGACGCAACCTTGTACCTGCGCAGCGAGGGGGCGACCGCGCAGCGGTGGCTTGCGGCGCTGCCCGCTGAGCTGGTCCAGACCCGGACCCGGCTGTTGCTGGCGCAGGTGCTGCTTGCAGCCACCCTTGGCCGCGCGGAGGCGATGGAGCCGCCGCTGGATGCGGCCGAGCGCGCGCTGGCAGACGCTGCGCCCGCGGCCGATGAGCCGTTCGAGCCATCGGTCGGGAAGGCCGCCAGCATGCTGGGGAATATCCCGGCGCTGATCGCGCTCCATCGCGGCTTTCTCGCCCAGCTCCGCGGTGACGCCGAGAGCACGGCCGCGTTCGCTTCGCAGGCCCTCGCCGAGCTCGGCGGTGGTGAGCGGCTGCTGAGCTCCATCGCGCAGGGACTCCTGGCCGCGGCTGAATGGCTCCGCGGCCGGCTCACAGCTGCTGAGCAGGCCTTCGTGTCGAGCATCGCCGGTTGGCACTCCGGCCAGCCCATCTCATGGGGGGTCTACCAGCTGGGCCAGGTTCAGCGCGCCCAGGGCCGGCTGGACGCGGCCGCCGAGACCTACCAGAAGACACTGGACATCGCTGCGGAGTCCGGGCCGCCGCCCGCTGGCCCTGCATACGTTGGCCTGGCCGAGGTGGCCTACCAGCGGAACGAGCTCGACAGCGCTCTGCGGCAGGTAACCGAGGGAATCGCGCTATGCCGGCAGTTCCTCTATCCCGCTCCGTTGGGCACCGGCCTGGTGACCCTGGCGTGGATCCGGCAGGCCCAGGATGATCCGGGCGGGGCGCTGGAGGCGATGGCCGAGGCCGAGCTGGCCGGGCTAGGTCCGGGCGTGACCGGACTGCTCAACCCGGTCCCCGCGCAGCGGGCGCGGCTGCTGCTGGCCCAGGGCGACGTCGCCGCGGCTGCCCGCTGGACTAAGGAACGCGGCCTCGGCCCCGGCGACGAACCGGGCTACCCCCGCGAACCGGAGCACCTGGTACTGGCCCGGGTGCTGCTCGCCCAAGACCGCCCGGCTCAGGCGCTCATGCTCTTGGACAGAATGCTCGCGGCGGCGTCCGGCCAAGGCCGGACCGGCAGCGTCATCGAGATCGGCGCGCTGCGGGCGCTGACGCTGGCAGCCTGCGGCGACCAGGACGGCGCGGTGGACGCCCTGGCCCGGGCGCTCGCCCTGGGCTGCCCGCAGGGTTATGTGCGGGTGTTCGCCGACGAGGGCGCGCCGATGGCCGCGCTGCTGGGCCGGCTGGTCGCTGCCCAGAAGGCGGAACGCGCCGCCGACGTACCACCTGGCTGCCTGGCCAAGGTGCTGCAAGCGTTTGGTGGTAAACACGACCCGCAAGGGGCCGGGCGAGGCGCCGTTGCAGCGGTTCCGGGCCTGGTGGAGCAGCTGACCGCCCGCGAGCAGGAGGTGCTGGTGCTGCTGGCCGAGGGCATGCCGAACCCGCGGATCGCCGAGCAGCTGGTGGTCACTCTGGACACGGTGAAAAAGCACGTCAGCCACCTGCTAGGCAAGCTCGGCGCGGCCAACCGCACCGAGGCCGTCACTCGGGCACGCCAGCTCGGCCTTATCCCCTAATCGCCCCTTCAGCCGATCCCGGCCGGCACCGCCGTGCTTGCGCCGGACCGGCGGCACTGCGGTGCCAGCGGGCGGCACCCCGAAGATTCCACCCGCATGCGCACGTTCGGGTGACGCCCCCCGGCTGCGCCGGTTCGTAGCATCCCAGGACCAGCCTTACCACGGTCAGGCCTCCCGCATACGCCGCCCGGCGACCGCGGCAGGAACGACCCGCTCTGGAGGCAAGACAATGCGGTCCAAATCCATGATCCTGGTCGCGCTGCTGCTCGCGGCGTTCCTCGTCAACCTGGACACGACCCTGGTGAACGTGGCGCTCCCCGCCCTGGTGCGCGAGTTGCATGCCACCACCACCCAGCTGCTGTGGGTCGTCGACTCCTTCAACCTTGTCTTCGCCGCGCTGCTGCTGACCTTCGGCAGCCTGTCCGACCGGTTCGGCCGAAAGGGCATGCTGCTGGCCGGGCTGATCGTGTTCGGGACGGCCAGCCTCGCCGGCGGCTTCACGTCCAGCCCGGCGCAGCTCATCGCGGCCCGGTCCGTGATGGGGCTGGGCGCCGCGATGGCATTCCCGGCGACGCTGTCGCTGATCTCGAACGTCTTCACCGAGCGGAGGGAACGGGCTCGCGCCATCGGCTTGTGGGGCGCGAGCGCGGGCGTGGCGATCGCGACGGGGCCGATCGTGGGCGGCTGGCTGCTGGAGCACTTCAGCTGGGCCAGCATCTTCACCGCCATGGCGCCGGTCGCTGTGGCCGCCGCGATTGGCGTGGCGCTGGTCGTTCCCACCTCGAAGGACCCGGACGCGGCAGCTCCCGACGTCCCTGGCCTGGTGCTGTCGTCGGCAGTCATGGTCCTGCTGGTCTTCACCATCATCGAGGCACCCGCCTACGGGTGGGCAGCCGGGCGCAGCCTGGCCGGCTTTGCCGCCTCGGCGGTCCTGCTGGCCGCGTTCATCGTGCGCGAGCGGCGGGCCGCGCACCCGATGCTCGACGTGCGGCTCTTCCGCAACCTCCGATTCAGCGCAGCCAGCGGCGCGGTCGCCGTGTCGTTCTTCAGCCTGTTCGGCTTCATCTTCCTGATCACCCAGTACTTCCAGTTCGTCCGCGGCTACGGCCCGCTCTCGACCGGCGTGCACCTGCTCCCGGTGGCGCTATCGGTAGGCGCCGGATCGGTAGCCGGGACCCAGCTGGCCGTGCGGGCCGGGACCAAGCTCATCGTCACCATCGGGCTGGTCGCGATGGCCGCGTTCTACGGCTGGGTGGCGGCGACCACCAGCACGACGCTCAGTTACGGCATCATCGCGGCGCAGATGGTGCTGTGCGGGCTCGGCCTGGGCCTGAGCTCGGCGCCCGCCACCGAGTCCATCATGGGTGCCATCTCGCTGGCCAAGGCCGGCGTCGGCTCGGCCGTGAACGACTCCACCAGGCTGGTCGGGGGCACCCTCGGCGTGGCAGTGATCGGCAGCGTGTACGCATCGGTCTACGGATCACGGCTCACCGCCACCGTGCCGGCCAGCGTGCCGGGCCCGGTCGCGGCGATCGCCCATCAGTCCGTCGGCGCGGCCTACGTGGCCGCCGGCAAGATCGCGGCCCTCGGCCACCCGGCCCTGGGCCAGGCACTGCAGCACGCCTCCGCCAACGCCTTCCTGCGCGGCCTCACCGTGGGCTGCCTCGTCGCCGGCGCCGTCGCCGCGGCGGGCGCGCTGCTGGCCGTCCTGTTCCTGCCCGCCCAGCCGGCCCAGTCAATCCAGTCCGCCCGGCCAGCGAGCCCGGCGGCCGATGAACCCGCAACGGCCGAAGGCCGCCGCGTTGCCGGGACCGAAGCGCACCCCGCCTCAGCGGCCCGGTAACCCTGCGTCAGTAAACCGCTGCCCGCCATGCCTGACGGACACCGAAGGGATCACTGCCATGACCGGACCCATCACCCGCCACCGCGACATCGAATCACTCGAGACAGCCGCCCGCTGGCCTGGCGCCGACCGGAACACCACGGTCATCCTCGCCGCCAGGCTCGCTGCTGCCCGCGCGGACGGCGAGGGGTACCGCTACTTCTCCGAGCTGGCCGACGCCCAGCCAGGCAAGGCGCTGCCGCTCGCCCTTGCCGGGTTCTTCCATGCCAGGCTGGGCGAAGATGCGGACGCTGCGCTGGCCAAGCTGGACCAGGCCGCGGCCACCGATCTTGGCCCGCCGCAGGCCGCCGGGGCCGGACGCAAGTCGGGGCTCGGCGCGGCCCCGGCGGACACGCGGCTGATGTTCGGCGGCTTCTGGGCTACCGCCGCCGACGGGTTCCGCTTCACCTCGCCGAGGATCCTGCGCCCGGAACCCGGTATCCAGGTCGCCCAGGGCTACGACTTCGGCGACCTCGCGTTCATCACGACCAGCGACGGCGTGGTCGCGATCGATGCCGGAACCACCCAGGACCGGGTCAAGGCCGTGCTCGGCGACCTTGACCCGCCTGCTGACGGCGCGATCAGCCACCTGATCCTGACGCACGCGCACTGGGACCACATCGGCGGCGCGGGCGCGATGCGCGGGCCAGGCACCCGGGTGATCGCCCAAGCGGCCCCGCCTGCTCATCCACGGCCACACCACGCTGACCGAGCAGTTCACCGCCGACGCGATCTCCGGCCTCCAGGCCGCGCTGACCCAGCTGCACGGCGAGGTGCTGGACGGCATCCGCCACGGCCGCACCCTCCCCGACATCCTGCAGGAAGCCAGCCTCCCGTCAGTGCTCCGTGATCACCCCGCTGCGGTCGTGCCTTACCTGGTGATCCGCGACCACTTCACCGAGCGGCTCCACCACCAGCGCACCGGTTACTGGCAGCCAGACGTGGCGGGACTGGAGCCAGCGACCGCGGCCGAGCACGCCTCCGCACTCGACCTGCTCGCCGGCGGCAGGGAGGAGCAGTTCGCCACCGCGGCTGCCACGCTCATCGGCCAAGGCGATCACGCCCTCGCCTGCAGATCATCCAGCCGGGCCTGCTGCGTCACCCCGCCAGCATCACCCTGGCCGGGCTGCGCCGCACCGTGCTGTACCGCCTCATGGAGGCCAACCAGCAGCTCGACCCGTTCAAGTTCCTCATCTACGCCGAGCTCGCAGGCGCCGAGGTCGGCCTGGTCGAATAGCCGCGTCGCTGGCGGCACGGGGCGCAACCCGGGCCCGGCACCGGGTTCGCGGATATGGTGGCGCGATGGTGGTTGGGGGTTACCGGGAGCTCTTCGTGGCGATCGCCGGCTCGGCGGCGACGCTGACCGGCCTGCTGTTCGTGGCGCTGTCGGTTACGCCCCGCCGCGGCACGGAGCTCGGGCCCGCGGTCATCCTGCAGGTCCGCACCTCCGCCGCGCTGCTGACGTTCAACAACGCGCTGGCGGTCTCGCTGTTCGGCCTGGTGCCGAACACCAACGCCGGCATTCCGTCGGTCGTGCTCGGCGTCATCGGGATCGCGTTCAGCGCCGCGGCGGTCCGCTCGATCCGGGCCAGCGGCTCCCCAGCCCGCCAGCAGCTGTTCCAGCTGGAGCTGATCGCCCTGCTGCTGGCGATCTTCGGCACCGAGCTGGTCAGCGGCATCATCGCGATCGCCTATCCGCGCTCCGAAGCCGTGCAGGTCATCGGCTACGCCCTGATCACGTCGCTGATCGTCGGGATCTCCCGGGCGTGGGAGCTCATCGGCGACCGGGACGCCGGTCTCGCCGCGTCGATCGCGGTGCTGCTGGGCCACCGGCCCCACTCGGAGGCCGCGATCGCGGACATCAGGCGAAGCGGCGCCGGCGAAGACCAGCCGGACGGCCCCGGCGACAGCGGCTGAACCGGGCCTATTCCTCGCCGGAGAACCGTGCCCACGCCGACTGGCGGGTCATGCCGAGGGCTTCGCCGATGCGCGCCCAGGTGGCGCCCAGCTCGCGGGCCCGGCCGACCCATCCGGCCAGGTCCTCCTCGACCTGGTCTGCGGCCCGCGCGACCCGCGGGAGGCTCTCGAGGACGGCATTCACGTTGTCGGTCAGCTCCCACGCGCGCAGCTGCGGCACCGAGCCTGGCTTCGAGCCGGACTGCGGCTCGGTGATGATCAGCTGGCAGAGTGCCACGCACTCGTCGCAGATGTAGACGCCCGGCCCGGCCACGAGCTTCGCGACCTGGGTGTTCGGCTTCCCGCAGAACGAGCACAGGGCGATGAACACCTTTTCGGCGGCGGTGTCGGTCATGATCGGTCGCTCCTTGTCAGTCTATGCCTGACGGCTTGTCAGCCGGGAGCTTACAGTGTCAGCTACAGACTGACAACCTGATCTGGGCTACCGTCGGCAGCATGACAAGCCAGCTACCGGAAATCCTGGTGATCGGGGCTGGGGTGTCCGGCCTGACGACGGCGATCTGCCTTGCCGAGGCGGGCTGCGGCGTGACCGTCGCGGCCGCGCGGCGGGCGCCGATGATCACCTCGGCCGCGGCCGGGGCGATCTGGGGCCCGCACCTGGTCGGCATCGACGAGCGCGTGACCGGGTGGGGTGACGTGACCCTGGCCCGGCTGGCCGAGCTCGCCGCCGACCCAGCCAGCGGCGTGCACCTGGCCAGCGGCATCGCCGCGTCGACCGACCGGCAGGCCGCACCGTTCGACCTGGCCACCGCCATGGGATCGCTCAGCTCGTGTGACCCCGCCGAGCTGCCGGCCGGGTACACCGTCGGCTGGCGGCTGACCTCGCCCATCGTCTCGATGTCCGTCTACCTCGGGTACCTGATGGCCAGGCTGGACCGGGCCGGCGGCCGGCTTCGCGAGGCGCAGTTCGGCTCGCTGGCCGAGGCGGCCGAAACGACCGGCGCCCGGGTGATCGTCAACTGCTCCGGGATCGGTGCCCGGCACCTGGTGCCGGACCCCGGCCTGACCCCGGTGCGCGGCCAGGTCGTGGTGGCCGAGAACCCGGGGCTCAGCGAGTTCTTCCTGGGCGCCGGCGACGCTCCGAGCGAGATCTACTACTTCCCGCACGGCGACATCGTGGTGCTGGGCGGCACTGAGGAGGAGGGCAACTGGAGCCTCGATCCCGATCCCGCCACCGCCGAGCGCATCCTGCGGGCCTGTGCCGCCGTGCAGCCCCGCCTGGCCGGCGCCACGGTCACGGCGCACCGGGTGGGCCTGCGGCCGGTGCGGCCGAGCGTCCGGCTGGAGGCCGAGGTCCTGGACGGCGGAGTGGTGCTGGTGCATAACTACGGGCACGGCGGCGCGGGCGTGACGCTGTCCTGGGGCTGCGCGCTCGAGGTGACTGCGACGGTCCTCGGCTAAAAACCCGGGAACATCGCCCGCAGCCGGTCCAGGTAGCCGGCGTCCGCCACCACGCCGGCCGGCGTGTGCGCAGGATCGAGCCTGCCGTAGGCGAGCCGCAGCAGCGCCTCGGACGGCATGCTGATCTCGGTGTCGGCCCCGCCGCCGTCGCCCGGCCAGTCCGTCATCGTGACCGGATCCGCGGCGGTCAGGAGGTAATCCCGGTCCGGTCCGCTGGTCCGGATCCGGACCCGGTACGCCACGTCCGGTACCCGGCCAAGCCGCGGCGCGAGGAATCCCGGCACGTTGTCGATCAGCAGGTCCACCGCGTCCGGCGCGACAGTCGCGGCTGGGTCGAAGGTCACGGCCACGTCCCAGGTGTGCAGGGCGTGCTCGCCGAGCCGGAGCCCGACCATCGCGGCGGCGTCCAGGATCATCCCGCCGATGAACGGCATGCTGATCCCGGCCAGCTCGTCGTCGCTGAGCTGCTCGAGCGCCCGGACCTGCTTCTCATCCCAGGCCAAGGAGTCGGCCGCCTGCTCGTCCGGGCTCTTCGCGTTCCACACGTCCCAGACCGGCTGGAACGCCGTTGCCCGGTCGAGCGGCTCGGCCTGGCCCAGCGCGGCGGGCAGCGACATCAGCGAGATCTCGGCGCCGCTGCCGAGGTGCGACAGCACCTGGGCCACGCTCCAGTCGCGGTCATAGGACTGCGCGCGCACCTGCTCCGGGCTCAGCGGCTCGACCAGCGCGGCAAGCCGCTCGTGTGAGTTGCGCAACGTGGCGATCCAGACACGGGGGTCTCGCTCCATCACTGCTCCATTCCAAGGATCGGCTGGCTCCATAGCCTGCCAGGCGCCCTGATGCAGACCGCGGCCGGGCCTGGCCGGAGAAACGCTAGTGTCAACTAAAATTCACACTTCTTCGTATCTGGATGTAATGTGAATTAGTATTGACACTAGTGAGGAGATCAGATGACGCATCCGTCTCCGGTGCCGCACCTGCCCGACATCGACCCCGCCGAGCACGCGCTGGAGTCCCGCTCGTGGGGCGAGGAGTTCACGTTCCACCTCGTCAGATACGACGGCCGGTACTACGCGTGGACCGTCCGCCCGTGGGACGACGGCGACCACGCGTACGAGATGCCGTCACAGCAGGATGCGCGCGAGTTCCTGGACAGCGAGTTCGCGTTCCTGCTCACCGTCACCGACTGGGGCGAACGCGTAGCCTCGGCGCACGTCGGGGACGGCGCCACCGGCCAGATCCTCTTTTCCGCTGACGTGCTCGACGGCGCGGAGGACGGGATCTGGCTGGCCACCTCGGAAGCGGACGGCGAGGACAGCAGATACGCACTGGCCGGCTTCGATGACCTTGGCGCCGCCGTCGGGGCGTTCGCCACCCGTACCGAGCAGGCCGCGGACACGATCGAGCGGCTCGACATCGGCTGGCCCAGGGTCGCCGCGGGGTACCTGCGGTACCGCGCGGCACTGGCGCGCGCAGGTGCGGCCCGGGCCGTGCTCGGTGACACGATTCGCCGCAGCAGATCGCGGATCCGGGCTGAGCGGGCGGTCAGCCGGGTGGCGGGCACGGTCGACGTCTCCCGCGAGTTCCTGTACCACATTCTCGCCGGGGACGACTGGACCTGGAAGGGGCTGATGCCCGCGAGGAAGGACGTGCTGCCGCCGCGACCGCCGGCCCGCCTGGACCCGGCGACCCTCGAGCCGCCGACGGCCCGGCCATCCTGGTCGGCCGGGGTGATGTTCGCCATCGACGCTGGCAGCGAGCAGGAAGCCAGGGCGATCGCGGGCACCGCCCTGGACCAGATGGGCGGGACCGCCACGATCCTCGGCGACCGGACCGGCCCGGTCCCCGAGGGGCTGTGGACGGTGACCGCAGACATCGATCTCGGCAACGTCACGGTGGAACCGGACAACGCAGAGAACCGCTTGTCTTACATGACCCTCAACCTTGAGGGCGTGACGTGGGTGAGCAAGACGACGGGCGACAACAGGGCCGTGCGCCAATGGCCACCGGACGTCTGGGGACGGCAGGAGGGAGCAGACGACGTCCTGGTGCATCCCGCGATCCGCGCGGTCAGGATCTGGGTCTCAGCCGACGAGGCCACGTAGCCGCCTCGGCTATCCGGATTCGCCCCAGATGCTCCAGGGCCTCCCGGCGGCGGCACCGGTAGCCTTCGACTCATGAAAATTGGTTTCGGCGCCCCCGTCTCTGGCGCCTGGGCGACCCCGGAAAACCTGGCCGGCTTCGCCGCCCGGGCCGAGCAGGCCGGTTACGCGTCCATCTGGAGCTTCCAGCGGCTGCTCGTCCCGGACGGCTCCGGCATGGACGACGTGTACCAGAGCGTCCTGGACCCCATGGCTGCCCTGTCCTATGCGGCGGCGGGCACGTCGACGATCAGGCTCGGCGTGGCCGTGGTGAACCTCCCGTTCGTGTCCCCCGCCTACCTGGCGAAGCAGGCGGCGACGGTGGACATCCTGTCCGGCGGGCGGCTCGATCTCGGCCTGGGCATCGGCTGGATGCCAGAGGAGTTCGCGGCGACCGGCGCGTCGATGGCCCGCCGCGGCGCGCGGGCCGCAGAGTACGTCGCGGTGCTGCGCGAACTCTGGTCGGACGGGCCCAGCGAGTTCAGCGGCGAGTTCTACGAGGTTCCGCGCGGCAGCGTGCTGCCCAAGCCGGTGCAGCCAGGCGGCCCCCCGGTGCTGCTCGGCGGGCTGGCCCGGCCCGCGCTCGAGCGCGCGGGCCGGATCGCGAACGGGTGGGTCACGTCAAGCCGCACCGACCTGTCGCGGATCGCCGAGGGGGTGGGCGTGATCCGGGCGGCGGCCGCCGAGGCGGGACGGGACCCGGAAGCGCTGCGGATCGTGTGCCGCGGCGTGGTGCGGTCCGGAGAGGAGCGGACTGGCCCCGGCGGAGACCGGCTGCTGCTGTCCGGCAGCCCCGAGCAGATCACGGAAGACACGCAGTGGCTGGCCAGCCAGGGCGTCACCGAAATCTTCTACGACCTGAACTGGGATCCGCAGGTTGGCTCGCCGAACGTCGACCCGGCCGCGGCGACCGCCCGCGCGGCCGAGCTGCTCGAAGCGCTCGCCCCTTCGCCCGCGAGCGCCTGATCCAAGGAGGTGGCCATGCCTTATCGCGTGGCGGTCATCGGCGCCGGGTTCGGCGGGATTGGCATGGCGATCGCGCTCCGGAAGGCCGGAATCAAGGACTTCATCGTCCTGGACCGGGCCGACGACATCGGCGGAACCTGGCGCGACAACACCTATCCGGGTCTGTGCTGTGACGTGCCTTCGCACCTGTACTCGTTCTCGTTCCGGCCATGGCGCTGGAGCCGGCGCTTCCCGCCGCGCGAGGAGATCCTCGGCTACATGCGCGCGCTCGTTGCCGAGAACGGACTTGGCCCGCACCTCCGGCTCGGCCGAGGGGTGGTCGCGGCCGGGTTCGACGAGCACAGCGCGATCTGGAACCTGACCCTGGACGATGGCAGCACGGTGCAGGCGGCGGCCCTCGTGTCCGCGGTCGGGCAGCTCGGCCGTCCCGCGCTTCCCGACATCCCGGGCCGGGACGAGTTCACCGGCCCGTCGTGGCACTCCGCGCGCTGGAACCACGATGTCGACCTGGCGGGACTGCGGGTCGCCGTGGTCGGCACCGGGGCCAGCGCGATCCAGTTCGTGCCCGAGATCGCCAAGACCGCCGGTCACGTCGACGTCTACCAGCGCACCCCGCCGTATGTGCTGCCCAAGAACGACCGGCCCTACCGCGGCGCCGAGCAGACGCTGTATGACCGGGTGCCCGTGGCGCGCAACGTTGACCGGCTGCGCATCTTCCTTTACGGCGAGCTGCTCACCAGCGGCTTTGTCCTGTCGCCGAAGCTGCTCGCCGGGCCGATGCAGCTATGGCGCCGCCAGCTCCGGTCGCAGATCGCCGACCCCGCGCTGCGCGACAAGTGCGTGCCCGATTACGTGATGGGCTGCAAGCGGGTGGTGTTCTCCAAGGACTGGTACCCGGCCCTGGCGCAGCCGAATGTCGAGCTGGTCACGGACCGGATCGACCGGATCGAGCCGGATGGCGTGGTCACCGCCGACGGCATCACCCGGGCCGCCGATGTGATCATTTACGGGACCGGCTTCAAGTCGCTGGAGCTGCTCGCGCCGATGCAGGTGTCCGGCCGCGGCGGCCGGGATTTGCAGGAGGCCTGGCGGGACGGGGCACAGGCCTACCTCGGCATCTCGGTCTCCGGGTTCCCCAACTTCTTCGTGATCTACGGGCCCAACACCAACCTGGGCGGCAATTCGATCATTTACATGCTCGAAAGCCAGATCGGCTACGTGCTCGGCGCCGTCAAGGCGCTCGAGGCGCAGCGCCTCGCGTGGCTTGACGTGCGGCCCGACGTGCAGGACCGGTTCAATTCCTGGGTGCAGTCGGCCAGCCACACGTCGGTGTGGGAGACCGGCTGTCACAACTGGTACACGACGGCCTCGGGGCGCAACACGAACAACTGGCCCGACCATACGTTCATGTACCGGTACCGGGCACGGCGCTTTGACCTTGGCGCGTACCGGGTGATGCCGAAACGGCCCGCCGCGGCCGGCACCGCGGCATGACCGCGCGCAGCGCCCGCCGCGGACCGCGCGTGCCGGCCGCGGTCATGCGCTTTGGCGCGCGCCAGATCGGCAGGCGGTGCCTCGACCCGGCGCTGCCCTGGCCGCTGCAGCGCAAGCGGCTGGACCAGCTCACCCGGACGTCCGTGCTGCCCCGCGGCACCACGGTCGACGGCCAGGCCATCGCCGGGGTGCCGGCCAAGCTGGTGTCGGCGGGAGCGCCGGGACCGGAGCGCTCGCGGCTGACGGTGATCCACTTTCACGGCGGCGGCTACTGCGTGGGGTCGGCGCGCATGGTCCGGTCGTGGGCGGCGTACCTGAGCGCCCAGGCGGGCTGCCGGGTCGTGCTGCCCGAGTACCGCCTGGCGCCCGAGCATCCGTACCCGGCAGCGCTGGAGGACGCCCGGGCGGTCACCGACGAGCTGCTGCGCGAGGCTTCGCCGGGCTCGGTGGTGCTGTCGGGTGACTCGGCGGGCGGGGGCCTGGCCCTGGCGCTGCTGCTGTCCATGCGCGACGACGGCAAGGATCTGCCCGCGGGCTGCATCCTGCTGTCGCCGTGGCTCGATCTGGGCCGAGACCGCCGCGCCGTCGCGGACCTCGTGCGCCGGGACGTGCTGCTCAGCCCGGACTGGCTCGAGGCCTGCGCCCGCGCGTACGCCGACTCGTCAGCCTGGTCCGATCCCCTGGTCTCGCCGCTGCGCGCCCCGCACTCCGGGCTGCCCCCGCTTTTGATACAGGCAGCGACCAGCGAACTGCTCGCCCCGGACGCCGCATTGCTGGCCGCCAGCGCCTCCGCCGCCGGGGTCGACGTGACCTACTCGAGGTGGCCGGGCCTGTGGCACGACTTCGCGCTGCAGCCCGGCCTGCTGGCCGCCGCGGATAGTGCGCTGGAGCAGTCGGCCTGGTTCGTCCGGAAAGCGACCGCCGCCTAGCGGACGTCGTGGGGGCGGAACTGGACGCTGATCCGGGGGCCGGTGGCGCGGGTGCTCTTCAGTATCGCGTGCTCCCAGGTGCGCTGGCAGCTGCCGCCCATCACCAGCAGGTCGCCGTGACCCACGTCGTGGCGCAGCGTCGGGCCGCCGCCACCGCGCGGGCGGAGCAGCAGCGAGCGGGGCGCGCCGAGCGAGACGATCGCCACCATGGTGTCCTGCGTGCTCCCGCGGCCGATCGTGTCGCCGTGCCAGGCGACGCTGTCCCGGCCGTCCCGGTACAGGCACAGGCCGGCGGTGCGGAACGGCTCGCCGAGTTCCTCCGCGTAGTGCTCGTCGAGCGCCCGCTTCGCGTCGGCGAGCAGCGGGTCCGGCAGCGGCTCCCCCTCGGCGTAGAAGCTGAGCAGCCGCGGGACGTCGACGACCCGGTCGTACATGTGCCGCCGCTCGGCCCGCCACGGCACGGTCTCGGCCAGCCGCTCGAACAGGGCGTCCGCCCCGGCGATCCAGGCGGGCCGCAGGTCGATCCAGGCGCCGCGGTCGAGCGTTGCCCGCTGCACCGTCGCGCCCAGCGGCCCGGGGCCCTCCTCACCAAACAGGTCGAGCAGCGAGCCCTGCAATTCTCGCGCCATAGTTCGAGCGTACGGCACGCTACCAAACAGGTATTCGATAACCTCAGGCACCCGGCTTCGTGGCGACGACCAGGAAGCGGCGCTGGCGGACGGTCACCGGCCACGCGGCGGGGGTGTCGTGCAGCTCGCGCAGCCGCTGGGCGAACCGTTCGACGGTGAACCCGGGCACAGCCCAGCTGACCAGCCGCAGGTAGTAGATGATCGCGGCGACGTCGGCGAGCCGGTCCAGCTGCTCACCGGCCACGGCGCGGTGAACCGTGAGCCCGGCGCCGCGAAGCTGGCGCTCCGCGAGCGGGAGCCAGCTCGCCGGCTGCTCGGGAACGGGCAGGCCGAGCACGTGGTAGAGGCCGTCGTATGTGCGAGTGTCGACCTGCTGGCTGACGAACGCGCCGCCCGGGGCGAGGACCCGGCTCACCTCGGCCGCCAGGAATGCCTCATGTTTGTTGATGACCAGCGTGAACGCGCCGTCGCGGAACGGCAGCCGCCCCCGGCTCGGATTCTCGGCCGCGTTGTCGGCGGAGCCCTCGTCCTGCACCACCGCGATGCCGACCTGCCGAAGCCGCCGCGCGGCGACCGGGACGTTCGGCGGCCAGCCCTCGGTGGCGACCGTGTACGGCGGGTGCGGCGTGAGGCTGGCCAGCCACTCCCCGCCGCCGGTGCCCATGTCGAGCAGAGATCTGGCCTCTGCCGCGTACCGGGCGACCTCGGCCCGGTAATCCCACGGCAGCGGGTCCTCGCTCGATGACCGCGCCGTGAGCCAGGAGAAGTCCCAGCCGGAGACCGGCGCGGCCAGCGCCTCCGCCACCAGCTCCTCGAACGTTGCCACCGGTCAGGCCCTCGCCAGCGCCGCCGGCGCGTACTCGGCGGTGACCGGGAGATGGTCGGAAGCGCGGCGGGTCACGTCGGAGTCCGCCACATGGTGAGCGCGCAGCGCCCGGAGCACCGGCCTGGTCACGCGGACGCCGTCGATACGGCGCCACACCCCGTGCGCGCCAAACACGTCGTCTGGATGGTGGCCGACCGTCGCCTGCCAGGGCGCGTTCAGGGCGGCCGCGGCGTCGTGCAGCCCGCCGGCCAGAGCACATCACCCGGCCCGCGGTCGGCCCGGTGCCGCCGCCGCCCGCGTTCGTCGTAGTCCCATTCACATTGGTTGATCATCTCGTCGAACCACCCCACGGCCGCGTAGGGGTCGCCGGGCTCGTAGAGGACCCAATCCCCCGCGTCCTCGTCGCGCACCCGGTCCGCGCACTCGGTGTTCCAGTCCGCCCCGACCAGCGTCGGCATGCTCTGTGGCGGGCCGGTCGCCAGCGCGACGAGCAGCTCGTTCTGGTCGGCCCGCAGCCGCCTGCCGAACGGCGTGGCGTGGTGTGCTGCGTGCCGCACCCGGGTGCCGCCGACGTCCAGCGTGACGCTGGCCAGCGAGTGCCAGAAGTACTCCGACCCGTGACAGCGCAGCGAGCCGGGGACTGGCTCGATGCCCTCGCGCCACAGCAGGCCGCAGTGATAGCCGTGCCCGCCCATGGCCAGCGCGGGCCGGCCCTCGCGGTCGGGTTCCGGGACCGTGCAGACCATTCCGACGTCCTCGGCCAGTTCGCGCAGCCGCTTCTGCGCGGTCGGCTCGTCCGGCGCGCGGATCTCCTGCACCGCCAGCACGTCGGTGTCCAGTGCCCGGATCGAGTCCACGACGAGCTGGTAGCGGTCGCGCTGGAGCGGCGTGTCGTCCTGGAACAGGTTCAGCGTGTTGTACGTCGTGAACAGCACGGAATCCGGGGACGTCCGCAGCATGGCCAAGGCAGCTCCTCTGTGTGATCAGAAGGTCTGTGTGATCAGCAGGCCGGGCGGCTCAGCTCTTTTGCTGCGCGGGCAGCCCGACGCCCTGCGCGTGCGCGATCGCCGCAGCCTCGGTCCGGCTGGCCGCGTGCAGCTTGGCCAGGATGTTGGAGACGTGCACGCTGGCGGTCTTGGGCGCGATGAACAGCTTGGCGCCGATCTCCTTGTTGCTGTTCCCGGCGGCGAGCAGGCGCAGCACCTCGGCCTCACGGTCGGTAAGCCCGGCCAGCGGGCCGCGGGCCGCCGCTCCGCCAGGACCGGCACCGCCGCGGCGGGCGGCGGCGGGGCCGGCCGGTCGGCCAGCCGGGCCCGCCGGGCCAGGTCGGAAAGCGCCGCACGCAGCGGCGTTGCGCCGATCCGCTCTGCGGTCTCGGCGGCGAGCAGGAGTTCCCCCTGTGCCTCGTCCCTGCGGCCCGCCTCGGCCAGCGCTTCGGCCAGCCGCCAGCGCGACCTGGCGGTCTCGTACACGAACGCGGGCCCGAACACGGCGATGACGGCCTGCCAGGCCGCCGGGTTGTTGTCCCCCTGGGCACGGCGCCACTCGGCCTCCGCCCGCGCGAGCCAGCCGCGGCCTTCCACCCCGAGCAGAGCGTTAGGGCGCAGCGGGTAGGCGCCGCCCTCGCGGGCGATATCTACCAGGCCGCGCGCAGCCTCCACCGCCGCCTGGGCACGCTCGGCGTCGCCCGCGGCGCGGGCCTGCCTGGCCCGGTCGGCCAGCGCGGCCAGCCCCACCGCCGCAGGCCTGATCACGGTCGGCCCATAGTGGCCGTACAGCTTCTCGTATGCGCGGATCATCGCCTGAGACTCGGCCAGCGCGGCCTCGCCGTCGCCGTGCCAGTACGCGTGCTCGCCCAGCAGGCCGCGTGCGATGTACTCGGCGAACCCGTCCCTGCCGTAGAACGGCTCGAGCCAGGTGCGGCGCTCGGCCACGGCGGGCCGGTCCCTGGCCACGTCGATGAACAGCGCCATCGCCGAAAGCCTGGCCTCGGAAGGGCTGGTCACCCGGGTGTCGAAGCCGTCAGCGAGCTCCTGGGCATGCTCCCACGCCCCGGCGGCGTAGTGCGCCAGGTAATGCAGGTACTGCAGGTCGTAGCCGTACGGCGCGAGGCCGAGCCCGGCCTCCTCGGCGCGCAGCACGCCCTGATGCGCGGTTGAGCTCGCCGCCTCCAGGTAGCCCGACTCCAGCTGCACCCGGGCCAGCTGGAACGCCGCCCGCAGCTCGACGCCAAGCCCGGCGGCGGTGCGCGCCTGCTGGAGCGCCCGGCTGAACAGGTCGATGGCCTCCTCGACCCGCCCGGCCCGCTCGCTGAGCTGGCCGAGCGTGACCAGGACGTCCGCCTCGACCCACGGCGCCTTTGCCGCGGTGGCGGCGGCCAGGGCGCGCTCGGCCTGAGACCGCGCCGGGCCCTCGTCCTTCATCGACAGCAGGGCGCGTGCGTAGGTCCCCAGCGCCCGGGCCCGCTCCCAGCTCGGCGGTTCCTCGGGCAGCGCCGCAACCGCCGCCTCCGCCGAGGCGATCGCGGCCTCATCCTCGTCGATGTCCAGCAGGAAATACGAGAGCCGCTCGCTGGCCCGGCAGAACAGCACCGGATCGGCCGAGCCGTCGCCGAGGAAGTCGATCAGGCGGCGCAGCTGCTGCACCGCCCGGGTGATGTCACCGCTGTCGGCCGCGCTGATGGCCGCGCGGTACGCGAGCTTGCCCCTGGCCATCCCGCTCAGCTTCTTCGCCTCGGGGACCCGCTCCCACAGCGCGAGCGCCTGGTTGTAGTGCCGGTGCGCCTCGGCCGGCGCGGCGAGCCGGTCGGCCTCCCGCCCCGCCGCCACCGACGCCGCGAACGCGCCGGGGATGTCGTGGCTGACGAGGCTGTGATGCGCGAGCTCCGCCGCTGTCCCCGGCACGTCGGCGAGCCGGCGCTCGTCGGCGAGCAGCTCGGCCAGCCGTCCGTGCAGCCGGGTCCGCTCCCCGGGCAGCAGGTCGGCGTAGATGGCCTCGCGCAACAGTGCGTGCCGGAACGCATAGCCCCGGTCCCCGTCCGGCACGAGAAGCTGGTGCGCGACCGCCTCCCTGACTGCCTCGTCGTACTCGGGCCCGGCCAGCCCTGACGCCTGCCTGGCCAGCTCGTCGTCGATCCGGCGCCCGGTGACCGCGGCGGTCCGCAGCACCTGCTGCGCGGCCGGGGACAGCCGCTCCGTCCTGGCCAGCAGCAGGTCGGCGAGCCCGGCCGGGAGCTCGCTGCCGTCGCAGGAGGCGGCGAGCAGTTCCTCGGCGTAGTAGGCGTTGCCCTCGGCGCGGGTGATCACGCTGTCCAGCATCGCGGCGTCCAGCGCCCGGCCCGAGAGCGCGGTTAGGTGCTCGGCCATGGCCGCCGGGCTGAGCGGGCCGAGCGCCACGGTTGTCACGCTGGGCAACCGGGTCAGCTCGGCGACGACCGGCCGGAGCGGGTGCCTGCGGTACATGTCGTCGGTGCGGTAGGTGACCACGATCGCCAGCCGCTCGCGGTGCAGCGCCCGGCTCAGGAACGTGACCAGGTCCCGGGTGGAGCGGTCGGCCCAGTGCAGGTCCTCGAGGACCAGCAGCACCGGGCTGGCCTCGGCAAGCTCGGCGAGCATGCCGAGCACCGCGCCGAACAGCTGCTGCTGCGCGAGCCCCGGCATGTCCCCGCCCGGCGGACGGCCCGGGCCGACGTCGGGCAGCAGCCAGGACAGCACCGGCCTGGCGGCGAGCGCGTCGAGCACCGGGCCGCTCGCCCCCGCCGCCGCGTCGCGCAGCGCGTCCGCGAGCGGAAGGTAGGGGACGGTGTCGGCGAGCTCGGCGCAGCGGCCGGTCAGCACGGCGAAGCCGCGACCCCGCGCCGCCTCCGACAGCTCGGTGACCAGCCGGGTCTTGCCAACCCCCGCGTCGCCGCTGACCAGTGCCACGACCGGCCTGCCTGCCGCCGCATCGTCCAGCAGCGCGAGCAGCCTGCGCAGCTCGGTCTCCCGGCCGACCAGGCGTGGTTGCGATGCTTCCGGCATGCCTCCATTATCCCAGCCGGGTGCGACAGCCCCGGCCGCCGGGAAACCGCGGCTCGATAACCGGGCTAAGGGGCCTGCTGGGCGGGCGCAACGGCCGGGGTCAGCCGCTGGTTCAGCCACTCAAGAGACTGGGGCAGCTGGCGTACCCACGTGCGGTAGTTGTGCCCGCCCTGTTTCACCAGCAGCGAGTAGCCGCGCATGGGCGAATGGACCAGGCGCAGGAACGCCTGCGTGCCGGCCAGGTCGTGCTCGCCGACCAGGCTGGAGGTGACCAGCACCGAGACCGGCGGGGCGGGCAGGTGCTTCAGCCGCCAGTCCAGGTTGTTCTCGTCCCGGAAGGCGGTGCTGCCGCCGTAGAGGCTTCCGGTGGTGCTGTCCTGGAGCGCGGTGTAGTAGCCGGCCAGCGATACCGCCGAGGTGAACTGGTACGGGTACATCATCGCCAGCTTGGCCGCGCAGTAGCCGCCGGTCGAGTAGCCGAGAACGGACCAGCCGGAGCGGCCGGTCTGAACCCGGAACGTGTGCTCCACCGCCTGCGGCACGTCCTGCGCGAGGAACGTCTCGGCCTGTGGGCCCTCGGGCACGTTGGTGCACTCGGTGTCGCGCGGCAGGGCGACCGAGACGTTCATCATCACGTAGACGGCGGGCCCGATCTTGCCGCGGGCGACCAGGTTCGCCGCGGTGGACGGCAGGTCAAGCCACCGCACGATCGACCACGTGTCGTTGGGGTACCCGGTCAGCCCGAGCACCACGGGAAAGCGGGCGTGCGCGTACGCGGGCTGGAAGTACTGCGGTGGCAGGTAGACGTAGTCGGCCGCGCTGACGATCCCGGTGTGCGACCCGGTGACCGTGATCTGCAGCACCTTCCCCACCTTGCGGGCGGCGGCCACGGCGCCACTCTCGAGGTCGAGGCCAGGAGCGACGGCCACGTTGCTCGGCGACGTGGTCTTCCCCTTGAAGTGCGGCGGCTTGCTCGCGAGCCTCCCGTTGGCGTCCTCGGGCAGGGCCGACCCGCCGGGAACCGGGCCGAGATCGGACCCGGTGACCACGATCGGCCGCGACGACGCGGCCGCACCGGACACGATGACCGGCACCGAGCCGCCATTGCCGAACAGCGCGGACCACGAGCCGAAGAACGCAAAGAAGCCGTTGACGAACGCCAGCACCGCGGCCAGCACCAGGACCTGGCTGGCGGCGATCAGGCCGAGCCTGGATGCCATCATCGCGGGCCGCTGGCCCGCGAACCGTGGCCACAGCCAGACCGTGGCCGCGACCGAGCCGAGGCCCGCGGCGATCATCAGCCCGATGAAGAATCCGCTGGTCAGTCCCATTAATCCCATGTCGTTAGCTCCGCGCGCAATCCCGTGTCGTCAGCTCCGCAAGCAGTCCCATGTGGTCAGCTCCGCACAGCCGGGGGCTGAAGCGTGCTGCCGATCCAGTCGAAGACGCGGGTGAGCTGCCACTTGCCAGGTGTCAGGCCGGTCTGGCCGACGTGCATCGGCGGGCGGGCGGCGCCGAGGAAGGGCTGCCCGGTGCCGCCGCCGGTGAACAGCACCGAGATCGGCTGCATGGGCTGGTGCTTCAGCAGCCAGGACAGGTCATCCTGCGCACGGATCTGCGGGCTTCCGCCGGTCTCGGCGCCGCCGGGCGGCGCGGTGTAGCCGCCCGGCGGAACGGCCGCCACCGCGAAGGTCTGCGAGCTTGTCATCGCGAGCTGGAGCGCGCAGTACCCGCCCGATGAGTCGCCGACCACCGACCAGCGGCGGGTCGCCGGGGGCGTGGCCCGGTAAGCCGAGCCGATTACCTGCGGCAGGTCCTGGGTGAAGAACAGGTCCGCCTGGGTGCCGCCGGGAACGTTCAGGCAGCCCTGGTCGTGCTGGCCGACCTCGGCAGGCAGCATGACGATGATCATCGGGGTGAGGCGGTGCGCGGCGATCTGGCTCGCCGCCGCGCCCGCGAGCGTGCCGGCATCGTACGGATTCGACGGGCTGCCCAGGTCACCGGAGATCACCACGGTGACCGGCAGCGCAGTCTCGCCCCGGGTCCCGTAACCGGGCGGCAGGTACACGTATCCCGCCGCGCTGATCCCGGAGAGCTGACCGTACAGCCGGACCGTCTGCAACTGGCCGCCCGCCTCCTTCGGCCGGTCGGGCACGGCGACCGCCGAGGCTGCCAGCACGGTGACCGGCGCCAGCGCCTGGCTGCTGGCCGCGTTCTCGCTGGTGCCGGCCTGTCCGGCGACGATCGCGCCGCCGCCGGACTGGTCGCCGAACAGGTCCGACCACGACGAGTAGAACTCGGCAGAGCTGTTAACGATCAGGAAGATGAGCCCGAGCACGCTGAGCTGGAGCACGCCGAGGGCCCCGATCCGCGCCACGACCGGCCGCACGCCGCGGCCGGCCAGCCTGGGCCAGTACCACAGGATCGCCGCCAGCGCCGCCGCCGCGACCACCGCCACCACTGCCATGAGGGCGGGGCTCGTCAGTCCCACCCAGCCCCCTTAGACGTAGTCAAAGCGCGCGACATGCTAGCCAGGACGAAAAGATTACAGGCCGTAACCACATGGTTATAGGACGTGCAACATGCTCCGCGCGTTCCCGCCAGCCCAGGCCCATTCATGCCGGGCGTCTGGGCGGAGCCGGCGGCCCATGGTTCTGGGCGCCGATGGGATGAATCGCACCTCTGAGCGGCATGACCCGGCTCGAACGGGTTGCCAGCCTGTCGGCGCGTGCCGGGCGGTCAACCGCCAGCGACGGCAGGGAGCTGCCACCACACCGGGGAATTAGGCCTGCGGCGTCAGGTTCTGGGCACCGACGGCGTGAATCGCACCGGCATGTGCTTGATTCCGTTCAGGAAATTAGACCTGAGCCTGCTGGCCTCGCCGTCGAGCTCGATGTTCGGCATCCGCTCGGCGAGCGCGGCCAGCAGCACCCGGAGCTCGAGCGCGGCCAGGTGCCTGCCCAGGCAGAAGTGCGGCCCGCCGCCGCCGAACCCGACGTGCGGGTTCGGGTCGCGGCCGATGTCGAACCGCTGCGGGTCCTCGAACACGTCCTCGTCACGGTTGGCCGAGGCGTAGAAGACCACCACCTTGTCGCCCTCGCTGATCGCCTGGCCGCCGATCTCGGTCTCGCAGGTCGCGGTGCGGCGGAACAGGTTCACCGGGCTCACCCAGCGGACGATCTCCTCGGCAGCGGTGGGGATCAGGTCCCGGTCGGCCAGCAGCCGCTGCCACTGGTCCGGGTGCTGGAACAGCGCGAGCATCCCCCCGGACGCCGCGTTGCGCGTCGTCTCGTTGCCGGCCACGGCCAGCAGCAGGAAGAACAGGTCGAATTCGCTGGAGGTCAGCACCTCGCCGGCGTCGTCGGGCTGCAGCAGCCGGGTCACGATGTCATCGGCGGGCTGCGCGCGGCGGCGCGCGGCTAGCTCATCCGCGTACGCGTAGATCTCCCCGGCGGCCTGCATCCCCTCTTCCGGCGAGCGCCGGAACTCGGGGTCGTCGTAGCCGACCAGCTTGTTGGAGAGGTCGAAGATCCAGTCGCGGTCCTCCGGCGGCGCGCCGACCAGCTCGCAGATCACCTGCAGCGGCAGCGGCGCGGCGATGTCGGTGACGAAGTCGGCCTCGCCGCGGGGCGCCACCTCGTCGATGAGCGTGTCGCAGATCTCCCTGACGTGCTTGGCCAGCCTGGCGATCATCCGCGGCGTGAACCCGCGGTTCACGAAGCTGCGCTGCCTGGTGTGCTGCGGCGGGTCCATGTTCAGCATCATCAGCCGCTGCATCTCGATATCCGACTCCGGCGTCTCGGCGAACAGCACCAGCCGCCGGCTCGATGAGAAGATCTCGGGGTGCCGGGAGATGTGGCCGACGTCGGCGTGCCTGGTCACCGCCCAGAACCCGGGCCACTCCGGGTCGCCGCCGTCCGCGTGCCAGTGCACCGGGTCGTTGCTGCGCAGCCAGGCGAACTGGTCATGCGGTGCGCCGCCGCGCTGGTAGGTGTCCTGGTCTATCAGGTTGATCTCGGGATCCACAGCGGCCTCCGTCCGTCACCGGGACCGTCGCGGCAGCGGCGATCCGCACGCTACATGTAGCGTTATCCCTTATGGACGACGATTTCCAGATCTCCTACGAGGGTGTCACGCTTGGTGTACCGGTGATGACAAAGGACGGCGAGCAGTTCGGCATCCTGGAGCACGTCCTCGCGGTGGAAGAGGAAGACATCTTCGAGGGCATCGTGGTGTACGTCGGCGGCGGGAACTGGGCACAGCGCAAGGTCCAGCGAGAGCTCAGCACCGGTCATCAGTCCGCCGCCCGCTTCCTGGAGACGTTCCGCCACAACGACCTTCGGTTCGTCCACGCCGACAAGGTGGCGGCGATCACCGTCGGCTACATCCGGTGCGACCTGGACCGGTCGCAGGTCGGGCTGCTCCAGCCGCCGACGAGCGCACCGGTCTTCTACGCCAACGCCATCGACCAGGCCGGGCCGCCCCGGCAGATGTACAACCGGTACGGGAACCAGATGTACGGGGGCATGTTCGGCCGGGCCCGGTGGCGGCAGGAGTAGCGTGACGGCCGGTTGACCCGGCCGGCACTGCTCGCTGAAAGGTACTAAGGCAGGGTGACCGGGCCGCGCGCGTGCACGACCGAGAGGGCGGTGCCCGCCATGGGGGTCGCGCTCGTCGACTCGTTGCACTTGCCGTTGCTGAGCTTAGGCAGCGTCCCGGTGAACTTGAGGTTGGCGGTGCCGGTGCCGGTGATCCCCTTGTAGCTGCCGGTGCCGTTGCTGAGCTTGTACTTCAGGCCGGTGTCGGTGTAGACGGCCGCGCAGGTCGACGGGTTGATGGTGCCGGACTGCCGGCCGGCGGACACCTCGTTGAGCATGAAGGTGCCCTTAGGGAACTTGGCCTTGAGCGGGGCGTTCGACGCGGTGGACGTGGCCTGCATGGTGCCGCTGGCCGAGATCACACCCGTCGCCGCCGCCTGGTAGACCGGGTTCGCCGCGGTGGAGCGGGTGGTGAGAACGAACGTCTGGGTGCCCGACGTGCTCGCCGACGCCCAGGGCGCCGAGAGCAGCGCGGCGCTCGCGGCCGCCGCCAGCACAGCGGCAGCTTTCGACGGAATGCGTGCCATGATCACTATCTCCCCGTGCTAGACCGTTTTACGGCCCTTCGGATGCTATTGGTAAGCGCTCTGCTACGTTTAGTAAGCGACCTAGTGTCAATTCCCCCTTCTTCCGGATTCCCACCAGCTTCCGGCAGGCGAATTCGGGCGGGCCGTGCGCCGGTTCCGGCGGGCCGCGCGCCGCGGTCACGCGCCGGTTCCGGCGGGTCACGCGCCGCGCTACACTGACCGCCATGAACGCTGACGCCCGCCCCACGCTTGACGGCATCGAGGAGAAGTGGATGCTCCGGTGGGACGAGCGGCGTGTAGTACAAGTTTGACCGGGCCGCCCATCGCGGCGACGTCTACGCGATAGACACTCCCCCGCTGACCGCCAGCGGGCAGGTGCATATCGGGCACGCCTTTTCTTACACTCACCCGGACCTGCTCGCGCGCTTCTGGCGAATGCGCGGCAAGGAGGTCTTCTACCCGGTCGGGTGGGACGACAACGGGCTGCCGACCGAGCGCCGGGTGCAGAACTACTACGGCGTGCGGTGCGAACCGGCGCTGCCCTACGACCCGGATTTCACCCCGCCCGGCCCGCCCGCACCACCCGGCCCGCCCGGCGGCCAGGGCCGCGCGGCGCCGCGCGGGCAGGTGCCGGTGTCGCGGCGCAACTTCGTCGAGTTGTGCCTGGCCCTGACCGAACAGGACGAGTTCGCGTACGCGCAGACGTGGCGCCGCCTCGGCCTCTCGATGGACTGGTCCATTTCATACCGGACCATCGACGCGGGCGCGCAGGCCGTGTCGCAGCGCGCGTTCCTGCGTGATCTTGCCACCGGCGAGGCGTACCTCGCCGAGGGGCCGTCGCTGTGGGACGTGACGTTCGGCTCCGCGGTCGCCCAGGCCGAGCTCGAGGACCGGGAGATCGCCGGCCACTACTACCGGATCGCGTTCGAGCCGGACGGCTCCCCCGGCGGCCCGGTGCTGGTCGCGACCACCCGGCCCGAGCTGCTGCCCGCCTGCGTGGCGCTGGTCGCGCACCCCGATGACGAGCGGTACGCCGGCCTGTTCGGGCGAACGGTCCGTACCCCGCTCTTCGGCGTCAGCGTGCCGGTCCTCGCGCACCGGCTCGCCGACCCGGCCAAGGGCACCGGCATCGCGATGGTCTGCACGTTCGGCGACACCACGGACGTCACCTGGTGGCGGGACCTGGGCCTGGACACCCGCCCGGTGATCGGCAAGGACGGGCGGCTGCTGGACGGCCCGCTGCCGTGGCTGGCCAGCCCGTCTGCCCAGGCGGCCTACCAGGAACTGGCTGGCCTGCGGGTCAAGGCGGCCCGCGCCCGGATCGCCGACCTGCTGCGCGCGGCGGGCGAGCTGCGCGGCGACCCCGAGCCGATCATGCACGCGGTGAAGTTCTACGAGTACGGTGAGGCGCCGCTGGAGATCGTCGCCACGCAGCAGTGGTACATCAGGAACGGGGGCCGGGACGCGGGCCTGCGCGAGGCACTGCTCGCCCGCGGCCGCGAACTCGACTGGCATCCACCCCACATGAGAGCCCGGTACGAGGACTGGGTGGCCGGTCTGGCCGGCGACTGGCTGGTCAGCAGGCAGCGCTACTTCGGCGTGCCGCTCCCGGTGTGGTACCCGCTCGACGACGCCGGGGTTCCCAGGTACGACGCCCCGATCGTGCCGGACGAGGGCATGCTGCCGGTCGACCCGGCGGCCGACGCGCCGCCCGGGTACGCGCCGGGCCAGCGCGATCAGGCCGGAGGATTCATCGGGGACCCCGACGTGATGGACACCTGGGCCACGTCGTCGCTGAGCCCCCGGCTGGCGTGCGGTGGCCTGGGCGCCGAGGCGGAGGACCTGTTCGCCCGGGTGTTCCCGATGGACCTGCGGCCGCAGGCGCACGAGATCATCCGGACCTGGCTGTTCTATACGGTCCTGCGCTCGCACGTGCAGCGCGGCGTCCTGCCCTGGCGGCACGTGGGGATCTCCGGCTGGATCCTGGACCCGGACCGGAAGAAGATGTCCAAGTCCAAGGGCAAGGCCAGCACACCGGCCGACCTGCTGAGCCAGTACGGCTCGGACGCGGTCAGGTACTGGGCGGCGAGCGCACGCCTCGGCGTGGACGCGGTCTTCGACCCGGGCCAGATCAAGGTCGGCCGGCGGCTCGCGGTCAAGATCCTCAACGCCAGCAGGTTCGTGCTCGGAATGGCCGGGACCGGTGCGGCGGCCGCGGTCACCGAGCCGCTGGACCGGGCGATGCTGGGCAGGCTCGCCACGGTCGTGCAGCGGTGCACCGAGGCGTTCGAGGCCTATGATGCCGCCCTGGCCCTGGAGCTGACCGAGCGGTTCTTCTGGTTCTTCTGCGACGACTACCTGGAGCTGGCCAAGTCCCGGGCGTACGGCGGCAGCGGCGCCGGGGGCGCGGCGTCGGCGATCGCAGCGCTTCGGCTCGCGCTCTCCGTGCTGCTGCGGCTGTTCGCGCCGTTCCTGCCGTTCGTCACCGACGAGGTGTGGTCATGGCTGCCGCAGGCGGATGACGACGCGGCGGCCGGCGGGTCGGTACACCGCGCCTCGTGGCCGGAGCCGGAGCCGCTGCTGGCCGCCGGCGGCACCGACGCGAGGCAGGCGGAGGCCCTGCTGGATGCCGCGTCGGCCACGATCGGCGCGATCCGCAAGGCGAAGTCCCAGGCCAGGCTGCCGATGCGGGCCAGCGTGCAGCGGCTCGCGGTGACCGCGCCGGCGCCGCAGCTGGCCGCGCTGGCCGAGGTGCTCGCGGACGTGCGGGCGGCCGGAACGGTGGCCGAGGTAGAGCTGCGCGAGGCCGCCGCGGGCGAGCCGGTCCATGACGTGACGATCTGACGTGCACGGGTAGTCTCAGCAGCATGGACAAGGTTCAGCGGACCGACGAGGAATGGCGCGAGAAGCTCTCGCCCGAGGAGTACCGCGTGCTGCGGCAGGCGGGCACGGAGGCGCCGTTCAAGGGCGAGTACACCGACACCAAGACCGAGGGCGTCTACCGGTGCCGCGCGTGCGGTGCCGAGCTGTTCCGCTCGGACGCCAAGTTCGATTCGCACTGCGGGTGGCCCAGCTTCTATCAGCCAACCGAAGACGACGCGGTCGTGCTGCTCAAGGACGACTCGCTCGGCCACGTCCGCACCGAGGTACGGTGCGCCGCGTGCGACTCGCACCTGGGCCACGTATTCGAGGGCGAGGGCTACCAGGTGCCCACCGACCAGCGGTGGTGCATCAACTCGGTGTCGCTGTCCCTCGAGCCGGCCGAGAGCTAGCGCGGCACCCGGGGTGGGTGTGGCGGGCGGGTGGGCGTGGCGGGGAGAATGAAACATGCCCCGGGCCAACGATGCGGTCGCGGCGCTGCTCAACGAGTACGCCGAGCTGCACCTGATGACGGGTGGCGACCAGTTCCGCGCCCGATCGTATGAGAAGGCCGCGCGCTCGATCGCGGGCCTGGCCGAGGACGTGTCCCAGTTCGGCCCGGAGCGGCTGCAGCAGATCCCCGGCGTCGGCAAGGCCATCGCCAGGAAGGTCGCCGAGATCGGCGAGACCGGGACCTTCGCCGAGCTCGAGGGGCTGCGGGCGCAGATCCCGGACGGGGTGCTCCAGCTGACCAGGATCCCGGCGCTCGGGCCGAAGCGCGCCCTGCTGCTGCACCGCGAACTCCACGTCAGCTCGCCCGACGAGCTGCGCGACGCGATCAAGGCGGGACGGCTGGCGGGCCTGCGGGGCTTCGGCAGCAAGAGCGAGGAGAAGCTGCTGCGCGGCATCGAGCTGCTGGACGCCGCCGGCGGCCGGGTCCTGCTGAACGTGGCCGACGAGACCGCGGCCCGCGTCGTCGAGGTGATCGGCGCGGTTCCCGGGTGCCAGCGGTGCGCTCCGGCCGGCTCGCTGCGCCGGTTCGCCGAGACCATCGGCGACGTCGACGTCCTGGCCGCGGCCGGCGACTCGGGCCCGCTGATGGCCGCGCTCACCGGCATGCCCGAGGCCGCTTCGGTGATCGGCTCCGGGCCCACCAAGACCTCGATCCGCACGGCCGAGGGCCTGCAGATCGACCTGCGCGTGGTCCCGCTGGACTCCTGGGGCGCGGCGTTGCAGTATTTCACCGGGTCACAGGCGCACAACGTGGCGATACGCGAGATGGCAGTGCGGAAGAAGCTCAAGCTGTCCGAATACGGCCTGTTCGACGCCGTGACCGGCGAGAGGATCGTCTCGCAGACCGAGGAGGAGGTCTACCGGCGCCTGGGGATGCCCTGGATCCCGCCGACGCTCCGTGAGCACACCGGCGAGGTCGAGGCGGCGCTGCGTGGCGACCTGCCGGACGTCGTCACCGAGCAGGACGTCCGCGGCGACCTGCACACGCACACCGACCTGTCGGAGTGCCATCTATAGGCACAGAGTCGCCCCAGGTCACATCGTAGACAGCCTGGTCATGCGGGAAACCCCAGGCAGCCAGGGCTTCCGACTGCTGCCGGATCACGGTGGCCTTGACCGGCAGGCCGTCCACGTCCAGGTCGAACGTCTCTGGATCATCCATGTCAGGAGCCTAACCAGCTGGGGCAGCTTGTCCCGGGATGTGAAGCTCCAGGCCATGATCGTGTCGTGCTAGGTCCAGCGGCAGTGGAAGCTCAGGCGGCACACCACCGCTCCCCTGGTGGCGGCTTGCAGCTGCTCCGCCGCGTCCTTGCTCTCACACGGGTGATCTCGCAGCGTCCTCCGCGTTCTACCGACACCCCCCACTCGGGTGTGACGGACTGACTTCGGCTATCCCGGCAATGGCCTCGTTCAGGCTCTGAAGATCCGGGATTGGATTCTTGGCTGGCACTCCTTACAGCTGGATATCTTCTGCATGCCTCGTCGGCGCAAAGCCCGCCGAGCGCTTTCCTCTCGATCACGGCGGCGCAGCATACCTACGCGAACCCGCACCTGGGAAACGCTGATCGGGGAGCCCCGGTTACTGCCCGGTTAATCCCTGGATCTCGGTTTCCACCCGTGCCAGCTGCGAGCGCAGTTCATCGGCGCGGCACTCGGCTTCCCGCAGACGTTCCTGCTTCGCCCGCTTGGTCGTCACCACCCGGTCACCCGGCCAGGTAAGCGGCCCCAGCGGCTCGAAGGACACGATGCGCTTGTGGCACTTGCACTTCCAGCAGTCATCATGCGTGCGGGGTTCCATCCACTGGCCTGAAGCCATGTGCCAGCCCATCTGCAAACTCACGTCAGCCCCGCGCGCTTGGGCCTGCAGCATCTTCTCTTCCGTTTCACGATCATGCGTATGCCCGTACTCAGGCAGCCAGTCAGGGTCACTTATAGCGCCGCCGAGGTGCCCACATGACAGCAGCACCTTCCAGCCCGAGAAGGGTTCCCCCGATCTGCTAGTCATCAGCGTCTGCTTAATCCACTTGACGATCTCCTGCATGGGGGCTTCGTCATCGTGGGCGGCGCACCACAACAGGCCCGCGTACGTCAGGTTGATGCTTTGATCGTCCACATCGATGGCCTGGTGGCCAGCATCGACCACGAACACCAGCTTGCTGGCGTGGCCCTGCGAGCCTTCCTTGTTCAGCGCCCTGTGCGTTCCGTCGGTGGGAGGGTGCTCCAGGCCACGGGTCAAGGCTAAAGTGGTGCACCCGCATTCAAGGGCTACTTTCCAGCGATAACGGTTAGCGGGCGCATCTCTTCGGGCGATACGGTCCCGAGCCTCGCCATAGTTGTACCGCAGTAATTCCTCGTAATAGCGCTCATACTCACTCAGAACTAACGCTCGTGAGGGCTTCCCGGCTGCCGCCATCCTGTCACGGTACTTGGCCCATGAGCGTGTCGGTGCTGGCATGCGGCAGCTTGGGGACGTACGATGCCCGCGTGCCTGGCTGAGCATTGAAATGGAACCAACTACCAGGAAAGCAAACCTTTACGCAGGTATCTGCCCACCCGCCAAAACAGCAACAAGGCCGCGCGCCAAGCGGAAGGGGATCAGAGTGTCTCACAGCGCTCTGAGAGTCCAAGGCGCGAGGTAACCAGCCAGGCATTCAGCGCAAGGCGGAAGCTCTAGACCCCTGATGTTCTATATAGCTGGGGCTTCTTAAGGCGGGCAGGTAGCTGGCTGGAGGCTGCTTACCCGTGGTTGCCATCATCATCGCCCCCATTGCCCTTATAGTCCTGATTGCTGTCATCTTCCTGCTCGCTGTCTACGGCAAGTTCGGCAGCGTGAAGCTGAGCGCAACGCTGGCTAAGTGGTTCTCGGTGAACATAGAGCTTGAGAATCCGCAGCGTTCACGCCGCGAGCGAGACGAGAAGGACGGAAGGTCTATCCCCCCGGTCTAGTCCTTACCCGTATCGCCGTGCTAGTGCTTCCATATGGCGGTCACGTACGGCCTGCCAGTGCCTCAGCAGCGCCAGCTGCTCGGTGTAGACGGGATGATCCGACAGGCGCTGGGCCAGTCCCTGGTCTGGTACGTCGCTGGCAGCAGCGGCGGATCTCATGGCGCACGCCAGCAGACGGGCTTTCAGATCCGGGCAGGCCCTGGACACTGCTTCGTACTCATCGTCGGTCAAGTCGATGGTGATCTGCGGCATCTAGTCTCCCGCTTATTCCGGAGGGTCATTCCGGACCCAGGCTTTCCCATCCCACTTCAGCCGGTGGCCACGCCATTGTTCGGATGTCAGGTCCAGGTCGATCAGCGCCAGCCTGGCTTCATCCGGCATATCGTCGGCTACCTCGAAAGTAGTTATCGCGCCATTAATACGCACTTCCACATCAGATTTGCCTTTGGATGTCGTGCGAATGTGGGGTTTCTTCAGCCAGTCGAATGTGACATCCCCGGACCTTGCCGCCAGCGCCTCGATGTAGCCACGCAAAAACGTCGCCAGCCCGGCACCAGCAGCTACCTGGGTAACAGTGGCAAAATTAATGCAGTATTGAGTGTGCAGACCGTTAACATCTCTACCGGCATCGTCGCGGGTGGGGGCAACTTCGCCTCTCACCTGCTCTGACTGGACCACATCTTCGTCAGCTTCGCGCTGATCCTCGCTCATCCAGGTATGGTGCCACAGCACCATGTGCCACCACAACGGGCGGATAACGGCTGCTAGTCAGCTTGTACCCAAGCCTTTCCGTCCCACTTCAGTTTGTGGCCGCGCACCTCTTCGGATGTCAGGTCCAGGTCGATCAGCGCCAGCTTGGCTTCATCGGACATATAGTCGTCAACCTCAAACGTCGTTTCCACCCCATTGACAGGCACCTCAAGCACGGCTTTCCCCTTGGGAGTCCAGCGAAGGCGAATCCTCTTCAGCCAATCGGCTGTAGAGTCCCCAGCCCGTTTCCCAAGCTCGTCAATATAGCCGCGCATAAACGTCAGAAACCCGCCAGCGACCACTACTTCGGCAATCGCAATTACCTCATCGCAATAGTCAGCGTAATGGGAGCCGTCCGCGCCGTAATCCACGAATTCAGTGACCCTGTCATGCAATTCACTAAATTCCGACCGTGGGATCTCCTCAGGGAGCGCCTCTGGCCGGATCACGTCGTCATCGTCTCGGGGCTCAGACTCGCTCATGCCCGGTATGGTGCCACAGGGGGGTGACGACTGTCAGGCCACCTTCGCCCGTGAACGGTTGCGCTCCCTGAGCGCTTCGCGGCGTGCCTCGGCCTCCGGGCCTGACCATGCCGCCTTCGCCCCGTTGCTGCGGTTTACCCTGGCCATGGGCTTCTTGTCCCTCGCACCGGGCTGCCTGCCGCCGACGCGCTTGCCAGCAGCCTTCGCCTTCGCCATCCCCTTCTTGGTGTTGTCGCTGTGGTGCTCCATCGCCTCGCGGTTCATCTCCGACGCCATCAGGATGTACATCTGCCGGGCCAGCCCCAGGCTGACTTCCTGCACGATCGGCTCGTCATGGCTCCACAGTTCGCAGTCGTGGTTCTCCAGCGCTTCCATGAACCGGTCGGTGTCACGGTGACCCTTGCGAGACAGGCGCTGAAGGGAACGGGCCATCACCACGTTCCACTCTCCCTGCCTGGCACCCTCGACCACCTCGGCCCGCTTCTGGGTGAACTCATCCCCCTTGCCGTTGCTCTCGCCGTAAACCGACGCCGAGTCATGCACGCGGATGATCTTCACGACGTTGACGCCGCGACGGGCAGCCCAGGCTTGCAGTTCTTCCAACTGAAGCTCATCGTTCTGGCGTCCACCATCGGAGATCCTGACCCAGATAACCCCGTTGCGGATCTCGCTGTCCATGGTCCCTCCTTGTGCACTGCCCTGAAACCGGCTACTGCTTCGGGTAGTGTGTCAAATCCTGTGCGGAATTCCTGGCTACCTTTATTCGCGCCAATCCATTTAATGGTCGGGGGTCAATTCCTTAGTGCCTTTTGTTAATTGCCATTTCTGGCTATTCATTCCAGCTGCCTGGTACTACAGTCCCGGTTTGTGATCTGATCTTGGTTCATGCGGAGGACGCCCGGAGGCGGGTCTGGTAGTGGTGGTAGCGGGCGCGGGCCTGGTGTTTTCGCCGCCAGCGGGACCATGCAAGAGCGAGCTTGCGGGCTGCGGCGCTCATCGAGGAGGTGGCCAGGCGCAGCAGGCGGCGGGCTTCGGGGACGCTGACCTTGACCATGCCGGGGTCTTCGGGAGGTGGCTCGTCCGCGCTGGCCGGGAGGATCCCGGTGCCGGCCCAGCCTGCGGGCTGGCCGCCGTCACCGGCCGGGCGCTACCCGGAGGCGGGGCCTGGGTTAATGGCCCGGCGTCCGGGCGCGCGGCCGCGACGGCGAGCAGCGCCAGCGCGCACATCGACAGCACGGTGTGGCGGTGGAAGGACTGCCAGAGCCAGACCTGATGCTGGTCGAAGCCGGCCTGCCCCTTTCCCTGCTGGTGACACTCCTCCACCGGCCATCTCTTCCCGGCCACGGCGATCAGCATCGGCAGGGACACCGGCCGGCCGGGGACGTGGCAGTAGAAAAATGCCAGGTCAGAAGGATCGGACAGGCTGCGGCGGAGCAGCAGCCAGTGCCGCGGCGAGGCCGTCGCCAGCCACGCCCAGTGGTAGTCGCGGTGGCCTTTGCAGCCGGGCCCGCACGAGCGAGTCTCCCACGCCGTGGCAGGCACCCGCCGTGCCGCCGCATCGGCCCGGATCTTGCCGCGGCGCGGGTGCAGCCGGACCCGGAAGTCGCACGGGACCTCAAGCACGGACCCCTTCCCAGCGTCCTCGCAGGCCTGGCGCAGCTTGCCGCTGCGGCCGTACACCTCGTCGCCGGCGGCCCAGCCGAACGGCACGCCGGCGGTGACCGCCCCGGTGACCATCTCGGTGCCCAGCTCGGTCTTCGTCTTGAACGTCACGTCCGCAGGCATCTGCGCCCGCGCCCGCCCCTCATCGTCCTCGCACCAGGCCCGCGGCAGGTAGAGCCGGAAATCGAGCAGGGCATGGCCGCAGCTGGTGACATACGCGCAGTTCACTACCGTCTGGCAGTTCTCCACCTGCCCGGTGATCCCCGCATGCTGCCGGGCGGCGCCGACGGTCATCTGGCCCTTCTTCAGCTCGGCGGTCTCATCCAGGACCAAGATCGCGTCCGGGTCGCCCAGGTGAGCCGGGATGAACCGCTGCAGGCCCGCCAGCGCCGCCGCGTGATCCCAGGCGTGCTCGGCCAGCAGCGCCTGCATTCGCCGCGGCGTGGCGTGCCCGGCCTGCTCGGCCAGCTGCCAGCACGACCGGCGATCCCCCGGCTCGGCCAGCAGCGCGTCCACATAAGCGAACGCCGTGAGACGGGACCTGGCCTGGCAGAACACCGGCGCCAGCCCGGCTCGCAGCTCGTCCCGAAGCCCTCCCAGCCACCGGCCATCCTCTACGATGGCCGCAGCGGCCACCTGCTGATCTTGTCTTGTCACAGAGCACGATCATCCAGGTGGCCGTCCTGACGTTCACAGCGGCCCGCCGCGCACCACGATCAACAAGCCACTAAAGATCTTTAACGGCGGGGTTAAGGATTCTGCTGTCCGTTGCGGCATGGTGCGATATGCGGCCATGGGTACCCCGACCTGGGAGCCTGGCTGGTCTTCGAGCACGAACCGGGTCAGGGCTCAAAGTCGCCCACGGGCCGCACCTGGGCCGCCACGCCCACACCCCGTGGTGCGGATGGCCGACGTGGTGGTCAAGACTACGGGCGTGGAGTTCTTCTGTTACTACCGCGACCGGCCCGGCTCTGTGACGTTGCGCGGCGAGATGCTGGAAAAGCACTGGTCCTACATGGACCGGTACGCGGCGGAGATGATCGCCCGCGGCCCGACCCTCGCCGGCGACGGCGACACGCCCACCGGCAGCGTGCACATCGTCGACCTGCCCGATCCTGCTGCCGCCCGCGCGTTCGCCTTCGACGAGCCCGGCTACCAGGCCGGCGTGTACCGGGACGTGCTGCTGCGACGGTGGCGCAACCTGCTGGGCCGCACCATGTGGGACTTCCCCGGCGGCCCGACCGGCGGGAATCGGTACCTGGTGCTCGGCCTCGGCACGGGGCAGGCCGCCGACCTCGCCGTGCCGCCTGGCCGGGACGAGCTGATCGCCTACGGGCCGCTGCTGTCCGACAACGGCGTCATCTGGCTGGGTACGGCGGTGCTAGTCCGGGCGCCGGATCCGGACACGGCACGCGCCATCCTGACCCCAGACCCGACTCGAAAAATGGTTCTGACCTGCGGTTATGCAAGTTCTTTTGAGTACTATGGTTAGCATTCCCTGACGCCCATTTCCATGGAGCCCAGGGTGCTTGGGATAGTATGCACAGCTAGGTTAGTTGGTAATGCCAACTAGGTAATTAGCAATGTTAAGGACACGATTGTAGTCGTGATTGTGTTCGAATTCTGGCTACTACCAGTAGTGATGCGTATTGCTTAGAGTAATGGTCACCAGGCATAGCGATTCTGTGGCTCTGCACAGCTGCTCAGATGGTCTTCTATGATCACGTATCACGAGCTCGCGTCAACTTCAGGTTGACCAGGTTAGCCCGTGGATGGACCCTGCAATCTAACAAAGTCCTGGGGAGTAGCCTTAATGACTTTTGGCCACTCCAGGGGAAGACAATGCCGGTATGCTGCCCCTTCGTGACTTTGATCGCTGCTTCCCGCGCGTCGTTTGCCTTTGCTTGGGGGGACATCCCGACGTGGGTGACGGCCCTTGTGGCTTTGCTGGCCCTGATAGCTGCTGTATTGGCTTACCGCAAGCAGTCGCAGGCTGTTAATGAGCAAGCAGAGCAGCTTCGTGACCAGCAGCGTGTCAACAGTGCGCAGATAGAGGTGCTGAAGCTCCAGCAGGTGGAGCTTCAGCAGGCCCGACTGGACCGTGATGCGGCGCAGGCAAGCCAGGTTGTGTGTTGGTACGACGATGACGGGCCTCCAGGCGCCTACATCATTAACGGGCTCATCCGAGACGAGGGTGTAGCTGCGGTCTGAAGCCGCCGGTCTCGAGTAGTGATCTGGCGATGTAGTTGGTCAGGTTGCGGAATCCGGCGCGGTGCCGCGTAGGTGTTCGAGGCGGCCGTTGATTGCCTTGGTCGGTCCGTTGCTGGTGCCGGCCTGATCGAAGTAGGCGAGGACGTCACCGGCCCGCCGCACGGGGCAACTGGGGCAGCGCTTCAGGCCAGGAGGGTCGTGAGCGCCAGGTCGAGATCGCGCACCGCCGCGGCACTGGGCGCCAGGATGGGCGGTAGTTCACCCGCGACGTTGCCGGATTCGGCAGCGTCGAGGAGGACGGTGAGCAGCACCGGTTCTGGCGCGGTCCTCATGTGCAGGCCGGTGAGGACTTGCTGGAGCTGAATGGCGGCCTTGCCGCCACCGTGGTTGCCGTAGGTCACGATCCCGGCGGGCTTGGCGGCCCACTCGTCGTAGAGAAAATCGAGCGCGTTCTTCAGCACTGCAGGGTATCCCCAGTTGTACTGGGGCAACACGAACGCGAACGCGTCGTAAGAACCAGCCAAAGCGCTCCACCGGCGGGTGTGCTCGTGGACGTAGCCGCCGTGGGCGGGCGGCCGGGGCTCGTCGAGGAAGGGCAGATCGACGTCGGCGAGGTCCAGCAGCTCGTAACGCAGGACGCTGTCCTGTCCAGCGGTCTCGGCGACCCAGGTAGCGATTGTGGGGCAGATGCGCGCCTGGCGGGTGCTCCCCACCACGACGGCGACCTTCGGTGGACTCATCATGGATCTCCGTTCTGATCGGCCGGCTGCCGATGCTCATGTATTCAGCGTGCCCGCTACCTGCGATCATGTCCAACGATCATTGATGCTACGATCGAGCAGATTTAGTGATGGGATGACCGATGGATATGCGGCACATGGAGGCCTTCCTGGCGGTGGCCGAGGAGCTGAGTTTCACCCGAGCCGCCCAGCGGCTCCACCAGGTTCAGTCAGGAGTCTCGGCGACGGTCCGGGCGCTGGAGCGAGACCTCGGTGCTGATCTGTTCGTGCGGAGCTCGCGCAGCGTCGAACTCAGCGAAGCCGGTGCGGCCTTCCTGCCGGCCGCGCAGGATGCGCTCGCAGCAGCCCAGGCGGCCCGCGACGCGGTGGCCGGCGTCACGGGCAAGCTCGGTGGAACAGTCCGGATTGCCATCGCGACGGCCATCGACATCGTCGATTTCCCCCGGCTTCTCGGCAAATTCCACCAGGCACATCCCGGAGTAACGCTCACCGTGATCTCCACGACACGCGGAAACGACGGTGTCATGGCGGCCCTTGCCGAACGCGAAATAGATTTGGGTCTGCTCACTCCCACGACCTGGCCCTCGACCGTCGCGGTTCACGAGATTGCCCGCGCACCGGTGTCGGTGGTCCTGCCTGTCGGTCACCCCCTGTGCGGGCGAGCCCGCATCAGCCTGGCTGAGTTGGCCGGTGCGGACTTTGTGGATCTACCCGCGGGTTACGGGGGCCGCATTATCAACGACGCCGCGTTCTCTGCCGCGGCCGTTCGACGCCGGGTCGCCCTCGAGGTGGTCGATCTGCGCAGTGCCAGCGAGTACGTCCGGGAGGGCCTGGGGATAGGCGTGTTCCCGGCCACCGGAATCGGCAAAGAGTCAGGCCTGGTCGCGCGCGCGGTGGTCGGAGAGGCAGTGCAATGGCCGGTGGCCGTGGTGACCGCAACCGAGCGGATACCCAAGGCCGCGGCGAAGGCGCTGCGGGAGGTGCTCACCAACGAGGCCGTCAGGATGAGGTCGAGAAAGAAGCGGGTGACAGAGTCCAAGGCCTAACCCGTCCCGTCCGAGGCGACAGGACATTACAGGCCTGCGATCAGCTGATCGTCGCGGCCGCGAACCAACACGATTGCAGCCTCAAGTTCGTATTCACCGCCGCCATCGGCGCTGCCTAGACATCTAAGTCACGGGGACGGGGGACGAACACCCGTCGACCGAATGGCCTGCGCCCCCGCTTACGAGCCCCGCGACGGCCGACAAGAGAACTACGTCATTTTGACGTGCACTAAATAGGCTCATCCGGATCCATGGTGTAGTCGTGGTCTGAATCCGCCGGTTTCGAGTAGTGATCTGGCGACATAGCTGGTCAGGTTGCGGAAGCCCAGAGCGGTGCCGCGCAGGTGCTCGAGGCGGCCGTTGATCGCCTCGGTGGGTCCGTTGCTGGTTCCGACGCGGTCGAAGTAGGCGAGCACGTCGCCGGCCCGGCGGGTGAGGGTCCGGCCGAGGGTGGCGAGCTCCGGCAGCTGGCCGGGGACGCCACGGCCGATCATCTTGATCACCTTGGTCAGCGAGGTCTTCGCGGCGGCCCGGTCGGGGTTGCGGCAGGCGGCGACGATGCGCTGGTAGATCGTCCAGGTGACCTGCACTGCGACGTGGCGTTCGTCGGCGAACACCGCGTTGAGGCGGTAGCGTTGCCGGCCGGTGAGTAGCTCGGTGCCGGTGCGCAGGGCTCGGCGGATTCCGTAGAGCGGGTCACCGGTGCGGCCGCGGTGTCCGCAGGTCTGTTGCTGGATGCGTTGGCGGCAGCGGTCCATTGCGTCGCCGGCGAGGGCGACGACGTGGAAGGGGTCCATGACCGCGACCGCGTCGGGGACGGTCTCGGCGGCGGCGGTCTTGAAACCGGCGAACCCGTCCATCGCCACGACTTCGATCCCGGCCCGAAACTGCTGACTCTGGGCGGCGAGCCAGGTCTTGAACACCTGCTTGGAGCGGCCCTCCACCATGTCCAGCAGGCGGGCTGGGCCGGTCTGGTCGCGGACCGGGGTCAGGTCGATGATCACGGTCACGAACTTGTCCCCACGACGCGTGTGACGCCAGCAGTGCTCGTCGACCCCGATCACTCGAACGCCGTCGAACCGACTCGGGTCGTTGATCAACACCCGTCGACCTTCGGCCAGGACCGCGTCGTTTGCGGTGTCCCAGGAGACCGCGAGACCTTCGGCCACCCGAGAAACGGACAGGTGCTGACACACGATCCCGGTCAACGCCCACCGCAGCGCCCGGCGCGACAGCTTGGCCCGCGGCTCGGCCGCCCGGCTGGTGTCCTGGCGCCACACATGCGCGCAGTCGAGGCACCGGTATCGGCGGACCGTGACCAGCAGAGTCGTCGGCCGCCACCCCAGCGGCTCGTGCGCCAGGCGCCGGGTGACCGTGTCCCGCGCGACCCCTTGGCCGCCGCAACGGTGACACCAGTCATCCGAATCCAGCACCCGACAGGCCAGCACCGCCCGGCCAGGCTCGAGCCACTGCCCGGTCACCTGCAGACCGAGCTCGTCGAGACCGCAGAAGGTCGTCAGGTCAGGGGTCGAGAAAGTAGCGTTGAGCACGTCGAGGTCTTTCGGGTGGAAGGCGTGAGAACCCCCATCATCGGAAGACCTCGACCCTCACCCAGCGAACGACGCGCAGGGAACTACACCCTCAATCCGGAAGAGCCCATTAACGCTTCAGCTTTGCCCATTTTTGATGTCCGGGTGTTCTTCTATCACCTCGGGCAGGATGCAGTGGGCGAGTTCCACATCCAGGAGGTTGGCTATAACCCGGAACGGGCAGCATCCGTTCTTCCTCAGGCAGTCAAGAATTCCCGGGGCATGCAGCCAATGTTTATGCCGATGCACCGGGCAGTAGCTGACGCAGCACGGCAGTGGGGACCAGGCGAGATACTTGCAGGCGTGGAGTTCACCGATGCCAACCGCCGGAAGTGGGGGCGCGATGCACGGGGAAAGCTGGAGTGCTTGGATTCCCCGTCTGGCATTTAGTCTTGCTGAGCCGTATCAGGACTGCATCAGCGCTTCCCAAACCCGGATGCTGAAGTCGGTCTTGCGGATGTTAACCCCGGATTGCTGAGGATTGCCTCTTCACTGGCTATCCCCACGATGGTGCTGAGTTCCCCGGCTGTCCACTGGCGGTCGTGGCGGATGTGGGTCTTGCGCGGGGCATCAGGGATGATCCCCGTGCGAATCCAGGCCCGGATTGTGATCGGATCGCGGTTCAGGGCCTTGGCGAGATCCCCGATGTGCAGGTACTTCCCGCTGAAGGCTGCTGGCCCCGGCATGGGCTGCGGGTCGGGGGGTGGGAGTCTCGAAGTGCTCCCGGCCGAGCACGTTGCGCAGACGGCGCTCAGCCAGTGCAAGGGTGCGCTCCACGTGGTTCTGGAATCGTTGGAATCGTTAGCTGGCTTCCAGGCTCGGGACGCGCCAGGTCTTCAGCGAGCGTGATGGATGTCGAGAAGTCGATGTCCTTGGTGTTCAGGATGGCTCCTCTGGTCGCAACAGGGGGGCCATCTGCTCGTTAGACGCTAACCCATAGCCTGGCGTTGGCCATAGCCAGCAATGCGCCCCGCCTCAAAGCCAGCGGGGCGGAACCTCCTCGGGCGCGGCTTGATCCTGCTCGGCTGGCTCCTCTTGCTCTGACGGCAGGCGAAACTCGACTGGCAGAAACACTTCACGTCGGTAGCCGTCAGCCAGCAGTTCAAACGACAGCCCAGATGGACCTCGGCCAAGCGGGTGCTTCAACCGTTGCAGCCGAAGCGCGGGCAGTTGCCGGATCGACTTGCCGTGCACCGAGTAGTTCGGGCCGCCGTCCCACTGGGCTGCTGTAACGCCCAGCGTGTTCGCGAAGCCGATGACGACCCACCCGGCGCTGAGAACTGCGTCGGCGTCGTCCAGGAAATACAGGTTTTGCAGGCGCACTATCACGGCGGGATTCTTAGCCGAATATGCACTGTCGTTACGCAAAAGGATAGTTCCGGTTGTTTGCTTAAAGCTCTCTGCGTATAGCCAGGCCCCGTCTTCTTCGTCAACGCTAGACGCCCTAAACCGTGGCCAGTTGATCCTCGAGAAAGGAAAGTCAACCTGGAACTTGAGATCCGGCAGCCCGGTTGCAGCGGCGTAGGCCATCACAGCCACCACGGCGGCGATGAGCGCCAGGACCAGTGTGGCCCCAGCGATGATCACGCCAGCCTCGGCCAGCCGGTCAGAGAAGCTGTGCGCGTGTGATGACAGGACCAGGGCAATCCAGACTGCGGTTCCGGCCGCCACGGCGGCAAGCAGCGTGCAGAGCAAGCCGATCGCGGTACTTCGATTGTTCCCTGGAGCGACCATGCGCTCGCGGATGTCGTCTACGAAGGGCACGCCAAGAAGCTAGCGCGCATCCATGGTCAACTGCGGCCTAGTTCTTCTTCCCAGGTCCGTTTCACCTTGAGGCCATGATCACGGTCAGCGCGACGGCCAGGCCGATCGTCCCGACCTCACCGTTGGCCACCTCCTGGACAGCCGGGTGGAGCTTCAGCACGACCTCGGGCTCGGCCAGGAGCACCAGCCAGATCAGCACAAGCGTCGGCAGTTGAGCCGGGGTGAACCCAGCGATCTGCCGGGGTTTCGTCCAACCATCCCGCAACCACGCTGCGGCGGCCTGCACGTCCTCTTCACTGAGCTTGGCGTCGCCGGGCAGTTCGCCAAGCTGGCGCAACTCCAGGATCAGCTCATCGACAGCCGCCGTTATCGGGTCCACACCAGCAAGCTAGCGCGCCAGCCAGACAACCGTCGCTCCGAGTGGCTGCCGTCTCCGAGCCTGGTGGTGAGCCCTGCTCTAGCCCCCAGCCCACCTGCCCAGCCGATTCGGAGATCCCCGGCGCGCCGAATCCAGCATTTGCCCCAAGTGACGCAGAATGGCGGCCGAATGGGGCAACGGTGCGCCGCGACTCTCGCTGAGGGAGAGCAGCAGGAGCGAGCGGGAGTATGAATGAAAGATCCCTATGTTATGTGCGCAGGGCTGCTGGCCCTGGGCGGCGTACTCAAGTACGCGATCGACAACAAGCACCGGACCTTGTACCTGTGCGCGATCATGGTCTGCGTCACGGTCTGTGCGGCAGCGATCATGCTGGCCTACAGGCGATGAGCATTGCCGTGGTTACCGCGATCATCCGTACCGGACGCCTTCCACGACGAACGAACCACTCTCGTGCACCGGCACAGCCACGGGTGACACCACGTCCCGTGAGCGAGGACCAGGCCGAAGCCCTGCATCCAGTCCCCGCTGCCGCCCTTCAGGTACTCGGCGTTTGCCAGGGACATCAGGTGACCCACTTCGAGGGAGCCGGGCTGTCCCCGTGATTGCGGGTCACGGGGCCGGGGACTGCCGCTTACTTGTCCTTGCTGATCTGCTGGGCCACGATCGCGGGGAGCATGGCCCCGTCTACCTTCTGCCACTCCCGCGCGTGAGAGATGAGTACAGGAAGAGCGGCGGGAACCATACGGTTGGCCACCAGCTTGAATGTGTCCTTGTAGGCCTCCAGGCTTCCCATGTGCACGTACATGCCCTGCCGGTCAACCAGTGCGGCCACATCCCAGTCACGCAGGAACTTGCCTCGCCCGGTGGTGTCCAGATTCTCCCAGTGCTGGGCCACGGTTATGGGTGGCTCCACTGCCTTCCACTGGACATCGTCGGGTTCGTGCGGTGCTGCCCGAAGCTCGGCTAGCTCGCCTTCGATCTTTGCAAGAGATTCCCTGACACCTTCGTCATCGGGATCATCGTCAAGCAGTTGCCTGCGGCGCTCCGCCCTGCGCTCAAGGCGTGAGATGTCTGCGGCGTGGTCATCGCCTGGCTTGATTCGTTTTTCCAGCAGCACACGCGGGCCTGCAACGTGAAGCACAAACCTCTCTATCACGGGCTCGATCTTGTCGAGGCGGACTTTCAGCCCACATTGGCTGCATGTGTAGTAAGCGTATTTGACCCACCTTCCCGTATGCCGCTGCGCGCCGTACATAAGCACGGCGGTCTCGGTACTGAACGGCTTCGGGGAGCAGTTCCGGCAGAACAGCACGCGGTAAAGCATGTGCCGTGACTGTGGCAGCCCGCGCTCGCGGGAACCGGTCTTGATTGCCGCTTGGAGTAGATCCCAGGTGTCCTGGTCAATCAGCGGGTCATCGGTAAACGTGATCGGCTGGCCTTCTTTGTCACGGCGAACGGTAACGATGCCGCCCCGCTTGTAATCAGGAGTGCCCCGTACACCGGCAGCGCCTTTCATCTCTACCACCTGGCCCAGCAGCCGGGGTGATGTCAGGAGCTTGCGAACCGAGGTGCCAGCCCAGGTGCCTGGGTGCTCGTTGCCCTTGCGTGATACGCCGTGACGTGCCGAGATGACTCCGCGCTCGTTCAACTCGCGGGCGATAGCCACGAACCCTTTTCCGTCAATGCGCCGCTGAACCATCCACTTGACGACCGGGGCTTCCACGGGGTCCTGGACCAGGCGCCAGCCTTTACGTCTCTTGACAGACGGCTCCGGGCAAAGGCGCTCGTCGTGGCATTTGCAAATCGGCAGATACCCGTAAGGTTTCGGCCCGCCTCCCCAGCCTCCGCCGTTGCTTATCCGGGTTGCGGCTTTACGGCGCCGGGAGGCGATGCGCTGACGTTCACTCTGTGCCGCAAGGATACGGTGTTCGAGTGCTTCGCGTCCGCGTTCGGTGCTGGTGTTGGTGCCATCACTGACATCAACGATGATCTTTTCCAGCGCCGCCATGTCCTGGGCGAACTTGAGATAATCCAGCATGTCACGGCTGAGCCGGTCGGCTTCGTCAAACAAAAACCCGCGCCTGACCAGCTTGATCCTTTCGGGAGTCAGCCACTGCCCGAAGCCGGGACGGTTGCGGATCGGTTCTCCCCCGGACACATCCATGTCTACGTCCACGAAAATGATCACATCGTTAGGAAACTCGTCATCGGCGTAATCTTGGATGCGGTCTCTCTGCCCCTCAGGACTGTTGGAGGCATCAGTCAGGCGAGAGAGCCTGAGCGGCGCCACCCAGTCAACGATGTCCAGTGCCATGTGCAGAAGTATGACATACCGACCTGACCGACGGCGTGGCCACGCTGGGCGACATGGTGGCCGAGGCGCAGTCGCGGGGGTACGCGTACTACGCGATCACCGATCACGCACCGAACCTGTTCATGCAGCGGATGACCGACGAGAAGATGCTGGCCCAGCGCGAGCAGGTGCGGCGCCTCGGGGCGCAGCTCGGGGCCGGGCCGGGCGGCGAGCCGATGGTGCTGCTGCACGGCACCGAGCTGAACATCGCGCCGGATGGCACGGTCGACTGGGCCGCCGGCTTCCTCGACGGCTTTGACGTCTGCGTCGCCTCGGTGCACTCGAACTTCGACCAGTCGCGCGCGGCGATGACCCGGCGGTTCGTGGCCGCGTGCGAGAACCCGCACGTGAACATCATCGGCCACCCGCTCACCCGCAAGATCGGCCGGCGGCCTCCGGTCGACGTCGACCTGCCCGAGCTGTTCCGGGCCTGCGCCAGGACCGGCACCGCGCTCGAGGTGAACGCGCACCCGAACCGGCTCGACCTGCCCTCGGCGCACATCCGGGCGGCCAAGGATGCGGGGGTGAAGTTCGCCATCGATAGCGACGCGCACTTCACCGGCGGCCTCGACTACCTGCGCTACGGCGTGGGCACCGCGCAGCGCGGCTGGCTCACGCCCGACGACGTGATCAACACCTGGCCGCTGCCGCGGCTGCGCGCGTTCCTGCGCAACGGACGCTAGTGCGCCCCGCCTGGCATGCCATACCACGTGCCGGCAGCCCAGCCGGTTCAGATCCGGCGGTGAACACCAGACAAACTCCTGGACCGGCCCGCGCGTCCGCGCCGGGCGTCAGGCGGGAGGACGCTTGCTCGGCCCACAATCACTGATGCCCGCTCTCGCGGGGTTAACCGCGAGAGCGGGCCCGTGCCCTTTATTCAGCTAGCGGTCGCTCAGCCCCAGCCACCTCCGGTGACGACAGCGCCGGTGGTCGGGTTGAGGATCAGCGGCTGGAAGTGCGGCCTGGTGTTGAAGTCGAGCAGGCCGCCTCGGGCGTCCAGGCTGCCCGAGGTCGCGTCGAACGAGCCGGGGATGGTCTGGCCGTGCAGCCAGTTCTGCTCGATGAACTTCACCACCGAGGTGGTGTCGGTGAGGTTGTTGCTGACGTAGTTGTCGCGCGTGTACGGCGAGATGACGATCATCGGCAGCCGCTGGCTGTAGCCGCAGCGTCCGCTGCCGCTGCCGACCCGCACCGGGGTCGCCTCGCACATGGCCGTGTCGATCGCGGAGTTGTCGGAGCCGTTGAGCAGCTTCGGCGCCTGGTGGTCGTACCAGCCGTCGGAGTCGTCATAGGTGATGACGATCGCGGTCGAGGACCAGTACTTCGACTGCTCGATCTGGTTGACCGTGTTGACGATCCACTGCTGCTCGTCGAGCGGGTCGGACTCGCCCGGGTGGCCGCTCTGCGCGGTCGTGGCCTTCAGGTAGCTGACCGACGGCATGTTGCCGTCCTTCAGTGTCTCGGAGAAGTCCGACAGGTCGTACTGGTGGTTGGCCTGGTCGGTGCGGCCGATCGCGGACTCCGACGACGCCGCCAGGTGGGCCGGGTTGGCCGTGGTGGCGTTGTACTGGAACGGGTTCCAGTGCGGTGTGTACTCGTTCAGCGCGCTGCCGTCGATGTTGTCGCTCTGCGCGCCGCAGACCGCGCCGCCGCTGTTCGACGACGTCGGGGCGAACCCGCCCTGGAACCAGCCCCACGTGACGTGCTTGGTGTTCAGCAGGTCGCCGATGTTCTCGCCGGTCATCACGCCCTCCGGGTTGGAGGACGTGTGGTTGGAGTCCGAGCACTCGTCGTAGTATGGGTCGATGTCGCCGTAGGTGGTGCCGTCCGAGGTGATCGCGCCCGCGTCGGTGGTCTTCGTGCCGGACGGGGTGACCGCGTAACTGTCCGAGCTCAGGCCGGAACTCACGTCGATCGCGCCCTCGGTCGAGGGCCCGAACGTGGTGTCCCAGTTGTTGTCGCTCATCGCGTAGTTCTGTGCGTAGTTCCACAGCCCGGTGACGGTGTTGCCGTCGTAGTAGTCCATGACGATGCCGGGCGGGCCGTAGTACTCGCCGGTGGTGGAGCAGTCGTCCTGCTGGGTGAACTGGACGAACTCGTTCATCTTGCCGCCGTTTTCGGCTTGCTGCTCCGGCAGGTAGTCGTGATTCTGGTCGCAGGTCAGCGCCTGGGCGTGGGTCAGCCGCTGCGGGTTGTACTCATTCGGATTGCTGGTCAGCAGCGGCCCAACCGGCCCGTTCTTGGTGATCTTGCTGTACAGGCCGTTCACCGTCGGAGTGCCGGGCTTGGCGTGGAACGAGGTGCCATCCGTGTTGGCCGCGTACGGGTAGGTGCCGAAGTAGTGGTCGAACGACTCGTTCTCGTCGAAGATCACGACGAGGTGCTTGATGGGGGTCGCCGTCCTGTTGGTATCGCGGTAGTAGCTCGCGGACACCAGCGCCGGGGTGTGGTAACCGGCGAACTTTGCCGTGCTGGACGCGCTTGCCGCGGTGGCGCCGATTGCCACAGCGGCGGCCAGGGCGAACGACGCCGTCACGGCGATCGTGAGACGGAGCCGCTTGCGCAAGCTCCGGATCGTTGGGCCTACGCCCATGTCGTACCCTCCCGAGTTTCAGTGGACCCGTTTCCCAGTACATTCCGCCCGGGTACGGTTTCACAGCTAATTGACCACCCGATACGCGATATGTAAACGGCAGGCCAACCAATGGCGAACACTCGGCAGCCCATTACGTTAGCAGGGCGCGGCCGTACCAGTCGGCCGTGTCGCGGACACCGGGCAGCGCCAGGAAGTAGCCGCCGCCGAACGGGCTGATGTAGTCGACCAGCGGCTCGCCGATAAGCCGTGTCTGGACCGCCTCGAACTGCCGCTTCACGTCCTGCTGGAAGCACGTGAAGATCAGCCCCTGGTCCAGGTCGCCTACCTGGTCGATGCCGCGGTCGTAGTTATAGGCGCGGCGCAGTATCCGGCTGGAGGCCGTCTGCGGCGTGCGCGGGTTCGCCAGCCGGATGTGGGCGTTGACCGGGATAACCGCCCCGGTCGGGTCGGCGCCGAAATCGGGCGCTGCGAACAGGCTGCGCGCGTCCATCGGGAAGCCGGTCGCGCGGTCGCGCCCGATCATCTGCTGCTGCTCGTAGACGTCCACCCGGTCCCAGAACTCGACGAACATCCTGATCAGCCGGACCACGAAGTAGCTGCCGTCGGCGGTCCAGTCGGGCTCGCCCGCGGTGCCCGGCTGGACCCAGAGGAGTTCCGTCGCCTTCGATAGCGGCGGGTTCGCGATCCCGTCCATGAACCCCATCAGGTTGCGCGGCACCGTGCCCGATGGGCGCGCGGGGCTGGTGAACCCGTCGATCCGCCAGTTGATCTGCATGCCGCCGCGGGTGTGCTTTGCGATGTCCCGCAGCGCGTGCAGGACGGTGTCGGCGTTGCCGGCGCTGAGCTGCAGGATCAGGTCGCCGCCGGTCTGCGCGGGATCCAGGTCGTCGTTGGGGAACGGCTGCATCGGCGTGAGCCGGTCGGGAAGCTTGGCGGCCAGTCCGTACCGGTCGTCGAACAGCGTCGACCCGACCCCGAAGGTCACGGTCAGCCCGTCCGGCACCACGGTCGGCCCGAGCACACCGGAGTCGGACGGCGGCCCGTCGATGCCGACCGGCGGCGGCGTACCGCCGGCCGTCAGGAACCTGGCCCGTGAGGTGATCGTCTGGAACAGGTCGGTCAGCCCGGATGTGCTGTCCGCCGTGACGTCGAATGAGATGACGGCGGTCTGCCGCTGTGACGGCGGCACGATGCCCGCCTGGTACCTGCCGTGGAACGGCACTGCCGCCAGCCGTCCGTCAAGGGAGGCCGTGTCGGCCGCCATCGCCGGCTCGGGCTGCGACGCGCGCACTGCGTACCCGGCGGCCCCGCCCGCCACCACGCCCCCGGCAACCCCGCCGGCCACGCCGCGCAGGAAAGACCGGCGTCCGGGAAGCTTGTCCGCTTCGCCCATTACGTGTTCCTCGGCTCGGCTATGGATGCGATCGGCGCGAGTTCCTGCAGCGCCTGGCTGCACGCTGCGTCGATGTCCTGACGCGCGGACGCCGACAGCTGCGAGACCGGAACCCACGTTCCGTCCGGCTGGTGCTCCGCCTCGAGCAGGGTCTGCAGGCGGTTCAGCCACGTGTACACCCCGGGCAGCCCCGGGTACCTCGTGACCAGCAGCGGATGCAACAGGGACAGCAGCTCGCGAGTGCCCTGGATGTTGGCGAGCGTCGTGGCCAGGGTGGTCCCGCTGCCGTAGTCGTCGTGCCCGGTGAGCTGGAACTCCAGCGCGTTCTCCAGGATCTCGTGGGTGCGCAGCCCGATATCGATCAGCGGGATCTCCATGGTCGGCCACGTTGCCAGCAGCGATCGCACATCGGCCACAAGCTTGCTGGCGTACGGCGTCAGCTCGGCCGCGGACTGGCCGTGCCACAGCCCGTACTCGAGCCGGTAGAACCCGGTCCACTGAGGATTGCTCACCCCGAGTGCGTCGGCCCGCCCATCGATCTCGTCGTCGAAGTTGCCGAACGCGTCGTACGCGGCGCCGAGCGTCTCGTACGTCAGGTGCGCGGGAAGCCAGTCGCGGCGCGCCGCCGTCAGGTTCCCCCGCTGCAGGTCGCTGGCCAGCGTCTCGGCCTGGCCGACGAGCGTCTTCAGCCCAGCCGCCGCGTAGACCTGGTACTCCTTGGCCGGCCCCACCAGTTCGTTGTTGGTGACCGGGACGGTCGCGGTGAAGCCCTTCACGTGGCCGGGGACGGTCACGGCCGGCCCCGTCATCGGGTCGGTGTCCTCGAAGAGACAGCGGAAGGCGTAGCGGCCCGACCCGACGTCCAGGCTCATCGTCTGCGTCGTCCCCGGGCCGAACTGATCGACCTCCGCGTAGACGCCGCTGGTCCTGGGGTCGATCAGGTCGATCTCGCCGCCGACGTCGTTCGCGTTGTACAGCTCGAACGTGTGCCAGCCCGGCTTGGCCAGCGTCCAGCTCCCGCCGCAGCTTGCGCTGTTGAACGAGATCGTGTTCGACGCGCCGCCGCCCCCGCAGGCGGTGAGCGACGCCATCGCCGCGAGCACGGCGATGGTCAGCAGGCGTGTCTTTCGCATGGCCATCGCAAGCATAATTCCGGGCTCCTGCACGGCGCCGGTTGCGCGGCATAGGTAGCCGAACGTTCACGAGTTATATACCGGAAAGACGGCTGATTTGGCGGGTTGCCCGCGATCCTAGCCGAGGTAGGAATGCACCGCAGGAATGGCCTTGGCGCCGCACCCGTGAGCGCCGGGCAGCCCGATGCCGTCCGCGGTCTCGCTGTCCGGCGCGCAGGCCGCCCAGAACCAGGTGTTGGCGCCCTTCTTGCCGATCGGGAACGAGAACGCGACGGTAACCGCGTACTCGTCCGCCGAGATACGCCGCGGCGCGCTGATCTTGGGACTGCCGGCGCCCAGCTGCAGCACCGCCGGGCCCTTGGGCAGGGTGGCCGACTTCGACAGGGTAAGCCCGAAGTAGGTGTACCACCGTTTCGCGAGCTCGGTGCCGAGGGTGGACGGCGGGACGCGCACCTTCAGCGTGAACGTCTCGTGGCAGGTAGGGCGGCTGCACGCCCTCGCCGTGGTGTGGGTCATGGTCGTCGCGACGTAGACCGCGGCAGTGGACGAGCTGCCGAGCAGCCTCTTCGACTTGCGGCTGGCGAAGACCGATACGTAGTAGCGCGTGGCCAGGACCGGGGTCACCTTGAAGGCGTACGGGGCGAGCTTGTGCGCTGGGTGCAGGGTCACCGAGGCGACCGCTGCGGGCTTGGCCGTGAACGGGAACGGCTGGGCGTACAGCCGGGCCACGTACCCCCGCCGCGCCCCCTTGACCTCGCCGTAGACCTGGGCCTGCGCGGCCCCGCCGTCGCCATACATCACCCAGACATCACCGGACTGCGGCGCCAGCCCGGACCGGGCGGTGATGGGGAAGCTCGCCAGCTTGGGCGGCGGCTTCGGCTTCGCCGCCGGGCTGCGCAGCACGCCGGTCGTGACCACGGCCACGCCCGCGGCCGCCAGCACGGCGATTACCGCGAGGACGATCGCGGCCCGCCGGAAGGGCCGCGGCTCGCGGCGGACCAGCCACGGCTCCCCGCTTCCGGCCGCGGAACGGACCGGTGCGTCAGCGGCCACGGGCTCGGGCAAGGGCGGGAGGGCGGGCATCGGTACCGGCCCGGGCACGGGCTCGGGCAAGAGCACGGGCTCCTCGGGCCGCGGCGCCGGCGCGTTCGGCATCGCCAGGTAGACCTGGTTGGGCGGCGGGCCGCTCACCGGGCCGGCCGAGTGGACGAGCGCGGGCGGAGGAGGCCGCAGCCCCAGCGCGCCGGCCAGCGCGGCGGCGAACTCCCGGCAGCTCGGGTACCGCTGCTCCGGTGCCTTGGCCAGCGCCCGCGCCATGACGTCATCGACCGCGGCAGGAAGCTCGGGCCGCCGCGACGTCAGCGTCGGCGGCGGCTGGGACACGTGAGCCTGCAGCAGCGCCGTCGCGTCGTCCGCGAAGAACGGCGGCCAGCCGGTGAGCAGGTCGAACGCCGACGCGGCCAGCGCATACTCGTCGGCCCGCCCATCCGCAGGCCCGCCCTCGATCAGCTCCGGCGCGACGCAGGCGAGCGTGCTCATCGGCGAGCGTGCCCATGCGGGCCCGTCCGCCTGGGCCGGCTCCCTGCGCAGCGCGAAATCCGACAGGTAGACCCAGTCACGCCCCTCCGGCGTGACATCGACCAGGATGTTCTCCGGCTTCACGTCGCGGTGCACCAGCCCGGCCGCGTGCATCGCATCCAGCGCGGACGCCGTCTGCCAGACGATCGCCGCCACCCGGCCGACCGTCATCGACCCGTCCCGGACCGCCAGCGCCCGCACGTCCCCGCCGGGCACGTACCGCATCGCGAGATACAGCATCCCGTCCGCCAGGCCGGCCTCGAAGACCGGCACGATGTGCGGGTTGTGGATCGCGGTGACGGCCCGCAGTTCCGGAACGAACCACTGCCGGAACGTCTCGTCCCCGGCCAGTTCCGGCGCCAGGATCTTCAGCGCGGCCACCCGGCCAAGCCGCTCGTCACGCGCCCGGTAGACCGTTGCCGCGCTGCCCCGGCCGATCTCGGTGTCCAGCCGGTACCCCGCGATTTCCTGGCCGGCGGCAAAGCTCACGCTGAAGGTTCCGGTGTCGGCGGAAACCTCTTCGCTCACCACGCCTCCCCGTACGCTCGCGAGCCCTGGACGACGTCACCCGCTGAACGCTGGCGGCTCGCGCACGCCGCCAAGACCGGGAATCGCCTAGTAACGGCGAATGATCCAATTATCCGGACTTGTCATGCATGCCGCAACGCTTCCGGCAGATCAGCCAAGGCGCTCCCGGCCGGGTGGTTCGTCCCAGTCGCCGCGGTGCGGCTCGACCTGAATCCGCCACGGCGCACCGTTAAAGAAACTCGGCGCGGGGCCGGATCCGAACGCGGCGTACGCGGCGAAGTCGGTGGTCTCGCGGAAGGGCGGCATCTGGTAGAGGTCGCGAGCGTAGCCCCACAACGCGGGGAAGTCCGTCAGCCGGCGCTCGCTGATTTTCCCGAGCGGGTTGTAGCCGCGGCGCTGGCCCACGCACCGAACTGCGTGCCGAGGTCGATCGTGATGTCGGGGAAGTTGTTGCTGACGACCTTCCCGGTCTCCCGGTCCCACAGCACGGGCACGGACACGTGCCCGTCGTAGCCGGGCTCGGTGGCCTGGTACGCGTCGGCCAGCAGGGTGAACCCGTTGACCGGATCGGCGCCGCGCCGCTCACGGAACGCCCAGCCTCGCCCGTCCCGCTGGTCGTCGACGTAGGACAGCGACACGACGTCCTCGAGCCCCTTGAGCTTCCTGACGATCGCGGTGCGCTGCGCCCAGGGGCAGCCCCACGCGATGTACAGGTGGTAGCGCCCAGGCTCGGCGCGGTACCCGCTGGAACCGTCGGCGGTGATCCGGCCGCGGAACTGGCGGTGGTCGTCGCGGCTGTCCTTCTGGGTACGGGCGGTCAGGCGACCTGCCGCACCGCCTCGCGGATCAGATCGGGCAGTGCGGTGGCGCCGTCGCTGGCGATCCAGTGCTCGGTCGCGGCCCGGACGGCGGCCATGACCGCGGCCGCGAGCACGTGCGGGCGCAGGTCGCTCTGCGGGTCGGCACCGGTCCGTTCGGCGATCGCCTTGGCCAGCGGCCCCTCGGTCTGAACCAGGGCTTTGAGAGCCTCACCCTGCAGCGCGGGAGAGGTCATCATCATCCGGATCTGCGCGATACGCTCCGGGCCGAGCTGCGTGGCCGCCTCGTGCTCGCCGGCGAACACCTCGGCCAGGGAATCTTTCAGCGGCTCGCCGGCCTGGCCCCGCAGGGCCTCGACGGCCTGGGTGAACCGGGCGGTATTCAGCGAGGCGATCGCCTCTTCCTTGCAGGAGAAGTAGTTGGTGAAGGTCCGGCGGGAGACGTTCACCGCGTCGGTGATGTCTTCCACCCGGACGTTCTCCAGGCCGCGCTGGACCGCGAGCTGCAGCGCGGCCAGGGCCAGCGCCTGCTTGGTCGCCAGCTTCTTGCGCTCGCGCAGGCCCGCACCTTGTGTGGCGGTGCTGTCCATGTCACCACCATAGACCCATTGTTGCCTACTGTGCAAGATTGCGCAATGAGAATTTGGTGTAGCGGCCGACGGCACTCGGTGGGTGCCGCGGTCACGGCGCCGTCACGGCAGAGCGGAAAGCAGCTCGTGAACGGGCTTGCGCCGGCCGGTGTAGAACGGGATCTCGACCCTGGTGTGCAGCCGCGCCCGCGCGCCGCGCAGGTGGCGCATGAGGTCGACGATGCGGTGCAGCTCGTCAGCCTCGAACGCGAGCAGCCACTCGTAGTCGTTGAGCGAGAAGCAGGCCACGGTGTTCGCCCGCACGTCCGGATACTCCCTGGCCATCATGCCGTGCTCGGCGAGCATCGCGCGGCGCTCTTCCGGCTCGAGCAGGTACCACTCGTAGGAGCGGACGAACGGGTAGACGCTGACGTACCCGCGCGGCTCCTCCTCCGCGAGGAACGCCGGAACGTGGCCCTTGTTGAACTCTGCCGGCCGGTGCAGCGCCATCGCCGACCACACCGGCTCGCTGGCCCGGCCGAGCCCGGTGCGGCGGAAACGCGCGTACATCTCCTGCAGGTCGTCCGATGACGGCGCGATCCACCAGAACATGTAGTCGGCGTCGGCACGCAGGCCCTGCAGGTCGTAGCAGCCCCTGGTGACCACGCCCTTGCCGGCGGCCTGCTGGCACAGCTCGCTGACCTCAGCCGCCAGGCCCGGCCGGCCGGACTTGGTCGCCTCCCCGGCCGCCTCGAGCGCACCCGGGCCGGTCACCCGGAATACCGACCACATCGTGTACCGGATCAGCTCGTTCAGGTCCCGCGCCTTGGGCCGCTGCGCGGCCTCGCCGGCCTGCCGGCCTTGCTCGCTCCCAGTCATGTCCTCATTGTCCCACCGGCCGCTAGCCGACATGGGTGGGCCGGGGGTGCCGCGATCCGAGGTACGCGAGCACCTGGTCGGCGGCGAGCCGCGCGGACGCGATGCACGCCGGTATGCCGACCCCGTCGTAGACCGCCCCGCAGACCGCGAGCCCGGGCTGGCCGGCGACCGAGGCCCGGATGCGCCGCACCCGCTCGACGTGGCCCACCGTGTACTGCGGCAGCGCGCCGCCCCACCGGCTGACCCGGACGTCGGCCGGGTCACCGCGCACCCCGGTGGCGGCGGCAAGGTCGGCCGCTGCGAGGCCGGCCAGCTCGGCGTCGTCGCGCTGCAGCAGCGCCTCCTCGCCGATGCGCCCGACCGAGCACCGCACGATCTCCAGGCCGGCCTGGTCGGCCTGGAGATCGAGGTTTTTGGGGTATCCGGGGAGGTACGGGTTTGGGTTTGCGGGGGATGCGGGGGGCGCAGCCCCCCGCAGGTGCGGCCATTTGACCGTGCTGAACGTGACGGCCTTGACCGGGCGGCCGTCGACCGCCGGGACCAGGTAACCGCTGCCCTCCGGCCGGGCCGGGAACGCGCCGGCCCGATAGGCCAGGGTCACGATCGCCATGCTCGCGTACTCGATCTCGCCGAGGGCCGAGGCGGCCGCTGCCGCGTCGGCAACCGCGGCCAGCAGCCTGCTGGCGGGCCTGGCCGGGACCGCGAGGATGACGGCATCGGCGTCGAGCCATTCCGGCGCCCTGGTCGGGCCGACGGTGAGCCGCCAGCCCTCCCCGTCCGGACGCGCCGTGCGGGCCAGCTCACGGACCATCGCGCCGGTGTGCACGGTCGCGCCCGACTGCGCCGCCACCGCGGGCGGCAGCGTGCCGAGACCGCCGGACAGCGTGGTGAAGACCGGGCGGGCGGGGGCGGGCGGGCGGCCCGGTCCCCCGGGTGCGGGCAGCAGGGACGCGGCCGCCTCGGCCAGCGAGCGGTGCTGCCGTGACGCCTCCGCCAGGCCGCCAAGCGTCGCCTCGAACGACAGCTCGCCGGAGCGGCCCGCGTAGACGCCGCCGAGCAGCGGGTCCACGAGGCGGCCCACGACTTCCGGGCCGAATCTCGCGCCAACGTAGCTGCCCACCGACACGTCACCGTCTCGCGGCGTTGCCGGCAGCCGCAGGTCGTCGCGCGCCCTGGCCAGCCCGGCATCCGAAAGAATCCCGGAGCTTTGCAGTTCGCCCAGGTCTGCGGGCACGCCCATGAACTGGCGTTTTGGCAAGGGGTGCAGACGGCCCCGGGTCCAGATCCCCGCGGCGGTGGTGCCGGGCAGTTCGAGCTGGCCGGCCAGGCCGACCGCGCCGATCAGGTCGGTGCCCTCGGGTCGCCGGGCGAGCAGGGCCTCGGCGCCCTCGTCGACGGCGACGCCGCCGACCTCGGATACGGCCAGTTTGCCGCCGAGCCGCGGCGAGCCTTCCAGGACCGTGACGGCCACCCCGCAGTCACGCAGGAAGAACGCGGCGGCAAGCCCGGAGATCCCGCCGCCGACGATCGCGACGGTCGGCGGCCGGGGTGGTGAGCTCACCCGTCCCCCTCTCTTTCTCCCCCCCCGGGGGCGCGCCCCCCCCCGCCCCCCCCCCCCCCCCCCCCCCCCCCCCCCCCCCCCCCCCCCCCCCCCTCCCCCCCCCCCCCCCCCCCCCCCCCCCCCCCCCCCCCCCCCGCCCCCCCCCCCCCCCCCCCCCCCCCCCCCCCCCCCTCGGCCCCCCCCCCCCCCCCCCCCCCCCCCCCCCCCCCCCCCCCCCCCCCCCCCCCCCCCCCCCCCCCCCCCCCCCCCCCCCCCCCCCCCCCCCCCCCCGCCCCCCCCCCCCCCCCCCCCCCCCCCCCCCCCCCCCCCCCCCCCCCCCCCCCCCCCCCCCCCCCCCCTCTCCCCCCCCTCTCCCTCCCCCTCTCTCTCTCCCTCCCTCTCCCCTTCCTCCTCTTACTTTGCCAAAACCGGTGCCTGGCGGTCGCGGCGGGGGTCCGCGGACCGGTCGTCTTGGCTAGCGATGTCCCGGTGGGAAGCGTCCAGGTCGCTCAGGCTTTCCGCGTCCGCTACGCGCCACTTGCTCCCCCGGCGCTTCACGATGACGCGGGTCTGCGGGCCAGTGGAACCGGCCATGATGTCCTCCTGCGAACGGGGTGAGGGCGCACCGCGGCCGGGCAAAGGCTCTCGGCCGGTGCGAGGGCAGGAGCGGACGCAATCCCCGCTCCCGGCGGCAGACTAGGGCCGCCACCCACTCCCGGAAAAGGACGGATATCCCTCGGGGGACGGGGAACCCTTGGGGGCGCTGGGCGCAGGCGTGGCGCCGGGCAGCAGGCCGAAGGCGTCGGCAACCGCCAGTGCCCCGGACCTGTTGCGCACGCCGAGCTTGCGGAACAGGCGGGTCTGCACGTTCTCGACGGTCTTCGGTGCGATCCCGAGCACCCGCGCGGTCTGCCGGATCGAGTGACCGCGGGACAGCGAGCGCAGGATGTCGCTCTCCCGCGCGGTCAGCTCGGGCAGCTCGAGCCTGCCGGGAGCGCGCTCGTCCCAGCGGGCGCGCACGGCCCCGATCAGCGGCCGCATCGGCATCGAGTCGACCACGAGATACCCCTGGCCGACCATCCGCAGCACGGAAAGGAAGTGGTCCTCGATCCGGTCCGCGGACACGAGCGAGCTGGCACCGCAGGCCAGCGCCTCGGCCAGCTCCGGCGGGTCGAGCGGCTTGCTGTGCACCAGGATCGCGGGAACCCCGAGCTCCGCGACCATGTCCCAGTCCTGGGGTACCGGATCGACGAGCACGGCCACGATCGGGCCGCGGTGCCAGCGTGCCCAGTGCGTCTCGGACACCGGCCCTGGCTCCCGCACCAGGACGAACGGCAGCGGGCTCGACACCAGCGCCGACACGACCTGATCGAGGGCCGAGCAGTACTGGCCGGAGACCACGGCAAGCACGACGCCATCGCCTTCGGCGGGTGGCCGGCGCCTCGGCACGGGCGGCCGGCGCTTCGCAGTCTCGGCAGCGGCCTGCGGCTCCAGCATGCCCAGCGAGGCCGCCTTGGCCACGGCGTGCACGCTGCTGCTCACATCGAGCTTGGCGTAGACACGGCGCTTGAGGTTCTCCACCGTGAGCGGGCTGATCCCGAGCAGGCCCGCGATCTCGGCCACGCTGTGCCCAGAGCCGGTGAGCACGACAAGCTCGAGCTCCCGGTCGGTCAGGCCGCCCGGGCTGTCCTTGGCGTGCCGTCCCCGGCTCCGCCGCAACAGCGCGAGCACGGCGGACAGGCCCTTCGACTCGGGCACGAGCGAGGTGACGCCGGCCCGGCACGCGGCCGCGAGATCCTGCTCCGAGGCGTCCCGGTAGGTCACGATCACGTTCAGCTCGGGATAGCGCTTGATGAGCGCCTCCACCCGTACGGAGATCTCGCGCAGCCGGGCACCGGCATCCATGATCACGACATCGGGATGTCGCAGCTCGCACAGCTCAAAGATCGCATCGGGCTCTGCGACTTTGCCGACCACCGTGATATCCGGCCGGACGGCAAGACAAGCGGACAGAGTGTCTCGGAGCAGCCGGCGCGATGACTGCACGGCTACCTGGACGCTGACTCGAGCTGCGGGCACGGTCGTATCGCCTTGGCTTCCGGTATCTCCACACCTAGCGGGTAAGCGAGGAATCGCAGTCTACGCCGGAGGGGTCTTTTACCGCCGGTCAGTTGACATTTCTATCGTTTTCTGCGTGTTGTCTGGTTCCGAATTCATTACCGGGATCGACGCCACGTAGCGCTGGCGTCACGGTGTGCGCGGCTCTGACCTGGGGTTCGCCATTAACGGATAACTCTTCGGGCTTCCATGCTGACTTAGCGTTTGTGCGGCAGTTACCGCGCGCTACTTTCCGCTGGCCGTGTTTTGGCGGTGCCGGAAACAGCTAGAACCTTATTCGGTACCGGGTTCACGGCGCGGCTTCGGCGTTCATTGTCCGTTATCTGACCGTAGCGTTGCGTGCGGAACCGGTGGCGAGCTGGGCGCGTCCGAGCGGCATGAACACCACCCCCAGGGTCCGCATCCGCGGGCCGCTGCGCACTACCGCGCTTTCCTGTGCCGCGCTGATGTCCAGCGCAGCGCTGCTGCTGGCGGGCTGCTCCGCCAGCTCGCCGAGTTCCTCGTTCGCAGGCAGCCAGGCCCCAGCCAACGGTTCCGCGGCCGGCGTCCCGGCTCGCGCCCCTGCCGCGGGCGGGGCGCCGTCGGCTTCGGCCACCAAGGCCTCCCGGCTGGCCCTCGCCACGCAGAGCATCGTCTACACCGCCAGCCTCACCGTCCGGGCGAAGAACGTGACCGCGGCCGCGGCCCGGGCGACCAGCATCGCCACCGCCGAGGGCGGCTACGTCTCCGGCGAGCAGGCCGTGGTCAACCCGCGGGATCCGGCGCGCTCGACGGTGAGCCTGCAGCTCAAGATTCCGGTCGCGGATTACGCCGGGACGCTGAGCACGCTGTCCACCGTGCTTGGCACGCAGACCTCGCTGACCCAGCACGCGCAGGACGTGACCGAGGAGGTGGCCGACGTGAGCAGCCTGGTGAGCTCGGCGCAGGCCGCGATCACCCAGCTGCAGGCGCTGCTGAAGCGGGCCGGCTCCATCAGCCAGCTGCTCACCGTCCAGCAGCAGATCAGCACCCAGGAATCCTCGCTCGAGGCGCTGCAGGCGCAGCAGCGCGCGCTGTCGAGGGAAACCAGCTATGCGACGCTGACGGTGCTGCTGGTCAGCCCGCAGCAGCGGGTCGTCAAGAAGGCCAAGAAGAAGGCCAAGACGCGGCAGCACGGGTTCGTCGCCGGGTTCACCGCCGGCTGGCGCGGCCTGCGCGTGGTCGTCTCCGGGCTGCTCACCGGGCTGGGCGCGGTGCTTCCGTTCGCGGTCGTCATCGCGGTGGCGGCGGTCGCCGGCTATGCCGGGCGGCGGCGCCTGATGCGGCTGCTGCGGAAGCGCTCCCGGCCGACGCCCACCGGGTAGGACGCCCGCCGGGCAGGCCGGCTAGCTCGGCTGCCGGGCGGATGCAGTGTGCACCAGCTCGGCAAGCCGGGCGAGCACACCGGGATCGGTCTCGGGCAGCACGCCATGGCCGAGGTTGAACACGTGGCCTTCGGCCGTGCGGCCCGCGTTCAGGACACCGATCGCTCGCCGCTCGACGACGTCCCAGGGGGCCAGCAGGATCGCCGGGTCGAGATTGCCCTGCAGCGCCTTGCCCGGGTCCACCCGGCGCACCGCCTCATCGAGCGGCACCCGCCAGTCCACCCCGACCACGTCGGCTCCCGCCTCGCCCATCATTCCGAGCAGTTCACCGGTGTTCACGCCGAAGTGCAGCCGCGGGACACCGGTCCCGGCCAGCGCGGCAAAGATCCGGCTGCTGTGCGGCAGCACCGACTGGCGGTAGTCCTCGGGGCTTACCGCCCCGGCCCAGGAGTCGAACAGCTGCACCGCCGCTGCCCCGGCTCCGATCTGCACCTGCAGGAAGGTGATCGTGATATCCGTTAGCTTGCGCATCAGCGTGTTCCAGAGCGCCGGGTCGCCGTACATCAGCGCCTTCGTCTTGTCGAAGCTCTTGGACGGCCCCCCGTCGATCAGGTAGGAGGCCAGCGTGAACGGGCCGCCAGCGAAGCCGATCAGCGGCTTGCCGCCAAGCTCGGCGACCAGCGCCTTGACCGCCTCGGCGACGTAGTGCACGCTGCCGGGCTCGAGCGGACGCAGCCCGTCCACGTCGCGCTGGTCGCGGATCGGCTCGTCGACCACGGGGCCGACGCCTGCCTGGATGTCGATCTTTACCCCGGCGGCGCGCAGCGGGACCACGATGTCGCTGAAAAGGATCGCGGCGTCCACCGCGTACCGGCGGATCGGCTGCAGCGTGAACTCCGTGATCAGGTCGGGCTTGGTGCACGCCTCGACCATCGCCGTCTTGCCCCTGGCCTGCCGGTACTCGGGCAGCGACCGGCCCGCCTGGCGCATGAACCACACCGGCGTGTACGGAACAGGCTGCCTGCGGCAGGCACTCAGGAAGACCGACTCTTCCGGCTTCGGACTCACAGCAGTGATGATCTCACAGGCCCGGGCCAGGGCCGGCGGCGGCATTTCCCGCGGAAAACGCCATCATGACACGCCGCAGGAGATCCGTGGCACCGGCCGGGTGGCGTGCCAGCATCGTGCTGAGCCTAGCGGCGAGGAGGTGGCGATGGCCGAGATGACCCGGTACTGCGCCGACTGTGGCTGGAAGCGGCTTTTCGAGCCGCGCCACGCGATCGCCGGAACTTGCCCGGATTCGCCCGATGGCCAGTGCCCCGAGTGGATGTGCGCCGCATGCGGCGCCGCCCTGCTGATTGACGTCGCCACGGGCCCTGCCGAGCTGCCGCAGGTGGTGCAGTTCCTGCCAGGCAGGCGCGTGGCATGACAATCCGGCGTCCATCTCGCATGCTCGGATCATGAGGCCGGCAGCCGGGCCCTTGGAGCGAGCCGAGATGGACGCCGCAGCCACGTTCCGCTCGGCGGTCAGCGATCTCCAGGCTGGGATGGACCAGCAGCGCGAGACGCGGTCGGAGATCGTCTTCGACGACCAGCCGCCGCCGCGCAAGCTCGCTCCGTACGCCGCCGCCATCGGCGCCACCGTGCACGAGCCGTCGGCTGCGCCCGACGCGGACACCGAGATCGGCTGGGGCAGCTTTATCCTGCTCTATGACCCGGCAGGCCAGGATGGATGGGGCGGCCCGTTCCGCATGATCGCCTACGTCCGCGCCGAGCTCGATCCCGAGATCGCCGCGGACCCGCTGATCGGGCAGGTGGGCTGGAGCTGGCTGACCGAGGCGCTGGACGCCAGGACGGTTGGCTACCGGCAGGTCAGCGGCACCGTCACCCGGGTGGTGACCGAGGGGTTCGGGGCCAAGGAAGGCCAGCCGGTGGATACCGAGTTCGAGCTGCGCTCATCCTGGTCGCCGGTCATAGCGGGCACCGGCGCGCCAGGTGATCTGGACGGGCACATCGCCGCCTGGTGCGACGCGCTCTGCGCGGCGTGCGGCCTGCCGCCGCTTCCCCCCGGGGTGAGCGCGCTGCGGCCGCCGCGCTCCCGGCGGCGGCCATGACCGGCGCGGCGGAGGATCCAGGCCCCCACGAAGAAGGACCTGGCCCCGACGCGGAAGGACCCGGCCCCGACGCGGAAGGACAAGGCCCCGACGAAGAGGCCGCACCCCGCATAGCGGCGGTGCCGCTGCTCGAGCCGCGCGACGGCATGCCGCCGCTGGTCGGGACCGCCGACGCGCTGGCCGATGCCACCCAGCGGCTCGCCAGGGGTCACGGCCCGGTAGCCGTGGACGCCGAACGGGCCTCGGGTTTCCGCTACGGGCACCGGGCCTTCCTGGTACAGCTCCGCCGCGGCGGCGCGGGCACGGTACTGATCGACCCCGTCGCCTGCCCCGACCTGTCCGGCATCAACACCGCGCTGGCCGATGTGGAGGCGGTCATCCACGCCGCCTCCCAGGACCTGCCGTGCCTGTCCGACCTCGGCTACCGGCCGCGGCTGCTGTTCGACACCGAGCTGGCCGGGCGGCTGCTCGGCTATCCGAGGGTCGGGCTCGGCACCCTCGTCGAGTCCGTGCTCGGGCTGACCCTGGAGAAGAGCCACTCGGCGGCCGACTGGTCCACCCGGCCGCTTCCGGAGGAATGGCTGCGCTACGCCGCCCTGGACGTCGAGGTGCTCGTGGAGCTGCGCGACGCCCTGGCCGCCGAGCTCGCCGAGCAGGGCAAGAGCGAATGGGCGCGCCAGGAATTCGCCGCCGAGCTCAGCGCCGAGCCACCGCCGCCGCGCCCGGAGCCGTGGCGCCGCACCTCCGGCATTCACCGGGTACGCAACCGGCGCGGCCTCGCCGTCGTCCGCGAGCTCTGGCTGGAGCGGGACCGGATCGCGCGGCGTCGCGACGTGTCACCGACCCGGGTGCTGCCCGACGCGGCGATCGTCGAGGCGGCCAGGTCGCTGCCGGTCAACGGCGCCGAACTGGCCGCCATCCAAGGCTTCGGCGGCCGCGGCGCCAGGCGGCACACGCCCGAGTGGCTCCGCGCCGTCGGGCGCGCCCGGGCCCAGTCCGAACGCGAGCTTCCCGCGGTGTCGGCGCGCCCGAGCGACGGCCCGCCGCCAGCGCACCGCTGGCCCGAGCGCGATCCGGACGCCGCCACCCGGCTCACCGCCGTCCGGGCGGCGGTGGCGGCGCTGGCCGACGAGCATCACCTGCCTGCCGAGAACCTGCTCCCCCCCGACGCGGTGCGCCGGCTCGCGTGGCAGCCGCCGCAGCCGCCAACCTCCGAGGCGGTGGCCGCCGGGCTGGCCGCGTTCGGCGCCCGGCCCTGGCAGGTCGATCTCACATCGCTGCCGATCGCCGGAGCGCTGCTGCGCGTCGCCGAGAAGGGCGAGGCATAACGCAGGGAACGGGGAAGGCCGCAGAGATGGGCCCGAGGGTCACGCGCTCCTGCGCAGCCGCCGCAGGTCGCACGGCGCCGCGGAACCCGCCCGCAGCACCCCCGCGCACGGCAGGATCTCGCCGGTTTCGGGATAGTCGGGAAAGACGTTGAAGATGACTTCGCAGTCGCAGCAGCAGCCACCACGCCGCTGCAGGCGCTGCACAAGGCCGGTGGCCCGCGGCGCCCGCAGGTCCCGCCAGTGCACGGTCCACCGGTGCGTGCCGTCGCAGCCGAACTCGTTGATCATCCGCAGCAGGAAGCAGCGCAGGCACTCGCGCTGGCCCGGCTGGGTTAACCGCCGCGACAGCTCGGCCAGCTCGGCCTCGACGGCGTCGGCGACGTTGTCGGCCATATCCATGCCCCTTTCCGCCGGTATCTGGACAGTGCCTGTTCTACCGCTGGCATCCGACATTTCTGGCGGCCCGGACTGTCAGTGGCACGAAAGATAATGGGTTCATGACCGAACTCGCGTGGGCCATGCTCGGCACGCCGGTGGGGCGGCTTTCCGTCGGCTGCAGCGAGGCTGGCCTGAGCCAGATCCGGTTTGGCGGACCGCCGATCCCGGCCTGGACCCGGCACGCCGCCGGGGCAGCGCACGGCGAAGCCGAAGATCACAGCGCAGCCGCCGAACAGCGTGACGCCGCCGTGGCCCAGCTCGCCGAGTACTTCGCGGGCAAGCGGCGCGGCTTCGACCTGTTCATCGACTGGAGCGTGACGTCATCGCTGCAGCAGCAGGTACTCAGGATGCTGACTGACTCGGTCGGCTACGGCGAGACGGTCAGCTACGGGGCGCTGGCCCGCCGGGTCGGGCATGACAGCTTCGGCGCGTCGCCGCCAGCCAGGGCCGTGGGGCAGATCATGGGATCGAACCCGATCCCGGTGGTCGTCCCCTGCCATCGCGTGGTGGCGGCCGACGGGCTCGGCGGCTACAGCGGCGGGACGGGCACGGAGGTCAAGCGCTGGCTGCTCACGCTGGAGGGCGCGCTGCCGCCGACGCTCGACTGGGACGCCGCCTGCCTCAGGGCCTGAGCGGTCGGGCCTCGATCAGGCTGTGCTGCTCCGCGGCGGCCAGGCGGCCGTCCGCGACGTGCAGCACCCAGAAGGCGCCCTTGTGCAGCGGGTGGCCCGGGGGCGGGTCCGCGCCTAGTACTGCGCACGCAGCCGCCAGCAACCGCTCCAGGTTCTCCCGGTGGGCGCAGATGACGGCGGGCAGGCCGTGGGCGATGACGCGCGCCACCAGATCCGCTGCCGCCTTCGCCTCGTCATCGGGACCGCGCTTGCCGTCGGGGTGCCTGACCGCAAGCGCGGGCTCGATCTCCAGCTTCGCGCCGGTCATCGCGGCGTACGGCCGGACCGTCGCCACGCAGCGCTCGGCGGCAGAGGTGATAACGCGACCGGAGCCGTAACAGGACAGCAGCAGCGCAAGCTCGTCGGACGCGGCCGCTCCCTTGGCGTCCAGCGGCCGGTCCAGGTCGTCGCCCTTCCACGACTCCTTGGCGCCGGCCGACGCGTGCCGCAGCAGTATCAGCGGCTCGGTTTCGGCGGGCCCGGCCGCGAAATCGTCCAGGATCAGCGCATCGTGGGGGTAGCTGAGCCTGCCGCGTGCCGCGGGCACCGGCAGCCAGTCCACGGCGTCGACCTCCTGGTTGGGCCGGAAGGAGTCCGGGCCGCCGGGCACCGGCCGACCGGCCCAGTAGTCGACCCTCTTCGGCCGCCCGCCGCGGTCCTCATACCGGGCGGTCGGCAGGGGCCGGCCCAGGGTGGCCAGGCGTCCCGTCTCCTCGGCGACCTCGCGGACGGCCGCGAGCAGCGGGTGCTCGCCGTGCGCGAGCTTTCCCTTCGGGAAGCTCCAGTCGTCGTAGCGGGGCCGGTGGACGAGCGCCACTTCCCTGCCGCCGCCCGATGAGTGCCACAGCACCATGCCAGCGGCATGGATCTCGCCGGTTCCCGGCGCATCAGCCATCCGCGGAGCGACCCTGCCGAGTCCGGATCAGGTATTCCTGGATGTCGTTGAGCGGGGCACCGGAGGCGTCCAGGTGGTGCCGGGTCCAGGTGCCGTCGGCGCCCAGCCACCACGACGCGGTCGTGTCGTCCATGGCCATGTCGATCAGGCCGCGAAGCTCCGACTGGTGCCCGGTGTCGCCGACCCGCACCAGCGTTTCCACGCGGCGGTCCAGGTTCCGGTGCATGAGGTCGGCGCTGCCGATGTAGACGTCGCCGTCGCTGGTGCCGAACGCGTAGATCCGGGAGTGCTCGAGGAACCGGCCGAGGATGCTGCGCACCCTGATGTTGTCCGACATGCCTGGCACACCAGGCCGCACGCCGCAGATGCCCCGGACCCAGATGTCGACCGGCACGCCGCTCTGGGAGGCGCGGTACAGCGCGTCGATGATGGCCTCGTCGATGATCGCGTTGCACTTGATCCGGATCTGGGCCGGCTCCCCGGCGCGCGCCCGTTCGGCCTGCGCGTCGATCCTTTCGACCAAGCCGGAACGGATGCCGTCGGGCGCGACGAGCAGCCGGCGGTAGGCCGACGGCCTGCTGTAACCGGTGAGGTGGTTGAACAGGTCGGTGATGTCCTCGCCCACCGTCTGGTCGGCGGTGAGCAGGCCGAAGTCCTCGTACATCCGGGCGGTCGTGGGATGGTAGTTGCCCGTGCCGATATGGCAGAAGCGGCGCAGCCGGCCGTCTGCCTCCTCCCGCACCACGAGGATCATCTTGCAGTGCGTCTTGAGCCCGACCAGGCCGTAGACCACGTGGCAGCCGGCTTCCTCAAGCTTGTGCGCCCACGCGATGTTGGCGCGCTCGTCGAACCTGGCCTTGATCTCGACGACGACCACGACCTGCTTGCCCGCCTCGGCCGCGTCGATGAGCGCGTCCACGATCTCGGAGTCGCCGCTGGTCCGGTACAGCGTGTGCTTGATCGCCAGCACCCGCGGGTCGGCCGCGGCCGAGACCACCAGGCGCAGCGTGCTCGCCGCGAACGAGTCGTACGGATGGTGCACCAGGACGTCGCGCTCGGAGATCGCGGCGAAGATGCTGCTGTCGGTCGGCAGCATGGTCTCCGACGGGACGAACGGCGGGTACTTGAGCTGCGGCAGGTCCAGGTCGGCGATCGCGGACAGGCCCGAGAGGTCCAGCGGCCCGGGCACCCGGTACACCGCCCTGGTGTCCACGCCGAGCTCGGTCACCAGCCGGTCCAGCACGTCGCTGGACATCGACTCTTCGACCTCGAGCCGGACCGCCTGCTCGAACCGGCGCCGGGTGAGCTCGCGCTCCATCGACTTCAGCAGGTCCTCGGTCACGTCCTCGTCGATCTCGAGGTCGCGGATCCTGGTCACCCGGAACACATGGTGCTCGAGCACGTCGAGACCGGCGAACAGATCGTTCAGGTGGGCGGCGATCACGTCTTCGAGCGGCACGAACCGGTTCGGCGCCACGGTCAGGAACCTGGGCAGCAGCGGGGGTACCTTCACCCGCGCGAACATCGTGGTGCCGGTCTCCGGATCGGCGATCATCACGGCCAGGCTGAGGGAGAGGCCGGAAATGTACGGGAACGGGTGCGCCGGGTCGACGACCAGCGGGGTGAGCACCGGGTAGATCCGCTCGCGGAACAGCTTCTGCATCTGCTCCTGCTCGGATTGCTCGAGCTCTTTCCACCGCAGGATCTCGATGCCCTCCCGCTCCAGGGCGGGCAGCACCGAGTCGCTGAAGCATTCGGCCTGCCTGCGGGTCAGCTCGCCCGCGAAGTCCAGGGTGTTCTCCAGGATCTGCGCGGGTGAGTGCCCGCTAGCGCGCTCGACCGGGAGCCCGGCCACCATCCGGCGCATCCGCCCGGCCACCCGGACCATGAAGAACTCGTCCAGGTTGCTCGCGAAGATGGACAGGAACCGCACCCGTTCGAGCAGGGCGAGCGACTCGTCCTCGGCCAGCTCGAGCACCCGCTGGTTGAACCGCAGCCAGCTCTCTTCGCGGTCCAGGTACCGGTCCCGCGGCAGTTCGCCTGCGCCCCCGGCCTGGCCGGGACGGTCCGCTGACACCAGTGCACCCTCCGTCGCAGCCTCCGGGCCCTGGCCGGAAGCGAGCGTGAGCCCGGGGGCCTGACCTTCCGCATCCGCCGGTCTATGGGCATCGCCGGCCGTCTTGTCCGGGTTCTTCCTTGCCGTGCCGCGTTCGGATGTCGCCTGACCAGAGCCCATGTACCTATTGTCCCCAGTCTTACCCGAAGGCAAAGACCCCGGGGCCCACAGCGTGCAAACTCCAAATGACGTCCACCCGACGCGGCGCTACCTGACGGGCCGCCGAGCCTTGCGGGGGCTGGGCGGCGGGCGGCAAGATCGGGCTTCGGAGCGAACGGAGATCACGCATGCGCATCGGCATATCCCAGGACGAGCCCGCCGGGCCGCAGGCCCTCGTCCGACTTCGCGATCAGCTGCAGCACGCGGCGGACGACGGGTTCGCTTCGGCCTGGGTCACGAACATCTTTGGCCTGGACGCGCTGACATCGCTGGCAGTCGCCGGGAGCCAGGTGCCAGGGATCGAGCTGGGCACGGCGGTGGTGCCGACCTACCCGCGCCACCCGGCGGTGCTCGCGCAGCAGGCGCTGACCACAGCCACGGCCCTGGACGGGCGGCTGACGCTCGGCATCGGCCTGTCCCACAAGATCGTCATCGAGGACATGTACGGGTACAGCTACGACCGTCCGGTCCGCCACATGCAGGAGTACCTGTCGATCCTGCTGCCGCTGCTCAACGGGGAGCAGGCGGCCTTCGACGGCGAAACCATGCGGGCCAGCATCGGGCTGACCACGCCGCGCCCGGGCCGGGTGCCGGTGCTGCTGGCCGCGCTGGGACCGCAGATGCTGCGCCTGGCCGGGCGGCTCACCGACGGGACCGTGCTGTGGATGACCGGGCCGGCCACGGTCCGGGACCACATCGTTCCCACGATCTCCGAGGCGGCGCAGGCCGCCGGGCGGCCGAGCCCGCGCGTGGTCTGCGTGCTGCCAATCTGCGTTACCGACGACCCCGACGGCGCGCGGGCCAGGGCGAACCGGGTCTTCGCGATCTACGGGCAGCTGCCGTCCTACCGCGCGATGCTCGACCGGGAGGGCGCCGAAGAACCCGGTGACATCGCGCTGATCGGGGACGAGCAAGCCGTTGCGGGGAAGATGGGGGTACTTGAGGAATCAGGGGTAACCGACTTCGTCGCGGCCCAGTTCTCGCGCGGCGACGATGCGGAGCGCACCCGCGCGCTGCTGAAGTCGCTGCTCGGCTGAAGCTCAGCGGCTGCTTGGCTGAGGGTCAGTAGCTGCTCGGCTGAGGCTCAGCGCGTGCCCGGCCGGCCGGCTAGGTCGGCGAGCAGCGCCGTGAGCTGCCGGTCCTCGGTCACGGCCCGGCCGCTGGCGTGCATCAGCTCGGCCAGCCGGGGATCCCACGGGCTCTCGGCGGGCTGGCCCCTGACCGACTCGGTGCTCGCGGGCAGCGCGGCGCGGTAGTCGTCCGCGCCCATCAGCCACGGTGCCGCGGCCAGCCGGCGGATCGCCGCCGCCGTGCTCCGCAGCCCAGGCCAGTCGAAGTTGCTGTGCCAGTGGATCCGGGTTCCGGTGGACAGCGCGGACCGCAGCAGCCGATTGCAGGCCACGGAGGGCTCCCCCTCGGTGCAGACCAGCGGTGCGCTGTCGGCGCCGAGCTGGGCCGCCGCGGCGCGCAGCACAGCTGCGTTCCCGCAGACGCGCAGGTCGATCGCGAGCGGCATGACCGGCATGACGCTCAGCTGATGCAGGGTGACCCGGAACGGCTCGCCGGCCTCGGCCGCCCCGGTCAGCCAGTCACCAAGGCCATCGCCGACCGCGCGGACGTTGAGCACGAGCACCTGGCTGGCCAGGTCGTCGGAGACCACGCCAGCCGTCGCCCACAGCGCGCGCTCGGCGTCCGGCCCGGCCGGGTCGCGCAGCGCCAGCGCCCGCAGCACCAGCGCGGACAGCGCGGTGCCGTCCAGCGCCTTCGGGTCACCGGTCACCGCCTCGGCCAGGGCCGGCAACAGCACGGCCGACTCGTCCGGCCCGGCGGGCAGCCGCTCGAGCACGGCCGTGGCCTGCGCCAGCAGGTGACCCTGCCGCTGCCGGACCAGCCGGGTGAGCGTGCCGTCCCTGCTGATCTGCTCCAGCCAGGCGAGATGCCACGGCTCCGCGGCCAGCGGGCTGCGCCGGGCCCCGTCGAGGACGTCCTGGAACTGGCCGATCTCGGCGGACCGCTCGGCCGCCCGGTCCCGGACCGGGCCGGTCAGCGACTCGACGGCGGAGCGCAGCCCGGACGAGATCCCGGCCCGCCGCAGCGCGGCGTCGACTTCGGGCAGCGGGACACTGAGCGAGGTGCCACGCCCGATCCCGTGGCCGAGCAGTCGCGCCGCCGCCCGGCGCTGCTCGGCCGTGGCGCCGACCAGCGTCACGGTGCCGTCGACCGGCTCGCCGCGCTCCAGGCGGATCCGGATCCGGTCGATCAGCCAGCCAAGCTCCGGCTCGCCGAGCACCCGCTGCAGCCGCTGCTGGCCGCTGGCCTCTGCCTCGCCGACCGGGCCGCGGGAGTCCCCGGGTCCCTCTCCGGCTAGGGAGAATCGCGCATCCATCACCGGACAGCAGTATGCCGTGAGCCGCAGGCCGTCCCGGGCCGGGCGCGCCGGCTGCTCTGCCTATAACACGGCACCAACCTGGCCATCTGCTACCCAATCCCGCCGGAGGACACCGTTCCAGCTCTCAGTGTCCGTTTTCACCGGGCCGGGCGCAATGCGGCGGTGGCGATCACTTCTGGTGCAGGTAGAGGTCGCGCAGCAGCGAGATCTCCGCGCCGTGGTGAATGACCTCACGGTTGATGTGCAGCACCAGGGAGGCCATCGGGTACTCGGCGAACGGCCCCTCGGCCGGGCCGCACGGGCGGCCCAGGGCCTCCGCGTCCAGCCCGCGCACGCCTGCGATCCAGGCCGCGTAAGCGTCGTCGAGCTGGCGCAGCGCCTGCGCCGCGGTGCCGGCGTACTCGAACGTCTCGTAGTCGACCGGCGGGCCGCCGAAGTGGGTGGCGTTGCGCATGCCGAAGCAGCCCATCACGATGTGCGCGATCCGCCAGGCGATCGTGGTCACGGGGGCGGGGTCCGGCGGCGGCCAGGCGAAGTCGGCGGTAAAGTCCCCAGAGCCGAGCGCCAGCGGCGCCGTGCCCTCCCCGCGCCGGCGCACGCTCCAGCAGCCCGGGACCGGCTCCCAGAGGAACTCCTCGTCGGTGAGCCCGTCCAGCCGGGGCCGCAGCTGGTAGCCCCAGTGCCCCTCGAGCTGCCGGACGAGCTCGGCGTTCCAGTCGAGATCCATGACGGTCGCCGGGGCCGGGCTTAGGTGCGGGCGGTGAAGCCGCAGGCCTTGTGCAGGTCGGCTCGGCTCGGCAGCTTCACCCGGGCGCCGCGACCGAGCGAGCTGGCGAGCTCGCGCTCGGCGGACTCGATCTGCAGCCAGTCGGTGTAGCTGACCGGCCGGATCCCGCGGGCAGCCAGCAGCTCGTCAAAGCGCGACGCGGCGTCGGCCGCCGCCTCGGGCACGGCCTCGGGATAGCGCAGCATCCCGGCCCGTGGCAGCTCGACGTCGTCCGGGCCGGGTCCGCCGGCCAGGTCGGCGAGCAGCGCCCGGACGGTCTCTGCAGCGTCGGACTTGTTGGTCCCGATCACGCCGCTCGGGCCGCGCTTGAGCCACCCGGCGACGTACTCGCCGGGCAGTGCGGCGCCGTCCGGGCCGGTGATGCGGCCGCCGGTATTCGGCACGGTCGACGAGCGGTCATCGAACGGCACACCGAGCAGCGGCACGCTCTGGTATCCCACGCTGCGCAGCACCAGCTGCGCGTCGAGCGTCTCGTAGCTGCCGGTCCCGACGAACTTGCCGTTCTCGTCGAGCCGGGTGCGCTCAACGGTGAGCCCGGATACCTGGCTCGGCCCGTGCAGCTCGGTCGGCCGCAGCCAGAACCTGATGAACAGCCGACGCCGGTTGCCGGTAGGCCGCCGGTCGGCAAAGTCCTTGATCACCGTGTAGTTGCCGCGCACGTGCCGGTCCTCCGCGGCCAGCCGCGCGCTCTCCCCGGTCGGGTCGAACGCGTCCAGGTCCGTCTCACCGCCGTAGACCACCACGTCCACGCCGTTCAGCTCGCCGAGCTCGCGAAGCTCCTTGGTGGTGAACTTGGCCTGCGCCGGGCCGCGCCGCCCGATCATGTGCACTTCGCGGACCTTGCTGGACATCAGGGTCTCAAGCACCGGCTGCGAGATGTCGGTCTCGCGCAGGTCTTCGGGGTCCCTGATCAGGATCCTGGCGACGTCCACCGCCACGTTGCCGACGCCGATGACCGCGACCGACTCGGCGTCGAGGGTGTACTTGCCGGGGTCGATGTCGGGGTGGCCGGAATACCAGTTGACGAAGTCGGTGGCCGCGACGCTCCCCGGCAGGTCCTCGCCGGGGATGCCCATGCGCCGGTCCCGCATCGCGCCGGTGGCGTAGACCACGGCGTCGTAGCTGGCCAGCAGCTCGTCCCTGGTGACGTCGTCGCCGAGGTGCACGCCTCCGACGAAGTTGACGTTGTCGTGCTCGAGCACCCGGCGCAGCACCTCGGCGATCGACTTGATCGACTTGTGGTCGGGCGCGACACCGTACCTGACCAGCCCGTACGGGGTGGGGAGCCGGTCCAGGACGTCGACTTTCACCTGATGCGGGGGGTCAAGCGCGGCCGCCTGCTTGATCAGCGCCTCGGCGGTGTACAGGCCGGCCGGGCCGGAGCCCACCACAGCGACCCGAAGTGTTCTCATAGTCCGCGATTCTGCATTACGCGTGCTGCTCGTGCGCGAAATCCAGGGTTCTCTGAGCAACGGCCTCCGTGATCGCCCTGGCGAGGTGCTGCGGGGCCAGGCCCAGGTCCTCCAGAATCTGGGAGCGTTCGCCGTGGTCAAGAAATTCCTGCGGCAGGCCGAACGTCCGCGCCGGGGTGTCCACGTCGTGATCGCGCAGCAGCCGGCACACCGCGTCGCCGAAGCCGCCCACGCGCCCGTTGTCTTCCACGGTCACCACCAGCCGGTGCGCACGCGCCGCGTCCACCAGCGCCCCGTCCAGCGGCTTGACCCAGCGCGGGTCGATGACCGTGACGCCGATGCCCTGGTCGGCCAGGCGCTCGGCGGTCGCGGCGCCGACGCCGGCCATCGTCCCCGCGCCGATCAGCAGCACGTCCTGCGCTGCCCCGTCAGCGGGCCTGGCCAGCACGTCCATGCCGCCCAGCTTGCCGATCGTCTCGACCTCGGCGCGCACCGCACCCTTCGGGTAGCGCAGCACGGTGGGCCCGTCGCTCACCGCCACGGCCTCGTTGAGCAGCTCGGCGATCCGGGTCGCGTCCCGCGGCGCGGCGATCTTCAGCCCGGGCACCACCTGCAGGATCGAGCCGTCCCACATGCCGTGGTGACTGGCGCCGTCCGGGCCGGTCACCCCGGCCCGGTCGAGCGCGACCGTCACCGGCAGCCGGTGCAGCGCCACGTCCATCAGCAGCTGGTCGAAGGCGCGGTTCAGGAACGTCGCGTAGATCGCGACCACCGGGTGCAGGCCGCCCATGGCCAGGCCGGCCGCGCTGGTCATCGCGTGCTGCTCGGCGATGCCGACGTCGAAGACCCGGTCCGGGAAGGCCCGCGCGAACGGGCCGAGGCCGGTCGGGTGCAGCATCGCTGCGGTGATCGCGACCACGTCGGGGCGCCGGGCGCCGATCGCGGTCAGCTCCTCGCCGAATACCTCGGACCCGGTACGGCTCGGCACCACCGGGCAGGCCGGCGCCGCGGTCACCGGCGGTGCGGCCGGCACCTGGTGCAGGCAGTCCTCCTCGTTCTGCTCGGCCAGCGCGTAGCCGAAGCCCTTCCTGGTGATCGCGTGCACGATCACCGGCCCGCCAAAGTCGCTGGCCCGGCGCAGCGCGTGCTCGAGGACCTCCTCGTCGTGGCCGTCGATGGGCCCCACGTACTTCAGGCCGAGGTCCTCGAACAGCACCTGCGGCTGGAGCACGTCCTTGATGCCCTTCTTGATCCCGTGCAGCGTCTCGTACAGCGGCGGGCCGAGCACCGGCGCACGCGACAGCGTGGTCTTGATGTAGTCGAGGACGTGCTCGTAGCGCTGGGAGACCCGCACGGCCGAGAGGTGGTCGGCGAGCCCGCCGATCGTCGGCTGGTAGGACCGGCCGTTGTCGTTGACGACGATCACGATCCGGCTGTCCTTGTTCACCGCGATGTTGTTCAGCGCCTCCCAGGCCATGCCGCCGGTCAGCGCGCCGTCGCCGATGACCACCACGACGGTCCGGTCCGTCTCGCCGCGCAGCCGGTAGGCCTTGGCCAGCCCGTCGGCGTAGCACAGGCCCGTCGAGGCGTGCGAGTTCTCGACCAGGTCATGCTCGGACTCGGCCCGGCTCGGGTACCCGGAGATGCCGCCGGCCTGCCGCAGCGTGCCGAACTGCGCCTGCCGCCCGGTGAGCAGCTTGTGCACGTACGCCTGGTGCCCTACGTCGAACACGATCCGGTCGACCGGCGAGTCGAACACCCGGTGCAGCGCGATGGTCAGCTCGACCACGCCGAGGTTCGGGCCCAGGTGGCCGCTGGTCCTCGATACCGTCTCGATCAGGACATCCCGGATTTCAGTCGCCAAACGGGGCAGCTGGTCCGGGCTGAGCCCCTTGACGTCTCGCGGACTTGAGATGGTCTCCAGCAGCGTCACTGGCCCCGCTCCTTTGTGGTCGTCGGGCCTGAACGGTCAGCCAGGCCGGTCCCCGTAGCGCAGGGCCGTCGTCCGCGCGTCCACAGGAGTCTAGTTCCGCACCCTCCGGCGACGAACCGCGCCGTTGACGTCCGCGTCAGCCGCCGGGCAGCGTCACCTCCCGGCCGGCCAGCAGCCCGGCCCAAAGCTGCAGACAGAGCGCGCCGAGCAGAGCCAGCACCGGGACCGTCCAGCCGCCGGTCGCCGTGTGCAGGAATCCGACGGCGAGCGGCCCGGCCGCCGCGATCAGGTAACCGGAACCCTGGGCGAATCCGGAGAGCGACGCGGCGGTGACCGGGTCCGGGGCCCTGGCCATGGTGAAGAAGATCGCCAGGCCGAGCGACGCGCCCTGCCCGAAGCCGAGCAGCAGGACCCATGCCACTGCGGAGCCGGTCGGTGCGTACTGCGACCCGAGCAGGCCGGCGGCCATGGCCAGTACCGTCACGGCGATGATCACGCGCTGGTCCTTTACCCGGTGTGCGATCGCCGGCGCGACCATGGCGGTGAGCGCGTTCCCGAGGTTCATGAGCGCGAGCAGGCCGCCTGCGGCCGCGGCTGTCACGCCGCGGTCCCGGAACAGCGTGGGCAGCCAGGACAGCGTCGCGTAGTAGCTCAGGCTCTGCAGGCCCATGAACATGCCGACCTGCCAGGCGAGCGCGTGCCGGTGCACGCCGGGCCCGGTGGGGCGCACCACGCGCTCCGGCCTGGTGTGGTAGTGGACCTGTGGCAGCCACAGCACCGCCGCCGCCACGGCCGGCACCACCCACAGGCCGAGCGTGAGCGACACCGGCCAGCCGGGCCCGTTGCCGGCCGCCTTGAACACCGGCACCGCGATCAGCGAGGCGACTACCGCGCCCGCGCCGAGCATGGCCAGGTAGGCGCCGACCAGCAGGCCCGCGCGCTCCGGGCTGCGGCGCTTCACCAGGCTGGGCAGCAGCACGTTCATCAGCGCGATCGCGCCCCCAGCGAGCACCGTGCCGGGGAACAGCATCGAACCTGGCAGCGCGCCGCGCAGCAGCAGCCCCGCCGCCAGCAGCAGCAGCGCGGCCAGCAGCACCCGTTCCTCGCCGAAGCTGCGGCTCAGCGGGCCGCCCAGGCCGGAGAACAGCCCGAAACAGATCACCGGAACCGCCGCCAGCACGGTGATCGAGCCGTTGGACAGGTGCAGCGCGGCGGACAGCTCGGGGAAGACCGGTGGCAGGCTGGTGATCGAGGCGCGCAGGTTGACCGCGAGCACCATGATCCCGGCCGTGAGCAGCACCGCCGCGGTCCGGCCCGCCGGCGGCATCCGGCCCGGCCGACCGGCCTCGGCGGGAACGCCGGCCGTGCCCGGCGAGTCTGAGTGGCGCACGCAAAGACGCTACCGTTGCCCGGGTGAGCGGAGACACAGTGAGCAACGAGCAGCCAGGCATCGCCGACCTGCGGCAGGGCCTGGACGAGGTGGACAGCGGCATCGTCCGGCTGATCGCGCAGCGCCGCGACCTGATCGCCGCGATCGCGAAGGTCAAGGAGCACTCCGAGGACGGGATCCAGGACCCGGACCGGGAACAGCGGGTGCTGGACGGCGTGGTGGCCGTGGCCACCGACCTCGGCGTCTCGGCCAGCCTGGTGCGCTCGATCTTCAGCGAGCTGATCAGCGACTCGGTGGCGCAGCAGGCGCGGCACCTGAACGGGGACGGCGGCGGGCGGGTCCGGGTCGCGTTCCAGGGCACCGCGCACTCCTACAGCGACGCTGCAGCGCAGAAGTACCTGGCCGGCCGCGGCCTGACCGGCGACCTTGCCGGCTACCGCACGTTCCGCCAGGCTGCCGACGCGCTGCTGGCCGGCGACGCCGATCTCGCGGTGCTGCCGATCGAGAACACCACGGCCGGGAGCATCAACGAGGTCTACGCCGTGCTGCGCTCACACGAGCTGTTCATCGTGGGCGAGGAGACCTGGAAGGTCGACCACTGCCTGGCCGCCACCGCCGAGGTCCCGCTGTCCTCGCTGAGCCGGATCCTGTCGCATCCCCAGGGGCTCGAGCAGTGCTCCCAGTTCCTCCTGTCCCTGCAGAACGCCGAGCCCACCACCTATTTCGACACCGCAGGCGCGATGCAGGCCGTGGCGGCGTCGGGTGACCCCACCGTCGCGGCGATCGCGTCCCCCGAGGCCGCCGCCGCGTACGGGCTCGTCATACTGCGCCGGGGCATCAACGACAGCGACGACAACTTCACCAGGTTCGTGGCGCTGTCGGCGAAGCCGGCCACCGTGGACCTGCGGGTTCCGTGCAAGACGAGCCTGATCCTGGTGACCGGGCACGAGGAGGGCGACCTGCTGCGCTGCCTGGAGGTGCTGTCCGGCAGCGGCCACTCGATGACAAAGCTGGAGTCCCGGCCGAGGCCCGGCCGCCCGTGGGAATACATGTTCTTCCTCGACTTCGAGGGCAACGCCGCCGACCCGCGGACCGCGGCGGCACTCGACGAGCTGCGGTCGGCGGCGCTGTTCGTCAAGGTGCTCGGCAGCTACCCGGCCAAGGCGCTGCGGACCGCGGCCAGGCCGGGCGGCCTGCCCGGCCAGCCGCGCGCCGGGGACGCGGCCGCCAGGCCCGAGACTGAGCCGTCCGGAGGCGACCCGGCGGAGATGCTGGAAGCGGTGGCCGCACGGCCTGCCGCTCCCCGCTCCCGCCAGTACAAGCTGGTAGACCGGGCGGCGCGGCAGGCGGACACGGTCATCCGGGTCGGCGACGTGCTGGTCGGCGGCGACGGCTTCGTGGTCATGGCCGGCCCGTGCTCGGTCGAGAGCCGCGATCAGATCGAGGCCACCGCCAGGTTCGTCAGGGACCACGGCGCGCACGTGCTGCGCGGTGGCGTGTTCAAGCCGCGGACCTCGCCGTATTCCTTCCAGGGGCTGGGCTGGGACGGGCTCGACCTGCTGGTCGCGGCCGGGCGCGAGGCCGGCCTGCCGGTGGTCACCGAGGTGATGGCGGTCGACCAGGTGCAGCGGATGGCCAAGGAGGCCGGCATCCTCCAGGTCGGCGCGCGCAACATGCAGAACTTCGACCTGCTGCGTGAGCTCGGCAAGGTGGACCGGCCGGTGCTGCTCAAGCGCGGGCTGTCCAGCACGATCGAGGAGTGGCTGGCAGCCGCCGAGTACATCGTCGCCCAGGGCAACCAGCAGGTGATCCTCTGCGAGCGCGGCATCCGGACCTTCGAGAGTGCGACCCGCAACACCCTCGACCTGTCCGCGGTGGCCGTCGTCCGCGAGCGCTCGCACCTGCCGGTCATCGTGGACCCGAGCCACGGCACCGGTCAGCGGAGCTACGTGGCCCCCATGGCCTGGGCGGCTCGCGCCGCCGGCGCGCACGGCCTGCTGATCGAAGTCCACCCGGACCCCGACAAGGCGCTGTCAGACTCCGACCAGAGCCTGAGCTTCGACCAGTTCGCCGCGCTCATGCAGCGCCTGTCCGCCATACCCGGCCGGCCCGCCGCCGCCGCGCAGCGATAGCGGGCGCCCTCGCCTGACTGCCATCAGCCCGGCTGCCCCGGCGACCCTTGAATGGATCTCGCGGAACCGGCTCTGGGGTTGCACTTATGTGGCACCCTTGCGGCACTGTCTTCCTGGCCGCTAAATCCGGCGCCTCGGTGACCCCAGTGGTGGTTAGCTTGGGCGCAACAGGGCCGGATCGTGTTACGTCCGGACATATTTCGCTGCACAGGCCGATGGGTGCCGGTGAGCGCCCAGGCAAACCGCCATCGGCTGGCCGCGGGCGGGAGGATCTGGTGGAGTTCGGCCTGCTGGGGCCGCTGCTGGTGCAGGCCGAGGAGAGGTCAATCCCGATCTCGGCCGGCAAACAGCGCGTGCTGCTGGCGGCGCTGCTGCTGGCTGTCAACCAGGTGGTCGCCGTCGACAAGCTGGCCGAGGCACTGTGGCAGGGCAGCCCCCCGGAGACCGCGCGGGTGACGCTGCAGAACTACATCATGCGGCTGCGGCACACACTCGGGCCGACCGGGTACGAGCGGATCGTGAGCCGCCCGGCCGGGTACCTGATCGCGGTTCGGCGCGGCGAACTGGACGTGGCGCAGTTCGCCGAGCTCCAGGCCGCCGGGATCGCCGCGGCGCGCGCCGGGGCGTGGGAGAACGCATCGAGCCAGCTTGCCGCGGCGCTGGGGCTGTGGCGCGGCCAGCCGCTGGCCGATATACAGTCCCCGCTGCTGACCGCGGAGGTGCCGCGGCTGGCCGAGATGCGGCTCGCCGCACTGGAATACCGAATCGACGCCGACCTGCACCTGGGCCGTCACCGCCAGGTGACCGCCGAGCTCGCCGCCCTGGCGGCCGCCGAGCCGCTGCGGGAGCGGGTGAACGAGCTGCTGATGCTGGCGCTGTACCGGTCCGGACAGCAGGCCGCGGCGCTGGCCGCCTACCGGCAGGCACGCAGGCGGCTCGTCGACGAACTGGGCGTCGAGCCCGGTCCCGCCCTGCACAAGCTGAACCAGCGCATCCTGCAGTCCGATCCGACGCTGCGGATCGCCGCGCCCAGGGACGCGGCCGGCGGCAACGGCGCCGTCCGCAACGGCCATGGCCAAGGGCCGCGCAGCGGGCCGCGGCCAGCCGGCGGGACACGCGCAGCCAGCGGGACACGCCCAGCCAGCGGGACACGCCCAGCCGGCGCGCGGTCGCGCCCGGCGATGCTGCCGGCCACGGTGCCCGGTTTCACCGGCCGGGAAGGCGAACTGTGCACGCTGTCGGGGGCTACGGGCGCGCCTGGCTCAGTGCTGGTGATCAGCGGGACGGCGGGGGTGGGTAAGACCGCGCTGGCGGTGCACTGGGCGCACCAGCACGCGGGGGGGTTCCCCGGCGGGCAGCTGTATGTGAACCTGCGCGGCTTCGGGCCTGCCGACCCGCTGCGCCCCGCCGAGGCACTGCGCATCTTCCTCGACGCCCTGGCCGTCCCCGCCGCCCAGATCCCGGCCACCCTCGACGGCCGCCAGTCGGTGTACCGCAGCCGCCTGGCCGGCACCAAAACCCTCATCGTGCTCGACAACGCCGGCGGCCCCGACCAGGTCCGCCCGCTGCTGCCCGGCGCACCAGGCTGCCTGGTCATCGTCACCAGCCGCAACCAGCTCGCCGGCCTGATCGCCGCCGACGGCGCCCAGGCCATCGTCCTGGACGTACTGACCAGCGGCGAAGCACACCACGTGCTGGCCCGCCGGCTAGGCCCCGACCGCGTCGCCGCCGAGCCAGCCGCGGCCGGCGAACTAGCCCGGCTGTGCGCCCGGCTGCCGCTGGCCCTGGCCGTCACCGGCGCCCGCGCCGCAGCCCGCCCCGACTTCACCCTCACCACCCTGGCCGCCGAACTGCGCGACACCCGCGGCCGCCTGGACGCCCTGACCACCGGCGAAGAAGACGCCACCGACGTCCGCGCGGTGTTCTCCTGGTCCTACCACCAGCTCAGCACCCCCGCCGCCCGCATGTTCCAGCTGCTCGGCCTGCACCCCGGCCCCGACACCACCGCCGCAGCCGCCGCCAGCCTCGCCGGCCTGGACCCCGGCCACGCCCGCCGGCTGCTCCGCGAACTCACCCACGCCCACCTGCTCACCGAACACTCCCCAGGCCGGTACACCTCCCACGACCTGCTACGCGCCTACGCCGCCGAGCAAGCCGACGCCAACCACGACCAGCACGCCCGCAACGCCGCCATCGGCCGGGTCCTCGACCATTACCTGCACACCGCGCACACCGCCGCGCTGCTGCTCAACCCCTCACGTGAGCCCATCTGCCTCGGCCCGGCGCTGGACGGGGTCACGCCCGAGCAGCTGACGAGCCACCAGCAGGCGCTGGCCTGGTTCGAAGCCGAGCATCACGTGCTGGCCGCGGCGCTGGCCCTGGCCGTCAAGTCCGGGTTCGACGCCTGCGCCTGGCGGCTCCCCTGGACCATGGCGACCTTCCTGGACGGGCGGGCGGAGTGGCAGCAGTACGCCGACTTCCAGCGCGTCGCGATAACGGCTGCTACCCGCCTTGGCGACACCGCCGGGCAGGCTGTTGCGCATCGCCTGGCCGCCTCAGCCTGCGCCCGGCTCGGCGATTACGGCCAGGCCCGCGCCCACCTGGCCGACTGCCTGGCGTTGTACCGGCAGCTTGGTGACCGCGCGGGTGAGGCCCGCGTCCACCAGTCCCTGGGCTGGGTGGCCGAGCGCCAGGGCCGCTACACCGACGCGCTTGACCACAACGAGCAGGCCCTCGCGCTGTACCGGGCGGCCGGGCATCGGGCCGGGCAGGCCGATGTGCTCAACTCAGCCGGTTTCTGCTACGCGCTGACCGGCGACTACGAGCGGGCGCGCGAGTACTCCCGGCAGGCCCTGCCGCTGCTTCGCGAGCTCGGCAACCGCCTGCACATGGCGCACGCGTGGGACAGCGTCGGTTACGCCGAACATCACCTCGGGCGGCTGGACGAGGCGGCCGACTGCTATCGGCAGGCACTCGGCCTCTACCGGGAAGTCGGTAACCGCTACCAGGAAGCCGTCACGATCACCCACCTTGGCGACGCCTACCACGCCGGCGGCAGGACTCAGGAGGCCCGGGAGGCGTGGCAGCAGGCCCTGGACATCCTCGACGACCTGCATCATCCCGACGCGGAGGAGGTCCGCGCCAAGCTCAGTCCCTAACAGCCATTCCTCCGCCCAATTGCCGCGGACGGCCATTTAGCCCTGTTGTGAATGGCTCGCTCCAGTATTATCCGAAATCCGGGCGGCACTGGGTTTCGCCGGTCGCACGGGTCCTAGCGCAGGGGCGTGCCGTGGTGGCTTCGATGGAATTTGGCCTGCTGGGGACCCTGCTGGTGCGCGTCGGCGAGTCACGGGTCACGGTGTCGGCGGGCAAGCAGCGGGTGCTGATGGCGGCGCTGCTGCTGCGGGCGAACGAGGTCGTCGCGTCCGCCGACCTGGCGGCGGCGGTGTGGCAGGGCGGGCCACCGGGCAGCTCGCGGGTGACGATGCAGAACTACGTCAAGCGGCTGCGGCACGCCCTGGAGCCGCCGGCCGGGACCGGATCGTGACCCGCCCGGCCGGGTACCTGATCGAGGTGGGGCCCGGAGAGCTGGACGTAGCCCGGTTCACCGAACTGCACGCCGCCGGCCTGGCGGCCGCGCGCGCCGGGGCTTGGCCGGACGCCGCTGACCGGCTGACGGCGGCGCTGGAGGTGTGGCGGGGGCAGCCGCTGGCGGATGTGCCGTCTCCGGCCCTGGCCCGCACCGAGGGCCAGCGGCTGACCGAGCTGCGCCTTGGCGCGCTGGAAGCCAGGATCGACGCCCAGCTGCACCTGGGCCTGCACCGCGAGCTCATCCCTGAGCTGGAGAAACTGGCCGCTGCCGAGCCGCTGCGGGAACGGGTGCACGAGCTGCTGATGCTGGCGCTGTACCGGTCCGGACAGCAGGCCGCGGCGCTGACCGCCTACCGGAACACCCGCCGCCAGCTGGTCGGCGAGCTCGGCATCGAGCCAGGGCCCGCGCTGCGCGAGCTGAACCTGCGCATTCAGCGGGCCGACCCCTCGCTGCTGCTTCCCGGGACCAGGGAACGCGGCGGCGCCGGGGGCACTCGTCTCTCTGACGGTGCCCCGCGCCCGAGGATGCTGCCCGCCGAGGTTCCCGGGTTCACCGGGCGGGCAGCGGAGCTTGCCGCGGTGTCGGCGCTGCTGCCAGAACCTCCAGACGGCGATGGCGCGGCGCCGATCACGGTGATCAGCGGGACGGCGGGGGTGGGTAAGACCGCGCTGGCGGTGCACTGGGCGCACCAGCACGCGGGGGGGTTCCCCGGCGGGCAGCTGTATGTGAACCTGCGCGGCTTCGGGCCTGCCGACCCGCTGCGCCCCGCCGAGGCACTGCGCATCTTCCTCGACGCCCTGGCCGTCCCCGCCGCCCAGATCCCGGCCACCCTCGACGGCCGCCAGTCGGTGTACCGCAGCCGCCTGGCCGGCACCAAAACCCTCATCGTGCTCGACAACGCCGGCGGCCCCGACCAGGTCCGCCCGCTGCTGCCCGGCGCACCAGGCTGCCTGGTCATCGTCACCAGCCGCAACCAGCTCGCCGGCCTGATCGCCGCCGACGGCGCCCAGGCCATCGTCCTGGACGTACTGACCAGCGGCGAAGCACACCACGTGCTGGCCCGCCGGCTAGGCCCCGACCGCGTCGCCGCCGAGCCAGCCGCGGCCGGCGAACTAGCCCGGCTGTGCGCCCGGCTGCCGCTGGCCCTGGCCGTCACCGGCGCCCGCGCCGCAGCCCGCCCCGACTTCACCCTCACCACCCTGGCCGCCGAACTGCGCGACACCCGCGGCCGCCTGGACGCCCTGACCACCGGCGAAGAAGACGCCACCGACGTCCGCGCGGTGTTCTCCTGGTCCTACCACCAGCTCAGCACCCCCGCCGCCCGCATGTTCCAGCTGCTCGGCCTGCACCCCGGCCCCGACACCACCGCCGCAGCCGCCGCCAGCCTCGCCGGCCTGGACCCCGGCCACGCCCGCCGGCTGCTCCGCGAACTCACCCACGCCCACCTGCTCACCGAACACTCCCCAGGCCGGTACACCTCCCACGACCTGCTACGCGCCTACGCCGCCGAGCAAGCCGCCACGAGCCAGGAGCAGACGCGGCGCGAGGCCACCGCCCGGATGCTCGACCACTACCTGCACACCGCGCACACCGCCGCCCGGCTGATGCAGCCGCACCGTGGCGGGCCGACGCCCGATCCGGCGCGCCCTGGGGTCACGCCTGAGCCGCTCGCGAGTTATCAGGAGGCGCTGGCCTGGTTCGAAGCCGAGCACCGCGTCCTGGCCGCCACGCTTGCCCTGGCCGCCGAGGCCGGCTTCGACGTGCACGCCTGGCAGCTGCCCTGGGCCCTGGCCAGCTTCCTGGACTGGCGTGGTCACTGGCACGAATGGGCCTCGGTGGAGCGCGCCGCCGTGGCCGCTGCTATCCGTCTCGGTGACAAGACCGCGCAGGCCATGGCCCGCCGTAGCGCCGCGGCCGCCTGCCTGAAAATCGGCGCTCACGTGGAGGCCGGCATCCACCAGGCCGAATGCCTCGGTCTCTACCGGCAGCTCGGCGATCGCGCCGGCGAGGCCCGGATCCGCCAGGATCTTTCCGGCGCGGCCGAGATGCGGGGCCGGTACGCCGACGCGCTCGGCCACTCCGAGCAGGCACTCGTCCTGTTCCGGGCCACCGCCAATCGCGCCGGGGAGGCTAACGCCCTCAACTCGATCGGCTGGTGCCACGCTCAGCTCGGCAGCCCCCTGCGGGCGCGCACGGTCTGCCAGCAGGCCCTCAGCCTCTATCGCGAGCTAGGCAACCGGTACTGCGAGGCACACATCTGGGACAGCCTCGGCTACGCCGAACTGCTGCTCGGCGACCTGGCCGGCGCCGCCGACCGCTACCGGCACGCCCTCACCCTCATCCGGGAAGTCGGGGACCGGTTCGGCGAGGCCGGCATCCTGACGCACCTCGGCGACGCCCGCCAGGTCGCCGGTGACCAGCCAGAGGCACAAGACGCCTGGCGGCAGGCGCTCGCGATCCTCGACGACCTGCACCATCCGGCCGCCGGGAACGTCCGCGCCAAGCTCGCCAGCGTCGGCGATCACGCCCAGCCGGGAACTGGGCATAACGCCGCCGCGGTCAGGCCCGCGGCAGGTGCACGACGGTGACGAAGAAGCTGCCGATTTGCCGGACCGCGTCCATGAACTGCTCGAAGTCCACCGGCTTTGTGACGTAGGCGTTGGCGTGCAGCGAATAGCTGCGCAGCACGTCCTCTTCGGCCCGCGAAGTAGTCAAGATCACCACGGGTATCACCCGCAGGTCGGGATCGGCCTTCAGCTCGGCCAGCACCTCCATGCCGCTCACCCGGGGGAGGTTCAGGTCCAGCATGATCAGGCCGGGACGGGGCGCATCGGCGAACTCGCCGTCCCGGCGCACGAACCGCAGCGCCTGCTCCCCGTCGGTCACCACATGCAGCGGGTTGCGGATCTTGTGATGCTCGAACGCCTCGCGGACGATCAGGGCATCCCCCGCGTCGTCCTCGACCAGCAGGATGTCCACGGTCTCGGCCTGCGCGTCATCGGTCATCCGCATCATCCTCGCTCTCCGGCGGAATCGGCAGCGTAAAGCAGAACCGCGCGCCCGGTGAGTGCCCGGTGTCCAGCCACATCCGGCCGCCGTGGTACTCGATGATCTTTCGGCACAGCGCCAGGCCGATGCCGGTGCCCGGGTACGCCTGCCGGTCGTGCAGCCGCTGGAAGATCACGAATATCCGGTCAGCGTACTCGGGCGGCACGCCGATGCCGTTGTCCGTCACCGAAAACTCCCAGAACTCCCCGTCCCGCTGCGCGGCAACGCTGATCCGCGGGTCATCCTCGCCGCGGAACTTCAGCGCGTTGCCGAGCAGGTTCTGGAAGACGGTGGTGAGCAGCGCCGCCTCGGCGCGGACCACGGGCAGCGGCCCGGACTCGATGCGGGCCTGCTCCTGCTGGATCGGCACCGACAGATTGGCGCGCGCCTGGTCGAGGGCCTCGCTACTGGGCACGAGTACCTGGTCGCGCACGATCCGGCCGACCCGGCTGAAGGCCAGCAGGTCGTTGATCAGCTGCTGCATCCGCTTGGCGCCGTCCACCGCGTACTCGATATACAGGTCTGCCTTCTCATCGAGCTGGCCGGCGTAGCGGCGCTGCAGCAGCTGGCAGAAGCTCGCCACCTTGCGCAGCGGCTCCTGCAGGTCGTGCGAGGCCACGTACGCGAACTGCTCCAGCTCGGTGTTGGAGCGCTGCAGCTCCTCGGCCAGCGCCCGCAGGTCGATCTCGGCCGCCCGGGACGCGGCCAGTTCCGAGACGATGCGCTCACGCATCCGGTTCACGTCCGCGCCGAGCTCGGTGGTCTCGCGGGCGCCGCCGGCCCGCACCGCGTGGTCGAAGTCTCCCCCGGCCACCATCCTGGCGTCGACCGCGAGCCGGGCGATCGGGCGTTCCACGGCGCGGCGGATGCCCAGCGCGAACAGCCCGATGATGGCCAGCAGCGCCAGCCCGATGCCGATGATCACGTTTCGCAGATCGGCGGCGGCGCCGTCCAGCTTTGCCACGGCTCGCTGCCGGTACCGGCTGATGTCGCCCTGCAGCACTGAAACCGAGGCGCGCAGCGCGTCGAAGTCCGCCTTGCCCTGGTCGACCCCGGGGCTGATGACCGGCTTGCCGCTGGCCCGGACCTGGGCGATGGTCGGCGTGGCATACCGGACCTGCCAGTCGCTGATCCGGCGGTCCACGGTGGCGAGGTCGCGGCTGGCGCCGGGCACGTCACCGAGCAGGCTGCGCAGCGCGGCCTGGGCGCTGCGCTGCTGGGTCAGCCCGCTGGTATAGGGCTGCAGGAAGTTCGGGGCAGCGCTGAGCTCATAACCGCGCACCCCGGTCTCCTGGTTGATCATGCTGGCGTAGAGCTGCAGGGTCTGGGTCGCCGCTGGATCCGCCACGCTGATCACCTGGTGCCTGGCTGCCGAGAGCGTGTGGAAGGCGGCCCCGGCGACGACCGCCGCGACGAGGGCGACCAGCACACTGGCGGCGACGCCCGCCCAGATCATTCGGCCCAGCGGCCACGGCTCGCGGCCGGCGCTGGGTTCCTCGGCCTGCTGCGGGGCCGGGCTCGTCATCGGCTGGGCCGCCCGTGGTGCTGCACGGCGAGCAGGGCCAGGTCGTCGTTCAGGTCACCGCCGTTGAGGTCGCGCACCCGGCCGACGACATAGTCGAGCAGCCGCTCGACCGGCCGGTCCTGCGGCGAGCCCGGGTCGCGGCTGGCAAATTCCTCGATGCTGCGGACAAGGCCCTCGCTGCCGAGCCGGGCGGCCCCGTCGCCGACCCGGCCTTCGATGAGCCCGTCGGTGTAGAGCAGGATCGTCCAATGCTCGCCGAGCTCCACCTCGATGGCTGGCCAGTGGTAGGCGTGCAGCACGCCGAGCGGCAGGCGGGGCACCGTCGCCAGCTCGCGCACCCCGGACGGGCCGATCAGCAGGGGGCGCGGGTGCCCGGCGAGGTGCAGCAGCCCGCGCCGCCGGTCTGGCGCCACCGACAGCATGCACAGTGTGGCGAAGATCCGGTCGTCGTGGCGCTCGTACTCCAGCATCTGCTGCACCGCCGACAGGACGCCGGCCGCTGGCTGCCCGGCCAGCACCATGGTGCGCCACGCCACCCGCAGGCAAACCCCCAGCGCAGCTTCGTCGGGGCCGCGCCCGCAGACGTCGCCGACGAGGGCGTGCAGCCAGCCGTCCGGCGTCTCGACGAAATCGTAGAAGTCGCCGCCCAGCTGCCGCTGTCCGCCGCCGGGCCGGTACCGGGTGGCCACCGTCAGCGCTGGGTCGAAGACCACCGGCGAGGGCAGCAGGCCCCGCGCCAGCCGGGCGTTCTCCTGAGCCTGGACCCGGGCCACAGAGAGCTCGAGCTGCGCTTTCTCGGCTTGCTTGCGCTCGACCGCGTACCGGATGACCCGGTATAGCAGGGTCCCGTCGACGTGCCCCTTGACCAGGTAGTCCTGCGCGCCCGAACGGACCGCGGCCGCACCGAGCAGCTCGTTGGCCAGCCCGGTCAGCACGACCACGGCCATGTCCGGAACCTGCTCCTGCAGCCACCGGATGCCGTCAAGGTCGGTTGCGTCCGGGAGTCCAAGGTCGAGCAGCACGCAGGAGGCGCGGGGCAGCAGCGGTTTCGCCGCAGCCAGCGAACTGGCCCGCTGCACCCGCACCGTGGGCGCGTCAGCCGTGGCGGGGACGTCCTGCAGCAGCTCCTGCACGATCAGCGCATCCCCGTCGTCGTCCTCGATCAGGAGAACGTCGATCCGCGAGGGCGTCCGCGGGGGAGCAACGGCGGCGCCTGGCAGGTCCTGGGACACCATTCCTGCCTCGTTCGGGGTCTTGCAGCGGCTCAGTCTTTGGCTAGCAATGACCGCAGAACATACTGCATGATCCCGCCGTGCCGGTAGTACTCGGCCTCGCCGGGGGTGTCGATCCGCACCACGGCGCGGAACTCCTTCCCGTCGGCGCGCACGGTCACCTCCCGCGGGACCGGCCCCGAATTGATCTCCTCGATCCCGGTCACGTCGAACACCTCGTGCCCGGTCAGCCCCAGGGTCTCGGCCGTCTCCCCCTGCGGGTACTGCAGCGGCAGCACGCCCATCCCGATCAGGTTGGACCGGTGGATCCGCTCGAACGACTCGGCCAGCACGGCCCGCACGCCCAGCAGCACGGTCCCCTTCGCCGCCCAGTCGCGTGACGACCCGGAGCCGTATTCCTTGCCGGCCAGCACCAGCAGCGGTGTCCCCTCGGCCAGATAGGCGCGGGACGCCTCGTAGATGGAGGTCTGCTCGCCCTCGGGCAGCTTGACCGTGACCCCGCCCTCGGTGCCCGGGGCGAGCTGGTTGCGCAGCCGGATGTTGCCGAACGTGCCGCGGATCATCACCTCGTGGTTGCCGCGCCGCGAGCCGTAGCTGTTGAAGTCGCGCCGCTGCACGCCATGGGAGATCAGGTACTCCCCCGCCGGGCTCTCGGTCTTGATCGCCCCGGCCGGCGAGATGTGGTCGGTGGTGACCGAGTCGCCGAGCTTGGCGAGCACCCGCGCGCCGTGGACGTCGGTGACCGGCTCGGGCTCGGGCGGCATGCCGTCGAAGTATGGCGGGCGCCGCACGTAGGTCGACTCGGGTTCCCACGCGAACGTGTCGCCCGGCGGCACGGCAAGGTCCCGCCAGCGGTCGTCGCCAGCGAACACGTCCGCGTAGTCGCGGGTGAACATCTCCGCCGCGACCGAGCTCAGCACGATGTCGGCGATCTCCTTCTGCGTCGGCCACAGGTCGGACAGGTACACCGGCTGCCCGGACTTCCCGGTCCCGAGTGGCTCCGACGTCAGGTCGATGTCCATCGTCCCGGCCAGCGCGTACGCCACCACCAGCGGCGGCGACGCCAGGTAGTTCATCTTCACGTCCGGGTTGATCCGGCCCTCGAAGTTCCGGTTGCCGGACAGCACCGAGACCACGGCCAGGTCGCTGGCGTTCACCGCCTCGCTGATCGCCTCGGGCAGCGGCCCGGAGTTGCCGATGCACGTGGTGCAGCCATAGCCGACCAGGCTGAAGCCGAGCTTCTCCAGGTACGGCAGCAGCCCGGAGCGCTCGTAGTAGTCCATGACCACCTTGGAGCCCGGCGCGAGCGTGGTCTTCACCCACGGCTTGCGGTCCAGCCCGGCCTCCACCGCCTTCTTGGCGACCAGGGCCGCGCCGATCATGACCGACGGGTTGGACGTGTTCGTGCACGACGTGATCGCGGCGATCACCACTGACCCGTGGTCAACCGACGTCGTGGTGCCGTCCTCCAGCGTCACCTCGACCGGGGCGGACGCCCGGGCGCTGGCCTTTGCCGGCTGCTCGGCCGGCTCGCGGGTGACCACGCCGTTCTTTTCCGGGGTGAACGGGTCAGACGCCGGGAACGTGTCGGCGATCTCCTCATCCAGGCTGTCCAGCTGGACGTACGCGCCGAGAGCTTGCCTGAACGAGTCCTTGGCGTCGGTCAGCGCCACCCGGTCCTGTGGTCGTTTGGGGCCGGCCAGCGACGGGACCACCGTGGCCAGGTCGAGCTCGATCTCCTCCGAGTACCGCGCCGGGCTGCCCGGGTCGTGCCACAGGCCCTGCTCCTTGGCGTACGCCTCGACGAGCGCGATGTGCTCGTCGCTGCGCCCGGTCAGCCGCAGGTAGCCGAGGGTCTCGGCGTCGATGGGGAAGATGGCGCACGTCGAGCCGAACTCCGGGCTCATGTTGCCGATCGTGGCCCGGTTCGCCACCGGCACGGCGGCAACCCCGTCGCCGTGGAACTCCACGAACTTGCCGACGACGCCGTGGGCGCGCAGGATCTCGGTGATCGTGAGCACCAGGTCGGTGGCGGTCGCCCCGTCCGGGAGCTCCCCGGCGAGCCGGAACCCCACCACCCGCGGGATCAGCATCGACATCGGCTGGCCGAGCATGGCCGCCTCGGCCTCGATGCCGCCGACCCCCCAGCCGAGAATGCCGAGCCCGTTTTCCATGGTGGTGTGCGAGTCGGTGCCGACGCAGGTGTCCGGGTAGGCGGCAATGGTGCCGTCGTCTCCGGGCTGCGCCATGACCACCCGGGCCAGGTGCTCGATGTTGACCTGGTGCACGATGCCGGTGCCCGGCGGCACGACCTTGAGCTGGCTGAACGCCTGCTGACCCCAGCGCAGGAAGCCGAACCGCTCGGAGTTCCGCTGATACTCGAACGCCACGTTGCGCTCGAACGCGTCCGGCCGGGCGAACACGTCGGCGACCACCGAGTGGTCGATCACCAGCTCGGCCGGGACCAGCGGGTTGATCCGGCCCGCGTCGCCGCCGAGGTCGCGCATGGCCTCGCGCATGGCCGCCAGGTCCACGACGGCGGGCACCCCGGTGAGGTCCTGCATCAGCACCCGCGCCGGGCTGAACTGGATCTCAGTGGACGGCTCGGCCGCGGCGTCCCACGCCCCGATTGCCGCAACCTGCTCGGGCGTGACGTTCATGCCGTCTTCGGTCCGCAGCAGGTTCTCCAGCAGGACTTTGAGCGAGAACGGGAGATCGCCGCTGCCGTCGACCGCGTCCAGCCGGTGGATCTCATAGCTGGTGTCACCGATGCGCAGCGTGCCGCGGCTGCCGAAACTGTTGCCTGTCATCGCATGGCCTCCATCGTGTGGCCTCCTGGCCGTCTGCTCTTCCCGGCGCCCCGCCGCTCATCCACTATCCCGCCCGCCGCCCTTATCCCGCCCGGAGGCGTTCATTCGCCGCTAATGGCATCTTGCCGCAGCCACGGGTAGCCGGCTGCCCCGGCCCGGCCACGGCACGCGAGCTGCGCGCAATATCTCGATGTCAAGCTATCTGCCTCAAGCTACCCCGAAACTATCTCGACGTCAAGGTATCTGCAGTTCCCGAGCTCCTGGCAACCGGGGCAAATCAGGCACCAGCCTAGGCATGAGTGATCGCCGCGCCAGCCGATTCAGCGCCCGGCGGGCACCGGAAAGCGTGGACGGCTCGCCGGCTGGGCCCGCCCGGCGCGGCGCGGCATGGCAACGTATTCGCCCGGATTGGCCCAGCCGGTGATATGCGGTCCGCACAGGCCGGATAAATGATGCGTCAATTGTCGCTAAGCGGAAACCGCGCCTCGTTTGCTCTGCCAAGCCGCGGGGTACGCGGAAGGGACTATAAGGGCGATATTTCTTTTAGCACATCGGGGGACTCATGCGCCTTGCCAGGTGCACCGCTGCAATCGCTGGGCTGATCATGGTCGTGCTTCTGAGCGGTGCTCCTGCGGCGCTCGCCGGCGGCGGCGGTCCGTCGCCGGCCAGCGTTTTCCCAAACCCATCCACACCGGGCACCTCGACGACGTTCACGATCGACTGCTCGACGGGGGCGGACACCCCGTGCACCTCGGCGACGCTGGACGGCTCCTCGCTCGGCCTGCCCGCCCAGATCCCGATGCAGCCCGGCAGCCAGACGGACATGTTCGTCGCCACCGTGGTCCTGCCGAGCTCACTCGCCCCTGGTACGTACAGCCCGGAAATCACGTGCTCCAACGGGGTCTCGGCGACGGCGACCTTCACCGTGAAGGCCGTCCCCGGGCCGGCACCGGCAACCGGCGACGGCACGACGTCCACCGCGACCAATACCGCGCTGGCCAACGTTGGCTTCGGCCTGCTCGGCGCCGGGGCGCTCGTCGGATGCGTGATGCTCGGCAGGCGCTGGTCCGGCCGCACGTCGAGCTGACCCACCGGGAACGGGAGCGCCACCATGCCGAAGCTGGTCAACGGGGTCATCGTGGCCCTGGTGGCGGCCGGCCTCGTGCTGGCGTTCGTCGGCAGCCACACGCTGCGCTGGTCGCCGCCTGCGGCGCCGCCCAAGTGGGAGGCCTCGTCCCGAAGCCGCACGCCCAAACGCCGCCGGCCCGCAAGGCACCGGCCCGCGGCCATGCCTCCGTCTCGACCGTGCGGGTGGCCGGCAACCGCTACCAGGAGACGCCGATGGCGCGGTCCGTACCCGTCTCCGTTTACATTCCGCACATCAAGGTCCGGGCCGAGATCATCTCACTCGGCCTCACGTCCGGCGGCGTGGTCGGCGTGCCGTCGCTGAACACGCCGTTCCTCACCAGCTGGTACAACAAGGGCCCGACCCCCGGCGCCCCGGGCGCCGCGGTGATCTTCGGGCACGTCGACTCGGCAGCGGTCGGGCCCGCGGTCTTCTACCGCCTCGGCAACCTCCGCCCGGGCGATCTCGTCTACGTCACGCTCAAGGACGGGCACACGGCGCTGTTCCGGGTGTACTCGGCCTCGCTGTACACGAAGGCGGAATTCCCCGATAACACCATCTATTCCTATACGAGCTGGCCGTCGCTGCGCCTTGTCACGTGCGGCGGTCAATTCGACGCATCGACCGGGCATTACCTGTCGAATACCGTGGTCTTCGCGCAGTACGTGGGGCAGCGGGCCGCCTCGGCCCAGTCGTGAGCCCGCGGGCACGATGCACGGCGCACCCAGCCCTTAGCTGGTAGCGTCAACGTCGCTTCGGCCAGTCCCGGACGCCGGCAGGCCTGCACCGCGAGGAGACGTAAATGGCTGGGACCCGTGCGGCGGAATGGCTCGAGGTCGCACCGGGCCACCCGTTCGGACTGCAGGCGCTCCCCTACTGCTCGTTCACCACCAGCGACCGGCCGACCGAGCCGCGCGTCGGGGTGGCGATCGGCGACCGGGTGCTCGATCTGTCTGCCGCCACCTACCGCCTGTGGGCCGGCCGCGCGGATCTGATGCGCTCGGGCCGCCTCGACGAGTTCCTCGCCGCCGGTGATCGCGCCTGGGAGCAGATCCGCGGGGCGATCACCCGCTGGCTCAGCCACGACGAATACCGCGAGGCGCTGCAGGACCTGGTGATGCCCGCCGCCGACGTTACGCTGCACCTGCCCTTCGCCGTCGCCGACTACGTCGACTTCTTCGCGTCCGAGCACCACGCCAGCAACGCTGGCCGGATATTCCGGCCGGGCGGCGGCGAGCCGCTGTCGGCGAACTGGAAGCACCAGCCGATCGGCTATCACGGCCGGGCCGGGACGGTGATCATGTCCGGCACCCCGGTGCGCCGCCCGTACGGCCCGCGCAGGCCGGCCGACACCAACGGGCCTGCCTTCGGCCCGTCAGAAAGGCTCGACTTCGAGGCCGAACTCGGCTTCGTGGTCGGCGCCGAGTCCGTGCTCGGCGAGCCGGTGACCGTCGACCGCTTCACCGAGCACGTGTTCGGTGTGTGCCTGGTCAACGACTGGTCGGCCAGGGACATCCAGGCGTGGGAGTCCGTGCCCCTCGGCCCGTTCCTCGGCAAGTCGTTCGGCACCACGATCTCGCCGTGGGTGCTTCCGCTCGCGGCCCTGGAGCACGCCAGGGTCCGGCCAGCGTCGCTCGACACCGAGTTGCTGCCCTACCTCGCCGAATCTGCCAGCTGGGGCCTCGACATCGAGTTCGAGGTTCGCCTGAACGGTCACCTGATTTCGCGGCCGCCCTATGCCGCCATGCACTGGAGCCCGGGGCAGATGCTGGCCCACCTGACCGTGAACGGGGCGTCGCTGCGCACCGGTGACCTGTACGCCTCGGGAACCGTCAGCGGCCCGCGGCCCGATCAGCGCGGCTGCCTGCTGGAACTGACCTGGGGCGGGTCGGAGCCGCTGACCCTGCCCGACGGCAGCACGCGCACCTGGCTGGAGGACGGTGACGAGCTGTCGATCACCGCGACGGCAGCCGGCCCGGACGGCGCCAGGGTCGGCCTCGGCGAGGCACGCGGCCAGATCATGCCGGCCCAGGACCCGACGGCCATCTGAGCATCGCCTGGCTCACCGACGTCAGCGCATCGGGCTGGCTCAGCGATGTCAGCGCCTTGCCTGCTGCTGCCGGATGGCCGCGGCCGGCCTGACCGGCGTGCCCGGCGGGGTCAGCGCGGTGAGCAGCCCGGTCAGCGCCAGGACCACGGCGATCGTGCCGCACTCAACCTTCGTGGCCAGCGCCGGGCCGGTGCCGGTCGCCGGCTGGCGGCGCAGCCAGACCCGGCCGGCCACGGCCAGCCCGGCCGCGCACGCGACCAGCACCGCCTTGGCGATCAGCACCAGCCCGTACGTGGTCGTCAGCGACCGCAGCGGGACCAGCACGAGTGCGGAGATGACCCCGGTCACCACGATCACCGTGAACAGCCACGCGGCGGCGGTCGCGTAGAGCCGCATCAGCCCTCGCATGTCGGCCGGGTGATACCGCCAGGCCAGGGCCGCCCGCAGCGTGTAGAAGAGCATGCCCGCCCAGATCGCCGCGGGCAGCAGGTGACAGTAGGTGATCAGGGCGCCCGCCACCGGGATGATGCTCTCCGGGTGGGCGCGCACGCCCTCGGCCGCCACCACCCCGAGCAGCGGCAGCGCGGCCAGGCCCGGCCGCCGCAGCCGCAGCAGCCCGGCGGCGATCACGAACAAGGCGAGCTCCGTGCCGGCGATCGCGCCCGCCGTGCTAGCAAACAGCCGCGGCACGTGGGCGAAGCCGGTCACCAGGCCCGCGCCGCCGACCGCGATCAGGGCGAGCCAGGCGCTCGCAGCCGCGCCGAGCAGCGAGGCGCGCAGCGCCCACGGCGCGGGCAGCGGGACCGGGAACGTTCCCTTGTACTGCCGCGCAAGGCCGCGGCCGGCCAGGCCGCCGAGGGCGACCGAAAGCCCGGCGAACAGCAGCCAGCGCGCCACGGCGGTCTCCCAGACGATGGGCATCGACAGCCGCGCGGACACCCCGTCGGACAGCAGAGTGGTCACCGGCATGACAGTAGCGGTATACGCCATACCCCCGGCGGGCGGCCTTAGGGCACCGATGGCGCCCAAGCCGGGCAAAAAGGGGTCAGCGCGGCTCCGCTTCGCCCGCCGCGGCCGGGGCGAGCAGGCCGCGCCGGACGTTCCGCGCGCCGATGGCCCAGAACGCGATGCCGAGCAGGACCATGGCCCCGAACGCGCCGAGCGTCACCCACTCGAAGAACGCCCGGGACACGCCCCAGCTCGCCTCGACCGAGTAGGACTGGCCGAACAGCGCGTTGATGGCACCGGGCCAGAGCAGCGTGACGGCGGTGATCACCACGAACGCCTCGGTGATGATCGCGGCCGCCCAGGCACCCGCCATGCCGCCGGGAACCCGGTACGGGCGGTTGGTCTCCGGGTACAGCTTCCGCAGCCGCACCAGCGCCGGGAAGATGAAGAAGTAGCTGACCGCGGTCGTGGACACGGTGAGCGACAGCATCACGGCGAAGAAGTTTGCCAGTTTGCCGCTGGTGAGCAGGAACACCAGCAATACGAACGCCGACGAGTCGACCCCGGACGAGATGTTGACGGCGATGGGCCTGCCGAAGGTTCTGCTGGCTATACCAGAGGCGGCACGAGCCGGTCAAGCACCGCAGCGTCATCCGCCGAAGGCCAGCACGGGGTAACGGTCCACTCCCCCGGGTTCCAGTGCTTCCGATCGCCTGGCTTGCGCTCCGGCGCACGCACTCAAGCTTGTAACGAACCCCCAGCCGCACCAGCCAGAGCCGCAGCTCTTCGTAGCTTTCGGCGCTGCCTTCGTCGCTCAGACGCGCCCATCGCTCGCCTGCCGTTTCCCCCGTGGGCGTCCACATGTCGGCCGCACCTTCGGCTAGCAGTGCCTCCGCTTCGCTCAGCAACTCTGCCTGCCGAGCGAGGTACGCGTCACGACTGAGGGTCTTCGCCGCAAGCTTGCTCGTCAGCCAAATCATCTCGTCGTTGATCTTGCGGGCGCACTGCTCGCGGACAGCATTCGTCAAGCGCGCCTCTATCAGGTAGTCACAGCGCATGTGCGCAATGTCGCACGTGATCGCTTCATCGATCACGTCATACGGAACCATAGGCAGGTCACACCGGCACCTAGTCGAGTAACGCTTTAGCTCGTTACGGCATCGGCCGAAAAACCGCGAGTATTGCCTGCGGTGCCACTTGTAAACCTTGCCGCCGTACCATCCGCAGTAGACCAGATCAAGATAGTTCCGGCCTTCCGCGACGGGGTTATGCGTCTGTGCTCGCGCGTCGAGTACTACCTGCAGCTGCCGGAACTCCTCATCGCTGATAATGCCGAGGTCGGCCAGCCGTGGGCTTCGCAGGATGTCACGCAACACGTCGGCATGCCACAGACCGCCGTCAGTCGCGGGGATGCCGCGGGTATTCCAGTCAGCGATCACGGCATTTGGCGTCTTGCCCACGATTACCTGGCGCGCACCCTCAGCGAGTATCGGTGCCGTGCCGTCCGCGTCAGCTGCACGCGTCAGCCAGCCATCAGCCGTAGGCACCCCGTTGCTCCTGGCGCCGTCGCCGGCTCGGCCTCCAAGCCAACGCCGTTGCTCAGCCAGCATTGCACGGGCCTCGCGATAGCGGTCTGAGATTCTCTGCGATTCCTGCTCGTCCCGCAATGCTTCGGCGAGGCTACGCAAGAACAGCCCTTCGGGCCACCCGGACGGCTCCTGGTGACGCGAGCCAGCAGCGCAGGCGCAGACCCCGGCGACGTGGTTGGTCTGGTACTTCTCATCGAGCTTCGCCATGAGCGCCGCATAGCCAGTGCGCGACACGAAGAGCGGGCGCTCTTTGTTGCGGATCTTTGTCTCAAGCTTGAACCCCTCGGCACGAGAGCGACAGCGCTGGTGCTCGACGCTCGCGACCCAGGACGTCCAGTCGGACTCCTTCAAGTGCTCGCCTGGGCGGCCCGCTGGGTTCTCGGTCATGCCGACGTAGATCAAGTTTCCGGCGAAGTCGCGGTACCGGTAGACGTAGGCATCAGACCCCTGTGGCATGCCGACGTGGAACGCTCGCCAGTTGGCCGCTACGGCCACGCTGTGCACGAGCACACCCACCTAAGACACCCGGTCAGGCAAGCGTGTCTGAGTTTCGGCGGGGACGTTCACCAACGTCATCAAGGCTCCGAAGGGCAACGGGGCAGAACGACCTTTCTACAGCGTTCCATGATCCGCGAGCCGACTAGCGCCGACACGGCGCAGGTACAGCACTCCGCAGCATACTAGAATGCGTGTTCGATATCAGCACATTTAGACGACCCCGGACACCGACGACGTGTACGAAGGGTGTCGTCGGCCGCCTTTCGCAGTCAACCTCGATCGTGTGGCTCACGTCACGAATCCTCGCTGCGGCATCCTCGCACAAAGTTTCGTTTCTGCGTAGCGTGCCAGCGGTGACGTACCGACGAGCGGCGTGTTAGCCTCGAATCCTAGGCGCACAGCAGGAGCGCCGCTCTCCGAGCCTGAGCCCGACCGTGCGGGCGACGGTGATCGAGGACAAGGGCCACGTGCCCCCTGCTGAGTCAAGGTCAAATCATCCCGTCAGTACATGACTTACCGGGTGATCGTGACACGGGCAGGGATCACCTAGGAGCAGTCATGTCTGACGAGTTCAAGGCCATCGTTCGTGAGCGAATGGACGAGACGGGCGAGAAGTACACGGCCGCCTACCGCGCCGTGATCGAGGGGATATACGACACGGAAGCCGCCTCCAAGGTGGCACCGAAGATGCTTTCCCGTCTAGCCGCCCGGTACCCCAACGGCAAGGGGCAGCCAGTGCGCATCGACTACGAGTACGCCGTCGAGGTCGGTCTAACCAACCCACCCGTTTTCGCCGACGCCGCCAGCGACGTAAAGGAGTGGTGCGGCAGGTTTCCTTTCAGCTTCACCGTCACAGACCCGGTGGAGCTTGCAAGATGGTACGAAGTGGAAGTAGCCGACTACGCCGATGAAGACGAACAGTTCCAAGCACGGGACGCCGTCACAAGCGACTGGACCGATCCCTTCTGGCATCACGTTGTGAGTAAGTTCGCCGGGCTTGACGAGGTCGAGATCCATGGCAGTGACGAGGACTGCAAGGTTACTTACGAAGCCGACGTCTACATGGCCAAAGCCGTAGAGCTAGTCAGGAATTGCGCGAATCTGGGCGTCACGGTTGGGCTGGACCAGGCGGCTTGGGTCGTGCTGCACGATGACTACGACATACGCGACCTAGAGGCGACTGACGCCCTGCTCGCAAGCGATGATTACGTGCCATGGGACGGCGCGCCGCCGAGGGCGGCAGGGCAGCTAGTGGTGACCGACGACGACGTGGCGACCATCTGGACAGCGCTCACCGAGGACGAGCGCGAGGGCGGTGACCCGATGGGCTACGAAGAGAGCCGCGTCGACCTCATAAGTGCACTCGCTAGGACGCTGCAATCCCTGGGCATCGATCCGGCCGATCTTGAGGAACACGACGACGACGTCGCCGTGTTCAGTGTGCCCGTCAAGACCGAGGCCGAATCGAAGGCTGCCGCCAAGAGTGCCGCCGTCGACTTGGACGCGTTTGAAGTCCGGAGGGTGACAGGGGATGATGGCACGTGCGTCTTCGTCACCTGCGGCCAGACGGTTCTAGGCGAACCGAAAGATGCGCGCGGGGCATCAGGCTTCATGCCCTGGAGCCTGATGTTCGTACCTGCGAGCTGAGTTGCAAAAGGGCACGATGACGGCTTAACCCAAGCGCGGGCTGCACTATTGTGCCTGCGGTGTTGCCGGGCCGCACCGATGACCCGTCGGCCCGGCAACACCGAAGCCTGACCATCCCGCCCTCGCCGCCGCGAATCCCCAGGTCATAGATATGGGTGTACGAGACTACCGCGGCGACGGCTGCGACGCCGACGACTGCCTGGGCAGGCACGCCCGCGCAGCGGCCGAACGCCAGCCGGGCCCACTCGTAAGGCCCGCCCTCGGCGGAAACGCCGAGCCGAGCTCGGCGGTCAGCATCCCGTACGGGATCAGGAAGATCACCAGGGAGATCAGCAGCCAGGTGATCGCCTGCGCGCCCGCCTCCGCCGAGGCGGCCACGGTGTCGAACCCCAGGATCGCGCAGGCGGTGAACAGCACCAGGTCAATCCGGCTGAGGACCTTCCTGAGCTTGACTTTCTCCAGCGTCGCCGCCGCGGTTTGCAATGGCGGAGTAACGGCATTTGCCTCGGCCATTTGAGCTCCTGACCCTCAAGCGCAAAAACCGGTCACCGGAAAGCGTAGGCCGATTTCGCCTCCTCGCCGAGGGGCAGCGATCATTATGGCCGGTCACGGCACTGGCGGCCGGGCCGGCGTGGTGGCCTGGGACGGCATCGAGTTGCTGGACGGCAGCGGGTACGGGATGCCCACGTCGAGGGTTCCGGCCAGCGCGTTCAGCACCGCCTCCTCGGCCACCGTGGTGTCGCCGAGCGAGGTGGCCGGCAGCGAGGGGACCGTGGTGACCGGCGGAGCGGTGAAGTTCAGCACGCCGGTCATGTCGCCGGTGACGCTGCGCCGCCAGGCGGTCAGGTTCGGCACCGTAACACCGAACCTGGTCTCGATGAACCGCAGCGTCGAGGTGTGGTCGAGTATCCCGGAGTACTTGTACCCGCCGGCGCTGAACGGCGAGATCACGAGGCACGGCGTGCGGAAGCCGAGCCCGACCGGGCCGGCGATCCCGTCGGCCGCGGACGGCAGCGTGGTCAGGTACTCCCCCGCCGTCCCGGCCGGCGCGGTCACCGGCGGCACGTGATCGAAGAACCCGCCGTTCTCGTCGTAGATGACGATGAACACGGTCTGCGCCCACACGTCGGGGTTGGACACCAGCGTGTTCAGGATCTGCTGCACCAGGTACTCGCCGTACTCGGGCGGGGCGGCCGGATGCTCGCACTCGGCCAGCGGCGGGATGATCCACGACACCGACGGCAGGCTGCCGGAGGCGACGTCCGAGGCGAACGTGCCCGGGTAGGTCGGGGTGAGCGCCTTGGCGATCAGCTCGAGGCCGGTGATCGACAGCGGGTTGTTGTAGGCCTTGAAGTACGGCAGCGGGCTGAGCCCGAGCAGGCCGGTCGGGTCGTTGTAGACCTTCCAGCTCACCCCGGCGGACAGCAGCGCCTGCGGCATGGTCTCCCAGGAGAGTTTGCCGTACTCGGCCAGCCGGTCGGAGAACGTCTCGACCACCGGTCCGCCGTTGGTGCCGTGCGGGTCGATCCACGCCGACATGCCCATCAGCCGGTTCGGGTCGGTCGGCCCGAGCACCGAACAGAAGTACCCGTCGCAGATCGTGAACGCGTCGGCCAGGGCGTAGTAGAAGGCCAGCTCCGCTGACGTGTAGTAGCCCATGGTGACCGGGCCGTTGGCGTCGCCGTCGGCGGCGAGGTGCGCGGTCATGAACGCGTTCATCGCGCCGTTGTTCCAGCTGTTGTGCTGCGTGCCCCAGTCGTGCGCGATGTCGTTGGTGGTCTCGCCGTTCTCCGTCGGCGGGTCGTTGAGCAGGTGGAACGGCTGCATGTACCCGCTGGCTTCCACCCCGGCGCCGGGCTGGTAGCCGAACTGGTCGAACACCGGGTAGCTGACCCCGCCGACGGTCTGCTTCAGCACATCCGGGTCGGAGAACCCGCGCACCCCGGACAGCGTGCCGAAGTAGTGGTCGAACGAGCGGTTCTCCTGCATCAGGATCACCACGTGCTTGACGTCGCTGAGCTCCGCGTTGGACGTGGCCGAGGCCAGCGCCTTGTCGATCAGCCGCTGCTGCGCCGCCGACGCTGCGGTCGGCCTGGCGGCCGCCGCGGCCGCACCGAGCCCGATCGCCGCGGCGCCGCCCGCCATGAACGTGCGCCGGGTGGGCTTTCCGTCCTCAGTGTGCTCAACCACCGGTTCTCCATTCGGGAGGCGCGATAAATGGCCGCATCACGGGCGGCACCTGGACACGATAAATGGTTCAGCTTGCCCCGAACCAACCCGTAGGTAACATCCCGTAAAACGCTAGCCGGAACCGCGTTCCCCGGCGCTCAGAATCCGCGGAGCGGCGATGTCGCTGTTGTCGATGACGAGGTCGGCGGCCAGCAGCGGATCCACCTCGGCCTGGTAGACCGCCTCGGCGGCGTGATACCGGTCCCGGTGCAGGCGCTCCGCCCCGGCCGCGCCTTCTCGCGCCGCGTCCCGCGCGATGGCCCGGCGCAGCGACTCCGCGGCACCGACCTCGAGCCAGATCCGGTGGTCCCAGAACTCGTTGTACTCCGGCCGGAACGCGAAGACGGAGTCGACGATGAGCACGGTGCCGGCCGGGGTGGCGACCGTCTTGTCACGGTGGTCCTCGCCGGTCAGCGGATCGTGGGCGCAGAGCACCAGCACACCGGAGCCGCCCGAGCCCGCCGGGGCCAGCAGCAGAGCCGCGGCGGAGCCGAAGTCGTAGGCGTTGCGGTAGTAGCCCTCACCGCTGAGCCGGTCGTAGCCCTGCTCGCGCGCCTCGCGCCACGGGTTCTTGAAATCGTCCAGCGATGCGCGCGCCGTCGGCCGGCCGAGCTCGCGCAGCGCCGCGGCGAGCTCGTGCCCGAAGCTGGTCTTGCCGGCGCAGGTCAGGCCGTCGATCGCGACCCGCAGCCGTTCCGGAGCGATGCCCGCGACCCGGGCGGCCACGCCGGCGATCAGCGCGGACCGCGCCGCGGACGCAGGTGGCGGCACAGCCTGCCGCCACGTCGACACCGACTCGAACGCCTGCACGGGCCTCATCGTAGGAGCGGGACGGTCAGCGCAGCGTGATGATATTGGCCGTGATCAGCGCGGCCGCGTCCGAGGCCAGGTAGGCGATGACGTCGGCCACCTGCGCTGGCTCCGCGACGTGGATCAGCGTGAGGGTCGACGCGACCGTCTCGCGGACGCTGTCGGTGACCCAGCCGGTGTCGGTAACCGGCGGGTGCACCATGTTCGCGGTGATCCCGTATCTGGCCAGCTCCAGCGCGGCCGACATCGTGTAGTTCTCCTGGGCGGCCTTGGCCGCGCCGTAGGAGACCTCTTCGGGGAAGCCGAGGCCGCCGCCGGAGGTGAGCCCGATGATCCGGCCCCACTCCGCGCCGCGCGCGATGTGCCGCCGCGCGAACTCCTGGATCAGCAGCGCCGGGGCCATGGCATCGACGGTGAACTGCTGCCGCCAGGTCGCCGCGCTCACCGGCCGAAGCGACCGGCCGAGCCGGTCGCTGTCTGCGGCGGCGAACGTGTCGGCGACCCAGCCGGTGGCGTTGTTGACCAGGATGTCCACCGGCCCGAGCTGCGCCTCGGCGGCGTCGAACAGGGCGGCCGGGACCGCCGGGTCGGACAGGTCGGCCTCCATCGCCACGGCGCGCCCGCCGTCCTGCTGGATCCTGGCGACCACGGGCCCGGCGTCCGTCCGCCGGTGCTCGCCGTAGGCTCGGGGTGTGCCGGGATCATCGGGATCCTCGACCCGCAGGTAGCTGCACAGCACGGCGCACCCGCGCCGGGCTAGCGCCACCGCGGTGGCTGCGCCGATGCCGTGGTTTGCGCCGGTCACGATCGCGGTGTGGGTTCCCGCCGGGCCTTGAGTCACGGCGCACCTCCCGTCAGGCCCGGCAGACTCTACGCCGCGCCGGCCGATGAGTACCCGGCACGAGACCGGTCAGTACCCAGACGAAGAGAGCCGAGGAGGAAACAATGACCGACAAGGCGTTCATCACCTGCCTGTGGTTCGACACCGAAGGCGAGGCCGCGGCGAACTACTACGCCAGCATCTTCTCCGGCAGCAAGATCGGGCGGGTATCCCGCTACACCGAGGCGGGGCCGGGGCCCGCCGGGTCGGTCCAGACTGTCGAGTTCGAGCTCAACGGGCAGAAGTTCGTTGCGCTGAACGGCGGGCCGCAGTACAAGTTCAACGCGGCGGTCTCGGTCATGGTCCCGTGCCAGGACCAGGCCGAGGTGGACTACTACTGGAGCAGGCTCACCGAGGGCGGCGCGGAAGTCGCGTGCGGCTGGCTGGTGGACAAGTTCGGGCTGTCCTGGCAGATCGTCCCCACCGTGTTCCTGGACATGGTCACCGACCCCGACCCGCAGAAGGTACGCCGGGTCACCGAGGCCATGTTCACGATGAAGAAGTTCGACATCGCCGCGCTGCAGCGGGCCTACGCGGGCGGCTGACCCGCCCTTCCCGGCTGGCCCCTTCCCCTCGTGGCTGCCTACGGCGGCCGGCCGCCCTCTGGGAGAATCGGCTTGCCGGGGAAGGGGTCGGGACTGGAATGTGGCAGCACGCCGCTCGGCTGCGTACGCCGGCCGTGGCCGGCTGGCTGACCGACATCGTGCCGCCGTGGCTGGTGACCGCGGTGCGGCCGCGGCCGGCCCCGGTCCCGTGGGCGGAGATGCTGCGCGCCGGGATCGCAATCTGCGTGCCGATGGCGGCCGGGATCGCGTCCGGCCAGCGGGTGCTCGGGCTGCTGACCGCCATGGGCGGGCTGCTCGGCATCGTCGTGGACAACGGCGGCGCGTACCCCACCCGGCTCCGGCGCGTGGGCTCGGCCGCGGTATTCGGCGGCGCGGCGGGCCTCACGATCGGCTCGCTCATTCACGGCCACGGCTGGATCGCCGTGGTCGCTCTCATCGTGGTGGCCGGAACCTCGGCCCTGCTCAGCGCGATAAGCGACATCGGCTCGGTGACCGGTCTGCAGCTGCTTGTCTACAGCTCCCTCGGCCTCGGCGCGCTCGGCGCGCTGCGGCCCTGGTGGCACACGGCGCTTGGATTCGTGCTCGGCACGGTGTGGGCGCTCATCCTCACGGTGCCCGGGTGGCTGATCTCCCCGCGCGCCGCCGAGCAGCGAAGCGTCGCCGCGGTCTACCACGCGCTGGCCGCGCAGCTGCGCGCGATCGGCACCTCCGGCTTCACCGAGGCGCGGCGGGCCGGAACCGCGGCGATGAACACCGCCTACGACACCGTGCTTACGGCCCGGGCGACGGCGGGCGGCCGCAACGAGAAGATGCGGCGCCTGGTGGCCCTGCTCAACCAGGCCAACCTGCTCGCGGAGGCGGTGTCGGCGCTCGGCCTGGAGGGGAACCGGCCGCCGCCCGCGGTCGCCGACGCGATCGACGGCGCCGCCGACGCGATCGCCGCGGGCGGGGCGCCACCCGCGCTGCCGCCGGTGCCGGGCGAGAGCCCCGGGATGGTCGCGCTGCGCGACAGCCTGGACGGGCTGGCGTGCGTGACGTCGCGGAAATGGGCTCCGCCGACGCCGCAGCCGGTGCCGAAGCAGCGGCTGGCCGACCGGCTCGGCGCGCTGGCCGACCGGCTGACCAGCCCGCTCACCGCCAGGTTTGCGGTGCGGCTGATGGTGTGCATCGGCGTGGCGGGCGTGGTGAGCGAGGTGCTGCCGCTGCAGCGGTCCTACTGGGTGGTGCTGACGGTCGCCATCGTGCTCAAGCCGGACTTCGGCTCGGTCTTCGTGCGGGCGGTACAGCGCGGCATCGGCACGGTCGTCGGCGCCGTGCTGGGCGCGGTGATCATCGCGGGGGTGCCCTACGGGCCGTGGCTGCTGCTCCCGGTCGGGCTGCTCGCGGCGCTGCTGCCGTACGGGCGGAGCCGGAACTTCGGCCTGCAGGCGACGTTCCTGACGCCGCTGGTGGTGGTGCTGATCGACCTGCTCGCTCCGGGCGGCTGGCGGCTGGCGGAGGACCGGCTGATCGACACGCTGATCGGCTGTGCGATCGTGCTGCTGATCGGCTACGCCGCGTGGCCGGGAAGCTGGCAGGCGCACCTGCCGGGCAAGTTCGCCGAAGCGATCAGGGACGTGAGCCGGTATCTGCAGCAGGCACTGGTCAGCCAGCCTGTCAACCGCCCGGAGGCGTCCGGTGCCGGCGCGGGCGCGCGCGTGGCGGGCCCCGGCCCGCTGCCGGACCGGACCCGGCTGCGGCGCCAGGCCCGGCGGGCGCTCTCCGACCTGCGCGGCGAGTTCGAGCGGACGATGTCCGAGCCGCCGGCCATCAGCCGCCAGGCGACCGCCTGGTGGCCCGCGGTGGTCGGGCTCGACGAGGTGATGGACGCGGTGACCGCCACCGCGGTGGCGATCGAGCACGGGGCCCCCGCTCCCTCCCCCCGCGCGGTAGCCCAGCTCGCGGCCGCACTCGACCGGCTCGCAACCGCCGTGGAGGCCGGCGTCGCGCCGTCGGGCCTGCCGGAACTGCCGCCCGACGAACCAGTCCAGCCGGTGACGGAGGCAGTCCGGGCGGTACTCGGCGTTCTGGCCAGTCCCAGAGGCCGGGCGCCCGAACCCGAGGACGCCGCGCCCGTATCCTGATGCGGAGATGGAAAACGAACCTCCGCCGGTGGCGTGCTCGCTCGGCCAGGCCGACCTGGCGGGGCGCGCCGATCGCTGGCGCGCCCTGGCTGGCCGCGCGCTGGCGCGGGTGTCGCCAACGCCGCGCGGCCTGCTCCTCGTTTTCGGCGCGGGTCCCGGCGTAGCTGACGAGCTGGAGGCGCTGGCCGCGCTGGAACGCGACTGCTGCGCGTTCGCGACCTGGTCGGTCCGCGCGGACGGCAGCGAGATCACCCTCGAGATCAGCGGGGACGGCGACGAGGCGGTCACCGCCATCCAGTCCATGTTCGCCGCGCTCGGCTAGGGCGTTCGCGCGGCCCAGTCCTCGCGGCGCAGCCGGTACTCGACGTCGCCCTGCTCGTTGCCGTCCAGCGGCTCCGCCCAGGTCAGGTACACGGTGCGGGCATACCGGAGCCCGGCCCGCTGCAGCACGGCCCGGGACCTCGTGTTGACGGTCATCGTGGTGGCGACGACCTCGCGGACGCCAAGCTCGGTGAACGCCCGGCGCACCAGCGCCCGCGCTCCCTCGGTCGCGTAGCCCCGTCCCCAGGCGCTGCGCCGCAGCCGGTAGCCGAGCTCCGCGACGCCGCCGCCGGGCGGCGCGTCGGGCCAGCCGACGATCGCGGCGTCGCTCGGCTGGACCGGCCGAAGGCCGAACCACCCAACGAAGTCCCCGCTGTCACGGGCGTCGGCCGCCCAGCGCCCGAAGTCCGGGCACCGCTGGTAGCGGCCGAGGAACAGCGGCAGCACCTCGGCCTCGATCTGCGCCCGTGTCTTGACCCTGGGCTCCAGGTACCGCATGACCTCCGGGTCGCCGTCGAGCGCCAGCAGGTTGCCGACGTCGGCGGGCGTGAACCGCCGCAGTACCAGGCGCTCGGTCTCCAGCCCCGGCCTCACCCCACGGATCGTTCCCCGGCCGACCGCCACCGCGCAACCGCATTTAGCCCGGGGTCACGTCGAGGATCACCTTGCCGCGGGGGCCGTCGCTCTCCCGCAGCGCCTGGTAGGCGTCCTCGAACCGGTGCAGCGGAAAGCGGTGCGTGATCAGCGGGCCGAGCCGGATCTGGCCCGAGCTGAGCAGGCCGGCCACCTCGGCCCAGGCGGCGGAGGTGTACGCGAAGCTGGCGCTGATCCGCAGGTCGTTGTTGACCACGTCGTCCACGGGGAAGCGGGCGGTCACGCCGTTGCCGGCCAGGCCGAGCAGGATCACCCGCCCGCCTCGCCGGGCCAGCGCGATCGCGGATTCCACCGCCGCGGCCGTTCCCGCAGCTTCGATGACCAGGTCGAACCGGCCTGAACGGGCCGTCGCGGCCGGATCGGCTCCGGACGCCTCAAAAGCGGTGGCGCCGAGCTCGGCGGCCAGCGCGGCCTGCCCGGGACGCAGCCCGTGCACCACGACCTCGGCGGGCGAGAACAGCCCGGCCAGGTGCGCGGCGATCAGCGCCACGGTGCCGTCGCCGACCACGGCCACGCGGGCGCCGGGCAGCGGCGGGTCACGGGTGATCCCGCGCCAGGCCACCGCCGCCGGCTCGGCAAGCGCCGCCTCGAGCATGCTCGCCGAGTCGCTGAGCGCGTGCACCACCTTGGCCGGGACGATCACCTGATCGGCCGCGGCGCCGGGCCGGGTGAAGCCGAGCTCGTCATAGGTCTCGCACAGGTTGGTCTCGCCCCGGGCGCAGTGCGCGCAGTGGCCGCACGGGATCACGCCCTCCGCGATCACGCGGCGGCCCGGTTCAAGACCCGTGACTCCCGGCCCCACGGCTTCCACGACGCCGGACCATTCGTGCCCGGGCACCAGCGGGTAGCGGACGTAGGCGGGATCCACGTCGCCAGCCAGCAGTTCCAGGTCGGTGCCGCAGATCCCGACGTACACGGGCCTGATCGCCACCTCGCCGGGGCCGGGCTCCGCCGCGGCGACGTCCTGCAGGCCGATCGAGCCGGGCCCGGGTATGACGAGTGCGCGGCTGGTGCCCATGCGGCTCCTTCGGGTCGGTGCGGTGCCGGGTCGCGGCCCCGGCCTACCTGGCCTGCCGACCGGCGAACGCGGTGCCGCCGAGAGTGAGGGTGATCCGGTCGGCCGCGTCCCGGATCGCCGTGCCCAGCTGGTCCATCCGCCAGGTCGGCCGGTTCAGCTTGAGTCCCGTGCCGCTGATCGCGGCGACGCACTTCCCGGCGCGGTCGTGCACGGCGGCGCCCACGCAGAACACGCCGTCGGCGTCCTCCTCGTCGTCGATCGCGTAGCCGCGCGCGGCAGCGAGGCCCAGGTCGCGCAGCAGCGCGGCCGGGTCGGTGATCGTGCGGGAGGTCCGGGCCGGCATCCCGGCCTCCATGGCCAGCGCCCTGGCCCGCTCCGGCGGGAGCGCCGCGAGCAGCGCCTTGCCTGCCGAGGTGCAGTGCGGGTATTCCCGCTTGCCGAGGTGGCTGGCGAAGCGCACCGAGCCCGGCGCGTCGACGCGCGCGATGACCACGGCGTAAGGGCCATCGGGAACCACGAGCCGGGTGGTGAGCCCGGTTTCGCTGGTCAGCGACCGCAGGATCGGCGTGGCCACGTTCACCAGCGGGGCCTGCGCCTCGGCCGCGTCACCGAGCTTGGCCAGTGCCATGCCGAGCCGGTAGCGGCGGTTCTGCCTGGTGCCCGAGTCGGCGGCGAAGCCCCGCCCGATGAGCGTCTGCAGCAGCGCAAACGCGCTGCTCTTGGAGATGTGAAGCTGCCCGGCGAGCTCGGTCAGGGTCACACCCTCCGGACCCGCCAGCGCGAAGAACTCCAGCGCGTCCAGCGCCCGCTCGACGCTCTGCAGCCGGTACTTGCCGTCCGGCACCGACGCTGGCGCAGGTACAGGCGCGGATGCCGACACGGACGCGGCCGACGTGCCGGCGTCATCTATTTCTTCTGCACGATGACTATTCGTCACAGCCGAACACTCTCTCAGCCCGCCTCGACATCGTCAAACACACCTTGCCTGCCGGTATGAGGGCCAGCAACAATAATAGTGCCACAACCACCGTTAATCCCGGCTCGCGGCCTTGACAAACCGGGACACCTCCTCTGTCATATTCGTATCTTGAAAACTTAATTCGGCTCTGCCGAAAAGCATGCGCAGCGCTGCTCGCGTATCAGCCGCGCACGACAGCTGGGCGGGCAGGTCCGGGGAGGGCGCAGAATCGGATGAGGTGGCCCGCACAGGTCTTCGGCGCGCTGGGCGTGCCGAGCGATGACACGCCCGGGCCGGCTGGCGCACCCGCCCAGCTCCGCCGGTTTCCCGATGGCGCGGCATTCCGGATAGAGATCCCGAGCGTCGAGGGCCCGAGGGTGCTCGAAGCCGTGCTGCGCGCCGCCGAAACCGAAGGCGTCACCGTGAACCGGGTCTCCCAGGGCAGCGGCGCGATGCTGCTGCGGGACAGCGAGCTGCGCGACATGGCGGCCGCCGGGCATGAGGCGGGCCTCGAGGTATGCCTGTTCGTTGGGCCGCGGGAACGGTTCGGGGTCGGCGCGCACGCCCGGTCCGACGACGGCAGGGCGCACGGCGACCAGGTGCGCGGCATGCGCCAGCTCCGCTACGCGGTCGAGGACGTGATCCGGGCGACCGAAGCCGGGATCCGCAGCTTCCTGGTCGCGGACCTGGGCCTGCTCCGCACGCTGACCGAGGCGCAGGCACAGGGCGTGCTCCCGGTCGGCCTGGTCTGGAAGATCTCGGCCAGCATGGCGCCGTCCAACCCGGTGTCGCTGACCGTGCTGGCCGGGCTCGGCGCCTCAACCATCAACATCCCGTCCGACGTGACCGTGGCTGAGCTTGCCGAGATGCGTGCGGCGGTCACGGTCCCGCTCGACCTGTACGTGGAGTCGTCCGACGCGCTCGGCGGCGTGGTCCGCGGCCAGGAGCTAGGTGACCTGGTCAGCGCCGGTGCCCCGCTGTACGCGAAGTTCGGGCTGCGCAACGCCCCGGGCCTGTACCCCAGCGGGCTGCACATCGTCGATCAGGCCGCCGCGATCGCCGCAGAGAAGGTGCACCGCGCCGCGGTGGCCCTGGAATGGCTGAACCGGCTGGCCCCGGGCCTGGCTCAGTCGCTGCCGGGGGCGGAGGGACTGGGCCTGCCGAGCCAGCCGACGGCGGGAGCCAGCAGTGCCGCCGGCTGACCGCGGGCAGGCGGGACGGCCCGCCGAGATCGCGGCCAAGCTGGACCGGGTGCGCGGCTGGCTGGCCGCCTCCGGCCACGACGCCGCGCTGTTCACCAGCCAGCCCGGCGTCGCGTGGGTGACCGCCGGCCTGACCGATCTGGTGGTCAGGAACGAGGAGCCCGGCCTGGTCTGGGCGCTGATCACCGGCGCCGAGGCGCACCTGATCACCACGAGCATCGAGGAGCCGCGGCTTGCCGCCGAGGAAGCCGCGGTCGGCCTCGGCTTCGAGGTGTGCGCGGTGCCCTGGTATCACCCGGGCGGCCTGGCCGGCGCCGCGGCCGACCTGGCCGGGACCGGAACCCGCGTCGCCAGCGACGGTGCCGGGGGCGCCGCGCCCGGCACGCCGCTGCCCGGCGAGCTCGCGGCGCTCCGCATGCCGCTCACCTCCGGCGAAGCGGACCGCCTGGACGAGCTCGGCGCCGAGTGCGCGGCGGCCCTCGAGGGAACGCTGCGCACCTGGCAGCCCACCGAACGGGAGTGCGAGCTGGCCGCGCGGATCGCCGCGGCTCTCGAGGAGCGCCGGATCCTGCCGTCGGTGCTGCTGGTCGGCGGCGCGCAGCGGCGCCGCGCGTTCCGCCACCCGGTGCCGACCGGCGCGGTGACCGGGAGCGACGTCCTGGCCGTCATCGTCGGCGTGCGCGGTGGCCTGAACATCGCTTGCTCGCGGACCGCCGCCGCTGGCCCGCCAGCCGACGACCTGGCGCAGCGGCACCTGGCCGCCTGCACGGTCGAGGCCGCCATGATCGACGCGACCCGCCCGGGCCGCACCTGGCAGGAGGCCCTGGAGGCGGGCCAGGCCGCCTACGCCGGCCTGGGCATGCCCGACGAGTGGCGCCAGCACGTGCAGGGCGGCCCGATCGGCTACCTGTCCCGCGAGTTTGATGTCGTGCCCGGCACCCCCGAGGCGGCATCGGCCGTGCAAGCCGGCGCGGCCTTCGCCTGGAATCCGACCGTGCGCGGCGGCAAGTCCGAAGACACCTTTCTGGTCACCCCCGGCGGCGCCCGGCCGGTCTCCAACACCGCCGGCTGGCCGTCGCTAACCATCCGCACCCCGTCAGGGCCGGTCCCCCGGCCCGCCATCCTGCGCACCTGAGAAACCCCCGAGACGACGACCTGGAACGTTCCCGCGAAGAGAGGTTCCGCCGCGATGAGCACCGAGCCGAGCCCCGCCAGCAGTGACGCATCCTCCACCGGACTGGCCGAGAAGTCGGTCGGTCTGCGCGGTGACTGGATCGCCTCCATCACCAACGTGGCCCCAACCGCCGCCACCACGCTCACGATGGCGGCCCTGATCGGCGCCGCCGGGCTCGGGTCGCCGCTCGCGCTGCTCGTCGCCGGCGCGGCGATGCTGTGCTGCTCGGTGGCGTACCACCGGCTGAACAAGTGGCAGGCATCGGCCGACGCCCCGGTGGCCTGGATCGCCAGGGGCCTGTCCCCGGTGATCGGTTTCGCGGTCGGCATCCTGATCCTGATGACGGCGCTGACCTCGAACATCGGCAACATCACGCTGATCGGGTCGACGGTGCTGAGCCTGATCGCGCCGGGCGAGACCAACAACAAGCCGCTCACCTGGGTGGTGGCCACGATCATTTGCCTGCTCGTGGTCGCGATCGCCGTCATCGGCGTGAAGGTCACGATCCGGTTCGAGGGCTGGGTGATCCTCGGCGAGTACCTGATCATCGGCACGCTCGCGATCTGGGGCCTGACCAAGGAGCTGAGCTCGCACGCCGCGGGCATCACTCATCCGAGCTGGTCGTGGTTTACCACGTCGCATTCGCCCGGCGGTTCCACCGGGCTGATCGCCGGCGTGGTGATCGCGACGTTCCTGCTCGGTGGCTGGGACTCCCCCATCTACCTCGGCGACGAGCAGCAGCGCCCCAGGGACCCAGGCAGGTCGGTGATGATCTCGATCACGTTCTGCACCATCTGGGTCATCTTCCTGTTCTTCTGCCTGCAGGGCCTCGCACCGGCCAGCGCGATCACCGCGAACGCCAGCAACGTGCTGCCGTTCCTGGCAGGCCGGCTGTCCGGCAAGGTGTTCGTCGACCTGGTCGCGCTCGCCGTGATCGCCTCGTTCGCGACCACGATCCAGTCGCAGATCGTGGACGGCAGCCGGGTGATGTTCGGCATGTCACGCGACAAGACCGTGCCCAGGCGGCTCGGCAAGGTGAGCAGGTTCCGCACCCCGGTGGCCGGGCTGGTCGTGATGGGCGTGATCCCGATCATCGCGCTGATCCTGTACCTGGCCAGCTCCAGCCTGCAGAAGACGATCGTGTACATCGACTCCACCGGCGGCCTGCTGTTCGCCAGCTACTACGTGGTGATCTCGCTGTACAGCATCTGGTACTACCGCGGCGTGCTGACCCGCGACGTCAGGGAGTTCACGCTGGGCCTGCTGCTGCCGCTGATCGGCGCCGCGGTCCTGGTGTACGTGATCGTCAAGTCGCTGCCCGGCACGGCAACCCCGGTCAAGATCATTGCTGTGGTGCTGTTCCTGGTCGGCATCCCGCTGGCGCTGCTTTCCAAGGCCATCACGCGGGCGCCGTTCTTCAGGATGAAGCCCGAGCGCTACCGCGAGGATGACCAGGAAGGCCAGCCCGCCGTGACAGCAGCGAGCTGACCGGTGCGCAGCGACGCGTGGCTGGCCGGCGACGACGAGGTCGCGCTGAACCACCGCGCGGCGCTGCGCCAGGCGGGCACGGGCCGCCCGCTGATCGGCATCGCCTGCACCGCCAGCGACCTGAACCGGTGCGACCGCGGCCTCACCGAGCTCGCCGAGGCGGTGCGGGCCGGGGTGCGGGCCGCGGGCGGGCTGCCGCTGGCGTTCCCGGTGATGTCGCTCAGCGAGGACCTGATGGCGCCTACCGCGATGATGTACCGGAACCTGCTGGCGATCGAGGTCGAGGAGACCATCAGGTCGCAGCCGCTGGACGGGATCGTCGCGCTGGGCAACTGCGACAAGACGGTGCCGGCCTACCTGATGGCGCTGGCCAGTGCCGACATCCCGGCGCTGCTGGTCACCGGCGGGTTCCGCGTCCCGGTCACGTTCCGCGGTGAGCGGCTCGGCAGCGGCACCTCGCTGTGGCGTTACGACGACGAGCGCCGCGCCGGGCGGCTCGGCGACGCCGACTGGGCCCGGCTGGAGACGTGCCTCGGGCAGGGCCTTGGTGCCTGCAACACGATGGGCACGGCGTCCACCATGGCGATCATGGCCGAGACGCTGGGCATGATGCTGCCGGGCACCGCAGTGGCTGCAACCGGCGACCCACGGCTGACGGCCAGCGCCGAGGCCGCAGGGCGCCGGATCGTGGCCATGGCCGCGGCCGGGCACCGGCCCTCGGCGGTGCTCACCGGGGCGGGCTTCAGCAACGCGATCGCGGCCCTGGCCGCCATCGGCGGGTCCACGAACGCGATCATCCACCTGTGCGCGGTCGCGGGCCGCCGCGCGATCCGGCTGCCGCTGCAGCGGTTCGCCGACGCCAGCGCGGCCGTCCCGGTGATCGCCGACATCAGCCCGGTCGGCGCCGGCCTGATGCCGGACCTGGCAGCCGCCGGCGGCGTTCCCGCGCTGCTCGCGGAGATCGCGCCGCACCTCGACCTGACCGTCCCCACCGCGGCCGGGCCGCCGCTCGGCGACCTGCTGGCCGGGGCCGGCCGCCAGGGCAGCGCGATCCGGCCGGTCGACAACCCGGTGACCAGCGAGCCCACGTTCACCGTGGTGCGCGGCAACCTGGCTCCGGACGGAGCCGTGATCAAGACCGCCGCCGCCAGCCCGGCGCTGCTGCGCCACCGCGGGCGGGCCATCGTGTTCCACTCCTACACCGAGATGCGCGACCGGATCGACGACCCGGCGCTCGACGTCACCCCGGACTCGGTGCTGGTGCTCGCCGGGTGCGGGCCCGTCGGCGCCGCGATGCCGGAGTGGGGCATGATCCCGATCCCGCGCAAGCTGCTCGATCAGGGCGTCACCGACATGCTGCGGATCAGCGACGCGCGGATGAGCGGCACCAGCTTCGGCACCGTGGTGCTGCACGTCGCCCCGGAGAGCGCCGTCGGCGGCCCGCTGGCCCGGCTCCGGGACGGCGACGTGATCAGCCTGGACGCCGCGGCGGGCGAGCTGACCGCCGAGGTCGGCCCCGCGGAGCTCGCGGCCCGCGATCCGGTGCTGCCGCCCGTCACCGACCTGCGCGGCTGGCCGCTGCTGCACCGCCAGCACGTCACCCAGGCACCGGAGGGATGCGACTACGACTTCCTGCAGGCGCGCACGCCCAGCGAGGTCCGGTTCGCCGAGCCGGTCATCGGCCGCTCCTGACCAAAGGGCTGGGCGTAAGTCCCTGTCTTTTCAGGGTGTCCAACGCTGATTGCAACCGGATGCGTGGCTCGGCGCATCTATAGGTGTGTTGACATGTCGGGCACAGGGGCGTCGCCATGCCCTCACTGAACCGTGCCGCCTTAGAGAGGCGCTGACCACGTGACACCGGCGGAGGAGTTCATCGAGTTCGCGACCATCACCTCGCCGCGGCTGCGGCGAACCGCGTTCCTGCTGTGCGGCGACTGGCACACCGCCGAGGATCTCGCGCAGGCAACTCTGGTCAAGATGTTCGCATCCTGGCGCCGCATTAACCGAAAGGACGCCGCGGACGCCTACGCGACGCGCACGTTAGTGAACACCTACCTCGCGGACAAACGGCGCAAGCGGGTCGGCGAGGTCCTCACCGATACCCTGCCCGAGCGTCCGGTCCACGCACCGACGCCCGAGGTGCGCCTGCTGGTCCTCAATGCCCTGGCCACGCTCCCGCCCAAGGCCCGTGCGGTGGTGGTGCTGCGCTACTGGTCCGACCTGAGCGTGGAACAGGTCGCGACCATGCTCGACTGCTCGACAGGCAACGTGAAGAGCCAGAGTGCTCGCGCCCTGGACAAGCTGCGGATCCTGCTCGCCGATGCTCCCGCGGGCGACGGCCCACCCGGCCCACGGCAGGGGATGAACGAGACGATGAGAGCCTCAGATGGATGAGCAATGGCTGCGCGACCTGCTGGACCGCACTACCGCCGGCGAGCCGCCCATCGGCTCGCTGGCGCTGGACTCGCTGCGCGCGGGCATCAAGCGGCGCCGCCGGCGGCGTGCGCAGGGCACCGTGGCGTGCGTGGCCGCAGTCGCCCTGATCGGCACCGCCGCCGTCGCTGCGGCCAGGACGGCCGGCCCCCCGGCGGCCCGCCCGGCAAGGGTGACGGGCCCCGTTACAACGTGGGTGCTGAGTGGCGAGGGCAACCTGTACGCGATTCCGAACTCCACGAAGTTGCGCAGCAAGAAGATCTTGCTCCCGGGCGGCCGGCAGTTCATGGCGATCACACCGAACGGCAAGACCATCTACGTCAGCGGTGACGAGCCCAACGCGGTCATACCGGTATCGGCAGTCACGCACAAGGTAGGGAAACCGATCGAGTTTGGCCGCCAGGTGCCAATGGAGATGGTGATCACGCCGAATGGGAAGACCGTCTACGTCCTCCCTGACGGGGGAAACGAGATCATTCCTATCGCGACGGCCACGAACACCCTCGAGAAGCCGATAAAGGTCGGGCAGGGCCTGGGTGGGCCCTACGATATGGCGATCACGCCGGACGGCAAGACCCTGTATACCACCTGGTTCAACCCAAAAGACACGGGCCCGGCCACTGTCGTCCCGATATCGACGGCCACGAACACGCGCGAGAAGGCGATCAAGATCCAGAGTGCGGCCTCCGTCGGGCTCGTCATGAGCCCGGACGGCAGCACCTTGTATGCCTTCGGCCAGTCATCGAGCGAGAAAAAGGCCGAGATCATTCCGATCGCGACAGCCACGAACACGCCCGGCGAACCGGTGAGCGTAGGCACGACCTATGGCGGTGGCGGCGTATACGTCGCGCCCGATGCGCAGCTTCTTTACCTCGTGAATTACGGCATTACTCAGACAACCGACGTGATCCCCGTCTCGATGGCCACAGGCACGGCCGGGAAACCAATCAAGATCAACGGTTTTGTTTATGCCATGGCGTTCAGCCCGAACGGGAACACCGCGTACGTCGTCAGCGAGCCCAGGCAAAAGCCGTCGGTGACCTGCACCGGCCAGACGGGCGTGGTGACGCCGATCTCGACCGCCACAAACCTGCGGGGACGCCCGATCCGGGTCGCCTGCGACCCCTACGCGATCGCGGTCACCCCGGACGGCAAGACGGTCTGGGTTGGCAGCAGAAACTGGGTCACCCCGATCTCGACGGCCACGGATAAGCCTGGGATGCCGCTCACGTTCCGCGGCGATCTCGTCGCGCTGGCGATCGCGGTCAGACCCTGACCACCGGCGTCGGCATCCGTTAGAGCCGCGCTTAGCCCCTAGGCCAAGCCGCGAACCGTTCCCGGATCTCAGCAATCTCGCGGTGGCCGAGCCCGAGGGACGCAAACCACCCGTCGTCTACGCGGTCAAGCCGGCGACCAGCATCGGTGAAATCCCGGTCGGTCAGGCCCGGGTCAAGCCGCCGCGCCAAGCCGATCAGCTCACCAGAGGTATAGCGTTTTAGAGCGGCGGCCGTGTCCAGGTAGTCCCGCGGCACGGCCCGGCTGGCCAGCGCGCACACCTTGCCGGCGATCACATCCTCGAGATCCAGGACCGGGCCGAAGTCCATGATCACCGGTCTGCTGACCCGGTCGAAGTAGGCCATCTGCAGCATCATCTGCTGCCCGCCTGGCGCGGTGACCGTCCACTCTGCCAGCCCTTCGCCCATCCCCTCGAAGATTTCGGAGAGGCCGGCGGCCTTGTCATCGCGCTCTGTCTCGAATCCCGCTGCCTGCAGCGCGGCTTCCACAGCATCGGCGGCGGCCTCGACGCCGTGCTCGTCGTCGGTGAAGAGGTCGACGTCCTGTGTGATTCGGTCGACAACACCGTACGCGATCAGGGCATTGCCGCCACCGAGGGCAAAGCCATGCTCAGACGCCGCGCCTAACGCGACCGCGGCCACCTCGCGGTGCAGCTTGCTGATTGGCATCAGATGGCAGCGGCTGCGGTAGCGCGCAGAACCGGGTGCTCGTCTTCCCAGGCCATCCGGACGCCCCTAGGCAGAAACAGCTGCGGCCACAACGCGACCAGCGTGTCGCCGTTCAGGAATCCGGTGAGATCGTCTGGCCGGGAGGCACCCTGAAGCACGGTCTCATAGACCCACTGGCGCGTGCCCGGGTCGGCAAGATCGAACGTCCGCCCGGCACCCGACCAGAACAACCGGAGCGGCAGCTCGACCGTGCCGCTCACCGGGCCCCGCAGGTCCGCCAGGTCAAGCGCAACGAGCACGCGGCGGCCGGGGCGGGCCTGATACGGCGCCACCCGCACGGGCACGTGCTCGGTGTCCATGCTTCAAGCGTAACCGACCGGATCCCGTGTGGCCGCTGTGCGCCTTGACAGCTGAGCCGGTCCCTGTAACCTTGTCCTATGACTATAGATAAAGGGGTCAGCGGTCCGGCGGCCGCGGAAGCGGCCTCCTCGCCCGGCGGGGGCGGCGAGGGGAAAACGCCGCCGGACGGGCAGCGCAGATCAAGGTCGCCGATCGAATTCCGGCTCGACGCGGCATCCGGAGTGCCGACGTACCTGCAGCTTGTCCAGCAGGTCGAGCACGCGCTGCGGCTGGGCTACCTCAAGCCCGGCGATCAGCTGCCCAAGGTGAGGGACGTGGTCGCCTCGCTGGCGATCAACCCGAACACGGTACTCAAGGCCTACCGCGACCTGGAGAACAAGGGCCTGGCCGCGGGCCTGCCGGCCAGGGCACGTTCATCGAGGCCACCCTCAGCCAGGTCGCGCTGCCGGAGCTCGCCACGCTGCGCCGTTCGCTGCTCGTGTGGCTCGCCTCCGCCGACGGAGCTGGGCTGGACGAAGACGGAATCGTCGCCCTGTTCAGCAGCGCGTTGCGGGATTTCTTTGATCGCCGCGGCGGCAATCGTGAAGGCCGCGGCGGTGCCAGTACGGGAACGGAGGGCGTCGCATGAACGTCATCGAGGCCAGCGGCCTGGGCAAGCGCTACCACCAGACCTGGGCGCTGCGCGAGTGCTCGCTCGCGATTCCCGCTGGGCACGTCGCCGCGCTGGTCGGACCGAACGGCGCGGGTAAGACCACTCTGCTGAACCTGGCTGTCGGCCTGGCAACGCCGACCGTGGGCGTCGTAACCGTGCTGGGCGGCGTGCCAGCGGGGTCGCCGGCCGCGCTGGACGGCATCGCGTTCGTCGCCCAGGACATGCCGCTGTACAAGCCCCTGTCCGTCGCCGACATGCTGCACCTGACGCGCAACCTCAACCACGACTTCGACCAGGGATACGCGCTGGCCCGGCTGGGCGAACTCGGCATCCCGCTGAAGCGGAAGGCCGGAAAGCTTTCCGGCGGCCAGCAGGCGCAGCTCGCGCTGACCCTTGCCCTGGCCAGGCGGCCGCGGCTGCTCGTTCTCGACGAACCGCTGGCGAACCTCGACCCGCTGGCCCGGCACGACTTCATGGCCACGGTCATGGCCACGGTGGCCGAGCATGGCATGTCGGTCGTGCTGTCCTCACACGTGCTCGCAGAGCTGGAGCGGGTGGCCGACTATCTCATCCTGGTGTCGGACGGGCGGGTGCAGGTGGCCGACGAGGTCGACCGCCTGCTCTCCACGCACCGCATCCTGACCGGTCCGGCGAGCGATGCGCGCACGCATGAGGAACTGAGGGTGGTCCACGAACGGCGCGCCGAGGCACAGGCTCACCTGCTGGTGCGGACCAGCGGGCCGGCCGACTCGGTGCCGCCCGGCTGGGAGGCGCACCCGGTCAGCCTGGAGGAACTCGTACTGGCTTACCTGCGCGAGCCCGGTGCCGGCGCGCTTCCCGGCCCGGCGCGCACCAACAACGCGGCGCCGACGGAGGTGGCGAGATGACCGCGATGGCCACACCCGCACAGCCAGCCCCGGAGGCAAGGCTGCGGCCGGTGCCGTGGCGGGGAATGGCCTGGGTCAGCTGGCGGCAGCACCGGTCCACGTTGGCCGGTCTCGCCGCGGTGCTCGGCGCGGCGGGTCTGTACCTGTACATCACCGGTATGCACATACGCCATGAAGTGCCCGCTATGGGCGAAATGTTCACAATGAGCCAGACTAAGGTGACGTTGACGCCGATCGCGGCCCTGTTCCAGATACTCCCGGCCCTGATCGGAGCGTTCGTGGGAGCCCCAGTGCTGGCGAGGGAACTGGAGACCGGCACCTTCCGGTACACCTGGACCCAGGGTTTCGGGCGGGAGCGCTGGGCCGCGGCGAAGCTGGCGCAGATCGCGGTCGCGGTCACGGTCCTGGCCGGAGCGTTCGGTTTCCTCTTCTCCTGGTGCTACGAGCCGATCATCGGCGTGCCCCAGGGCCTCAGCCCGCTCATGGCCATTACCTTCGACCTGCGCGGGGTGGCGTTCGCCGGGTGGGCGCTGGTCGCCTTCGCGATTGGCGTACTGGCCGGCATCCTGGTCCGCCGGGTCCTCCCCGCCATGTTCGCCACCCTTGCCGCGTGGAGCGGGCTCGCCGTTGTCACCGGTGTGTTCCTGCGCCCGCACTACGAGACGCCGTTGGTGACCAGAGGCTTCAACCTGCCCTCTGCTGCCTGGGTGATCAGCCAGCGGTGGATCCTGCACGGCAAGCCGGTCAGCCTCACCGCCGTGAGCCAGATTCTGCAGAAGATCGGCGCGCAAGAGGTCGCGCCCGGCGTATTCGGCCCGACCGGCCCGGCGTCCGGCCCGACCTCAGGAAACGGCGCTGCCTTCGGGCCGGGCGGCGCCTGGCGCTCAGCGCCAACGTATCTCCTGCATCACGGCTTTACGCAACTGACGAGCTATCAGCCGGCCAGCCGGTTCTGGCCGTTCCAGTGGATCGAGGGCGGCTGGCTGCTCGCGCTGTCGGTGCTGCTCATCGCCGCCACCATCTGGCTCGTCCGCCGCCACGCGGCCTGAAGCATTCGGAGGTAACGAGATGACCGTGCTTACGCCCGCGCAGCCGGGACACGACAAGAGCCTGCGGCCGGTGCCGTGGCGGCGGCTGGGCTGGGTGAGCTGGCGGCAGTACCGGTTCTCGGTGGTCGGCGCCGCCGTCTTCCTCGGCGTGCTTGCCGCCTACCTGCTGATCATGGGGCTGCGGGTCCGCAGCGGCTACGCCAGCGTGGCGTCCTGCCCGCAATTGGGGGGTCGCCTTTCGCATACCTGCGGCATCGCCTTGATGCTGTTCGGCGGCTACCACGTCTGGGGCGAGAGCACGGCGGCCGTGCTGATGGCGGTTCCGGTGCTGATCGGGGCGTTCGCCGGGGCACCGATCCTGGCCCGGGAGCTGGAGGTCGGCACGTTCCGGTTCGCCTGGACCCAGGGCGCCGGGCGGACCAGGTGGGCGCTGGCCCGCCTCGCGCTGCCAGCGGTGATGGTCACCGCCGCCGCCGCGGCGCTCAGCCAGCTGTTCGGATGGTTCTACTACCCGTTCTTCGCCACCGGGGACAGCGCGTTCGGCCCTCAGTACTTCGAACTGACCGGGATCGCGTTCGCCGCCTGGACGCTTGCCGCATTCGCCATCGGCACCCTGGCCGGCGTGCTCATCCGCAAGGTTGTCCCCGCGATCGCCGCCGCCATGGCCGCCTGGGCCGGACTGCTGCTGGTCACCAGCCTGTACCTGCGGCGGCTTTACCAGGCTCCGCTGAGCGTCCGCAACGGCGGCCGTGGCGCTCCCGGGGTCTCCCCCTGGTTGATCAGCCAATGGTGGACCGGGCCGAACGGCAAAACCGTTACCAGCGAGAACAAGATCATCGCGCTCCTTAACCACCCTCAGCCCGGCTACAGCCAGTGGACGACCTACGAGCCCGGCACCCGGTACTGGCACTTCCAGTTCATCGAGGGCGGCTGGCTGCTCGTGCTCTCGCTCCTGCTCATCGCCGCGGCCATCTGGCTGATCCGCCGCCGCGCGGCCTGACGCTTTCGGAGGTAACGACATGACCGTGCTCACCAAGCCCGCGCAGCCGGGACGGGGCAGAGGCCTGAGGCCGGTGCCGTGGCGGCGGATGGCCTGGGTCACCTGGCGGCAGCACCGGCTCGCCATCGCCGGAGTGGCCGCGTTCCTTGGCGTGCTGGCCCTGTACCTGCTGATCGAGGGCCTGCCGATCCGCAGCGCCCACGCGGCCGTTACCGCGTGCCACCCGGCCAGCTCGTCGGTCTGCCAGAACCTGGCCAACACTTTCAACACCGGCAGCTACGTGTTCCAGGCCGGAATCGTCGCAGCCCTGCTGCAGGTGACGGCCGCGCTGATCGGCGCGTTCGCCGGGGCGCCGGTGCTGGCCAGAGAACTGGAGAGCGGCACGTTCCGGTACGCGTGGACCCAGGGCTTCGGCCGGTGGCGCTGGGCCGCCGCCAAGCTGGCGCTGCTCGCGGTCGCGGTCGCGGCCGCGGCCGTGGCGTTCAGCCTGATGTTCTCGTGGTACTACCAGCCGTTCTTCGCGTCAGGCGACCAGACCCCGCTCGGTTCCACCGTGTTCGACCTGCGCGGTATCGCGTTCGCCGCCTGGACGCTGGCCGCGTTCACCATCGGCGCCGTGGCCGGCGTGCTCATCCGCCGGGTCGTCCCCGCGATGGCCGCCACCATAGTCGCGTGGGCCGGGCTCGCGTTCGTGACCGGGACTTACCTGCGCCAGCACTACCAGGCGCCGCTGGTCACCGCCAACCCCAACGTGCCCGGTTCCGCCTGGGTGATCAGCCAGTGGTGGGCCAGGGGCGGCAAGCCGGTCGGCCTGTCCGCGCTCAACCAGGTTCTCCAGGCGGTGGGCGTGAAGGCGTCGAGCCCCGGCGCGTTCCAAGGCCAAGGCTCGTCCCGGGGCGGCCACGTCAACCCGGTGCAGTACCTCGTCCAGCATGGCTTCACGCAGATGACGAGCTATCAGCCGGCCAGCCGGTTCTGGACGTTCCAGTTCATCGAGGGCGGCTGGCTGCTGGCGCTCTCCCTGCTGCTCATCATCGCGACCGTATGGCTGGTCCGCCGGCGCGCCGCCTGAGGCGATGGCTTCGCGGCCCGCCGGCTGCGCGCCGCTACGCCAGCAGGCGGGCGGCGAGGGCAGCCAGGTCGGGAACCTCGAGATCGAATGCGTCCGACGGCTCCGGCTCGTCCTCACCCGCGCGCTGTATGAAGGCAGTGCGCAGCCCAAAGCCTGCGGCAGCGCGCAGGTCCCAGGCATGGGCGGCAACCATGAGGGTCCGCCGTGGGTCGAGCGCCAGCCGGTCCAGCGCGAACCGGTAGACGGCGGGATCGGGCTTATAGGCGTGCAGCATCTCGCCGGAGAGCACGCCGTGCCACGTGAGCCCGGCGCCCGTGAACAGGTCCGTCAGCAAGGAGAGATTGCCATTCGACAGCGCCACGATCGTGAATCGCCCGGCGAGCCCGCGGAGCGCCGTCACCGCGTCGGGAAACGGCCTGAGCCGGTGTCCCGCCAGCGCGAGGTGACGGACAGCAGGTTCCGGCAGCGCTGGACCGTCATGGAGCACCTCGGCCAGCGCCTCCGCGTTGACGTCGTCGGTGGACCGCCACGGCGAGCCCTCGCAGATCGAGGTTACGAGAGCTGAGGCACGCCGCAGCCAGGCCGCCGCCAGCGCCTCAGCCTGCGCGCTGTCGTCGGCCTGGCCTAGCGCCGTCGCCACCTCGGCCTGCATCGATCCCGCTTCATCCACCACCGTGCCGAGGACGTCGAAGAGCAGGGTGTCGATGTCATCCGCGGTAATCATTCGCCCATCGTCGCACCGGCACGGCGTCCGGGGATCATAGTGCCCGCTACTCCGCGCGCAGCGCGGACGCGGTGCGGGTCTCGGCCGCCCAGCCCGCCGGGGGCAGCGCGCCGATCACCGCGATGGCCAGGCCCGCCAGGGCGAGCAAGACCAGTTCGGCCGGATGGTAGACGTTGAGAAACGCGGCCGGGATGCCGGTCTGGGCCGCGTTCCCCATGATCGGCAGGACGTAGCGGTGCAGCGCGACGCCGATCGGGACCGCGATCACACCCGCCAGCAGGCCGACGCCCGCGGCCGAGCACACCACCATCGCGATCGTCTGCCGCGGCGTCATGCCGACCGCCTTGAACACACCCAGGTCGTGGACGCGCTCCCGGGTCTGCAGCACAACCGTGTTCAGCACGCCGAGCGCCGCGACGGCCGCGAGCAGCAGCGTCATCGTGGTGATCAGGCCAATGATGATCGCGTACGAGGACGAGTTGCGGTTGTTCAGGATCACCGGGTCCTGCTGGCCGATCGCCTTCTCCAGCGCGTTCACGTACGTGCTGAGGCTGTTGCCCGGCTTGACCGCCACGTCGTACTGGTCCGGTTCCAGCCGGGGATCGACGGGAGTGAACGTGGACCGGGCGCCGAACATCTCCGGCGTGCTGCCCTGCGGGTCGAAGACTTCGCCGGCGATCGTGACCGTCGTGCGCCGGCCGTCCGAGGCGAGCGCGTAGCGGTCACCGACGGCCGCGCCGGTCTCGGTGAGGAACGCAGTGTTGACGTCCACCTGATGCGGGCCGTCGTACCAGTGCCCGCTGATCATGGCGTAGCCGGTCCAGCTCGCGTTGCCGGTGAAGCCGATGAGGCTGAGCGGCTCCGACAGGCCGAGCAGGCTGATCTGGCCGTCGGCCTCGGCGGTGTAGTGCGCCGTGCCTGGCTGGGCGTCGAGCGCTGCCTGCGCGGTGTGCTCCTGCGTCGCCAGGCTCGGCGCGGCGCCGGCACTTATGGTGACCCGGGTACCTCCGCCGGGCCCGCTGCTCACCCCCGTGAGCGGTATCTGCACCGGCTCGGCCGCAGAGTGGTTCAGGCTCGCGTACACCATGCTCAGCGAGGTAGCGAGGCCGAGCGCGAACGTCACGGCCACTCCCCCGGCCAGCACCGCGATCAGGGTTACCGCCGTGCGGGTGGGTCGCGCAAACGGGCTGGCCAGGCCGATCGTCACCGGCCGGGGCAGGCCGCTCAGCCGACCGAGCAGGCGGTGGGCCAGGTAGCCGTGCCGGGGCCGGGGCGCGCGGCCGGTCGCGATCGCGGCCGTCGCGCTCATCCGCCCGGCGCGCACGGCCAGCACGACCGCCGCCAGGACGGCCAGGGCGAGCATGGCCAGCGGGACCGCGAAGTCGACCCAGAACGGGACGGCGAGCCGACCGACGCCGTAGACCTGGGCCTGCTGGCTGAGCAGCGGCTCGGCGAGCAGGTTGCCCGCGGCCACACCGACGACGCAGCCGATCAGCGCCGGGACCGCCACCTGGATCACGTACGCCGCGACCACTTGCGCCGGGGAGAACCCGATCGACTTCAGCACGCCGATCCGCCGGGTCCCGGCCACCACCGCGCCGCTGACCACGTTGGCCACGATCAGCACCGACATCACAAGCCCGATCAGGCCGAACGCGACGATGAACGGCACCCATGGCGCGATCCCGCTGGCGGCCTGCAGCTTGGCGGTCAGGTAGGACTGCGCGCCGGCCAGGTCACCGCGCGGCAGGGCGCCGCTGACTTCACTGATGTCCGCGTTGACCTGTGCGGTGCCGCCCGCGCTGGCGAAGCGGTACAGCATCTGGTCGGCGGCGGGCGCGCCCTTGCTCTCGAGCGCGGCGATCTCGGACGGCGTCACCCAGCCCTGCGCGGTGTTGGTGATCGAGGTGGCGACGCCGACGACGGTCAGGCGCTGGTTCGTGCCGTCCACCGTGACCTGGCTGCCGGGGGGCAGCTGCAGGCCCTGGGCATTCCCCGACCAGACGACCTGCCCCGGGCCGGTGGCCCAGTGGCCCTTGGTCAGGACCAGGTCGTCGAGCGGACCGCCGGGTGCGGAGCGGCCGACCAGGTTCAGCGGCTGGGTGACCGTGATGCCTCCGCCCGGTCCCGGGCCCCCGCCGGGCGGGCCCGGGGTGATCCGCGACTTCACCGTGACGGTCGTCTCCGGGAACGGCCCGGCGGCAGCCGTCACTCCGGTCAGGCGGGCGGTTGCGCCGAGTTCGGCGGCGCTGGCTCGGGTGACTGTCGCGGCGACCTGCGCGCCGTGCTGCCTGGCGAACGCGTGGTTGAACGGTGTGTTGGAGTCGACGAGCATGCTGAGTGCGAGCGTGGAGGCGGCGGTGGAGACCAGCAGCACCACCCCGATGACGATGGCCTGGACCTTCCTCCCGGACAGGCCCCCGCGGGCGGCCCGGATGGCCGGGATCGCTTTCATCGCTGCGCCCCGATCGGGCTGCTGGCAGTCACTTGGCCGTCGGTGAGCTGGATGACCCGGTGGGTGTACCTAGCGGCGAGGTCGGGGTTGTGGGTGACCAGGATCAGCGTCTGGCCGGACTCGTTCAGGTCCAGCAGCAGCTCGCCGATCTCCTCTCCGGTCGCCGAGTCCAGCGCGCCGGTCGGCTCGTCCGCGATCAGCAGCGGCGGCCGGTTCACCAGCGCCCTGGCGATCGCGACCCGCTGCCGCTGGCCGCCGGACAGCCGGGCCGGGTAGGCGTCGGCGTGCTTTTCGATCCGCAGCGCGGTGAGCAGCTCGCCCGTTCTGGCCCGCGCCGGCTTCGTCTTCATGCCCGCGAGCTGGGCGGGCAGGATGACGTTGTCGGCGACGGTCATGTCCTCGAGCAGGTTGAAGAACTGGAAGATCATGCCGACCTGGCGCCGCCGGAACCGCGCCACCCCGGTCTCGCTGAGCTTGTCGACGCGCTGGTCACCGACGCGGACTTCACCGCTGGTCGGCCGGTCCAGCCCGGCTATCAGGTTGAGGAGGGTGGACTTCCCGCTGCCGGACGGGCCCATGATCGAGACGGCCTCGCCCTGCGCGATCGCGATGCTTACCTGGTCCACCGCTGGCGCCGCGTCGCTGTCGTAGCGTTTTGTTACGTCTGTGAGCTGCACGAGTGCGTTCATGCTGCGACCGTACGAGCGAAGCGGGGGGCCGGACGTCGGCCGCCGGGGGCAACTTCTGTACCGCCTCAGGACCCCCTCATCCCAGAGATGTACAGCAGTTACCTGCAGCGGACGATGGTATTTGCATCCGCTGGGCTGACAATGGTCAGGTGGTGGAACAGCGGCGGCTTGCCGGGTGGGCCCGCAAGACAGCGGCCCTCGTCCGTGCCGCGTCGAGGCGGCGGGTGCTGGGCGGCACCTCCAACGTCCTTGACGTCTGCATAGCCGCGGCGGCCACGATCGCGGCAATCGTGGCCGCGATCGGGGGCTACCTGCCCGCGGTGGTGACGGTGCGGCCACAGCGCGTACCTCGCCCGCCACGCATCCCCCCGGCGGTTCCGCATAAGGCCCTCGGGGCGACGCATTATCTCGTCCCGGGGCTGGGCACGCACCTGCCGATGCTTGCCACGGCGGCGCACCTGCCCGCGGTGCCGTCCCTGGCCATGGCCGGCGTCGTGCTGACGACCGCCCCGCTCGCGTTCCGGCGGACGTATCCGGCCAGCGCGTTCTGCGTGATCGTGCTGGCGATCATCGCCACGACCCGGTACACGACCGCGGTCACGATCGCGGCCGCGGTGTTCGCCGCGTACTTCGCGGTCGTCTACAGCCGGAACCGTCCGGCCGCGCTGGGCTGCCTGGCGGCCGGGGCGGCGGTCGTCACGCTCGACTACCCGAAGATCGGCCCGCAGATACCCGCGCGGCTCGCGCCGCTCCTGGTGCTGCTGCTGACCGTGGCCTTCGGCTACATGATGCGGAACTGGCGGCAGCGGGCCGGGGAATCAGCGGCGGAGTTGCGCCGGGCGGAGGCCGAGCACCTGGAGGTGACCCGGCGCGCCGTCGAGGAGGAGCGGACCAGGATCGCGGCCGAGCTGCACGACGTGGTGACCCACAACGTCAGCGTGATGGTGGTCCAGGCCGGCGCGGGCCGCCGGGTGCTCGACAGCTCCCCCGGCGACGCCCGTGAAGCCATGCTGGCGATCGAGGCCAGCGGCCGGACCGCCATGACCGAGCTGCGGCACCTGCTGGGCCTGCTGGCCCCCTCGGGCGCGCCGGAGCTTGACGGGCCCGAAGACCAGGGTGCGCTCCGGCCACAGCCCGGCCTGGACGAGGTTCCGGCCCTGGTCGACCGGGTCCGGTCGGCCGGACTGGCGGTGGAGCTACGCGTAACAGGCACTCAGCGCGGGTTGTCTCAAGGCCCCGACCTCGCCGCCTACCGGGTGGTGCAGGAGGCACTGACGAATGTGATCAAGCACGCGGACGGGGCTCGGGCGCAGGTGCGCATCGAGTACCGGCCGCATGACCTGATCATCGACGTGTCCAACGTGGCCGGGGATTCCGGCCCCTCGGCCGGCGGAACCGGGCGGGGGCTCATCGGGCTGCGGGAGCGGATCGCGATCTACGGGGGGTCGCTGGAGGTCGGGCCCCGGCCCGGCGGCGGATGGCGGGTGCGGGCGACGATTCCGCTGGAACCGGCCGCGGAACCGGTCTGTATCGAGGGCGTCCCCGCGTGAGCACTCCGGGTTCCGCGGATGATCAGGATCAGCCTCGGGTGGTCATCGCGGATGACCAGACGCTGGTGCGGCGCGGGTTCCGGCTGATCCTCAACTCGGCCGGAATCCCGGTCGTGGCCGAGGCCGCGAACGGCAGGGAAGCGGTCGCCGCGGTGCGCAAGCACCGGCCGGATGTCGTGCTGATGGACATCCGCATGCCGGAGCTGGATGGCCTGGAGGCCACCCGGCGGATCCTCGGCGCCGCGAGGTCTGGTGAGTCCGCGCCCGCAGAGCCGGACGGATCCGCCGAGGGCGTCCGGATCATCATCCTCACCACGTTCGACCTCGACCAGTACGTGTACGCGGCGCTGGCCGCCGGGGCGAGCGGCTTCCTGCTCAAGGACGTATCGCCGGAGCACCTGATCGCCGCCGTCCAGCTGGTGCGGACCGGCGACGCGTTGCTGGCCCCGTCCATCACCCGCCGCCTGGTCGAGCGCTTCGCGCCGCGCCCTGGGATGGCAGCGGGCGCACCGGGCCGTGACCTGTCCGTGCTGACGCCGCGGGAGCTGGAGGTGCTGGGGCTGATCGCCCGCGGCATGAGCAACGCCGAACTGGCCGCGTCCCTCACCCTGAGCGAAGCCACGGTGAAGACCCACGTCGCCCGGATCCTGACCAAGCTCGGGCTGCGCGACCGGGTCCAGGCCGTCGTCCTGGCCTACGAGACCGGCCTGGTGACCCGGCAGACGTCCGAAACTGGCGCCTGACAGCGGCCGTTACTCGAACGACGGCTTGCGGTCCCTGGTCCGCTTGAGCTCGAAGAACCCGTCGGCCTCGGTCACCAGCACCACGCCGTCCCACAGCCGCCCGGCCGCCTCGCCCCTGGGCGCGGGCGTGATCACCGGACCGAAGATGGGGTTGCCGCGGACCCGGATGACCGGGGTTCCCACGTCGATCCCGATCTGGTCGAAGGCCTCGTGGTGCGAGGCCTTGATCTGCTCGTCGAACTCGTCGCTCTCGGCCGCGCTGGCCAGCGACGCGGGCAGACCCACCTCCTCCAGCGCCTCCGTGATCACGGCCGGGTCTTCCCGGCGGCCCTGGTTGTGGAACCGCGTGCCGATGGCGGTGTAGATCGGCCCCAGGACGTCGTTGCCGCGTTCCTTTGCGGCCGCCGCCACCACGCGGATCGGTCCCCAGGCCTGGGCCATCCGCTCCAGGTACTCGGGGCTCAGGTCCTTGCCCTCGTGCTGGACCAGGTTCAGGTAGGCCAGCGACATGATCCGCCAGTCCGTCCGCACCGGCCTGACCTGCTCGACCTCCAGCATCCAGCGGGAGGTGATCCAGGCCCACGGGCACAGTGGGTCGAACCAGAACTGTACGTCTTCGCGCTCATCCGACGGTGCTGTCACGCTCGCTGGCAACCGCCGCCCGGATTTCGGTATTCCCGCCGGCGCGGGGCCACCTCATCGCGTTTCATCGCGGGCGCCGATGCGGCGGAGTTCCGCGAGATCATCCGGGCCAAGGTGGTCAGACAGGCCGGCCGCGGCGCAGTCGGCCCGGACTTGCTCCGGGCTGGTGGCGCCGAACAGCACGCTGGCGAGGGCCGGGTGCGTGAACGGGAAGGCCAGCGCCAGCGTCGCCGGGGTGGTGCCGAGCCGGGCGGCCAGGCTGGCGAGATCGCGGGCAGCAGTGGCGGCCGGGGCGATCCTGGGGTCGTCCAGCGTCCCCGCGGCGCGCCCGGCGGCCGGGCCGGTCAGGTACTTGCCGGACAGCACGCCCCCGGCCAGGCTGAACGAGGCGATCAGGCCCGCGCCCGAGGCGTCGAGCACCCGGGCCATCTCCGGGTCTTCCACCCAGTCGCGGCGGACCAGGCTGTACGGAAGCTGGATCGCGCACGGCTGCGCCACACCGAGGTCGGACGCGGCCTGGACGGCCCGCTGGGCCTGCTGCGCGTGCCAGTTCACCAGCCCCCAGGCGCGGGCCTTCCCCGACCCGATGAGCCCGACGGTGGCCGCGACGAGGTCGGCGACCGGCATGCCCTCCGGCGGCGGGTTCGCGTAGATCACGTCGATGTAGTCGAACCCCATCCGCTGCAGCGACTCATCCAGCTCGGCTGCGGCGCTCTGCTCCGGCCAGAACTCCCACCACAGCTTGTTGGTCACCACGGCCTCGTCGCGGGGCACGCCCGCGCCGCGGAACAGCTCGCCGAACACCACCTCGGAGTACCCGGTCGGGATCGGGGCGGTGCCGGTCTCGTCGTTGTAGCGGGCATCGTCGAAGAAGTTGATGCCCTCGTCGCGGGCCGCCCGCATGATCGCGATACGGGCGTCGGCGGGCAGCCGCTCGAACGTGCGCCACGAGCCGAGCGACATCACCGAGACGTCCAGGCCCGACGAGCCCAGCGGCCGGGTACCCAGCATCCTGCCTCCCCTGGCGGCGTTCCGCCGGCTCAAGCCATACCACCTGGCGGCGTCAGCCGCGCGGCGCACCGACCCAGACGGACTTGACGTTGCAGAACTCACGGATGCCCTGGACGAACAGCTCCCGGCCGAACCCGGAGGTCTTCACGCCGCCGAACGGCAGCTGCGGGTAGGAGGTCACGTTGCCGTTGATGAACACCATCCCGGCGACGAGGTCCCTGGTGAACCTGGCCTGTTCCGCCTCGTCGTTGGTCCACGCGTTCGCGCCGAGCCCGAACTCGGTGCCGTTGGCGAGCTCGATCGCCGCGTCGATGTCCGGCACCCGGTACAGCGTGGCCACCGGGCCGAACACCTCCTCGCCGTGCACGCGCATGTCCGGGGTGATGCCCGCCAGGACCGTCGGCGGGTAGTAGAAGCCGGGGCCGTCGGGTGCGGCGCCGCCGCACAGCGCCTTCGCGCCCTTGGCGACCGCGTCGGCGACGAGCTTCTCGACGTCGTCAAGCTGCTGCTCCGAGGCCAGCGGGCCGACGTCGGTGCCGCCGGCCATCGGATCCCCGACCACCTTGCCCGCCATCTGCTCGGTGAACAGCCGCTCGAACTCGTCGTAGACCGCGTCGTGGACGATGAACCGCTTGGCCGCGATGCACGACTGGCCGTTGTTGATGAGCCGCGCGAACGCGGCGACCTCCGCAGCAGCCTGAAGGCCGGCCGACGGCATCACGATGAACGGGTCGCTGCCGCCCAGTTCCAGCACGACCTTCTTGATCTCGCTGCCGGCGATCGCGGCCACCGACTGCCCGGCCGGCCCCGACCCGGTGAGCGTGGCCGCCGTCACCCGCCTGTCGCGCAGGATCGCCTCGACCCGCGCGGATCCGACGAGCAGGGTCTGGAACGTCCCGGGCGGGAAGCCCGCCCGCGCGAACAGGTCCTGCATGAACAGCGCGGTCTGCGGCACGTTCGACGCGTGCTTGAGCAGCCCGACGTTCCCGGCCATCAGGCCCGGCACCGCGAACCGCATCGCCTGCCATAGCGGGAAGTTCCACGGCATGATCGCCAGCACCGGGCCGAGTGACTGGAACGTGACGTATGCCCGGCTGGCCCCGACGGCCTCGGCGTCGGCTGGCTCGTCGGCAAGAAAACCCGCGGCGTGCTCGGCGTAGTAGCGGCAGGTGGCGGCGCACTTGGCGACCTCCTGCTTGGCGGCGGCCAGCGTCTTGCCCATCTCGGTGGTCATCATCGCCGCGATCTGGTCCTGCTCGGCGTCGAGGATGCCGGCGGCCTGGCGCATCCAGCCGGCCCGCTCCTCGAAGCTGGTCAGGCGGTAACCGGCGTGCGCCGCAGCGGCGGCGGCCAGGCAGCGCTCGACGTCCTCCTCGCTCATCTCGGCATAGGTCTTCACGGTCTCGCCGGTAGCCGGGTTGATCGTCGCGATCGCCATGATTTGCTCCCTTCGCCTGTTACCAGCGGAGCTGCGCCATCTCGTCGTAGTCGGTGGCGGAGTAGCTGACCAGCCCGTCCGTCAACGCGAAGATCCACTCGCCCACGCCGAGTGACATCGCCAGCCTGCTGCACCTCGGGCAGTAGTGCGGCTCGTCCAGCCGCACCGCGTCGTCAGGCGCGAGCCGCACGTAGATCAGCGTCGACCCCAGCAGCTTCCGCCAGCCGTCGCCGTCGCGCGCGAGCGAGATCGCCCGCTGCTCCGCGTGGGTCCGGCACTGGTCGTGCTGGCCGAGCTCGCCCACCTTGCAGTAGCAGTGATCTTCGCCGGGAAACGGAACCCCGTTGGTCCCCCAGGCGAGCATGCTGCCGTCCTGCACGAGCACCGCGGCATGCCGGGTCCGCGCGTGGGAGTCCCTGGCCAGTTCGGCCGCCCGCTCCACCATCTGCTCCGCCAAGTGGCTGTCATGGCGTTTCAGCGGCCGTCGCTGCGGCCCTGGCCCTGGCTGCATGCGCACCACCCCTCTGCAGCGGAAAACCCAATTCTGCGCCAACGGCCAGGAGCGCTGCCGGGCACCCCGGACGGTGGACAAGATTGGATGATGCCAGCCCAGAGCCGCAGCCGTGGCCCGCCCGCGTCAACCCGGCGTAACGGCCGGGACAGATCACTATGGCCGGGCAGTACACATGGCTGGCCGCCTTTGCGTAATAACCGGCTCATCAGCGGTGATTTGATGTAAATTGATAGCAGTTCAGCACGGGGCGAATTACGGGGAAGTTCTGTCTGGGCGGGCCATCCGCCAACGGGGTCGATGAAGACACTCGCGGATCCGCCGCGCCGGTCAGGCGTCCCCCTGCGCTGGCCCCATATTCCGGTTGCCGCGCTGCGGAAGTCCTTTCTGTAGCCCATGGCCCAAGGGCTGGCGGCCCGCTTTGCGGCGGGCCGCTGCCCTGTCCCGCGCGGTGCGCGGGAGGGTGAACGGGCGGGGGAAACCCTGCCCTCCCGCGCACCGCCCCAGCTCGGCCTACTCGCTGCGCAAGACCAGCGCTGGCCGGAGCCGGGCCGCCGCCCATCCAGGACCAGCGGCGATGAGGTTCGCCAGCACGAGGACGGCGGGGATCGCGACCAGCACCAGCAGCACCGGGACGTCGGCGTCGGGCGCCACCCCGGCCGAACCGGCGAACAGGTTCCAGGACCAGCGGCCAACCAGGATGCCGAGCGGCAGGCCGACGACGAGAGCCGCCGCGGCCAGCGCGCTGGCCTGCCAGGACACCACCCGCAGCAGCTGCGCCCGGGTCAGGCCGAGGGTCTTGAGCACGGCGAGGTCGCGGCGGCGCCGGCGTACCCCGGTCAGCAGCACGTGCGCGAGCGTGCCGACAGCGAGCAGGGCAAGCACAGCGCCCAGTATCAGCGGGGTGTCCCGGACCCCGGCATAGTCCTGGATGTCGCCCGGCCGCTGGTCGCCGACCACCGAGCAGACCAGCGGCGGGCAGCCCGCCGCGGTGACCGCCGCGGTCAGCCGGGTCGCGGCCGCGTTCAGGTTGGTTCCCGGCCGGTAGCGAAGCAGGAAGAAGCTGTAGCACGTCTCGCTGGCGGAACAGCCGGTCACCGGCTCCGGGTACGACAGCAGCGAGGCTGACACCAGCGCCCCGCTGCCCAGATCCGTGGCCGCCAGGCCTTGGAGGCCGAACGAGGGGAAGACGGCCTCGCCCACGACGCGCATGGTGCGCTCCGGTCCCGGCACCCCTTCTATGTCGTAGACAGAAACCCGCACGGTCTGCCCCACTTGGCGGCGGACGGCGCGAAGGGTCTGGGCGCCGAGAACGATCTCGCCGGGCCCAGCTGGCTGCCGGCCTGCCAGCAACGTCAGGAAGCCGCTGCCACGCCGCGGGCTGATGCCGGTCGCCGGCACGGTCTTCCCGTCGACGGAGATCTGCCCCTTGTCGCCGGCCGCGTAACCGGTGACCCCTGGCACGGCGGACATGAGCTTCGCGCCGAACGCGGCCGAGACGCCGGTGAACCCAAGGTTCAGTTCCTGATCCCAGTTCTGCCCGTACCTGTGCGGCGTGCTGACGAGGCCGATCATGCTGGTGCCGAAGACCATCGCGGCAACCACGGCCGTGATCGCCACGGTGGTGCCCACCAGCGCGCTGCGCACGGGCACCGCGGTCCGGCCGCGGCCAGGCTCGAACGCCATCCGCACTCCCGCGGCCCCGGGCACCGACCCGGCCAGGCCGAGGGCCGACCCCAGCCGCGACGGCCGCGCCGGTGCCGCCGGCTCGGCCACGCCCAGCGGACCGGGAGCCCGCGCAGCCGCCCGAAAGACGCCGGGCAGCAGCAACGCCAGCGGCAGCAGGACCGTGGCCGCGAAGCCGACGCCAAGGATTGCCAGGTTCACATCGATCCCCGGATCCGGCTCGGCCAGGCGGGCCGGCCCGATCGGCATCAGCGGGGAGGCCGCGATCGCCGCGGCGACCGCCAGCACGCCTCCGGCGACGGTCACGGCGGCCAGCCGCATTACCGAGAGGCCGACGAGCTTGCCGCGGGTCATGCCGAGGGCACGCCAGATCGGGTATTCCGCGGCGTCGACGGTCAGCTGTCGGACGAGCAACTGGCCGACCAGGGCCAGCGCGATGAGCGCGACCAGCGCCGCGAACGCGGCCAGCGCGACAGCCTCCGGCCTGATGGCCCGCTGGGTGGCGGCGACCCGGTCGGACAGGTTGTCGACGTCGATGCTCCCGCCTGTTTCCGGATACTTTTTCGCCAGCACGGCAGCGGCGCGGAGGAACGCGGCCAGGCTCGCGCCCGGCTTGAGGCGCACTCCGGCCTGGGGTCCGTACGTGATCGACCCGGCCAGCCGCGTGGCAGCGAACGACGGGCTCAGCAACGCCATCGGCTCGCCATCGGCGGTGGTGTCCGGCACGACCTGGTTGTCGAATACCCCGATCGCCGACACCTTGAAGTCCAGCGGCACGGCCAGCCGCACATCAGGCGACTGGGTCTTGGGGTTCTCCCGCTCCCCGAGCAGCCGCAGTGTGTCGCCCGGCCGCAGGCCCTCCAGCCTGGCGAGCTCCGGGTCGATGACGGCCTCGCCGACCGACGCGGGCCCGAACATTCGGCCCTGCAGGATCTTGACCCTGTCGGCCGAGGCACCGAGCGCGCGATCGGGACTGGCCAGCGTCTGCACTAAGGTCTGCGGCGGACCGTGGCGCGCCGGGAGCACCACGTTGTACAGGACCGCCGTGGAGATCGACGCCACCTCCGGCAGCCGGGCCATGGCAGCGAAATACGCCGGGGTAGGTTCGCCCGAGTAAGGCATGACGTCAACCTGGGCGGCGTTGGCCCAGCGCAACAGCCGCGGATACGCGGTTTCGGTGCGCCGGGCGCCCGCCGCGGCCGTCAGCGCCACTCCCGCGACCAGGCCAAGCAGCAGCGCCAGTCCCACCATGGCAGGCCAGCGCAGGCGCAGTTCCGCGCGCATGCCGAGCCACACCGGTCCCATACCAGGATTTAGCTATGAAAGCCGCCCCAAAACAAGGATGCGGCCACCACCCCTAGGGTGGTGCTGTCCGCACGGCGCAGGAGGCTCTCATGCCACTCGACGAGATCTACGTGACTTACCTGAACGGTCAGAGCCGCGGCCGACTGGCCACGGTAACCCCGGGTGGCAGCCCGCAGAACAAGCCGGTCGGATTCCGCTACAACGCCGATCTTTCCGCGATCGACATCGTCGGCTTCGATCTGGAGCGCTCGGCCAAATACCGCAACATCGGAGTCAACCCGGCGGTCTCGTTCGTGGTCGACGACGCGATCGGCGAGGGCGCGGCGAACATGCGCATGCTGGAGATCCGGGGCGACGCCGAGCAGGTCGCGGCCGACGGCTCGCATCTCATCCGCATCCACCCGCGCCGCCTGGTGAGCTGGAACATCGACCCCCAGCACCCCGGCATGCAGACCGCCAACGTCGCCGACGGGGATGGCTCGGCGGCAGCCGAACCAGACCGTCCAGCGCTCGACCTGGGCGGTCAGGTCGCCCGGGAAGCAACGGACGCCGCCGCCCGCCTGGTCGAGGAACTCCAGGCCGGCTGGGACGCCCGCGACGCCGACATCACGAACCGCCACTTCGCCGCAGACCTCCTGTGGGGCAGCCCGTTCGGCGCCACCGTGCACGGTTATGAGCCGCTGCACGCGATCCACCTGCGCCTGAAGCAGCAGGGCCGCGGCGGCCCGGCCTCGCGCTTCGAGCTCGTCAAGGTCCTCGCGCCCACGCCGGGCGTCGCCCTGGCCCAGATCCGCCGCGCGGCGCTCGGCCCCGACAGCCAGCCCGTCGAGCCCGGCGCCGACCTGACCGGCCCGTTCTCCGAGATGGTGCTCTACGTGCTAGTACGCCGCGGCGGCACCTGGTGGGTAGCCGCGGGCCAGAACACCCCGATCCAGCCGCCCCCAACCTGACCGGCCCCCACGCGCTGACCGACGGCACATCCACTTGGCCCGGGCGACGACCCGTGACGGCTCGCCTCCGTATGCCTAGCTGAACTCAGCTGACGTCGAACTCTCCGGCCTTCACCCCGGCGGTGAACGCCGCCCACTCCTCCGCCGTGAACGCCAGCCTCGCGCCCTCCGGGTCCTTGGAGTCACGCACGGCCAAGCCGCCTTCCCGCAGGACGGCAACCTCCACACAAGCACCGCCGTTGCCACCGCTGTAGCTGCTCTTGCGCCACATAGCGCTACTCACGTCCATCGCTCCTCAGCTACCTTCTCGATCAAATCTCGCGAGCTCTTATGCGGCAGCGCCTCAGCCCGCACTCGATCAAAAGCTGATCCTGCCCTGTCGACCAGGGAAGACTTCTCTATTGTCTGACCTTCGACCGCCGTTTCCACATACAACATACTCGGCGCAGCCTCGCCAAAACCAGCGACAATGAAGGCCCCCAGTAACCCAGCGTGCGCCCCGGCGTCTGCGGGCACGACCTGGATCGTGATGCCCTTGCGGCACGCGCAGTCGGCCAGGTGCAGCAACTGGTCATGCATGACTCTCGGCGAGCCGATGAGCCGGTGCAGCACCGCTTCATCGATGACCACCCACAGCTCCGGCGGCGTCGGCCGGTCGAGGATGCTCTGGCGCTCGATGCGAGCGTTGACGAGCTCCTCTAATTCGTCATCGCTGGCGCTGCGCCAGCCGCAAAACAGCGCGCGGGCGTAGTCGACGGTCTGCAGCAAACCCGGCACGAGCATTGGCTCCCACCAGCGCAATGCTGTGGCCTCTTGCTCTATACGCAGCCAGTCGTGGAACCACTGCGGATGCGGGCCGTCCCAGCGCCGGGCGAGCTGGTAAATCCTCAAGAACAGGCCGTCGGTATCGAGTGCCCGATCGCAGCCCTCGGCGAAGTCCTGTGATGGGGAGCGCTCGCCCGTCTCGACTTTGCCGACCTGGGCTCCGGAGTAGCCGAGCCGCTGGCCTAACTGCTCCTGGCTCAGCCTGGCCGACGTCCGCGCGCGGCGAAGCTCAGCGCCAAAGAAGTCCAGTGGGCCTGCGCTCGGGTCAAGCTCACGTATCAGAGGCATCCCGCGGCTCTTTTCCGACAGTCCCGCCACCAAGGTGTGGCATTCCGACAGGTTCCGACTGCTTAATCCATCCGCCAATCATCCTAAATGCAGTCGGGAAAGGATAACCATCGATAACACGGCCAGAGACGCAGGAGACGCAATGCATGAGGTCACGATGGCGCCGCCGCTTGTTTGGTCGCGCAGCTTTCCCGCCGATGCCGCGCAGATCCGGGAAGCGCGAAGCTTCCTGGTCGGGGTCCTGGGTGACCTGCCGAAAGCCGACGAGGCCGTGCTCTGCCTGTCCGAACTCGCCACGAACGCCACCGTGCACAGCCGCTCCCACGACGGCGGGCACTACACGGTCCGGGTCGAACTGCACAGCCAGCACCTGCGCGTATCAGTAGACGACCAGGGCGGCTCCTGGGCCCATCCGGGCGACGGCGACGAAAGGCACGGCCGCGGGTTACTCATCGTCAGCCATCTGGCATCTAGCTGGGGGCGCGATGGCCAGAGCGCCGATGGCTGGACCGTCTGGTTCGAAATGGACCGTTCATGATCCGCGAGGAGACCCGGTACATGACCGATGGAAAACACCCCGCGTCTGGCAACCCCGTCCTGCTGTCCCAGGCCATCGGCGACGCCATCGCCTGGCGCCTGCACGATGGCCGTCCCTGCCCCTGCTGCGCCGACGCATTATGCGGCCCGTGCGACGCCAACCTTCTCCTGGCCGAGCGGCACGCCCGTGATCCACCTCAATGTCCTGTCACCAGTCCCCTGTCCAGTGACCTCCTTCGGAGCCTGGGTGCATTGATCCTGGCTTGAGGAGAAATGTCGGCAGTGGTTGCCAGAGTGGACCGCATGGAACGAAGGGGGCACGATGAGTGCTGTGAGTACCACCGAAGCCTGGCCTGCTCGGGGCCAGCCGTTCACCGTCGGCGACCTGGACAGGCTGCCTGATGACGGGCGCCGGTATGAACTGCTGGACGGAGTTCTGGTCGTGAGCCCGCGGCCGACCACGGTCCATCAGCTCGCTGCTCTGCGGCTGGCCACGTTGCTCGATAGCTTGTGCCCAGCCGACCTTTGCGTTCTGCCGGAGCCCGCGTTGCAGTTGTCCGCCGATACGGAGTTCGATCCCGATGTGGTGGTGGTGCACTGGGAGGATGTCGGCGGTGCCAAGCTCACGGCGCCTCCACTGCTGGCTGTCGAGATCAGGTCACCGAGCACTGCCTTGATCGACCTGAACCGAAAGAAGGCGGCTTACCAGCGTTTCGGTGTCCCGTCTTACTGGATCGTGGTTCCGGACCCGCTAGAGCCCTCGGTCACCGCCTACGAACTGCGCGACGGCCAGTACGTGACGCTGGGCACCGCCACGGACCGCGAGACGCTATCAGCCGAGCGACCGTTCCGCGTGGAAGTCGTTCCGGCGAAATTGCTCGCGGGGCTTCCAGGCCGACATTCGTGATGGACGAGAACACCGCCGAGGCCTACCTGCGGCGCATCGACCTCTCGCCGCCGCTGGCAGTCGACGCGGCGACGCTCCGCACGCTGCACCGGGCTCACCAGATGGCGGTGCCATTCGAGAACTTGAGCATCCACCTGGGCGAACCGATCTCACTGCACGAAGAGGACCTGGTAACCAAGATCGTGCGCAATGGGAGGGGCGGGTTCTGCTACGAACTCAACGGGATGTTCGCGCTCTTGCTGGAGACGCTCGGCGCCCAGGTGACGCGGGTTGCCGCACGCGTGCACGGCGCAAAGGGGCTCGGGCCGCCGTTTGACCACCTGGCGCTGTTCGTGCGGCTGCCGGACGGCAGCGGCCCCTGGCTGGCGGACGTGGGCTTCGGCCGACATAGTGTCGGACCGCTGATGCTGGAGAGCAGGACCGAGCAGCAGGATCCGGGCGGCCGGTTCCTGCTGGCCGACACCGCGGACGGCGACATCGACGTCCTCAAGGACGGCGAGCCGCAGTACCGGATCGAGCTGCGGCCACGGTCCCTGCCCGACTTCGTTGCCACCTGCTGGTGGCAGCAGACGTCGCCGCTGTCCCACTTCACCCAGGAGACGGTCTGCTCGCGGCTCACGGAAGACGGCGGCCGGATCTCGATCAGCGGCCGAACGCTGATCCGGACCAGCAGCGAATCCCGCACCGAAGACCAACTGCCCGGCGATGACGCCTTGCTGGCCGCCTACCGCGACCACTTCGGCATAGCCCTAGACGACGTTCCCGTTGCGGCTGGCGGATAGATTCTGCTCGTGGTCGATCTTCGAACGGTGTGCGTGTTCTGCGGATCCTCGACTCCCCCGGATACGCGCTATGCGGACGCTGCCCGCACCCTCGGCACGTTGCTGGCGCAGCGAGGCATCGGCCTCGTCTACGGCGGCGGCAGTGTGGGCCTGATGGGCGAGCTTGCCGACGCCGCCCTGGCCAGCGGCGGCCGGGTGACCGGGGTCATCCCGGTCGGCTTGTTCTCCCGCGAGATCGGCCACGTCGGCCTGTCCGAACTGCGCGAGGTCGGCTCGATGCACGAGCGCAAGCAACTCATGTACGACCTGTCCGACGCGTTCATCGCGCTGCCCGGCGGGCTCGGCACGCTCGAGGAACTCGCCGAGGTCGCCACCTGGTCACAGCTCGGCCTGCACAGCAAGCCCATCGTCCTGCTCGACGTCGACGACTTCTGGGAACCGCTGGTCACCCAGCTGGACCGGATGGTCAGCGTCGGGCTGCTCAAGCAGGCGAACCGGGACCTGATCGGCCGAGCCCACTCCCCCGAGGAAGCGCTCACCGCCCTAGCCTCCGCCGAGCCCAGCCACACTGAGAAGTGGATCACCGCGGAGGACCGCTAGCCCAGCAGCCCGACTGCACCCGCCACCGACGGCCAGCCGCCACCCGCCACCCGCCACCCGCCACCCGCCGACGAGCTTTTCCATGATCTGGGTGGATAAAGTCGTGTATTTGCTCGTTTCGCTCCCGGATAATGGAACTAGGCGCACGGCCACCGACCAGCAGACGCGTCAAGTAACACAGCGTGGGTGAATTGCCCGTCGCGGCTACGCAGGGTAGGCGCAGGTGGTTGTGGCCTTCATCGGTCCCAAGAGGAGCGCGTCGTGGTGCTGAACAGCAAGGGCCAGGTGACGATCCCGGCGCACCTCCGCGCCAAATATGACCTCCACGCCGGCGACGAGATCGAGGTGGTCGACGTCAACGGCACCCTGCAGGTCGTGCGTGCTGAGGGGCTGGAGACCAAGGGACAGCGGCTGGTGCGCCGGCTGCGTAACACGGCTTCCAGCCGGGATGTCGCTGGGCTGAGCACCGACCAGATCATGGCGCTGCTCCGTGGCGAGTGACCCCGCGAGCTGAGCTCTAGTGCGCACGACCGATGCACGCGTGGACACGAAAACCTGCTCGGCTGCTTGGGAAACTCTGGGCTAGTCTGTGGGTCCTCGCGGGCTTTCTGGCCCGCCCGATGACGGTCCCGGCGTACCGATGAACGCCGCCAGCATGAACGATTCGCAGCGGGCTGCTCAAGGCGGCCTTTCCGTCCTCTCCCTGCGGTTCGAGGTGGTCGATGATCGCCCGGACTGGCCTGTTGTCCGCGTGCTCGTCGACGGACGGGACCCGTTCGCGGACGTCGCTCCGGGCTGGCGCGGCTTCGACCCGGCGGAGATACTCGGCCCTGACTCACCGTTGCTCCCCGCGGACCAGGGGTGGCGCGTGGCGGTGTACTGCTGCTCGTGCGGGGAGCCCGGCTGCGGTGTCATCGCTCCCGTGATCTTTCCCTCGCCCGATGGGCGCTGGGTGTCGTGGGTCGACTTCCACGACTACACCGGCGTCTTCGATGACCCGGTCATCAATTCCCCGGACGAGAACGAAGGCAGGTCCTGGGATCTTCCGGACCTGCACTTCAGCCGGGAACAGTACGTCGCGGAGGTCGATCGGGCGTCCCGGGACCGATCATGGGAGACCGGAAGGCGCCGGGCGGCACGGCTGTTGTACGAGCGTCTGGAGCCGCTAAAGCTTGTTCTGCCCCCGGGCCTCGGCCTGGCCCGGGCCTGGCCAGCCTGGAGCAGGAGCGGCGTGGTGCTGATGTTCCAGCGCGTTATCGGTGTGCCCCAGCCCGCGGTCGACCAGCAGATGCTCCGGCTGACAAGCACGCTCAGCGACCCGGACCAGGCAGCCGAGGACATGGCACAGCAGTTGCTCTCCACACGCCCGGATGACTGGGTGGACTCGTTCGGCCAAACGCCTGAGGATTAGCACTTGCGAAGCTGGGTCGTGGATCGTTCGGCCAACCGCCCGGCTGAGGATTAGCACTTGCGGAGCTGGGTCTCGGCGGGCGGGACTGGCGCGTGGCCTGCTTGGCCCGCCTTCTGGCGGTCCAGTTCCTCCTGGCAGTCGCGGGAGCGGAGCTGGATCGCGACCAGCACGGCGGCGAGCAGCGCGATGCCGGTGGCGATGAGGAACGAGAGCCGGTACCCGTCGGTCAGCGCGCCAGCGGCGCTCGTGCCGACGGCGTGCGCGGTGCGGGCGGCGGCCGCCGTGGCCAGGATCGCAAGCCCGACCGCGGCGCCGGTTTGCTGGCTCGTGGTGAACAGGGCCCCGGCCAGTCCCTGGTCCCGGCCCTGCACACCGCTGGTGATCGCGATCGACGCCGTGGGCAGCGCGAATCCGATGCCGAACGCGGTGAACAGCAGACCGGGCAGCACCCCCGCCGCGTAACTGGAGCCCGGCGAGAGCTGGGCGAACCAGAGCTGCCCGGCCGCCATGCAGCCGAGCCCGACGAGCAGCACGTACTTAATGGCCAGCCGGGCGAGCAGGCGGCGGGTCAGCAGGGTGGAGGTGAGCACCACGGTGACGGTCGCGGGCACCAGCGCGAGCCCGGTCTCCACCGGGCTCAGCCCCTGGACCTTCTGCAGGAAGAGCGAGACGAAGTACACGTAGCCGGCCAGCACCGCGCCGATCATCAGCATCGCGGCCACGGCCGCCCGGCGGGTCGGCGCCGCCAGGATCTGCAGCGGCAGCATGGGCGAGGATACGGTTTGCTCGGTCCAGACGAAGGCGGCTGCCAGCACCGCCGCGGCCACCAGCGCGCCGATGGTCAGCGGCGCGCCGAACCCGTTCTGCTGCCCGTTGCTCAGCCCGAAGATCAGCGCCGCGATCGCCGCGGTCACCAGCGCCGCGCCGGGGACGTCCACACGGTTGCCGCCGGCCTGGCTGGCCGGCAGCCGCCCGAACAGCGTGAGCATGATCGCGATTATCGGCGGGTTGACCAGGAACACGGCCCGCCATCCGAGGTACTGCGTGAGCACGCCGCCGGCCACGATCCCGGTGGTCGCGCCCGCGGCCGTGGTCGCCTGCCAGATCGACAGCGCCCGGGCCCGGGCCGGGCCGTCCGGGTTGGTGGTGGTGAGCAGCGACAGCGCGGCCGGCGACACCATCGCTCCCGCGGCGCCCTGCACCAGCCGCGCGACGATCAGCATCACCGGCCACTCAGAGAGCCCGGCGACCAGGGAAGCGATCGCGAACCAGACCAGCCCGGCGGCGAGCAGCCGACGCCGCCCGAGCAGGTCGGCTAGCCGGCCGCCCGCCAGCAGCAGCGAGCCGAACGTGAGCGCGTACCCGGTGACGATCCACTGCAGCTGCGCGGCGGCCATGTGCAGCTCGTGCTGGATCGTGGGCAGCGCCACGTTGACGATGCTGAAATCCAGCTGGAGCACGAACTGGGCGGCGCAGATCACGGTCATCGCCAGGGCCGCGCCGTGTGCCCGCTGCCCCCGCGCCGCTTGGTCGCCAGCGTTCGTCATCGGGCCTCCGGGCGTAGTGGGCTAGCTATCCAATATCAGAATCAGCCCTCGCCCGCGATCGCCGATGGCGGCTCCCCTGTGGGCATAGGCTGCTCTACCGAGCACGGCGAAGGGAGACCTATGGCACGGCCGGTACGAGTGGTGGGCCTGGGCGGTTCCCTCCGGGCCGAGTCCACCAGCCGCATGGCGCTGCAGGTCGCGCTCGACGGCGCGGCCGCGAGCGGGGCCGAGGTGGAACTGCTGGCGATCCGGGACCTGGGCCTGCCGCTGTATACCGCCGAGCACGGGCCGCCGCCGGGCGCGGACGAGTTCGCCGAGACCGTCTACGCGAGCGACGCGATGATCTGGAGCAGCCCGACCTATCAGGGGTCGGTGAGCGGCGCGTTCAAGAACGCGCTGGACTGGCTGATCCTGCTCGGCGGCCGAACGCCGCCGTACCTGTCCAACAAGCCAATCGGGCTGGTCTCCACGGCCGGCGGGGTGCAAGGGTTGCAGACGGTCAACGCGATGGACTTCATCGCGCGCTCGCTCCGCGGCTGGAGCGTGCCGCTGGTCATGCCGGTGCCGCAGTCATGGCAGACGTTCGACGCGGACGGGCACCTGGTCGACGATGCGATCGGCGATCAGCTGCGCGCGCTCGGCGCCGAAGTCACCCGCGCTGCCCGCCAGTTCCAGTCCAAGGGCACCTGCGACTACGCCGGAGCCGAGCTCGCGCCGACCAGCACCAGCCGCTGACCCTGGTCAGCTCGGCAGGCCGGGCTGGCGGGAGATGAGCACAATCGAGGTGACCAGCAGCGCGACGCCGAAGGCGATCAGGGCGTAGCGCACGCTGTAGAGCTTGAACGAGCTGCCTATGCCGACCAGGAACAGCACCGCGGCGAGGAACACCGTGATCTGGACGAAGTCGTCGCTGGTCTGCCCCGCCTGGCTGCCGGCGTTCAACTTCGCGGTGGCCTCGTTGTCGAGCTTGTTGGCCTGTGCCTGAGCCGGCAGCTTGTACTGCGGCATGTAGGTCGGGCCTGGCGGGGCGTTCGGGTTGTGCAGCGGATTGGTCGCCATCCACGCGTTGAAGGCGACCCGGAAGGCCGGGCGGAACCGCCGAACGGCGATCGCCTCCTTCTGCGGGCTGTTCAGCGTGAACGCGATGAACCACGCGTTGAAGGTCGAGGAGTCGAAGTTGCGAAGCGAGATCGCTGCAAGGGCGTCCCTGGTGGCGATATTGCGCAGCGTCGATGACTCGGCGATGTCCACCCGCGAATCCGTGCTCCACCTGGCCGCCGAATAGCCGGCCCACGCGGCCGTCAGCGTGACGACCGCCAGCAGCACCACCTCGCAAATCTGAACAATTCGGGAATGCCGACCGCCGACCCCGCCGTGGCCGTCGCCTTCCTCCCCGTTCCCGTCCCGCTCGCCGCCATGTTCGTGCTGCTCGCCGCCGTGCTCATGCAGCTTCTTGCCGGCCTCAATCGGGTCAAGTCCCTCGGCCATCAGCCCCCCGGATGATCACACCGAGCATACCCAAGGGCCGGCGGCGGGCTACTGGGCGGCTACTGTCCGTGCAAGTGCGGGAACAGGTCCCCGAAGCACTCGGTGATGATGGCCAGGCCGTCGCCGCGCAGGACATCCTCGTCCTTGTTCAGCTCGGGCACGCGCAAGCCGAGGCCCTTCCCGAGCTCCAGCACCGCGCACAGCGCCGCCTTGGACAGCGCCCGCAACGGGACGTCCGGTGGTATTGCCTGCGGATTGAACGGTGGCACGGGCCGCGGGACGGCGTTGGGCCAGTCCTCCGGCGGCCGCGGGGTTTCCAGGGATAGCACCGGGGCGATGTCCGGCGCGACGGCATCGCGGGCCGTCAGCGGATCGCCGAGCCGCCAGCGCTCGCGAAGGGTCCGCAAAACCGACGTGTTCCGGTACTCCGAGGTGACGACGACCCGTTCCGGGATCCATGCCGAAATGGCGATCGCCGGCACGCGGACCCCCGACCGGTCGAAAGCAAAGCCCATCTGTCCTACCGGGGCACCTGGAACGGGAGGCGGGGCGGGCGGCGGCGGGATGTGATCGAAGGTCCCGCCGTGCTCGTCGAAGTTGACCATCAGCAGCGTGTTGTACGCGTTCGAGCCACCCGGCGTGGCGGAAGAACGGATCGCGTCGTAGACCTTGGCCAGCAGGGCCTCCCCGCCGAGCAGGGACGACGGCGGGTCGACGTCGGCACCCGGGTACACGGCGTCGAAGGCCGGGTGCATGTCGTTGTGGCCGTAGAGCAGGTTGGGCTCGATGAACGAGTACGCCGGCAGCTGGCCTGCTGCGGCATCCTCGAAGAACTGGTCCGTGGTGAAGAAGTTCGTCCGGAACCGGTCGAGCAGCCGGGTCGCGTGGATGATGCCGGTCAGCGAGATGTGGCTGGGCGGGTCACAGTAAACGCGCCAGCTCAGGCCCTGCGCCTCGAGGCGCTCGAAGATCGTCTCGGCGGTGTTGTGCACCGGGAACGAGTCGGCCGGGTCCACGTTGACGACGTAGCCGGTCGAGGTCGCGGCGTGGAAGAACGACCGGTTCGTGAACGTCTGCGACGGCACCTCGCAGAACCAGTGATCGAACGTTGCGAAGCCGCGGGCCAGCGCCGAGCTGACCGGCAGCTGGGCCGGCGTGTAGCCGGTCATGATCTGGGCGTACTCGTCGAAGCCGGGCTGCCTGCCCATCTCGGCCAGGAACGTGCTGATGTAGTCGGTGACGAACCCGTCCATGGTCGGCGGGCGGCCGGGGTTGGCCGGCGCGTTGTACGGCGCCGCCATCTGCGCCGGCGGGATCCCGCGGTTGCCCGGCGGGTCGATCAGCCCGAACAACTGGGTGTTGACGTGCTGGTACTCCTCGCCGGGGTCCGGGCTCGGCGTGTTCATGCCCGGAGCCACCCCGTACGGCACGGCCGTCCGGCCGGAACCGTCGGCGGCCCAGTCCGGGATGGGGTTGCTGAACTCGCGGCCGGTCACCCCCTCGAACGAGGCCACCTCGCCCGGCTGGTAAAGGCGGCCGAGCAGGTTGTCGAACGAGCGGTTCTCAAACATGATCGCGACGATGTGATCGAGCGCGTTATCCCGACCGGGAGCTTCCATCGACGGGCCTTCCGTTGCTGGGACAGCCAGGCACGCTAGCACGAACGGTGCCTCCCGGGCCGCCGCCGAGCTCCGCTGAGCTCCGGTCCCGATGGTCCGCTAGGTTGGGTGTGCCTCTGGGCTTTGAAACGCCTGAAAACGGCGTAAACATGGATGCAGGCGGGCGCCGCAGTGCCGGAACGCCCGGATTGTCGGCGGACAAAGGGGGATGCATGGGACGTCGGGCTTCGGACGGGTCGCCGCACGCGGGCCGGCGGCCTCGCCGCTGGTACGCGGTGGGAGGCAGGGCCGGCCGTCTCGCGGCCACGGCTTGTGGCACGGTCGCGCTGGCTGCTGCCCTGGCCGGGCTCAGCCTGGCCCCGGCCACGGCCGCCACTGGCAGCGCCGCCGCGGTCAGCGATGGCGCCGCCGCGCGTGCCGTCGATGTTCCCCTGGGCGACCGGCCGGGCTTCTTTTACGGGAGCGACAGCCGCCAGGTCACGATCACCGGGTCCGCGCCGTATTCGGAACCGGTGACCGGCGGCGCCTACGGCGGCTACATCGGGATGACCGGCAACTGGGCGAACCTCACCAACTGCCACAAGATCGTCGTCTGGTCCGCGACCAACAGCGCGCAGGCCAACGCCAATCACGCCGACCACCAGGGCATCGGCACCGGCGTGTACTACTTCATGGGCGGCCCGGGAGTCGACCCGCACTACAACGGGACCACCAGCGAGGCCTCGGCCTGGGGGGCCGCGCAGGCGGGACGGGCCCTGGCCGACGCGGCCAAGCTGCACGTGACCTACCCGGTGATCTTCATGGACATCGAGCTGCCCGGTGGCCCGTCCGACTACACGCCAGCCCCCGACAACGGCTGGAACTCGGTGTACACCGCGCCATGCAGCAGCGTGGTCAAGTCCGGCTTCGTCGCGGCGAGCCTTGACCGCGCCGACTTCAACGGGTTCGCGAACTACGTGACCAGTCACTCCTCGGACAAGGTCGGCGTGTACTCGGCCCCGAGCATCTGGTCCTCGATCTTCGGCACCGGGTCCGACGCGTCGATCCCCACCACGTACGAATGGACCTATGAGTCCTTCACCAGCAGCCTGGCCCACCCGCCACACAACTGGTGCCTCACCGGCAGCGCGTCGGCAACCTGCGCGCGGTTCTTCGGCGGCGTCAGCAGCAGCAGCAAGTACGCGCTGATGTGGCAGTGGTCCGGCGGCGGCGGAAGCGACAACGGCGTCGGCGACTTCGACCAGATCGACGCCAACCGAACGCCTTAGCCGCCCGCCACAGAGAGCAGCCGCCAGCAGAGAACAGCCGGCCGCGGAGAGCAGCCGCCAGCAGAGAACAGCCGACAGCGGTTCACCTTTGTCCGATGCCGACCAGACAAAGGTGAACCGCCGCTTCGCCAGGGCGTCCTTAGGGCGTCGGCCGGAGGCCGGCTGCGACGACCGACAGCAGCCGCCGCGCGGCGGCCTGGCTTGCGTCCGGATCTTTGCTGGCCTTGCAGCATCCCATCACCAGCGTCTTGACGTCGTCCACGGTGATATCGGCCCGTACTTCTCCAGCCGCCTGCGCGCTGGCCAGCAGCGAGCTCCACATCCCCATCAGATCCTGGTCGGCGCGGCCCGCGGCGGCCTGGATGTCAAACCCCGCCCCGGCGAGCGCGTCGCCGATCGCGCGGTTGCGCGCGCCCTCCACCGCCATCACCTCGATGAAGCTGTAGAAGGCCGCGCCGGGCGGCTGGGTCTCGGCGAGCGTCCTCGCGGTCGTGACCAGCGACTCGGCCCGGTCGAGGACGATCGCGGCGTAGAGGTCGTCCTTGGCCGGGAAGTGACGGCTGACGGTCCCCGTGCTCACGCCGGCCCGCCGCGCGATCTCCTGAATTGACACGCCCAGCCCCTCGCGCGCGAACGCGTCGATGGCCACAGTGAGAATCCGCGCGCGGTTGCGGCGCGCGTCGGCCCGCTGCACGCCCGCGCCACGCTGCACGCCAGCGCCGCCTTGCCCAGCCACGTCATCCCTCCCGGCCGCACCACCCCGGGGAACCGCGTCGCGCCGCCCAGCCGAGCCATCCTCCTCGCCCGCGCGACCCCGGTTGGCCGCGCCCAGCTGCTCCGCCACCAACTCCTCCAGCCGTCGCCTTGACAAACGGGATGGCCATCCCGGATCGTAGCTCTAAACGGGATGAGCGTCCCGATACTACAGTGCAGGCCGCCGCCACGGCGCGGCGAGGCCGGGAAGGAAGCACCGGTGCGCGAACGAGCGACGCGGTGGACGGGCGCGGACGTGCCGAACCAGCAGGGCCGGACGGTCGTCATCACGGGCGCCAACACGGGCGTCGGCTTCGAGACGGCGAAGGTTCTCGCGGCCAGCGGCGCAACGGTCGTCCTGGCCAGCCGCGATCCCGAGCGGGCGGGCCGGGCGGTGCAGCGCCTCGAGGCCGATCTGCCCACCGCCCGGCTGGACACGATTACGCTGGATCTCGCGTCGCTGGCGTCGGTGCGGTCCGCGGCCGCGGAGCTTCGGTCCCGGCATGCCCGTGTCGACGTGCTGATCAACAACGCCGGCGTGATGTGGGCGCCGAAAGGAAAGACCGTGGACGGGTTCGAGACCCACTTCGGCACCAATCATCTGGGTCACTTCGCGTTCACCGGACTCGTTCTCGATCTGCTGCTGCCAGTCAGCGGATCGCGCGTGGTGGTGCTGTCGAGCCCAGCCCACCGGCGCGGCAGCATCGACTTCGACGACCTGTCCTATGACCGGCGGTTCCGTCGCGCGACCGCCTATGCCCGGTCCAAGCTGGCTAACCTGCTGTTCGCACAAATGCTGGAGGCGAAACTAGAGCAGGCGCACACCGCGACAATCGCGGTGGCCGCGCATCCCGGCGGCGCGAGAACCGAGCTGAACAGGCACATGCCGGTCTGGTTCCGCGGCCAGTCCTGGGGGCTTGCCCGCCCCATCACGCATCCCGCGGAGATCGGCGCGCTGTCGGTCGTGCGGGCAGCGGTCGATCCCGCCATAGCTGGCGGCTCCTATGTCGGGCCGGATGGCTGGCAGGAATTCACCGGTTACCCCGTCGTTCTTCGTCCCAGCGAACGGGCTCGCGATCCCGAGCTGCAACGACGGTTGTGGCAGGAATCGGAGCGCCTCACCGGCGTTTCCTACCAGTTCTCAGTTGCCGCGGTATAACGGCGTGGTGCCGTGACGCTGGATAGCCGCCTCTGTAACCTCCGGAAATACCGGCACGCCCGCACGGGGGAATGGCGTGCCACCTATCCGGGGGCATTCAGATGGTATTCTCACGCTCGCAGCGCGCCGCGAAATGCGCCGCCGCGGCGACAACAGCCGCGCTGGCAGCGTCGCTGGCCTATCCGGCCGCCGCAGCCGCCGGGGCCGTACGCGCCGACCTGGGCGATATCCTGACCACGGCAACAGGGGCCGTCGCCTCCGCCACCTCCCCAGGCTGTTCCTGGCCGGTCGAGAGCACAGCCACTACCGCCAATGTGGCGGCTCCCGACCCGTTCGCCGCCTACTGGCTCACCCCGTTTTCCACGAGCAGTAGCGAATCGATGACGATCAGTGGCTCGTTTCCGACGAGCCGGTTCATGTCCTTTGCGGTATACAACGGCTCTTTTCAGCTGTTCACCAATACTGTCAATGGGAAGAAAGTTTCTTCGTACCTCTCTAGCTACCAGATAGCCCCCAATCAGGGCACAGGTAACCCGTGGCGCACCGGCCACGTGCGCAAGGGACAGCAGTTCACCGTGCGCCTGAAGCCGACCGTCACGGCCGCGCAGCAGCGTTCCGAGAACGCGATCCCGACGATCGACCAGCAGGCTCCGGCCGGCACATCCGGGCCGTCGGGAGTCGGCTACGTGGTCTTCCGGGCGTACGTTCCGGCCGGGGGCAGCGCCGCCGTGCAGCTTCCGTCGATCACGGTCAAGGTGGCCGGTCGGAGCACCGCCCTGCAGCGCTGCAGCACCCAGTCCGGTACGACGTCGGAGGCAGTCTCCGATCAGCACATCACGTCCGGGAGCACGCTCGCGGTACTGCAGAGCCTGCGTGACGATGGCGTGGCAATGTCGTGCTCCACCCGCTGCACCGACCCAGAGCTTCAGTACTTCGTCCCGTCGGCCGACTCAGAGGCCGGGCTCTTCCCCGATCCGGCCGACGGGTATATCGAGATGCGGTTCACGCCCAAGCCCGGGTACGTGGTCGTGACCCACGGCATGGCCCCGACGAGCCCGGTTACTGCGGGCCACGGTTCACCAGGTGACACGATCGGCGCGCACCCCGTCGCCTGGGTCAAGCCGAAATTCCAGGTCCTCTCCTGGTCGATAGCCAACTACGTCGGCACGAAGCCGTACCCGGTCGCCGAAGCCGCCCAGGGCGCTAACGTGCAAGTCGGCGGGAGCCCGGACTACCTGACGACGCTGCAGAACGGCTACTACACGGTGGTGTCCTCGCCGGCCACGGACAAGCCGTCGGCAAAGTCACTGAAGGCCAACGCCGCGACCTGGATTCCAACATCGGCGGTCTACTCCACCACGCCCGAGTTCCAGCTGCTGCGCAACGTGCTGCCGCAGCAGTCGCGGTACTCGGAAGCGTTCGCCTTCATCAAGCCGCCGGCCAACCCGTCCGACATCATCTCGTCCGCCAAGGTCAAGAAGCAGATGGGTGCGTACTATCCGCAGGCCGCGCAGTGCCCGATCGCGACGTTCGAGTCCGGCGGCTGGACCGCCTGCCTGGCGGCCAGCCGGGCTTAGCGAGGTTCGGCCCGGCTTCGACGGCCAGCCAGGCTTAGCGGACGCCGTAGAGGTATTCGAGGGCCAGCTGGTCCAAGCGCTCGAAGTTCATCCCGCGCTCCGCGAGCGCTTCTATGTCGGGGGTGAACCCGCGGATGTCGCGCCACGTCTCACCGTCGCCGAGCGTAGGCAGCGACAGGTCGGGCACCCGGGCGGCCGACAGCGCCTCTGTCACTTCCGGGTCGGAACGGAACGCGCGCACCTTCTCGCGCAGGATCAGGTAATTGCGCATGCAGGCGGCGGCCGACGCCCAGACCCCGTCGTCATCCTCGGTCCGCGGCGGTTTGTAGTCGAAGTGCACCGGCCCGTCGTACCCGCCAGCCTCGAGCGCGTCGACCACCCAGAACGCTCCCCTGGCATTGCCTGCCCCGAACCGCAGGTCCTGGTCGTAGCGCGGCCCGTGCTGGCCGTTCAGGTCGATGTGGAACAGCTTGCCGTGCCACAGAGCCTGCGTGATCGCGTGGGCGTAGTTGAGCCCGGACATCTCCTCGTGCCCGACCTCCGGGTTGAGGCCGACCAGCTCGGGGTGCTCGAGCTCGTTGATGAACGCCAGCGCGTGCCCGGCCGTGGGCAGCAGGATGTCGCCGCGCGGCTCGTTCGGCTTCGGCTCGATCGCGAACCGGAAGTGGTACTTCTGGTCGATCACGTAGGCGCACAGGATGTCGAACGCCTCCTTGAGCCGGTCCAGCGCCGCGCGCACGTCTTTGGACGCGCCGGACTCGGCTCCGTCCCGGCCGCCCCAGCAGACATAGACCCTGGCGCCGAGCTCTTCCGCCAGGTCGAGGTTGCGCATCACCTTGGCCAGCGCGAACCGGCGCACGTCCCGGTCGTTGGCGGTGAACCCGCCCTCCTTGAAGATCGGGTGCCCGAAGAGATTCGTGGTCGCGGTCGTCACCACGAGGCCGGTCTCGTCGAGTGCCTTGCCGAACGCCGCGATCCGTTCCGCCCGCTCCTCGTCGGTGTCGTCGAAGCCGAACACGTCGTTGTCGTGGAAGTTCACCCCGTACGCGCCGATCTCGGCCAGCTTGCGCACGGCGCGCTCGGCGGGCATGGGCGGCCGGACCGCCGAACCGAAGACGTCCACACCCTGCCAGCCCACGGTCCAGATCCCGAACGAGAAGTGGTCGGCGGGTGCTGGTGTGTACTTGTCTGTGCTCACAAGCTGGTCCTTTCGTCCCAGGTGACGGTGTCATCGCGGAGCGCGGCGTGACGCTGCCGGATCTGCGGCTGCTCCGCGCCGGTGTAGGTTTCAGTGGACCGCGGCGGCCAGGGTGGCGGCTCCGGCGTCCCGGCCAGCGCCCACGCCGCCTGACGGGCCGCGCCGAGGGCCACATACTCCTCGGCCTCGGGCACGATGACCGGCGAGAAAAAGATTCCCGGTGCGGCCTCGCGGACCGCGGGCGATTTCGCGCCCCCGCCGATCAGCAGCACCCGCCCTGAAGACGGCTCGGTCCCGCACGCCGCCGCGATCCGGTCGGCCGCGTCGGCCAGCGAGGCGAGCAGCGCCTCGACCGCGGCTCGTGCCAGGTTCTCCCTGGTCGCGTTCCGGGTGGTCAGCCCGCGAAGCACCCCGGTGGCGTTCGGCCGGTCCGGGGTCCGCTCGCCGTCCAGGTAGGGCAGCAAGGTGATCCCGCCCGCGCCGGGCTCCGCGGCCAGCGCCAGTGCGGAGAGCCCGGCGAGGTCGGTGCCGAGCAGCGACGCGGTAGCGGACAGCACGAGGCCCGCGTTGATCGTGCACACCAGCGGCAGGAACCGCCCCGTGGCATCGGCGAACCCGGCCACCGCGCCCGACGGATCGTCCGCCGGCACCTCGCTGACCGCGAACGCCGTGCCCGACGTGCCGATGGACACGGCGACGTCCCCGGTCCGCAGGCCGAGCCCGAGCGCAGCGCCCATGTTGTCCCCGGTCCCGGCGGACACCGCGGCATCCCAGCCGGTCTGCCCGACGACCTCGCCGGGCGCCGCCACCCTGGGCAGCGTGACCGCGTGCCCGAGCGCCGCAGCGGCCAGGTCCGGCAGCCAGGTCCCGGCCGCGGGCGAGAAGTAGCCGGTACCGGACGCGTCACCGCGGTCGGTCACCGGCTCTACCCCCACCCCCAGCCGCCCCATCCCGCCCAGCAGTCGCGAGGTCAGCCAGTCGTGCGGGAGCAGTACCGCCGACACCCGTGCTGCGTTGGCCGGCTCGTGCTCGGCGAGCCAGCGCAGCTTGGTGACCGTGAACGAGGCTGCTGGCACGCTCCCGGTGTTCGCCGCCCACCAGCCGGGGCCGCCGAACTCGGCGACAAGCTCGGCCGCCGCCCCGGCCGACCTCAGGTCGTTCCAGAGCAGCGCGGGCCTGATTACCTCGCCGTCGTCATCCAGGGCGACCATCCCGTGCTGCTGGCCGGCCACGCCAACGGCGGCCGCGCGCTCCAGCAGCCCATCGCCGGCCTTCTGCAGCGCCGACCACCACTCCTCGGGGTCGGCCTCGGTGCCGAGCGGGTGCGGCGCGTGACCCTGCCCGACCACGGTGCCGTCGTCCGCGTCACAAAGCACGACCTTGCAGGACTGGGTCGACGAATCTATGCCGGCAACGAAGCGAGATCTGTGGGCTCGGTTCATGACCTCCGCTTTCATGGTGATCAGGCTCTCCCATGAGACGGACGAGACCATCTCACCAGAGCGCCAGCAGGCACAAACAGAGGCTACTGCCGCCTTCGCGATTGGGACATTGCCCATGCGCCCCGACAGCGGACGCAGACACGCGGACGCAGACACACCGCCACAGTGAGACACTTTCCGGTAGTGGGTGCGCTTCGGGAACGCAACTTCAGGCTGCTGTTCATCGGACAGTCGGTCTCGGCGTTAGGCAATGCCTTAGTACCCGTGGCGCTCGTTTTCGCCATACTGGATCTCACTCACTCTCCAGCTGACCTGGGCTATGTGCTTGGGGCTGAGGCGGCGGCCCAGGTGGTATTCCTGCTGGCGGGAGGCGTCATCGCGGACCGCCTCTCCCGGCGGGCCGTGATGCTGGGGGCCGACTCAGTCCGGGGCTGCGCCGAGGCTGCCCTTGGCGTGCTCTTGATCACCGGCCAGCCTTCGGTGTGGCTGATCGCGGCGCTGGCCGCCGTTCAGGGGACGGCCGGGGCCCTCTTCATGCCAGCCTCCACCGGGCTCACACCGGCCGTGGTCAGCCAGGCGAACCTACAGCAGGCTAACCAGATCCAGCAGGTGACTTCGAGCGGGGCCGGGGTCGCCGGGCCTGCGCTTGCCGGTCTTCTGGTGGTAGCCGCCAGCCCTGGGTGGGCCATCCTGGCCGATGCTGTCAGCTTCGGGGTGAGCGTGGCATTCCTGGCGACCCTGGACCTTACCGCCGCGCCCCGGCTGTCCCGTCAGCGCTTCGTGACCGACCTGCGAGAAGGCTGGGATGAGTTCCGGTCCCGGACGTGGCTGTGGACCATCGTGGCCGTATCCGCCGTGTTCAACTTCCTGATCACCGCCTACTTCGTGCTCGGCCCGGTGGTGAGCCAGCGTTCCTATGGCGGAGCTGCCGCCTGGGCAACCGTGGCCACTGTTGGGGGCGTCGGCTCAGTAGCTGGAGGCCTGCTGGCCCTGCGCCTGCGGCCTCGCCACCCCCTGCGCCTGGCCGTATCCGCCTCCTGCCTCCTCCCCTTGCCATCGCTTGCCTTCGCCGCCGGATTGCCGCTCCCCGCCATCGCCGTGGCTGCCGCCTTAGCCGGGACCGGCTTGATCGTGTTCTACAGCCAGTTCACTACCACGATGCAACGGCAGGTCCCCGAGCGGACCCTATCCAGGGTCAGCTCATACGACTGGTTCGCGTCCTTGGCCGTCTACCCAGTGGGACTGGCCGTTGCCGGTCCCGTCGGCGCCGCCCTCGGGGTCCATACCGTGCTCTGGGCAACTGGCCTGATCGAGCTGGCTGCCATCCTCTCACTCCTTCTTGTCCCCAGCATTCGCCAGCTCACCAACGAAGCTCCGGCAACGATTCCATCGCAGGTATCGCCGCCAGCGGCCTGAGGTTGTGCCCCGGACACCCTCGAGAGCCGAGTATTGAAGCGGTTTCCGGCGAAGTAGGAGATGAGCCATATGAGGCGTCTAGCTCAGCGGTCCTCGGTCGCCGATGCGACATCTGGCCTTGACGCCGCGAACGTGAAGGCGCGGGCGCGGGCTGCCGACGGCTGGCGGGCGTTGCGGCGAGGAACCGCCTTGGGCTTGGTCGCGACGCTGGTGTCCGTCGCGCCGAGCGCGTGCGGCTCGTCACGGGGGTTAGCACCGGGAACGGCGTCAGTCGTGTCGGCGCCCGTGCGAATCGCTCACACCAGGCTCGGCACCATCGGGTACCGAGTCGTCGGGACCGGCCCCCCGCTGGTCTTGATCATGGGCTACTCCGGGACCATGGAGGTCTGGGATCCGCGGCTGGTTCACGCCCTCGCCCGGCACAACCGGGTGGTGATGTTCGACAACGCCGGAATTGGCCGCACGCAGTCACTGCCCGGGGAACATACCGCGACGCTCACCATCGACGCCATGGCCGACCAGACCAGCGCGCTCATTGACACCCTCGGCCTCGGCAGGCCGGACGTACTGGGCTGGTCGATGGGCGGCATGATCGCTCAGGCCCTGGCAGTACTGCACCCTGCCCAGGTGCGCCGTCTGGTGCTGTGCGCGACCTACCCCGGGAGCGGGACGGTCGTGCCCTCGCAGGGGGCAATCCGGGCCGGCAGCCTTTTTCCTGCTAATCAGGTCAACGCCGACAACGCGTTCACAGCAGCGATCTCGGAATACCCGGCCGCCCCGCCGGCGTCCGCCGATGCGCAAAAGGCTCAGGCGGCCGCGGTAACAAAGTGGTGGCACGGCACCGACGCGGCCGGACGCAAGACCGCCGGGATCTCAGTGCCCACGCTTATCGCCGACGGCACCGACGACCAGCTTGACCCGGTCGCCAATGACCACACCCTCGCCCGCCTCATCGCCAGGTCAAGACTGGTGCTCTACCCCGATGCCGGGCATGGGTTCCTGTTCCAGGAAGGAACGCGCTTCGCTTCCCTCACCGAATCGTTCCTGACCGGACCCCCGAGCTCGTAGCCGCGCCCGCCCGGCCGCACGGACGCCCCTTTTCCGCCTGATCAATTGCCTCGCCGGGACGGGTCACGGCCGATGTGGCCGATGCTCAGGTACATGATGCCGCCGAGCGGGGCCTGGACCAGGCAGATGATCACCCACGCCCACTTGTGCAGGTAGCGCACCTGCGCGGCCCGGGCGATGTCGGCCAGGCAGAAGCCGTCAAAGCCGACGGCCAGTGCCAGCACAAGCAGGACCGGCAAGGACGGCGGGAGCCCACGTGTACGCAGCAGCGCGATCAGCCCGAGCACGGCGGCCACAACGACGAGCCAGATAAGCAGGCCGCGGACCGCCCGGACCGCAAGCTCGGGAGGCCGGGCCCGCATGGCGCCGGTCCGCCACTGCGAGTTTCTGGTGCGCCGGGAAGCGGCCCGCGCTGACCGGCTTAGCTGCCTGGTCGTCCAGGAGATGCCGACACAGAAGCTGAGCGCCCGCAGCGTGCGCAGGAACGACGGGCGGATGCTCTGATCGTCCAGGATGGCGGGCAGTTCGGCGGTCCACTCCCGGCAGCGCTCGGCGCGCACGTCTGCTGGCAGCCGGCGGCAGACCGTCTGGATGAGCCACCCGGCGATCCGCTGGGTGCGCGGCGCCGGGCTCACCGCGTGCTCCCTGGCGCAGGCCGCGCCGCGCCGTGCCCGGCCCGCCGCAGCGGGGCGCTGGAGGCGGCCTGGGCAAGCTCGAGGCGGGCCACGCGGAGGCCTTCGGCAGTCAGCCGGTAATACTTCCGCGGCGGCCGGCCGGCCGTGTCCTGGCGCTGAGCCTCCCACTCGGCATCCACCAGCCCGTCCTGCTGCAGACGGGCAAGCATGGGATACAACGTGCCGCTTGGCAGCTTGGCTGCCTTCATCAGGTCGTAGCCGTAATGCTGCGCGGACGGGTCGGCGATCATCACCGTGAGCACGCGCTGCAAAGGCCCGGTCAGCTTCACAGCACCAGTCTACACATGTAGTCTCGACATATGTAGCCTACATATGTCGAAGGAGATGGTGAGAGCCGATGAGCCTGCCGCCAGGATCTGACGTGGCCATACCGGTTGTGGCCGTGGTGGTTGCGTTTGATGTTTGGTGCCTGGTCGACCTGGCGCGGGCTAGCCAGGTGCGCCACCTGCCAAAGTGGGCGTGGGCGGTGGCCATCTGCGTCTGGGGGCCGTGGGGTGGACTGGTCTACCTGATCCTCGGGAAGGACCGAACCGCGGCAAGCGTGCCCGGGACGGCCCCCATGGCCGAGGGCGCTGGAATTGCCGCGAGCGGGCAGCTTCTCGCCCGGCGCGTACCGGTCGACCCGGTCGTGATCGAGGTGGACCAGCTGACCAAGCGCTTCGGGCCGGTCACGGCGGTGGACGCCCTGAGCTTCACGGTGCGCCCGGGGCAGGTGACCGGGTTCCTGGGGCCCAACGGCGCCGGGAAGACGACCACGATGCGGGTGATCTTGGGCCTGGACACCCCGACGTCGGGCAGGGCACTGGTGGGGGGACGCCGCTACCAGGAGATCATCCGCCCGCTGCACGTGGTCGGCTCGCTGCTGGACGCGACCGCTGTGCATGGCGGGCGAACCGCCTGGTTTCATCTGCTGTCCATCGCTCAGAGCAACGGGATCGGACGGCGCCGGGTGGTGCAAGTGCTGGAGGCGACCGGGCTGGCGGCGGTGGCGGGCCGGCGCGTCGGGGAGTTCTCGCTGGGGATGAAGCAGCGGCTCGGCATCGCCGCGGCACTGCTCGCCGACCCTGCGGTGCTGATCTTCGATGAGCCGGTCAACGGGCTAGATGCCGCGGGTGTCCACTGGATCCGGCAGTTGTTCCAGTCGATGGCCGCCGAGGGCCGCACCGTACTGGTCTCCAGCCATCTGATGAGCGAGGTCGCGCTGACCGCCGATCACCTGATCATCATCGGGCGCGGCAGGCTGCTGGCCGCCTCCCCCACCGACCAGTTCATATCCGGCGCGCGCCAGGACGTGCTGGTGCGCTCGCCAAGGGCCGGTGAGCTGGCCGGGCTGCTGACCGCCCGCGGAGCGGCCATCCGGCCAGAAGGCGACGGCGGCCTCGCCGTGACCGGCCTGGATGCGCCCGCCATCGGCGACCTGGCCGCCGGGCACGGGATCGCCGTGCACGAACTGGTGCCACGGCATGCGTCCCTCGAACAGGCCTACCTGGACCTCACCGATGACAGCACCGACTACCGGGCCGGAACTTCGGCGCCGGAAAGGACGACCGCCTCATGACCGCACCGCAGATCGCCGCTGCCGGCCCGGCCGTGCCATCACGACTGGTGCGTGCCGGGGACGTGCTCGCCTTCGAGTGGACCAAGCTCCGCTCGGTCCGCTCGAACTACGTGACGCTGATCATCGCGGCAATGGCGACGATCGGTTCCACCGCGCTCGTCGCGCACGCCGTCGCATCGGCTCCCACACCCCCGCAAGGCGGCCCGATCACCGCGCTCTCCCTGAGCTTTCTTGGCTACGCCGAGTACGCCGTGATCCCGGTCAGCGTGCTTGCCGTTCTGCAGTTCACGTCGGAATACACAACCGGGCTGATCAGCACCACCTTCTGCGCCGTGCCGCGACGCTGGGCAGTGCTGGCCGGCAAGGCGGCGGTCACCGGCGGAGCGGCACTTGTGGCCGGTCAGGTGCTCGGGTTCGCCAGCTTCTTCCTGACCCAGGCGATGCTGTCCGGGCGGCACCGCGGTGTTTCCCTGGCTCAGCCAGGCGTGCCGGGAGCCGTGCTCGCGGGCGGCTTTGTGTTGTGCGCGTGCGCGCTGACCGCGCTCAGCCTCGGCGCCATCATCCGGCACACTCCGGGCGCGATCGCAGCGACATTGGCGGCCATCTACGGGCTGGCCGCCCTGTGCCTGGTGCTGCCCTCGCCGTGGAAGGACGACCTCGGCAGGTTCACCATGCCGTTCGCCGCTGCACAGGTCGTGGCCACGCACCCGCAGCCGGGCCTGCTTTCGCCGGGCCTGTCCATGCTGGTCCTCGTTGGCTGGCCCGCGGCCGCCCTGCTGGCCGCCGCCCTCGTGATCACCCGCCGCGACACATGACGCGGCACCGCCGGGAGCTGGATCGCCATCAAGGGTGCGGCGCTACTCCTGGCGGGCCAGCCAGGTCACCAGGTTGACCCACATCGGCGCGTATCCGGGCCAGTCCATGAACTCCGGCGGGCCCCAGTGCGGTGCGCAGTCGGACGTGAACACGGCGCCGCGGCCCTCGTGGTACCCGCCGCAGGCGACGAGCGGATCCGATCCGCAGGTGACCAGCACCTCGGCGGCCGGCTTGGGTGTCACCCGGTTGTAGCCGAGCAGCCTTGGCCAGGTCGCCGGCAGGCCGGCCAGCAGCGGATGATCCGGCCGCGCGGCCACCGGCGCCACACCCTGCGGCGCCTCCACCCGGTCGTCGGTCGCGCTGATCGTCACCGGCAGCACGTCCTCCACCGGGGTGCCGTGGTATCGCGCCTTGCCCTCGATCCCGGCGAACGACAGGTACCCGCCGATCATCAGCAGCCCGCCGCCGCCGCGCACGTACTCCTCCACGACCGCGAGCCGGTTCGGTGAGGGGATGGAGCGCTCGAACACCTCCGGCGACAGCAGCATGCTGTTCGCGCCGATGTCGCTCAGGATGACCGCGTCGTAGGGCGCCAGCCCATCGGCCGAGCCGGGAAACTGCCCGGGAACCAGGTGACCGGGCAGGTACTCGACCTCGATCCCGGCGCCGGAGAGCGCCGCGCGAAGCTGGCTCGCGCCCTCCACGTAGGCGCTCGTGGTAAACGAGTCGACACCCTTGATGTGCAGGCTGTGCGTGACCCAGCTCTCGCCGCAGAGCAGCACCCGCATGGGCAGGCCTCCGTTCGCTATCGCAAGTTACCGGCCGGCGGCGGGCCGGCCGACTCGCGGACCACTAGCTCCACCGGCAGCACCTCGGTGCGGGCCGGGGCGTCCCGGTCGGCCAGCCGCTCGAACAGCAGCTCGACGCCGACCTGGGCAAGACGGTCGAAAGGGGACCTGACCGTGGTCAGCCGCGGCCGCACGTACTGGCTGAACCTGATGTCGTCGAACCCCACGATCGACAAATCCTCGGGCACCCGGATGCCATGCGTCTCGGCCGCGGACAGCACGCCGAGCGCGATGTAGTCGCTGGCCACGAACGCTGCGGTGGGCGGGTCGGCCGGGGAGATCAGGTGCGGCAGCGCGCTCATCCCGAACTGCTCGGTGAACTGCCCGTCAAGGCAGACCTGACCGGACGCGTCGATCCCGGCCTTGGCCAGCGCGTCGAGGTAGCCGCGGTACCGCTCCTGCACCGAGCCGAGCTCGGCGGGCCCGGACACGAACGCGATCTTGCGGTGCCCGAGCGCCGCCAGGTAGCTGGTGGCCTGGTACCCGCCCGCGTAGTCGTCCATGACCACGGTGTGCACCGGCGGCAGCCCGGCGATCGGCTCGTCCACCACGACCACCGCGAGCCCGCCGGCGATTGCCCGCGCGAGCCGCTCGTTGGACCGGAACGAGCCGAGGTACATCATGCCGTCGATGGCCCCGGACGACAGCAGCTCGATGTAGCTGGACGCCCGCACGGCCTGGCTGCGGTGCGAGCACAGCAGGACCATGCTCCCGTGCCGTTCCACCGCCTCGACCGCGTAGTCGGCGATGGCGCCGAAGTACGGGTTGCTGATCTCGGGGACCACGAAGCCGATCACGCCGGACCGGCGCCTGGCCAGGTTCCGGGCTTGCGCGTTCGGGACGTAACCGAGCTCGCTGACGGCCTCGAGCACCTTGGCTTCGGTGGCCGGGGTCACCCGGAGCTGCCCGTTCAGGTACCGCGACACGGTGGACGCGGCAACCCCCGCTGCCCGGGCGACGTCCTGGATCGTGGTCACGTCCGCTCCATCGGTCCTTCGCGACTAACCGCTTGCGCAAACTGTAGCCGTTGACGATGCAAATCTGAGATCTGGCCACGTCGCTGGGCCTATTGACGTGCCGATGCAGGCCGCCCATAATTGTACGAAACCGGTTGCGCAACGAAGGCGGTCCGTCTCATGGCCACTCAGGCAGCCAGCCCCACCTCGACCTCCGCGCTGCGGCGCAACACGCTCGGCCTCCCGCAGGTGGTCTTCCAGGGCATCACGCACATCGCGCCGTCGATCAACGTGGTCTTCACGTTCCCGGTCATCGCGCTCAAGGCCGGCCCAGCCATGCCGATCTCGTTCCTGCTGACCACGATCGTCTGCTTGTTCATCGGGCACACGGTCTCGCAGTTCTCCAAGTACATGCCGTCGAGCGGCGGCTACTACTCGTTCGCCACCCGGGGGCTCGGCGCCCGCACCGGGTTCATGACCACCTGGAGTTACCTGATCTACGACATCATCGGGCCGGCCGGGGCCATCGGCTTCCTCGGCTACCTGGCGGCGAGCACCTTCCAGATGGCGGCCGGCGTGAACATCCCGTGGTGGGTCTTCGCGCTGATCACGTTCGCGATCGTCTGGGTGCTCACCCACTTCGGCATCCGGATCTCGATGCGGACCACGGCCATCTTCGGCGGCATCGAGATACTGATCATGCTCGCGCTCGCGTTCACGTTCCTGGCGAACCCCGGGCACGGCTCGAGCTTCTCCGCGCCGCTGCTGCCGAGCCACGCGCCAAACCACTTTGAGGGCATCCTGGCCGGGATGGTGTTCTCGGTGCTCGCGCTGAGCGGCTTCGAGGCGCCAGCGCCGCTGGCCCAGGAGACCAAGCGCCCCGGCAAGTTCATCTCCCGCGCGGTCATGCTCTCGCTGATCCTGATCGGGCTCTTCTACATCTTCACCTCCTACGCCAGCGCGATCGGCTGGGGCACCGGCAACATGGCCGCGTTCGCGTCGAACGCCAACCCGTACTACGCGCTCGGCCACTCGCTGTGGGGCGCCGGCTGGTGGTTCATCTTCATCGCGATCGTCAACAGCGCCATCGGCTGCGGCCTGGCCTGCACCAACGCCGCGTCCCGGGTCGCCTACACGATGGGGCAGGCGGGCACGCTGCCGGCCAGGTTCGGCAAGATCCACCCGGTGCACCGCACCCCGACGTTCGCGATCGCGGTGCAGCAGATCATCGGCATCGTGGCGATCCTGCTGGTGGGCACGCTGCTGGCGCCGGACACCATCTTCGGCTTCCTCGGCACGATCACCACGCTGGCGGTCATCGTGCTGTACATCATGGCCAACCTCGCGCTGACCGCGTACATCCGCCGCGAGCATCCCGGCGCTTTCAACATCTGGCGGCACGGGGTGCTCCCCTGGGTGGGCACGCTCGCGCTGCTGCCCGTGCTGTGGGTGACCGTCTACCCGGTTCCGCCGTGGCCGTACCGGATCACGCCGTACCTGTTCGTGGCCGCGCTGCTCGTCGGGTTCGGCTACATGGTGTGGCGCGAGAAGCGGAACCCCGGCGCGCTGCAGCGCGGCGCCACGATGCTGGTCGGTAAGCCCGCCGACGCCGAAGGAGATGTGGACTGGGACGACGCGACCGCGCCGCAGGCCGACGCGTGACGCGGGCCGGAGTCGAACTGGGCCCGATTGACCTGCCGACCTATGACCTGCCGATCGAGCAGCCACAGGTTCCTCAAGAAACCTTCCTGGAACGGGTAGCGGCGGCCGATCGGGCGACCGCCGAGGCGGGTCTGGACGCGCTGATCGTCTACGCCGACCGGGAGCATTTCGCGAACCTGTCGTACCTGACCGGGTTCGACCCCAGGTTCGAGGAGGCGCTGCTGCTGCTGGTGCCCGGCCGGGCGCCGGTCCTGCTGGTGGGCAACGAGGGCGTGTCGTACGCGAAGGTCGTGCCGCCCGCGATCGAGGTGCTGCTCTACCAGAGCCTGAGCCTGGTCTGCCAGGACCGGTCGGCCAGCCCGCCGCTCGCCGACATCCTGCGCGGCGCCGGGATCGGCGGCGACGGCGCGACCCGGATCGGCATCGCCGGCTGGAAGTTTTTCGGCCCGGCCGACACCGGCCGTCCGGCCGAGTGGATCGACGCACCCGCGTTCCTGGTGGACGAACTGCGCGCGCTGGGCTGCCGGCCGGAGAACGCGACCGGGCTGTTCACCGAGCCGGGCCGCGGGCTGCGGCTGGTCAACGATGTCGACCAGCTTGCCTGCTTCGAGTTCGCGGCCACGTACGGGTCGGAGTCGATGCGGCGGATGCTGCACCAGGTCCGGCCCGGCATGACCGAGCTCGAGGCGTTCTCGCTGTACCGGCCGATCGGCCTGCCGTACTCCTACCACCCGGTGATGCTCAGCGGCGAGCGGGCGGCCCTCGGCCTGGCCAGCGCCTCCGGCCGGGTGCTCAGGCCGGGGACCCGATGAGCGCGTCGCTCGGGTACTGGGGCAGCAACATCGCCCGCGGCGGGTTCCTGGCCGAGTCGGCGGACGGCCTGCCCGCCGCCGCGAAGGACTACGTCGACCGCCTGGTCGCGCCGTACTTCGCGTGCGCCGCCGAGTGGTACGAAACGATCGGCATCGGGGTCACCGGCGGCGAGCTCTACGACCTGGTTTCCAAGCGGCTGGGTGACCCGTTCTTCGGCGTGCACATCAACCCCGGCCACTTCATCCACCTCGACGAGTGGCCGAGTTCCCCGGTGTACCCCGGCTCCGACGTGGTGCTCGGCTCCGGGATGGCGCTGCAGCTCGACATCATCCCCGCCACCGGCACCGTCTACCACACGTCGAACATCGAGGACGGCGTCGTGCTCGCCGACGAGGCCGCCCGCGACGACCTGGCCGCCCGTTACCCGGGCCTGTGGCAGCGGGTGACCACCCGCCGCCAGTTCATGGCCGAGGTGCTCGGAATCCGGCTCCGTCCCGAGGTGCTGCCGATGTCGGACCTGGCCGGCTACCTGCCGCCGTTCTGGCTGTCTCCGCACCTGGCCATGCGGCGCGGCTGAGCCGCAACTCGGTCAGCCGGAGCGCTTCGGCACCCAGGAGAAGGTCCGTACCGCGATGATCAGCCCGCCCACCCCCCAGGCGACCACGACCAGCAGCGGGACCAGGGCGAACCGCTGGCCGCCGTTGGTCGCGGGCACGAACGCCGCCTGCAGGGCCACGGCCAGCGGCCGGACCGGAAGCACGTTGGCGATGTCCAGCAGCCAGTGCGGCAGCACGTTGTCCGGGATGTAGATGCCGGAGATGAAGTACACCGGCAGCGTGGCCAGCTGCACCATCGGGCCGGCCGACTCGGCGGTCGCCACGAGGCCGCTCAGCGCGTAGGCCAGGCAGCAGAAGGCTGCCGCACCGATGACGGTCTCCACGGCGGCCAGGCCGAGGGCCGCCCCGGTCACGTTCAGGCCGAAGCCGATCGAGCCGATCGCGACCAGGACCGCGACGATGACCACGGCCGACACGACGCTCGTGGTGGCGTCGCCTGCGATCAGCACCCAGGCAGGCACCGGCGTGGCCCGGCGCCGCTTCAGCGAGCCGGACTCCCGCTTGGCGACGATCGTGATCAGCAGGTTGATCAGGCCAGCGCCGACGATCGCCATCGCCGCGATGTGCGGCACGTAGTAAGCGGCGATGTCGACGATGACGCCGCCCGCCTTGACGGTGCCGCCGCGGAACAGGGACACCAGGATCAGCAACAGCACGACCGGCACGGCCAGCGTGAAGATCCGGGCCCTGGTGTTCCGCCGGAACGCGCGCAGGTCGTACCGGGCCTGGTGGGCAGCAAGCGAGGCGGCGCTCATCCGGCGCGCCCTGGGCAGGGCGGGCGTACGGCCCGCATTCGGCACGGCACTCACGTGTGCTCCTCGGTGAGCCTGAGGTAGATCTCCTCGAGCGTGGGCCGGTGCGCGGTGAGGTCGCTCAGCGGGTACCCGTGCTGCAGCGCCCACGTGGTCAGCGTGTGCAGCACCGGCACCGGCTGATCATGCAGGATTTCCACGGTGCCGCCGCGGCCAGCCGTGACCGGCGCGGGCAGGCCCGGCAGGTCGCCGGGGGTCACGCCGTCCGGAAGGGTGAATCTGATCGTGGTCGCGGCACTGGCCCGGCCGCCGATCGTGGCCGGGGTTCCCGAGGCCACGATCCGGCCGGCCGCGATGATCATGATCTGGTCGGCCAGCGCCTCGGCCTCATCCATGTAGTGCGTGGTCAGGAAGATCGTCTTGCCGAGCTCACGCAGGCCAGCGATCACGTCCCACGCGGTGTGCCGGGCAGCCGGGTCGAACCCGGTGGTGGGCTCGTCCAGGAAGACCAGTTCCGGGTCGCCGATCAGCGCCAGGGCCATGTCGAGGCGGCGCAGCTGGCCGCCCGACAGCCGGTCGCAGCGGCCGTCGGCCTTGTCCGTGAGTCCGACCAGCTCCAGCGCCCGGCCGACCGGCAGCGGGTTCGGGTAATACCCGGCGTACATGGACATGCATTCCCGGACCGTCAGCCACGCCTCCGGCGCGGACTCCTGCAGCACGACGCCGACCCTGGCCCGCCAGTCCGACCCTGCCCTGGCCGGATCCTCGCCCAGCACCCGCACCTCGCCACCGGTGCGGGTGCGGAAGCCCTCGAGGATCTCAACGGTGCTGGTCTTGCCCGCCCCGTTCGGCCCGAGGAACGCGAAGATCTCGCCCTGGGCGACGTCGAGGTCGATGCCCCGCACCGCCTCGTAGTGGCCGTAGCTCATCCGCAGATCCCGCACGGTGATCACGTCCGCGCTGCCGGCGACCGCCGCTCCGGTGGCGCCCGCCGACTGTAGCGGCCGGGCCACGGACCCGGCGGGTTCAGGCATCGCCACGGAACGCTTCGTGCGCCCCAAGCGCATCCGCCACCCGCCGGGCGATGCCGCGGCCGTTCACGAACCGCGTCGAGAGGAACAGCACCGGGACGACCGGGCCGCCCCCGCGCACGGCGAACACGGTGCCGCCGGGCTCGGAGCTGATGCTGACGCTCGCGCGGACGAGGTAGCTCTTCTTGAGCTCGAGTTCCCGGTCTCCGTGCTGGCTTATCTCGAGTCGCTCGCCGGGCAGGCTGCTGCGGATCGCCGCAGCCGTCTCGTCGGCCGTGATCCCCTGGCGCCTGACCTTGACCTGCGGCATGTCCGCCTCCATTAGTCAGCCCGCCCGCCGCAACGGACGACCCCGCTCAAGCCTCGCTGGCGGACGCGAGCACGGCGGCCCCACGCCGGCGACCCTGCCAGCCAAGCCCACCGCGCCGTCTGGCCAAGAGTATAGATCGATTCGATATAACGGAAGGTGCAGGTTGCCGGTATTTAGACGTTTCTGATCCCGATATATACGCACAGTGATGCTGCGCCGGTTAGATCGATTCGACTTATTAGAGACAACGCAGGTTCAGGCCTTAAGCTTGCAGGTCATGGCCGTTCGGCAGCTCACCGAGTTCGAGCAGGTACTGCTCGGCATGATCGCCGGCGAACCGTCTACCGGCTATCACCTGAAGCAGGAGTTCGCCACCACGCCGCTCGGCATCTACCAGCCGAGTTCCGGGGCGCTGTATCCGGCGCTGCGCCGCCTGGAACGGCGCGGGCTGCTGTGTGCCGAGCCGGCCGACAGCGGCCAGAGTGGGGCCCGGCGCCGATACGTCTACCACATAACCAGGCAGGGCCGCGCGGCCCACGCCGACTGGGTGCGGCAGCCGGTCAACCCCGCCGCGATCACCACCGACCTGCCGCTGCAGCTGATGCGCTTCGTGATGATGGAGCGCATGCTGCTGCCCCGTGCCGACGTGCTCGCCTTCCTTGCCGATCTGCGGGACGCGCTCGCCGCTTACCTGGACGAACTGGAGGGGTACGCGGCCACCATGACCCTCCCCGGCCAGCACGTGCCCCTGGCACTCGATCACGGGATCGCCACCTACGCGGCCAGCCTGGCCTGGACCAAGCGGACGATCAACGCCCTTTCCCGGGAGCCCGCCCGAGCGCCGACTTCCGAATAACCCAGCGTGCCTATGCTGGCCAGGTGCGCCTCGTGTCCCTGCTGCCGTCGGCGACCGAGATCGTGTACGCGCTCGGCCTCGGCGACGACCTGGTCGGGGTCACGTTCGAATGCGATGAGCCCGCCGCCGCTCGGCTGGAGAAGACCGTGGTCGTGGGCGGCCGGGACACCAGCGGGATGACTCCCGGCGAAATCGACAGCTACGTGCGCGCCAAGATGGCCGCCGGCGAGGACCTCTATACCCTGCACGCCGACGCGCTGGCGCTGCTGCAGCCCGACCTGATCCTGACCCAGGACCTGTGCCGCGTGTGCGCGCTGCCATCGGGCCACGTCGAGGACGCCCTGGGCTACCTCGGCTGCCACGCCGACGTGCTGTCGCTGGACCCGCACTCGCTCGGCGAGGTGCTCGACTCGATCCTGGCGGTCGGCCAGCGCACCGGCGTGGCGGATCGGGCCGCACGACTGGTTGACGGGCTGCGTGCCCGGCTCGCGCGCACCGCCGCGCTGGTGTCGGGCCGCAGGCGCGCCAGGGTCGCGATGGTCGAGTGGGTGGATCCGCCGTTCACCGGGGGGCACTGGGTACCTGATCTGGTGACCGCGGCCGGGGGCCAGCCGGTCGCGGCGCAGCCCGGCGAGCGAAGCGCGGCGACGAGCTGGCCGGCCGTTGCCGCGGCGGCACCCGGGCATGTCGTGGTGGCCCCGTGCGGCTACCACCTGGCAGGCGCGATCGAGCAGGCGCGGCTGGCGGCCGCGGAATTGCCCCGCGCCGCGATCTGGGCGATCGACGCCGACGGCATCGTGGTACGTCCGGGACCACGGCTGGTGGATGGCGTCGAGGCCATTGCGTCGATCCTGCACCCGGACGCCGTTCCGGCCGCGCCCCCCGGCGCGGTGCACCTGGTCCGGCCGGCCGGCTAGCCGTACCGGGTCGGCGGGACGCCGATCAGCGCGCTGAACTCCCTGGTCAGGTGCGCCTGGTCGGCGTAGCCGAGGTCGGCGGCCATGGCAGCCCAGTCGGCGACGTCGCCCCGGTCGGCCCGCTGCGCCGCCTCGTGCAGCCTGGCCCTGCGCATCACCCACTTCGGCCCCACGCCGACGTACTCGGCGAACAGCCGTTGCAGCCTGCGCACCGACAGGCCAGACGCCGCCGCGAGCTGGTCAACGCGGGTCAGCGAAGGATCGCCGTTGATCAGCGAGACCATGTCAGCGACGCTCTCGGCGACCGGGTCGCGGCTTGGCAGCTCGCGGGTGAGGAATTCCTCGGCCCGGGCGACCATCGCGGCGTCGCTGGGCGCCTGCATGATCGCTGCCTGCGCCGCTTCGGCAGCGGAGCCGAACACCTCAGCCGCGGGAATCGTGCGGTCGGTGAGCCGCGAGACCGGTGCGTTCCAGAACGGCCGGAACCCGCCAGGGCTGAAGCGCACGCCCAGCGCCTTGCCATGGCCGCCGATCCGCGCGGACGAACAGCTTGCGGTCCACACCGAAAACCGCGGAGCCTGATTCCTCGAACGCGAGGTTCACGTTGGGGTGCGGCAGGATCTTCTGCTCGTACGGCTGCTGGCCGCTCAGATCCCACCGCACGATCCAGTGGAAGTCGACGAACGGCCGCAGCGCGGCCGACGGCCGGTGCCGAGAGAGCTGGAACCTGCCTGCCGCCAGGTCCTGGTGCAGCACGCCGCGGCCGAGCCCCCGCTCGCTTGCCCCGTTCACCCTGGCCAGCCTAGCTGTCGCGTTTCTTCAAGACCGCTCCGCCAGCTTGCCGTAGCGTCGCGCCCATAACTGACCTGAGGAGAGTCCATGAACCTGCACTCCGAGATGGCGGCCGCTGCGGCCGAGTCCGCGCGCATCGTCGGCGGCGTCCGCAGCGATCAGCTCTCGGCCGCCACGCCGTGCAACGACTGGGACCTGCACGAACTGCTGAACCACATAATCCTCTGGACGGCGTACTCCGCCGAGCGCCGGGCCAGGGATGAGCAGGTGCCCGACGAGCTGATGAACTCCGATTTCGTAGCCGAGCCAGGCTACGCCGCCGACTACACAGCTCAGCTGGACAAGGCGGTGGCGGCGTGGTCCGATCCAGCCGCATGGCAGCGGGACCTGAACGTTATGGGTTCCCCCACGCCAGCGGCCGACGTGGCCGCCCTGCTCATGGCCGAGATGGTGCTGCACGGCTGGGATGCCGCCAAGGCCAGCGGCCAGCGCTACACCGCCCGGGACGACGTCGCTGCCGCCGTGCTCACCGCGGTAAGAGCCAACGCCGAGCTGTTCCGCAAGTACCAGGGTTTTGCCGACGCGCTGCCCGTGCCTGCCTCGGCCTCGGCGCTTGACCGGGCCCTGGCCGAGTCCGGACGCGACCCCGCATGGACGCCCATTGACTGACATACCGGACCCAAGTGCGGTGCCACAAAACGCTTCGCCACATCCCCGGCTGTACCGGCGGTTACGATGACTTGGTCGCCAACGTGGGGGAGGCTTGGCAGTGCCAGGGGCGCAGGACCGGTGGGGCCAGCTAGCCGAGCCCGGCGCGCCCAGGTACGAGGCGATCAACGCGGATTTCCCATACGGCACTGAGCAGCCAGAACGCGGGTCGATCGCCGATCTGAGGCGGCGGATGGAGCGGCTGCCACCCGGCCATCCCTCGTCGCCATACAACGACGACATGACGCCCAAGCCGCCAGTCGCCCGGCTGAAGAATCTCGAGCTGCCACTGCACGGCACCGAGCAGAACAGCAACGGCGCGAGCGCGGGCACGGCGCACAAACCGGCCGAAGACGGTCTGGCCGACACCCGAGCGGCGTCCGCGACCAGCGCCAGGACCTCGGCCGCGAACACCGCGAGACCGGTGTCAGCAAGCACCGCGAGCCCGGTGCCAGCAAGACCGACGTCAGCAGGTACGGCGAGACCGGCGCCCGAGAGCACCACGACAACGGCGTCCGCCAGCAACGGCGCAAGCGGCCGGAACCGCGTGGCCAGCACACTCGGCACGGCCGAGCAGCTGCTCACCCGCGACCGGCTGGTCACGGCCGATGAGCCGCACGAGATAGCCGAGGAGCCGGAAAGCGTCGCTGGAGAACCGGACGGCGACGGACTGGACGGCAACGGACTGGACGGCTCAGCGGAGGGGCCGCGCGACGTATCCGGCTGGCTCAGCACCCCGACGTGGGCCGATACCGACCAGGGCACCACGGACGGCGAGGCCGACCTGACCAGCCAGGACGGCACGGCGAGCTGGAACACGCCAGGCTGGGACGACGCGCCGAGCTGGGACGACGCGCCCGACCTCGACAGCGCGCCGGACCTCGACAGCGCGCCCGACCTCAACGGCGCGAGCAGCAACGGGGCCAGCCACGAATGGAGCGAACCCGAGCCGGGAGCCGACACGCTCACCCACGCGACGATCGAGCCCAATCCCGGCCGCGCCGCCGACGAGCCGCTGACCGGGCCCGAAGGCTCCTGGGAGTGGAACGGCAGGTACCTCACGCCGGATGAGTCCCGGATTGCCGACGAGGCACTGGGCCGCTGCCGCATCGCCGAGGGCAGGAACGTATTCGGCGGCTACGGCCACAGCGGCCTCACGCCCGCGATGCGCCGCATCGAGGCTCAGCTCGAGCACGGGCATCTGCTGGCAGAGACCGAGATCTCCGCTCTGAAGCCGGCCGACAGCTTCAAGCAGAAGCTTGCCGACCTGATCATGCGGCACCCGGACAAGTCGGCCGAAGAGCTCGCGCTCGAGGTGCATGACGGCATCCGCTACGCCTTCATCTTCGATGCCGAGCACTACGCCGACGGGACCCTGCAGGCTCACAGCAGGTTCAAGGGCAACGGGTTCGACCTGGAGGTCAGGCGCAATTGCTGGCAGAACCAGGAGTACAAGGGCATCAACAGCCGCTGGCGAGACCCAGCGCATGACCTGGTCTTTGAGGTGCAGTTCCATACCGCCGCGAGCTGGGACATCAGTCAGCGCGGGCACAGCCTGTACGAGGCGATCACGGATCCGGCGACGCCGCCCGAGGAGCGGGCGCGCCTGCGGTCGATTTACGCGGAGATGTCCGCCGCGGTTCCGGTGCCGCGGGGATGCGCCACCATCCCCGCCTACCGCAAGGAAGGCTGAGCGGCCGTGCCAGGCGACATCGCTTACTACGCGATCGTGGGCGCCGGCCGGACGGCCCAGGCCCCGTCCGGGCTGGCGCGGCGCAGGTATGCGGGCCCGGACGGCCGGATACCGGTCGACGAGGCGCTGCGCCGGGAACTGACCTGGGAGCCGGACTCGGCGATCGTCGAGTGGGAGTTCGGCGCGGTAGGGGCCGACCTGGTCGAGATCAGCGAGGCGGTGGCGGCCCGGTTGGCCGCGGGCTGGCGGGTGCTCTGGGACGACGGCGGCTGACCGCGGCGCGCCAGCCAGACTTGCCCCGATCCGCTGCGTCACCGGCCTGCTCGGACGCGGCCGCGCCGTTATCCTTCTGGTCGCTCGCGCCACTGGCGAGCAGCGTCGGCGCACCGTTTGGTCCCAGGCCGGCTTCTTCGAAGAACTCGGTGATCAGGGAACGCTGCATCTTGCTCACCTGATCAAAGTGCTTGACCAGCGCCTCTTCCCCGATCGCCTCGGCGGTCAGGTACAGATCCTTGATCTTCTCCAGCTTCTGCTCGGTGTCCGCTGACAGCGGCTCGGCCTCGGCGCGCCGGCCGGCATCCTCGGGCTTGTTTTCCGCAGGCCCAGCTTCCTCGCCGGGGCTGGTTTCGGGCTCTGAGCTCGTCTTCTTGACGACCGGCTCCCACACCGAGAACGGCTTGATCCTCGGCGGAGGCGGGTCCGTATCGCGGATCACCGGCAGCGGCGACGTGTCGTATTCCTCGCGGTCGGATTGAACGGCCGCGAGGGCCGCGGCGTCCGGCTCTGGCTCGCTCCCCTTGGCCGCAGCTGCCGGCTCCTCGGCTGGCGCGGCTGGTATCTCCGTTGGCACCGCCAGTTCCTCGGCCAGCGCCGCCAGTTCCCCGGCCAGCGCCGCCAGTTCCTCGGCTGGCACTGCCATTTGCCTGGCTGGCGCTGTCAGTTCCTCGGCTGGCGCCGCCGGCGCTGTGGCTGCGGTCGCCGGTTCGCTGGCCGTGCTGGCCGCGGCCGCGTGGTCGGCCGACGCGCCGGGGCGGTCACCGGTCAGCGGGGCGCGGCCGTCGTCGCCCCAACCATCCTGGCTGGCCGAACCCCAGCCCGTCTGGCCCGTCTGGTCGGCCCAGCCATCCTGACCGGCCCAGCCGTTCTGCCCAGCGTGAGCCAAGTCTTCCTGGCCGCCGTGGTCGGCGGCAGCCCAGCCGCCCTGGCCATCCGGAATCCAGCCGCCCTGGCCATCGGGAGCCCAGCCGCCTTGACTGTCCGTGGTCCAGCCGTACTCGCCTGCGGGAGCCCACTGCTGCTGGGCGCCGTTGCTCCAGTCCCCCTGGCCGGCCGGGTCCCATGCGCCCTCGCCAGCCGCATCCCAGCCCCCCTGGCCAGCCGCATCCCAGCCCCCCTGGCCAGCCGCATCCCAGCCCCGCTGGCCAGCCGCATCCCAGCCCTCCTGGCCGGCCGGATTCCAGCCCTCCTGGCCAGGCGACCAGTCGTCCTGGCCGGCCGGGGCCCAGCCATCCTGGCCAGGCGGCGCCCAGTCGTTCTCCGCATACTGAGGCCAGCCCTCCCGGCCAGGGGGCGCCCACTGCTGCTGGGCGCCGTTGCTCCGGTCGTCCTGGTGGTCGGCCGTCCAGCCGTCACGGCCGTCGGGAGCCCAGCCGTCCTGGCCAGCATGCGCCCAGCCGTCCTGGCCAGGATGCGCCCAGCCGTCCTGGCGGTCAGCAGCCCAGTCATCCTGGCCGGGACTCCCGCCACCCCCGCTCTCCCACTCTTCGCGCGCGCCGGGAGTCCAGATGTAGGCCGGGATGGGACTCCAGTTGCCGCCCGCGTCCGCACGCCAGCCCTCGCCCGGATGACCTGGCTGGGGAGGGCCGGGCTGCGGCCTTACCTCATGGATGGGTGCGTGCCGTGGAGCCAAGGGCGGTGGCTGCTGCGCGACGGGCGGCCGCTGCGCGACAGGTGGCTGCATGACGGGCGGCTGCTGCATGACGGGCGGCCGCTGCGCGACGGGCGGCCGCTGCATGACCGGTGGCTGCTGCATGACCGGTGGCTGCTGCAGGCTGGACGCGTGCGGCACGTTGGGCGCCGTTGCCGGGGATGGCAGCGGGCTGAGCAACCCGGCGTCCGGGATCGGGGAGCGGTAGGCCGCAGTAATCTGCAGAGGGCGGGCTGGCATAGCCCCCGCCGCGCCGCCACCGCGGCGGCCCAGACGTCCGGCCAGGTCAGCGGCCAGCACAACGATCAGAACCACACCAACTGCGAGCCCGCAGATCCCGAGCACCTCGCCCAGCTGAGCGAGCCCGCTGCCGTGATGCGGCGACTTCAGCCGGAGGGCGGAGCCGATAATGGTCAGCAGCAAGCCGGAGACGAGCAACGCTGCGCCGATGACGGTCAGGCCCATGACGAGACGCATCCGTCTCTGAGCTACCGAGCCCGACCTCACCGCCCAACCATCGCATGCAGGGCAGGGGCCCGCAACCGATCTGTACCGGTATACGTCGTGGCCCGAAAGGGCTCTCCTGCCACAGGAATCGCTCCCGGCAATGGCCAGCTGATCCCAGGCCGGCCATTAACCGCGGCGAGGCTGGCCCGCCTCAGTGGCCGCTACGGGAGTCCCAGGCCTGCCTCAGTGCCTCGGTAAACGTCTCCGTTGGCTGCGCGCCGGAAACGCCGTACTTCTCGCCCAGCACGCAGAACGGGACCCCGCTGATGAGCCGCCCGGCCTCAGAATACGGACCCGCCCTCGCCGAAGTACGCGTGATAAAGCTCCTGCGCCACGCGCTCCTGAATCCCGTGCTCGCGGCCGAGATGGACAAGCCGGTGCGCGTCGAAGGTATTGCCCATGGCCCGGTCCACCGTGAACTCCAGGCCCTCGGCTTCGGCCAGCGCGGCCACTCGCATCTCGGCCTGCTGTGCTTGAGCCTGGCTCATGCCGTACTTGCTGGCCAGCACGTCCAGGATCGGCGTGGCCGGCCTTTTCGCTGGCAAACAAGAACGTATGGAAAGGATGTTCCTGCGCGGCTCATGGACCCCTGAATGGGCAGGGTTTACGCTCGGCACGTGGTTCGCTTTATCTTCATAGTCGCGTTGCTCGGCACCTGGGTCATGCCGCTGATCATTGCGGCGCTGTACAAACTGCCCCACCAGGGCCCGATCGCCGTGCTGTCCCTGGCGCTCGGCTGGACCGGCGTGGGCTGGCTCGCGGCCTTCGTCATCGCGGTGGGCGGGGCGATCAGAACCACCCGGCCGACGCTGGCGGGCCAGGCGCAGCCTGAGGGAATGCCGGCGGCCGGGGCCTACGCGGCCGCGATGCCGAAAGCGCCGCCCCAGTCGGCCTGGCCCGGCGCTGCCGCGACGGCACCCGAGCGCGCCCAGCCATCCCAGTGGGCCCAGTCCACCGAGTCGCCGCAGCGGACTCAACCCCCCGAGAGAGCCCAGTCACCCCAGGGGACCCTGCCCCCCGAGCGGACCCAGGGCCCGCCACCGCCGTCCTGGCCCGACAATCCGCGCTGATACCCACCAGCTCCCCTTGCAATCCCCTGCCTGGCCTCACCCATCTCCCGATCCCCTCGCAGCCCGCTGGCCAGGCCACCTTCTCCGGAACCAGGCTCTCCGCTAGCGTTGCGTAAAGGCCCGTTGTCCCGGTTCCGCGACGCTTGGGGGAGAACTCCATGGATCGTCAGGTCAAGTACGTGCTGCAGGAATCCGAGATGCCGCGGGAGTGGTACAACGTCATCGCCGACCTGCCCGCACCGCCGCCGCCGCCACTGCATCCGGGCACCCGCGAGCCGGTCGGCCCCGACGACCTCGCGCCGCTGTTCCCGGCCGCGCTGATCGCGCAGGAGGTGTCGCCGGATCGGTACATCGCGATCCCCGACGACGTGATCGACGTCTACCGGCTGTGGCGGCCCACGCCGCTGTTCCGGGCGCGCCGGCTGGAAAAGGACCTCGGCACCCCGGCCCGGATCTACTACAAGTACGAGGGCGGCAGCCCGGCAGGCTCGCACAAGCCCAACACCGCGGTGCCGCAGGCCTACTACAACGCGGCCGAGGGCGTCACCAAGCTCACCACCGAGACCGGCGCCGGTCAGTGGGGCAGCGCGCTGGCGTTCGCGTCCGCGCTGTTCGGCCTGGAGGTCGAGGTGTGGATGGTCCGCGCCTCCTATGACCAGAAGCCGTATCGCAAGCTGCTGATGGAGACCTACGGCGCGAAGGTGCACCCGAGCCCGTCCAAGGTGACCAACGCCGGGCGGGCCGTGCTCGCCGCGCACCCGGACTCCACCGGCAGCCTGGGCATCGCGATCAGCGAGGCCGTGGAGGTAGCGGCCACTCATCCAGACACCAGATACGCGCTCGGCAGCGTGCTCAACCACGTGCTGCTGCACCAGACGGTCATCGGCGAGGAAGCGATCAAGCAACTCGCGCAGGCCGGCGACACACCCGACGTGATCGTCGGCTGCACCGGCGGCGGGTCCAACTTCGGCGGGCTGGCGTTCCCGTTCCTGCGGGAGAAGCTGGCCGGGCGGATGAACCCCGTGATCCGTGCGGTCGAGCCTGCGGCCTGCCCGTCGTTCACCCGCGGCGTGTACGCCTACGACTTCGGCGACACCGCGGGCATGACCCCGCTGCTGAAGATGCACACGCTCGGGCACGACTTCATCCCGGACCCCATCCACGCAGGCGGGCTGCGCTACCACGGCATGTCGCCGCTGCTGTCGCACATCTACGAACTGGGGCTGATCGAGGCCGTGGCCAAGCCGCAGTCGGAGTGCTTCGCCGCCGGGCTGCGGTTTGCCCGGACCGAGGGGATCGTTCCCGCGCCCGAGCCCACGCACGCGGTGGCGGCCTGCATCGAGGAGGCGCTGCGCTGCAAGGAGACCGGTGAGGAGAAGGTCATCCTCACCGCTCTGTGCGGGCACGGGCTGCTGGACCTGCAGGCGTACGGCGACTACCTGGCCGGCGAGCTGAAGGACTTCGAGCTCCCGGAGCAGCAGCTCGAGGCGGCGCTGGCCGGCCTGCCCGCCGGGGTGTGAGCTAGTAGATGCAACAACCGGCGACTGCCGCGCTGCGGCGGCTCAGCCAGGGAGCCGTGGTGCTGAGCTGCTTCGGGCTGGCTTCGATGGTGATCCTCGTGGTCCTGGGCGCGGTCACGACCGGCCTTCACACGTTCGCCAGGACGGCGGCCGTGCTCGTGGTCGTCGGGTTAATAGTCATGGGCGTGGTCGCCGCCGGGAACCGCCGGGCCCGCAGGACGCTGCTCGCGGCGCGACCCGACCTGGCGGCTACCGTGCGCCCGGAGCGGTATCTGCCGGGCAACGGCCTGGCGGTGTTCGTCTATGTACCGTTCCTTCTGCTCGGCGTGTGCCTGGGTGCGACCGTCCGGGAGGCAATGCACTTCCACGGCGGGATATACGGCTTCATCGTGGCGACGGTCTTCTTCGCGCTCTTCTCGGCGCGGGCCGAGGTGAGCTATGACCGTAGCTGCCGCGCGCCGTACCGGGGCTTCCTGATGCACGCGGCCCAGGCCGGCGGCTGACCTCTGGCCGGGCGCTACCCTGGTGCCCGCGATTCTGCATACTGAAAGGGCGTCCGTCATGGCGTTGTTCCGCTCCCGCGATGACACCATGCTGGAGAGCCTGACCAAGGGCGTACGGCTGACCCTGCCTGCCGATCCCGGCCCGGACCGGATGCTCGACGCCTGCCGGCAGTACCGCCCGGAGGCCAAGCCGCATCGGAAGAATCCCGGCGCGATCTACGCGGACGGAGGCCACTTCTGCCTGCACCCGGCGACCGCCATCAGCCCGGAAACAGGTAACCGGGCGGGCCTGCCGGCCGACATCACGTGCGCGTTCTTTACCGACTGGGACGGAGCGGAGTGGGGCAAGAGCCAGCGGGACAGGCGGCAAATCGACCGGGAGTACATCGATAGGTCGAAGTACCTCCTGGGTGGCCTGGCGGCACGATTCGGCGGATTGTGGTACCCGCACCCGGACGAGGTGACGCAGCCGCTGCGGGCCTATGTGTTCACTGTCCGCGAGATAGACGCGGCCGGCCTGCTCAGCGTGGCATCGCGGTACGCGCCAGCACTGGCGCTGGGAGACCCGCGCTCAGACAACGTGATCACGTTGCTCGGCAGCGGCACAGTGGCGCAGGTACGGTACTGGCCGCCGCTTCCGGCGGCGATGCCCAAGTCGACGCTGGCCCTTGGGCCGGGAGCGCCCGAGGTGCTGGACCCGTCCTGGACGTTCGAAGACACCTCGCTGATCACCGTGGACGCCGGGCAGGCAGCCCAGGGGGCGGACCCGGAGGTGGCCCGCGCGGTGGGGGCCATGGGCCTGGGCCTGGCCGCCGAGACCGGCGGGGTGTGCGTGGACATCTTCGGCTTCCGCGTCCGCGACCCCGCCGACCTGATCATCCGCGCGGGATAGACGCTCAGAAGATGCTGTCCCACACCTTCGCGACGGAGTGGCCGACGTCCTTGCCCACGTTCGCGATGTCCTGACCGGTCTCGGCCCCACTGTGACCTATGCCGTCGAGCACGCCGCCGACAACGCCGTCTTTGTGGATGTCGGCGCTCCAGTTCTCCTGGAACAGGTGGGTGGCGAAGTCCCCCACGCCCACGGCAATGATGCCGCCGGCCAGGACGCCTCCCGCGGCGGCCACGGCGCCGCCGACCGCGAGACCGCCGACCGCGAGACCGCTGACGACCTCGGTTCCGGCGAGCGCACCGCCCACCGCACCACCGACGAACGCGCCCGCCGTGAGCGAACCGACGTTCGCTGCGAGCTGCTCGGGGATTGCCACGTCCAGCGACTGGCCGTCGGCCTCCGCGCCCTTGACGCCGAGGTATGTCCCGCCGGCCGTGGCCAGTATGTCGAGTACCGGGATGTCCTTGCCGAAGTCGGTCAGCTTGGAAAGTACGCCGTCCGCGCCGTCCGCGCCGTCGCCGGCATCGGGATCGGGGACAGTCGTCGTCTTGGCATCGCTGTTGCCCCGGAGCTTGGAAAGGCCCTCGTTCACGACCTTTGTGACGTCGCTGACGCGCGTGTCGAGCACCGAGAAGACCGCGTTGTTGATCTTGTCAGCCGCCTGCACAGCCCGGCTGTCGGAAATGGCCGAGGACATGTTCGACTTGAGGTCGCTCAGCAGGTTATCGGGTATCACGGTGTTTTCCCCGAGGTCCTTGCGCAGCTTGAGGATCGCGTCCCTGGCCGACGAGAGCGAGGTCCTGGCGTCGTCCAGCTTCTCCCCGGCCACCCTGGACCACGCCGCCGGGGTCGCCACGAGGTCACCGAGCAGGTCGCCCACGGTGATGTCGTCACCGGGGTTCATCCCCTGCGGGCCGTCACCGGCGGGGACGCTCTTGGTGCCGCTGGTCTTGGGCGAGACGATCTGCTCGCCGGTCTGCGCAAGGGCGCCCGCGGCCGTGCTCCGGGCCTGCTGGGCCTGTTGCATGATGTCCGTGTAGTACGTCTGGTACCAGTTGCCCCACTCTTGCGCTTCTTTTTCTGTGGTGCTGGTAGTCGGGCCAATGAACACCGAAGGCGCGCCATTCGCACCGATCGTCACCCCGTGCTGCTTCGCCGCGCTTGCCGCCATTTCGACCTCTGACTCGAGCATCGACAGGCTGACCGCAAGCCAGTCCACGATCTGGCCGACCTGGTCGGTGGCCAGTCCGAGTGCCCGGGAGGTCTGCGAATCCTTGCTCCAGGATGCCTTGAACGACGACGCCGCGTCGCCCTGCCAGCCCGCCCCGTTCACGAGCTGGCCGACCTGCCCATCGAGCGCGTCCGCCACCGCGTCCATCTTGGGCGCGTACCCGTACAGGGTCCCGGCCAGGGCCGCGAGGCCGCGGATGTTGCCGCCCACCCAGTTGTAGGAGAACGGGGCGAGCGGCTTGAGCGCGAGAGCGGCAACCACCGGGGTCACACCTGCCCTTGAATGCCGATGTCGTGGATGAGCTGGATGTTGCTTTCCTCGGTGCGCTCATAGTTGTCGTGGGCGGCCGACAGCTTGGCGCCGTGGTTGGCGATCACGGCCGCCATCTGCTGGTGCAGGGCGCCCAGCAATTTGACGGCGGCGTCCATGGCAGCGTCGACATCGCCGCCGCCACCATCCGGCACGGCAGGACCCCCGTTCGGCATGATCGCCTCGAACGTGTCCGACTGCTTGTTGAAGACCGTCGCCGTATCGGCCAGTTCAGCCAGAGTTACCTGAAATCCGCCAGCACCCACCCCGGACTCCTCGCGTGCGCTCCCCTAGTTGACAGAATCCCACCGATATGGGTCCCAAGCTATCGCAAACCACCACGCTTCGGCCCGGGCCGCGCACATAAAAAGGCTGGGAAAAGGCTCGGTCTGCGCGCGGCGGTGCGTGCCCGCCGACGGGGTGCCGCCCGGGTGCCGCCCGGGAGCTGCCGGGAGCCTGCCAGGCCGGCCGCGCGCGCCTGACCGTGGCCGTTCTGTCGGCGGCCGCCAGTATGGTCGGTGACATGACCCCTCATTCCGGCACAGTTGGCGGTGGCCAGGCCCTGGCGGAGGACCTGGAGCAGTACCGCCGTGAACTGACCGGCTACTGCTACCGGATGCTCGGGTCGGTGTTCGACGCCGAGGACGCGGTACAGGAGACGATCGTCCGCGGCTGGCGCGGCTTCGAGGGCTTCGAGGGCCGGTCGGCCACGCGGTCATGGCTGTACCGCATCGCGACCAACGTGTGCCTCGACATGCTGCGCGGCAGCCAGCGCCGGGCCAGGCCGATGGACATGGGACCGTCCCGGGCCAGCGACTCGTTCACCGGCGCGACGCTGCCAGACCACACCTGGCTGCAGCCGATCCCGGACACCCGGGTGCTGCCGGAGAGCGGCGACCCGGCCGAGCTCGCGGCGTCGAAGGAGAGCGTTCGCCTGGCATTCGTCGCCGCGCTGCAGTACCTGCCCGCCCGGCAGCGGGCCGTGCTGATCCTGCGCGAGGTGCTGCGCTGGCAGGCGGCTGAGGTCGCCGACCTGCTCGACACCAGCGTCGCCTCGGTGAACAGTGCGCTGCAGCGGGCACGCGCCACCATGTCCGAACGCAACACCGACGAGCCCGTCCCCGACGTGGCCAGCGGAGGCCAGCGGGCGCTGCTCGCCCGCTACGTGGACGCATTCGAGCGCTACGACATCACGTCCCTGGTGTCGCTGCTGCACGAGGACGCCGTGATGACCATGCCGCCGTTCGACTTCTGGCTGCGCGGGGCTGCCGAGCTGGAGAAGTTCTTCCTCGGACCGGGCGAGCACTGCCGCGGCTCGTGCCTGATCGCCACCGAGGCCAACGGGTGCGCGGCGTTCGGGACCTACACTCCGGCAACCGACGGCGGGCGCGAACCGTGGGCGGTCCAGATCATCGAGACCTCCGGGGACCTGATCACCGGGCACCACAACTTCATCGACGCGGGGCTGTTCGCGGCGTTCGGCCTCCCGGCCCGGCTGCCGTAGGCTCGCCCGGCTCCGGTACGCTCCGGTCCAGACCGCCCAGGCCCGCGTTGCGGAGGTGTCCCGGCATGGCCACACCGTCGGGCCAATCGGCCCGGCCGGACCCGGACAAGCCGGCCGGCACCAGCCTGCTCCCCAGCATCCGCCACATCGTCGTGCTGATGATGGAGAACCACTCCTACGACAACTACCTCGGCACGCTCGCCGGACGCGGTGACGGGCTGCCGTTAGGCCCGGACGGCACGCCGGACGCGACCAGCACCGGCCTCGACGGGAAGCCGGTGGCCCTGCACCACGCCTCCGGCCCGGTGCAGGAGCACCACTCCCCCACCCAGAGCTGGCACGCGAGCCACATCCAGTTCGACGACGGCCGCTGCGACGGGTTCGTGCGCAGCGTCCAGGTCACCGTGCCCAAGGCCGACGCCGCCGAGCCGATGGCCTACTGGTCCGGAGCCGACCTGCCGTTCTACCACGGCCTGGCCGAGACGTTCCCGGTCGCCGACCGGTGGTTCTGCTCCTGCCTGGGACCGACGTTCCCGAACCGCCGCTTCCTGATCTCCGGCACCGCGCACGGGCTGATCGACGACCTGCCGTTCTGCATGGTCGACTACCCGCCGGCCGGCACGATCTTCGACCTGCTGGACCAGTACGGCATCTCCTGGGTGAACTACCACAACGTCTCCCCGATCAAGATCCTGCTCACCCGGCTGCTCGGCAGGCCCGGGCTGGTCGCTGCGCGGCGGCTGCTGTCGCTCGCCCGGTGGGTGCCGCCGGTCGTGAACGCGGTCAAGGGCAACAAGACGTTCACCGCCGACCTCTACCCGCTCGGGCTGCTGAACTGCCTGCGCCACCTCAGGACGGCCAAGCACTTCTTCACCGACGCCGACAACGGGACGCTCCCGGCGTTCAGCATCGTCGATCCCGACTTTGGCAGCTTCTCCGAGGAGAACCCGCAGGACATCCGCAAGGGCGAGAGCTTCGCCGCCGAGGTGATCCGGCGCGTCATGCACGGCAAGGGCTGGCAGCACACGCTGCTGATCTGGCTCTACGACGAGCACGGCGGCTACTACGACCACGTCCCGCCGCCGGCCGCTCCCCCGCCCGACGACATCGAAGGGCGCAGCGTCCTGTACATGCCGGCCTGGCTCCGGGCCTGCCTGCGGCCGTTCTTCGGCACCTACATCGCTGAGATCGAGGCCGTCGACGCCGGCCCCCGCGGCTTCGACCGCTATGGGTTCCGGGTTCCCGCGGTGGTCGTCTCGCCCCACGCCAGGCCCGGCTACGTGTGCAGCGAGATCCTCGATCACACCTCGGTGCTGAGGCTCGTCGAGGAGACGTGGAACCTGCCGCCGCTGACCCGCCGGGACGCCGCGGCGGCCACACCGCTGGCCGCGCTCGACCTGGACGGCCCGCCCGCGTTCCTGGACCCGCCGGAGCTGCCCGCACCGAGCCTGCCGTGGGGCTCCTGGTAGCCGCGCGAGGCCACGGGCCCGGGCTCTAGCCGGGCTCGGGCTCTAACCGGGCTCGGGCTCTAACCGGGCTCGGTCGCGGTGAGCCAGGGGCCGACCGCATCGAGCAGGCCCTCGGGCCGGTCAAGCGTGATGCTGTGCCCGCAGTCCGGCACGACGGCGAGGCTGACGTGCGGGTTGCCGGCCACCATCCGGTCGGCGGTCTCCGGAGCGAGAATGTCGCTCGCGTCGCCGCGCACCAGCAGCACCGGGCAGCACAGCGAGTTCCAGGCCGCCCAGCGCTGGTCCGGGCTGAGGCCGTCGCCGATCGCGCCGAGATCGCGCAGCGCCTTGTCCCACTTGTAGGTGAGCGTGCCGTCCGGCAGCGGCCGCAGGTTGTGCGAGACGCGGTGCCGGAGCGACTCGTCCGTCGGGCGCGGGTTGGCGGCGCGCGCATGAGCGACGGCCTCGTCCTCGGACCCAAAGACGTTGTTGTCAACGAGGGCCGCCGCGACCTGCCGACCGCCGGCCGGGGCGATCTCGGGGCCGATGTCGAGCACGACCAGGCGGCTGACCCGCTCCGGATGAGCTGCGGTGAACTGGTACGCCACGATGCCGCCCATCGACAGGCCGATCAGGGTCACCACCGGTAGCTGCAGCGCGTCAAGGAAGCCGAGCAGGTCACCGAGCATCGCAGCGATGCCGTAACGGGACGCCCAGTCGGTGTCACCATGGCCCCGCTGGTCCAGGACGTAGACGTGGTAGCGGGCACTGAGCGCGGCCGCCGTGTGATCCCAGGTATGGGCGTGGCCGGTGAGCCCATGCAACATGACCAGCGGCGGCCCGTCGCCGCCCCAGTCCAGGTAGTGGAACTTCAGCCCGTTGATCTCGAGGTGGCGTGACGTGGGGAGCGCTGCAGCCATGCACCCAGGCTAAACCGAGCCCACCCGCGTCGGCCATGCATTGACAATGCGACAACAGTGCATCAACATCAGTCATTAACGGTCATCATCGTTCGAATCCCGGACCCGGCGGATCGGAGCGGGACATGCTGCCCACGCAGCGCCGCCAGGCCATCCTGGCGCAGGTCAGGGAGCAGGCTGCGGTCTCGGCCGAGGACCTTTCCCGGGAGTTCGCCGTGTCCGTCGAGACCATCAGGCGGGATCTGCGCAGGCTGCAGCGCGCCGGGCTGCTGGAGCGTGTCTACGGCGGCGCGGCGCGGCCGTCGGGCCGGTCCAGCGAGGGCAGCTTCGCCGCCAGGAGCGGCCGGCACACCGAGCGCAAGCGGGCCATCGCCGCCCTGGCCGCGTCCCTGGTGGAGCCCGAGGAGACGATCGTCATCGACATCGGCACGACCGCGCTCGAGGTGGCGCGCGCGCTGCCGGCCAGCTTCCGCGGACGGGTGCTGACCAACTCGGTGCCGGCGGCGATGGAGCTGTCCGGGCGCGCCGACATCGAGGTGCTGCTGTCCGGCGGCCAGGTCCGGCCGGGCGACGGCGCCTGCTCCGGCGCCCACGCCGAGGCGTTCTTCGCCGAGTTCTATGCCGACCGGGCGTTCCTCGGCTCCGGCGGCCTGCACCCTGTGGCTGGGCTCACCGACTACTACCCGGCCGAGGTCGTGGTACGGCGCACGATCGTCGCGCACACCGCCAAGAACTACGTGCTCGCCGACTCGAGCAAGCTCGGCGTGATCGCCGTGCGCAGGGTCTGCGAGCTCAATCAGCTCACGGCCATCCTCACCGACGACGCGGAGAACCACGCCGCCGCCGAGGCCCTGGCCGCCGAGGAGGTCCCGCTGATGCGGGCCGCCGTCGCCGGGCGGCAGCTGCCCGCCGCCGGATAACCCAACACCACGAGGGGAGACGCGAAAGTGGCAACGGTCACCCAGCACGACGATGACGAACTGCTGCCTAATTTCGGTTACAAGCAGCAGTTCGTCCGCTCGCTCCGCCACTTCGAGTCTTTCGCGGTGGCGTTCTCGTTCATCTCGATCACCACGGGCATCTTCACGACCTACGGCTTCGCGCTGACGACCGGAGGGCCGCGGGCGATCTGGACCTGGCTGATCGTCGCTGCGGGCCAGTCGCTGGTTGCGCTGGTCTACGGCTCGCTGGCCGCCCGGGTGCCGCTGTCCGGCTACTCCTATCAGTGGGCGTCCCGGCTCTCCAACGCGCATGTCGGCTGGTGGCTCGGCTGGATGTCGTTCGCGTTCCTGACCATCGTCACGGTGTCGGTGGACTACGGGTTCGTCCAGGTCGCGTTCCAGCCGCTGATCGGCGAGGTCTACACGCCGACCAGCGCGGCGCTGGAGACCCTGGTGGTCCTGGCCGCCCAGGCCGCGCTGATCATCTGGTCCACCAGGATCACCACGCGGGTCAACAACGCCGCGGTCGCGACCGAGGTAATCGGGATCTTGGGGCTGACCGTGCTGCTGATCATCGTGGCCGCGGTACGGGGGCTCGGCCACTGGTCGAACCTGGGCTCCACCGGGGTGGTGCCGTCGGTCGGCTACTACCACTGGCTGGGCCCGTTCATGCTGGCCACGCTGCTCGGCGCGTACACGATCGTCGGGTTCGAGTCCGCCAGCAACCTGGCCGAAGAGACGCAGGAGCCGCACCGGACGATTCCCCGGGCGATGATCCGCGCCGTACTGCTGTCCGGGGCGGTCGGGATGGTGTTCCTGATCGCGCTCAGCTACGCCACCAGCTCGGTCAAGGCCGCGAGCGCGAGCAGCGCGCCGGTCGCGTTCATCGTCAACGACGTGCTCGGCGGCGTGGTTCAGAAGATCTTCCTGATCTTCGTCTGCGTCTCGATCTTCGCGTGCGGCATGGTGATCATGGTCACGAACAGCAGGATGATCTGGTCCATGGCCAGGGACAAGCGGCTGCCCGGGCACCAGCTCTGGAGCCAGGTGCCCCGGGCGACCGGCGGCCCGACCTGGGCGACGCTCCTGGCCGCGGCCCTCGGCGCGCTGATCACGCTGGTGTTGCGGACGAACACCACAGCCCTGGAAACCCTGTTCACCGCGTCCACGATCATGCCGGCCCTGCTGTACGCGGCCACGGTCCTGCTGTACGTGTTCGTCGGCCGCCGACGGCGCGGGGCCGAGGATCACTTCTCGCTCGGCCGCTGGGAAATCCCGGTCATCGCCGGCGCCCTGATCTGGCTGGCCTACGAGCTGATCATCCTGATCGGCCCGGCGGAATTCCGTCACGCGCAGTACTACGTGCTCGGCGCCCTGGGCCTCGGCCTGGTGTTCTACATCGTGCAGTGGATCACGGAGCCGAAGGCGATGCGGACCGAACCGGGGGCGCACGGCGCGGAGCTGCGCTGAGCCGGTGCGCATCCTCGCGATCGACCAGGGCACCTCGGCGACCAAGGCGGTGCTCGTCGGGCCGGGACAGGAGGTCCTCGGCAGCGCCGAGGTGCCGGTCCGGGTACGCGCGGTGGGCGGCGACGGCGTGGAGGCGGACCCCGAGGAGCTGTACGCTTCGGTGGTCGCGGCCGGCCAGCAGGCGCTCGCCGCGGCGCGGACCAGCGCGGACGCCGTCGCGCTCGCCAACCAGGGTGAGACCGTGCTGGCCTGGGATCGGCGGACCGGCCGCCCGCTGACCCAGGCGATCGTCTGGCAGGACCGGCGGTCCACCGGGGTGTGCCAGCGCCTGGCCGGATCCGCGGAGCGGCTGACCGAGATCACCGGGCTGCCGCTGGACCCCTACTTCGCGGCGCCGAAGATGACCTGGCTCCGGGAGAACCTCGACCCGGGCGGTGTGATCACCACGACCGACACCTGGCTGCTGGCCCGCCTCGGCGCGGACTACGTCACCGACGCGGCCACCGCGTCCCGGACCCTGCTGCTCGACCTGGACGCGGCCGAGTGGTCAGCGGAGGCATGCGCCGCGTTCGGCGTGGATCCCGGCGCGCTGCCCCGGGTCGCCGATTGCGCCGGGGTCGCGGGTGAGACCACGGCGTTCGGCTCCGCGATGCCCGTCGCCGGGCTCGCGGTCGACCAGCAGGCGGCGCTGCTCGCCGAGCGCTGCTTCGACGCCGGGCAGGCCAAGTGCACCTACGGAACCGGTGCGTTCCTGCTGGCCACCACCGGGGCCAGGGCCGTGCGCTCCAGGGGCGGACTGTCATCCTCGGTTGCCTGGCGACTGGCCGGAACGCCGAGCTACTGCCTGGACGGGCAGGTCTACACGGCCGGTGCCGCCATCCGCTGGCTCGGCGACGTCGGGCTGCTGGCCGGCGCGGCGGAACTTGATGCGGAGGGCGGCTCGGTACCGGACAGCGGCGGCGTGCTCTTCGTGCCCGCGCTGGCCGGGCTCGGCGCGCCGCAGTGGCGGCCGGACGCCCGCGGGGCGTTCCTCGGGCTCGGCCTGGGCACCACCCGGGCGCACCTGATCCGCGCCGTGATCGACGGGCTCGCAGCGTCGGTCGCGCTGCTGGCCGGAACCGTCGCCGCCGACCTCGGCAGCCCGCTCACCGCGCTGCGGGTGGACGGCGGGCTGACCCGGTCGCGGGTGCTGCTGCAGGCCCAGGCCGACCTGCTGCAGCTGCCGGTGGAGGTTTACGAGGTGCCGGACGCGACCGCGCTCGGTGTGGCGGCGCTGGCCCGGCTGGGCACCGGGGAGGCGTCCAGTGTTACCGAGGCGGTCGGCCCGGCGGAGGCCCAGACCGTGATCGAGCCGCGAATCGGAGCGGCTGAGGCGGCCGAGCGGCTGGCGGCGTTCGGCGCCGGGCTGCAGGCGGTCCTGGCGGCGTCGCGGTGACCGCCGGCCCAGACCCCGAGCCCGCCGACGTCGTCGTGATCGGGGCCGGGGTGGTCGGCGCCGCGATCGCCTGCGAGCTGTCGCGGTACCAGCTCACCGTCGTCCTGGCCGATGCGGCGAACGACGTCGGCACCGGAACGACCAAGGCAAACACGGCGATCCTGCACACCGGGTTCGACGCGACGCCCGGCAGCCTGGAGAGCCGCCTGCTGCGCCGCGGCAACGCCCTGCTCACGGACTACGCACGCCGGGCCGGGATCCCGGTTGAGCGCACCGGCGCGCTGCTGGTGGCCTGGACCGCCGAGCAGAAGCGCGCGCTGCCGTCGATCAAGGAGCGAGCCGCGAAGAACGGATACGGCGCGGTCCGCCAGATCCCGGTGGCCGAGCTCTACCAGCGGGAGCCGCATCTGGGACCCGGCGCGCTGGCCGCCCTGGAGATTCCGGACGAGAGCGTGATCTGCCCGTGGACCACGCCGCTGGCCTACGCCACCGAAGCGGTGCGGGCCGGAGTACGGCTGATGCTCGGAACCCGGGTGACCGGCGCGCAGGCCCCGGGCGGGCCGGGCGGGGCGCAAACGGGCCACGTCCTGCTGACCACGCGCGGCACGCTGCGGGCCCGGTGGGTGGTCAACGCGGCCGGCCTGCATAGCGACCGGGTCGACGCCATGCTCGGCGGCGATGGCGGGTTCACGATCCGCCCCCGCCGGGGCGAGCTGATCGTGTTCGATAAGCTCGCGCGGCCGCTGATCAGCTCGATCCTGCTCCCGGTGCCGACAGCGCAGAGCAAGGGCGTGCTGGTCGCCCCGACCGTGTACGGCAACGTGCTGCTCGGGCCCACCGCGCAGGACATCGACGACCGGGGCGACACCGCTACGACCGCGGACGGGCTGGCCTCGCTCACCGAGGACGGCCGCAGGATCGTGCCCCGGCTGCTCGACGAGGAGGTCACCGCGACCTATGCGGGCCTGCGCGCCGCCACCGAGCACCGGGACTACCAGATCCGGGTGGACGCCACCCGCCGCTACGCCTGCGCGGCCGGCATCAGATCGACCGGGCTGTCCGCGTCACTCGGCATCGCCGAGCACCTGGCCGGGCTGATGGACTCCGCCGGGCTGCCGATGCGCCCGCGCAACGGCTCGGTAGCCCCGCCGCTCATGCCCTACATCGGCCAGGTAGGCATCCGGCCCTATCAGAACGCGGCCATGATCGCGGCCGACCCCGACTACGGCCGGATCGTCTGCCACTGCGAACGGGTCACCCGGGGCGAGATCAGGGACGCGCTCGCGAGCACCGTGCCGCCCGCCGACCTGGACGGGCTGCGGCGCCGGACCCGGGCGCAGAACGGCCGGTGCCAGGGGTTCTACTGCGCCGCCACGGTGGCCGCGCTGATGGCCGAGCTGCCACCGGGTGGCCCGGCCGCTGCCGCCGGGCAGCAGGTAACGGCGGGCACCCGGGCATGAACATCGACGTGCTGATCGTGGGGGCCTGCCCGGCTGGCCTTGCCGCAGCGGCCGAGCTGCGGCGGCTCGGCGCCGGGCAGGTGCTGGTGGCAGACCGGGAGCAGCAGCCGGGCGGGGTCCCACGGCACAGCGCGCATACCGGCTACGGGATGCGCGACCTGCACCGGGTGCTCACCGGGCCGGCCTACGCCCGGCGCTACGCCGCCGCGGCCGCCGCGGCGGGTGCCGAAATCCGGACCGGCACCACGGTGACCGGCTGGGCCGGGAACGGCCGCGCGACGCTGACCAGCTCCAGCGGGATCGAGACCGTGTCGGCCCGGGCCGTGCTGCTGGCCACCGGCTGCCGGGAACGGCCGCGCTCGGCCCGGCTGGTCCCCGGTGACCGGCCGGCGCGTAATGACCACCGGCGAGCTGCAGCAGCGCGTCTACGCCCGCGGCGAGCGGCTGCCCGGCCGGGCGCTCGTCGTCGGGGCCGAGCACGTGAGCTTCTCGGCGATGGTGACGCTGGCGCACGCGGGTGCCGACGTGGTGGCGCTGGTCACCGAGCTGCCCCGGCAGCAGAGCTACGCCGCGTTCGCGCTCGGCGCGCTGGCGCGCTGGCGGGTGCCGGTGTGGACGTCGACCGTGCTGCGCCGGGTGGACGGCCGGGACCGGCTGACCGCAGTGGACGTCGCCGACGCGCGCACCGGGGAGGTCCGCCGGGTCGAATGCGACACGCTGGTGTTCACCGGGGACTGGATTCCCGACCACGAACTGGCACGGGCCGCCGGGATCGCGATCGACCCGGGTACCCGCGGCCCGGCCGTGGACACCAGCCTGGAGACGTCGGCCCGCAACGTGTTCGCCGCGGGCAACCTGGTGCACGCCGCCGAGATCGCGGACGTCGCCGCCCTCGACGGCATTCACGCCGCCCGGCAGATCGCCGCCGCGCTGCGCGGCCGCAGACCCGCGGCCACACCGGAGGCACCGGACCATGCCAGCGAACTGGCCGCGCACCGGGTGCCGCTCACCGCCGAGCCGCCGCTGGCCTGGATCTCGCCGAACGCCATCCGGTTCGCGATACCAGCGGACGCCGCGCCGGTCCCCCCGCCCCGCGGCCGCTTCCTCCTGCGCAGCCAGGTGTTCCAGCACCGGGCCGCGCTCGAGGTGCGCCAGGGTGACCGGGTCCTGGCCAGGCAGCGGGCACGTCTGATCCCCGGGCGCCCGGTCCATCTGGATGCGGCCTGGCTGGCCAGGGTCCGTCCGTCCGACGGCCCGGTGCTCGTGGCGCTGGCCAACGGCTGAGGAGCCCCGCACGCCACCGGTGCCTGCTTGAACGTGTTCAAAATCACGCCAGGCCGCCTGGCTTCCGGCACTCCGTGCGAGCAGACTTGAACATGTTCAAGAAATGTCAAAGTGCCCCGGGAGGAGCCGTGAACATCGTCTTCGCCTACCTCATCTACCTACTGATCAGCGTCGGGCTCACCGTCATCGTCGGCCGTGCCCTGTCCCGCAGCGGACGGGAGTTCCTGCTCGAGGTGTTTGACGGGAACACCGGCCTCGCCGAGGCCGTCAACCGGCTGCTCGTGGTCGGCTTCTACCTGCTAAATCTCGGCTTCGTGACCCTGACCATGCAGACATCCGGAAACATCGACGGCGCCCGGCAGGGCATGCAGCTGCTCTCGGTCAAGATCGGAGAGGTCCTTCTGGTCCTCGGCGGGCTGCATTTCGCCAACCTCGCGATATTCGCCAAGGTCCGCAGCCGGGCTCAGGCCAGGGATCTGCTGACGCACCGGGACCACGCCCTACAGTGACCTGTGTGGCTGACCCCGCCCTCACGCCCCGGGCCCAGCAGACCAGGGGTGCCATCATCGAAGCCGCGCTGGAGCTGTTCCGCTCCCGCGGGTACGAGGCGACCACCATGCGGGCGATCGCGGAGCGGGCCGGGGTCTCCACCGGCAACGCCTACTACTACTTTCACTCCAAGGAAGAACTGATCCAGGAGTTCTACGCGCGCAGCCACACCGAGCACCTCACCGCCAGCCGCGCCGTGCTTGATCACGAACGCGACTTCACCGCTCGCCTGCGCGGAACGCTGCGCGCGCTGATCGATGTGCAGGCTCCGTACCACGCCTTCGCCGCTACGTTCTACAAGCACGCCGCGGAGCCGAGCAGCCCGCTCAGCCCGTTCAGCAGCCGGTCGAGCCCGACCCGCGAGGCCGCCATCGCCCTGTACCGGGAGGTGATCGAGGGCTCGAACGTGCGCGTGAGCGCTGACCTGGCCGAGCGGCTTCCCGAACTCCTGTGGCTCGCCTCGATGGGCGTCATCCTGTACTGGGTGCACGACACCTCGGCGAACTGCGCCAAGACCTACCGGCTGATAGACGCCGCGGTGCCGGTGATCGGGCGGCTCGTGGCCGCCTCCCGGATCCCGGTCCTGCGGGGCGCCCTGCGCGACGTCACCGCGATCATCGACGACTTGCGCAGCTGACCGGCCGCCACCCGCGCCCCGGTGGATCTCACCGGAACGCTCCCGCGTGCGCACTCGCCCACTGCTGAAACGTGCGGGGTGGTGTTCCCGTGACCTCCAGCACGGTGGGCAGCACCACGGATTCGTCGAGCGTCCCGTCGGCATAGAAGCTGAAGAACGCGTCGACGTACTCAGCAGGCATGGCAGCGCTCATCTCGGCCCTGGCTTCGGCGTCAGGCTGGGCCTCGAATCGCAGGTCCCGGCCCAGCACGCTCCCAAGGACCTGCACCCGGTCGGCGGGCAGCGTGGGCTCTGGGCCGGTTAGCCGGTAGGTGCGGCCCTCATGCCCGGCCGACGTCAGCGCCCGCCCGGCGACGGCCGCGATGTCGTAGGGATCGATGACCGCCACCTTGACGCCGCCGAACGGAGCCCGTACCCGGTCGCCGGTCCTGAGCTGCGGCACCCACTGCAGCGCGTTGGAGGCGAAGCCGCTTGGCCGCAGGATCGTCCAGGGCAGCCCGGAGTCCCGGACTGCGTTCTCAGAGACGATCATGTAGCGCGTGATGGCGTTGCTCATGTCGCCGTCGGCCGCCGAGGAGCCGGACAGCAGCACAACACGCTGTGCGCCGCTTCGGCCGATTTCCTCCAGCACACCAGGCATGTCCTGGTAGCCGGGCAGCAGGAATACCCCGCTTACGCCGCGCAGGGCCGCGCGAATGCTTGCAGGCTGGTTGAGGTCCCCCGCCACCGCCTCGACACCTTCGGGCAGCGCGTTCTCCCGGCCGCCGCGGACCAGCCCGCGCACCGGCTCCCCCGTCTCAGCCAGCACACGCACCAGTTCGCCACCCACGTTGCCGCCAGCGCCCGCCACCAAGATCATGCTGTCCTCCCGGGGTTCGATGTTAGGGAACGATCCCTTACATCGACTAACCTAGGGCGGGCATCGCAAGCACACAAGGAGCTTTCATGCGCCGCACGGCCGCCCAGACCCGGGATCATGTGCTCGAGGTCGCCAACGAGCTGTTCTATTGGAACGGCATCCGGGCGACCGGTGTGGACAGGATTGCCGCCGAGGCGGAGGTCGCCCCGACCACCCTCTACCGCCTGTTCGCCTCAAAGGACGACCTCGTAGGCGCGTACATGCAGCGCGCCGGCCGTCTCTACCGGGAGTGGTTCGACGCCGCAGCCCTGGCCGGCGGGCCGCATCCCCGCCATCGGATCCTGGCGCTGTTCGACGCGCTCGCCGAGCAGGTACGGCCGCACCAGTGCCGCGGCTGCCCGTTCCTGATGGCGCTCGCGGAGTTCCCCGATCCGGCCCATCCCGCGCACCGGCACGCGGTAGCCATGAAGTCCTGGGTCCGCTCCCGCCTCGGCGAGCTCGCCGGCGAACTGGCGGGTTCGGTCCCGATCGCGCACCCGGCTGCGGTCGCCGACCACCTGGTCCTGATCATGGAAGGCGTGTACGGCTCGGCCCAGGCCCTCGGCGCCGAGGGGCCCGCCCGGCGGGCACGGGCCCTGGCCGAGATGCTGCTGCCGGAGACCTAACCAGGGACGCAAGCCTGTCTCGCTACCCTCGACCCAGCAGGGCCAGGACGGCCCGCACCTCAGGCAGGGGGTCCCGGATGCCGGACCAGCAGGCGACCGAGCGCGGCGTATCCATTGACCGGGAACGACTGGCCCGGCTGATCGACCGGGAGCGGGCGACGTACGCCGGGCGGCATCCCGCCTCGCGGGCAGCGTTCGCCGCGGCGGGCGCGAACCTGCTCGGCGGCGTGCCGATGACCTGGATGCGGATGTGGCCGGGCGGCTTCCCGCTCTACCTGGCCAGCGCGCACGGCGCCCGGCTGACCGACATCGACGGTCACGAGCTCATCGACTTCTGCCTCGGCGACACCGGCGCTATGGCCGGGCACTCCCCCGCGCCCGTGCAGGCTGCCGTGGCCCGTCAGTATGCCGTGGTGGGCGGGGCGACCACGATGCTGCCGACCCAAGATGCCGCCTGGGTGGCGGCCGACCTGACGCGGCGGTTCGGGCCGACGCACTGGAGCTTCACGCTCACCGCCACCGATGCCAACCGGTGGGCGATCCGGCTGGCTCGGCAACTCACCCGGCGGCCCAAGATCCTTGTGTTCTCGTACTGCTACCACGGCAGCGTGGACGAGTCGTTCATCGTGCTGGGACCGGACGGGCCGCAATCCCGGCCGGGCAACGTCGGCGCACCGGTCGACCCCAGCGAGACCACGCGGGTGGTCGAGTTCAACGACCTGGCCGCGCTGGAACGCGAGCTCGCCGCGGGTGACGTGGCCGTTGTGCTGATGGAGCCAGCGCTGACCAACATCGGGATCGTGCTGCCCGAGCCCGGGTACCTGGACGCGGTCCGCGAGCTGACCCGCGCCGCCGGCACCCTGCTGATCAACGACGAGACGCACACGTTCAGCGCGGGTCCCGGCGGCTGCAGTCGCGCCTGGAACCTGGACCCGGACATCGTCACGATCGGCAAGTCGATCGCTGGCGGCATCCCGGCCGGCGCCTTCGGCCTGGCCGCCGACCTTGCCGACCGGATCCTGCACGACGAGTCGGCGGACATCGAGGACACCGGCGGCGTGGGCGGGACGCTGGCGGGCAACGCGCTGTCGGTGGCCGCGATGCGCGCCGCGCTCGAGCGGGTGCTGACCGATGCCGCGTTCACCACGATGATCTCGCTGGCGGACCGGTACACGGCCGGGGTGCGCGACGTCATCGAGACCCGCGCCCTGCCCTGGAACATCGTGCAGCTCGGCGCCCGCGCGGAGTACCGGTTCTGCCCGCGGCCGCCACGCACCGGGGGCGAGTCGGACGCCGCCGCCGACCCGCAGCTCGACGAGTACCTGCACCTCTACACCGTCAACCGCGGGGTGCTGATGACCCCGTTCCACAACATGGCGCTGATGTGCCCGGCCACCGCCGAGGCCGACGTGGATACGCACACCCAGATCTTCGCGGCAGCCGCCGACGAACTGCTGGCCTGAACGCTGGGGCTGCTCGCCGGAACGGGCTGCCGCGGCCGCCGTCAGCCCGCGGCCGGGACGCTGGCCGGGGCCTGAGCTGGCGCGGGCCCGGTCGAGCCGCGGACCACCAGTTCCGGCTCGAACAGCAGTTCCTCGGCGTGCGCGGCCGCCATCTCCATCTGGTTGACCAGCAACGCCACGGCTGCCTTGCCCATCGGCTCGATTGGCTGGCGGATCGTGGTCAGCGGCGGGTCGGTGCTGTTCAGCCACGCCGAATCGTCGTAGCCGACCACCGATACGTCGTCGGGCACCGTCAGGCCGACCCGGCGGACGGCCCGGATGGCGCCCAGCGCCAGCACGTCACTGGCACAGATGACGCCGGTGACTCCCTCGCGCAGCATCCTTGTAGTCGCGGCCTGGCCGCTCTCCAGGGAAAACAGCGCGTGCTCCACCGGCGCAGCGGCCAGGCGCGCCTGCTGAGCGTGCTCGGTGAATGCGGCCAGCTTGCGGCGCGACGGCATGTGGTCCTCTGGCCCGATCACCAGGCCGATCCGCTTGTGGCCGAGGGAGGCAAGGTGCCGGAACGCCTGGCCCGCCGCGGTGTGGTCGTCGGTCGCCACGCAGGGAAACTCCAGGCCGTCGACGGGAGCGTTGACCAGAACGACCGGGATCCGGCGGCTGCGCAGCAGGCGGTAGTGGTCATGCGGCGCAGCAAGCTCGTGGTACTGGCCGCCGACGAATACCACCCCGGACGCGTGCTGGTCGAGCAGCAGGTTGACGTAGTCGGCCTCGGACAGCCCTCCGGCCGTCTTGGTGCATAGCACCGGGGTGAAGCCCCGCTGAGCCAGCGCACCACCGATGACCTCAGCAAACGCGGGAAAGATCGGGTTTGCCAGCTCGGGGAGCACGAGGCCGATCAGCCGGGAGCGCTGGCCGCGCAGCTGCGTCGGGCGCTCATACCCGAGGACGTCCAGGGCGGTCAGCACAGCCTCCCTGGTGCCGTCGGAAACGCCCGCCTTCCCGTTGAGCACCCGGCTCACGGTCGCCTCGCTGACCCCGACCTTCTTGGCCACCTCGGCGAGCCGCCGGGCAGGTGTTGGCGTCATGCCGCAACGATACGACATCTGCCGGCAAGACATTGCGTGACCTGGATCACGAGAGCGGCCGCGCCTCAAGGCCAGCCCGACCGGCGGCGTCGAGCCGTGCCGACCGCGTGTTTGCACGTGGCGAACGGTGGGTGAGCGTCTGATCAGTTGCCGCACACCTGGCAACGACACTAGGAATATCCATAATGAAGTTGTGTCCTTGCATATTTTCATCGAGATATTGCACCAAGATGTCGGCCTCAGTATGTTGAGCCCAAGGCTCGATGAGCTGGATGCCGCGCTTGACCGGATCGACGCAGAGACCTTGTCGTGACGGTGACCGTCGTCTTTCGGGAGACGGCGCTTCGTAACTTAGCCCGCATTCGCAGCGAGGATAAGGACCTGTTCACCCGCACGCGTCGAGCCGTTGCCTTGCTGGCTGAACAGCCATATCCGGAGGATGCGGTCGCGTGGGGTGGCACAGGCGGCATCCTGTCCTGACTGGCAGGCCGAGAACGCACGGCCGTTTATCCGGTTTCGGCCTGGTATGAACGCGACGTACCGTGTCTCCAGCACTGACCGCCGGAGGGCCACATGACGCTAGGGCAGGGCCACGGGCCGTACCCGCTGCTGGATCACGTCCGGGCAGAGACCTACCTGCCGGAGCCACTGTGAGCGCGGTCGGCTCGCGGGCCGACCACGCGAGGACCGAGACCTATCTGCGGCTGCGAGCCGAAGCCGAGCTGCGGCGTGTGCTGGCGCTCCCCCGCGACGACGCGATGAACGACGACGAGGCCGAGCCGGCCGAGCACGGCCTGCGCCGGCACAGCGTGGTGGCCCAAGCGCTCGCCCAGGCAGGCGCCATCGGCCGGGACGTCGCCGACTCGGTCACCGAGGAACTGGCGGCCGCCCTGTTCGCCCGATCATGGGTCGGTGCGAGTGACATGGCGGACGTGCTGCGGCCGGAGCGTCATGGCAAGCCAGCTCGCCCGCCAGCCGGCCCCTACCTCGCCGTTCCAGTCGGGATCACGGTCCCCGGCGGCCCGGGCAGCGGCCTGGCCGAAGTCCAGCTGTTCGCACTGGTCATCGCGCCGGACCGGGCGATCCTGACGGCGGCGGGACGGTTGCGCAACCCCTCGCGCAGGCCCGTGCGCGGGCGGCGTTCTCACCACGTCGGGCTCCCGTTTGACGGTCCCGGGACGCCCACCGGCACCGACGACCGCGGGAACTCCTACACCATGTACGCGGATTCCAGCTCCAGCGACGGCGATGGGAACTGGACCTGCCTGCTCAGCCTTTCGCCGATCCCGCAGCCGGGGGCGCGATGGCTGGAGCTGACCATGAGCCCAGGCTCGCCACCGGTCCGGGTGGACCTGGCCAGCCATGTCGCCGGCGGCGGCCCGGCCCCCGGGCCAGCTGCCGGGGCCAGCCCGGCCGAGCGCATGGTCGATACGGTGGCGCACCGGCTGCTGCACGCGTCGCTGACCTATCCGGACGACGACGTTTCCTGGTACGACCTGTCGGAGATCGCGGACATCGTGACCGCGCTGGACGCGGTCGGGGCGCTGGGTGCCGCGCGTGGCGCTGTCGGCCGCCTCGTCACCCTGGCCGGTCGGCTCCGGGTGCGGATCCCACCTGCGCTGAGTGCCGTGGCACAGCCAGCCGGGCTCCCGGCCGCATGGCAGAACATCCTCGAGAACCGCGACCGCCGAGACGGCCCCACTGGCCTCGCCTCAGCCGCCGCCGTGCTGCCGGAACTCGGCGGCACCAGGTTCGTGCTCGCCGGAATGCGCTCGGGCGAGGCGGGAGCCGTGCTTCAGGCGCTGGCCTGGGGTGTGCCGCAACCGCCGCGGTTCACCTTCTTCACGGATGCGGCGAAACAATGGTCCTGGACCGCGCGCGACGACAAGGGCCGCTGGCACGTCGCAACCGAGGGCAGCGGAAGTTCCAGCGACCGCCACACGGACATGGAACTGGAGCTTGCCCCGGCCTTGCATCCGGATGCCAGGTCGCTCGAGGTGACGGTCACCGGACCGTCCGGGCAGGCGTCGGCCACGGTGCCGCTGGACTGGTGGAGTGAGCAGTGAGCAATCCGGAACAGCCCGCAGCAGCCGGCCCGCCATGGTGGGCGTTGCTGCCACCCGTGCAGACGGGCGTGTCCTGCGGCGGGCACACCCACCAGCTTCGCTGGAGTGAGGGCACGCTGATCGCGCTCGACCACCCCGACGCGGAGGGCGAACGCGTCCTCGCCGCCCTGGGCGGCGACCGGTGCGAGTGCATAGACCTGGTCGAGTCCTGGGGTGCCCACGGCGATGACCTCGAGGTCCTGGCCATCGGGCCCCGTTCGGCCGCCGACAAGCTGACTATCAGCCCCGACGAGATCGAGCAGCTGCAAGGCGGCGGCAGGTGGCGACCGCCGGCCCACGGCAGCGTCCTCTCCTATGCGCGGCTGCGGCCGGACGCGACGCTGCCGGCCAGGCTCCGCGCGCGGCTCACGCCGCACCGCGCCACGCAACCGCGCGTCAGCGCGTTCTTCTCCGGAAGTCACATCGCCGGATCTGGATCCGCTTTCGTGATCAGCGGGCCCGGCACGCCAGGTCAGCCTGAACGTGACGCCGAGCGGCGGGCCGGGCTCCTGTCGCTGCTCGCGCTCGGCGGCGAGCTCCAGTTCCGGCTCAGTGCCACGGTCGCCGCGGCGTGGGCCGACGGCGGCAGCAGCGCTGGCGACGCCGCCACGCGGCGGCCCGCCCTGGTCGCGGCGCTGGCCGGGCGGGTCGCGCCCGCCGCGGCGGCCTGGCTGGGCACCGAGCCAAACCTGGTCGACGTCGTGCCGCACGAAGGCCCGGACTGGGGACGGCTGCAGGCAACCGGCACCGGCAGCGAACGCAAGGTCAGCGTCGCGCTGCCGGTCGGCTGGCTGGCGTCGGTCTGGGCGGCCGGGCTCGCGGTAACCGCCGGTCACTTGATCGTCGCCGTCACCGAGGCCGCGTGGCCGGACGCGACCGTGCTCGGCGTGCCCGAGCCGGGCGCCGACCCGGTGATACTCAAACTAAGGGCCGCGGACGGAGCCTGGACACGGCAACCGGGGGCAGCACAGTGAGCGGGGATGGGCGGCGGTTTGCCGCCGGAGCGCAGCGACACGACGCGGCGACAGCAGCGCTGGGCGTGGCGGTGGCGGCGCGGGTCCCGGTGCTGCTGTGGGGCGCGCCGGGAACCGGCAAGACCTCGACGATCCGGGCCATGGCCGAGACGATGGGCTGGCCGTGCGAGACGGTCATCGCGTCGATCCGCGAGCCGTCCGACTTCGCCGGGCTCCCGGTCGTGGTCGGCGACGGGGTTCGGTTCGCGCCGCCCGGCTGGGCCCGGCGGCTGGCCGAGTCGGGCCGCGGGCTGCTGTTTCTCGACGAGCTCTCGACCGCGCCGCCCGCCGTGCAGGCGGCGCTGCTGCGCGTGGTCCTGGAACGGGTGGTCGGCGACCTGGAACTGCCGCAGGACGTCAGCGTGGTCGCGGCGGCCAACCCACCGGAACAGGCCGCCGACGGCTGGGACCTATCGGCGCCGCTGGCCAACCGGTTGTGTCACCTTGCCTGGGAAATCGACCCGAGGGCGGTGGCCGACGGCCTGGCCGGCGGCTGGGCAACGCCGGTGGTGCCCACCCTGCCGCAGCGATGGGAGGCCGGGCTCGGCCTGACCCGCGGCCTGGTGGCCGCGTTCCTGCACGTGCGGCCCGCGCTGACGTGCGCGCCCCCGGCCGACGCGGCGTCCGCGGGCCGCGGCTGGCCAAGCCCGCGCACCTGGGATATGGCCGCCCGGCTGCTGGCGGCGGCCGACGCGGCGGGGGCGGATGACGAGGTGCGTTCCGCGCTGGTGCGGGGTTCGGTTGGCGAGGGCGCTGGCGTGGAGTTCCTCGCCTGGCTGGCCGAGATGGACCTGCCCGACCCCGAGGCCGCGCTGGCCGACCCCGGCTCGTTCAGGCTGCCGAAGCGCGGCGACCGGGCCTATGCGGCGGTGACAGCCGTGGCTGCCGTGGTGGCCGCCGACCCCACCCCGGAGCGCTGGACCGCTGGCTGGCGGGTGCTCGGCAAGGCCGCGTCCGGGGCACCCGACGTGGCCGCCGTCGCCGCCAGGACGCTCGCGAAGTGCCGGCCCGACGGCACGCCGCTGCCCGCCGAGGTGCGGCTGTTCGCGCCGGTGCTGCGCGACGCGGGGCTGATCCGCGGGTGACGACGGACGCCGGAGGCGGGCCAGTGAAGGGGAATGGGGAGGTGGGCGGGGTTCCCGGGCTGGCTGCGGCGAGGCTGTGGGCGGCCACGCGCTTCCCCTACCTCGCAACCGGGCTGTTCGGCGCGCACGTGATCGCGGCGAGCGGCACCGGCACCGTGGCCGTGGACGAGGGCTGGCGGATGCACGCCGACCCCGCCCTCGCCGCGCAGTGGACCCCGGCGCAGCTCGGCAGCGTGCTCGTGCATCACGTGAGCCACCTGCTGCGCGCGCACGGGGAGCGGGCGGCCCCGGCCGGGGTCACGCCCGACCGGGCCGCGCTGTGGGTGCGCTGCGCGGACGCCGAGATCAACGACGACCTGGTCCCCGCCGGGCTTGACCTGCCAGGCTCGCCGGTCATGCCAACCGACCTGGCCGCGGATAACGGGCTGCTGGCCGAGCAGTACTACGCGGCAGTTCCCGGGCACGACCCGTTCCGGATCTCGAATGAGTCGGCAGGCTGGCTGGACTGCGGCAGCGGCGCGGACGGAATGCCGCGGCCCTGGGATGCGGCGGGCGGGCCGCGGCTGGCACCGTCGCAGGCGCGGCTGCTGGCACGGCAGGTGGCGCAGGACTGCATCCGGCACGGCAGGGAGGCGGGCAACGTGCCGGCCTGCTGCGCTGGGCCGAGGAGATCCTGGAGCCCGCCGTCGACTGGCGCAAGGCGCTGGCCGCCGAGCTTCGGCGTGCGGTCGCGGACACCGCCGGGGCCGTCGACTACTCCTACCGGCGGCCGTCCCGGCGCGCGTCGGTGGCGGGCAGCGTGGTGCTGCCCGCGCTGCGCCGGCCCGTGCCGCAGATCGCGGTCGTCTGCGACACCTCGGGCAGCATGTCGGAGGACCTGCTGGCTGCGGCGCTTGCCGAGGTGGAGGGCCTGCTGCGCGCGGTCGGGATGGCCCGCCAGCTGCGGGTGCTCGCGTGCGACACCGCGGTCGGGCCGGTCCGGCGGGTCAGCTCAGCCCGGCAGGTCGAGCTGGTCGGCGGCGGCGGGACCGACATGGGAGCCGGCATCGAGGCCGCGGGCCTGCTTCGGCCGAGGCCCTCGATCACCGTCGTGCTCACCGACGGGTTCACCCCCTGGCCGGACGACCCGCCGCGGGGCATGCGGGTCGTGGTTGGCCTGCTCGGCGATGACGCGCCGGACGCCCCGGACTGGGCCAGGGCCGTCCGGGTGCCCGCGGGCTAGCGTGGCGCTTCATACTGGTGACCGGAGAAGCTATCCGGCGATGATCACGCGAACGCGACCGAGGACCAGGCCGGCCGGTTCCCCGCCCGGGGACGCCGGCCGCCGGCTGCGCGTGCTCGGCGGGCTGGCCGGGGTCGCCGGGCCAGTGGCGTTCACCGCCGCCTGGGCCGTGTCCTCGCTGCTGCAGACCGGGCACGCCGCCACCCAGGTGCAGATCAGCGGGCTGGCCGCGCCCGACGCCCGGGATCCGTGGATCATGATCACCGGCTTCCTCGTGCTCGGCGGTTGCTCGGTCGTGTTCGGCACGGCCCTGCACCGCGAGCTCGGCGAGTCCGGGCGAGAAGGGCGAGAAGGACGGGGAGGGCAGGCAGAGCCGGCCGAGCGGGAAGGGCGGGCAGAGCGGGCAGAGCGGGCCGGCGCCGGGCCCCGGCTGATCCAGGCGGCCGGCCTGCTGACCGTGGCCGCCGGGCTGCTGCGGCGCGACCAGATGCTGCTGACGGCCCCGGCGCACGAGTCCTGGCACAACCACGCGCACGACGTGGTGAGCGCGGCGATCTATGTCGCCCTGGTTGCCGCCCCGCTGCTGCTGGCTCGCAGGTTCCGCGGCGACCCGCGGTGGAGTCCGCTGCGCTGGCCGCTGGTGGGCGCCTGCCTGGTGACGGCCGCCGTGCTCGTCGTGTTCTTCACCGGGGCGTTCCCCTCCTCGGCGGGCCTGCTGCAGCGGATCGGCGTCAGCGTGCCGCTGGCGGCTGTGTGCGCAGTGGCGGCGCGGCTGCTCGGCACCCGGAGCGAGCCGCAGCGGGGCTCGCCGTGACCTGCGAGTTATCGTCGAGGCATGCCCGATCGCAAGGAGATCATCGAGGTCGCCGGGCGCAGCGTTCCGGTCAGCAACCCAGGCAAGGTCTACTTCCCGCAGACCGGGCACACCAAGCTGGACCTGGTCCGGTACTACCTGAGCGTGGCCGACGGCGCGCTGCGCGGGGTGGCCGGCCGCCCGATGGTGCTGAAGCGGTACGTCAACGGGGCTGAGGGTGAGGCGTTCTTCCAGAAGCGTGCCCCGTCGTCGCGGCCGGACTGGATCGAGACGGTCGTGCTGAGCTTCCCGTCCGGGCGGACCGCCGAGGAGGTGGTCGTCACCGATGCCGCGGGGCTGGCCTGGGTGGTGAATCTGGGCTGCATCGACCTCAACCCGCACCCGGTGCGGGCCAGCGACCTCGACCATCCCGACGAGCTGCGGGTCGACCTCGACCCGGTGCCCGGGGTGGACTGGGCGCAGATCATCCGGGTGGCGCTGGTCGCCAGGGACGTGCTCGCGGACTTCGAGCTGACCGGCTGGCCGAAGACCTCGGGATCGCGCGGGATGCACGTCTACGCCAGGATCGAGCCCCGCTGGACGTTCGCCGACGTTCGCCGCGCCGCGGTCGCGCTGGCCCGGGAGATCGAGCGCCGTGCCCCGCAGGACGCCACGGCCAAGTGGTGGAAGGAGGAGCGGCACGGCGTGTTCGTCGACTACAACCAGAACGCCAAGGACCGCACGGTCGCCTCGGCTTACTCGGTCAGGCCGACGCCCGACGCCCGCGTGTCGGCCCCGCTGGCCTGGGACGAGGTCCCAGGCTGCCGGCTGGAGGACTTCACCATCGACACGGTCCCGCAGCGGTACGCGCGGCTTGGCGACCTCGCCGCGGGCATGGATGCCGCGGTGGGCTCGCTGGAGCCGCTGCTCGAGCTTGCCGCCAGGGACGAGGCGGCCGGGCTGCCGGACGCCCCGTGGCCGCCGCATTTCGTGAAGCAGGCTGACGAGGAACCACGGGTGCAGCCGTCGAAGCGGCGCGCGCCGGGCACGGGCGCGCCCGCCGGGCGCCGGCGCTCCTCGATGCCGCTGATCGAGGTGGCGCGGGCCGCGAGCAAGGACGAGGCCATGGCCGGCCTGGACCGGTGGAAGCAGCGCCACCCCGAGGCCTGGGCCCGGCTGGAGCCGGCCGACGTGCTCGTGGACGCGATGCGCGGGCGCTCCTCGGTGTGGACCAGGATCCGGCTCAACCTGCGCAACGTGCCCGAGGCGGAGCGGCCGCCGCAGGAGCCGCTCGAGGTGGACTACGACCCGTGGGCGGCGGTCCGCCGGCCCCAGCCCTGACCCGCCACCCCAGCCCTGACCCGGCCCGGAGCCGCCACCCCCACCGCTCCTCCCCCAGCCCTGAGGCAGGTCAGGAGCGGGCGAGCTTCAGCAGGAATTCGAGCACGCCGTGGTTCTGCGTGGTCACGAAGCCGGTGAAGCTCGGGTTCGGGATATCCCACCGCGAGAAAAGGACCGGGATCGATCCCGACACCTCGATCTCGTTCGACGTGCGCTCGGCCGACAGCGGGAACGTCACCGGCCGGGTCTGCCCGTGCAGCGTGAGGTCCGCCGTTGCCGTGTACGTCTTGACCACGCTGGCCGCGGGCAGCGCGCCCAGCGCGATCGGCTTGGTCAGCTTCAGCGTCCCGGTCGGGTACGCGGCCGTGTCCATGATCCGGCCGCGGAACTGCACGTCACGCTCGCTCTCGTCGCTCTTGATCGTGGCCATCTGCACGGTGAAACCGGCCGCGGTCACGCTCGTGCCGCTGATCGTGACGTCGCCGGTGATCACGCTGGTGCGGCCGACCGCGGTGTGGTTCTGGCCGAACAGGACCTCTTTTACCCGGTAGCCGACGACCGAGCCGGTCGTGATCTTCCAGGTTCCGGCGACCGGCGTCGCGGCCGAGTCCCCGGCGGACGCCGTGGAACTCGGCCCGGACGAGCGCTTCAGGCCGAGCGGCGCGGGCGTCGGCCCGGAGATGAAGTGAAAGTAGACGAACGTGCCGGCGACGGCGAGCACGACGACCGCTGCCGCGGCGCCAACCAGCCACCACACCCACCGGCGCGGCCTGCTCGCCGTGCGCCTCCTGGTCCCTGGCATGCCGCCACCTCTCAGCCTTGACCAACCGTCCCGGAGACGATGCTCCACGAGACAACACCTGCCGGGCCCCGGAATGGTGGCATTTGCCGCTGACCGCACCCTGGACCCGGCCTCTGAACGGCCGCTGAGCTAGACCTGCGGCAGCACCTCGGCGGCGAGCAGCTCAAGGTGGTCAAGGTCGTTCAGGTCGAGTACCTGCAGGTAGAAGTGCTCGGCGCCGATCTCAGCGAACTGCCCGATCATCTCGGCGATCTCGCCGGGCGTGCCCACGAGGCCCTCGCCGGGTCTCCTGCCGACCGCCGCGGCCCGCCGGTCGATCTCGGCCTGGGACCGGCCGCAGCACACCATGTGGGCGGCCGAGTAGATCATGGAGCTCTCGTGCCGCCCGGCAGCGGCGCAAGCCTCCCGCACCCGCCCGTACGCGGCGCCGGTGTCCTCCAGGCTGCCGAACGGGACGTTGTACTCGTCGGCGAACTTCGCGGCCAGCCGCGGCGCCCGGCGTTTGCCTGCCCCGCCGATGATCAGCGGAGGTCTGGGCCGCTGCACCGGCTTGGGCAGCGCGGGCGAGTCTGCCACGGTGAAGTACGTGCCCTTGAACGAGAACCTGCCGCCGTCCGGCTCGTCCCACAGGCCGGTGATGATCTCGAGCTGCTCCTCGAACAGGTCGAAGCGCTCGCCCAGCGGCGGGAACGCGATGCCGTAGGCCGTGTGCTCGGCCTCATACCAGCCCGCGCCCATGCCGAGCTCCACCCGGCCGTCGCTCATCTGGTCCACCTGCGCGACCATGATCGCGAGCGGCCCGGGCAGACGAAATGTCGCCGGGCTGACCAGGGTGCCCAGCCGGATCCGGGAAGTCTCGCGGGCCAGCGCGGCGAGCGTCACCCACGCGTCGGTCGGCCCTGGCAGGCCGCTGACATCTCCCATGCTCAGGTAGTGGTCCGAGCGGAAGAACGCGTCGAAGCCGAGGTCCTCGGCCGCCCTCGCCACCCGGAGCAGGGTGTCGTAGGAGGCGCCCTGCTGTGGCTCGGTGAAGATTCTGAGCTTCATGCGTCCCATGTTGGCGTATTTGACCACCCCCCGCGGCGAGACTCAGCCGGCGCGAGCCAGTACGGCGGCCGCGCCGGGAGCGCACAAGTCGCTGCAGCGGCGGGCGCCACCGGTGTAGCCGCGGCTGGCGAGGGCGCGGGCTACCTCGTCGGCGACCTCGCACGGGCGCTCCATGATGTCGGCATACGTGTAGCGGAGCGTAATCAGCCCACTCGCAGCGCTGAAGTTGTCCCGCCGGGTGTCTCGCCAGCGCTCGCCCGCCGGGTGCGCCTGCTGCCCGTCGAGCTCGACGATCACTCCGTACTCCTCGTAGCGAATGTCCTCGTACCTGAAGCTCGCGGCGACCGGCGTCTGACGCTGGCGGTTTCCCGCTGGCAGGCCGTGCGGCCGCTCCACCTTGTGCAGGTAGCCGTGTTCCAGAATGGACTGGATACCGATCCGCGCGTCGCCGAGCGCCACGAGCAGGATCTTCCGCCGGCGCATGCGCGGGCGAGCGTCCATTGCCGCCAGCAGCTTCTCCGGTGTGGTCCGCCGGCTGGCGCAGGCGTCGAGGATCCATGCGGTCGCCCCGGTAGCCGTTCGCTCCATCTCGGCAAGATCAAGGACCGTCTCGTCAAGCCGGGTCCGCGGCGGCTGCAGCGCCGGATGACGCGCCGCATCCACCCGCAACGAGTAGTGCACCACGACTCCGCTCATGGGGGCCACGGTGCTCCCTCGGCGCGCCATGACGTGGATCGCGCCGCCCTTCCTGGGCTCCAGGAATCCATGCAGTTCGGCAGCGGTCTGATGGGACAGCACGGCGCCCGGCCTCGCTCCGAGCACCGCAGCCCAAAGCTGCGACTCGCGGGCCAGCGGGCCGCTATAGGCCGCGTAGACGCCAGCGTGGAGGCGCTGCCAGCGCCCGCTGGCCAGCCTGGCATAGACCGCGTGGCGGGTCAGTCCTGCGGCCATGGCCTGAGCACGCGTGATGACCCCAGCCTGGCGACGAACCAGCCGACCGGCTTCCTGTGGCAGTTGCGGCTTCATGCATCCACCGTCGCCGCGGCCGCTCGGGCCATGCCACCGTAAATCTCCCGAACCTGTGGATAACCGGCCGTAATCCACAGGCTGCTGGGCCACGCCCAGACAGCGGTTCAGGAACGTCCGGAATTTACCGGACAAAGGCGAACCGCTGTCGCTCGGCCGGAAGTTCCGTCTTGTGCGGACACGCAGCCTTCATAAAGGATTGGGATGAGTTCTGTACGTGTACCACGTGCCTGCCAGTAACTGTCATACCTGCTGGAACTAGGAGACATCATGACGGCCGAAACCGTCGAGATCCCGGGCTACATCGCTGGCACCTGGGACATCGACCCAGTCCACTCGCACATCGGATTCGTGGCCAGGCATCTGATGGTCAGCAAGGTCCGCGGGAACTTCGGCAAGTTCGAGGGCCAGATCGTCACCGCCGAGGACCCGCTGCAGTCGTCGGCGACCGCGACGATCGACACGACCTCGTTCGACACCGGCAACGAGCAGCGCAACAGCGACGTCACGAGCGAGAACTTCCTCGACGTGGCCAACTATCCGCAGATGACCTTCCGGTCCACGAGCATCCGCAGCGAGGGCGGCGAATACGTCGCGACCGGCGACCTGACCATCAAGGGCGTGACTCGCCCGGTCGAACTCACCGTTGAGGTCAACGGGTTCGGCGCGGACCCGTATGGCGGCACCCGCCTGGGGCTGTCTGCCACGGGCGAGATCAACAGGAACGACTACGGCATCAGCTTCAACATGGCGCTGCCCACCGGCGGCGTCATGATCAGCGAGAAGATACAGCTCACTATCGAGGTCGAGGCCACGCTCAAGACGGAGTGACGGAACGCTTAGCCCGGGGCCAGCGTGGCCAGGCACTCGACGTGGTGCGTCATCGGGAACGCGTCGAAGGCGCGCAGCGCGTCGAGGCGCCACCCGGACGCGGCGAACAGGGCAAGGTCGCGGGCCAGGGTCGCCGGATCGCAGGACACGTACGCGATCCGGCGAACCCGGCCGGTCCGGGACGACAGCAGCTCGATGGCCGCCCGGGCGGCTCCGGTTCTCGGCGGGTCGAGCACAACCAGCGAGGCACCGGACAGCCCCTGGCGGCGCAGCACCGCCGTCACATCCCCGCGGTGCACCCGGGCCCACGGCGTCGCCCGGAGGTTGTGCCTGGCGTCGCGCACCCCGGCGGCGTCGGACTCGATGCCGATCACCGTCCCGGACGAGCCGACGGCTCCGGCCAGCACCCCGGCGAACAGCCCGGCCCCGCAGTACAGGTCGAGCGCTGTCTCCCCCGGCTGCGGGCCGAGCGCGTCCAGCACCGCGGTGGCGAGCGTGTCCGCCGCCTGCGGATGGACCTGCCAGAACCCCCTCGCGCTGACCCGCCAGTCCCGTCCCGCGGCTCGCTGCCGCAGGTAGCCGGTGCCGCGGGCGATTCTGCGGCCGGATATCACGGAGTCCGCGTCGATCGGCTCGCCGCGCACGTCCCGGTCGGTGATCACCGCGCGCTGGCCGGAGCCTGGTGCGGCGGCGACCTCGACCCAGGCCGCGCCCGGCCAGGCTCGCCGGGTCGCCTCGGCGGCGGTGACCAGCGGATGAGCGATCGGGCAGTCGCCTACCTCTATGACATCGTGCGACCGGTGCCTGTGCAGGCCTGCCACCCCGGCAGGTCCGACGGCGTACTTGACCCTGGTCCGCCAGCCCAGGCCGGTCTCGTCGCCCGGCATCGGCTCGACAATCACCTCACGGTCGATGCCGGCGATCCGCCGCAGCTGCTGCCGGACAACGGCGGCCTTCAGCGAGCGCTGGGCCGCCAGGCTGGCGTGCTGCCAGTCGCACCCGCCGCAGCCCCCCGGCCGCGCGTGCGGGCACGGCGGCCGGACCCGGTCTGCCGAGGCATCCAGGATCTCCGTTGCGTCGGCCCTGGCCAGCCTGGATGTGGTCTGGGTAATCACCGCTCTGACTCGCTCACCGGGCAGCGCGTGCCGCACGAAGATCACCGGTCCGGAGGCCAGCCGGGCCACGCACCAGCCGCCGTGCGCAGCCTCGCCGACGGTCAGCTCGAGCAGGTCGCCCGCTTGCGGCAGATCCGGCGCGGATAGGGTCACAGCACCCATGCTCCCGCGGCGGCTCGGTGGGCGGCATGCTGGGGTATTGCCTGGGCTAGCACCACTGCGTGGCCAGGTAATACCGTGATCAAGCACCGTTATCGCGGGAAGGAACACCGTGCACATCGTGATCATGGGATGCGGGCGGGTCGGTTCGAGAATCGCTCACACTCTGGAGGATCTCGGGCACTCGGTCGCGATCATCGACCAGGACCCCGATGCGTTCCGTAAGCTGTCGGCCGGCTTCCAGGGAAAAAAGATCACTGGGATCGGTTTTGACCGCGATGTCCTAATCGAGGCCGGGATCGAGCAGGCCGATGCGTTCGCTGCGGTCAGCAGCGGCGACAACTCGAACGTGATCGCGGCGCGGGTGGCCAGGGAGTCGTTTGGCGTCCGGCGTGTGGTGGCCCGGATCTATGACCCCCGGCGGGCCGAGGTGTACCAGCGACTCGGCATCCCGACTGTGGCCACCGTGCAATGGACCGCCGACCAGATGCTGCGCCAGATGCTCCCCGAGGGCGCGCAGCCGCTCTGGCAGGACCCGACCGGCGCGGTCGTGCTCGCCGAGGTGGCCTACTCCGACCACTGGCTCGGTGAGAAGGCATCGGCGCTGGCGGAGGCGGGCCGGACCAAGATCGCGTTCATTTCCCGGCTCGGCGAGGCCATGATGCCGGGGCCCGGCACCGTGCTCCAGGAGGGCGACGTGCTGCACGTGCTCGCCCAGAAAGACGACCTGGACAGGATCGCCACAGCGTTCGCCAAGCCGGCCCCGCCGGGGAAGGGAAGCCACTGATGCGAGTCGCCATCGCCGGGGCGGGCTCTGTCGGCCGGTCCATCGCCATAGAGCTGCTCGGCAACGGCCACGAGGTCCTGCTGATCGACAAGGATCCGCGGAAGATCAAGGTCTACAACGTCCCGAACGCTGAGTGGCTGCTCGCCGACGCGTGCGAGATCTCCTCGCTGGAGGACGCCTCGCTCGAGCGCTGCAACGTCGTGATCGCCGCAACCGGGGACGACAAGGTCAACCTCGTGGTGTCGCTGCTGGCCAAGACCGAGTACGGGGTGCCGCGGGTGGTGGCGCGGATCAACCACCCGAACAACGAGTGGCTTTTCAACGAGTCGTGGGGAGTCGACGTGGCCGTGTCAACGCCCCGGCTGCTCTCGGCCCTGGTCGAAGAGGCCGTCAGCGTCGGCGACCTGGTCCGGCTGATGACCTTCCGGCAGAGCGAAGCCAGCCTGGTCGAGCTGACGATGCCCGCTGACGCCCCGCTGGCTGGCCGGCGGATCGGCGCTATCGAGTGGCCGAGCGATACCGCGCTCGTCGCGATCTTGCGCGACGGCCGGGTGATCGTCCCCAACAGCGACGATCCCCTGGAGGGAGGGGACGAGCTGCTGTTCGTGACCAGCCAGGACGTTGAGGAGGAGTTGGGCGCGCTGCTAGCCGGCGGCTGAGCGTGCCGTTACCTGGTCTCGGTGATCTCGGGGCCGCGCTCGAACGGGTTCAGGGCCGGGTCCTGCTCCTTGCCGAGTTCTTCCTCGAGTGCCTGCTGCGCGTCCTGCGGCAGCCGGATCTCCAGCAGGTCCCCTGGAGGAGCCGGATGTTCTCCACGCACGACGACGACGTCGGCGAACAGTTCCTCAAGCGGCGCAGCAAGCTCCGGGCGGACCGCCGCCGGCCCCGGATCATGCCGCGCAGGAACCAGCGGGAGCCGTCGACGCCCAGGAAGCGGACCGGCTCCAGCTGCCCGCGACGGCCCTCTCCGCCCGGATGCAGCCGCGCGTGCAGCTCGACACCGAACGGGCCTTGCGCCTCCTCGCTGCTGCCGCCCGCGTTCGCCACCTCGTCGGCGAACTCCTGCCGCACCTCGTCCCACAGCCCGCTGGTCTTTGGCGCGGCAAAGGCCATCAGCTCGATCGTGCTGTCGCCGCGCCGGACCGTGATCCACACGCCCACGCCCTCGGCGACCTTGACCTCGATCTCGATGCCGTCGTACATCGGCACGAGCAGGCTGCCGAAATCTATCCGGTCACGCTCCGGGTAGCTGCCGGCCCCGTCCCACGGCCCGGTTTCGGAATCCCATTGCCCGCCCGAACCGCTGGCCGCCACCTCGCCGTCGTGCTCGTCCTCGTCCTCGCCGAGCTCGTCGAGCTCGTCTGGGTCGCCATACAGCTCCGGATCTTCCTGGGCAGCGCCAGAGTCATATCCGGGCTCCGCGTCCCCACGGCGGCGCCGTCGGAACACCTGCACGCTCCTAACTTCCTTGCGGAAACACTGTCCTTGCGGAAACACTGTCTTGCGGAAACTCGTCCTAGCTTGCTGACGTGGCCGCCGCGGCGTGTCCTCCCGTCGAACCGAACCCGCCTTCGCCTCTCGCCGACCCCGGCAGCCGCTCGACCTCGTCGAACACCGGGCGCTCCACGCGCTGGACGACGAGCTGGGCGATCCGGTCCCCGCGCTGCAGCCGCACCGGGTTCACGGCGTCCGTGTTCATCAGGATGACCCTGATCTCGCCACGGTACCCGGCGTCCACGGTTCCTGGTGCATTCACGATCGTGACGCCATGCCGTGCCGCGAGGCCAGAACGCGGGTGGACGAACGCGGCGTAACCATCGGGCAAGGCGATGGCGATCCCGGTTGGCACGACCGCTCGCTGCCCGGGCGCGAGTTCCACGTCGGCGGCCGCGTACAGATCGGCGCCCGCATCGCCGGGATGAGCCAGCTCCGGCGGCGGGAGCCCTGAATCGAGCCGCTGGATGAGGACCCGGACGCCGCCGGGTTCGGAGTTCATGCGTGCCGCCTCTTTCACGCAGGTGACCTTACCGCCGGCCAGGCAGCTTCGCGCACAACGCCGCTGTCTGTCCGCAACGCGCCTGCCCGGCTATGGGCCGCCTGCAGCCGGGCCGGCCTCCGGCGGCGATGCGCGGGGCGGAGCCCCCCGCAGGTGCGGCCACGCGTACGAGATCGCGGCGGCCGCGGGCACCGCGACGATCGCCCCGGCGATTCCGGCGACGATACCTCCGACGGCGAGGACCAGGATGATCGCGAGCGGGTGCAGCCGCACGATCCGCCCCACCACGAGCGGCTGCAGCAGGTGACTCTCGATCTGGTTCTCCAGCAGGAAGACGCCGAGCAGGATCACGGCCGCGATCCAGCCCTTGGTGCCGAGGGTCACCAGGATGGCGAGCGCTCCGGCCACGAGTATCCCGATCAGCGGCACGTACGCGGCAACGAACACCAGGATGATCAGCGGCAGGAGCAGCGGGACACCCAGCAGCCACAGGGCAAGGCCGATGAACACGGCATGGATCGCCGCGACCGCCGTGGTGCCGCGCACGTAGTTCACCAGCGCGGCCCATGCGGCCGCTCCCGCATTGTCAGCCCGCTGCCTGGGCTCTGGCCGCAGCCCCTTGATCAGCCAGGCCCAGATCCGGTCACCGTCCTTGAGCAGGAAGAACGTAATGAAGATCACCAAGACCAGGCCGGTCAGGAGCTCCAGGACGATCTTCCCGCCGGCGACCACCGTGCCGGCGATGAGGGACTTGTGCTGAGAGAGGAAGTGCACGAGGTCGTTGTAGTACTCCTGCAGCCGGACGCTGTTGAGGTGGAACGGCGCACCGGCGAGCGAGGCCTGCACCTCGTGCGCGGTGTGCTTGACCTCGGTCTGCAGCCGCGGGTAGTCGGCCGACACCCGGTCCGCGGCCAGGATCGAGATCCCGGCGAGGATGATGATGGCGGCCAGCACGGTGCACCACGTCGCCGCGAGCGAGGGCAGCCCGGCCCGGCGCAGCCGGGCGGTCAGCGGCTGCAGCAACGCGGTCAGCAGCAGAGCCGCGATGCACGGCAAGACCACCAGGCTCAGCGCGCTTGCCACCCGGAACGCCACATAGATCAGCAGGCCGATCACGAGCAGGCGCCACGACCAGGCGGCGGCCCGCTGCAGTGCCCTCGGCACCGTCGGTTCCTGTGCGATCCGGTCACCCGACGCGGCCTGCGGCCTGCCCAGACCCCCGTTCGTTGCCTCGCCCGTTCCGGCGTCCTGCCCGGCATCGCCAAGCTGACCGCCCCGGAGTTCGCCCGCGGCGGTGCTGCCGGTCTCGGCGGCGCCCGGCCGTCCCTGCACCGCGGTGGCCGACTGGCCTCCCGGGGAAGGGTCCGCATCGGTGCCCCGGTGCCCGCGCCATGCCCACCACCCGCTCATGACATCCATGTAACCAACTACGGTGGGGTAATGCGCAGTTACACCGAACGGCTTCACGTGCCTGCCGCATATTGGTGGCTCGACATGCTGACGGCGGTCACGTTCGCCAGCTTCGTATGGGCGGGGTTCAGCGTGATCGTGGGCATCGCGTCCTACGTTGTGTTTTGCGGCGGAGTCGCCGCGGCGCTGCTGCTCTGGGGCCGCACCACCGTCGAGGTGTCCAGCGGTGAACTGCGGGCGGGCGATGCCACCCTGCCGCTGGCCATCGCCGGCGAGGTGGTCGCCCTTGACGAGACCCAAGCCCGGGCCCTGCGGGGACCCCGCGCTGACCCGGCGGCTTTCATGCTGCTGCGGCCGTATTTGAAGCTCGCGGTGTACATCGAGGTCATCGGGGAACACCAGGATCGGCCGTACTGGTTGATCGGCTCCAGGCGGCCGGCGGAACTTGCCGCCGCCATCGAGCGATCGCGGCCGCAGGCCCGCGCCGGCGGCACCCCCGTGGGATGATCAGCAAACTGTCGGGAGGAAGGTCCTTGGATGGCAGATAAGCGGGGCGGCAACAAGCTGATCAGCGGGGCGGTCGGCTTTGCCGCAGCCTTCGGTGCCCGGAAGATACTGATCTTCGCCTGGACGAAGATCACCGGAAAAGAGCCGCCCGAGCATCCCGAAGATCCACAGGTCGCCCTCGGCGAGGCGCTCACCTGGGGAATCCTGCTCGGGGTGGGCGTCCAGGTTGCACGGATGCTCGCGTTGCGCGCCACGGCTAAGCGGGTCTCCGGACCCGAGGACACGCCAGAGTAGAGCGGGTCGGCAACCCGGATCCGGGCCGCCGGTGTCCCTAGTCTTAATCGCGTGACAGCGAAAGATCGTTCCCGCCTCCTGTTCAAGATCAGGTATGCGGTCGAACACCCCGACCACATCGCGGGCTATGCGCGCCGCCGTTGCCGGGACACCTGGCTGAGGCTGCAGTCGCGCGATCATCTGAGCTATTACCGGGCTGTCATGGCGTCGGACTCCGCCCGCAGCCACGACGGCGCCGTGGGCAGCAGGACCCATGACTCGTGGATCAAGATCGGCCAGATGCAGTTCGACTACCTGATCGGCCATGGCCTGAAGCCGGGCGACCGGATGCTCGAGATCGGCTGCGGCAACCTGCGCGCCGGGCACCTCTTCATCGACTACCTGGACGCCGGGAACTACTACGGCATCGACATCTCGCCCGACATCCTGCTGGCCGCGACCGACACCATCGAGGAGTACGGGCTGCAGCGCAAGCTGCCACGCCTGACCCTGGTCCGGGACATGAGCCTGGGCTTCCTTCCCGACGGCCACTTCACCATGGTGCACGCGCACAGCGTGTTCTCGCACTCCCCCATCGAGGTCATCGACGAGTGCCTGCGCACGGTCCGGCGGGTGCTGGCCCCCGGCGGCTTCTTCGACTTCACCTTCGACCGGACCGAGGGTGCCGAGCATCACGTGCTGCACGAGGACTTCTACTACCGGACCGAGACCCTGATCGCGCTGGCAGCCGGCCACGGCCTGCAGGGCAGGTTCATGGATGACTGGGAATTGCTGCCGCACGAGCAGTCCAAGCTGCGCGTGACCCACGGGGTCTGATCGGGCGAACGTTCCGCGAACTTCGGGCCTTCTGGCCGGCTTCGACCCTATCCATCCCGCGCTCGGCGGGGCCAGGATGGGAAGTGGCCCAAGTGATCAGCCCGGGGAGGTGGGCGAATGCCCGAGCGGCGAGTGCTTGGCATTGTCCTGGCGGGCGGTGAGGGAAAGCGGCTGGCGCCGCTCACCGCCGACCGCGCCAAACCAGCGGTGCCGTTCGCCGGCCTCTACCGGCTGGTGGACTTCGCGCTGTCGAACCTGGTCAACTCGGGCATCCGGCGGATCTGCGTGCTGACCCAGTACAAGAGCCACAGCCTGGACCGGCACATCACGACGACCTGGCGGCTGAGCAGCCTGCTCGGTAACTACGTGACGCCGGTGCCAGCGCAGCAGCGGCTCGGCCCGTACTGGTATACCGGGTCCGCCGACGCGATCTACCAGTCGCTGAACCTCATCTACGACGATCAGCCGGACATCGTGATCGTGTTCGGGGCGGATCACGTGTTCCGGATGGACCCGACGCAGATGATCGATCAGCACGTGGCGTCGGGGACCGGCGTCACCGTTGCGGCCCTTCCCGTGCCGCGGGAGGAAGCGACGGCGTTCGGAGTCATCGAGACCGCCAGGGACGGGCGCACGGTCGAGGCTTTCCTGGAGAAGCCGACCGATCCGCCGGCCCGGCCGGGCCACCCCGACGAGGCTTTCGCCTCGATGGGCAACTACGTCTTCACCAGCGACGTGCTCGTCGACGCGCTGCGCAAGGATGCCGAGGACAGCGACAGCCGGCACGACATGGGCCGGGACATCATCCCCATGCTCGTGCGGCAGCGCCTGGCCGAGGTCTATGACTTCCTGGGCAATGAAGTGCCGGGCGCGTCCCCCGGCGATGCCGGGTACTGGCGCGACGTGGGGACCCTCGACTCGTACTTCGAGGCGCACATGGACCTGTGTGCGGTGCAGCCGGTCTTCAACCTGTACAACGACAAGTGGCCGATCCTGACTCACGTGCCGTCACAGCCGCCGGCCAAGTTCGTGCACGACAGTGGCGACCGGGTCGGCCGCGCGATCAACAGCATCGTCAGCAACGGCGTCATCGTCTCCGGCGGGCTGGTCAGCAGCTCGGTGCTCTCGCCCGGGGTCCGGGTCAACAGCTGGTCCCGGGTGGAGCGGGCGGTGTTGCTGCACAACACCAAGGTCGGCCGTCACGCCGTGGTCCAGGACGCGATCCTGGACAAGAACGTGATCGTCCCGGAAGGCGCTGAGGTCGGCGTCGATAAGGAACGTGACCGGGCCCGCGGCTTCACCGTGTCGCCGGGCGGCATCACCGTGGTAGGCAAGGGCCAGATGGTGCCGCAGTGACCGCAGGCCTCCCCGGCAGGCTCAGCGTGGCGCTGCTGACCAGGGAGTACCCGCCGGAGGTGTACGGCGGAGCCGGCGTGCACGTGGAGTACCTCGCCCGCGAGCTGTCCGGCCTCGTGAACCTCACCGTGCACTGCCAGGGCGGGGACCGGCCGGGGGCGGTCGCGCACCGGCCATGGGACCACCTCGCGGGGGCCAACCCGGCGCTGCAGACGATCTCGACGGACCTGTCGATGACGGCCGGGGTGTCCGCCGCCGACCTGGTTCACTCACACACCTGGTACGCGAACCTGGCCGGTCATCTGGCCGGGCTGCTCTACGGGATCCCGCACCTGGTCACCGTGCACTCGCTGGAGCCGCTCCGTCCCTGGAAGGCCGAGCAGCTCGGCGGCGGCTACGCGCTGTCCTCCTGGTGCGAACGGACGGCCGTGGAGGCCGCGGCGGCGGTCATCGCGGTCTCCGATGGCATGCGGGACGACGTGCTCGCCGCGTACCCAGCCGTGCCCGCCGAGCGGGTCCGCGTGATCCGCAACGGCATCGACACCGCCGAGTACTCACCAGATCCGGCGACCGACGTGCTTGACCGGTACGGGGTCGACCCGGCCGTCCCCATGGTCATCTTCGTCGGCCGGGTCACCAGGCAGAAGGGACTCCCGGTGCTGCTGCGGGCGGCCGCGAACCTCGTCCCGGCGGCACAGCTCGTGGTCTGCGCGGGCCAGGCGGACACGCCGGAGCTCGAGGCGGAAGTCAGCGAGCTCGCCGCGCAGTTGCGGGCGAGCAGGTCCGGCGTGATCTGGATCTCGGGAATGCTGGCCAAGCGCGAGGTGATCCAGCTGCTGACGCACGCCACCGTGTTCGTCTGCCCGTCCCTGTACGAGCCGCTGGGCATCGTGAACCTGGAGGCCATGGCGTGCGGCACCGCGGTCGTCGGCTCCCGGGTCGGCGGCATCCCGGAAGTGGTGGCGGACGGGAAGACCGGCCTGCTGGTTCCGCCCGGCGACCCGGCTGCGCTCGCCGACGCCATCAACGTGCTGCTGCTCGACGAGCCGCTGGCCCCGGAAATGGGCAGGCTTGGCCGCGCCAGGGCCGAGGCCGAGTTCGGCTGGGCCAGTATCGCCGCGCAAACAGTCGCGCTGTACACCGAGCTCGCCGGAACTCCCCGTTCCGGCTGACGGCTCTCCCCGGTTGTGCGGGCTAACAGCCCGCCAGGACCACTCCGAGCAGGCACCGACTCGCACTGGCCGTTCCGAGGCAGCCGCCTGAGTTAAGATATATCGCAAATCTTACGGAGCGGGAGGTGCGATTTGAGTCCGGAAGAGATCTCGATCAGGCCGAACGGCGATCCCGAGCCGGGACTGCCTCCGCCAATCCGCGCGTCCGACCAGGACCGGGATGCCGTCGTGCAGCGGCTGCAGCAGGCTTTCGCGGAACGGCGGCTCGATGACGACGAGTTCGACGAGCGGATGCGCGCCGCGCTCACGGCGCGGACCAGCGCCGACCTCGAACGCCTCACCGGCGACCTGCCCGCCGCCGCGCCGCAGAGCAGCGCGCCAGCGGTCGGGGGTAGGACGCCCGGCCGGTGGGCGCTGGCGTACAAGAACTCGATCCGCCGCGGCGGGCGGTGGCGCGTGCCCGAGCGTTTCACCTCCGTCGTCTACAAGGGCGATGGGTGGCTCGACCTGCGCGCCGCCGAGCTGACCGGGCCGGTCACCACCGTGGTGGCGGTGGCGTACAAGTCGCGGATCGACATCCTGGTCCCGCCCGGGGTCAGGGTCGAGATGGATGGCTTCGGCGTGAGCAAGGGCTGGTCGGCGGAGGAAGAGACGGAACTCCGGCTGCCGCACGACGCCCCGACCGTGCACGTCAGGGGCATCGCCTACAAGGGCACGATCGAGACCAGGACCAAGCCGCAGGAACGCTGACGCGGCCCGGGCGCTGTGGGCCGCCGCATCCCACTGGCCGACTCGCCCCGGCGCCCGGGGCCAGGCTAGTGCCCGGTCAGGTCACCGAGCCGGCGGCAGCGCCAGTGATCCGGTCGCCCCACCGGGCGATCTCGCCTTCCAGGTCGAGCGGCGCGATCATCTCGCCGCCCTTCATTTCCTGCTCCCAGTCCTCCGCCGGCACCCGCCACATCACCTCGAACTCGATGCCGCTCGGGTCCTTGGCGTACAGCGACTTGGAGACCCGGTGGTCACTCGCGCCAACGAGCGCCCCGCGCTCGTCGAGCCTGCCCCGGATCTCCGCCAGTTCCGCCAGCGTGCCGACTTCCCAGGCCAGGTGGTACAGGCCCACGTAGGGATTGCGCGGCACGGGTGCCTGCCCGACCTCGAACAGGCCGAGATCGTGATCGTTGGCCGATTCCGGCGAGCGCAGGAACGCGGCGCGGCCCGGGATCTGCATGCGTACCTCGAACCCGAGCGTGTAGCAGTAAAAGTCGACGACCCTGGCGAGGTCGCTGACGTAGAGGACGGCGTGGTTCAGGCGGCGTACGGCCATGGCTGGTCTCCAGGATCGGCGTTCTGCAAGAGAAAAGGCGGCGGCCCCCGGTCTGATTCCCGCGGGCGCGGGGGCGGGCGCGGCGCGGACGCGGGGGCGGGACGCGTGGGCGGACGCGGCATGTGGGCGGGGCGCCTGCCGGAACAGGGAAGCCGGGCGGGGCGCGGCTATGTGATCGCGGGGTGGCCGATGTAGACACCGCGGGGGCGGATCGGCGTGGCGCGCGCGTACTCCTCGAGCGCGTGCGCCAGCCAGCCGGCCGTCCTGGCGACCGCGAACACCGCCTCGCCAGCCCCTGGAACCATCCCGGCCACCGAGGCCAGCACAGCGAGCGCCAGCTCTATGTTCGGCGCGGGCAGCGCCCGGCGGCCGGCCTCGGCGAGTACCGCCTCGGCGACGGCCAGCCGGCCGGAATCCGGGGCCGCCGCCCTGATCAGGTCGAGCAGCAGCATGGCCCGCGGGTCGCCGGTCTGGTACACGAAATGGCCGAGCCCGGGAATCCGCTCCCCTCGGCGCAGCAACTCGCCGACCACGCGCGGCGCGTCGGCCGGCCCGCTGGCGGACGCGAGCAGCACCTCGGCGCCCAGCGAGGCTCCGCCGTGCAGGGCGCCGCTCATCGTGCCGAGCCCGGTGCCGACCACCGCATACGGGTCGGCCCGTACCGACGCGGCGACGCGGGCAGCCAGCGTCGAGGCGGCGAGCTCGTGATCGGCCGCCAGCACAAGGGCCGCGCGCAGCGCGGCGACCAGTCCCGCCGAAGGGCGCCGCTGGCACAGCTTGGTCGCCAGCCGCCCGGCGATGCTGTCGTCCCCGGCCAGGGCGGCGCTGTCGTCCCCGGCCAGGGCGGCGCCGTCGTCCCCGGCCACGGCCGCGCTGTTGTCCCCGGCCAGGGCGGCGCTGTCGTCCCCGGCCACGGTGGCGTCCGGGCCAGCCGCGGGCAGGCAGTCGGCCATGGCGGCGATCAGGCCGCTGGCCGCTGCGATGACGGCGGGCCGGTCCAGGTGCAGCCGGAGCCGGTCGGTGGCGGCCACGGCGGGGACGATCACCTGCAGCCGCTCCAGCGGGTAGGTGTCCGGCGGAAGCGCAGCCTGGGCGGCGGTCCCGGCGGCGATCGCCTCGCCGGTGGCCCGCCACGGGCCCTTGGCGGATGGGTCGTCGAAGGACCCGGTCCACAGCAGGCTGGCAACCTCCTCGAAGCTCCTGCTTGTGGCCAGGGCGATCGCGTCATGCCCGCGGAAGCGAAGCCGGTCGTCGGCGATTTCGGTCAGCTCCGACTCGATCACCAGCTCGGCGCCGCCCGCCCCTCGCCGCGGCTTGCCGCGACGCGCGAGGTCTTCGATCTCGGCGGCGTCAAACAGGCTGGCCCGGCCGTCCGGGCCACGGCGCGGGGTGAGCACGCCGCGGCTCACGTACGAATACAGGCTGGCTGGCTTGATGCCGAGCCGTTGCGCCGCCTCCGCGGCCCCGATCCACTCCGTCACGCTCCCGCTCCTCGCCGTGGCCCCGCACGGTCACCTGTGGACCAGCATATTGACTTTAGTCAATGTTGACTAATATGGACAGCATGCCTCAGGCTATCGGTGTCAGGTGAGGGCATGTCACCGCAATTGGGCAGGCCAGTAACGACGGCTCATCCTCGCAACGGCCGGAGGAGATCACAGATGCCAGATACCGCGCAGGTAACGACGAATGGGGACGGGGCCGAGGCGCCGGCCGGGCTCGAGGGAGTGGTGGTTGCGCACACCCAGATCGGCGATGTCCGTGGCCTCGAGGGCTTCTACCACTACCGGCAGTACGACGCGATCGAGCTGAACCGGCGCCGGTCACTCGAGGACGTCTGGTACCTGATGTTCCGTGGTCACCTGCCCGACAAGGCAGAGCGGGAGGAGTTCGGCCGCGAGATAGCTTCGCACCGAGCGCTGCCGGAGGACCTGGTCCCATTCCTGCGCCTGGTCGCCGCCGCCGAGCCGTTCGATCCGATGACCGCGCTGCGCACGGCGATCTCGTTCGCCGCGCAGCGGGCAGGCTTCCGCTCCTGGCTGGATATCTCCGCAGAGCAGCTCTATGACAACGCGATGCAGATCTCCGCGCAGACGCCGATGCTGCTCACCGCGCTGTACCGGCTGCGGGGCGGGCAGCAGCCGGTGCCGCCGGACCCGGAGCTCTCCGTGGCCGGCAACTACCTGTACATGCTGACCGGGCAGCGCCCGGACCCGCAGCGGGCGTGGGCGCTGGAGCGCTACCTGGTCTCCACGATCGACCACGGGTTCAACGCCTCCACGTTCACCGCCCGGGTGATCGCGTCCACCGGCGCCGACATCGGCTCGGCGGTGACCGGCGCGATCGGCAGCCTGTCCGGGCCGCTGCACGGCGGCGCGCCGAGCCGTGTGCTGGAGATGCTCGACGACATCGGCAGCCCGGACCGCGCCGAGGCCTGGGTCCGCGCCGCGGTCGGGCGTGGCGACCGGATCATGGGCTTCGGCCACCGGGTCTACAAGGGCAAGGATCCGCGCTCCGCGCTGATGCGCGAGGTCGCGAGCACCCTGGGCGGCTCGACCGCTGAGTTCGCGATGGCCGTTGAGGACACGATCGTCCGGGTGCTCGCCGAAGAGAAGCCCGGCCGGGCCCTGAACGCGAATGTCGAGTTCTACGCCGGCGTCGTGATGGACGCCTGCGGGATCCCCCGGGAGCTGTTCACGCCGACCTTCGCGTCGAGCCGGGTGATCGGGTGGTGTGCGCACGTGCTCGAGCAGGTATCCGGCAACCGGCTGATCCGCCCGTCGGCCCGGTATGACGGCCAGGCGCCGCCGCAGCCGGTCCCGGCCACAGACTAGGCCGACCCAGGCCGCCGGAGCCGTGCAGGCAGACCCGGCCCGTCGGAGCCCGGCTTTATGGGGAAACGCGTCAGTTTGGGGGATCGCGTCGGCTCGTGCAGCTGGCGCGTCACCCCATTGGGGCGATATGCGTTGGTGGGTGGCTTACCGGCCGAGCTGGCCTCGGCTGCGCATTCCGCGGACCCGGCGCCGCTGGGACGAGTCGAGGGTGCGCCAGGCGATCACCGGGATCGCGATGGCGGCGACGATGATCAGCACCGGTACCCACCAGGGCAGTACGGCCAGCAAAATCAGCCCGATGATGACCCCGCCGATGCCGAACATCAGGTGACGCGACATGTCTATCTCCTTAGGCGGGATGCAGGGATCCCACTTCCTGGAACGCCAGGCTATCCCCATATAGTTCCTGTGCCGACCGCCCAGCCAGGCGGCAACCCGGCGTTTTCCTGCGAAGATAGCAGTCCGACCTGGAGGGACCGATGACGCTCTCGCTGCCGATCGAAGACGGTGCCAACGAGCTGCTGTCCCGCAGCCCGCTCGCCCTGCTCACGGCGATGCTGCTGGATCAGCAGGTGCCGCTGGAGAAGGCGTTCAGCTCGCCGTACCAGCTGGCGCAGCGGCTCGGCCACGAGCCGACGGCCGAGGAGCTGGCCGGCTACGACCCGGACGCGCTCGCCGCCGTGTTCAGCGAGCGGCCCGCCTTGCACCGGTTCCCTAAGGCGATGGCCGCACGGGTCCAGGAACTGGGCAGGCTGATCGTGGAACGCTACGACGGCGACGCCAGCCAGGTCTGGATGACCGCGGCGACCGGCACCGAGCTATCCAGCCGGCTGGCCGAGCTGCCCGGGTTCGGCGCGTACAAGGCGCAGATCACCATGGCGCTGCTGGGCAAGCAGCTTGGCATCCGCCCGGACGGGTGGCGGGAGGCGGCGGGCCGGTTCGGCGAGGAGGGCTCGCACTACTCGGTGGCCGACATCACCGACGGCGCCTCGCTGGCCGCCGTCCGCGAGCACAAGAAGCAGGCAAAGGCGGCCGCGAAAGCGAAGGCCTAGCCAGGCGGCAGTGCTGGTCGCCAGCGCCGGCCACAGGGCGAAAGGGCGGAAGGCGGCGGTCACCAGGCGGCGGCCTGCTGCCCGCTGATGCCGCTGCTGGACGAGCTGGGGAAGCCAGGCAGCGCAGTGAACCGGCGGCCATCTAGCCGACCGAAGCCAGGACAGGCCACCAGCACGTGCACGCCGGCCGGCCCCAGCGACAGCACGTTGCAGCTCTGGTCGGCCTTGCCGACGCCGTTAGCGCCCGACGCCACGCCGGACTGGGTCACGGTGTGCAGGATCCGCACCAGCTGGCCGGTGCCAGCGGACAGCTCGACGATCTGCGAGACGACGGTGTGCCGCAGTCCGAAAAAGTGCGAAATGTTTTGGACCGTCGAGGTGATGACCAGGTTCCCGTCCGGCGTGACCAGCGCGGCCGGGACGTACTGGCTCGGCTCGGCCTGGGGCGACCCGATCGCGCGGGAGGCCATCAGGTTCCGGCCCGGTCCGGTGAGGCTGAGCAGCCGGTATCCGGTCTGCTGCCCCGCCGGCGGATTGTTGACATTGCTCTGCCATTCGAAGGCCATGTGCTCGTTGCCGGCCCAGGACACGTTGAACGGGGCCCCGTTCGCTCGCGTGACCCAGGTGCTCGCTGCGCGGGTCGCGATCGTGACCACGCGGATCCCGGTGTACGGGCAGGTCGACTTGTTGCAGTGCTGAACGTCCATGGCGAGCCTGGTGCCATCCGGCGACAGCGCCACGTCCTGCGCCGAGAGGTATCCAGGCACGGTGAGTGGCAGCGCGCTGAGCCTCGCCGACCGGCCGTTGTCGGCCACGCGCAGCAGGTAGAACTTGACCACCTTCGGTTGATCCGACTGCTCGGTGATCACGAACGTCCGGTCGTCGCCCGCCGCGGTAATGCTGGGCCCTTCCGTGCCACCCTGGGCGTCGGTCAGCGTGGGCACGGTAACCCTGGCCAGGAGTTTGCCGGTGGCCGAATCGTGCACGGCAGCGTACGTCACGACGTGGGCCGCTGCCTCCCCGACAAAGCTCTGGTACGCGGTCACGTAGTAGCGGGGCAGGCCGCGCCAGCCGCGATGCAGCCGCTCGAAGGCGTCTTGCACCACGTCCTCGGCGGTGGCCTAGTCCCCGACCATCACCAGGGCCAGCCGGACAAGTTCGAGATGATGGTCGCGGAAGAGGTCGGTCACGGCCCGTGCGGCGTCGCCGCGACCGGCCGGGCCGACGCCAGCCGCGCCCTCCTGGCCGCTGACATCGTCGGCCATGAAACCCGCCATCGTCCCGTCCACGCTAAAGAGACGCCGAGCCCCCCGCCAGCGCTGCGCGCGGACGCCGCCGGTTTAGACCGCGTCGCCCTTGAGTGAGAACTCCGACAGCCGCCGGGACGCGAAGACCAGGGTTGCCACGGTCACGATCACGCCCATGATCACAGCCGTGGTCAGCGTCAGGCCGGCGTGCAGCGCCGAGTCGTGCGCGATCCCGTTGGCCACGCCGAGCGAGTACTGCCCGACCGACAGCAGCCGGGCGCCGCTGACGAAGTTGCCCAGCACCGCCTCCCAGATCAGCACGTACAGCAGCCCGACCGCGATCGCGCGGGTGGTAAGTACGGAGAGCATGATGAAGAGCGCGTTGTAGATCACTGATCCGGCGAGCGCGCCGACGAACAGCCCGATCGCGAGCTTGCCGAACGTCCCGCTGGCGATCAGCCCGGCGATCAGCTCGGGCACGGCCACGAAGGCCATGGTCAGCACCGCGCCGACGGCGAACTTGGTCACGATCACCGAGGAACGGCGCACCGGGGTGGCGAGCAGGTGCACGATGCTCCCGTCGTCGATCTCCGCCCCGAGCACGCTGGTGCCGATGATCAGCGCGGTGAGCGGGAGAATCACCGTGAACCCGAAGTCGCCGAGGATCCGGCCCGGCCACGGCGCGCCCTGCGGGCGGGCCGCCTTCAGCAGCAGCGTGACCAGGATCAGGATCAGCGGCGGGATGGCGAACAGCAGCGCCCGCCGCCGGCCGAAGACCGCGCGCAGCGTGATCGAGGCCACGACCTTGTTGAACACCCCGCTCATGGCGGCCATCTCCCTCGGCTTCTCAGGACTCGACCAGGTAGGCGAAGACGCTTTCCAGCGACTCGTCCTCGGGCAGCACCTCGCGCAGCCGGACGCCGTGGTCCCGGGCGAGCACGGCGAGCTCCCGGCTGAACGTGCCGTAGTCGGAGGCCCGGACCTGCAGGCCGCCGTTAGTGACCTCGACGCCGGCAACCGCCGGCCGACCGATCAGCGCCGACCCGAGCAGCCGGTCGTCGGAGGTGCGGACCAGGAACACATGCGGCCTGCTGGTCATCAGCCGCCGGATCGCGCGGAAGTCGCCGGACGCGGCGAGCCGGCCGGACACGATCACCTGGATGGTGTCGGCCAGCCGCTCGACCTCCTCCAGGATGTGCGAGCTGAGCAAGATCGTGCGGCCCTCGGCGCCGAGCTTGGTCAGCAGGTCCATCATGTGCAGCCGCTGCCGCGGGTCCATCCCGTTGAAGGGCTCGTCGAGCAGCAGCACCTGCGGGTCGTGCACGAGCGCGGCCGCGACCTTGATCCGCTGCCGCATGCCCTTCGAGTAGGTCGAGATCTTGCGGTCCTGGGCCTCGGCCATGTCCACGATCGCAATCGCCCGCCGTGCCGCGGCGGCCGGATCGGCCAGCTCGTGCAGCCGGGCCGTGGCGACGACGAACTCTTCCCCGGTGAGGAACGCGTAGACCGAGTCGCGCTCCGGGACGAGGCCGACCGTGCGGTAGAGGCCCGGGTTGCGCCAGCTCGCCGCGCCTTCCACGGTCAGCTCGCCGCGTGACGGCGCGAGGAACCCGGCTATCAGGTGCAGCACCGTTGACTTGCCCGCGCCGTTCGGGCCGAGCAGGCCGGTGACCCCGGGACCGATGGTCATCGTGATGTCGTTGACCGCGACCACGTTGCCGTACCAGCGCGACACGTTGCGCAGCTCGATGGTGCTCATAGCGCGCCTGCCTTCCGGTACCGGGCGAACAGGCCGCCGACGCTGGCCGCGAGCAGCACCAGGAACATGGCACCGTACAGCGCGCCGTAGCCGCCCACGCCGGGCAGCGGGCCCTTCGAGGTGCCGCCCAGCCACAGCCGCACGCCGTCCAGCGTGGTGAACGGGCTGACCAGGCCGGACAGGTGGGACGCGGTGGTCGGCACCTGGGTAATCATGTGAACTTTGATCGGCCCCGTCGCCGGGACGCCGGGGGGGCGGCCTCCGGGAGGCGGGTTGATCGTCGCCGAGCGCGCGACGTTCCGCTGAGTGACGGCGATCAGGATCCCGGCCAGGATCCAGGTGAGGAAGAAGTAGATCGCGATGGCGCCGGTCGCGTACGCGCGCCGGCCGCTCAGCGAGGCCAGGGCCAGCCCGATCGCGGCCAGCAGCACCGCCCACATCAGGCCGACGAGCAGGCCGGGTATGAACGCCCTGGTCTGGGTCCAGATCGCGTGCGGGCCGTGCGACTGGGCGACCGTGCCCAGGTAGAGCAGCACCAGCGGGATCTCGATGATGACCAGGCATGCGGTGATGAACGCGGCCAGCTTGGCCAGCGGGTAGTCCATGCGGCGCAGCGGCCGGCAGAAGTACAGCGGCAGCACGTGGCTGCGCAGGTCGCGGGAGACAAGCTCGGGAGCCTGGGCCGCGACAAAGATGATCATGAGCACGACGCGCAGCTGGAACACGTAGGTGTCGTAGGGCACCGGGCGCGGGTTGCCGTTGGCCACCGTGACCGCACTCGCGATCGCGGGCAGGCACATGATCACGAAGACGATCACCGGGACGATCTTGGCCTTGGCGCCGCGGCCCAGGCCGAAGGCCGAGCGCAGGCTGTGCCAGTACAGGGCGCGGACGATCTGGGCCCGGCCCAGCCGCCGCCCGGTGTACCGGCGGTAGCCGATGTCGTGGATGACTCCGGTCTCAGCGGACATGGGGTGCCTCCGGTGTGCCGCTCGGACCGCCGCCGCTTGTGCCGCTGCCGCCGCTGCTGCTGCCTGCGCCCGCCGTGGCCAGCGCGTCCGCGTCGTCGTCCTGGAAGAGTTCCTCCACCCGGCGGCGCCGCTGCTCGAGCCGGTTCAGCGGGAGGGCCAGGTCCGCGATCGCGTCGCGGACGATGTCGTACGTGGCGTCGCCAGAGAGATCGACCAGCAGCGACCGTTCGTGCCGCCGGGGCTCGAGGCCGCGCCGGCCGAGTTCGGCCAGCAGCTCGTCGGAGCCCTCGTCGACGTCGACGAGCAGGACCTGGCTCACCTGGGTCATGCTGGTGATCGTGTCGGCCCGCAGCAGGCCGGGCCTCGATCGCCACCAGGTGATCGCAGATCCGCTCGATCTCGCCGAGCAGGTGCGAGGCGACCACGATGGAGATGCCGAACTCGGCGCCGATCCGGGCGATCAGCTCCAGCATCGAGTTGCGGCCGGCCGGGTCGAGCCCGACGGTCGGCTCGTCAAGCAGCAGCAGCCGGGGGTCGCCGACCAGCGCCTGGGCCAGTTTCACCCGCTGCTTCATGCCGGTCGAGTAAGTGCCGATCTGCCGGTAGCGCTCCTCGTACAGGCCCACGTGCCGCAGCGACTCTGCGGCCCGTTCCTTGGCCGCGGTCGGCGGCAGCCCGGACATCCGGCCCAGATGGGTGACGAACTCGGTGGCGGTGACGTCCGGCGGCAGGCAGTCGTGCTCAGGCATGTAGCCGGTCAGCCCCCGGATCTGCTCGCCGTCGCGCTGGCAGTCGCGGCCGAAGACCCGTGCCTCGCCTCCGGTCGGCTCGAGCAGGCCGAGCAAGATCTTGATCAGGGTCGACTTGCCCGCGCCGTTCGCACCGACAAGCCCGGTGATGCCCGGCGCCACGGTCACGGTCAGCGCGTCCAGCGCGGTGACCGGGCCCGGGTAGCGCTTGGACAGCGCGCTGGCCTGGATGACCGGCGCACCGGAGTCCGGTTCGGCGGCAGGTGCTCCGGCCGGTGCCGTTAATGGAGCGCTCACGTGCCTGGCCTCGCATTCATTGTGATCCCCGGCTGCAGTGCGGTCCTGGCCCGGGCCAGGCCACCGAGTGGTCGCGGCCGGTCGCACCCCCGGGCACCCGGCCGCGCGTTGTGCCCACTAGCGTGCCGCCTCGCGGTCCTGCCGTCGTCACTCCGGAGGCTGATTTCTGCTACCTCCATAGGGCTAGACCGGATGCTACCAACGGCACCGGGCCAGCGTCGGTGGTCAATGGGTAGTGTTTTGCGGCAGATGCCGGTTCACCGTGCCCGGCACGATTCCGGAGGACTGGACGGCATGGCGCAGCGCCCGGGGGACGGCGGACGGCGAGCCGACGTCCCGGGATGGGCCCGCCCGGCGCTGGCCGCCTGCCTGCTGGCCGTCGTCGCGGTCGGGCTCCGGGTCACCGTGCCCGTGCCTGCGCTGAACGGCCCGTTCCGTCATGACGGCCTGACCGTTGGCGTGGTGCTGGAGGCGGTGCTGGCCTGCCTGCTCATCGCGCTCATCATCCGCGGCGCGCGGGCGCCGCGTGACGCGCTCCTCGCGGCCCAGCTGCGCAGGATGCTGCTCTATGTCGTCGTCGCCGGGCTGGTGGCGATCCCGCTGCTGTACGTGCTGAGCCGGCACGTGCCGACGCTGCCGCCGCGGCCCGCCAAGCTGAAGGTCACGCCACCGCGGGCTGGCCAGCTGCACCCGCGAACGGCGGGCCACAACGCCGTCCCGCTCATCGTGGCGATCATTCTGGGCGTGCTGGCATTGGCCGTTCTGGCCTACTTCGCGGTGCTGCTGGTGCGCCGCCGGTTCTGGCTCGGCTTCCGCAGCAGGGAGGCCGGCTTTGGCATCGAGCCCGCGGAGGCTGACGACGAGTCCGACCTGCGCGAGGCGGTCGAGTCCGGCCGGAGCGCGCTGCGCCGGTTCGACGACGCCAAGGCCGCCATCATCGCGTGTTACGTGGCCATGGAGGAGAGCCTTGAACGGGCCGGGACGGCCAGGGCGGCCGCGGACACGCCCGACGAGCTGCTCGCCAGAGCGGCCGGCAGCGGCCTGGTCCGGACCGGCGCCGCGGCACGGCTGACGGCGCTGTTCTACGAGGCGCGCTTCTCCAGCCACCCGATGCCGCTTTCGCAGCGGGACGAGGCGCAGCGGGCCCTGGCCGAGCTGGCCGACAGTCTCCGCGACCTCGAGCACGCAGGGGCAGGCACGGCAGGCACGGCGGGCAGTGCAGACACGGCGGGCACGGCGGGCGACGCGGGCGGGGCCAAGGGCGGTGGCGGCGGGTGAGCGGCAGCGCGGCAGGCCCGCCGCGACCGGTCAGCGGCTGGCGGTCCGCGGTCCCCGAGATCTGCATCGCGGCCGCCACGATCGCGGTCGCCGCCGTCGCCGGGTACGCGGCGGCGGGCCTGCCCGGCAGTGTCCTGGCGGTGACGATCGGGGTCGTGGTCGCCCTCGTCGTGCTGCGTGTCCTGGCGCCCCCGCCGACCCCCGCGCACGACGTCGCCCAGCGCCCGGACACCGAGGCGATCCCGGCCTCGTTCGCCGGGTACTGGCGCAAGCGCGCCGGGCTTGTCGACGGGACCAAGTCCATGACCGTGTACGACGCGGAACTGCGCGGGACCCTGCAGCACCTGCTGGCCGTACGGCTGGCCGAGCGCCACGGCATCAGCCTGCACGACGATCCCGCCGCCGCGCGGCGGCTGCTGTGCCCCGGCCACCGCGACGACCGCCTCTGGTACTGGGTTGACCCGGCGCGCCCGCCGACCACGACCGGGACGCAGTCCGGCATCCCGCCACGAACGCTGGCCCGGCTCATCGACCGACTGGAGAAACTTTGACCGAGCTCACCCGCACCCCTGGCCAGACCGCCGAGCGGTGTACCGCGGTCCTTGACGAGATCGAGCGGGCGGTGGTGGGCAACCGCCGGGCACTCGAACTGGTGATGATCGGCATCCTGGCCGGCGGCCACATCCTGCTGGAGGACCTGCCCGGCCTCGGCAAGACCCTGATCGCCCGGTCGTTCGCGCGCACGCTCGGCCTGGACTTCTCGCGAATCCAGTTCACCCCGGACCTGCTCCCCTCGGACGTGATCGGCGCGCCCCTGTACGACCAGCGGACCGGCGAGATGGTGTTCCGCCCCGGGCCGGTCTTCACCCAGCTGCTGCTCGCCGACGAGATCAACCGCACGCCGCCCAAGACCCAGGCGGCGCTGCTCGAGGCGATGGGCGAGGGGCAGGTGAGCATGGACGGCGAGACCCGGCCACTGCCGCAGCCCTTCGTGGTGCTCGCCACCGACAACCCGATCGAGTACGAGGGAACCTATGAGCTGCCCGAGGCCCAGCTCGACCGGTTCCTGATGCGGCTGCGGCTCGGTTACCTGCAGCCCGACGACGAGGTGCTGATGCTGCAGCGCCGGCTGGACCGGGCCACGGAGCGGGCCGAGCTCGGCCAGGTCACCGACTCCGGCGAGCTGACCGCCATGTGCCGGTCGCTCGAGCAGGTGGAGGTGTCGCCGGATCTGCTCGAGTACGTGGTCGCGATCATCCGGACGACCAGGGAGCACTCGCAGATTCAGGTGGGCGCGAGCCCGCGCGGCGGCCTGGCGCTGGTGCAGCTGGCGCGCGGCGAGGCCCTGCTGCGCAGGCGCGACTACGTGATCCCCGACGACATCAAGAACATCGCGGTCCCGGCGCTCGCTCACCGGGTCACCTTGCGGCCGGAACTATGGGTGCGCCAGGTCAGCTCCGATGACGTGGTGGCCAGGCTGCTGGCCACCGTTCCCACCCCGAAAACCGACCCTGCCGCCCCCGCCGCCCGGGCCGGAGCCTGATGCCGGTGGACACGGCGCGGGATCGGGCGGCGGCATCCGGGGTGCCCGGGACCTCCCAGGCACGCCAGGCCCGGCTGGCCTGGTCGCTGTCGGCCCACGCACAGCGGCTGATCACGCTCGCGCTGGCCGGGCTGGTCATCGCGGTCATCACCCGGCGGCCCGAGTTCGCCGGGGTCGCCGCCCCCGCGGTGCTGCTGCTCGCGGTCCGACGGCCGGCCCGGCCCGCCCGGATCGCCATCACCGCGAGCCCGAGCGCGGTGAAGCTGACCGAGAGCGAGCAGGCCGAGCTCACGGTCACCGTGACCGGGCAAGGCGACCACTCCGTGGACCTGCTGCTGCATCCGCGCTACGCGGTCGTGCCGGGGACGGCGGGCGGCCAGCGCGACGGCGAGCCGGGCCTAGGCGCCGGAACGTCCGGCCTGCCGTTCCAGGTGACGCGCACCGGGCGCCGGAGCCTCGGCGTGCTGGAGGTCACGCTCTGGGACCGGTGGCGGCTGACCGAGGGCCACGCCACGGTCGAGCTGCCGATGGTCGACTGCTACCCGATGCCCGCGGCGCAGCAGCAGCGAGTGGTGCTCAGCCGGCTGCCCAGCCGCCTCGGCGAGCACCCGTCCCGGTCGTCCGGCGAGGGGCTCGAGTTCACCGGCGTGCGCGAGTTCGTGCCCGGCGACCGCCAGCGCAGGATCAACTGGCCGGCCACCACCCGGCGGGGACGGCTGCAGCTGAACACGTTCGCGGCCGAGCGCACCCAGAACGTGGTGATCATCGTCGATGCCAGCTCCGACGTGGGCGAGCCGGGATCCACGCCGGTCGATCTCGGCTTCCGCGGTGCGGCCGGGGCTGCCCGCGCCTACCTGGCCGTCCGGGACCGGGTTGGCCTCATCGTCTACCAGCGCAGCGTGCGGTGGGTTGCGCCCGGCCTGGGCCCGCGCCAGTACTACCGAATCATGGACCTGATGCTGCTGGAGCACGCGCGGGTCGCCGACCCCAGGCGGGACACGGCGCTCGCGCGGCTGCCCAGGGCGGCGCTGCCGCCCGGCTCGCTGATCCTGGTGTTCAGCCCGCTGCTCGACCGGCGGCTGGTCGAGACCGTGCGGGATCTGCGCGAGCGCGGCTTCTCGGTGCTGATCATCGACGTGCTCAACGCCGAGCCGGCCGGGAGCAACGACAGCGTCAGCGGGCTCGCCCGGCGGGTATGGCGGATGGAGCAGGACGCGATCCGGTTCTCGCTCCGCGAGCTCGGCATTCCCCTGGTCCGGTGGGACGGCCGGCAGAGCCTGGACGAGCCGCTCGCCCCGTACACCAGGAGGGTCATGGTGATGCGAAGATGACCGCGCGCACAATCGGCGCCGCCGGCCTGCTGGCGGCGGCCTGCGTGGTCTGGTCGGCCCTGCCGCTCCGGCACGGGGCCCTCGCGGCCGTGCTGCTGGCCGTGGCGATCGCCTGCGCACTGCTCAGCCTGGCCCGGCTCGCGCTCGGCCCCACGTCCGGCGAGGCGGCCGCGTACCTGAACGTGGCACAGCGCTCGGCGCTGAATCTGGCCGACCTGGCCCGCCAGTGGCCGTGGGCCGAGGGCATGGTCGTCGCCGTGCTGGTTCTCGAGGCCCTGCATCGTTCCCCGCCCTGGCACACCGGGCTGCTCGGAGCGGCCCTGCTCGCCTACCTGTTCGCCAGCCACCTCGCCGAGTCGCGGGCCCGGCCTGCCGTGCTCCGGCCGCAGGCGCCGCTGATCGCTGCCGGGCTCGGGCTGCTCGCGCTCGCGGCGGGCGCCGCGGCGCTGCCGTCCGGCACCGGGTCGGCCGCCGAGGTGCTGGCGCTGGTCGCCGCGGTGGCCGTGATCGCCGTCGCGGGCCTGGCCATCCCGGTGTGACCCGCAACCCCGGCCGGCCGCGAGCCGCGCCTGCCTGCCTCAGCGGCCCACGGCGTAGCCCTGCATGCCGCGCGGGTTCGCCGCCGCGTACAGGAACCCCCGGTCCCGCGCGACCGCGCTGATCCGGCCGAGCGACCAGGGCGGCATGACCTGCACGTCGTGCCCGCGACGGCGCAGCTCACCGAGCACCGGCTCGGGAAATCTGGACTCCGCGGCCAGCGACCGCGGCATCGACGCGCGCGGATAGAACGACGAGGGAAAGTGGTCGGTGTGGAAGGCCGGCGCGTCGATCGCTTCCTGCAGGTTCATGCCGAACAGCACGTGGTTGAGGAGGAACGCGAGCGGCCACTGGTCCTGCTGGTCACCACCGGGGGTGCCGAACGCGAGGTACGGCTCGCCGTCGCGCAGCGCCAGCGACGGCGACAGCGTCGTCCGCGGCCGGGTGCCCGGCCGGAGCGTGCTGGCCAGCCCCGGGGTGAGCGTGAACATCTGCGCCCGCGTGCCCAGGCAGAACCCGAGCCCGGGAATGACCGGCGAGCTCTGCAGCCAGCCGCCGCTCGGAGTGGCGGACACCAGGTTGCCGAACGAGTCGGCCACGTCCAGATGGCAGGTGTCCCCCGGCCCCAGCTCGGGCGCCATCGGGTTGGCTGCCTGAGCCAGCGGCTCCCCGGCACCGTGGCCGCGATGCCCGCCGTCCGCCAGGCCGGCACCTGCGCCCCGCGTCCCGTCGTCCCCCGCGCCGCCGCCACCCGCGCCGTCGCCGAACCATGGAGCCGCGAACCCCGGCAGCCGGGGCTCGGCTCCCCCGGGTGCACCGGGCACCAGCGCCCCGGACGCCTCCGGGCCCACCAGGCGCCGCCGTTGCGCCGCGTACGACGATGACAGCAGCTCGGCGAGCGGCACGTCGCTCGCGCGCGGGTCCCCGTACCATGCCTCGCGGTCGGCGAACGCGAGCTTCGCGCACTCGATGACCGTGTGGATGAAATCGGCGGACCCGGGCCCCATCGCCGCCAGGTCGAAGCCGTCGAGCAGCGCGAGCTGCTGCAGGAGCACCGGGCCCTGTCCCCACGGCCCGGTCTTGCACACGGTCAGGCCGTGGTAGTCGAGCGTTACCGGCGCCTCGGCCGACGCGCGCCACGCCGCCAGGTCGTCACCGGTCAGCAGGCCGCGCTGCGGCCGCCCGGTGACATCCATGACCTCGGCGCGGGCCAGGAACTCCGCGATCGCCGCGGCAACGAACCCCTCGTAGAACACCCTCCGCGCGGCCTCGATCTGCGCCGAGCGATCCGCCGACGCCGCTTCGGCCTCGGCCAGGAGCCGGCCGTACGCGGCGGCCAAGTCCGGGTTCGCGAACCGGGCGCCGGGCGCCGCCGCCGAGCCGCCGGGGAGGTAGACCGCGGCGGAGCTCGGCCAGTGCTCACGGAACGTGTCTGCGACCGCGGTCACCGCGGCGCTCGCGGTGCCCAGCATCGGGTACCCGTTCCCGGCGTAGCCGATCGCGTACTCCATCACGTCGCGCAGCCGGAGCGTGCCGTACCGCTCGAGCAGCAGCATCCACGTCCCGAACGCCGCGGGCACGCACGCCGCGAGCAGCCCGGTGCCGGGCACCAGGTCAATCCCGAGCGCGCCGAACGCGTCCAGCGTGGCCGCCACGGGCGCCGGGCCCTGCCCGTCGAGCACGAAGACGTCACCGGCCGCGGCCGAGAACCCGATGACCGGGACCTCACCACCCGGCCCGTTCAGGTGCGGCTCAACAACTTGCAGCACGAGGCCGGTCGCGACCGCGGCATCGAACGCGTTGCCGCCCTTCTCCAGCACCGCCATGCCGGCCGCCGAGGCGAGCCAGTGCGTCGATGCGACCATCCCGAACGTGCCAGCCAGCTGCGGCCTGGTCGTGAACGTCTCGGGCACCTGCGCCTCCATCGGTTGTTGGGCATCGTGTCAATACCGTGATATGCGGCGCGCCGGGCCGGCCGCAACCAGCGCGCCCCGAATAGCGTCATACCAAGCGTGACCACTCTGGCCACGACGGGAGGGGGCAACGAGATGACATCGGCGCGGATCCTGATCGCCATGGCCGCTGCGGCCGGCGCGGCGGGCCTGCTCGCGGGCTGCGGTACCGCCACGACCCCCGCGGCCTCCCCTTCAACGTCGGCCCCGGTCACCACGACGCCAGCCACGTCGCCCAGCGCGGCAGCCACGCAGGCATCGAGCCCCGCGCCGACACCGAGCGCGTCCTCGCCTGGCGTGGCCGCGTGCGCGACCTCGGCCCTGCACGTGGCAGTGCCGTCCGGCAGCGGGAACGCGGCCGCGGGCAGCAGCTACTACCCGATCCAGTTCAGCAACACGTCAAGTTCCCCGTGCACGCTCTACGGCTATCCGGGCGTGTCCTTCGTCGGCGCGGTCGGCGGCAGCCAGATCGGCGCCCCCGCGACCAGGAACTCCGCGCTCGCGGCGAAGCTGATCAGCCTGTCCCCCGGCCAGACCGTGCACGCCACTCTCCAGGTCGTCGACGCGATGAACTACCCGTCGGGCGGCTGCGGCGTGGTCACCGCGCACTGGCTGAAGATCTACCCGCCCAACCAGACCGCCCCGCTATACGTCAGTTTCACTGCACAGACCTGCTCGAAGCCTAAGACGGTCTTGTCGGTGCAGACCGTCCAGACCGGTTCGAGCGGAACCTAGCGGCCGACCCGGCTCACCGATAACCGCCCGTTACGCAACGCCACTCCCCGCTCTGGCGCCTACGAACCGTCATTGGATGGTGACGTTTATGGCACGGAGCAAGCATGTCATCGCAACGCTGGCCGCGTGTGCCGCCGCCGCGGCGCTGCTCGCCTGCGGCCCGGCACGCTGGCCCGCCAGGATCGGCTGCCGGTCGTCAAGCCTGCTGGTGACGCTCGATACCCGCGCCGCCGGCGCGGCGGGCGGCAGCGAGTACCTGCCGGTCGACATAACCAACACCGCCGCGGCAAGCTGCCATCTGCACGGTTACCCGGGGGTGGCGTTGGTCCCCGGGATCGGTGGCAGCCGGATCGGCGGCGCGACCACGCGGCAGGTCGGCCAGCCCGTGCGCCGGGTGATTCTCGCGCCTGGCGGAACCGCGCATGCCTGGCTGATCGTCGCCGCCGCCTCGAACTACCCTCCGTCCCGGTGCCGTCCGGTCGCCATCGACTGGCTCCGGGTCCGCGCACCTGGCCAGCGCGGCTACAACTACGTACAGCATCAGTTCACCGCCTGCGCGGATGCGTCGATCCTCACCGTCCAGCCGGTGCGGCCGGGACTCGGCCTGCGCAGAACCGGCCAGACAAGCTGGCCGGGCAGGCCCGGCCGGCCCGGCGTGCGGGCCAGCGGTAGCGTTGCAGGCCATGGACGACCTAACCCCCCGGCTGCGCGCGGTCTGCGATCTCGACATCGCCGATGTGCGGGAGTTCAGCGGACGGCATGAGTACGACGGCAAGATCCAGGAGCTGTCCCGCGACGGGGTGCGGGCGGGGCTCGCCAGGCTGGCGGACGCCGCGGCCGTTGGCCCGGTCCTCGACGACCCGCACGACGAGGCGCAGCTGGCCGTGTTCGAGCGCGCCGCCCGTGCCTGGCTGGGTGAGCAGGAGATGCACCGCCGCAACCCCCTCGTGCACCTGGCCGGCCTCGACCTCGCCTGCTACGACCGGGAGTACGCGCCGCAACGGCAGCGCGACGAGGCGCGCGCGGCGCACCTGGCCGGGTGGCCCGCGGCCATCGAAAGCGCGATCGAGACCCTTGACTCGGTGAGCGCGCCGGTCGCGGCTGCGCTCGTCGACGGCATCCGCGGGCTGGCGGCCGGTATCCCGGCGAACGCCGACGCCGAGGTCAGGCGGACCGCGCTCGCGGCGCACGCGCGCCTGGTGGCGCACATCGAGCGGGCTGCAACCCACGGCGACCCCGACGCTGCCCTCGGCTCGGCTGCGCTCACCTCGATCATGAGCAGCACCGACGCCATGCCGGTCGATCTGGGCAAGCTGAGCGAGCGGGCCGACGCGGAGCGGGACCGGCTGACCGCGCTGCTCAACGAGAGCTGCGCGCAGGTGGATCCGGGCAGCCCGCCGCTCGATGTGGCGCGGGCGCTTGTCCGCGATCATCCGGACGCCGACGGCGTCATCGAGGCGGCCCGGCACTGGACCGAGCTCGCGATCGCGTTCACAACAGACCACCAGCTGGTGCCCTACGACGACGGCGAGTGCCGGGTCGGGCCCGCGCCCGAGTCGCGGCGCTGGGCGATGGCGATGATGTCCCCAGCGGCACCCGGCGAGCCCGACGGCCCGTCCTGGTACCACATCACCCCGCCCGAGGAGTCCTGGCCGGAGCAGGACATCGAGGAGTGGCTCGAGGTGTTCAGCGCGACCACCCTTCCCGGCATCACCGTGCACGAGGTCGCGCCCGGGCACTTCTCGCACGGCCGGGCGATCCGCCGGGCGGCGACTCAGGTCCGCCGCACCCTGCACTCCACGGCGTTCGTCGAAGGCTGGGCGCACTACGCGGAGGAACTCTGCGTGGAAGAGGGTTTCTGCGGCGACGATCCGCGCTTCGCGATCGGCGTGTGGCTCGAGGCGCTGGTCCGGGTCACCCGGCTGGCCTGCGCGATCGGCGTGCACACCGCGGGCATGACCGTGGCCGACGGCGCCCGCAGGTTCGAGGCGGACACCCACCTGGCCGGGGCCGCCGCGCTCTCCGAGGCGCGCCGGGCGACCTTTGATCCCACCTACGGCCGCTACACCTGGGGCAAACTGGAGATCATGAGCCTGCGCGAGCGGGCCAGGAAGGAATGGGGCGCGGGCTTCTCGCTGCGCAGGTTCCACTCGGCCATGCTCAACCTCGGCTCCCCGCCACTGGGGCTGCTCGGAACGGCCGTCGAGCGCGGCTGAGCCGGCCGGCGCCGGCAGGCTCGCGCGTGAGACGATGACATCGCTGCAACAGATGTAGGGGCACGATCATGCTGCAAGGACAGGGCCTGCGCCGGATCCTCGACGGGCCGACGGGAGCGCCCAGGGGGTGGGCAGCCGCCCGGACGGCCGCGGCCGGATGCGTGCTGCTGCTCGGGGCCTCGGCGCTGGCAGGCTGCGCGCAGCAGGCAGTCGCGGCCCAGTCGCTTCAGGTCGGCACGGCATACGTCGCGGTGCCGAGCACCGGCGACGTCACCTCGGCCTACCTGGTGATCAGGAACAACGGGCCCGCCGACCGCCTGATCTCGGCCCGCACCAGCGCCGGCGGCCACGTGACATTCTGGGAGCCGTCCCGTGCGGGCGACCGCGTGATGAGGTCGGTGCCGGACATCGGCATCCCCGCCGACTCGCTGCTTCGGCTGTCCCCGGACGGCTCGCACCTGATGATCGCCGACGCCGGACCGATGAAGGGCGGCACCCTGATCACGCTCACGCTCACGTTCGCCAAGAGCGGCACGATGTCGGTACAGGCCGACGTCACCAACCCGGAAAGCGGCGGCAGCGGCTACTTCCTGAACTGACCTCGCCCAGCAACCCAGTCGGCGACGAACTCCCGCCCGGCCTGACGCAACGCCCCCGATGACCCAGCGCGGTCCGCCGGCCTATGCGCTTTGGGGGTGCGGGACAGCGCAGGCTTACCGCGCGACGCAGGCCGCCCGCACCGGGCGAGAAGACCGTCAGCAGCCGGGAGTCGCCCGGCACAAAGACGGGAATATTCTCTGGGGACGGGTGTGACGACTTGCCGACGATCTCTTCGAGATATATCGTCTTGCTATTGAGTTCACTGGCCAGCGGACCGCGGAGGACCATATGGCAACGGGACCGGAGCTTCGCATCGGGCACGCCGAGCGCGAAGCGGCGGCAGCCAGCCTGCGCGAGCACTATGCACAGGGTCGGCTCACGCTGGAGGAGTTCAACGAGCGCCTGGACGCCACGTTCAAGGCGGTCACGCAGGGCCAGCTGAACCAGATCACAGAGGATCTTCCGCACGCCGTGCCGCCCTCGGCGGCGCTGCCGGTCACGACCGTTCCCGGCGGTGGCAGGGACCGGGCCAGGCAGGACTGGTCCCAGGGTCACCGCCACCACCCACGGCTCGGCTTCTTCCCCGTGGTCATCGCCGCGCTCGGCACCTGGATGCTCTTGTTCGAGTTGCACCTGAGGGCGTTCCCCTGGCCGGGCAAGCTGGCGATCTTCCTCGCGATCTTCGGCGTCATCCGCGGCGTGCTGCGGCGCGTGTTCGGCCGGGGCAGGGTCGGCGGCGGTCGCGGCGGCCGTGGCCGTGGCGGCCGTGGCGGCCCGTGGAGCGGCATCTAATCGGCGCCCTGGCGCCGTCCTCCGCCGGCAACATCCGCGTGGCCATTGCCGACGACCATTGCCCGCATAGCGGTGAGCGCCGGCGCCCCGCATACCGCCGTTACGCCCGCGCCGGGATCCTCAGCGGAACCACCAGGTAGCGGAACGCGGGCGCATCCTCCCCGGGCGTCAGGCCCTCGTCATCGGCCCAGGTGAGCAACGCGGGCTTGGCCGCGGTGCTGAACTCGAGCCGGATCCGCCCGGGCTCGACAGGCGCCGGCTCTTCACCGTCGCGCGGCGCGCCCGGCTGCCGGGCCTGAGCGGCCGACGCCGAGGCCGCGCCGAGGCCGTCAAGGAGATAGTGCGGGTTGAACGAGATGATCCGTTCCTCGCCCTCGAAGTCGGCCGGCACGGTCTCCACCGCCCTCGCCCGGCCATCGGTCTGCGCCTCGATGACCACGTTCCCCGAGCCGAACGTCAGCCGGACCGGGCTGGCCCGGTCGGCGACCAGCGACACCCTCCGGACCGCCTCGGTGAACGGGCCTGCGGGCAGCGTGGCACGTGACCCGAACCCGTCGGGGAACCTGGACTGGTACTTGATGAACTCCCCGCCGATGAGCCGGGCGGTCAGCCTCCGGTTCCCGCCCGCGAAGCTGATCACGCCGTCGGCGGGCCGCGGATCGCGTGCCGGACCCTCGGCAGGCGCCGCGTCGTTGCCCGGTTGGCCCGCCTCGAACGCCACGGTCACCGGCACCCCGGCGGCCACGGACCGCGCCACGTCTGCCAGCGTCCTGGCCGGGACCATCGCGGCTGCCCTGAGGCCGGGCGCCGCCGGTTCCCAGCGGACATCCTTGACGGCCAGCCGGTACCGGTCGGTGGCGGCGAGCGTCAGCGTCTCGTCGTGGACGTCCAGGCAGACCGCGGTGAGCATGGGCAGCGTGTCGTCCCGGCTCGCAGCGGGAACGACCTGAGCCGCTGCGAGCGCCAGGACGCCGCCGTCAATCGTCCCGGCGACCGGCGGCGGATCCGGCAGCACCGGGTACTCCGCCACCGGCAGCGAGACCAGCTCAAACTCGGCGCTGCCGCAGGTGAGGCCGACCATGTCGCCGTCGGTCACGACCTCAACGTCGAGGGCAGGAAGGCTGCGGGTGATCTCGGCGAGCAGGCGGCCCGGCACCAGCGCGGTCCCGTGCTCCTTGACCTCGGCGTCGATTCGCAGCACGGCGGAGATCTCGTAGTCGAAGCAGGACAGGGTCAGCCCGTCGCCGTCGGCCTGAAACAGCAGCCCGGACAGCACCGGCACCACCGGCCGCGACGGCAGCGCGCGCGCAACCCACGCCACCGCTTCCCCGAATACCTCACGCCCGACCCGGAACCTCATCGCCACCGCCTCCACACGACCCGTTCTTAACCGATCCTGGCATGCGCTACCGACAGTTCAGAACGGGTCGCCGGAGGCGAATGGGCGGGAAATCAGACGAGCCCTGGCGGCGCCGACTCGAGGGTCGCCTCGATCGCCCGCGCCAGCGCCCTGGCCGACTCCGCGGTCAGCTCGACCGCCACCCGGGCGGACGGGCCGCTCGCCGGGTTGAGGAAGTCGATGTTGAGCGTGTGCTCGGCCGGGGCGTGCTGCGGGTGGTCCAGGTAGACGGTCGCGTCAGTGAGCGTGAACCAGCCCTGCGCGCCCTTGCCGCTGCCGGCTACCTCGATCTTCTCGGTCAGGTACGTGCACATCTCCGCGCCCTCCTCATCCGGCCAGATAGCGGCCGAAGAAATCCCAGATCTTCTGCCAGCCGTCATTGGCCGCCTCCACCCGGTAGGCCGGGCGGTCCACCGAGAAGAACGCGTGCCCGGCGCCCTCGTAGCTGTGGAACTCGTGTTCCTTGCCTGCCTCGGTGAGGACCTTGTCCAGTTCGTCGACCTGCTCCGGGGACGGGTACTGGTCGTCAGCGCCGAACAGCCCGAGCAGCGGGCAGGACAGGCTCGGGGCGAGGTGCGCTATCGGCCCTACCTTCAGCGGCATTCCCTCGGGCGGCGTCCCGACCACGAAGGCGCCGTAGCAGTCGACAGCCGCCTCGAGCGGCAGGCTGCACGCGGCAAGGAACGACTGGCGCCCGCCCGAGCAGTACCCGATGACCCCGACCTTGCCGTTGCTGCCATCCAGGGCCCGCAGGTGGGCGGCTGCCCCGGCGACGTCGCCGACGAGGCGCTCGTCCGGCACCCCGCCCTTGGCCCGCGCGGCCGCGGCCGCGTCGTCCGGGCTGGCCCCCGGTGCGTCCCTGTGGTAGAGATTCGGCATCAGCGCGGCGTAGCCGTGGGCCGCGAACCGCCTGGTTATCTCCTTGGTCCCGCCGTCGTATCCGGGCATGTGGTGGATCACGACGACGTTGCCGAACGACTCCTGTCCGAGCGGCCGGGCGAGGTAAGCCTCGATCTCGTCCCCGTCGTGGCCGGTGATGCTGATGGTCTCTGCGATCAGCGCGCCATCCAATGCGCTCTCCCTACCAGTAGCCTGTCCGTTTAAACGATCGGCTCCATCCTGCCAGCCGACCGCTCGCCTGCTCGCAGCCCCCCAAGATCAACGAGGGGACCGGCGTTTCTGCTGGTACACGGACACGCAGTGCGGCATGATCGGGGAGGCGGGGAGGCCGGGGAGGGGCACGGTCAAATCAAATGAGCGCGGCAGCGATCGTTATCGCGTTAATCGTTCTAGTTGTGGGCTGCATCCTGGGCTGGCACGCCAATCGTGCCCATGCCGCGCATGGCGACATCAAGACCACGCATACCCGGATATCGAACTACCGGAAGACCCGCATGCGCAGCGGGCTCTGGGCTATCGGGCTGATCGCTATTGCGGTGTTGCTGCTGGTCGCCGCCGTCCACTAATTCCCTGGCCGTCGGCCCACGGCCGCCCCCTCGCCAGGCCATTCCCCGGCCTGCCCGCCGGCGGGCCATGATGGGGACCGTGGTGGCGATCGTGGTCTCAGGCGGTTTTGCTCGCCAGACAGCTCGAACTCGGCCAGTCGGCGATCCTGGACTGCATCGCGCCGCTCGCGGTCCGCCAGGAGTGGCGGCGGATGTGCCTGGAATCCGGCTGTCGCTTCCTGCCGGTGGAATGCACCTGCCCGGATGCTGGCGCGCATCGCGCCAGGTTCGAGCAACGCCGATCGGCCGGCCGACGCTCTCACGGCTGGCGTTACGTCACGGCCACCATGCAGCGGTACCAGCCCGACGCCCACGCCGACTTCGAGGCCGACGCGACCCGGCCGGTTACCGACCTGGTCGCCGAAATCGCCGCCCTCGCCAGGGACGCAACCCCGCCGCGCTAGATGCCGAGCTCGTCACCGAGCCGGAGCTGGCCACCGGGACCAGGATCTTCCACACCATCGCGACCGTGTTCGCGCGCTCAACCCGCACAACGTGCTGCACGGCTGGGCCAGCCCGTTCGGCAACGCCGGCGCGTTCGGGCCCTACTACACGCTCGCCACATCGGTCGGCCTGGGCTGGCTCGGCGTCGTCCTGATCATCGACGCGCTGATCTCGCCGGGCGGCACCGGCCTGGTCTACCTGGCCACCACGTCGCGGCTGTCGTACTCGCTCGCGCGGGTGCGCTTCCTGCCGCCGGTATTCAGCGGCATCGACCGGCGGGGCGTCCCCTGGTTCAGCATCGTCTTCGGCGGCGCGTTCGGCTGCCTGCTGTTCCTGCCGTTCGGCGGCTGGGCCAAGCTGGTCGGCGCGATCACCGCGGCTTCGTCGTTCATGTACAGCTACGCGCCGGTCGCGGCGGTCTCACTGCGCAAGAGCGACCCCGACCGCCCGAGGCCGTACAAGGTCCCCGGGCTGAACATCATCGCCCCGTTCAGCTTCGTGGTGTCCGGCCTGATCATCTACTGGAGCGGGACCTCGAACGTGGTCAAGCTGGACCTGGCCGTCCTGTTCTTCCTGGTCCTGTACTTCATCGCCCGCAGGGTCGACCCGGCGCAGGCGCCGATCGACTTCAAGGCCGGGGCGTTCTCGCTGCCGTGGATCATCGGCCTGACGATATTCTCGATCTTCGGCGGCAGCTACGTCGGTGGCTACCCCAGCGTCTTCGGCATCGCGATCCACCACCACCTACCCTTCTGGTGGGACATCGGCGCGGTCGCGGTGTTCAGCCTGGCCGTCTACTACTACGCGATCCACAGCCGCCTCGGCCCGGAGCGGGTGGCGCCACAGGTGCAGGAGGCAATCGCCGACGCCCACCAGGAGGAGCTCGACCTGGGCGTCCGCGAGCCTGCTGAGCAGCATCGAGGGCAGAAGGAGGCAAGCCCCCATGACCGTTGAGACCGCAGCCGCCGAGCTGCTCGGCCTGTTCCCGCCGGGCTCGCGGGTGGACGCCGACGGCGAGCTCGTGGTGGCCGGATGCCGGCTGGCCGACCTGGCGGACACCTGGGACACGCCGCTGTACATCGTCGATGAGACGGCGGTGCGGGCCCAGGTCCGCAGGGTCCGGCAGGCCCTCGAGGACAGGTGGCAGAACTCGCGGATGGTCTTCGCGTCCAAGGCCTTCCCGTGCACGGCGATGTACCGGCTGATGGCCGACGAGGGCATCGGCGTCGACGTGGCCGGGGCGGGCGAGCTGGTCATGGCGCTCGCCGGCGGGACCGACCCGGCCCGGATCGTGGTGCACGGCAACGCCAAGACCACGGCCGAGCTCCGGCTCGCGGTGGAGGCCGGGGTCGGCCTGATCGTCATCGACAACACCGACGACATCGACCGCCTGGAGAAGCTGGTCTCTTCGGAGCAGTCCGTGCTGGTCCGGGTGATCCCCGGGGTTCGGCCCGACACCTACGAGGCGGTCGCCACCGGCCAGGCCGGTTCCAAATTCGGCCTGCCGGTGCCCGCCGCCAGGGCCGCCATCGCGCGGCTGCGGCACAGCGACAAGCTGCGGGTCGAGGGCATCCACGCGCACATCGGCTCGCAGATCCTGGCGACCGAGCCGTACGCCCAGGAGGTCGAGGCGATCGCGGGGCTCGGCGACTTCGCGACCTACAACCTGGGCGGCGGCCTCGGCGTGCGCTACACCTACACCGACCGGCCGCCCAGCCCCGAAGACTGGATCGAGGTGCTGACCAGGGCGGCACGCCGCCACCTGCCGCGCGACGCGCAGCTCATCATCGAGCCAGGCCGGATGCTGGTCGCCCCGTTCGGGGTGACCGTGTACCGCGTGGTCTCGGTGAAGGGTGACGATCCGCGGTTCGTGGCCGTGGACGGCGGCATGGCCGACAACATGGAAGTGTCGCTCTACGGCCAGCGGTTCGAGGCCACGGTGACCAGCCGGGTGGGCGGCGGCAACAGCGTCGAGCTGGTCGGGCGGCACTGCGAATCCGGCGACCGGCTGATCAGCGGCGTCCCGCTGCACGACCCCCGGCCCGGTGACCTCGTGGCCGTGGCTGCGACCGGCGCCTACTGCTACACCATGGCCAACAACTACAACGGCGCGATGCGGCCGCCCGTGGTGTTCTGCGCTGACGGCGTGCCGCGCCTGGTGGTCCGCAGGGAAACGCACGCCGACTTCCTGTCCCGCGACGTCGCCTCGCCGTGACGCGGAACCGCCCCGGCTCGCCAGCCCGTCCGCCCTGCTCATCGTGCTGGAAGGCCACGGGATGATTCTGGCCGAGCGGTTTGTTGTTTCTAACAAACACGTCATATCGTGTTACTCAGGTGGAGATTTGGGCCCTGCAGAACTCGGGGTCTTGAGAGGTGAACGCGATGACCGGTTGGTACGCAGAGCGGAAGCCAGACTGGTCGGCCAAGGCAGTAATCGCCGCGACGGTGCTCGCGCTGCTGCTGGTAGCGGCCGTGCCCGTGGCGCTGCTGGCCGGAATAGTCATGATGGCGCTAGGACACGTGATCGGCGGGCTGGCGCTGTTCGGCGGCTCGATCCTCGCCGCCGCTGTAGCCGTCGTGGTAGCAGGCATGAGCGGAATGCGGCACCTGCGCAAGCTGGTCTCCCGAAGCTTCCGTGTCGTGCAGCTGGACGGCAGCCAGTTCAGCGACGCCGCAGAGCCGGAGAGCAGTGGCTACGACGACGTCATAGAGCTGGACCCCAGCGAGTACACCGAAGTTCGCTGACGAAGGCGACTCGCCGATCACTGTCGGCGGTGCGGCATGATCAGCGCCGAGGGCTTTGTGCTGTCTGGGCTATGTGTTGTTCCTCGCGAACACCTCGCGGTTCCACTGAATCGCGTCTTGCGCGATTAACGGGCGCAACTCGTAGCCCGTGCCCCCCGTGATGGGCTTCGCGGTACCCGTGAGCCTCTGGGCGCTCCAGACGCCATCCTCGTTGACATCTACGCGGTAGCGGTCGTGCCAGATGCGCTGAAGCTCATACAGAAGGCTTGCATCCTCGGTGCTCAGGTCATGGCGTGGTTCCATCGGCTTAGTTCCAAGGTGCTGTCAGGCACCGCATAGCGGTGCGGATGTTCAGTGCCAGCCAGAAGAGGGCTTCTGCGTCATCGTCGGCAGCGGCCGCGAACGCTGCTATAGCGCGGTCCGGGGTCGCTCTTTGCCTAGAGCATACGCGTGTATGCGCGACCCTGCACGATCCCGGCAGAGACGCTTTGCGTAGTCTTGGGGACGCTTGAGGTGTGACGATGCCCGACGACCCCAGGCGCTACATGCAGATTGCCGCGTTCGTGCGTCAGGGGGTCACTGAGGGGCGCTGGACGCCGGGGGAACCGGTCCCGAGCATCACGACTCTGAGCCAGCAGTTCGAAGTCAACAGGCGAACAGCAGCAAAAGCCCTCACCCTGCTGGAGAGTGAGGGTTTGCTTACCCGGATTCCCGGTTTGGGGTACTACGTGAACTCGCCAGCGCCCAGCGGCTCATGATGTCATGCCCATGTCATGGGCTCGTGTCCCCACGAGAGCTTTCGTCCTCTGCAGGGCATTCAGAAACGATCTAGGAAGCCTGCCTTTGCGCAGGTGGGAGGCTATCTGCCTCCCCGTTTAGCTCCCGCGCCAAGACTCGAACTTGGAACCTGCCGGTTAACAGCCGGACGCTCTGCCGATTGAGCTACGCGGGATTGCACGAGCGCGGATGAGCAAACCGGTCCCCCGGCCGCTCTGTGCCGCGCGCATAAGGGTAGCGCACTCGTGGGATAAACGATCGCACACGCCCGCACGGCGAGCGCCGCGGCGCATAACCGCGTTTCGGCTGGGCATGACCCGGGAAGTCAGCCAAGCGCGTACTAGCAGCCATCGGGGCGCCGGATACCGCAGCGATGGCGCGGATGACGTCCTCGGGAGAGATCCAGATGCGATATCGAATCACGTTCCTCAGCGGCTTCGCCGCCGGCTTCGTTCTCGGCGCGCGGGCAGGCCGCGAGCGCTACGACCAGATCAAGGCTGTCGGCCGTCGCGTGGCCGACAGCCCGGCCGCACAGCAGGCCGCCGGCGCGGTTCAGGCCCAGGCTGCGGGGCTGGCCAAGACGGCGAAGCAGAAGGTCACCGACGGCATTCAGGACCGGGTGCCGAAGCTGGCGAGCACCGCAAAGGGCAAGGTCGGCGATCAGGTGGCCGGCCTGCGCCAGCGCAACGGCCACAAGAAGCAGGACGGCGACGCGGACACGTCGGGCAACGGCCATTTGGCCGCGACTGACCGCCGGCACGACTAGCCCGGGCTAAGCCCGAGGCGACTAGCGACAGGCTGACCGCCGACCCGGCTAGCCCAGCCGAGCCCGATCTGGCCAGGGGGACGGCAGGGCACCTTGCGCAGCCGGCGCGGCGAATGTCTAGATCAGCCGTGCGCTGCCTCGTCCTCGTCGCCGGGGAAGGCGTCCAGCGCTGCCAGGTCCTCGTCGGTCAGCGTCGTGAACGGGGCGATCCGCTGCGCGTACTCCCTGGCCGTGTCGTCCATCGGCCCGCCGAAGCTCATCGCGTTCCTGGCGATGTGCTCGACCCACTCAGCGACTTCCCTGGGATTGAACCTGACGACCAGTGCGCCCTCCACGTCCAGCAAGTGCCGGGGCGGGGTCGCGCCGATGGTGGCGCGGACGGTCAGGTCGGTGAAATCGTCGTCCACCGCGTTCCCGGTTACCAGCCCGGCATAGTTGCGGTAGGTACCGGCGGGCACGAGGCCGTAATTCCCGCGGCCGGGACCCTTACCCCCGACGATGACCGGATCGCCGGTATTGGTCATCGCGGCCAGCGCCACCAAGTGGAACCAGACCCGCCCCTCGACCCGCTCGCCAAAGCGCGCATGCAGGCCGAACGGCGCCTCCCGAAGCAGGCTGCCAACCTTTACGCCAGATCCCACGGTCCCATTCTCACTGACGGAACCGACAATTCCCGGTATTGATCCCTGCGGGGGGCTCCGCCCCCCGTATACCCCCCAAACCAAACACCCTGCTGGCTCCGCCCCCCGTATACCCCCAAGCCAAACACCCTGCGGGCTCCGCCCCCGCATACCCCCTAAACCAAACACCCATGGGCTTGGTTGAGTTAGCGGCGCTGCAATTCGTGATTCAGCAGTGAAAGCTACGCAAGATATTCGCGCAGCATCTGCGCGCGGCTGGGATGGCGCAGCTTGGCAAGCGTCTTGGACTCGATCTGGCGGATGCGCTCACGAGTCACGCCGAATTCCCGGCCGACCTCTTCCAGCGTCCTCGGATGCCCGTCGGTCAGGCCAAACCGAAGCTGGATGATGCGCTGCTCACGGATCGAGAGGTTGTCGAGCACCTGCTCCAGCTGATCCTGGAGCATGATGAACGCCGCCGCCTCCATCGGCACCACGGCGTCGGCGTCCTCGATGAAGTCACCGAGGTCGGAGTCCTCCTCGCCAATCGGCGACTGCAGCGACACCGGTTCCTGGGCGATGCGCTGGATCTCGGCGACCCGTTCCGGGGTCAGCCCCATCTCCTCCGCGATCTCCTCCGGGGTGGCCTCGCGTCCCAGGTCCTGATGCAGCTGGCGCTGGATCCTCGCCATCTTGTTGATGGTCTCGACCATGTGCACCGGGATCCGGATCGTGCGCGCCTGGTCCGCGATCGCGCGGGTGATCGCCTGCCGGATCCACCACGTGGCGTACGTGGAGAACTTGTAGCCCTTGGTGTAGTCGAACTTCTCCACCGCCCGGATCAGGCCGAGGTTGCCCTCCTGGATCAGGTCGAGGAAGACCAGGCCCCTGCCGATGTACCGCTTGGCGATCGACACCACGAGCCGCAGGTTGGCCTCGATCAGCCGCTGCTTGGCCTGCATCCCGTCGGTGGCGAGCTGCGCGAGGTCGGAAAGCAGAGTGCCGCCGCATGCCGCGCGGTCACCCTGGAGCTTCTCCTCCGCGAACAGGCCGGCCTCGATCGACTTGGCCAGATCGACCTCGTCCTGCGCGGTGAGCAACGGCACTCTGCCGATCTCACGCAGATAGATCCGGACCAGGTCCCCTGTGACCGCACGTCTGGCGCCGTCCTGGACCTCGCGTCTCAGGTCGTCCTGATCTTCCGGGGGGGCCTCGATGATTTCGACACCCTCATCGGCCAGCAGCCGGAGGACGCCCTCGACGGCGTCCGCTGGCAACTCACAGCGATCGAACGTCGTCGTGAGCTCGGCCATCGCGACCGTCCCGCGTTCCCTGGCGCGCGAAACAAGGTCAGTTACTTGATCAACCGGGGGCAGAACCGTAAGGCTCATGGAGACAAGTGTGCGTCACGAAACAGGCGTTGCGTGGATCTAATATTGTCACCTTGAGGGTAGTAACGGGATTGGCCCTATCTGTGTACGCAGCGATTACAGCGCACCTGAGCCGCGGTCCGACAGCCCCTTCCGGCGCTGCTCCAGGGACACGAGATCACCGAACATCCGGTTGTACGCGACCGTCGCGTCGACCGGGCTCAGCCGCTGCAGCCGCGATTTGATCGTCGCGATCTCCCTGCTCACCGACAGCTCCTCAACGCGCGCCAGGATCGCGTCCGCGTACCGGGCATCCGCTTCGCCGTCGGACCGGGGCGCCCGCAGCGGTTCCACCGCGAGGCTCGTCACGAACCCGCGCGCCCGGTCATCGGGCGCGGCTTCGCGCAGTCGCTCGGCCCATTCCCTGCCGCCAGACGCCAGGCCTGCGCCGCCGCACTCGGCGATGATGCCGAACACCGCCGCGTGCACGGGGGCGGTGAACGTCTCGGCCCCGAGCGCGTCGAAGGCGGGCCCGCAGAGCGCGGGCCGCTGCACCGCGAGCTTCAGCGCCTCGCGCTCGGTCTGTATCACCGGGTCTTTCGTGTTGTAGCGGACCTCCGGGGCGCCGCGCCCTCCGCCGGCGTCCCCGGCCCTCTCCGCTCCCCCGTTCACGGCGCCGTTTTGCCGCGGCCGGGCGTTCGGGCCAGCGGCGCCGGTGCGCCCGGCCCGGCGCTGCGCTGGCGTGGACGGAGCACGCGCGCGGACCCGAGCCAGCACGAAGTCCTCATCCATCATGCCCAGCCAGCGGTCCAGGCTTACCGCGTACCGGTCCCGCAGGCCGTAGTCCTTGATGTGGCCGACGATCGCCGCGGCGGCGTCCAGCGCCGCGAGGCGCCCTTCGTTGGTTTCGAGGTTGTGCTTGCGAAGCTCGCTTTGGATGGCGAACTCGTACAACGGGACGCGCTGGGCGATCAGGTCCCTGACCGCAGCGTCGCCGTGCTTGAGCCGCAGGTCGCACGGGTCAAGGCCGTCGGGCTGCACCGAGCACATCATCTGCGTGACGAATTCGTCTTCAAAGTTGAACGCGCGCCCGATCGCCTTCTGACCGGCCGCGTCCCCGTCGAAGGTGAAGATGACCTCGCCACGGAACTTGTCCGAGTCCAGCAGCAGCCGCCGCAGGATCTTGATGTGGCCAGCGCCGAACGAGGTCCCGTTCGTCGCCACCGCCGTGGTGATCCCGGCCAGGTGGCAGGCCATCACGTCGGTGTAGCCCTCCACGATCACCGCCTGGCGGCGCTGCCCGATGTCCCGCCTGGCCAGATCCGCCCCGTAGAGCACTGATCGCTCTTGTTGAACAGCGGGGTCGCCGGGGTATTCAGGTACTTCGGGCCGTCCTCGTCCTCGGCCAGCTTGCGGGCCCCGAACGCGATCACGTCCCCGTGCAGGTCCCTGATCGGCCAGATCAGCCGGTTGCGGAACATGTCTATCGGGCCGCGCCTGCCCTGCTTCGCCAGCCCGCCGCTGAGCAGCTCGTCGTCGGTGAACCCGCGGCCGCGCAGATGCCGGGTCAGCGCGTCCCACTCGGCGGGCGCGTAACCGATGCCGAACCGCGCCCAGTCGGCCTCCGCGAACCCCCGCGACGAGAGAAACGCGCGAGCGGAGCCAGCCTGGGGGGCAGCTATCCGTTCAAGGTAGAAATCCGCGGCGGCGCGGTGCGCCTCAATCAGCCGCCTGCGCTGGGAATGGTCACGTCCCGGGACGCGCCCGCCCTGCTCGTACCGCAACTCGATCCCGGCCCTGGCCGCGAGCCGCTCGACGGCCTCGGCGAAGCTCAGGTTCTCGATCCGCTGCACGAACTTGATGACGTCGCCGCCCTCGGTGCAGGAGAAGCAGTACCAGAGCCCGCGGGCCGGGGTGACGTTGAAGGACGGCGTCTTCTCGTCGTGGAACGGGCACAGGCCCTTGAGCGAGCCGCCGCCGGCGCTGCGGAGCTGCAGGTACTCCCCCACGACCTCCTCGACGGCGGAGCGCTCACGGACCAGCGCGATATCTTCGTCGCGGATCCGGCCTGCCACGTCTGCCCACCGCCGATCCCCGTGCACCTGCTAACCGTCCCGGCGAGTCTAGTCCTCGCCACTGGCAGAACAGGCCAACACCGGCCGCGCGCCGGGCAGCCGTAAGATTGCCGCTCGTGCGCGCGATCACGTGGATCAAGGAACGCGGGGCCGAGTTCGCCGAGCTCGAGCTCGGCGGCGGCGAGTTGCGGGCGGTCGGCGTGGCCGTCAGCGGCGACCCGGTCCCCTACCGGCTGGAGTACGAGCTCGACTGCCAGGACGGCTTTGCCACGCGCCGGCTCTCGGTGCGGGCCTGGGGCGCGGGCTGGGGGCGCCACCTCGAGCTGACCCGCGATCCGCGCGATGGCTGGGCCGTCGACGCCGGATCGGATGGCGACCCCGGCGTGCCCGGCGCGCCGCCAGCGGGCGGCGACCCGGCGGCCTTTGCCGATGCCCTCGACTGCGACCTCGGGGAATGCCCGGTCACGAACACGATGCCGGTGCTGCGCCGCGGCCTGCTCGGCGGCGGCGACCCGGCCGAGTTCCTGATGGCCTGGGTCAGCGTCCCGTGGCTGGCCGTCACGCCGTCCCGCCAGCTCTACACCCACCTGCGCAGCGGCCCGGCGTTCGAGCCCGGGCTGCCCTGGCCGGGACCGCTGAGCGTGATCCGGTACGAAAGCGGCGACTTCTCCGCTGACGTCACCTTCGACGCCGAAGGGGTGGTCGTCGACTACCCGGGCCTCGGCCGGATGGCCTGAGTCGCGTGCGCCGGCTGCTGGTCCTGTGGGACGTTGACTACACGCTGATCGACTCCAACGGGATTGGCCGGGAGCTGTACCAGACCGTGTTTGGCGAGATGTTCGGCCCGGACATGCCGCAGCCAGGGTCCATGGCCGGGCGTACCGACCGGGCCATCGTCGCCGAGGTGCTGACCCTGGCCGGGTTGGACGACCCGCGGCAGCACGTCGACGCGTTCCACCGGCTGATGGCGGCCCACGCCCCCGGCCTGGCCGACCTGGTGGTGGAGCGGGCGCGGATCCTGCCCGGAGCCGCCGAGGCCATGGCAGCGCTGGCCCGGCTTGACGGGCGCGGCGTGGTCCAGTCGCTGCTGACCGGCAACATCAGGCCGCTGGCGGAGGTGAAGCTCGGCCCGCTCGGCCTGACCGAGCACCTGGACCTGGACGCGGGAGCTTACGGCAGCATGCACGAGGTCCGGGCCGAGCTCGTGCACCAGGCCCGGCGTAACGCGTCGCGTGCGTACCGGACGGACTTCAGCGGCGACGCCACCGTGATCGTCGGGGACACGCCACTCGACGTCGAGGCGGCGCTGACTACCGGTGCCCGGGCGGTTGGCGTGGCGACCGGCGCGTTCACCGTTGGCGAGCTCGCCGCCGCCGGGGCGCACGCGGTGCTGCCCAACCTGGCCGGCACCGACCTGGTGGTCGCCGCGATCCTCGGCACGGACGTGGGTTAGCGGCAAGGCCGGTTAGTTAAGCGAGTTGCCTGGCTGTCAAGGTGTGTCGGTGCCACGTTCGTACCGCAGCGCCGGGACCTTCATGGGACGTAGTGCCCGCTCTGTGCCCGTTGCGCGTCGGTCCGGAATCCTTGGGGCTCATTGACACGCATGTCCGTTTTACTGTACTGATGTCCGAACACCGTCCCCGCGGAAACGAGCCCCAGGTAGGGACATTGTCCTTCACAGACGCTGATCTTGCCCGGCTGCTGATCGCGCTGGCTGTCCTCCTGCTGGCCGCGCACAGCGTGGGTGCCCTGTTCGCGCGGTTCAGGCAACCGCGCGCGATCGGCGAGATTGTAGGCGGCATATTGCTCGGGCCCTCGGCCCTGGGCGCGGCCTTCCCGGGCGTCCAGCACTGGATCTTCCCGGCGAGCGGCTCGTCGGCTGCCGCGCTGGGGGCGGTTTACCAGCTGGGCCTGCTGCTGCTGATGTTCGCCGCAGGCGCAGAGATGCGGCGGCTGATTCAGCGCAACGCAGTACGCACGGTCGGGCTCATCGCGTCATTCGGTCTCGTGCTGCCATTCGCGGCCGGGCTCGGCCTGGTAGCGGTGCTGGGTGCCAGCAATTTCATTGGCGCTGCTGGCAACAAGCCGGCGCTTACCTTGGTGTTCGGGATGGCAGTAGCAGTCACGAGCATCCCGGTTATCTCGCGGATCATGCACGACACCGGCCTGCTGGGCACGCGCTTCTCCCGCATCGTGCTGTCGGTCGCCGTCATCGAGGACATCGTGCTGTATGTCGTCCTCGCGGTCACGATCGGCCTCGTGCAAGCCAACGGCAGCACGACGTTCGGTGTCCCGGCAGCGCTGAAAATCCACACTGTGGCCGAAAGCGGCATCTACCACACGGCAGTCGCCGTGCTGTTCCTCGGCCTGGCACTCACCCTCGGCGGACGCGCCTACAAGGCGCTGATCGGCATCCGGGCCAACCCCATGGCCCGCCGCAGCCCTGTCGCCAGCCAGCTCGTATGGATGCTCGCACTGTCGGCGGCTGCGCTCGCGCTGGGCCTCGTACCCCTATACGGCGCGTTCGTCGCCGGAATCACCGTCGCGATGGCCACTGGCGACGAAATCGTACCGGAGCGCAACGCACTCGCTGGTGTCTCGTTCGGCTTCTTCATCCCCGTCTATTTCGCGATCATCGGCATCCAGCTCGACCTGATTCACCACTTCGCCGTGCTGTTCTTCCTCGGCTTCCTCGCCTTCGCTTGTGCTGCGAAAGCAGTCAGCGTCTACCTGGGAGCGCGCCTGTCCCGCGAGAACAGTTTCATGTCCGCGAGCCTGGCGATTGCGATGAACGCCCGCGGCGGACCGGGAATCGTGCTCGCCTCGACGGCCTTTGCCGCAGGCATCATCAACCAGACCTTCTTCGTCAGCCTGGTGATGCTCTCGATCGTGACCTCACTGCTGGCCGGATCTTGGCTTGAGCGCGTCGCCGACCGGCTCACCCAGGCCGGAGAAGAGCCACTTCACAACGAGGCCGAGCCGGAAGACGAACTCAGCACCGCCTGAGAGTGATGTCCAGCCGGTCTCCTCGGAGCCCTCAGGCGCCAGGCAACTCGCTTAACTAACCGGCCTTGGGGTTATAGGTCGGTGAGCGGAACGTCGGGGTCGGTCAGGCGGTCGACGTCGACTTCGGCGCCGGCCCGGATCAGGGCCTGGATGTCGTCGTTGACGTCCCAGACGTTAACGTTCATCCCGGCCACCACGACGCTGCCGGCCAGCCAGAACGCGATGAACTCGAGGGAGTCCTTGTCGCCGCGGTAGACGACGTCGTCGTAGGTTCCCGGCTCGGGCAGCCCGGCGACCTCCATGCCGAGGTCGTACTGGTCGCTGAAGAAGTACGGCACCCAGTCGTAGACGGCGACCTTGCTGAGCATCGAGCGCGCCGCGACCGGGCCGCTGGCCAGCGCGTTCCCCCAGTGCTCGACCCGGATCCTGCGGCCGAGCAGGGTATTGAACGCGTTGGCCACGTCACCGGCCGCGAAGACGTTGGGATCAGAGGTGCGCAGTTGCTGGTCGACCACGATGCCGTTGTCGACCTCGAGACCGGCGTCGACGGCGAGCCCGGTGTTGGGCGCGACACCGACCGCGATGATGACGGTGCGCGCGGGCAGTTCCTCTCCCGACGACGTGATCGCTCCGGTGACGGCACCGCCGGAGCCGGTCACCTCGCTCAGGCTCTCGCCGAACCGGAACGTCACCCCGTGACTGCGGTGCAGGTCGGCGAAGATCTCGCCGACCTCGGGGCCCAGCGCCCGCCGCAGGACGCCGGATTCCGGCTCCAGGATCGTGACCTCGCACCCGTACTCGCGCGCGGCGGCCGCGGTCTCGAGGCCGATCCAGCCGCCCCCGGCGATGACCACCTGGCCGCCGCCGCGCAGCGCGGCAGAGAGGCTCTCGGAGTCTCCCACCGTGCGGAGGTAGTGGACGCCGTCGAGGTCGCCCCCGGGGATGTCCAGCCGCCGCGGCGAGGCGCCGGTGCTGATCAGCAGCTTCTCGTAGGGCACCGACTCGCCGCCGTCGAGCGTGATCCGGTGGCCGGACCGGTCTACCGAGGCCACGGTCGTGCCACGCCGGAGGTCGACGTTGTTCTGCGAGTACCACCCCTCGTCATGCACGAAGATCGAGTCCCGGGCATCCTTGCCCAGCAGGTAGCCCTTGGACAGCGGCGGCCGCTCGTAGGGGAGCTGGTCTTCGGTGCCGATCAGCACAACGGCGCCGTCGAACCCCTCCTCCCTGAGGGTCTCGGCGGCCTTGGCACCGGTGAGCATCGCTCCGACGATCACGTACGGGTGGCTGGCTGGCATCTAGAACTCCTTCCGGCGGCGAGTACGGAAAGGCTTTCACCCGCAGAGCCGGCCGTGCCATGCGATGGCCGAAGTATCCGTGAGTGAGGCGATCTGATCGACCACGACGCGCAGTCGATCCTCGTCACTACCTGCCGCGGCGAACGAGGCCCGAAACACCGGTTCCAGACCGCCGGGTGCCCCGGCCAGCACCGCCGCAGCCAACTCGGCGATCAGCTCCCGCTCCCTGGCCTGGGTCTGCGCGGCACCGGCCCGGGTCATCACGTACTGCGCGGTGACCCCCTTCAGCAGCGCGCACTCGAGCCGCTGCTGGCGCGGGACCACCAGGTCGGCGGCGTACCTGGTGAGCCGGACGCCGGGCGGCCTGGCGCCCAGCGTCGCGGCCTGCGCCGAGCTGCAGAACCGGCCGATCAGCTCGCTGGTCAGGTTCTTCAGCCCGGCCATGGACTCCAGGCTGCCGTCGAACGCCGCCGGCCAGCACGGCAGCGCGACCAGCCCGGCGAAGACCTCGCACAGCTCGTCGACGGTCGCCGATCCTGGGGCGCAGTACTCGTCCGCGGTGAGCGCGGCGACCGTCTTCTGCTCGGCGGGGTCACGCAGCGCGCCCAGCGTGATCAGACCGGCCTGCAGCCCGTCCTCGAGGTCGTGCACGGAGTAGGCCACGTCGTCGGCCCAGTCCATGAGCTGGGCCTCCAGGCACAGCTTCTCGGGCGGCGCGCCGCTGCGGATCCAGGCGAACACCCCGGTGTCGTCGGCGTACACGCCGAACTTGACCTGGCCCGGGCGGGCGGGCCAGGGATATTTGAGCGTCGCGTCCAGGGTGGCCCGGGTCAGGTTCAGCCCGGCGCCGGGCACCTTCGCCTCCAGCCGGGTCAGCAGCCGAAGGCTCTGCGCGTTGCCCTCGAAGCCGCCGCAGCCGGCGGCGAACGTGGCCAGCGCCGACTCCCCGTTGTGCCCGAACGGGGGGTGACCCAGATCGTGGGCCAGGCACGCGGCGTCGACCAGGTCGGGATCGCACCCCAGCACGGCGGCGGACTCCCGCCCGATCTGCGCGCATTCCAGCGAATGGGTGAGCCTGGTCCGCGGGAAGTCGCCCGAACCCACTTCGACGACCTGCGTCTTGGCCGCCAGCCTGCGCAGCGCCGCGCTGTGCAGCACCCGGGCGCGGTCCCGCTGGAACGGGCCGCGCCCGGGGTTGCGCGCGCGCTTGGGCGACTCAGCTACCCACCGCTCGGTCGCGTGGGCGTCGTAGCCGCCTTCCGTCGTCACCGGCTGTCGCTGCCCCCTGCGGCGTCGGCCACGGCGGCGCGGCCTGCCTCCAGCCGGGCGACCGGGACCCGGAACGGGGAGCAGGACACGTAATCCAGCCCGACGCTGTGGAAGAAGTGCACCGAGTCCGGGTCGCCGCCGTGCTCGCCGCACACGCCGAGCTCGAGCTCGGGCCGGGCGGCCCGGCCTTCCTCGACCGCGATCTTGATCATCCGGCCGACCCCGTCGGCGTCGATGGTCTCGAACGGCGACACGCCGAAGATGCCGAGCTCGATGTACCGGCTGAAGAACGCGCCCTCGACGTCGTCGCGGGAGAAGCCCCAGCCCATCTGCGTCAGGTCGTTGGTGCCGAACGAGAAGAACTCGGCCGACCCGGCGATCTCGCCCGCGATCATGGCGGCCCTCGGCACCTCGATCATCGTCCCGATCAGGGTGTGCACGCTGATGCCGGTCTCCTCGGCCACCTCGGCGAGCACCTGCTCGGCCTGCTCGCGGGAGATCTCCATCTCCTGCACCGACGCGGTCAGCGGGATCATGACCTCCGGCCGCGGGTCGCCGCCCGCCTGCTTGCGGTCGGCCGCGGCGTGCGCGATCGCGCGGACCTGCATGTTGAACAGCCCGGGGATGACCAGGCCGAGCCGGACGCCGCGCAGCCCCAGCATCGGGTTCTGCTCGTGCAGCCTGCGCACCGCGTCCAGCAGCCTGCGGTCCTGCTCTGTGGCGTTGTCGCCGGCCAAAGCTACCTTGACCGACAGGTCGGTCAGGTCGGGCAGGAACTCGTGCAGCGGCGGGTCGATCAGCCGGATCACCACCGGCAGCCCGTCCATGGCCTTGAGGATCTCGACGAAGTCGCCGCGCTGCAGCGGCTCGAGCGCGTCGAGCGCTGCCTGCCGCTCGTCGTCGCCGCTGGCCAGGATCAGCCGCTCCACCAGCTGGCGGCGCTCGCCGAGGAACATGTGCTCGGTCCGCACCAGGCCGACGCCGCGCGCGCCGAACCGGCGGGCCCTGGCGCAGTCGTCGCCGGTGTCGGCGTTCGCGTAGACGCCGAGGCGGCGCCGCTCGTCGGCGTGGGTCATGATCCGGCTGACGGCGCTGACCAGCTCGTCGGACTGCGCGTCGAGGCTGCCCTCGAAGAACTCCACCACCGGCGAGGACATGACCGGCACCTCGCCGAGGTACACCACGCCGGACGTGCCGTCGATGGAGATCACGTCTCCCTCGCTGACGGTGATCCCGCCCGGCGCGGTGAACTTCCGCCCGGCCAGGTCGACCTCGAGCTCGTCGGCACCGCACACGCAGGTCTTGCCCATGCCGCGGGCCACCACGGCCGCGTGGCTGGTCTTGCCGCCGCGGCTGGTCAGGATGCCCTGGGAGGCGATCATGCCGTGCAGGTCGTCGGGGTTGGTCTCGCGGCGGACCAGGATGACCTCCTCCCCCGCCGCGGCCTGCTGCACGGCCGTTGCGGAGTCGAACACGGCCTTGCCGACCGCGGCCCCCGGTGAGGCGCTGACCGCCTTGGTGATCTTCTTCACCTCGCCGCTGGTGTCGAAGCGCGGGAACATCAGGTGCGCGAGCTGGTCCCCGGTGACCCGGTCCAGCGCCTCGTCCATGCCGATCATGCCCTGGTCGACGAGCTGGATCGCGATCCGGAACGCGGCCGCCGCTGTGCGCTTGCCGACCCGGGTCTGCAGCATCCACAGCTTGCCGCGCTCGATCGTGAACTCGATGTCGCACAGGTCCCGGTAGTGGTTCTCCAGGGTCTGCATGATCTGCATCAGCTCGGCGTACGACTTCGGGTCGATCTGCTCGAGGTCCTGCAGGGGCACCGTGTTCCTGATCCCGGCCACCACGTCCTCGCCCTGGGCGTTCTGCAGGTAGTCGCCGTAGACGCCCTGCTGGCCGCTGCCCGGGTCGCGGGTGAACGCCACGCCGGTGCCGGAGTCCATGCCCAGGTTGCCGAACACCATCGCGACGATGTTGACGGCCGTGCCGAGGTCGGCCGGGATCCGCTCCTGGCGCCGGTACAGGATGGCCCGGTCCGCGTTCCAGGAGTTGAAGACCGCGTTGACCGCGAGGTCCATCTGCTCCCGCGGGTCCTGCGGGAAGTCCCGGCCGGTCTTGTCGCGGACGATGTTCTTGAACCCATCGACCAGGCTCTGCAGGTCGCCCGCGTCGAGGTCCAGGTCGCTGGTGGTGCCCTTGGCCTTCTTGGCCTCGTCGATCGCGTGCTCGAAGTGCTCGCCGTCGATGTCGAGCACGGTCTTTCCGAACATCTGGATCAGCCGCCGGTAGGAGTCCCAGGCGAACCGCTCGCTGCCGGCCTGCTTGGCCAGCCCGTGCACGGATTCATCGGACAGGCCGATGTTGAGCACGGTCTCCATCATCCCGGGCATGGAGAACTTGGCCCCCGACCGGACGCTGACCAGCAGCGGGTCGGCGTGGTCGCCGAGCCGCCTGCCGATCTTGGCCTCCAGCTGGGCCAGGTGCTCGTCGACCTCGGCGGCCAGGCCGTCCGGCACCCTGCCCTCGGCGAGGTAGTAACGGCAGGCGTCGGTCGTGATGATGAAGCCCGGCGGTACCGGCAGGCCCAGGTTGGTCATCTCGGCCAGGTTGGCGCCCTTGCCGCCCAGCAGGTCTCGCAGATCCTTGTTACCTTCGGTGAAGTCATAGACAAGCTTCGGCACTGAACGCACTCCTCATGGCGCCGCCAGTCCTGGCACGGTCATCGCCGTGGACGCTGGTCGGCGAAAGTGTTCTGTGGCCTCTCGGCCCCTCTGTTTGGAGCCTACCGAGCATCGGAGAGTGCCGTGGAGTTGCCGGCCAGCCTGCGCTGTATAACGCCGCGGCAAGGCGCATTGACTGGGCGCGCCGAGCAACTAGGGGTGCGGTAAGAGCGTCTCTGGTGCATGGATAACCATGTGGCCGCGTTTGAACAAAGCCCCGATCTGGTCACCGGCGGGCCTGGCAGCCATGGCGGGCCCGGCAGCCATCGCGGGCAAGCGCCACGGCCGTTGCCCGCGTTAGGCGCGGAGGCCGAGGTCACAGCGCTCTACCAGACCCACGCGACCGGGCTGATCCGCCTGGCCGTGGTGATGCTCGGCGACCGAGCCGCGGCCGAAGACGTGGTGCAGGATGCGTTCGGCGCGCTCTACCGCCGCTGGGAACACCTGGCCGATCACGGCAAGGCTCTGAGCTACCTGCGGTCGTCCACCCTGAACGGATGCCGCTCCGAACTTCGCCGCCGGATCCGGAACGAGCGCGGGGCGGCGAGGGCGCCGGTCGCGACGGACGCCGCGTCGGCCGAGTATGCGGCGCTTGTCGGCGAGGAGCACCGGGAGGTCCTCGCCGCGCTTCGGCGACTACCCGCCAGGCAGCGGGAGGCGCTAGTGCTCCGGTTCTACCTGGACCTGTCCGAGCCGGAGACCGCTGCCGCAATGCGGGTCAGTCAGGGCACCGTCAAGTCCACCACGTCTCGCGCGCTTACCACGCTCGGCCGGCTCCTGAAGGAGGGCTCCCGATGAATGCACTTGAAGACCGGATCCGGGCCGCGGCCAGGGCAGCTGCCAACACCGTGCCCGCCGACAGCGTCCCGCCGCTGCGTTTGCCCGGTGACCGGGCCCGGCGTCCCAGCCCGATGGGTCTCGGGAACTGGCGGCGCACGGGGACGCCGCTGGCGGCGGCCGCTGCGGTTATCGCCATTGTCGTCGCGTCGCTGGCCCTTGCTCGGCCAGCGCACAATGCCGGGCACCTGCCGAGGGGCGCGGTCGCGCTCGGCGAGGCTCCGGCGTACGGTGCCGGCGACGTCCCGCCGTACTACGTGGCTCTGGAGCCGGGTGCTCTGTCTGGCGCCTCCACACGGGCCGTGGTCCGCGCCACCGCAACCGGGGCCGAGCTCGCCGTCGTCACACCGCCCGGGCCCTACCGCGTGTTCACGGCGGTCAGCTCGGCTGCTGACGACCGCACCTTCGTACTCGCGGCGCAGCGCAGCAGCGCCTACTACGGCCCGCCATCGGACAAGCCTGGGCTTCAGAAATATTTCGTGCTGCGTCTTGACCCGGCTGACCACACGGCAAGGCTGACCGCGCTGCCCATCCCGGGCGAGCCGGGAAGCCAGGTGGTGGACGAAGCTCTGGCCCCAAACGGCAGCAAGCTCGCCATCGCCCTCGGCGCAGGCAGGCACGAGCAGGAAATCAAGGTCATCAGCGTGCGGACCGGGTCGGTGCGGACCTGGCGAGGCAGTAGAAGCTCCGGCAGCATCGGCGAAGTGGTACAAAGCGCGAACCCGCTCTCCTGGGCGGCTGACGGACGCACGCTGGCGTTCGAGGTGGAAACCGGCGGGTCCGGCCCGGGGCCGGAGCACGAAATCAGGCTGCTCGACACCGCCGCTCCGGGCAGCAGCCTATGGTCGAGCCGGGTGGCCGTGAGATTCAGCAGCGATGCGGCCGATGCGATGATCACGCCGGACGGCAGCAAGATCGTAGTGCCGATCGTCACGCAGACCACGCGGGAGTTCGCCGAGTACTCGGTGGCAACCGGCAAGCGCGTGGCCGTCTTGGGCGTCCGGCATTACCGGCACGCGAGCTACGGCGGATGGCCGCTCCTGTTCTGGGCGGACTCCGCCGGCGGCACACTGATCGTCTACGACGACAGGCCGCACGGGCCGCAGCTCACCAAGACCGGCGAACCCGACGCCGGGGTGCTCGCCGTCGTAACCAGCGGCCGGTTCACGCCGCTGCCAGGGACCGACGAACAGGGGGCCTGGTAGCGGCACAGAGGCAGCGCTGACCTGTCTGGTGGGCGGCATCCGCTGGCCAGGCCAGCGCCGGCCTGCTGGCGTCGGCGCGCCCATGAAAAACTCAGCCATGGACATGCCACGCGGACCGGTGATTGGGCTGCTTCATCCCGGTGAGATGGGCGCGGCCGTGGGGCGGTGCCTGACCGGCGCCGGGCACGAGGTGCTGTGGGCGTCCGAGGGCCGGGGGCCGCAGACGGCGGCCAGGGCGCGGGCCGCCGGGCTCACCGACGCCGGGACGCCTGCCGAGGTCGCCGACCGCGCCGACATCATCTTCTCGATCTGCCCGCCGCACGCCTCGATGGATGTGGCGTGGGCCGTGCAGGGCTTCGGCGGGCTGTACGTCGATGCGAACGCGATCTCCCCGGCCGCCGCGCGTGAGGTGGCGCTGATGGTGGAGGAGGGCGGGGCGACGTACGTCGACGGCGGGATCATCGGCATGCCCCCGCCCCCCTCCCCTCCGCCCGGCGCTGGCAGCCGCACCCGGCTGTATCTCTCCGGCGCCGAGGCCCAGGCCGTCCGCGGCCTGTTCGACGGCACCTCGCTGGACTCACGGGTCCTTGGCAGCGGAGCCTGGGCCGCGTCGGCGATCAAGATGGCCTACGCCGCGTGGACCAAGGGCACGGCGGCGCTGCTGCTGGCCGCGCGCGGACTAGCCAGGGTCGAGGGCGTTGAAGACGCGCTGCTCGCCGAGTGGGCGATGTCGCAGCCTTCGCTGGAAGGCCGGTCCCGGGACTCGGCCGACTCGGCGGCCGTAAAGGGCTGGCGCTGGGTGGCCGAGATGGAAGAGATCGCGGCCAGCATGACGGCGGCCGGCCTGCCGGACGGGTTCCACCAGGCCGCGGCGGAGATCTTCCGGCGCTCGCCCCGGACCGAGCCCGGCACGGCCGACGGGCAGGTTGTCAACCGGGTACTGGCGGCGATCACCGGGGACGGGCCGCACGGCTAGCCGCGGCGGCTCGGGTCCGCCAGCAGCAGCAGCCCGCGCAGGCACGCGTCGAGGGTAAGCGCGATCACGGCGATGCAGATGATCCCGGACAGGACCAGCGCGGTGTTCAGGTAGTCGCCCGCCTGCTGGATCAGGTAGCCCAGGCCGCTGGTGGCCGCGATCAGCTCGGCGGCCACGATGCTGGTCCAGGCCGCGGCCATGGCGATGCGCATCCCGGTCAGTATGCCGGGCAGCGCGGATCTGAGCTGCACGTGCACCAGGGTGTGCAGGCGGGACGCGCCGAGTGTCCGCGCGCACAGCCGCAGGTCTTCGGGTACCTCGTCGAGCGCCGCGACGGTGGTGACCGCCAAGATCGGGGTGACCCCGATGATGATCAGGATCTCCTTGGGCAGCTCCCCGATGCCGAACCAGATGATGAACAGCGGGATGAACGCGAGCGGCGGCAGCGGGCGGAGGACCTCGATGACGGGGTCGATCAGGTGGCGGACCACGCGGGAGGCTGACATGGCCGAGCCAAGTGTCACGCCGACGCCGACGCCGATCCCGAAGCCGATCAGAATCCGGCGCAGGCTGGTGAGCGCGTCGTACCACAGCGGCGAGCCCTGCGCCGGGTACGGCCGGTTGAAGTAGTGCACGAACGTCGTAGCGACCTGGCTGACCGACGGTAGGAACACCGGGTCCCGCAGGATGCTCGCGGCGATCTGCCATACCACGCCAAGGCCAACCAGCCCGGCCGCCCCGGTGGCCAGGCGCCTGGTGCGGGCCCGCCGCCTGCTCCGCCGGTACGCGGCCAGATCGTCGCGGCCGGCCCGCTCGTCGAGCTCGGTGCCGTCCGGCTCACCATCAGCGGGCAGGAACGCCTCGTCGACTAGGGTCCGCTCATCGATGGTGCTGCCGAATCCCGCAGGCTGCCATCCCGCCATGGTGCATGCTCCTCGTGAAAATTAAGGCCCGTCATACGGTCAGGGCGGCGCGGATCCTGCGCTTGGCGGCGAGGAACGCCTCGGTATCCGCGTCGAGGGCGTCCCGGGGCCGGGGCAACGGGATGTCGATGACCTCCTGGATGCCGGGAGGTCGGCCGCCCATCACCGCGACCCGGTCGCCGAGCAGCACGGCCTCCTCGATGTCGTGCGTCACGAACACGATCGTGGTCCGGTACTGGTCCCACATGCTGAGCAGGAAATCGTGCATCCGCAGCCTGGTGATCGCGTCGAGCGCGCCGAACGGCTCGTCCATGAGCAGCAGCGACGGCCTGGTGACGATCGCACGGGCGAACGCCGCGCGGTGCTGCATCCCGCCCGAGAGCTCGTGCGGGAACGCATCGCCGAACTTAGCCAGCCCGACGGTGCGCAGGATGGCGTCCGCCTCGGCGTCGAGTTCCGGGTCGTCCCGTTCGTTCAGCCCGGCGGACCGCTGTGCCCTGGGCCCGAACAGGATGTTCTTCCTGGTCGTGAGCCAGGGGAACAGCATCGGGGTCTGGAACAGCATGCCCCGGTCGGGGGAAGGCCCGCGCACGGGCCTCCCCCCGACCGTGACCGTGCCCTCGTCGCGCTCGAGGGCACCGGCCACGATCCGCAGGAGCGTGGACTTGCCGCACCCGGACGGGCCGAGCAGGCAGACGAGCTCCCCCGCCGTGACCTCCAGGTTGACCCCGGAGAGCGCCACCGTGCGCCGGCCGCTCCGGCGGAAGATCTTGCCCACCGAGTCGATGACCACGTCCGCGCCGGGCCTGCGGTCCGCCCGGTGCTCCTCGTCAGCTCCGGCAGTCACCGGCGAGCGCCTTCTTGATGAAGGTGATATCGATGTGCGCCGCGACCTGCGACGCGGACGGAACGGTCGTGAGCCGTCCCTGCGTGACCAGGAACTTCCCGGTGAGCTGGTATGCCTTCACGATGCGGCTGGTGGGGTCGTGCAGGGAGGAGCCGAGCCAGTACAGCTGCTGGCCGGGCGGGATGAACGGAAAGCCCTTGGTCGCCGCCACGATCGTGGCGGCCTGGCTGGCCGATATACCCTGCACCTTGGCGGTGGCGGTCAGGTACCTGGCGGCCTGAGGCCCGGTCATGTCCCGGCTGCCTTGCAGCTCGGCGCACACGTAGTCCTGCACCAGCGTGGGATCGGTCTTGATGACGCTGCTCGCCACCGCGATCACGTTGAGGCCGGGGATGCCGAGCTTGGCGATCTGCTCGGCGTCGACCAGCGGGTGATAGCCCTTCGCGATCAGGTCGGCCGCGGGGGCGCCGTACACGTAGGCCGAGTCGATCGCGCCGGACAGCGCGGCCGCGCCCGCAGCGGGTTCGCTGGCGAAGCTGACGACCTTGACCTTGCCGGTCAGGTGCTCCAGCGCCAGGTAGCCCAGGAGCTCGTAGTCCTCGGACGACCCGACGAGGACGCCCACCGACTTGCCGACCAGCTGGCTCGGCGAGGTGACCGAGGCCGGGACGAGCAGCTGGTCATCGTCGAAGCCCCAGCCCATGACCACGGTGACCCCGGTGTTGAGCCCGATGGCCGCGGTGACCGGAGGGTTGCCGACGCCGCTGATCGCCTGGACCGAGCCGCTCTTCATCTCGGCGATGGCGGTCACGCCCGCATCGAACGGCACATAGTGCAGGTGGGCCGGGATCAGCTTGGACAGCGACGGCTGGCTCTCGATGATGCTGTCTGGGCTGGCGACGGTGCCCTGGCTGACCGAGATCGTAAAGCCGGGCACCGCCGCAGGCCCGGAGCTGCCCTGGGTGACGGCCCAGATGATGAGCCCGATGACGATGAGCACTGCGACGGCGGCGACGCCCCAGATCCGCCGCCTGCGGCGTTTGTAGACGGGCGCCCGCCTGCTCGTCGAAACGTTGACATCAGCTGAACTGCTCATAGGTCTGCCTCCGTAACACCCGCGTAGTACGCGGACGCGTTGCCTTTCAGTGCCACGCTGGGGCGGCCGTCGACGCCGACCGGGGTCGGCCCGGCGACGGTGACCCGCTCGCCGCGCCGGTGCTCGGTGCCGTAGTCGAAGATCGCGTAGTGCTGGGTGGCCCGGTTGTCCCAGATCGCCAGGTCGTCCACGCGCCACTGCCAGCGCACGGTCTGCTCCGGCCGGGTCACGTACTCCTGCAGCACCCGGATCAGGTCCCGGGACGCGGCCGACGAGAACCCCAGCACGGTGCGCGCGAACCCGCCCAGCACCAGCGAGCGCTCCCCGGTCTCGGGATGCACCCGCACCGCCGGATGCTCGGTCTCATACACTGTCGACAGGAACTGCCGCTGCGCGGCCTGTGTGGCCGCGTCGACGCGCTCGCCACGGCCGTAGACCGCGGCATAGTCGTGATCGTTGGTGTGCACGATGCGCAGCCGGTCGGCGAGGTCGCGCAGTTCCTCGGGCAGGCTCTCGTAGGCGGTCACCGTGTTGGCCCACAGCGTGTCGCCGCCCACCGGCGGGATCACCACCGCGTGCAGCAACGTGAACGCGGGCGGCCGGTCGACGAACGTCACGTCGGTGTGCCAGTGATTGGCCCGGCCGCCCTTGTGCGAGTCGATCTCCTCCAGCAGCGGCTGGCCGGGCGGCGATTCCAGGGTGGGGTGGCCCAGGGTGAGCGGACCGAGCCGCTCGGCGAACGCGACCTGGCGGGCGTAGTCCAGGTTCTGGCCGCGCAGGAACACCACCTTGTGATCCAGCAGCGCCTGCCGGATCTGGGCGATCGCGTCATCGCCCAGATCGGTTCCGGTGTCGGCGCCGGTGATCTCGGCGCCGATGTTGCCAGCCAGCCTGCGGACGCCGAGCTTGGTCTGTGTGGCGATGGTGTCGGTCATGCTGCGCTCCGGTAGTAGGAGGTTGCCTCGCCCTTGACGGCGACGCTGGGGCGGCCGTCGACGCCGACCGGGGTGGGCCCGGCGACGGTGACCCGCTCGCCGCGCCGGTGCTCGGTGCCGTAGTCGAAGATCGCGTAGTGCTGGGTGGCCCGGTTGTCCCAGATCGCCAGGTCGTCCACGCGCCACTGCCAGCGCACGGTCTGCTCCGGCCGGGTCACGTACTCCTGCAGCACCCGGATCAGGTCCCGGGACGCCTGCGGGGAGAACCCCAGCACGGTGCGCGCGAACCCGCCCAGCACCAGGGAGCGCTCCCCGGTCTCGGGATGCACCCGCACCGCCGGATGCTCGGTCTCGTACACCGTCGAGACGAACTGCTGGCGGTGGGCCTGCCGCGTGACGTCGTCGCGCTCCTCGCGGCCGGCCGAGGCGGCGTAGTCGTAGGCGTTGGTGTGCACGATGCGCAGCCGGTCGGCCAGGTCGCGCAGTTCCTCGGGCAGGCTCTCGTACGCGGTCACCGTGTTGGCCCACAGCGTGTCGCCGCCCACCGGCGGGATCACCACCGCGTGCAGCAACGTGAATGCCGGCGGCCGGTCCACGAACGTCACGTCCGTATGCCAGCTGTTCGCGCGTACGCCCTTGCGCGAGTCGATCTCCTCGAGGAATGGCTGGTCAGGCGGTGAAGCCAGGGTGGGGTGGCCCAGGGTGAGCGGCCCGAGCCGCTCGGCGAACGCCACCTGGCGGGCGTAGTCCAGGTTCTGGCCGCGCAGGAACACCACCTTGTGATCCAGCAGCGCCTGCCGGATCTGGGCGATCGCGTCATCCCCCAGATCGGTTCCGGTGTCGGCGCCGGTGATCTCGGCGCCGATGTTGCCAGCCAGCCTGCGGACGCCGAGCTTGGCCTGTGTGGCGATCGTGTCGGTCATGGTGAATGCCTCCCGAATGGGGGTGTGCGGGACTAATCCGGGCATGCGGGGGAGCCGTCAGCCGGGACGGTGGATGCGGTCGGATCGGGATAAGCGGCTGAGCAGCGCAGCCGGACAGATGGCACTGGCCACGAGGAGCAGGTCCACGTGGCGGCGCTTGGTGCTGAGGTGAGGCGCCACGGTTAAAGCGTGCCCGCGCCTCACCACAAAGTCAATATTTCCGATCAAAATTATCGGAATAGCCAGCTCAGACCACTAGGGGCGGGTTTCCGCGCAGCCCGATCCCGGCGAGAGGGCAAGCCGCTGGAAGACGTGGCCAAGCCGCTATCCGTGGTGGCCAGGCCCGCGCAGGTGATCTTCCCGTCCCGGGGCCGGGGACGTGGCAGACTCAGCCGCCCGCTATGCGTTCCGAAAGATAGGGGACGAGGTTGTCGATACCGACCCGCTCCTGCCTCATCGAATCCCGCTCCCGCACGGTGACCGCCTGATCGTCCAGCGTCTCGAAGTCGATGGTCACGCAGTAGGGCGTGCCGATCTCGTCCTGGCGCCGGTAGCGGCGGCCGATCGCGCTCGCGTCGTCGAAGTCGGTGTTCCAGCGCTTGCGCAGGCGGGCGGCGATGTCCCTGGCCTTTGGCGACAGGTCGGCGTTGCGCGACAGCGGCAGCACGGCGACCTTGACCGGCGCGATCCGCGGGTCAATGCGGAGCACCGTGCGCTTCTCCATGTTCCCCTTCGCGTCCGGCGCCTCGTCCTGGGTGTAGGCGTCGAGCAGGAACGCCAGCAGGCACCGGTCCACGCCGACGGCGGGCTCGATCACGTACGGGACGTACCGCGCGCCCGACGTCGCGTCAAGGTAGGACATGTCCTGGCCGGAGGCCTTGGCGTGCGTGCTGAGGTCGAAGTCGGTGCGGTTGGCCAAGCCCTCGAGCTCGCCCCACTCGGCACCGGGGAAGCCGAACCGGTACTCGATGTCGACCGTGCTCTTGGAGTAGTGCGACCGCTTATCTTCGGGATGGGTGTACAGCCGGAGGTTGTCCTTGCTGAGGCCGAGGCCGGTATGCCAGGCCAGCCGGGTCTCGATCCACTTCTCGTGCCACTCCTCGTCGGTGCCCGGCTCGACGAAGAACTCCATCTCCATCTGCTCGAACTCGCGGGTGCGGAAGATGAAGTTGCCCGGCGTGATCTCGTTGCGGAACGACTTGCCGATCTGGCCGATGCCGAACGGGATCTTCTTGCGCGAGGTCTGCAGCACGTTGCGGTAGTTGATGAAGATGCCCTGCGCGGTCTCCGGCCGCAGGTACGCCAGGCCCGACTCCCCACCCCCCTCCCCGTCCCTCTCCACTGCTCCAAGGTAGGTGCGGAGCAGCCCGTTGAACATGCGCGGCTCGGTGAAGGCGCCCTTGGTGCCGCAGTGCGGGCAGGCGATGTCGGCGAGGCCGTTCTCCGGCGGGTGGCCGTGCTTCTCCTCGTACGCCTCGATCAGGTGGTCGGCGCGGAACCGGTGGTGGCAGGACAGGCACTCGGTCAGCGGGTCGACGAACTCGGTGATGTGCCCGCTGGCCTGCCACACCTCGGGCGCGAGGATCACCGAGGAGTCGAGCCCGACGATGTCGTCGCGCTCCTGCACCATCGAGCGCCACCACTCGCGCTTGATGTTGTTCTTCATCTCCACGCCGAGGGGGCCGTAGTCCCAGGACGCCCGGAGCCCTCCGTAGATCTCACTGGAGGGGTAGACGATCCCGCGCCGCTTGCTAAGGCTGACGATCTCGTCCAGGCGATCACTGCGTCGTGCCATCAAGTATCTCCATCCGGCTGGCGGTCGGCGGCTTGTGGTTGGCGGCCCGCGTCTGGTCAGCGGGGCGCGCATGCCCGGTTCCTGGCTTCCCGCCAGCCGGGGGCTGCCGGGTGAGCTGTGTATCTTGGGTGCGCCGTTGCTCAAGCTTAGCGTTGCTCCGGGCCCGGTCCATCCGGTTATCCGGCCGGGTGGCCGCGGACACGGCGCCGCGCCCGAGCACGTATCTTGGCGCAGAGAGCCGAAACCGGCAGCAACGCACTCACCGGCCCGAAGGGACCACAGCCCCGTGAGCACGAACCGGCCCGCACCGCCACGGGCACCGTCCGGCGCCAGGCAGGCGGCCGAGCGGCGCAGCGCGGTGCCGCTGGTCTACTTGCGTCACCTGCCGTCCTGGGTGCCGCCCGTGGTGCTCGCAGCCCTCCTCGTGACCGGGCTCGCGGCGCGGGGCTGGGGCGGAGCGGTGGCGCTGTGCATCGTGGCGGCGTTCCTCGGCTGGCTGGCCTACCTGTCCTGGCCAGCCCAGGGCAGCCGCGGGCGGCTTGGCCGCGTGGTGATGATCGCGTGCCTGCTTGCCCTGGCCGCGTTCCAGGCCACCCGCTGACCGGCCGCGTCAGCCGGCGTCCGGCTCCGGCTTGTCACCTGTGATCACGGTGCCGATGTCCTCGCCCTGGCAGATAGCGCTCATCGCGCCCAGTGCGGCTACATCGAAGATGTGCATGAGCAGCCCGTGCTCGTTGGCGAGCACGAACGCGCTCTGATCCATGACCTTGATCCCCTCGGCCAGCGCCTCCCGGTAGGTGAGCCTGGTGTAGCGCTTGGCGCCGGGGTCGACATTCGGGTCGGAATCGTAGACCCCGTCCACGCCGCGCTTGGCGACCAGCAGTGCATCGGCCTCGAGTTCCAGGGCCCGCTGCACGCCCGGGTAGTCGGTGGTCACGTACGGCTGCCCGATCCCGCCGGCCAGCAAGACGATCAGGCCGCGGCGCAGGTGCCGGTCCGCGCGCAGCCGGATAAACGGCTCGGCCACGCTCTGCATCGGCACCGCGGTCATCACCCGCACGTCCGACTCGCTGCGCGCGGTCAGCACCCCGCGCAGCATCAGGGCGTTCATGACCGTGCCGAGCATCCCGATGTTGTCGGCCTCGGCCCGGCCGATGCCCCAGCCGTCGGCCATCCGGCCGCGGAAGTAGTTGCCGCCGCCGATGACCACGGCCACCTCGACCCCGAGCTTGTGCACGGACAGCAGTTCGTCCGCGATCATCGCGAGGCTCGCCGGATCCGCTCCCGTCCCGGCCGCGCCTGCCAGAGCCTCACCGCTGAGCTTGATCACAACGCGTGAATAGCGCACCACGTCTGCCCCCGTCGTGTGCCGCACGGTCGGCGACCCGGCCCAGCATACGAGAGTCCTGCGGCGTCGGCGGCCATACCCCCGCCGACGGTTACGGGCCGGGGACCGGGTTCGGCTCGGCGCCGCCGTAGCGCCGGTCCCTGCTCGCGTAGATCTCGCACGCCTGCCACAGGTGCCGCCGGTCGAAGTCGGGAAAGAGCGTGTCGAGGAACACCAGCTCGGCGTAGGCGGACTGCCAGATCAGGAAGTTGGACGTGCGCTGTTCCCCGGATGAGCGGATGAACAGGTCGACATCCGGAATACCCGGCTCGTCCAGGTAGCGCGCGAAGACCTTCTCATTGATCTTGTCCGGGCGCAGCTTGCCCGCTGCCACGTCGGCGGCGAGCGCCGCGGCCGCGTCGACGATCTCCGCCCGGCCGCCGTAGTTCACGCAGAACTGGAGCGTGAGCTTGTCGTTGCAGGCGGTGAGCCGTTCGGCGTACTCGAGCTCGGTGATGACGCTCCGCCACAGCCGGGGCCGCCGTCCGGCCCAGCGCACCCGCACGCCCATTTCGTGAAACTCGTCCCGGCGGCGGTGGATCACGTCCCTGTTGAACCCCATCAGGAAGCGGACCTCGTCCGGGGACCGGCGCCAGTTCTCCGTGGAGAACGCGTAGGCCGACAGGTACGGGATGCCGAGCTCGAGGGCGCCCATGATCACGTCGAACAGGGCCGCCTCGCCGCGCTTGTGGCCCTCGGTCCGCGGCATGCCGCGCTGCTTGGCCCAGCGGCCGTTGCCGTCCATGACCAGCGCCACGTGCCGCGGGATGAACTCCCTGGGTATGTCGGGCGCCGTGGCGCCGCCCGGGTGCGGGTCCGGTGGCCGGATCGGGCGGGTCACGCGTGCTCCACGTGGCGCAGCGACCGGATCGAGTGCTCCAGATGCCACTGCAGGTAGGCGGCGACCAGACCGCTGCACTCGGCCCGGTGCCGGTGCTCGCTGCTGTCGGCGTGCGCCCAGTCGCCGCGCATCAGCGCGCCCATCAGCACGACCGTCTGCGGGGCCGGCGTGGCGGCTCCCGGTGTCCGGCAGGACCGGCAGACGAGCCCGCCGGCGCCGATCGCGAACGCGAACGCGCGCAGCGCGGCAGAGGTGACGGCGCCCTCCAGCCCGTCCGGGTCGGCGACCCGGGTCCCGCACACCGCGCACTCGTCGAGCGCGGGCGCGTAACCGGCCACGGCGAGCGACCTGAGCAGGTACGCGTCGAGGATCAGCCGAGGTTCGTGTGCACCCTCACTGAGCGCCCGCAGCCCGCCGACCAGGAGCAGGAACTGGCGCATGGCCGGCTCCTTCTCCACCGGGGTGAACTTCTCGGCCGTCTCCAGCATCGCGGTTCCCGTGGTGTACCTCGGGTAATCCGACGAGAACGGCTCGCCGTACGGCCGCACGGTTTCGGCCTGGGTGATGTAATCGAGCGACCTTCCGGTGTGCATCAGCAGGTCGACGTGGGTGAACGGCTCGAGCCGCGCGCCAAACCTGGACTTGGTGCGCCGCACGCCCTTCGCCACGGCGCGGACCCTGCCGGTCCGCCGCGCGAGCAGCGTGACGATCCGGTCGGCCTCGCCCAGCTTATGCGTGCGCAGCACGATGCCGTCGTCACGGTAGGCGCCCACAAGGTCATTCTCCCGCATGCCAGGACACGGCGGCGTTTGCCACACTCACAACGGGCCGCGGCTAGGCCGACGCGCCCTCCTCGGTCATCGTGATGACGCCACGCGCCTGGGCCGGGGTCATGCCGATCTGGGCGGCGATCTCCCGCGCTGCCTGCCGCTCGTCGTCGGACAGCATCCCGTCGGCGAGGCCGATCCGCACCACCTCGGCCAGGAACCACTCCGTGCCCGGGAGGGCGAACTGCATCATGAGCCGGTTCAGCGGCCCGGCCAGATCCATGGTCGACTCCGACAGGTCGGCGTCCAGGACTGCCTCGTCGTAGTCGGGCAGGCCGGCACCCCTGACCGCGTCGATGGCCCGGCGCCTGGCCGGGGTGCTGTTCCGGCCGCCCGCGCGGAGCATGGCGATCGCCGCCGCCCGCGTCCCGGCCGGGAGCGCCTCCTTCATCTGGGCCGTCGTCGGCAGGGACAGCACGTCCATGCGGTAGCGGGTGCCGCAGACCGCGCACTGCACGTGCTGGCCTGCCTTGTTGATCGGAATGATCGGGATGAAGAACAGCGTGAACCAGCGACGCCCGACCCGCTGCCGGTACTCGCGGTCACCGCCGCAGCGCTGGCAATGGAACATCCCCTGCCCGGCCGCTCGGTAGAACACGCGGAGCCCAAAGAAGATCAGCAAGCTCGGTCCCCTCCCAGTCACTTCACCGGCAGCCGCACGGTCGGCACCCGCCGATCATCACACGCCTGGCCTCGGCAGATACCCAAGTCGAGCATTTTCACCACGATCGGCGCCGACCGGATTGGGCCAGTTCAATCGTAGAATCCGAGCCGCCGCAACTGCTTCGGATCCCGCTGCCAGTCCTTGGCGATCTTGATGCGCAGATCGAGGTAAACCTTGGTGCCAAGCAGCGCCTCGATCTGGTGTCTGGCACGGGAGCCGACCTCCTTCAGCCGCGCCCCCTTCGCGCCGATCACGATCGCTTTCTGGCTCGGGCGCTCCACGTACATCAGCGCGTGCACGTCGATGAGGTCGTCGCGGCCCTCCCTGGGCGCCATCTCCTCGACCACAACCGCGATCGAGTGCGGCAGCTCGTCCCGCACCCCCTCCAGGATTGCCTCCCGGATCAGCTCGGCGACCAGCATCTGCTCGGGCTCATCGGTCTCCTCACCGTCCGGGTACAGCGGCTGCCCCTCCGGCAGGTGCGAGACGAGCACGTCTTCCAGCACATCGAGCTGAAAGCCGGTCACGGCGGACACCGGCACCACATCGGCCCAGTCGCCCAGTTCTGCAACAGCCGCAAGCTGGGCCGCGACCTGTTCCCTGGCGGCCAGGTCGGTCTTGGTGACCACGACGACCACCGGCGTCTTGCTCAGCCCGGCCAGCTCGCCCGCCAGGTACCTGTCCCCCGGCCCGATGCGCTCCGAGGCCGGCAGGCAGAACCCGATCACGTCCACCTCGGTGAGCGTGGACCGGGCCAGGCTGTCCAGGCGCTCGCCGAGCAGCGTCCTTGGCCGGTGCAGCCCCGGCGTGTCCACGATGACCAGCTCGGCGTCGGGCCGGTGCACGATTCCCCTGATCGCCCGGCGGGTGGTCTGCGGCCTGCTGCTGGTGATCGCCACCTTGGCCCCGACCAGCGCATTCATCAGCGTTGACTTGCCGACGTTCGGCCGCCCGGCAAAGCCGGCGAAGCCCGACCTGAATCCGGGCGGAACGGGGTGCCGCGCCGGCTCGGGCTGCGGCGACGGTGACGTCTGCGGGGATCCCACGCCCGTGATTCTCCTCCAGTCGCGCGTCAAGCCCTAACTGGCACCGGCGCAGGCCCACCGGTCAGCCGGGCGGGGGCGAGCCCTGCTGAGTGCCTGCGGACCTCGCGGGCACGGCGAGCACGGCCAGCGCCAGGCCGACCAGGATCAGGCCTGCGGTGGCGGTCGCCGTCAGCCGCTCGTTGAGCACCAGCAGCCCGAGCAGCGCGGCCACGAGCGGTTCGGCCAGCCCGAGGGTCACCGCGACCGGGGCGGGCACCGTGCGGAACCCCCACCCGACGAGCAGGTAGCCAACGACGGTGATCAGGCCCAGGTACAGGCCTACGGCCAGGCCCCTGGGCGAGGCCAGCCAGCCGGGCGAGCTGGCCGCGAGCACCGGCGTGAGCAGCACGGCGGCGCCGCCGAGCAGCGCGCCCATCACGACGCGCTCGGAGTTCCCGCGGCTGATCAAGCGCGCCGCGGCGACCGCGTACACCGCGAAGCAGAGCCCGGCGACGAGCGCGAGGCCCACCCCGCCGAGGCTCACGCCGGCGGCACGGCCGCTGGCGATCAGCAGCGCGCAGCCGCCGACCGCGCCGGCGGTCGCGACCGTCCAGCGGACGGTCAGCGGACCGCCGCCGGTGAGCCTGCTGATCAGCCCGGCGAACACCGGGCCGCTGCCGACCGCCACGACCGTGCCCACCGCGACGCCGGTCAGCCGCACCGCGGAGAAGAAGCAAAGCTGGTAACCGCTGATGCCGACCATGCCCGCCGCGAGGCTGACCCGGTTGGCGGTGCTGGAGCGGAGCAGCGCCACCAGGTCGCGCCGTGTTCCGGGGTGGCCGACCGCCAGGCCGAATAGCACGGCGCCGCCGAGCACGATGCGCACCGCGCCCACCGACACTGAGCTGGCGCCGCCGGGGGCGAAGTGCGCGGCCGTACCCGCTGTCCCCGAGGCTGCCGCGCCGGCCAGGACCGCTGCCGCGCCACCCGCGCTGCCCCGCGCTGACGCGGCGCTGCCGCCAGGCGCATCCGCGCTGCCCTCACGGGCGAGCCCGCCGCCCGCGCCAGTCCCCCGATCTTGCCGCACCGCGCCAGTCTGCCCCGCGAACTCAAAGATCACGAATGAGATTTGCCCCTCGGCGGCCAGGCCGAGCCCGGGAGGTCAGGGGCGCAGGGCTGCCCGGAGGGTGCCGTCCGGCGCCGCGTGGAACACGACGGCGTTTGGGCCCAGGTCACGGACCGCGGCCAGGTCGGCCGGGTCGGGGCCGTCACCATCGCTGACCAGGGCCGCCGCCTCCAGGCTGTCGGCTCCGCTGGACACCGCCATGGCCACGGCCAGGTGCAGGGCGGACAGCCGCAGCGACGGCAGAGCCACGGCGGCCGCGGCATAGGTACGCCCGGTCTCATCGCGCACCGCGGCACCCTCGGCGGCCATCACCCGCGCACGAGCCGAGCGGGCTAGCGTAATGATCTTGAGGTCTTCCGGGCCTGGCTGGACCTCGCTCACCCGGCAGAGTCTAATCCGGCTGCCCCGGGCCCGCTCGCGCCGGCGCGATTGCCGGGCCGGCCCTCACCCGCCGTGCCGTGGCCTTCACCCCCAGTGCTGCGGCCGTTCCCGGCCGTGCCGCGCCCGTTACCCTCCCCGTCGTGCCCGTCGCCTGCCTGGGCGATCCGCTCGACGGTCACCGCGGCGATCCGGTTGCGCCGGCCGACCAGGCTCTCGGCGGTCAGCCGCAGGCCCGCCACTGTGGCCATCGAGCCCGCGATCGGCACCCGGCCGAGCCGCTGGGCCAGCAGCCCGCCCACGGTCTCCACGTCCTCGGCCTCGATGTGCACGCCGAACAGCTCAGCCAGCTCCTCGACCGGCAGCCGCGCGGTCACCCTGGCCCGTCCCTCGCCGAGCCATTCGACCGGCGGCTGCTCCTTGTCGTACTCGTCGGCGATCTCGCCAACGATCTCCTCGAGGATGTCCTCGATCGTGGCCAGGCCGGCAGTGCCGCCGTACTCGTCGATCACGATCGCGACGTGGATCTGGCGCGCCTGCATCTCCCGCAGCAGCGCGTCGACCGGCTTGCTCTCCGGCACGAACGTGGCGGGCCGCATGATCGACTCGACCTTCTCGACCGACTCGCCCTCGCGGTGCTCGTAGCTGCGGGTGACGATGTCCTTGAGATAGGCGATCCCGACGATGTCGTCCTCGTTCTCGCCGACGACCGGGATCCGGGAGAACCCACTGCGCAACGCCAGCGACAGCGCCTGGCGCAGGGTCTTGCCGCGCTCGACGAACACCATGTCAGTCCGCGGCACCATCACCTCGCGGACGATCGTGTCGCCGAGCTCGAACACCGAGTGGATCATCGCGCGCTCGGTGGGCTGGATCACCCGGCGCTGTTCCAGCAGGTCCACCAGCCCCCGCAGGTCCTCCTCTGACCCCGGGCCGCCACCCCGGCCCGCCGCGCCGCCCGGGGCGAGCAGCAGCCGCGGCAGCGGCCCGAGCAGCCGGGTTATCGGAGCTACGATCGCGGCGGCGGTGCTGGCCATCCTTACCGCGTTGCGCCGCCCAAGCGACCTCGGCACGGTCCCGGAGACCAGGTAGATCACCACCGTCATGACGCCGGCCGCGATCACGAACGCGCGCCACCCCGTCCCGAGCCAGTGCACGAGCACGGCGGTGACCAGGACGACCGCGCCCAGCTCGGCGGCTATCCGGGCGAGCAGCAGAACCGACAGGTACCGGGTGACGTCGGCGAGCACGACGTGCAGCGGCGTCGATCCCTGGCCAGCGCCACGGCCCAGTTCCTTGGCACCGGCCCTGGAGACCCTGGCGAGGGCCGCCTCTGCGGCCGCGCACCAGCCGGCCAGCAGCGTCAGGACTATCGCCGCTACCAGCAGCCAGCCCATGGCTTGCTCACCCCTCTGCCCCGTCGCCCCGCGTCTCTGCCTGGCCAGACTGGCCTGCCGCGCCGCCGGGGTCGCCGTTGGCGTCGCGTAACGGCCCCCATTCCGCCAGGAGGCTGTCCTGCAAACCGAACATCGCCGCGTGCTCTTCCGGCTCTGCGTGGTCATACCCCAGAAGGTGCAGGATGCCGTGCGTGCAGAGCAGGTCGAGTTCCTGCTGCACGCCGTGCCCCGCCTTGTCGGCCTGCAGGACGGCTACCTGCGGGCACAGCACGACGTCGCCGAGCAGGGTTTCCGCCGTGTCGTCGTCGGTGCCGTGCTCGGCCTGGCCGCCGCCGGGATGCGGCACCCCGAGCTCGTCCATGGGGAACGCGAGCACGTCGGTCGGCCCGTCCTCGCCCATCCAGCGCTGGTGCAGGCCGGTCATGGCCTCCTCGTCAACCAGCAGCACCGACAGCTCGGCCAGCGGGTGCACCCGCATCTGGTCAAGCACGTGCCTGGCCAGCGCCGCGAGGCCCGCCTCGTCCACCGCCACGCCGGATTCGTTGCGGATCTCGATACTCATGTGCCCTCAGCGGTTCCGGTTGCCCGTGCGGCGGGACCGGCCGGGATCCCCGGCCGCCGCGTTGCGGGCGTCGAAGCGCTCGTAGGCATCCACGATGTCAGCGACCAGCTTGTGCCTGACCACGTCGTGGCTGGTCAGCCTCGAGAAGTAGACGTCCTCGACCCCGTCCAGGATGTCCTGCACCAGGCGCAGCCCGCTGATGTGCCCGGCGGGCAGGTCGACCTGGGTCACGTCCCCGGTCACCACGATCCTGGAGCCGAACCCGAGCCTGGTCAGGAACATCTTCATCTGCTCCGGCGACGTGTTCTGCGCCTCGTCGAGAATGATGAACGAGTCGTTAAGGGTGTTGTGGGTCAGCAGGAAGTCTTCCGTGGTGTACAGCGAGTCGGCCGCCGCCACCGAGATGCACACCGCCTCAGCGGTGCCTGCTGGCTCGATGCTCTCGATGAACCGCATCGGCCTTCCACCGCCGCCCTCGGCGAGATACTTCTCGCGCTTGCGGGTGAGCCGGAACGGCTCGATGCCCTCCGGAAGCCGGATATCGACGATGTACGCATCGTGCCGGTGATAAACAGGGCGCCCTTTAACGAGATGCGGGGCGCGCCCCAGCGCCGGGCGAACGCGTGTGTACGCGACCCCGCCGAGCGACCGGACGAGGAAGGTCACGTCGTCGCGGAGCCGCGGTGAGACGGTCGCGTACTGGACTCGGCAGGTCCGCCCGCGCTGCGTGCACGGGCCGCCATCGGTGTCGAGCAGGCCCTGCAGCATCGCCAGCCGGACGTTCGCCGAGTTGTACAGGTAGCTCTCGGGCACGAACTTCGTCGTCGACCGCGTGCCGTACAGCCCGAGCCGACGCGCCGCCCCGGTCAGCGGGTTCTCCATCAGGGCAGTGCTCGCCCACGGCGACGTCAGCTGGCTCAGCAGGTACTGGCCCCTATGCCTGGGCCTGGCCTGGACGCCGGGCAGCCGCCGTTGCAGCTCCCATGCGAGCTCGACGTCGGTGGTAGTGAAGCTTGGTGTGGTCGTCCCGGCTATTGAACCGTCGCCGAGCAGCAGGCCCAGCGCGTACGGGTCAATCGGCACCGGCTGGTATGGGAAACAGACCGGCGCGCTGTGCATCGGTAGCTCGTACCGGTGGTAGTGGTTGGCCCGCAGGTTCCCGATCATCTCGCGGGTTTCCAGGACTCGGTACGGCTTGCCCCGGCGGCGGTCGTCTCGGGTGGTCACCGCCCACAGGTGGTCGCCCGAGCACAGCGTCGATGCGCCGTCCTGGGTGGTGAGCCGGTAGATGTCCTTCTCGCCCTGCGGGTACACACCGATCACCGGCGTGGGCTCGCCGTTGGACCCGATGACCAGGTCGCCGACGGCCAGCGACCCGATTGGCCGGAACCCGTCCGGGGTCAGCACGGGAGTGTCCGTTTTGAGGCTTCTACCCCGCATATATGCCAAAGGGGCGATTTCGATCGTGCCAGCGGCCATGAGCTTGGGGATCGAGTCCGGGTCGATCATGTCGTGCAGGGCGTCGTAGAGCGGCCGCAGGTACGGGTCGATCTTCTCGTAGAGCGTCCCGGGCAGGAAGCCGAGCCGCTCCCCCGCCTCCACCGCCGGCCGGGTCAGGATGATCCGGTTGAACTCCTTGGCCTGCAGCGCCTTCACGGCCTTGGCCATGGCCAGGTACGTCTTGCCGGTGCCGGCCGGACCGATCGCGAACACGATCGTGTGCTTGTCGATGGCGTCCACGTAGCGCTTCTGGTTCAGCGTCTTGGGCCGGATCGTCCGGCCGCGCGCGGACAGGATGTCCAGGGTCAGCACGTCGGCCGGCCGGGCGCCGGACTTGCGGCGCAGCATCGCGACGCTGCGCTCGACCACGTCGGCGGCGAGTTCCGCACCGCTCGCCAGCAGCCGGGTGAGCTCGTCGAACAGCCGCGCGACGAGCGCGGTCTCCTCCGGCGTCCCGGTGACGGTGATCTCGTTGCCGCGCACGTGGATATCGGCGCCAAAGGCGCCCTCGATCACGTGCAGCAGTTCGTCCCGGGAGCCGAGCAGGCTGACCATCGAGTGGTCATCCGGAATAACGATCTTGACGCGCGTGCGGCCGTCCGGTGACAGCTCACCTTTGCGCGGATCTGCGGGAGTTTCTGTCAAGTGCCCTTCCCTGCCCGGGCGTATTTCCGGGCCCGCCTGCCCGCCATGTTATCCGCAGCGGTTGCCCCTGCGAGCCCCATCGGTATGCGCATCATGACCTAGCCGGGCGGCCAGCCCAGCGGCCTGCCGCCGAGGACGTGCGCGTGTACGTGGTGGACGGTCTGGCCGGCGTCGTCCCCCGTGTTGAACACCACCCGGTAGCCGGTCTCCGCCACGCCTGCCTTGGCCGCCGCCAGCGCCGCCTGAGCCGCGATCTCGTCAAGCAGGCCATCGCCCGCCTCCGCGACCGCGGCCAGGTTCTGATGGTGCTCTTTCGGTATCACCAAAACGTGCAGCGGCGCCTGAGGGTTTATGTCCTGGAATGCGATAGTGCGCGGGCTTTCAAGAACCCGAGTCGCCGGGATCTCCCCCGCTGCGATGCCGCAGAACAAGCAATCAGCCACGCGGAAGATCTTAACCGTTGCCCCGCCTAATGGCTCGACGACATATATGGTTGCAGTACTGCGAACCCCCGGCGCACCACCCCTTGGGGTGCACGGCCCAGCGAGCGCTGAACTTCCGTGTCACCACAACTCCTCATGCAGCGGCGGTCGCGGGGATGCGAACTCCTTACGGCATGGGTGTGGGGGCGGTGGGATCGTTCAAACTACGCGGCGCGTGGTGGCCCGGCGTGAAGATACGTCATGATGACCGGTGAACCTGCAGACGCGCCTACGCGTCCAATTCACGTGACCGAAACCCTGGTGGCGGATACCGCCCTGGGCTCGGTTCCGGCCGACTGGGACGCCGACCGCGCAGTGACCGCTCTGTACAGCACGCACTACCGTTCCTTGGTGCGGCTCGCGGCTCTGCTGGTTCGTGACGTCGCAACGGCGGAAGAGGTAGTGCAGGACTCGTTTGTCGCGATGCACGGCGGTTGGCGCCGGCTGAGGGACAGCGAGAAGGCACTGTCTTACCTCCGCCAGTCGGTTGTGAACCGGTCCCGCTCCGTGCTGAGACACCGCGTGGTCGTGGACCGGAATGCCCCGAAACCCTCGCCGGACATGCCGAGTGCCGAGCATGGCGCGATCGTCCTGCTGGAGCGGTCGGCCGTGGTCTCCGCCCTGCGCACGCTGCCGCCGCGGCAGCGTGAGGCGCTCGTGCTGCGGTACTACGGCGACATGTCCGAAGCCCAGATCGCCGACATCATGGGGATCAGCAGGGGCGCGGTGAAGAGTCATACGGCCCGGGCCATGTCTGCGCTGCGAAGTGTGCTGGAGCGTGAGGCATGACCCGTCTCGACTTCGATGAGATCCTGCGCCGGGAGCTGCATACAGCGGCAGAGTCGTTCGAGCCCGCCGCCGACGGGCTCAACCGGATCCGCGAGCGGCTGTCGACTCCTCGCCCGCTGGCCGTCGCCTGGCTGATGGTCGGGTGGACCAGCGTCGGCCAGCCCGCCTTGCTCCGGATCGACGAGCTGCTGGTGGCGTTCGGAGAGTGGCTGCGCGCGATGCTGCGGCCGGTGTCCGAACTGCTGCACCCCGTCGCCGAGAGGCTGCGGCCGGTGCTGCAGCCCGCGTGGAGCAAGGTGCGTGCCTTGTTCACGCCGCGCACCGAGTCAGGCGGGCGTCCGTCGGGCTACGCGTGGCTGCGGCCCGCCCTGGCCATGGCCGCCGTGGTCGCGGTCGCGGTGGCCGGCGGCTTCGCCCTGTCCGGGCTGCCGCGGCAGATCCAGCAGGCCGCGAATTCGATGCTGTCGAACCCGTCGCACACCACGAAGGGCGGCCAGGGCTCCGGTCTGACCGGCAGCGGAAAGCCAATCCCGACGGGTGGCGCCGCCAGCCCGACGCCAAGGCCGACCGCGAGTTGCACGCCGTCCCCGAAGCCGAGTGCGAACCCGTCGGCGAGCACGTCGCCGTCGCCATCGCCAAGCCCGTCGCCGTCACCAAGCCCGTCGCCGTCGCCGTCGCCAAGCCCGTCGCCGTCGCCATCACCGTCCGACAGCGCCAGCGGCAACGACCCCACGTCGTCCGGTAGTCAGTCCGCCAGCGACGAGAGCGACGTGGTCCTCACCAGCGCCAGTCACCCGGTGTCGGCTACCAAGACCCATCCGACGCCGTCTCCGTCGTGCTCGTCCGGCTCTGGCTGAACAAGCTCTGCAGGACCCCGCGTTCAGGCCCAGCGGTCCGACTTGGCCAGCGCCAGCGCTGCCGCAACAGCGCCGGCCGAGGACGTGCGGAGTACCGTCGGTCCCAGCCGGGCGGGAACGGCCCCGGCGCCCGTCAGGGCGTCGGCTTCCGCCGGGCTGACCCCGCCTTCCGGCCCGACGATCACGACGATCTCGCCCTGGTGCGGCATGGCCAGGCTGCCGAACGCGGCCTCACCGCCGGGATCGAGCAGGATCGCCAGATCCGCGGCGGCGACCCTGCGCGCGACGGCCGGCATCCGCTCCGGGCCGGTTACCCCCGGGATCCAGGCGCGCCGCGACTGCTTGGCCGCCTCTCGCGCCGTCGCCTGCCAGCGCGCCAGCGCCTTGCCCGCCCGATCGCTGCGCCAGCGGGCCACGCTGCGCTCAGCCTGCCAGGCGATGACCTCGTCGACGCCCACCTCGGTCATGATCTCGACGGCAAGCTCGCCGCGGTCGCCCTTGGGAATCGCCTGAACCACGACGATCCGCGGCTCGGCGGCCGGGATCGTGCGCTTGGTCAGCACCGCTAGCTCGATCACGCCAGGCCCGGTGCGGGTCACCGTGCACTCGGCGATCGTGCCTGCCCCGTCCGTGACGTCGGCCCGCTCGCCCGCGGACAGCCGGCGCACGGTGGCCGCGTGACGCCCCTCGGCCCCGGTGAGGGTGATCGAGCCGCGCTCGAGCTCGGCGGTGTCGGCAAGAAAGACCGGCGGCGTTGCCTTGCCCTGCGCCTCCGGGGTCCCCCCGCCCGCCTCCCCCTCCCCCTTCACGGCCGACCCTCTTCCCCTTCGGCTCCCCTTGGGCGCAGGGGGTCAGCGGCCGTTGAACGCGTCGCGCAGCCGGGAGAAGAACCCTTGCTGGCCAGGCTGAAACCTGCCGGGCGGCGACTCCTCGCCACGCATCTTGGCCAGCTCCCGGAGCAGGTTCTCCTGCTCTGGCTCCAGCTTCATCGGCGTCTCCACTGTGACGTGGATGACCAGATCACCGCGGCCCGACGCGTTCAGGTGCGCCGTTCCCTGCCCATAGAGCGGTATCGCCTGCCCGGACTGGGTCCCTGGCCTGATGTCTATGTCGGCCGGGCCGTCCAGGGTCTGCACCTTCAGGGTCGCCCCGAGCGCCGCAGCCACCATCGGGATCGTCACCGTGCAGTGCAGGTCATCTCCCGTCCGCTCAAAGATCGTGTGCGGCCGCTGCACGATCTCCAGGAAGAGGTCGCCGGCTGGCCCGCCGCCCGGCCCGGTCTCGCCCTCCCCGGCCAGCTGGATGTGTGTCCCGTCCTCGACACCGGCCGGAATCCGCACCTTGATGGTGCGGCGGGTGCGTACCCGGCCCTCGCCGTCGCACTCCGGGCACGGCCTGCGGATCACGGTGCCGAAGCCGCCGCAGCCGGGGCACGGCCGTGACGTCATCACCTGGCCGAGGAACGAACGGGTGACCTGGCTCACCTCGCCGCGCCCGTTGCAGACCTCGCAGGTCTCCGGGTGGGTGCCGGGCGCCGTGCCCTCGCCCGAGCAGCTCGGGCAGACGACCGCGGTGTCCACCACGAGATCCCTTGTCGTGCCGAACGCGCACTCGGACAGGTCGAGCTCGACCCGGATGGTCGCGTTCCTCCCGCGCCGCGCCCTGCTCCGCGGGCCCCTGGTGGCCGTACCGGCCCCGAAGAAGGCGTCCATGATGTCGCTGAACGGGAACCCGGCCCCGAAGCCGCCTGCGCCCGCTCCGGCCTGTGCGAAGGGATCGGCGCCCAGGTCGTACATCTGCCGCTTGCCCGGGTCGGAGAGCACCTCGTAGGCCTGGGTGATCTCCTTGAACCGCTCCTGCGTCTCCGGATCGGGGTTGACGTCCGGATGCAGCTCCCTCGCCAGCCTGCGATAGGCCTTCTTGATCTCGTCAGGATCAGCGTCGCGCCTAACGCCAAGGACGCCGTAGTAATCGTTTGCCACCCGCATCCCCTACGACTCCGCCAAGATCTGACCCACGTACCGTGCCACCGCGCGCACCGCTCCCATCGCCGTCGGGTAGTCCATTCGTGTCGGGCCGAGCACGCCCAGGCTGGCCAGCGCCCGATCGCCGGAGCCATAGCCCGTTGCCACCACAGAGGTACTCCGCAGCCCCTGCACCTCGTTCTCAGAACCGATCCTGACCGTCAGCGATTCCTGATCACCAGACTCGCCGAGCAACCGCATGAGCACAACCTGCTCCTCGAGCGCCTCGAGCACCTCATGCAGGCCCTGGGTGAAGTCGCCCGCCGTCAGGTTGGCCGCACCGCCGACGACGATCCGCTCCTCGTGCCGTTCCACCAGAGTTTCCAGGATCACCGAGAAAACCGCAGCCGCATTGGCACGCCCGGTGGGCGCAACACGCCCGGGCAACTCGGCCACGACCGACGCGACCTCGGTCAGCTTGCGCCCGTCGAGGCAGGCGTTGAGCACCGCGCGCAGCTGGTTGATCGACTCCTCGTCGATCGCGCCTGGCAGGTCCACCGAGCGCTGCTCCACTCGGCCGGTGTTGGTGATCAGCACCAGCAGCAGCCGCTGGTCGGTCAGCGTCACCAGCTCGACGTGGCGCACCGCCGACCTCGTCAGCGACGGGTACTGGACGACGGCCACCTGGCGGGTCAGCTGCGCGAGCAGCCGGACCGTCCGCATGACGACGTCGTCCAGGTCGTAGGCGCCGGCCAGGAACGTCTCGATCGCCCTGCGTTCGGCGGACGAAAACGGCCGGACCGCGGACAGCCGGTCGACGAAAAGCCGGTAACCCTTGTCCGTCGGAACACGACCCGCGCTCGTGTGCGGTTGCACAATGAAGCCCTGCTCCTCGAGCACCGCCATATCATTGCGGATGGTCGCCGGGGAAACGTCAAGGTTGTGCCGGTCGACGAGGGATTTCGAGCCAACCGGCTCATTAGTGGACACGTAGTCCTCGACGATGGCGCGCAGCACCGCCAACTTCCTGTCGTCGAGCACGCGCCCACCTCCCTGGCACTCCGATGTCTGGAGTGCCAAGTCTATGGCGGGAAGGATACTGGGATGGAGCAGCAACGTCACGACCGTGTTCAAGCGACGCCGTAGGTACGGGCTACCGTGGGAGCGGGAAAGGACCGGGCAGCGGAACGTTCATGACCAGCAACCCATCCAGGCCGACGCCGGAGTGGCCGGCGCCGGGGCCAGCGCCAGCGGAGCCACTCGGCGCTCTCCCCGCTTCCGGCGGCGGCTTCCAGGCGCCGCCGGAACGCTTCCACACCGGCCCGCAGGAAGCTCTCCATACCGGCCCGCAGGACCGCGTTACGGGCGGCGGTGGTACGGCCCGCTGGCCGACGAAACGGGCGCCATGGCCGGGGCCGAGCGTGGCACAGGCCGCCGGCGGCCCAGAGCCGGCCACCGGGCAGCCCGGAGCCGCAGCGCAGACGACCGCGGAACCCGCGGCCGCGCCGGGTCCCGCCGACCCGGCTGACGAGCGCCTGGCCACACTCAGCTACCTGGGGGTGCCCTTCCTCGGCCCGCTCGTCCCGCTGGTCATCTTCCTGCTCAAGAGGCGGTCGTCGGCCTACGCGCGCCGCCACGCGGCTCAGGCCCTCGACCTGGCGATCACCACGCTCCTCTACAGCATCTGTGCGCTGATCCTGGGCACGATGCTGGCCCTGGACAACATCGTGCTCGCGCTCATCGTCGTGGTGCCGCTGGCCGTGGCGTTGTGGCTGGTCACCCTCGCTTACGTGATCGTCGCCGGATCCAGCGCGAACCGCGGGGACTACTACTCGATCCCGTCCTGGATCTGCGCCTCCCTCGCGCATTAGAGCAGTGCCCGGAACGGGTCGCGCCGGGGCACTCGCCCCCGTTCAGTCGGTCAGGCCGCGGATCACCGCGTCGGCCAGCAGCCGGCCGCGCGCGGTCAGGACCACTCTTGCCTGTGCGTAAGCATCGGGGTCGGCCAGGCCATCCTGGACTGCCACTGCTGCAGCCGCGCACCCGGCCGGGGACAGCTCGGCCAGCGGGCAGCCGGCCGCCAGCCGGGTCAGCAGCATGATGCGTTCGGTGCGGCGCTCCGCCGGAGTCAGGATCTCGCGCGCCTGCCCCGGGCTCACCCCGGCCGCGATCCTGGCCGCGTACGCAGCCGGGTGCCGCACGTTCCACCACCGGGTTCCGGCGACGTGACTGTGCGCGCCGGGGCCGATGCCCCACCAGTCCCCGTCGGTCCAGTAGAGCAGGTTGTGCCGGCACATCGCGTCCGGTGACGCCGCCCAGTTGGAGACCTCGTACCAGCGCAGGCCCGCGGCGCTGAGCAGTTCGTCCGCGGCCAGGTAGCGGTCGGCCATCACGTCGTCATCCGGCGCGGGGAGCTCGCCCCGGCCGATCCTGGCGGCCAGCCTGGTGCCCTGCTCGACGATCAGCGAATAGGCGGAGATGTGGTCGGGCCCGGCGGACACGGCGCTGCGCAGCGAGGCGTTCCAGTCCTCGTCGCTCTCCCCCGGGGTCCCGTAGATCAGGTCCAGGCTGACGTGCTCGAAACCCGCGGAGCGGGCCCAGGCGACGCACCTTTCCGGCCGCCCGGGTTCATGCTTGCGGTCCAGAACGGTCAGCACGTGGCTCACCGCGCTCTGCATGCCGATCGAGATACGGGTGAAGCCGCTTGCGCGCAGCTGCGCCAGGGCCCGCTGGTCGACGGTTTCAGGGTTCGCCTCGGCGGTCACTTCAGCGCCGGGGACCAGGCCGAACTCGCCGTCGATCGCGGCCAGGATTGCGGCCAGGTCGGCGGGCGGCAGCAGCGTCGGCGTACCGCCGCCGAAGAACACCGCCGCGGCCGGCCGGGCCGCCCCGCCGAGCACCTTCCGCGCCAGCCGGATCTCCTCGATGGCCTGGCCCGCGTAGGACTCCCTGGTGGCGCCGGGCCCAAGCTGGTCGGCGGTGTAGGTGTTGAAGTCGCAGTAACCGCACCGGGTCACGCAGAACGGCACGTGCACGTAGACGCCGAACGGGCGCCCGCCGGACCCGGCAAGGGCGTCCGGTGGCAGCGCGCCGTCGGCGGGGACGGGCGCGCCTTCCGGTGGCGGACCTGGGGACACACCGGAACGGTAGCCGCGGTTGAGCCGCCGGTCGAACCGCGGCTGGCGACGCCACCCGATCCGCGGCCAGCGACGCCACCCGATCCGCCCCCCGGAGCCGACCCAGGCGGCGCCACCCCACCCGGGCCGCCGAAGGGCGGGTTAAGCTGGCGGCATCGGGGAGCTGGAGGCAGGCGATGACGGCGCGATCGGGGTTGGGGATTCCCGCCGGGGGCAACGCCTACCTGCTGGCGTCCAGCGCTGACCGGGATCGCGCCGTCGACGTGCTCAAGGCCGGCTACGCCGAGGGCAGGCTGACCAAGGAGGAGTACGACAGCCGGGCGGGCCAGGCGTTTGCCGCGCGCACGCTCGGCGACCTGGCCAGGGTCACCGCCGACCTCCCCGGCGGGCATCTCGCCCAGCCCGCCTGGCCGGTCGCGCCGACGCCGGCCAGGACCAACGCGCTCGCGATCGCATCGCTGGCGTGCGGCATCGGCCAGCCCTTCACCGGCTTTCTGAGCACGATCCCGGCGATCGTCCTCGGCCACATGGCCCGCCGCGAGATACGCCGCACCGGCGAGGACGGTAAGGGCCTGGCCACCGTGGGGCTGGTGCTCGGCTGGACAGGTTTCGCCGTGCTGGTCGTGGCCTGCCTGTTCATCGTCGCGATCGTGTCCGCGATCGCGCGGAGCTGACCCCGAGCACTCAGCGGCGCTTCTCCGGGCCCTGCTGCTCGGTCGACAGCGCCGCGACGAAGGCCTCCTGCGGCACCTCGACCCGGCCGATGACCTTCATCCGGCGCTTGCCTTCCTTCTGCCGCTCCAGCAGCTTGCGCTTGCGGGTGATGTCGCCGCCGTAGCACTTGGCGAGCACGTCCTTGCGCATCGCGCGGATGTTCTCCCGCGCGATCACCCGCGCGCCGATGGCCGCCTGGATCGGCACCTCGAACTGCTGCCGCGGGATCAGCTCCTTCAGCCGGGCGGTCATCGCCAGGCCGTACTCGCGTGCCTTGTCCGCGTGCACGATCTGGCTGAACGCGTCCACCGGCTGACCCTGCAGCAGGATGTCGACCTTCACCAGATTGGCCTCCTGCTCGCCGGCCTGCTCGTAGTCGAGTGACGCGTAGCCCCGGCTGCGCGACTTCAGCTGGTCGAAGAAGTCGAAGATGATCTCGCCGAGCGGCATCGTGTACCGGATCTCGACCCGGTCGGCGGACAGGTAGTCCATGCCGAGCAGCGCGCCGCGCCTGCCCTGGCACAGTTCCATGATCGTGCCGATGTAGTCGCTGGGGGCGAGCACCGTCGCCCGCACCACGGGCTCGAAGACCTTGCCGATCTTGCCATCCGGGAACTCGCTGGGGTTCGTGACGGTCAGCTCATCGCCCGTCTCCAGCACCACCCGGTAGACGACGTTCGGCGCGGTGGAGATCAGCGTCAGGTCGAACTCCCGCTCCAGCCGCTCCCTGACGATGTCCATGTGCAGCAGGCCCAGGAACCCGCAGCGGAAGCCGAACCCGAGTGCTGTCGACGTCTCCGGCTCGTAGACCAGCGAGGCGTCGTTCAGCCGGAGCTTGTCCAGCGCGTCACGCAGCTCGGGGTAGTCGTCCCCGTCCACCGGGTACAGCCCCGAGAACACCATCGGCCTGGGGTGGTCGTAGCCGGGCAGCGGCTCGGCCGCTGGACTGCCGGCGCTCGTGACGGTGTCGCCGACGCGCGCCTGGCGCACGTCCTTCACGCCGGTGATCAGGTAGCCGACCTCGCCGGCCGCCAGGCCGTCGGACGGAACCGGCTCCGGCGAGATCACGCCGACCTCGAGGGTCTCGTGCACCGCCTTGGTGGACAGCATCAACGTCTTCTCGCGCCGGGACAGCCGGCCGTCCACGACCCGGACGTACGTGACCACGCCGCGGTAGGTGTCGTATACCGAGTCGAAGATCATGGCCCGGGCCGGCGCGTCGAGCTCGCCGGACGGCGGCGGCACCTTCTCCACGACGGTGTTCAGCAACTCGGCGACGCCCTCGCCGGTCTTGGCCGAGACCCGGAGGATGTCGGCAGGGTCGCAGCCGATCAGGCCCGCGATCTCGGCCGCGTACTTCTCCGGCTCGGCCGCCGGCAAGTCGATCTTGTTCAGAGCCGGGATCACGACCAGGTCGGCCTCGAGCGCGAGGTACAGGTTGGCCAGGGTCTGCGCCTCGATGCCCTGCGCGGCGTCCACCAGCAGCACCGCGCCCTCGCAGGCGGCCAGCGACCTGGACACCTCGTAAGAGAAGTCGACGTGGCCCGGGGTGTCGATGAGGTTCAGCACGTACTCGCGGCCGTCGCTGCCCCGCCAGGGCAGCCGGACCGCCTGGCTCTTGATCGTGATGCCGCGCTCGCGTTCGATGTCCATCCGGTCCAGATACTGCGCGCGCATCTGCCGCTCGCCCACGACGCCGGTGAGCTGGAGCATCCGGTCCGCGAGCGTGGACTTGCCGTGATCGATGTGGGCGATGATGCAGAAATTGCGGATCACCGCCTGGTCGGTACGGCCAGGCTCGGGCATGGGTGGCTGCTCCCGCAGGACTCGGTCCGATCGGCCATCGGGCTCGACGTGCGCGCTGGCAGATCCTTGTCGCCGTCTATGGTTGCATGCCGGAGCGGATGCCGAGGCCAGCAGGCGGCCCGGGCCCATCTCGGACGGACGTTCGATTGCCGTTCAAAGCGCCACTGCTGCCCCTCGGGCATCGCCACGACCACAGCAGCCCGCCGCCGCCCCTCGGCACCGCAAGAACGACAGCAGCCCGCCGCCAGCGCCGGCCACCCCGCGTCGCTGCTGTCGCTGATCACTTCGCGTTGCCTTAAGCTAGCCCCCCAGCACGGCGAGATCGGGCCGGTTTGAGCGGCCGGGCCTATCTCGGATACCCTTGCCAGTCGGCTGCCCGCATGCCCGCAGTGTTCTGCCGGGTGCGACGCCGCGGTTTCGTCGCGGCGGGCATATCCGACAGAGCTCACAAACTCCTAGCGAGGCACACGCGTGGCGAATATCAAGTCCCAGATCAAGCGCAACAAGCAGAACGAAAAGGCGCGCCAGCGCAACAAGGCGGTCAAGTCGGCGCTTAAGACGTCGGTGCGCCAGTTCCGTGAGGCAGCAGACGCGGGCGACGAAGAGAAGGCCACGCAGGCCATGCGGGCCGCGTTCGTCAAGCTGGACAAGGCGGCCAGCAAGGGCGTCATCCACAAGAACCAGGCGGCCAACCGCAAGTCGGCGATCTCCAAGCGCGCCGCGCAGCTCAACGTCAGCTGACCGGTCGGCGCCGGCCATCACGGATCAGCTGACCGGTCGGCGTCGGCCGTCACGGATCAGCTGACCGGTCGGCCGCGGGCAAGACCAACGCGGCCGGCGCCGGTCAGCATCAGCTGTCCGGCCCGCCGCGGGTCAGCCGCCCGAGCGGCAGGCCACGATCTCGGTGATCGCGCGCTCCAGCGCGTAACCCGGGCTCGCGCCCTCGCCCTTAACCTGGGCGTCGACCTGCGCCACGACCGAGTGCGCCTGGGCGACGCCCTCGGCTGTCCAGCCCCTGAGCTGCTGGCGCACCCGGTCCACCTTCCACGGCGGCATGCCGAGCTCGGACGCCAGCGCGTCCGGGCCCCTGGTCCGTGCCGCCGTGCCCACCCGGCCGAGCGCCCTGACCCCCTGCGCCAGGGCGCTGGTGATCAGCACCGGCGAGACCCCGGTGGCCAGGGCCCAGCGCAGCTGGGCGAGCGCCTCGCCCAGCTTCCCTTCGACCGCGCGATCGGCGACGGTGAACCCGGTCGCCTCAGCCCGGCCGCGGTAGTACTGCGCCACCACGCCCTGGTTGATCACCCCGGTGGTGTCGGCGGCGAGCTGGCTGCACGCCGCGGCCAGCTCGCGCAGGTCGTTTCCGACGGCGTCGAGCAGCGCGCGCAGCCCTCCGTCGTCCGCCTTCCGCCCGGCCCGGGCGAACTCGGAGCGCATGAAGTCGAGCCGCTCGCCGAAGCGCTTGACCGCCGGGCAGTCGACCCGTCGGCCGCCGTGGCCGGTCAGCAGCGACTTGTTCTTGGCAGCGCCGGAATGGGTGAGCACGAACGTCACCTCCGGCGGCGGCGCGGCCAGCTGGCTCGCCAGCTCCGCGGCGACGTCCTTGGTGGCCTCCTGGGCCGACCGGACGATGACCAGGCAGCCACCGCCGAACAGCGACGGCGCGGTGAGCATGGGCAGGTCACCGGGCCGCAGGTCGGCGGCGCGCACATCATGCACGTCCGGTGTTTCGGCCGAGGCGGCTCCGGCCTCGGCCACGACCGCGTGTACGGCGCGCTCGACCAGCAGCTCCTCGTCTCCGACGATCACTGTCACCGCGGCACCGGCTGCAGAAGCTGGGGGCATGCCTGCAGCATGCCACGAACGAATCGCCGCTGCCGAGCTCAGGCAGTCACCGGCTCGCCGCCCCGCCACACGCGGACCGGCTTGAGGCCGTAGGCCCAGGCGAACGCGCCTTCGTGATCGGCGTCCCAGGCCACGATGTCCGCGAACCTGCCGCGGACCATGGCGCCGCGGTCGGGTGCGCGGAGGGCGTGAGCACCGCCGATCGTCGCCGCGCGCAGCGCCTCGGTGACGGTCATCCCGAAGTGCGACACGGCCAGCGCGATCACGAGCGGCATGGATGTGATCCCGACGCCGCCGGGCGAGTGGTCAGACCCGAGCCCGACCGCCACGCCCTTGTCGAGCAGGCTGCGGACCGGCGGGATGCGGCCGGTCTTCAGCGAGGTGGCCGGGCAGAGCACGGCGGCGACGCCTGCCCGTGCCAGCGCGGTCACGTCCTTTTCGTCGGCCTCCTGCAGCAGGTCGGCCGATGCGCAGCCGATCTCGGCCGCGAGCCTGGCCGCCCCGTTGCGCGGGTCACCGCACGCGTGCAGCCGGGGCAGCAGGCCCGCCTGCCGGCCCGCGTTGAGCACCCAGCGGGCCTCCCGCTCGGTGAAGCGCCCGTCGTCGCAGTACACGTCCACGCTGTCGGCACCGGCGACGGCCGCGTCCGCGCACCAGCCGCTGACCGCATCGATGTAGTCGTGGCGGCGGCCGAAGTACTCGGGCGGCACCGCGTTCGCAGCCAGGAACGTCGCGTGCACCCGCGGCACGCCGTGCTCGCCTTCGAGCGAGCGCAGCAGTCGGATGTCCGCCAGCTCACCGTCCCTGGTCAGGTGGTAGCCGGTCTTGGCCTCGATCGTCGTAGTGCCGCTCAGCATCCAGTTGCGCAGCCGTGCCCGCACCGCGTCACACAGCGTCCAGGGGTCTGTCCCCCTGGTCACGGTGACCGTGGAGGCCATCCCGCCGCCGGCAGCCGCGATGTCCGCGGACGAGGAGCCGCTGGCCCGCATCGCCAGTTCCGCATACCGGTTGCCCGCGTAGACGGGGTGCGTGTGCGCGTCGATGAGCCCAGGCGTCACCAGTCCGCCGTTGAGGTTCTCGACGTGGTCGACATCGACGATGTCTGCGATCACGCCGGGAATGCTGCCCGGAAGTTCTGATGCCGGACCAACCCAGGCAATACGGTCGTTATGGACAAGAATGGCCGCATTGCTCCACACTTCGGAACCGGTCCAGAGCCGGCCGATGTTGGTGAGCAAGCGAACGGTCACCGTCCGGCGCCTCCCTGCGGGAAAGCGGTTCGGGTGATGGTCCGGTTGGCCATGAGCGGTCACCTGCTATGACTCGTGTCCCGGTGCACCTGCACCGACAAACACTCAGTTTGGACGATCTATAGAACGCTGCTGATACGCCAACCAACAATATCGGTTGAGTCACGCTATTGCACAAGAGGGCCGTTGTACAGAGGCGCACGCAGATTTGCCATGGTTGAATGGCGGCTCAAAAACGCTGCGTGCTCTTCCGCATGCGGGGAGTTGCCACCGCCCCCTCAGGGCAGCGCCAGACAGAACCGCCAAGCCCTGTACACGAAGCGGACCTGCACCGATCGGGCGCGGGCCGAGACGGCCCTGGCCGGACACTCATGCCCCGACAACCGTGCCCACGACCAGCCGGGACCCGGCCGCCGCGCTTTTCCGCTGACCTGCGCCGACCGCTTAACAGTACCCTTGTGCCACCGCGATTCGGCGCTTTCGACCTGGCTATTTGCCCGCCGGAGTTCAGGGTGGCCGCTGGGCGGCGCCCGCCGGCCGTGGCCTGCACTGCCACCGGAGTCCGATAGCGGCGTTCCCGCACCGGCCAAAAATGTCCGGCCGCAGAATTCAACGGCCACTTACCCAACTTCGAACTTCCACCACGTAATTGCGTGATTATCGCGACATTAAGAACTGCAAAGGATTGCATACCCGTATGCGGCAAGTGCCGGTATTCGGGCTGCCGAGGCCGGCGCCGGATTGGTTTGTGTCAGCTAGACGCGGCCGACGCGGCGAGGCGGCCAAGTTCCGCCGCGAGGCCCGGGGGGACGCGCGCGGTGAGCTCGGTGCCGTCCGTCCCATGCCGGACGGCGAGCACCTCGCCCTCCTGGTGCGCACGGGAGACGAGATCGCCCCGGTCATAAGGGACCGTGACGACGACCTCCGTGTCGTGCCGCGGGAGCAGCCGGTCAATCTCGCGGAGCAGCTCGTCCATGCCGTCCCCGGTATGGGCGGAAACCACCACCGCTCCGCGCTCGGACAGCCGCAGCCCCTCCACCTCGATCGGGTCGGCCTGGTCGGCCTTGTTGATCACCACGATCTCGGGAACGTCGCCGACGCCGATCTCAGCAAGCACCTCGCGGACGGCCGCGATCTGGGCCCGCGGGTCGGCATCGGAGCCGTCGACGACGTGCAGGATCAGATCCGCGTCGGTGACCTCTTCCAGCGTGGACCGGAACGCGTCGACGAGCTGATGCGGCAGATGCCGGACGAAGCCCACCGTGTCGGTGAGCGTGAACGCCCGGCCCGCCGGGGTCCGCGCGCGCCGCACGGCCGGGTCGAGCGTGGCGAACAGCGAGTCGTCCACCAGCACGTGCGCTCCGGTAAGCCGGTTGAGCAGGCTCGACTTGCCCGCGTTGGTGTACCCGGCGATCGCGACCGAGGGGACTTCCCGCCTGCGCCGCTGCCCACGCTGCACCTCCCGCCCGACGGCCATCTCGGCCAGCTCGCGGCGCAGCTTGGTGATGCGTGACCGGATCCGGCGCCGGTCGGTCTCGATCTTCGTTTCACCGGGGCCGCGGGTGCCGATCCCGCCGCCGCCAGCCACCCGGCCTCCGGCCTGCCGGGACAGCGTCTCGCCCCAGCCGCGCAGCCGGGGCAGCAGGTACTGCAGCTGCGCGAGCTCGACCTGGGCCTTGCCTTCCTTGCTGCGGGCGTGCTGGGCGAAGATGTCGAGGATCAGTGCGGTCCGGTCGACGACTTTGACCCGCACGATGCCCTCAAGCCTGCGCAGCTGGCTGGCCGCGAGCTCGCCGTCGCAGATGACCGTGTCCGCCCCGGTCGACGCCACCAGCTCGGCCAGCTCGGCCGCCTTGCCCGCGCCGACGTAGGTCGCCGTGTCGGGTCGGCTCCGCCGCTGGATCAGGCCGTCGAGGACCTGCGACCCGGCGGTCTCGGCGAGCCGGGACAGCTCGCGGAGCGAGTTCTCCGCCGTGGTTAGGGTCCCGTCGGTCCAGACCCCCATCAGCACCACGCGCTCCAGCCGCAGCTCGCGGTACTCGACCTCGGTGACGTCCTGGAGCTCGGTGGACAGCCCGGCGACGCGACGCAGCGCGTGCCGGTCCTCCAGGTCGAGCTGGCCCGCGTCCAGTTCCGGCTGATCAGGCAGTTCCGGTCGATCAAGGTCGTCCGGCTCGGCCGGGTCACCCGTCGTCGGGATCATGGGCATCTGGCTCGATGGAACGGACATCTTCCTCCAAGGCTAGGCTCTCGGGTCGATCGCGGCCGACCGCCGGTCGTTCACGATGGTCCCACGGCGAGGGCTCACGGTCATCTAGTTAACCCTCCACCTGCTCTAACGCTGTGTGCGCGGCAAATGTGACCCGGACTGCGGCCCTGCCTGCCGATGCCGCCGAGGCGGCAGGCCCGGCAGGCCATCTTCCCCGTTTTGGGCTATATACGGCATAACAGCGCAATAGCTTCTAACATTTCCCAATCCGGCCCCGGCCGCATGCGACGCCGTCATCGCGTCCCGGGGGCGTTTTCACGGAGCTATGGGGGATGCAGATGACGGACTGGAATCCTGCGGGGAGCGGCGGCAGCCAGGAGCCACCGACCCATCGGTCTCACACCAAGCTGTGGATCGGGCTGGGCGGCGGCCTGGCCCTGGCTGTAGTCATCGTGGTCGTCGCCGCCGTGGTGCTGCTCAAGGGGCCGAACGTGCCCGCGGGTACCCCGAACCAGTACCAGCTCCGTGAGATCCTGCCCTCGTCCGAGGCGCTGCCGTCCGGCTGGCGGGTGACCTACCGGCCTGGGCGCGCAGTACATCCTGCTGGCCCGAGTCGGTAACGACGGGCTGGTGATGGTGGACTGCGACATGAGCGCTGGGGACGCGCCGCCCTCGCTGGTCCCGATAGCCCGCGCGATGGTGGCGAAGCTCTAGCGGCTGGTGCGCAAACCCGCGGCGGGACTTTGACCGTCACGGCCGGCGACGGTTAGCGTCGGGACCGGTAGCGTCGTGACCAGGGCCGGGCGGCGCTGGCCGCGCAGGCCCGCCCAGCATGCCTTTCGGGAGGAGCAAGCGTGACCGAGACCGACGGCGTCCAGATCACCGCCCCTGCGGGTGACCGGTACGACGAGATCCTGACCGATGAGGCGCTCGGCCTGCTGGCGCAGCTGCACCGGGAGCTCGGCCCGCGGCGCAGCGAGCTGCTGGCCGCCCGGGCCCGGCGGCAGCAGGAACTCATCGACGGCGCGACGCTGGACTTCCTGCCCGAAACCCGCCGGGTCAGGGACGACGCGTCGTGGCACGTGGCGCCGCCGGCGCCCGGCCTGGTCGACCGGCGGGTGGAGATCACCGGGCCGACCGACAAGAAGATGACGATCAACGCGCTCAACTCGGGCGCGCGGGTCTGGCTCGCCGACTTCGAGGACGCGAACACCCCGCTCTGGGACAACATGGTCACCGGCCAGCTGAACCTGAAGGACGCGCTGGACCGGGAGATCGACTTCACCAGTGCCGACGGCAAGTCCTACCGGCTGCGGCCGGACGCTGAGCTGGCCACGATCGTGGTGCGGCCGCGGGGCTGGCACCTGGACGAGAAGCACGTGCTTGTCGACGGGCAGCGCGTCTCCGGCAGCCTGTTCGACTTCGCGATGTACTTCGCGCACTGCGCCCGGCGGCAGCTGGACAAGGGCAAGGGACCGTACTTCTACCTGGCCAAGAACGAGAGCCACCTGGAGGCGCGGCTCTGGAACGACGCCTTCAACCTGGCCCAGGACCGGCTGGGCATCCCCCGCGGCACGATCCGGGCGACGGTGCTGATCGAGACGATCCCGGCGGCGTTCGAGATGGACGAGATCCTCTACGAGCTGCGCGAGCACAGCGCCGGGCTGAACGCGGGCCGGTGGGACTACCTGTTCAGCATCATCAAGAAGTTCCGCACCCGGGGCCGCGACTTCGTCCTGCCGGAGCGCAACGCGGTGACGATGACCGCGCCGTTCATGCGCGCCTACACCGAGCTGCTGGTCAAGACCTGTCACGACCGGGGCGCGCACGCGATGGGCGGCATGGCGGCGTTCATCCCGAGCAGGCGCGATCCCGAGGTCAACGCTAAAGCGCTGGCCAAAGTCCGCGAGGACAAGGCCCGCGAGTCCGGCGACGGCTTCGACGGCTCCTGGGTCGCCCACCCCGACCTGGTGCCGGTCTGCCAGGAGGTGTTCGACGCCGTGCTCGGCGACCGGCCCAACCAGCTCGGCAAGCTGCGGGACGACGTCGAGGTCAGCGCCGCCGACCTGCTGGCGGTCGACAAGACCCCTGGCGGGATCACCGAGGCCGGGCTGCGCAACAACATCAGCGTGGGCCTGCAGTACCTGGCCAACTGGCTGGCAGGGACCGGCGCGGTGGCGATCTTCAACCTGATGGAGGACGCGGCCACCGCGGAGATCTCCCGGTCCCAGGTGTGGCAGTGGCTGCACAACGACGTGTCCCTGGCCGAGGGCCAGCAGGTCACTGCCGGGCTGGTAGAGCAGATCATCACCGAGGAACTGGCCGGCATCCGCGAGCAGTACGGCGCCGCCTTTGACCCAGCCCAGTTCGACCAGGCCGTGGCGCTCTTCAAGGAGGTCGCCCTCGCGGACGACTACGCCGACTTCCTGACCATTCCGGCCTACGAGCGCATGCCCTGAGAGCTGCGCATCGCGACCCGGAACCAGACGGTCCGCTCCGGCCCGTCGGCCGCCGGGCTGACGCCCCACTCGTCGGCCAGCCGGTCAACGAGGAACAGGCCGCGGCCGTGCGGGCTGCTGGCGGGCGGGAGCGGCTGCGCCTCGGGGCTCCCGCCGCCGGAGTCGGTCACCGCCACGCGCAGGCTGTCGCCGGTCAGGTCGATGCTCACCACGAACGTGGTGCACGCGTACTGAACCGCGTTCATCGCGAGCTCGGACACCATCACCGAGATCGCGTCGCGCAGCTCCGGCGCCGCGCCGTCGACCGCAGCCAGCACGAACCGCCGCGCCGCGCGGATGGACGCGGCGTCCGGTGCGAAGCTGCGGTCAATGCTCACGGCACCATGAGCAAGATATCGGTGAGGCCGGTCAGCTCGATGATCCGGCGGACGATCGCGGTGGGGTTCCTGACCTCGACGGCCTTGACCTTCCTGGTCATGGAGATCAGCAGCGCTATGCCGGAGCTGTCCATGAACTCCAGCCCGCTGACCTCGAAGACCAGCCGCTCGCTCCGGCCGGCCAGCGCCCCCTCGATGACCGAGCGGACGTTTTCCACGGACACCATGTCAAGCTCGCCGGACAGGCGAATCACCGCGGTGCCGTCTTCCCGGGACACTTCCGCGGCGCAGTACGCCTCATCGGCAGGATCTAGTTCAGCCATCTCAGCCCAATCAACGCTATGTCGTCGGTCGGCGAGTCACCGGTGAGTTCAGAAACGAGGCTGGTGAGCAGGTCGTCGAGGGAGGAGCCGCACCGGTCGGTCGCGGTCTGCAGGAGCCGCTTCAGCCCGGTGTCCAGGGTTTCACCCCGGCGCTCAACCAGGCCGTCAGTGTAGGCGATGAGCGTGCCGCGCGCGGCGGTGGTCAGCAGCGTTATGCCGCCGGTGCCCACGCGCGTGATCTGCCGCGGCAACGTCCCGCCGAGGCGCCACAGGGAGGCGGTCACGAACGCCCCATTGGCCGTGCCCGAACCGCTCAGCTCGCGGGCGAACGTCGCGGCGCTGCCGTCCGTCGCGGCCGCGAGGCTCGCGGCACCGCCCAGGTGATCCTCGACGTAGAGCGGTTCCGCCGCCGCAATGTCATCGCTGATCAGCCGCGTCTCCAGGGCGAGCAGCTTGGCGTTGGTCCGCTGATGTCCGCTCGACGTCACCACGGAGAGCGTGATCGTGATGCCGAGGCCCACCACGAGAACTACGGCGGCAGCGGCGTGCGGCGCCCAGCCGCGCCCTGCGCGCCTTGGCGAACCATCCCCGCCCGCCGGGCGTGGTCCCGCGATCGCCATCGTGCTCCCGTCCGGTGAGCGTGCCTCAATCTAGCAAGGGTGCGCTCCATCGGCCGGGCAAGGTGAGCGCTTTGAGTAACTTTCGCCATACCGATCCGGTCTACGCGACTGGGCCGCAGGGAAGCGCCCGCGGCCGTCGAGATTGGCAAACCCGGCCGGTGAGGCGCACGCTTGGGGGACGGAGCAGGGCTGGAGGCGAGACCATGACCGCGCAGGCAACCCGCGGCACGGCCGGGGCACCCAGGCAGACGAAGGGGGCAGCCGAGGTGGCAGGGGCCGCGATCAACGCTCTGGTCCCCCAGATGATCGACATCTGCGGGCGCCGCGACGTGCTGACCGATCCGGCGGAGCTGGCCACGTACGAGTGTGACGGGCTCACCTCGCACCGGTGCTCCCCCGGCCTTGTGGTGCTGCCGACCACGGCCGAGCAGGTCGCGGCCATCGTCGCCGTCTGCGCCCGGGCGAAGATCCCGTTCGTGGCCCGCGGCTCGGGCACCGGCCTGTCCGGCGGGGCGCTCCCCCGGGCCGACGGCGTCCTGATCGTCACCTCCAAGATGCGCCGCGTCATCGCGATCGACCAGGAGAGCCGGCGGGCCATCGTCGAGCCCGGCGTCACCAACCTGGCCGTGAGCAAGGCTGCTGAGCCGTTCGGGCTGTTCTACGCGCCCGACCCGTCCAGCCAGGTGGTGTGCTCGATCGGCGGCAACGTGGCGGAGAACTCCGGCGGGGCGCACTGCCTCAAGAACGGCTTCACCGTGCATCACGTGACCGGCCTGCAGGTCGTGACCCCGGACGGGGAGTTGGTCTGGCTGGGCGACGGCACCGGCGCCGCCCCCGGCTATGACCTGCTCGGCGCGTTCATCGGCTCCGAGGGCACGCTCGGCATCGCTACCAAGATCATCGTGAAGCTGACCAGGATTCCGGAAGCGGTGACCACCCTGCTGGCCGCGTTCCGGACCATGGGAGCCGGTGGTGCCGCGGTTTCCGCGATCATCGGCTCCGGCATCCTGCCCGCCGCGATCGAGATGATGGACGCGCTCGCGATCGAGGCCGCCGAGGCCGCAGTGGCCTGCCGCTACCCCGATGGAGCCGGCGCGGTGCTGATCGTCGAGCTCGACGGGCCCGCAGAAGACGTGCGGCGGGAGACCGAAGCGGTGCGGGCGATCTGCGAGAAGGAGGGCGCCTACGAGATCCGGGCGGCGCACGACGCGGCCGAGCGCACGGCGATCTGGACCGGGCGCAAGTCCGCGTTCGCCGCGGTGGGCCGGATCAGCCCGGCCTACATCGTGCAGGACGGCGTGGTGCCGCGGACCGCGCTGCCCGAGGTCCTCGACCGGATCGCCGAGCTGTCTGCCGCGTCCGGGGTCCGGGTCGCGAACGTGTTCCACGCCGGCGACGGCAACCTGCACCCGCTGGTTCTGTTCGACGACGCCAAGCCGGGCGCGGAGGAGGCGGCCGAGGAGGTGTCCGGCGCCATTCTCGACCTGTGCATCTCCCACGGCGGTTCGATCACCGGCGAGCACGGGGTTGGCGTGGACAAGTCCAAGTACATGCCGAAGATGTTCGGGCCAGGCGACCTGGACACGATGCAGCTGCTGCGCTGCGCGTTCGACCCGGCTGGCCTGTGCAATCCGGGCAAGATCTTCCCGACGCCGCGGCTGTGCGGCGAGGTTCCCGGCGTCCGGCGCGAACCGCATCCGCTGGTTGCGTCGGGGAAGGTGGATCAATTTTGATTCCCGGAACGGGACGCCCCGTGGCCGGTCGGATCCCCGAGGCGCTCGCGGACGCGTGCGCGGACGTCAGCGAGGCCGGGCCGGGCGACGCGGTCGCCGGGGTGGCGCCGCGGTTCGTGGCGCGTCCCGCCGGCGTGACCGAGGCGGCCGCGGTACTGGCGGCAGCCTCGTCGCTGGGCATGACGGCCGTGCCGCGCGGTTCCGGAACCAGGCTCGCCTGGGGGACTCCGCCTGGCCTGTGACCTGGTGGTCGACACCTCGCGAATGAACAAGGTGCTCGAGCACGCCGCCGGTGACCTGGTGGTCCGGGTGCAAGCCGGGGTCGGCCTGGACCAGCTCGCCAACGTGCTCGCCGAGGCGGGCCAGCGGCTGGCGCTCGATCCCCCCGCCGCCGCCCCCCGGCCCGGCCCGGCCGACGGCACCGCCCTCCCCGCCCCTCCCCGCGGCACCACGCACCCCGCCCCTCCCCGCGGCGCCACGCACCCCGCCCCTCCCCACGGCACCACGCACCCCGCCCCTCCCCACGGCACCGGGGCAGGAACGATCGGCGGGGTCCTCGCGACCGGCGCGGCCGGCCCGCTGCGGCTGCGCTACGGCACGCCGCGCGACCTTGCGATCGGGATCACGGTGGTGCGCGCGGACGGGACCGTGGCCTCGTCCGGCGGCAAGGTCGTCAAGAACGTGGCCGGCTACGACCTCGGCAAGCTGTTCGCGGGCTCGTACGGAACCCTCGGCCTGATCGTGGAGGCCGCGTTCCGGCTGCACCCCCAGCCCGCCGCGACATCGTTCGTCACCCTGGACGCCGCCGGCCCGGACGAGGCGCGGGCCGCGGTCGCCGCGGCTGCCGGGTCGCCGCTCGCACCGTCGGCCGTGGAGCTGGACCGCCCGGCCCGGGGGCAACCGTTCCGGGTCGGCGTACTGCTGGAGGGCGACGCCGAGGGAGTGGCCGAACGCACGGCGCGGATGACCGAGCTGCTCGGCTCCGGTGCTGCTGCACCCTGCCCGCCCCCCCAACCCGACCCGCCCGCCTCACCCCTCCCGTCCGCGTCACCCTTCCCGCCGGGCTGGTGGCGCGGCGGCGCCGCCGCCGCGGCGGACGGCACGCTGATCAGGGTGGCGTTCTGGGCAGCCGAGCTCGCCCGGGTGCTCGGCGCGGTTGACGCCGCCGCGGCGGCGGCGGGGATCGACCCGGCGATCGGCGGCTCGGCCGCGGCCGGTGTGCTCTACGCGGCCGTGGCCGAGGGCGCGCCGGCATCCGCGGTGGCGCGGTTCGTGTCGCACCTGCGCGCCGCGGTGGGCAGCGGGGGCGGCTCGCTGCCCGGCGCACCGCAGCAGCGGGGCAGCGGGGGCAGCTCCCTGCCCGGCGCACCGCCGCAGCGGGGCAGCGCGGTCGTGCTGCACGCCCCGGCCGAGGTACGCGCCGCCGTCGACCTGTGGGGCCCGGTGCCGGGGCTCGGCCTGATGCGGGCGGTCAAGGACCAGTTCGACCCCCAGCACATGATGGCTCCTGGCCGGTTCGCGGGAGGGATCTGATGGCAGTGCAGGAATCCGGTCAGGGCCCGGTGCCGATCGAGGGGTCTGGCGAGCTGCGCTCGCTCGCCAGCGACTGCGTGCACTGCGGGTTCTGCCTGCCGGCCTGCCCGACCTACCAGCTGTGGGGCGAGGAGATGGACTCGCCGCGGGGCCGGATCCACCTGATCACCCAGATCCTCGACGGCGCCGAGGGCGGCGCCGCGACAGCCGACCACCTGGACCGCTGCCTCGGCTGCATGGCGTGCGTCACCGCGTGCCCGTCCGGTGTCCGCTATGACCGGCTGATCGAGGCCGCCCGCGGCTGGACCGAGGATGATCCGGAGCGGCCCGCCGACGGCCCGACGCTGCCCCCGCGGTCCGCGCGGGAACGGGCGCTGCGGGCGGCGATCTTCCGGCTGTTTCCCTACCCGCGACGGCTGCGGGTGGCCATCGCGCCGCTGCGCGCCGCCCAGCGGACCCGCCTCGATGCCCTCATCAACCGCAGCGGCCTGGCGGACCGGCTGCCTCCCGAGATCGCCTCGGCGCTCCGGCTGGCGCCGCAGCGCCCGGCAGCCAGCAGGCGGGCCCGCGGGAGGCTGCCCGAGCGGGTGCCGGCCCGCGGCACCCGCCGCGCAACCGTCGGCATGCTCACCGGCTGCGTGCAGCGGGTCTTCTTTCCCCAGGTCAACGCGGCCACGGCGCGGGTACTGGCGGCCGAGGGCTGCGACGTCATCGTCCCGGCCGGCCAGGGCTGCTGCGGCGCGCTGTCCCTGCACGGCGGCAGGCGGGCGGAGGCCGTCAGGTTCGCGCGGCAGACGATCGAGACGTTCGAGCGCGCCGCCGTGGACGCGGTCGTGGTGAACGTCGCCGGGTGCGGCTCGGCGATGAAGGATTACCGGGAACTGCTCGCCGGCGACCCGGCGTGGAGCGAGCGGGCCGCCGCGATGGCCGCCAAGGTCCGCGACCTCAGCGAGTTCCTTGCCGAGCTCGGCCCCGCGGCCCCGCGCCATCCGCTCGAGATGACCGCCGCCTACCACGCCGCGTGCCACCTCGCGCACGCCCAGCGGATCACCGCGCAGCCGCGGGCTCTGCTGGCCGCGATCCCCGGGCTGCGCCTGGCCGACATCGCCGACGGCGGCACCTGCTGCGGCTCGGCCGGGATCTACAACCTGGTCCAGCCGGAGCCCGCCCGCGAGCTGGGCGAGCGCAAGGCGACCGCGGTCGCGGCCACCGGGGCCGACCTGCTCGTGTCGGCCAACCCGGGTTGCAGCATGCAGATCGCCTCGGCGCTTGCCGCGCGCGGCACCCCGATGCCGATGGCGCACATCGCCGAGGTGCTCGACGCGTCGTTGCGCGGCGTGCGCGCACCTGAGTTCCGCGCGTCGCTCGGCTGAGCACGAACCGTCGCGTTCAGGCTCATCAGAGTACTGACCTGCCGCGACGCCATTTAGATGTCACCTTGACGCAGTACGACGTCATTTCTTTTTGACTTTGACGTCAGATGATGTCATTATGACGTCATGGAGCTGTCAGACTATGTCGAGAAGCTGCGCGGCGAGCTCACGTCGATCACCCGGTTCGCGGGCGAGGACGTGGCCAGGGCCGCCGAACTGCTCACCGAGACCCTGGAGTCCTCGGTCCGGCTGACCCTGCTCGACGTGCTGTCGGCCGCTGCCGCGGACATCACGGCCCGGCTCGGCGACACCGCGGTCGAGGTACGGCTGGCCGACGGCGACCCGTCGTTCGTCGTGCTGACCGCCCCCGAGGACGACAGGTACGAGGAACCGGCTCAGGCGGGAGACGCGGACCCCGACGCCGGCACGGCGCGGCTGACGCTGCGCCTGCCCGACCCCCTCAAGACCCGCATCGAGGCCGCCGCCGCGCGCGATGGCACGTCGGTCAACACCTGGCTGGTCCGGGTGGCCGGCCGGGCCCTGGACAACCCGGGCCGCTCCGGCCAGACGGCCGGCCGCAGGGGTCCCGGGCAGCGAATCACCGGCTACGCCAGGAGCTGACGTGACCGGCCAGCAAGCACGTTCAAGAAGGGATCTGACGACATGACCTCATGGGAATTCCCCGCAAGCAACCCGGTTGACCTGCGGGTACGCATTCCGGCCGGCTGCGTGACCGTCCGGGCGGCGGCCACACAGACCGCGACTGTGACGCTCGAGACCGGCCGGCCGGGAGGCAGGGCCGAGAGGTTCCTCGACGACACCCAGGTGGAGTTCGACCAGGGCGCCCTGTCGGTCATCGCTCCGGACCGGTCCGGGATCGGCCGCGGCGGCTCGCTCGACGTCACCGTCGAGGTGCCGGCGGGCTCGTCCTGCCTGGTGCATACCGCCTCGGCGGACGTGCGGTGCACCGGAGAACTCAGCGCCCTCGACGTCCACACCGCGAGCGGTGACGTCAGCGCCGACCTGGTCAACGGCGTGGCGAGGGCCGCCACGGCGTCCGGCGACGTGTACGTCGCCCAGGCGGTCGAGGCTGACCTGCAGAGCGCGTCGGGCGAGGTGACCATCGGGCAGGTCACCGGCCCCGCGCGGGTGAGCACGGTCAGCGGCGACATCCGCATCGACGCCGCGTCCGGCAGCCGGACCGAGGCCAAGTCCACTTCCGGGGACATCCGCGTGGCGGTGCCGCCCGGCATCGGGGTCTACCTCGACCTGTCCACCCTGTCCGGGTCGGCCAGCAGCGAACTCGAGCCCGCCGACGAGAGCGGCGGCGCCGACATGACGCTGAACTGCCGCACGCTCAGCGGCGACGTGCGCGTGACCACGGCCGCCCAGCCAGCGACGCGCTGAGTGGGCTTAGCCGGGCCGGAGCACCGCCGAAACGCTGAGAGGGCCTGCCTAGGCCGGACCGTCGGCGAAATGTAAGGAGACAAGACATGTACCCGCACCAGATGGAACAGATGGTCAGCCAGCACACCGACGAACTGCGCGCCCAGGCGCACCTGGCCAGGCGGCACGTGCAGCGCCCCGGCCCGCGTAACTCGGTCAGGCACCGGGCGGGCTGGACGCTGGTCGAGATCGGACTGCGCCTGGCTGGCGGGTCTGACGATGCCTGAAGCCGCTGGCACCGGTCAGGCGGACCGGCTGCGCCACCCCCACGGTGCGTGCTGGTGGCCGGCCTCCGCCCGGTCGGGCTCGGCCCCTGGGGCCGGGAGGGCGGCCCAGACCGCCTTCCGGCAGTCGCCAAGCCTGGTCCAGCCCCACGTGGCGGCCAGCGCCTCGACCACGTGCAGGCCGCGGCCCTGCTCAGCGAGCGGGTCCGGGTTCGCCAGGGCCGGCGTGCCGGTCCCCGGGTCGGTCACCGCGCAGATGATCTGCCCCGACCGGCGCCACAAGATCAGCTCGATCCGGTCGTAGGCCGCGCCGCTGGAGTTCCGGCCGCCGACGCCATGCCGGATCGCGTTACTGACCAGCTCGGACACGATTACCGCGGCGTCATCGGCCAGCACCGGAAGGCCCCATCCCCGCAGCGTCTGCGCGCTGAACTCACGTGCCGCCTTGGCGGCAAGGCCCAGATCCGGCTGGCAGGAGACCACCTGGCGGCGTACCCAGTTGGGAGCGGGCAGCACGGATGCGGCGGTGAAGAAGTCAGTTGGGCCTGCTGACGACGGCGGCGCGGCGCCGTGCCAGCCTTCCTGCAAGACGGTGCGGGGGTATCCGTGCGACATTTCGCAGACCTCGGGGCTGCTCCTGATTGATCGGACGGTTAGCCGGTACATCGACTACGATGCCACCCGGGATGTGCATTTGCAAATACTGATGCACGTGCATCCAGGAGTGCACCCACGTTGCTGGCGGTAGCTGAACCGGTTCCGCTGGGTGAGTTTTGTCCCTGCATTTGTTGATACTCCCCCGCAGAAAGGACACCACGTGGACCTGGTGGCTTACAGCGCCAACGATCCTCAGTTTGACAGCGTGACCTGGCGCAAGAGCCAGCACAGCAACCCAAGCGGCAACTGCGTCGAGCTGGCCGGGCTCGCCGACGGGACCGTGGCGATACGCAACTCGCGGCACCCGGCCGGACCGGCCCTGCTCTGCGCTCCGGCCGAGTTTTCCGCGTTCCTGGCGGCTGCAAGGGACGGCGAGTTCGACAGCCTGCTGGGCTAGCAGGCATCCCGAGGGGCCGGCCTGGGAGAGCCGGCCTTGGGGGGAGGCCCGGGGGGGTGCCGACCCGGCTGGATTGCCGGCCGGGTCGGCGGGGCCGATCAGGATCTCCGCGAGAAACGCTGCGGACACCCCCGCAAAGCTCTGTCAGTGGCCCGCGAGGGCCGTTTTTCATGATCTGGGAGCCTGAGGTGTGTATTTGCACGTTTCGCTCCCAGATCATGAACCAAGGCCCGCCACGACCCGCCGGGCGCCGTCGGAGGTAACGCAGCGTCGTTGAAGCACCCGCCGGTTGCTACGCACGGTAGGCAGCGGTTCAGAGTGTGGCGATGGTTGCGGTGGGCGGCCGATCTAGACAGTGGCGGTGGCGGGCGCCTGCGCGGCCAGCCAGGCCTGGTTGATCTCACCCTCGGCGACTATCACCGCGGGACCGGTGAGCAGGCTGGTCGTCGGCGTCAGGGTGACGGTCAGCGTGCCGCCGGGGACCTCGACGGTCCATACGCCAGCCGGTCGAAGCTGGCCGTTGCTCCCGGTCGCTGCGGCCTCGGTCGCGGCCGCTGCGGCCGCTACCGCGCCGGTGCCGCAGGACATCGTCTCGCCCGAGCCCCGCTCGTGAACGCGCATCTCCAGGTGCCGCTCCCCCAGGATGCGGACCACCTCGACGTTGGCGCCGTCCGGAAACAGTTCATGATCGACCGCAGGCGCCGCGGTCAGGTCGAACTCGGCGACCGGGCGGTCCACCACGCAGGCCAGGTGGGGGTTGCCGAGCGACACCGCCAGGCCGTCGTACCGCCCGGAACCGATCTCCGCGGCGGCGTGACCGCCCACGACCGGGGCACCCATGTCCACGGTGTATTCGCCGCCCGGTTCCGCACGGACCAGCCGCAGCCCGGCCCGCGTCGCCAGGGCCAGCTCCGGTCCTTCCGCGAGGCCGTGATCGAGCAGGTAGCGGGCGAAGACCCGGATCCCGTTGCCGCACATCTCGGCGACGCTGCCGTCGGCATTGCGGTAGTCCATGAACCACTCGGCAGCCCCGGCAGGCCCGGCGGCCCCGCCCGGCACGGCGTCGCCGGCGGCGTGCGCCCGGACGACCCGCAGGATCCCGTCGGCCCCGAGCCCGGTGCGCCGGTCGCAGAGGCGCGCCACGAGATCGGGCGGCACCCCCATGGCGCCATCGGGGTCGGGCAGGATCAGGAAGTCGTTGCCCGTTCCGTGGCCCTTGGCAAACCGCATGACTCGATCGTAGCCATCGCACGGCCAGCCAGTTCCGGTTCGCCGGCCGACAGCCAGGTGATCCTCGGGTCCCGCCGGAACCAGGACAGCTGGCGCCGCGCGAACCGGCGGGTCGCCTTCACGGTCTGCGCCGCCGCCTCCTCCTGCGACCACTGGCCGTCGAGGAAGCGCAGCACCTGGGCGTAGCCGAGTGCGCGGCTGGCGGTCCTGCCGTCCCGCAGGCCCGCCTCGGCCAGGCTGGCGACTTCCGCCACCAGCCCGCCGGCCCACATCCCGGCGACCCGGGCCGTGATCCGCTCGTCGAGCCGGTCCCTTGGCAGGTCGACGCCGACCTGGACGACGTCGTAGACGGCCTCGTAGCTGGGCAGCGTTGCACTGAACGGCCGTCCGGAGAGCTCGAGCACCTCGAGCGCTCTGACGATCCTGCGCCCGTTGCCGGGCAGGATCGCGTCGGCGGCGGCCGGGTCGAGGCGGGCAAGCTTCGCGTGCATGGCCGCCGGGCCCACCTCGGCGAGCTCGTGCTCCAGCCGCTCCCGCAGCTCGGGGTCGGTGCCGGGAAAGTCCAGATTGTCGATGACCGCGCGCACGTACAGCCCGCTGCCGCCGACCACGATCGGGAGCCTGCCGCGGGCGTGGATGGCGTCGATCGCCCGGCGCGCCAGCCGCTGATACTCGGCGACGTTCGCGGCGGCCGTTACGTCCCAGATGTCCAGCAGGTGATGCGGCACGCCCTCCCGCTGGTCGGGCGGGAGCTTCGCCGTGCCGATGTCCATGCCCCGGTAAAGCTGCATGGAGTCGGCGTTGACGATCTCGCTGTCCAGCAGCCGGGCGAGCTGCAGTGAGAGCCCCGACTTCCCAGCCGCCGTGGGCCCCACGATCGCGATCACCGGCTGCGGCATGGCATCAGTGTGACAGCGGAGGGTATGCCCGTGCACACGGCGCGGCCACTGGGGCCGCGCGTACGGGGGGAGTGATCATGGGGTTGCCTTTCGAGACGCCCGGCGGTTACCCGGACGACAACACCACCCCGGACGCCGGCCTGTACTCCGACGACCTCACGACACCGGACTACGACGGGTACAGCCACGACATCGACGGCCAGGACGCTGCCGAGGATGACCTCTTCGAGGACGACTTCGACTTCGGAGAGGACGGATACGACGGGGGCATGAAGGGGGAAGGGGAGGCGGGTGGGGGCTGGGATTCCGGCACCGGCCCGGACAAGATGTAGCGCCTGAACCGGCTGGCTAGCCGATGACGTCCCACGACGCCACCAGGTAGCTGACCTCGTATCGCGCAACCGCGCAGCGTAGCTGGCCGGCCAGCCGCCGCCCCTCGGCGGCCCCGGCCAGTACCTGCCAGGCCGCCCGGCCCGCGACCACGAGCTCGTCGTCGAGCGCGGGAACGAGCCCGGCCAGCCGGACCGGGTCGGCACCGGCGAGCGCGGCGGCCACCTCGGCGTCGTAGCGCTCCACCTCGGGGTCGGCCGCCCCTTCGATGCCCACGGCCCTCCGGGCAGGCCCGTCACCCATCGCGAGCATGGCCACCCGCGGCGCCTGCATGGCCAGCTCGGCCCCCATCAGCAGGCAGTCGGCGACTGCGGCGTCCCGCGCGACGGCCTGGAACCGCGCGCGGCCACCGTCCAGGCCCGCGCGCCGGAGCAGCCAGGAGCCAACGGTCAAGGAGAGCGGCAGCACGGGCTCACCGGTGCCGACGGCATAGCCGACACCGAACTCCCGCAGGCTGCCAGCGGCCGACCACTCGTACGCCGCGGTGGTCGCGGCCCCGCCCACAACGACGATCACGTCGGGCTCGGCGGCGGCCAGTCCCAGGGTGGCCGCGTCGCACGCCGCGAGCAGGGCACCGAGATCGCCGTCGCGGTGCGGGCCTGCGGCGCCCATCGCCTCGGGCACCAGCAGCGGCGGATGGGGGCAGACGGCAGCGGCGGCGAGCACGCCTACGCGGGCCGGCCGAGGGCCGGCATGCCGAGCAGGACCCGGCCGTCGGAGCCCGCGTCGGCTCCGTTGCCGGGGCCGTCGTGGCGAGCCTGGCGTGCAGCCCACGCGTCGCCACCACTGGTTCGCCGGACCGCCAGCGGCTCGCCATCCGCGATCAGGTAGTGCGGGGCCGCGTGGGTGACCACGGTGGTGACGACGTCCCCCGGCCGCGGAATGGTGCTCCACGGTGCGAAGTGCACCAGGCGGTTGTCCCGCGCGCGGCCGGACATCCGGTGCGTCACGTCGTCCTTGCGGCCCTCGCCGTCGGCGACGAGCACTTCCACCTCGCGCCCGGCGAACCGCCGGTTCCCGTCCAGCGACGTCTCCTCGACCAGCGCGACGAGCCGCTCGTACCGGTCCTGCACCACGTCCGCTGGGACCTGCTCGTCCATCGTGGCGGCCGGGGTCCCCGGCCGGGTCGAGTACCGGAACGTGAACGCCCCGGCGAACCTCGCCTGCCGCACCACGTCCAGGGTGTCGGCGAAGTCGCTCTCGGTCTCCCCGGGGAACCCGACGATGATGTCGGTGGTGATAGCCGCGTCCGGGATCGCGGCGCGGACGTTGCCCAGGATCCCCAGGTACTTGTCTCTGCGGTAGGCGCGCCGCATCGCCCGCAGCACCGCGTCCGAGCCGGACTGCAGCGGCATGTGCAGCTGCGGCATGACGTTCGGCGTCTGCGCCATCGCCTCGATCACGTCGTCGGTGAAGTCCCGCGGGTGCGGCGAGGTGAACCTGACCCGCTCCAGGCCTTCGATCTCCCCGCAGGCGCGCAGCAGCTTGGAGAACGCCAGCCGGTCGCCGAAGGCCGTGCCGTAGGAGTTGACGTTCTGCCCGAGCAGCGTGACCTCGACCGCCCCGTCGGCGACCAGCGCCCGGATCTCCGCGAGCACGTCCCCCGGCCTGCGGTCCTCCTCGCGGCCGCGCAGGCTCGGCACGATGCAGAACGTGCAGGTGTTGTTGCAGCCGACCGAGATGGCCACCCAGGCGGAGTAGGCGGACTCGCGGCGGGCGGGCAGCACCGAAGGGAAACGCTCCAGCGACTCCACGATCTCCACCTGCGCCCGCTGCTGCACCCTGGCCCGGTCCAGCAGCGCCGGCAGTGAGCCGATGTTGTGCGTGCCGAACACCACGTCGACCCACGGCGCCCGGGCGGTGATCACCTCCCGGTCCTTCTGCGCCAGGCATCCGCCGACCGCGATCTGCAGGCCGGGATGCCTGTTCTTGACTGGCAGCAGCTGGCCCAGGTTGCCGTACAGGCGGTTGTCGGCGTTCTCGCGCACCGCGCAGGTGTTGAACACGATCACGTCGGGGGTGGCACCCGAGGCCGCGCGCCGGTAGCCGGCATCCTCGAGCAGGCCGGCCAGGCGCTCGGAGTCATGCATGTTCATCTGGCACCCGTAGGTGCGGATCTCGTAGGTGCCCGGTGAGCGGACCGCGTCAGCCACCCGTTCAATCTAGCCGCGGCGGGCCCGCTAAGGCCAAGATCGGGCGCCAGCGAGAGCCTTGTTGCGGTGAATTCCCGGGTTTCCGCTTTCGTTGATCACCTTGTAACGAATCTCCGGTAGGCCGGCCTGCCCGGTGGTGCACCATATCCCTATGACACACAGGGCGGGCGGCGCAAAGGATCCGGTGGGCAGAGCAGACGAAGGGGCCGGAACGCAGCGGCCCGCCGAGGATGAGGATGTGGCGACGCGGCCGCGCGTTCCGTACGGTGCGTGGCCGTCTCCTATCACGGCGGCAGACGTGGCCCGGGGTCGGCTTCGGATCGCCTTCCCGACCGTCATTGGCGGCGAGGTGTGGTGGCAGGAGGGGCGGCCGGAAGAGGGCGGCCGGGCAACCGTGGTGCACCGCGCGGCCGGCGGCAAGCTCGCCGACGTGCTGCCCGCGCCCTGGAATGTCCGGTCCCGCGTGCACGAGTACGGCGGCCTGTCCTATCTGCCTGTCCCCCGGTCGTCCGTGCAGCCCGCCGGGTCGGGCGGGCGGGCGCCGCGCGGCCACGCGATCGTGTTCGCGAACTACGCGGATCAGCGTCTCTATGTGGCCGAGCCGGACGTCGCCGACGGCAAGCAGGAGCCGCGTCCGATCACGCCGGATCCGGTCGCCGCCCACCTGGACCAGGCCGGGCTGCGCTACGGCGACTTCGCGCTCGCCCCGAACCGCCGCGAGATCTGGTGCGTGCAGGAGGAGCACTTCAACGGCAAGGTCACCCGGGCGATCGTGGCCGTGCCGCTCGACGGCTCGGCCACCGAGGACCCGTCGGCGGTCCGGCAGCTGGTGACCGGCACTGACTTCTTCGCGTTCCCGACGCCGTCACCCGATGGCACCCGCCTGGCCTGGATCTCGTGGAACCACCCGCATATGCCGTGGGACGGCACCGAGCTCCGGGTCGCTGTTGTCAGCCAGGGGGGTGGGGGCGGGAAGGGCGCGGAGGGCGGGCAGGTATCTGTTGGCCAGGGCAGGCTGGTCAAGGGCGGCCTGCGGGAGTCGGTGCTGGCCCCGGCCTGGCGGGACAACACCAGCCTGTACGTGGTGACGGACTGGACCGGCTGGTGGAACATCTACCAGGTCGGGCTCACCGGGGAGCCGCCGCAGGCGCTGTACCCGGCCGAGGAGGAGTTCGCCGGCCCGCTGTGGCAACTCGGCGCGCGGCCGTTCGCAGTGCTCGGCGACGGGCGCCTGGCGGTCACCCACGGCCGCGGCAGCATGCGGCTCGGGGTGCTGGATCCGGACACCTCCGAGCTGACCGACCTCGACCTGCCGATGACCGAGTTCGCGCCGATGCTGTCGGCGGACGGCACCTCGATCGCGGCCCTGGCCGGCGGCCCGAAAGAGCCACTGTCGGTCATACGGGTGGACGTGGAGACGTCCCGGCTCGAGGTACTGCGCGCCGAGCTTGATGACACGCTGGACGAGGCCTACCTTCCGGTTCCGCGCCACGTCGAGGTGGAGGGCAAGTACGGGCGGGTCGTGCACGCGCTGGTGTACCCGCCGACGAACCCGGACGCGGAGGGCCCGGAGGGCGAGCGCCCGCCGTACGTGGTCTGGGTGCACGGCGGCCCCACCTCCAACGTCGTCGGCCTGCTCGACCTGGAGAAGGCGTACTTCACCAGCCGCGGCATCGGGATCATCGACGTGAACTACGGCGGTTCCACCGGGTACGGCCGCCTCTACCGCGAGCGGCTGCGCCGTCAGTGGGGAGTCGTCGACGTCGAGGACGCCGCGGCTGCCGCGCGCTCGCTGGCCGAGCAGGGCGAGGCCGACCCGGCCCGGCTGGCGATCCGCGGCGGCTCCGCCGGGGGCTGGACCGCGCTGGCCGCGGTCACCACGAGCGCTGCCGCCGACGGCAGCGTGTTCAGCGCCGCCACCTCCTACTACGGTGTGGCCGACTTGACCGCGTTCGCCCAGACGACGCACGACTTCGAGTCGCGCTACCTGGACGGGCTGATCGGGCCGCTGCCCGGGTTCGAGGCCATCTATGCCGAGCGCGCCCCGGTGGGCCACGTCACCGACAAGACCTGCCCGATCCTGCTGCTCCAGGGCCTGGACGATCCGGTGGTCCCGCCGGAGCAGTCCGAGAGCATCGCCAGGGACCTGGCCGCGCACCACATCCGCCACGCCTACATCGCGTTCGAGGGCGAGTCGCACGGTTTCCGCAGGGCTGAGTCGGTCACGACCGCGCTGGAGGCCGAACTCTCCTTCTACGGCCAGATTCTCAACTTCACGCCGCCGGGCGTGCCGGCCGTAAAGCTGACCGATGGCTAGGCGGCGGCGCGGCCACTGCCCCCGCAGACCACACCGGCGGCCCCGGGCGCCGGGTGACTGCCGGTGCTACCGATGGCTGCGGCGGCCTAGCGCGCGAACTCGATGGCGCGCGACTCCCGGACCACGGTGACCCGGATCTGGCCGGGATAGGTCAGCTCGTCCTCGACCTGCTTTGCCACGTCCCTGGCGATGACCTGAGCCTGGATGTCGTCGACGTCGCCCGGCTTGACCATGACCCGGATCTCCCGCCCGGCCTGCATCGCGAAGACCTTCTCGACGCCGTCCTGGGCCAGCGCGATCTGCTCGAGGCGCTCCAGCCGCTTGATGTACGCCTCGAGCGACTCCCGGCGCGCGCCCGGGCGCCCGCCGCTGATCGCGTCGGCCGCCTGCGTGAGCACCGCCTCCACCGTGCGCACCTCGACCTCGTTGTGGTGCGCCTCGATGGCGTGCACGACGTCCTCGGGCTCGCCGTACCTGCGGGCGATCTCCGCGCCGATCAGGGCGTGGCTGCCCTGGACCTCATGGGTCAGCGCCTTGCCGATGTCGTGCAGGACCGTGCAACGTTTCATCAGCACTGGGTCCATGCCCAGCTCGCTGGCCATCATCCCGGCGATGTGCGCGGACTCGACCAGGTGCTTGAGCACGTTCTGGCCGTACGAGGTGCGGTAGCGAAGCCTGCCGAGCAGGTTGGTGAGCTCTGGGTGCAGGTCGGTTATGGCGAGGTCCACCAGAGCGTCCTCGCCGGCCTTGACGCACAGCTGCTCGATCTCTGCCTTGCTCCGCTCGTAGGCCTCCTCGATGCGCTGCGGGTGGATCCGGCCGTCCAGCACCAGGCGCTCCAGGGTCAGCCTGCCTACCTCCCGGCGGACCGGGTCGAAGCAGGACAGCAGCACGGCCTCGGGCGTGTCGTCGATGATCAGGTTGACGCCGGTGACCGTCTCGAACGCCCGGATGTTGCGTCCCTCGCGCCCGATGATCCGGCCCTTCATCTCGTCCCCGGGCAGGTGCAGCACGGACACGACGGACTCGCTGGTCTGCTCGCTGGCGACGCGCTGGATGGCCAGGGTGACGATCTTGCGCGCGCGGGTCTGGCCGTCGGCCCTTGCCTCGTTCTCGATGTTCCTGACGATCAGCGCGGCCTCGCGCTTTGCCTGGTTCTCGATGCCGGCGACCAGCTCGGTCTTTGCCTGGTCGGCGGTCAGCCCAGCCACCCGCTCGAGGATCTCGCGCCGCTCGTCGTCCTGGCGGTCGAGTTCCTTGGCCCGTGCGTCGAGATCGCGGGTGAGCCCTTCCAGGTCGGCAGACCGCTGGTCGTTCCGGCGGGCCTCCTGGTCGATCCGCTCCTCACGTTCGGCCAGCCTGGTTTCCCTGCGCTCCAGGTCCCCGCGAAGCTGCTTGACCTCGTCCTTGACGGCCCGGATTTCGTCCTCTACCTCGCGGCGGCCCTGCGCGACCTGCTCGGCGGCGGTCTCAGCCTGGCGCATGACCGCGGCCGCATCGGACTCGGCCCGGGCGCGGAGCTGGTCGGCCTGGCGCACCGCCTCGTCAAGCTGGTGCTGCGTGGCCGCGGAGGCCTGCTGCCCGACGGCCTGTTCCGGGCTGCCCGGAGCCACGATCTTGGGGGATCGGCGAATCACGAAGACCAGCACAGACAGGCAAGCGACCAGCGCGAACGCCAGCACGATCGCCAAGACGAGCCCGATCCCGTTCATCACGGTTCACCCCTTCCTGCTCGCGGCCTGCCTGTCGCCTTGGCTCGGCAACAGGAGCCTGCCCTGCAGCGAGGGGTACTACTGCGCGTCGGCCGTCACCGCCGCCCGGTGGGGCTGGCGATGCCCGCGGGCTCGCCCGGTGAGACGGGCAACGCCGCACCGCACGGTCGGTCAGGGGCACCGCCGCCTGGCCGCTGTTGGCCACGCAGACATCGCCCAGCATCGTCGCTCCCGGCACCGCTGCCCCGGTCCCGCCTCGGGTTGCGCTGCCGTCCCAATGCCACGACCGGCCCTGTGACCGATCGGCTCAGCCCGGTCTAGCTCTCCCTTCTGCCGATGCCGGGACCAGCCAGGCGTGCACCTGACCCGGACTGAGGCCGACCGCAACCGGCCAGCCACGCCGAACGCTCATAGCAATCGGGCAAAACAGGACCATCACGCCGGTCCGGTGCTGCCCGGTGCTCGTAACCAGTCTCGTTCATCTCGGTCGATCCGCCCTACGCGGAGTAAAACCCTCGCTGCCGTGAGGCTAAGCCGAGATAACGATTTGGGCAAGCAGGGAGTCGGCGATCTTCGTCTTTCGGGTGCCGGGTCAGGGATCCCAGAGCTATCCGGCGGTCATGTCATCGGCCGACTCATCAGGCACTTCGGTCAGGTCAACTCCTGCCGCGGCCAGGTCAACGCCCTCCTGTTCGAGCGCCTCGCGAGCCACCCGGTAGGCGAGAGCCTGCGAGTACCCCTTCCTGGCGAGCATGCCGACCAGCCGCCGAGTCCGCGCGGGCGTCGGCTGGCCCCTGGTCGCCGCGAGCTTGCGCGCCACCAGGCTGCGCGCCGTGGCGATCTCCTGCTCGGGCCCGAGCTGGTCGACCGCGGCCTGGATGTCGTCGGAGGGCACGCCCCGCTGCCGCAGTTCCGCTGCGAGCGCCCGGCCGGACAGCCCCCGGCCGTGGTGCCGGGACTCCACCCAGGCGGTCGCGAACATGGCGTCGTCGATCAGCTTCACGTCGGCGAACCGCCCGAGCACCGCCTCGGCCACGTCGTCCGGCACCCCACGCCGCCGCAGCGCCGCAGCAAGCTGCGCGCGAGTTCTCGGCGCGGCCGTGAGCATCTGCAGGCAGATCTGCCGCGCCACCGCTTCGGGACCACTCTCCCCGCCCGCGCTGGCCGCACCCGGTGCGCCCGGGCCAGGCGCACTCGAGTAGCCGGGCCCGGGATCGGCACCGAGCCCGGCTAGGCCTGAACCCGGGCCGGGGGTGCCTGGCCGGGCGCCGGCCTGCGCCCGCCGTCTCGTCGCCACTGCCGACTGTCTAGTTGCCGCCGGGGACCACCTTGAGCCCGGCCGCCGAGGCTGCTCCGGCGCCTACGCCAGCGCCAGGGCCTGAACCTGGACCTGGGCCTGAACCTGAACCTGAACCTGGGCCTGGGCCTGGCGCATCCGCATCGATGCGCGCGCCGATGCCCAGCTTCTCCTTGATCCTCTTCTCGATCTCGTTGGCCGTGTCCGGGTTCTCACGCAGGAAGTTCCTCGCGTTCTCCTTGCCCTGGCCGAGCTGGTCGCCCTCGTACGTGTACCAGGCGCCGGACTTGCGCACGATGGATTGCTCCACCCCTAGGTCGATCAGGCTTCCCTCACGGCTGATTCCCACTCCGTACAGGATGTCGAATTCCGCAATCTTGAAAGGTGGGCTTACTTTGTTCTTGACTACCTTCACCCGGGTACGGTTTCCCACGGAATCTGTGCCGTCTTTGAGTGTTTCAATGCGCCGAATATCTAGTCGTATTGACGCATAGAACTTTAGCGCCTTACCACCCGAGGTCGTCTCCGGGCTGTTGTGGACCATGATTCCGTCAACGAAGTAATTGTGGTTGCCCTCCACCTCGATGTCGAACCTGCTCATCGAGCGCGTGGGCGGCTTGACGTGGACATCCAGGATCCTCGCGCCAGCCAGCCGCTGCTCCTCAGCAGCGAACTGCGCTTTGACGTCGAACCGCCCGTAAAAACGTGGCAGCAGTTTGTACTGCATGGAGGGATGCATGTAAGGAGCGACCAGCTTCTGGAACTTCTCCGAGGCTGGCGTGGTGAACTGGAGTATTGCCTTCCTGGCTGAGCCGCTGGCACGGAGCCTGACATCCAGGCCGTAGGTGTCCCGCAGGTGTTGCGCCAGCCGCTCTCGGGAGCCTGGACTCATTGCCTCGACGCAGATCTCGATCCGGCCGGTTCCGCCTTGCGTTCTTTCCTGAAGGCCCTTTGACCGAAGAGTGAAGCAGCCGTCGTCCATGTACCAGATGGCCAGCGCGAACGGAGTGAGCTGCTTCAGGTAGTCCCAGCTCAGATGCTTCTTGCCGTCACCGAAGTAGACAGCATCATGGATTTCGGCCAGTTCAGGCAGGGGGGTGAAGTCGGCGAAGACCGCGCCCTTGGTGTTCGAGGTCCGGGCGCATCCGATGTTGCCGAGAAGCGAGACCTTCCAGTTCAGGTACGCAGCCTGCTTGGCACCGTGCCCCATCCGGAACCGGGTTCCCGACCGGCCGCGCCTGTTCGGGGACAGATTCCCGTCGCCCATGAGGGACCCGAGGACCAGCTGCATCTGCTGGTCGCTCAGCCGCTTCGGCTCCATGACGACTACCCGGTCACCGGTGGCGAGCTCACCTGCAGGGCGCCACCCGCCAGGCGTCCGGATCAAGTGGTTCTCGGTCGCCGCGAACTGGGCCCTGCCGTTCCCGCCCGACTTCGCCACGGTGAACTGCAGGAACTGCTCAGTGCGCCCATTGTTGAACCAGTTGACGATCCGGCGAGGGACGACGCGGCCGGTCTCGGGGTCATAAGAAAGGACCTCGACATCCAGTCGTTGATTTACAATTTTGCCGATTTTCTCCTGGGTTCCATCGGCGAGAGTCACCCGTGTGCCATAGGACATGCATCCGAACATCACGCCTATCTTTTCCCGCAATTGGTTGATGAAAATTGCGGTGGTCTTGTTCTGGTTCAGCGCGCCCGCGATCTTGCGGAGAGCCTGGGACATGAGACGGGCCTGGAGGCCGACGTGGCTGTCCCCCATCTCGCCCTCGATCTCGGCTCGGGGCACGAGGGCGGCGACCGAGTCGATGACGATGACGTCGATGGCGCTGGAACGGATGAGCATGTCGGCGATCTCCAGAGCCTGCTCACCGGTGTCCGGCTGGGAGACGAGCAGTGCGTCGGTGTCCACACCGAGATTTTTCGCGTATTCGGGGTCGAGCGCGTGCTCGGCGTCGATGAACGCCGCGATTCCGCCTGCCTTCTGTGCATTTGCTACCGCATGCAATGCAAGGGACGTTTTTCCGCTGCTCTCCGGTCCGTATATCTCCACGATCCGGCCACGAGGAAGACCGCCGATTCCGAGGGCCACGTCGAGCGCGATGGATCCGGTCGGGATCACCTCCACCGGGGCGCGGGTGTCGTCGCCGAGCCGCATGATCGCGCCCCTGCCGAACTGCCGTTCGATCTGGGCGAGCGCGGTCTCCAGAGCCTTATCCCTGTCGCCGCCCTTATTGCCCGCCCTGTCGTTCGGTGCCATGTGAACTCCTGTGGAATCAGGGGCTTCCCGCCCGGCCGTGCTGCCGTCGTGCAATCAATGTCCGTGCTATCAAAGGCCATATCCAGCAGCCCGTCTCGCTGTCGGGGCCGACGTTACGCGTCCCTACCGACAATCTCCTGGATGCCAGGCCGCGCCGCCCGGCATGTCGCCAATCGATGTCGCCCGCATGCCGCGCTGGACCGGCCGCAGGACTACTCTAGACGAACAGCTGTTCGATCATGAGGACGACACGCTGATACGGTCGAATTTTCGCAACCACGGCGTCAGACGGGTGCGGAGAGGGACCTCAGACGGGGTTGCGGAGAGGACGTCAAACGGGCGCCGAGAGGCTGGCCAGGACGCGCTCGGCCAGGGCCGCGACGTCGACGGGAGCGGTGGTGTCGACGCTGATCAGCTCCCCGATCCCCACCGGCCGGTCGAACTCGGCGAGCATCTCCGGGGTCAGGCTGGTCACCACGTGCACCGGGTGTGAGGTCGCGGTCCGCTCCGCATAGCGGCGGGCGGCAAGCTCGGGCGGGCAGACGCAGTTCACCTCGACCGGCCGCGCCGAGAGCGCGGATATCCGGCTCCGCCCGTAGGCGTGGCGCGGCCGGAAGTTCGCCTCGAGCACCACGGCCGGGGCGTCGGCGGCCAGCGCCCAGAGCAGTTCCATGGCGGCGGCCCCAAGCCGGTTTGACCAAGCCAGATCGGACACTGGCGCCCCGAGCCCGTCGTGCAGCGTCTCCTTGATCCGGTCCTTGCTCAGCAGGGCGAACCCAAGTTCGGCCGCCAGCGGCACCGCCAGGCTGGTCTTGCCCGAGCCCGGGGCCCCGGACACCAGCACCACGCGACGGCCTGGGGAACCCACCAGATCAGCACAGCCGCTGCGGGACGTCGAAGGAACGGCCTGGGGAACTCACCGGGTCAGCGCAGCCGATGGGGGACGTCGAAGGAGTCGCAGACGGCGCGCCAGACGGTTTTGGCATCCACGCCGTCGGCGAGCGCCTGGTTAACGGTGCGATCGCCGAGGTCGGCGAGCACCTGGTCCTTGGCCACGCTCTCCGCGTAGGTCTCCCCGAACTGCGCGCGCATCCGTTCCCAGAAGACAGTGAGACGCACCCCGAAAGGTTACCCGTGGGGTACGTGGCCGGCCACGTCGCAGACCAGCGTCAGCCCGGCGGGGGCCGCCCGGGAAGGCTTCATCCACGATGGCAGGCCCGTAACGACCCGGAAACGCCCTATTGCCGGGCAGGCCGAGAGGATGCACCATTGTGAAAAATGTCATAGCGCATTCGTTTGCACGCCGCGGCCTGGTTTCGGGGAGGGGACAGGCCGTCAGCGCGCATCACCTACCCCCTGAGAGGAATGCGATGGCCCAGTCCAGTCCCCCCCGCAGGAGCCCCGCAGTATGGGTGATCGCCACGATCTTGATCGTGGTTGCGATCGCCCTGCCGCTGCTCGTACCGATCTACGCGCGCACCACCCCCAAATGGGGAGCCTTCCCGTTCTTCTACTGGTACCTGCTCGTCCTGGTTCCGGTGACCGCCATCCTCTGCGGGAGCACCTTCCTGCTGCTGCGAACCAAGCCAGCGCCTAGCGCGGGCGCCGCGGGCGGGAACGGGGAGGTGGCCAGGTGAGCCACGTCAACGCGGTTGCGTTCACGATCGTCTTAGTCTGCTTCCTGCTCGTCACCGTGGCCGGGTTCGCCGCGGCTAGGTGGCGCCCGGCCGAGGACCTGCTCAACCTCCACCAGTGGGGCCTCGGCGGACGCGGGTTCGGCGGGTTCATCAGCTGGTTCCTGCTCGGCGGCGACATCTACACCGCCTACACGTTCATCGCCGTCCCCGCTCTGGTGTACGCCACCGGTGCCTACGGGTTCTACGCGCTGTCCTACTCGGTCATGACGTTCCCGATCGTGTTCATCTTCGTGCCGCGGCTATGGTCGGTCGCCCGACGGCACAACTACGTCACGCCCGCCGACTTCATCCGGGGCCGGTACGGCTCGCGGGGCCTGGGCCTCGCCGTGGCGTTCACCGGGATCCTGGCCACAATGCCGTACATCGCGCTGCAGCTCGTCGGCATCGAGTCCGTGCTGATCGTGCTCGGCGTCAACCCCAGCTCGGGCAACGCGTTCATCAAGGACCTGCCCCTGATCATCGCGTTCGTCATCCTCGCCGCCTACACCTTCCTGGCCGGGCTGCGCGCCCCGGCCATGATCGCGTTCATCAAGGACACGCTGGTGTACGTGACCGTGATCGTCGCGATCCTGTACATACCGGCCAGGATCGGCGGCTGGGGACACATCTTCGGCGCCTCGGCGGCCCATCTGAAGACGATCAATCCCGACACCGGAAAACCACGCGGCAGTCTCGTCGAGACGCCGGCCGGCGAGTGGGCCTTCGCCACCCTCGCGCTCGGCTCGGCGCTGGCGCTGTTCATGTACCCGCACATCATCACCGGGGTACTCGCCACCAAGCGGCGCGACGTTGTCAGGCGCAACCTCGCCGCGCTACCCGCCTACACGCTGATGCTCGGCTTGATCGCGCTGTTCGGCTATATGGCGCTGGCTACGCCGGCGGTGACCGCGGGCGTCAAGTCCGCCGGGGACAACACCGACCTGGCCGTGCCGCTGCTGTTCCAGCACCTGTTCCCGAGTTGGTTCGCCGGGATCGGCTACTCGGCGATCATCATCGGCGCGCTCGTGCCCGCTGCCATCATGTCGATCGCCGCGGCGAACCTGTTCAGCCGCAACATCTACAAGGAGTTCTTCAGACCGAATGCCAGCCCACGGGAGGAGACCGCGGCGGCCCGCTGGGCTTCGCTGGTCATGAAGGCCGGCGCGCTGCTCTTCGCCCTCGAGCTGAGCAAGACGTTCTCGATCAACCTGCAGCTCCTCGGCGGCCTGTGGATCCTGCAGACCTTCCCCGCGATCCTGGTCGGCCTGTACACGCGCTGGTTCCATCGCTGGGCGCTGATCATCGGCTGGCTGGCCGGGATGGTCTACGGCACGATCGAGGCGTGGCGGACGCCGGGCAGCGGCCAGAATCACTTCGGCTCTCCCATCGCCCCTATCCTGAGCCACACCATCTATATCGGGTTCGCCGCTCTGATCGTGAACTTCGTGGTCACGGTCGTGCTCACGTTCATCTTCAACGCGGTCAAGCTGCCCGCCGGTACCGACGAGACCCAGCCGAGCCACTACTACTACGACCCCGAGGACGGAGAGGCCGAGCCGGTTCCTGCCGCGGCCGGAACCGGAACCGGCACTCCGACGGCATAACCCTCCACGCGGGCGCGCCCGCCCCCGGCCGTCACCGGCGCCGTGCCTCATCCGAAGGCACAGGCGCCGGTGACGGCCCTTCCGACGATCAGCGTGTTGATCTCCCGGGTCCGCGGCCGTCGGTTCCGGCCGCGCCCTCGTCGGCCTCGGCGAGGAAGCGCTCGACCACCGGCGCGAGCTGTGCCGCCTCGGTCACCAGCGCCAGATGGCCGCCGTGGTAAACGTGCAGCCGGGAACCCGAGATCAGCCGGTGCATCAGGCGCGCGTTGGCCAGCGGGATGATCGGGTCGTCATTGCCGGACATGATGAGCGTCGGCTGCCGCAGCAGCGGCAGGAACGGCAGGCTCGTCCAGCCGAGCCCTGCGGTGAGCTGGTACAGGTAGCCGTGCGGCGGCCCGACGCGGCTGCGTGCGTGCATCGCCGTGGCCACCCCCGCCGGGTCGGTGCGCGCCGATCCGCCGTACAGGTCGCCGGCCACGCTCTTGAGGTAGCCCGAGTCCAGGTAGCGCCGCGGGGTGACCATCCGGATCAGCACCCCGGGCCTGGCCGGAACCATGATCGCGCCGGTCGCGGTGCTGACCAGCACGAGCCGGCGGCACCGTGACCGCTGGAACGCGGCGAAGTGCTGGGCGACCCCGCCGCCCCACGAGATGCCGAGCACATCGGCCCGCTCGTGGCCGAGCACTGACAGCATCCGCGCGATCATCCGGCACAGGCCGGTAAAGCGGTAAGGCAGGGCCGAGACCGGCGAGCCGCCGACACCGGGGACGTCGAAACGGATCACCCCCAGGGATGGGCGGAGCGCATCGACGAACGGCTGCAGCAGGTCCAGGCTGGCGCCGATCCCGTTGATGAGCAGCAACGGGGTCCCGCCCTGGCTCCCCTGCCGCACGGCAACCCGGAGCTGCTGGCCGTCGACCGCGATGCTGCGGATCGTCTCATTGCCCGGCTGGGCCGCGGGCTTGCGTGGCCGCATCGGCTCACCGGTCGAGAACGTAGCCGCCGGGGGCCAGCTCGCCCGGCCGGAACCCGCCGCCGCCCAGCCTGTCCGGGCGCTCCTTTTCGCCGCCGCTGCGCTGCGCGAGCCAGGACCCGTAATCCGGCCACCAGCTGCCCGCCTCGGTCTGTGCCCGGCTCAGCCACTCGCCCGGGTCGGCCGGGTAGTCCCGGCTGTCCGGCGCGGTCTGGAACGTCGCCTTAGGGTTCGACGGCGGGTTGACCATCGAGGCGATGTGGCCGCTGGTGGACAGCACGAACCGGGAGCTCCCGCCGAGCAGGCGGGTGCTGGCGTAGCACGACTGCCAGGGGCACAGATGATCGGCGATGCCCGCCACGACGTAGCTGTCGACGGCGACCCTGGACAGGTCGACGGCGGAACCGAGCATCGTGGCTTCGCCCGGCTTGGTCAGCGCGTTGGACAGGGCCAGCTCGATGAACTCGCGGTGCAGTGCGGCGGGCAGCCGCGTGGTGTCCGCGTTCCAGTACAGGATGTCGAACGGCGGCGGGGTCCGGCCCTGCAGGTAGTTGTTCACCCAGTAGTTCCAGATGAGGTCGTCCGGCCTGAGCCAGGCGAACACCTCGGCGAGCGCGCGGCCGTCCAGGTAGCCGCGCTGGGCCGAGGCGAGGATCGCCGCCGCCGCGGTGCGCTCGTCGATCATCGCGGCCGCCGTGCCCGCGCGAGCCTGGTTAAGGACGGTCACGCCCAGGCACAGGCTGGCCAGCCGGTCCAGCTGCCCAGTCGCGCTCAGCTGCGCGGCGACCATCGACGAGATCACGCCGCCCGAGCAGAGCGCGCAGATGCTGGCCTCGGGCGCCTCGCAGATGGCCAGCACGGCGTCCAGGGCCTGCACCACCGCGCTGCCGTAGGTGTCCAGGCCCCAGTTCCGGTGCCGGGCGTCCGGGTTGCGCCACGAGATCACGAAGACCTGCTGGCCCTGCCCGACCAGGTACTCGACCATGCTGCGGCCGGGGGCCAGGTCGGTGATGTAGAACTTGTTGATCATCGGCGGGACGATCAGCAGCGGGAACCGGTGCACCGTGGGCGTGACCGGCCGGTACTGGATCAGCTCGCAGGCCTCGGACCTGGCCACCACGGCTCCGGGTGTCACCGCGAGGTCCACGCCGACCTCGAACGCGTCCGGGGCCACCATGCTCGGCACGCGCGGCGGCGCTGCCAGGTCGGCGACGAGCGCCCGGGCCCCGCGCAGGGCGCTGCGGCCGCCGCTCTCGCGCACCGCGCGGAACGCGGCTGGATTGACCAGCGGATTGTTGCTCGGCGAAGCGGCGGCGTTAACGTTCAGGGCCAAAAGCTTGATTCGCTCGCTGTCGCGCCAGCTCAGCTCCGCGTCGGACAGGAGCGCATCGGCGGTCTGCCCGGCGGCGAGGTAAGCCTGCATGGCACGCCTGAGCAGCGGATTGCTGGTCCACTCCGGATCGCGGAACCGCCGGTCCCGCTTGCCCGGCGCGACCTGCGAATCCCCGATCGCGATCTTCGCGAGTTCGGCGGTCAGCCCGCTCATTCGCCGGGCAAACGTTTGCGGCCGGCGGGCAAGCCCAAGCGCCAGGCGCAGCGTGGCGGCATCCGGGCGCAGCATCCGGGTCGTGCCCAGCGCCGCGGCGGACAGCAGCAGGTCAAGTGCGCCGGCCGCGTCGGCGGCGGACGGGAACTCCGCGGACCGGTCCTCGGCGTTGGCGGTCATCACAGGTCCTGCGGCGGCTGCACCTCACGGCGCAGGATCTTGCCGGTCGGCCCCTTGGGCAGGTCATCGACGATCCAGATGTGGCGCGGGTACTTGTACGCGGCGACCCGTTCCCTGGCGAAGGCGCGCAGGTCGGCGGGCGTGGCCGTGCCGCCCGGCTTGAGCTTCACCGCGGCGCCCACGTCCTCGCCAAGCTCGGGATGCGGGATCCCGATCACCGCCGCCTCGGCGACGTCCGGATGCTCGTAGAGCACCTCCTCGATCTCGCGCGGGTAGACGTTGTACCCGCCGCGGATGATCAGGTCCTTCTTCCGGTCGACGATGTAGTAGTAGCCGTCCTCGTCGACCCTGGCGAGGTCGCCGGTGCGGAACCAGCCGTCTTGGATGGCCTCGGCGGTGGCGTCCGGCCTGCCCCAGTACCCCTTCATCACGTTGTGGCCCCTGATCGCGATCTCGCCGACCTCGCCGGGCGGCACGTCCGCGCCGTCGGCGTCGATCAGGCGCATCTCGACCCCCGCGATCGGCGTGCCGATCGAGCCGGGCTTGCGCACCTTGTCCGGATGGTTGAACGAGGCGACCGGGGAGGTTTCGGACAGGCCGTAGCCCTCGAGAATGATGCAGCCGAAGGTGTCCTCGAACCCGCGCAGCACCTCAACCGGCATGGCCGCGCCGCCGGAGACGCACAGCCGCAGCGACGAGACGTCCGGCCGCTCGCCGGTGTGGTGCAGCATGGCCGCGTACATCGTGGGCACGCCCTCGAAGATCGTGACCCGGTCACGCTGGATGATCTCCAGGGCCTTGCCTGGGTCGAACCTGGGCAGCAGCGTCAGCGTGCTGCCGGCCGTGACCGTCGCGTTCAGCCCGCAGGTGAGGCCGAACACGTGGAACAGCGGCAGGCAGCCCATCACCACGTCACCCGTGCTGCTCTTCAGCAGGGTGGTCGCGGTCAGCTCGGCGTTGCGGGTGAGGTTCGCGTGAGTCAGCTCGGCGCCCTTGGGCCTGCCGGTGGTGCCCGATGTGTAGAGGATCACGGCATCGTCGTCGTCGCCGCGGTCCGCGGTGACCGGCGCGGGATCCTGGTCAGCGAGCGTGAGCAGTGGGTCGGCGACGTCCACGACCCTGGCGCCGGTATCGGCGGCTCCCTTAGCGGCCTCGCCGGCCGCGCCGTGCCAGGCGAACAGCACCTTTGCGCCCGAATCGCCCAGGTAGTAGGCGACCTCACGGCTCTTGAGCAGCGGGTTCATCGGCACCACCACGCCTCCGGCGGCGAGCGTGCCGTAGTAGGCGATCGGGAACGCGGGCACGTTCGGCAGCATGATGCCGACCCGGTCGCCCGGCTCCACGCCGAGCGTTGCCAGCAGCCCGGCCACGCGGGCGGCGGCATCCCACAAGTCCGCGTAGGTCAGCACCTCCGCGTCCATGCGCACTGCCGGGCGGTCAGCATGGTCGGCGGCCGCCTGCCGCAACACCGAGGTCAGACTCGCCATATCGCCTCCCCAGACCGGGCAGCTGCGCCAATGCAGCCCCTTCAGCATCTTCCCCCCGGATCGGCCGAATCAATAGGGCCTAGCCACGCCGACCGGGGCTATCGATGTACCGCTGGCCGTGCTCTAGGGAGCCCATCGGTGCATCCATCCGGCGCGGGCTGTTGGCTCGGGCTGTCGGTGGGGCAAGGCAGGATGGATGTATGTCTGTCCGCACACCGGTCACCGGCCTGGTGCCCGGCTTCAGCGAGGCGACCAGGGCCTGGTTCGGCGACGCGTTCGCCGGGCCGACCCCGGCGCAGGCTGAGGCGTGGGCAGCGATCGGCCGGGGCGAGAACACGCTGGTGATCGCGCCGACCGGGTCGGGAAAGACGCTGGCCGCGTTCCTGTGGGCGATCGACAAGCTGGCCACCGAGCCGGTGCCGGCGGATCCGCGGCAGCGCTGCCGGGTGCTGTACATCTCGCCGTTGAAGGCCCTGGCCGTGGACATCGAGCGCAACCTGCGCTCACCGCTGGCCGGGGTGGGCCAGGCCGCCAGGCGCCTCGGCCTGGCCGAGCCCGACATCCGGGTCGGCGTACGCACCGGCGACACCGCCGCCGACGAGCGCCGCAAGCTGGCCGGCCAGCCTCCGGACATCCTGATCACCACGCCCGAGTCGCTGTTCCTGCTGCTCACCTCCCAGGCCAGGGAGACCCTCCGCAATGTGGAGACCGTGATCATCGACGAGGTGCACGCGCTGGCGGGCGGCAAGCGCGGCGCGCACCTGGCCCTCTCCCTCGAGCGCCTGGATGCCTTGCGTGAGGAGACGCGCGAGGAGGCGGCAGAGCGAGGGCCGGCACAACGGATTGGGCTGTCCGCGACCGTGCGGCCGCCGGAGGAGGTGGCCGCGTTCCTCGGCGGCAGCCGACCGGTCACGATCGCGGCGCCGCCCAGCGACAAGCGGCTCGACCTGCAGATCGTGGTCCCCGTCGAGGACATGGCCGACCTGGAGACCGCCGCCGGGGCACCAGACGACGAGCACCCGGACGACCCAGTGCGACGGCGCTCGATCTGGCCGCACGTCGAGGAGCGCGTGCTCGACGAGATCGAGGCGCACCGGTCCACGATCGTCTTCGCGAACTCGCGGCGCCTCGCCGAGCGGCTCTGCGCCAGGCTCAACGAGCTCGCCGCCGAGCGGGCCGAGGAGCGGGCCGGGAGCAACGGCGCCCCGCCCCGCTCCCCTGCCGAGGTGATGGCCCAGTCCGGCGGAGCCCAAGGCGCGCCCGCCGAGGTCGCCCGCGCGCACCACGGCTCGGTGTCCCGGCAGGAGCGCTCCCAGATCGAGGAGGCGCTGAAGGCGGGGCGGCTGCCGGCCGTTGTTGCCACGTCCAGCCTGGAGCTCGGCATCGACATGGGCGCGGTTGACCTGGTCATCCAGGTGGAGGCGCCGCCGTCGGTGGCCAGCGGGCTGCAGCGCACCGGGCGCGCGGGCCACAACGTCGGCGACATCTCCCGTGGCCTGATCTTCCCCAAGTACCAGGGCGACCTGGTGCAGGCGACGGTCGTGGCCAGGCGAATGCTGGACGGCGCGATCGAGGCGCTGCGCATGCCGCGCAACCCGCTCGACGTGCTGGCCCAGCAGATCGTCGCGATGACCGCGATGGACGACTGGGAGATCGGCCGGCTGGAGCAGACGGTCCGGCGGGCCGCGCCGTTCGCCAGCCTGACCCGCCCGGTGCTCGAGGCGGTCCTCGACATGCTGGCCGGCCGCTACCCCAGCGAGGAGTTCGCCGGGCTGCGGGCCCGCCTGGTCTGGGACCGCACCACCGGAATGCTGCACGGCCGTCCGGGCGGCCAGCGGCTGGCCGTCACCAACGGCGGGACGATCCCCGATCGCGGGCTGTTCGGCGTGTTCCTCGCGGGCGGCCAGCGGGATCGTTCCGGCCGGCACTCCCGGCGGGTCGGCGAGCTCGACGAGGAGATGGTGTACGAGTCGCGGGTCGGCGACGTGTTCGTGCTCGGCGCGAGCTCCTGGCGGATCGAGGACATCACCGCCGACCAGGTGCTCGTCTCGCCGGCGCCCGGCCAGCCGGGCAGGCTGCCGTTCTGGCACGGCGACGCGCCGGGCCGCCAGGCCGAGCTCGGCCGGGCCATCGGCGAGTACTGCCGGGAGCTCGGCGCGGCCAGCGAGCAGGCCGCCACGGATCAGCTTCGCCGCGACGGCCTCGACGAGCTTGCCGCCGCGAACCTGATCAGCTACCTCGCCGCGCAGCGCGCCGCCACCGGCTACCTGCCCGACGACAAGACCCTGGTGATGGAGCGGTTCCGGGACGAGCTCGGCGACTGGCGGCTCGTGCTGCACAGCCCCTACGGCGCCCGGGTGCATGCTCCGTGGGCACTGGCGATCGCGGCCCGGCTGCGCGAGCGCTACCAGGCCATGGACGTGCAGGCGCTGCACACCGACGACGGCATCGTGATCCGGGTTCCGGACGCCGACGACCCGCCGCCGGCCGGGATCGCCGCGCTGGAGCCGGAGGAGGTGGAGCAGCTCGTCACCGCCGAGCTCGGCTCGTCCGCGCTGTTCGCGTCCAGGTTCCGGGAGTGCGCAGCGCGGGCACTGCTGCTGCCGAGGCGGCAGCCGGGGCGGCGGACCCCGCTGTGGCAGCAGCGGCAGCGCTCGGCGCAGCTGCTCTCGGTGGCGAGCCAGTACGGCACGTTCCCGATCGTGCTCGAGACGGTCCGCGAGTGCCTGCAGGACGTGTTCGACGTGCCCGGCCTGGTCGGCCTCATGCACGACCTCGCCGCGCGGCGGGTGCGGCTGGTGGAGGTGGAGACACCCGTGCCGTCCCCGTTCGGGCGCTCGCTGCTGTTCCGGTACGTGGGCGCGTTCATGTACGACGGCGACGCGCCGCTGGCCGAGCGCCGGGCCCAGGCGCTGGCCCTGGACTCGTCGCTGCTCGCCGAGCTGCTGGGCCAGGCCGATGCGCGAGAACTGCTGGACCCGGACATCGTCGGTGAGACGGAACGGGACGCGCAGTGCCTCTCGGCGCACCGGCGGTGCCGTGGCCTGGAGGCGGTGGCTGACATGCTCACGGCGCTGGGCCCGCTGTCGGCCATGGAAGTCGAGGAGCGGTGCGCGGAACCCGGCTCTGCTCCGGGGTGGCTCGCCGAGCTGGCCGCCCAGCGGCGGCTGATCGAGGTCAGGGTCGCCGGGCAGGAACGGTGGGTGGCAGTCGAGGACGCGGGCCGGCTGCGCGACGGGCTCGGGGTGGCGCTGCCGCCCGGCGTGCCCGACGCGTTCACCGAGCCCGTCCCGGACCCGCTGGGGGACCTGGTTGCCAGGTACGCCCGCACGCACGGGCCGTTCACCGCGGCGACGGTGGCGCAGCGGTTCGGTCTCGGCACGGCGGTGACCACCGACGCGCTGCGGCGGCTGGCCGCCGACGGCCGGGTCGCCGAGGGCGAGTTTCTGCCCGGCGGGCGGGGCACCGAGTGGTGCGAGACCGGGATGCTCCGCCTGCTGCGCCGCCGCTGCCTGGCCAAGCTGCGCCGGGAGGCCGAGCCCGTGCCGCCGCACGTCTTCGCCAGGTTCCTGCCGACCTGGCAGAACGCAGGCCGTGCGGCCGGCCCCGGCCGGGGCCGCGGCGCCGGGACGCGTCGGGCGCGACCGGACCGCCCGGACCGCCCGGCCACGCCGGACGCCGTATACGACGTCATCGAGCAGCTCGCCGGGGTCCCGATCCCCGCTTCGGCGCTGGAGACGCAGGTGCTGCCCGGCCGGGTGCCCGGCTACTCCCCCGCCCTGCTCGACGAGCTGACCGCGGCCGGCGAGATCGTGTGGTCGGGGGCCGGCGGCCTGCCGGGAGGCGACGGCTGGCTGGTGATCGCGCCCGCCGACGCCGCCCCGCTGCTGTTCGGTGAGCCTGCCGAGATCACGATGACGCCGGTGCACGACGCGGTGCTCGCGGCCCTGGATGGCGGCGGCGCGCTGTTCTTCCGCGCGCTCGGCGACAGGGTGGCAGCCGAGCTGCGCGGCGGCGGCGCAACGGCGGCGGCGCTGGGCCTCACCGATCAGACGCTCGCCGCTGCGATCTGGGACCTGGTCTGGGCGGGCAGGCTGACCAACGACACGCTCGCGCCGCTGCGCACCGTGCTCGGCACAGGCAGGCCGGTGGCCGACGCCGGGCCCGGGCCCGGCCGCACGGTGTCTGCCACCGCACGGGCCGGCACCGCACGGGCTGACGGCGCACAAGCCAACGGCGCACAAGCCAACGGCGCACAAGCCAACGGCGCACAAGCCAACGGCACACAGGCCAACGGCACACGGCGGCGCACGGGCCGGCGGCGACGGCGGGCCGCCGCTGGACGCGGCAGGGTTCCCGGGCGGCGCCCGGTCCGGCCGGTACGGCCAGGGCGGCCGCGGCGGGCGGGGCGGCCGCGGCGGGCGGGCCGCCCGCGCGGGGCTGCCCGGCGGCCCGGGCAGCGTCGTCGGGCTCCGCAGGCCACGGCTGAGCCGGGCGGCACTCCCGTCCCGGAGTGGCCCGCCAACGGTAAGCGGGCGGTGGTCACTGCTGCCGCAGGCCGAGGAGGACCGGACCAGGCGGCTGCACGCGCTCGCCGGCGCCCTGCTGGACCGGCACGGCGTGCTGATCCGTGGCGCGGTCGCCGCCGAGCGGGTGACCGGCGGGTTTGGCGCGATCTACCCAGTACTGCGGGCGATGGAGGAGGCCGGCCAGTGTCGGCGCGGGTATTTCGTCGAGGGCCTGGGTGCCGCGCAGTTCGCGCTGCCGGGAGCGGTGGACCGGATGCGCGCGATGGCTGATGTGAACGATGGCTCGATCGTGGTGCTGGCCGCGGCTGACCCGGCGAACGCCTACGGCTCGGCGCTGCCCTGGCCGGCCCGGCCGGACGAGACGCCAGGCGGGCACCGCCCGGGCCGCAAGGCCGGCGCGCTTGTGGTGCTGGCCGACGGTGAGCTGGTGCTCTACGTCGAGCGCGGTGGCAAAACCCTGCTGTCCTGGACCAGCGACCCGGCCCTGCTCGACCCCGCGGCCGCCGCGCTCGCCGACGCCGTCCGCGAGGGGGCACTCGGCCGACTCACCGTTGAGCGCGCCGACGGCGGAGGCGTCTACGATTCTCCCCTGGCCCGCGCGCTGGAGCAGGCCGGCTTCGTCCCACCCCCCGCGGCCTGCGCCTGCGCGCCCAGTGATCCAGCCGCGGATCGCCCGGCCATGATCAACGCCCGACGTAAGTACAGGAGATGAGCATGAGCGTTTTCACCGACGCGGAAATCGAGTATCTGAACGATCAGGGGCTCGGCCGCCTCGCCACCGTCGGGGCCGATGGCATGCCGCACGTCATACCCGTGGCGATCTTCCACGATCCGCAGACGCAGACGCTTGTCATCGGCAGCAACGCGCAGCTTGCTGACATGGCTGCTACCAAGAAGTTCCGCGACGCACGGCGCCGGCCAAAGGTAGCGGTGGTCGTGGACGATCGGGGGCCGCGCTTTATCGAGATACGAGGTGACGCGGAGACCTACACCGAGGGCGGCGAGGATATCGGCAAGCGCCTGGACGCCCCGTTCCGGTTCAGCCCCTCCTGGATCCGCGTACGCCCACGCCGCATCGTGGCGCTGGGCATCGAGGGCGCCCCGTTCGAACGGTCTGCGCGGGATGTGTGACCCGCGCTCCGCGATCGAGCCACACCAGCAACCGAAAGGGCGGCCAGCATGCCCGCGCTGAGCGACGCGATCGAGCGAGGGTGGGCGGCCGCCCGGAGGGATGATCCCGAGCCCACGGTCGGCTACTTCCGGGATCTGGCCCGGCAGTATCCCGGCGACGCCCACGCGCTGTTCGAGTACGCGGGCGCGCTCGACTTTGCGGGCCGCGAGGCGGAGGCGGCGCCGGTATACGAGCAGGCCTTCTCGGCGGGCCTGGACGGCGACGGCCTGCGCCGGGGCCTGATCCAGTACGGCAGCACCCTGCGCAACCTCGGGCGTTTCGATGAGGCTGTACAGATCATGCGGCGCGCTGACGAGCAGTTTCCCGGGCACGACTCGATCGCGGCGTTCCTCGCCCTGGCGCTGACCAGCGCCGGGCGATGCCAGGAGGCGGTGGCCCGGCTGATCGTCCTGGCCCTCGACCAGATCGGCGGCGAAGACCTCGGGAATTACGAGTGGGCGCTGCGGAATTACGCCGCCGAGCTATCCGGGTGATAATTCCAGCCGCCGGGCCCCGGGCGGCAATTCCAGCCGCCGGGCTCCGGACGACAAATTCCGGCCAGGCTTTTGCGCCCAATTTGCCATTGCGCGGGAGTGGAATTACTCTCGCGCAGGCAGCCAGCCGGGCCGCCCTGATGAACGGCCCGGCCTTAAGGCCCTGCAGGATCGAGGTCGAATCCCGACCCTTACTTGCTGCGACGCTGGCTGCGGCGGCCCTTGCCCGGGCGCCGGGTCATGGCCATGACGACGATTGCCGCCACAACGGTCAGCGGTATGAGCATCATCCGCATCTTGCGCACGATCGAACACCCCCGATTACGATATGAATCGTACGGCTGCCGCATACCCAACAGGGACTGCAGCAAACCGGTCGGCCCCATTCAGGGTTTCCTTTTCAGCCGTTCAGGTACTGGCCACCGAGGCCAGGAGTTCCTGCCGGGCCTGGTCGACCGCGGCCCTGATCGCGCCGCACAGCACGGGGTCACCGGTCACGCTGGTCGGCACCACCCGCGGCCTGGCCGGGCTGATCCGGCCCATCTCGGCCGCGACCCGGTCGGCCAGTTCGGCACCGCCGCTCAGGCCCACCTCGCCGCCGAGCACCACCAGCCCTGGATCGAGCACCACGCATATTGAGGCCACGCCCGTCGCCACGCGGCGGGCTAGCTCGGCGAGGAACGCGCTGCCCCGTTCGTCGCCAGCCGACGCGGCCTCGTGCGCGGCCCGCACCGCGGCTCCGACGGTGCTCCCGGCAAAGCCGTAGCTGGCCGCCAGCGGAAGCAGCGCCTGGGCGCCGATCAGCGACTGGAACGCGCCCGTGTCCGGGTGGCTCACGTCCTGCGGCAGCGGCACGCCCGGCACCGGCAGGTAGCCGATCTCTCCGGCAGCCCCGCCGACTCCGCGGTGCAGCCGCCCGCCGAGCACGGTCGCCAGGCCGATCCCGATGCCGATCCAGACCAGCACGAAGTCGTCCACCTCCGCGGCGGCGCCCGTGGCCCGCTCGGCCATCGCGGCGAGGTTGACGTCGTTCTCGATCGTCACCGGCCTGCCCAGGTCGACGCGGAGGGCATCGAGGACGCCCTGGCGCCAGGCGGGCAGGTTGACCGCGAGCCGCGGCTCGCCGGTGTGCGGGTCCAGCACCCCAGGAGTCCCGATCACCAGCGACCGCAGCGCGTCGGGCGACAAGCCGGCCGAGCCCGCGGCCGCGGCGACCGCGCCGCGCACCAGCTCGACCGGGTCCTGGCCGGCGTTCGGGTCTACCGAGACCACCGCGAGCTCCCGTCCGGTGACGTCGGCCACGCCGGCGCTGACCACGGTGTGATCGACGTGCAGCCCGGCCACATAGGCGGCAGACGGCACCACGCCGTACAGGGCTGCGTTCGGCCCGCGGCCGCCCGCCTGCTCCCCCGCCACCTGGACCAGGCCGCGCTCCTCGAGCCTGGCCAGCAGCTGTGACGCGGTCACCTTGGACAGGCCGGTGTGCTCGCCGAGCTGCGCCCGGGTCATCGGGCCGCCGGCAAGCAGCAGTTCGAGCGCCGCGCGGTCGTTAAGCTCTCGCAGCAGGCTTGGCGTTCCTGGCCGTCGTTCCATGCAGTCCCCTCACTGGCTATGGGTACCGTACGGCAGGCTCCGCGACGAACCGGACTCGCCGGCACTGGTGGCTACCGCCAGGACGAATTGTCTCAATCTGGCAACGGACTCTATCTTATAGGAAACTTTCCTGTTAGTTTCGGCCCCAGATTCGGTCGCAGCGGTCGCGTCGCCCCGGCGGACGCTGGCCCGCGAGAACAGCCGGGAAGGGAGATCGAGCAGTGAACCTCACCAGATCGGCAGCCACCATCGGCGCTGCCGTGGTGCTTGCAGGAGCCGCGGCCGGAGTAGCAGGCTGCGGCTCGAGCAGCGGCTCATCGGCGGCCGCGGCCGCGCCCGCCAAGCTGACAGTGTGGCGGATGGGAGCATCCGTTCCTTCGCAGGTCACCTGGATGAACGGGATAGTCAAGCAGTTCCACAAACAGTTCCCCCAGTACTCCCGCACCAAGGTGGTCGTGGACTGGATCCCGTGGACCAACCGCACCACGGACTGGACCAACGCGCTCAGCAGCGGGAAGGGCGGCCCGGACATCACCGAACTCGGCAACACCGACACGCCGGGCGTGGCGGCCGAGGGCGCGCTGGCCAACATCACCAGCGAGGTCAAGACCTGGAAGTCCGGCTCGGACATCATCGCGGGCAACCTCGCCAACGACACGGTCAGCGGCAACAACTACGCGGTTCCGTGGTTCGGCGGCGTGCGCGGCATCTGGTACCGCAAGGACCAGTTCGCCGCGGCTGGCATCACCTCGACGCCCACCACCTGGGCGGAACTGGTCACCGACGCGAAGAAGCTGATGGCGAAGAACCCGGGCACCTACGGCCTGGGCGCTCCGAGCGACTACACCAACGCGATCGTCAGCTTCATCTGGGGCGCGGGCGGCCAGGTCGCGGTCCAGAAGGGCGGCAAGTGGGTGGCCGAGCTGAACACCCCGCAGTCCGAGGCCGGCATCAAGTTCTACTCCGACCTGCTGCTGACCGACCACGTCTCGCCATCCAAGTACATCGGCGAGACCGAGCTGGGGGCCCCCGGCGCCACCTCCGGAGGCTCCGACGAGGACTTCGCCAAGGGCACCCTCGACATGTACATCGACGGTCCGTGGGCGGAGTCGTCGCTGGAGGCCGTGAGCACGAAGTACCAGTCGGACTGGGCATCGTTCCCGATCCCCAGCCAGAACGGCCCCAACCCGGCGCCGGCCTTCGCGGGCGGCTCCGACCTCGGCGTCTGGGCCAAGAGCCCGAACAAGACCGCCTCGTGGGACCTGGTCAGCGTCATGGACAGCCCGTCCAACGCGACCACGTTCGCGAACCTGCAGGGCTTCTTCCCCGAGTTCACCACCGCGCTGTCCGGCGGCAAGTACTCGGGCAGCGCGGTCATGTCCGGGTTCGCCAAGGCCGCCGCCTACACCCAGATCTCGCCGCTGAACTCGAAGAACTGGGCGACCGCGGACGCAACCGACGCGATCATCCCGACGATGATGAAGTCGCTGATGCAAGGCGCCAGCTTCACGGCCACCGTGAACAAGGCCAATAGCGAGCTGCAGAACGTGCTCAACACCGGCTCCGAGTCCTAGCCTTCGCGCATCGTCCCGGCCGGCCACCGTCGGCGGCGGCTGGCCGGCCGGGACACCCAACCCCGCGTCCAGGAGGCCCGATACATGGCCGAGACAATCGCGCAGCTTCACGGAACGTCGGCCGCCAGCCGGGGCACCCGCGTCGGCGCGTTCGTCCGCCGCCACCGGCTGGCCCCGTACCTGCTGCTGGTGCCCGCGCTGGGCGGCCTCGCCCTGGTGTACGTCTGGCCGCTGGTGCAGATGCTGCTCTACTCGTTTCAGAACTACGGGCTGCCGCAGGTCACCGGCGCCGCGCCGGTCCAGTGGGTCGGGTTCGGCAACTTCAGCAGCACGTTCGCCGACTCGGAGTTCTGGCTCTCGCTGCGGATCACGGTCCTCTTCGCCGCGGTGGTCGTGCCGCTAACCCTGGTCGTCGGCACGCTGGTCGGCTTGCTGCTGAACCGGCTCGGGCCCAAGATGTCGGGGTTCGTGGCCATCGCCGCGCTGCTCGCCTGGGCCACTCCCCCAGTCGCCGGCAGTGTGCTGTTCTACTGGCTGTTCAACCCCGACGGCGGGCTCGTCGACTGGACCCTCAGCAAGATGCCGCACTGGCTGGTCGGCAGCACCAACTGGGCCGGGTACAACTGGACGACCACCGGCGCGCTGCAGGCTTACACCGTGCTGACCGTGCTGGTGGTCTGGACGTCGTTCCCGTTCATCGCCGTCAGCGTGCTGGCCGGCCTCAAGACCGTGCCCGCCGAGCTGTATGAGGCCGCCCGGATCGATGGCGCCAGCCCGTGGCGGGTGTTCTGGCGGATCACCTACCCGATGCTCAAGCCGATCTTCCTGGTGCTGCTGCTGCTGTCGGTGATCTGGGACTTCAACATCTTCACCCAGACGTACCTGCTGACCGGCGGCCTGGCCAACCGGAACGAGTTCAACTTGGGTCTCTACATATACGACAAAGGGTTCACGTTCCCGCCCAGCTACGGCCTCGGCGGTGCGCTGGCCATCATCTTCACCCTGATCCTGCTCGTCATCACCGTCGGCTACGTCCGCGCGTCCGTCCGGCAGGGAGCCCTGACGTGATCGCCACCCGGATGAGCCCGCGGACGGCCAGGCGGGCGCGCAATATCGGCCTCAACGGCCTCGGCGTGCTGGTCGCGCTCGTCACGCTGTTCCCGATCTTCTGGATGGTGTCCACGGCACTCAAGCCGTCCCAGGAGATCTACTCGCTTACGCCCAGCCTGCTGCCATCCCACCCCACGTTCGGCAACTTCACCCAGGTGATCAGCGGTCAGGCCTCGGGTATCGGCACGGTCTGGCTGTTCTTCCGCAACAGCCTGGCGGTCACCCTGGCCGCGGTCCTGATCTCCTCGTTCCTGTCGCTGCTGGCGTCGGTCGGGGTGGCCAGGTTCCGGTTCCGGTTCCGCGCCTCGTTCCTGATCATGCTGCTGATCGTGCAGATGATCCCCGGGCAGGCGCTCATCATCGGGCTGTTCCGGGAGTTCGACCAGCTCAACCTGCTGCAGAATCTGCTCGGGCTGGTCATCGTGTACGCGGCCCAGGCGCTCCCGGTGTCGATCTGGATGCTGCGCAACTTCGTGGCCACGGTGCCCAGGGAACTGGACGAGGCGGCGGCCATCGACGGCGCCGGTGCGGTGACGATCTTCTGGCGGATCCTGCTGCCGCTGGTGGCCCCCGGGCTGGTGGCCACCAGCATCTTCGCGTTCATCACGGCCTACAACGAGTTCATTGTGGCGCTGACGTTCCTCGGCCAGGCCCACTCGACCTACACGCTGCCGATCTATGTGACGTACTTCTTCGGCCGGGGCGGTGCCGAGTGGGGCCCGATCATGGCCGCCTCGACCATGTACACGATCCCGGTCGTGATCTTCTTCCTGATCATCCGGCGGCGCCTGGTCGGCGGCCTGGTCGCCGGGGCGGTGAAGGGGTGACGGCGCCGGCGCGCAGCGGCGACCCCGGCCTGGCCAGGCTCGCCGACGCCATCCTGATCCCGCCCTTCGGCGGCCGGGCCGCGCCGGGCTGGGTGCTGAACGCGCTCCGCGCCGGACTGGGCGGTGTGACCGTGTTCGGCCCGAACATCGCCGGCCCAGCACAGCTCGCGGCGCTGACGGCACGGCTCCGCTCGGCCGCCGCCGAGCCGCTGATCGCCGTCGACGAAGAGGGCGGCGACGTCACCCGGATCGCGCATCTTGTCGGCAGCAGCTACCCGGGAAACGCCGCGCTCGGCGCCGTAGACGACGTGGCCGTCACCGAGGCCGTGTACCGTGCGCTCGGCGCCGACCTCGCGGCGCTCGGGATCAACGTCGACCTGGCGCCGTCGGTGGACGTGAACACCGCCGCCGACAACCCGGTGATCGGCACCAGGTCGTTCGGCGCCGACACCGACCTGGTTGCCAGGCATGCCGCCGCCGCGGTGGCCGGCCTGCAGGCCGCCGGTGTGGCCGCGTGCGCAAAGCACTTCCCGGGCCACGGCAGCACCCGCACCGACTCGCACGACTCGATCGCCACGGTCGACGTCCCGCTGAAGGTGCTGGCGCAACGGGACCTGCCGCCGTTTTCGGCCGCGATCGCCGCGGGGGTGCGCGCGGTCATGCCAGGCCACCTGCGCGTTCCCGAGCTGACTGGCGACCTGCCCGCGTCGCTGTCCGCCGCAGCGCAGACCGGGCTGCTCCGCGGCGAGCTCGGCTTCACGGGCGTGATCATCTCCGACGCACTGGAGATGCGGGCGGTGAGTGAGCCGTTCGGGCTGCCCGAGGTCGCGGTGCTGGCCGTGGCGGCAGGCACTGACCTGCTCTGCTTCGGGCGCGACCAGGACCGCGCCGCCTACCTGGCGGTGCGCGATGCCCTGGCCGCCGCGGTGGCCTTGGGCCGGATGCCGGGGGCGCGGCTCGAGGACGCGGCGGCCCGGGTAGCCGACCTGCGGGCCTGGGCGGCCGCGGATCACCAGACCACGGATCACCAGACCACGGATCACCGAACCACGGCGCAGCATTCAGCCGACGGGGCCGACGTGGGGCTGACCGCGGCCCGCCGGGCAGTCCGCGTGACCGGCGGCCCCGCCCGCCCGCTGCGCCGGCCGGTGCTCGTCGAGGTGGTGCCTCCGGCCAACATCGCGGTCGGCATGGTGCCGTGGGGCCTGGAGCCATGGGTGCCCGCCGACAGCATTGTGCGGCTCGGCGTCGGTGCGCGGCCCGGCGAGCTTGCCCAGGCGGCCGACGAGGCGCTGGCGGCCGCGGCGGGGCGGCCGCTCGTGGTCGTGGTCCGGGACGCACACAGATACCAGGCGGCCCGTGACGTTGTGACGAGGCTGCTCGCGGCCCGGCCGGACGCGGTGGTGGTGGAGATGGGGCTCCCCGTATGGCGGCCGCCCCACGCCGTCCACGTGGCCACGTACGGGGCAGCCCGGATCAGCGGCCTGGCTGCCGCCGAAATTCTCGGCCTGGCGCCCGTGTCGGCCCCGCTAACCCGGGCTGGCCGAGCTAGCCGACCGAAATAAGCGGAATACCAGGATCGGCGGGCGGACCAGACGGCCGTCTATCCGTGTGCCGATCACCGGTCAGCCGTGATTTACCTGCATAATGCTTCACATGCGTTTGTCCGCACGCGCCGACTATGCTCTGCGTGCTGCCATCGAACTCGCGGCCGCCAGCGGCGGCGGCCACGTGACCTCTGATCAGCTCGCCAAGACCCAGGGCATTCCGGGCAAATTTCTCGAGGCCATTCTGACCCAGCTTCGCCGCGGCGGGCTGGTGCGCAGCCAGCGAGGACCCGACGGGGGTTTCTGGCTGGCCCGGCCTGCCTCGGACATCTCGCTGGCGGACATCATCAGGGCAATCGACGGGCCGTTGGTTGGCGTCCGCGGCGAGCGCCCGGAGAACCTCGGCTACATCGGCGCCGCCGAACCGCTGCAGACGGTGTGGATAGCGCTGCGGGCCAACGAGCGGGCCATCCTCGAAGACGTGACGCTGGAGCACATCGTGTCCGGGCATCTGCCCGAAAGCGTGGTCAAGCTGGCCGACGATCCGCGCGCCTGGGCTTGACCCAGCGGCCGGATCGCGGGGCCAGACGGCTTAGTTCAGCGCCGGGACCATGTCCTGAATGTCGTTGATGCGCCGTGCGACCTGCTCGAACTTGGGCTGGTCCGGCGATACGGCGAACCTGGTTCCGCCCTTGACCGTCACCTTGCCGTCGCCGGTGGCGAGCTCGAGCTCCTCTGCCGGGGCACCGGGCTCGGGCACCCTGGCCACGTCAGGCGTGAGCACCCGGACGCCGGTGAAGACGGGCTCGTTCTGCAGTTCGGCCAGGGCAAAGTTGTCGGAGACCTCCCGGAGCAGCTGCGACATGGGCGCGCCCAGCGCGCCGCAGATCGAGGCCAGGAGCTCGGACGAGGCCTCTTTCTGGCCGCGCTCGACTTCCGATAGGTATCCGAGCGACACACGCGCAGCGGCGGAGACTTCGCGGAGGGTGCGACCCTGCCGGAGGCGCAGCCGCCGCAGCGCGTCACCGAGCAAGTGACGAAGCAGGACCATCGCCACACTCCCTTCCCGAAACCATCTGCCGACACCTCCACCGTACCTGCCCATACGGACGGCGCGGGAGAGGGCACAGCCGCGTGTTCACCGACGTAACGCTGTAATCATATGTTGTCTTCCCGCAATCTGCAGATCAGCATGCCGAGCAACTGCTCCACGGTGGCCTCCCGGATCTGCTGCCGGCCGCCCGCGAGCGCCAGCGACCGCACGCCCGTGTCGCCGCCCGCGCTGACCGCGATGTAGACCGTGCCCACCGGGTGGCCGTCCTGCGGGTCCGGGCCGGCCACGCCCGTCGTCGCGGCGCCGACCGTCGCGCCCAGGCGGCTCCGCACCCCGTCGGCCATCGCCCTGGCCACGTCGGGATGTACGGCGCCATGGCTGTCCAGCAGCGCGGCAGGAACGCCGAGCAGCACCGCCTTCAGGCTGGTCGCGTACGGCACGATCCCGCCCCGGAAGGCCGCGGACGCCCCAGGAATCGCGGTCAGCGACGCCGCGAGCATCCCCCCGGTGAGCGACTCGGCGACCGCGATCGTGTCGCCGCGCGCCCTGAGCAGGTCGATCACCTCCTCGGACAACGCACTGGCGTCCTTGCCGGATTCCATGGGTCCCTCCTATGCCGCCCGGCCGGGCTGCGCCGGCCCGGCGCAGCCGGGCCGCGCGGGCCACGTAGTCCGCGCCGGTCAGCACCGTCACGACCAGCGCGGCCGCCATCACCAGCTCGCGGGCAATCTGGAACGGCCCGGGCAGGATGTACAGGGCGATCGCGACCACCTGAAGCAGCGTCTTCGCCTTGCCGCCGCGGCTGGCCGCGATGACGCCGTGCGATATGACCCAGAACCGCAGGCCGGTCACGGCCACCTCGCGGAACAGGATCACGCCCGTCACCCACCAGGGCAGCTCGCCGAGGGCCGACAGCACGATCAGTGCCGAGCCGGTCAGCGCCTTGTCCGCGATCGGATCCGCGATCTTGCCGAAGTCGGTGATCAGGCTGCGCCGGCGCGCCAGCTCACCGTCGAGGAAGTCGGTCGCCGAGGCCACGCCGAAGGTCACGCAGGCCGCGATCCGCGCGGCGTCCCCTCCGGTCAGCAGCAGCACTACGAACACCGGCACCAGGCACAGGCGGGCCACGGTCAGCGCGTTCGCGACATTGATCAGGCTTGGCGCCGGAACGCCGCCCGTCCCGGCCCCGCGATCTTCCGCAGCACCGGTGTCAGGCCGACTCAATGCGGCCCGCACCAGTCCCCGGCCACACGGGCCGGCCACCATCTGCCGGCGGGCCGCCGGTTGCCTCCGCCTCCAGATCGGCGCCCTCGGTGCCGGTCACCACGGCCCGGACTATGTCGCCGACGGCCAGCGGGCCGCTCGACAGCACCTCGGTGGCGCCGTCGACCTCTGGGGCCTGGTGCGCGGCGCGGCCGCCATAGCGTCCCTCGCCGACCGGTTCCTCGATGAGGACATCGATGGTCTCGCCCAGCCGCTCGGCGGCCCGCTGTGCCATGAGCTCGTCGGCGAGGTCGGCCAGTTCCTCGACCCGCCGGGCGACCTCGTCGGCGGGCAGCTGCCCGGGCAAGGATGCCGCCTCGGTGCCGTCCTCGTCGGAGTAGCCGAAGATGCCGATGGCGTCGAGCCGGGCGTCGGACAGAAACTGCTGCAGCTCCGCCACGTCGTCCTCGGTCTCGCCGGGGAAGCCGACGATGAAGTTGGACCGGACGCCGGCCTCCGGGCACGCCCGCCTGACCTGGTCCAGAAGCGCGCAGAACTGCTCGCGGTCGCCAAACCGGCGCATCGAGCGCAGCACCCGGCCGCTGGCGTGCTGGAAGGACAGGTCGAAGTACGGGGCGACGCCCTCGGTGGACGTCATCACGTCGATCAGGCCGGGCCGGAGCTCGGCTGGCTGCAGATAGCTCACCCGGACCCGCTCGATCCCCGGCACCGCGGCAAGCTGCGGCAGCACGGCCTCCAGGAGCCTCAGGTCACCCAGGTCCTTGCCGTAGGACGTGGAGTTCTCGCTGACCAGGAACAGCTCACGCACCCCCTGGGCCGCCAGCCAGCCCGCCTCGGCGACCAGGTCCGCCGGCAGGCGAGACACGAACGCGCCACGGAACGAGGGGATCGCGCAGAAGCTGCACCTGCGGTCGCAGCCTGATGCGATCTTCAGCGGCGCCACGACGCCACCGTCGAGCCTGCGCCGCATCACCCGCGGGCCGGACGCCGGGGCCACCCCCGGCGGGAGGTCAGGCGCGACCGTCCCGTGCCCGGGCAGCCGGACACCGGCCGCCGCCTGCCGGTCGGCCGGGGAGATCGGGAGCAGCTTCCTGCGGTCGCCAGGGGTGTGTGCTGGCCACCGCTGCCCGGCCAGCACCGCATCGAGCCTGGCGCCGATGTCGCCGTAGTCGTCGAAGCCAAGGACCTGCGCCTCGGGCAGCGCCTCGGCGAGTTCAGAGCCGTAGCGCTCCGCCAGGCACCCCGCCGCCACGACCTTGGCTCCGCCGGATCCCGCGCTGAGCAGCTCGTCGATCGACTCCTGCTTGGCCGCCTGGATGAACCCGCAGGTGTTGACCAGGACCACGTCGGCGTCGGCGCCGTCGGACACGGTCCAGCCCGCCGCCTCGAGCCGCGCTGCGAGTTCCTCCGAGTCGACCTCGTTCCTCGCGCAGCCGAGCGTGACCAGGCTCACGCTGCGCTCGGGAGCGGACGGTGCTGGGCGCTGGCTCGATGACACACCGGCAGACTACGGTAACTCGGTCCGTGCGACGGCACCCGGTGACCGCTGAGCCGTGCTACCGGTGACCGCTGAGCCGGGCTAGCGGTCGCGGCGGAAGGAGCGGGCCGACGGCCCAGTTAGCTGGAGGTCTTGGTGCCCGGCCCGAGAGTGAGCGTGACCGGCTGGGTGGAACCGGCCGGCACCGGGTTCCTCCCGTTCACCGTCAGCGCCACGCCCTCCGGGTTGCCGAGCATCAGGCTCACCGCCTGCTTCTCCGTCCAGTGCTTCGAGCTACCGGCGGAGACGATGCCCTCGTAGATCTGCTTCCCGCTGGCAGTGGTGAGCATCACCCAGCAGTTCTCGGTGGCCGAGAGCCGGATCACCACGCCATTGGTCAGCGTCGTCTGCGCGGGCGAGGGCGTGGACGTCGGGTGGTGCTTTGTCGCGTTCCTCGTCGTGGCGCCCGTGTGCGAAGCCGTTGGCGCGGCAGGCGACGCCGACACGAAGTGGTACACGACGAAGCCGACGATCGCCGCGAGCGCCAGCGCCATGGCCGCGCTCCAGTTCGGCCGCCGGCGTTCCCGGATCTTGATCGGGGTGGCGGGCTCGAAGACATCCGCGGCGGAGATGGCCCGAGGCGCACCCTGCGTCTGGTCGTACTCCCTGATGAGCGGCTCCGGGTCGACGCCCACGGCGCGGGCCACGCTGCGAATGTGCCCGCGAGCGTAGAAATCGCCACCGCACGCGGAGTAGTCACCGCGCTCTATCCCCCGGATGATCGTCTCCCGGATGCAGGTCCGCTGGCTGACCTGCGTAACGGTGAGACCGGCCTGGCGTCGTGCCTCCGCCAGGGTGTCACCGATGCTCACGCCGCGCCTCCGCTCCATGTCCAACTGCGCGCCGCCCGGGGGTGCGGTGACAGCTAACGAGATCTTCTTCCGCGTCCCTGAGTGAGGGACCGGTCACCAAGTGTAGACATCCGCCTGCCAAGCCGGCGAGGACCAGCCGCGTTTGTCGGCACTCTAAGTATCCGCGTCCCTACCCTTACTACGACTCCCGAACCGTCCGCAGCGGTTCCCCGCCGCGGGAAGAAACTGCGGATTAATTCTCGGGACTGCCCTGGAGCGAAGCCATCAGCGTCGCCAGGTCATCGGGCTTGACCAGCACATCCCTGGCCTTGGAGCCCTCGCTGGGACCGACGACGCCGCGGCTTTCCAGCAGATCCATCAGGCGCCCCGCCTTGGCGAAGCCGACCCGCAGCTTGCGCTGCAGCATCGAGGTGGACCCGAACTGCGTGCTGACCACCAGCTCCGCGGCCTGCAGCAGGTACCCGAGGTCGTCGCCGATGTCGGCGTCGATCTCGCGTTTGTGGGCTTCCTGCTCCGCCACGTCGTCGCGGTAGGTCGGCTCGGCCTGCTTCTTGCAGTGCGCGACGACCTCGCGGATCTCCTTCTCGGTGACGAACGCGTTCTGCAGCCGCAGCGGCTTGCTCGCCCCCATCGGCAAGAACAGCGAGTCACCTTGCCCGACCAGCTTCTCGGCGCCCGGCTGATCCAGGATCACCCGGCTGTCAGTCAGGCTCGACGTCGCAAACGCGAGCCGGGACGGAACGTTCGCCTTGATCAGCCCGGTAACCACGTCCACGCTCGGCCGCTGCGTCGCCAGCACCAGGTGGATGCCGGCCGCCCGGGCGAGCTGGGTGATCCGCACGACCGAGTCCTCCACGTCGCGCGGCGCCACCATCATCAGGTCCGCCAGCTCATCCACGATCACCAGCAGATACGGATACGGCTCGTACACCCGGTCGCTGCCGGCCGGCGCGGTCAGCTTCCCTGAGCGCACCGCCTTGTTGTAGTCATCCAGATGCCGGAACCCCGACGCCGCCAGATCGTCATAGCGGCGCTCCATCTCCCCGACCACCCACTCCAGCGCCGCCGCGGCCTTCTTGGGATTGGTGATGATCGGGGTAATCAGATGCGGGATCCCCTGGTAAGCGGCGAGTTCGACCCGCTTCGGGTCGATCAGGATCATCCGCACCTCATCCGGCGTCGCCCGCACCAGAACCGAGGTGATCAGACCGTTCAGGCACACGCTCTTACCCGAACCCGTCGCCCCCGCGATCAGCATGTGCGGCATCTTCGCCACATTCGCCACCACGTGCATGCCCTCGACGTTCTTGCCCAGTCCCACCACCATCGGGTGGTGATCACTGGCCGCCGCCTGCGAACGCAGCACGTCACCCAGGCTGACGATCTCCCGGTCGCTGTTCGGTATCTCCACCCCGATCGCCGACTTCCCCGGGATCGGCGACAAGATCCGCACATCCGCGCTCTTCACCGCGTACGCGATGTTCTTCGACAGCGCCGTCACCCGCTCCACCTTCACCGCCGGCGCCAGCTCAATCTCATACCGGGTCACCGTCGGGCCCCGGGTGTACCCGGTCACCTCGGCGTCGACCTCGAACTGCCGGAACACCTCCTGCAGCGCATCAACCATCAAGTCACTCGCACGGCTCTTCGCCTTCGGCGCCGTCCCCGGCCGCAGCAGCGCCGCCGGAGGCAGCGTGTAACTGGCGTCACTGGCACCGGTCAGCATGAGCTGCTCAGGCTTGCCGTCCTTCACACCACCCGGCGCGCCCAGCGAACCGGCCTCAGCAGGCTCGCCCGGCCTGGCCCTGGCCCCCTCCGGGCCCGCCTCCGGGCCGGCGGAGGAATCAGGCCACGGCACCTCCGGCGCACCCGCGCCCGGCTGCCCGGGACCCGAAGGACTGAACGCCAGCGCCTCGCTCGCCATCGCGTCATCGCCAGGAATGGGCCGGGCGCCCCCGGCCGCACCGCCCTGCCCGGCCGCTCCGGCCCCCGCGCCCTTGGGCAGGATCCCGCCGATCAGCGGCGTGTCATACGGCGTATCCCGGGCGCCCGCCTCGATGGCCTCCCGGCGCTTACGGCCCCTGGGCAGCTGGCCGCGGGCCCGGCCGGGCTCCGCCGCGATCTCGCCGGCCTCATCAGCCTCGGCCGGCGTGCCGCGGACGAAGCCGTGCAGTTCCGCGAGCCTGCTCGGCACCCGATGCAGCGGCGTCCCGGTGATGACCAGGAGGCCGAACCCGGTGAGGAGCGTGAGCAGCGGTGTCGCGACCCACGGCGTCACCGCGGCCACGAGCGGTGCCGAAACCGCGTAGCCGATAAGGCCGCCGGCGCCTCGCATCGCGGCGACGCCGTCCGTGGGCCTCGGCGTGCCGTGCGCGATGTTCACGAGCCCGAGCACGCCAATGATCAGCGCCGTCCAGCCAATGATCATGCGGGCCGTGTCCGCGTTCCGGTCCGGGTGCCGCAGGTACCTCCAGGCGAGCAGGCCCAGCAGGAGCGGCACCACCCACGCGGCCGAGCCGAACCCGCTCCGCACCACGGCCGAGAGCCCGTGGCCAACCGCACCGCCGAGGCGGAACCAGGTGACCGCGGCCATGATGATTGCCAGGCCCAGGGCGGCCAGGCCCACACCGTCCCTGCGGTGCGCCGGATCGAGGTCGCGTGCGTGCCGCCCGAACGCTCGCACAGTGGCGCCCACGGTGTGCGCGAGAGCCATCCACACGCCGCTGACCGCGGCGACCGCCCAGCCGATCAGGATCGCGATCGGGTTGCTCGACGGCGCCTTGCTGTACCGGCGCCCGCCGGTTCTGCCGCGGTACGCGGCCTTGGACCCGCCGCGCGAGCGCCGCGGCGGCTTGCGAGCGGACCCGCCGCTCGGCCGCTTCCCGGTCCCCGTAGAGCGCGACCGCGTGGTTGTAGCACCCTTCGAGCGCGTCGTAGCGTTCTTGGGGCGCGCTGAACCACTGGGCGCACGAGTCGCCATGATCTCTACGGTACCTACCGATTAGCGCCGAGCGAAGCACCGGAATGGCGTGTCGCCCACCGGCCGGAATGGCGCAACAGTGTGGTGGGACCCCCGCTGCTGCTCTAACCCGGTGGTGGGCACCACGACCCTGTTCGGAAATGTGCGGGTCGCGTGTTCTTGACGGTCGTCGCCTAAACGACATACCGTCGGAGGCGGAGCAAACTGGCGGGAGGCGGCGTGCGCATCGCGGTCGTGGGCGGCGGGCCAGGCGGGCTGTACTTCGCCGCCCTGGCCAGGCAGCTGGACCCGGGAAGCGAGATCACCGTCTGGGAGCGCAACGCGGCTGACGACACGTTCGGCTTCGGTGTGGTCTTCTCCGACGAGACGCTGGGCGGGATCGAGCACGCCGACCCCGCTGTGTACCGCGCGATGGAGCGTGAGTTCGCGCGCTGGGACGACATCGACGTCCATTTCAAGGGGCAGGTGATCACCAGCGGCGGGCACGGCTTCGCCGCGCTGAGCCGGCGGCGGCTGCTGCAGATCCTGCAGCAGCGCTGCGCCCAGCTGGGCGTGACCGTGCACTTCTGCGCCGAGGCCCCGGACCCCGTCGCGCTCGCGGCGAGCCACGACCTGGTGGTGGCCGCCGACGGCGCCAACTCGGCGACGCGCGCCGCGTTCGCCGGCACGTTCCGGCCCGACCTGGACGTCCGGCAATGCAAGTACATGTGGCTGGGCACCGACCTGGTCTTCGACGCGTTCAAGTTCTACATCGAGCAGACGCCATATGGCGTGATGCAGATCCACGGCTACCCCTACGACGCGACCGGCAGCACGTTCATCGTGGAGATGCACGACAGCGTCTGGCAGGCCGCTGGCTTCGACAGACTCGCCCCACCCGACCCGCCCGGCCTGCCCCCGGGCCGCTCCGACGAGGCGTCGATCGAGCGGATCCGCGATCTGTTCGCCGGCGTGCTGCGCGGCCACGCCGTGCACGCGAACAACTCCAAGTGGATCAGCTTCGGCACGCTGCGCTGCGGAAGCTGGCGGCACGGCAACGTGATCCTGCTCGGCGACGCGGCGCACACCGCGCACTTCTCCATCGGCTCAGGCACCAAGCTGGCCATGGAGGACGCGCTGGCCCTCGCAGCGTGCGTGCACGAGCAGCCGGACCTCGATGCTGCCCTGACCGCCTACGAGGCCGAGCGCAAGCCGGTCGTGGCGTCGACCCAGCGCGCCGCCCAGGCCAGCCTGGAGTGGTTCGAGAACCTCGGCCAGTACACCGACCAGGAGCCGGAGCAGTTCGCGTTCAACATCATGACTCGCAGCCGCCGGGTCACCCACGGCAACCTGCGGCTGCGCGACCCGGAGTTCGCCGCGCGGATCGACACCTGGTTCGCCGGGCACGAGAAGAAGCGCGGCATGGGCAACGGCGACGTGGTGCCGCCGATGTTCCAGCCGCTGCGGCTGCGCGGCCTGGAGCTGAAGAACCGGGTGGTCGTGTCTGCGATGGACATGTACTCGGCGGCCGACGGCACGCCGTCCGACTTCCACCTGGTCCACCTCGGCGGCAAGGCGCTCGGCGGCGCGGGCCTGGTGATGACCGAGATGGTCTGCGTCAGCCCGGAGGGCCGGATCACCCCGGGCTGCGCCGGCATGTACGCACCCGAGCACGAGGCCGCCTGGCGGCGGGTCACCGGCTTCGTGCACCAGAACTCCACCGCGAAGATCGGGCTGCAGCTCGGCCACTCCGGCCGCAAGGGCTCCACCCGGCTGATGTGGGAGGGCATGGACGAACCGCTGCCGGACGGGAACTGGGAGGTCACGGCGCCGTCCCCGATCCCCTACCTGCCCGGCGTCAGCCAGGTCCCGCGGGAGCTCAGCCGCGCCGACCTGACGGGGATCAAAGAGAGTTTCCGGAACGCGACGCGAGCCGCTGACCGGAGCGGGTTCGACGTGCTCGAGCTGCACTGCGCCCACGGCTACCTGCTGTCGTCATTCATCTCGCCGGTCACCAACCGGCGGGACGACGAGTACGGCGGCTCGCTGGCCGGGCGGCTGCGCTACCCGCTCGAGGTGTTCGCCGCGATGCGCGAGATATGGCCTGCGGACAAGCCGATGACCGTGCGGATCTCCGCCACCGACTGGTACCCCGGCGGCATCACCGGCGAGGACGCGATCGAGATCGCGCGGGCGCTGTCGGCCGCGGGCGCGGACGCCATCGACGTGTCGACCGGGCAGGTGACGCCGGACGAGGAGCCGGCGTTCGGCCGGTCGTACCAGACCCCGTTCGCTGACGCGATCCGCAACCGGACCGGGATCGCCACAATCGCGGTCGGCGTAATCTCGTCCTACGACGACGTGAACTCGATCATCCTGGCCGGCCGCGCCGACCTGTGCGCGGTGGGCCGGGCCCACCTCTACAACCCCAACTGGACCCTGCACGCCGCCGCGGAGCAGGGCTACGATGGCCCGGCCGCGGCCTGGCCCGATCCGTGGCGGGCCGGGAGCAGGCCGCCGCAGACCAGCCGCTCCGACGGCCCGCGGCCGCGGCTGCAGCTGATCAGGGAAGGCGACGCAGGCACGCGGCACGCCCGCTGGCAGCCAGGCCTGCGGCGCCCCGTATGACCCGCCCCGGAGGCCGGCCCCGGACTCCCTGGCCCCGCCTACCTCCCCTTCCCCTACGTTGGCCGGACAGGCCGGCCCTCGCGATCGGCATCTGACCGAGGAGGACCACACATGACACTCGAACGGGTGAACCCCCCGACGCTGGCGCGGCCCTCCGGGTTCGCGCACGCTGTGGTCGCCGACGGCGGGCGGGTGGTGTTCCTCGCCGGGCAGGTCGCGCTCGAGCCGGACGGCACGATCACCGGCGGCAACGTCGCCGAGCAGTTCGAGCGCGCCCTGGCCAACCTGCTCGAGGCGCTACGCGCCGCCGGAGGCGGGCCGGAGCACCTGGCCAGCCTCACCGTGTACGCGGTCGACCTTGGTGACTACCGGGAACACGGCCAACAGATCGGCGAGGCCTGGCGGCGGCTGGCCGGCCGGGAGTACCCGGCCATGGCCGCGATCGGGGTCAGCAGGCTGTGGGAACCCGCGGCGCTGGTCGAGATCCAGGGTCATGCGGTCATCGGCTGACGCCGGTGACCGTGAGCACGTGGGCCCGGGCGGGATCGGCCAGCCGCTCGCGCAGCGAGGTGAACGCGCGGTCCGCACTGAGCCCATTCCAGCCCTCCGGCAGCAGTTCGGCCGGCAGGCCGGGGTCGAGGAACGGCAGCCGCCGCCATGCGGTCAGCGTCCAGACGTAGTCGGCGAACGCCGCACCGGGTGCGGTCTCGTCCGGGCGGGCCAGCACCGGCCCGGCCGCGTCGAGGAAGGCCTGGTAGAGGTGCCGCAGCCGGCCGAGGTCCCACCAGCGCGGTATCTGCTCGCGCAGGTCACCGAACGCCTGGTAGTCGGCCCGGAACAGGGTCACGTAGCCCGACAGGCCGCAGCGCTCGAGCACCCCGGCGGTCTCGGCCGCGAGCTGCGCCGGGGCGATCCAGACCCCGGACGAGACCGTGCCGAAGCCGAGCCAGGTCAGCCGGGAGCGCAGCTCGTGCCGCCGCCGGCGCTGCTCCTCGGGAACGCTGAACACGGCGAGCACCCAGCCGTCGGCCAGCCGGGCACGGGGCCGGTCGAAGATCCGCCGGTCGCCCTCGGCGAGAATGTCGCGGCCCTGCGCGGAGAGGCCGTAGCCCGCGGCACTGTTGGCGCGGCGCGACTCAAGGATGCTGCGGCGCTTCAGCCGGGAGACCGACGAGCGGACGGCGTTTTCGTCGACGCCGAGCTCGGACAGCAGCCGGATCAGCGACGCCACGGAGAACCAGCCGTCTGTGTCCCGCGCGTACAGACCGTAGATCGTCACGATCAGGGCCCGGGGCTGGACCAGCCAGGGGTCGCCAATGTCCGCCGGGCCGGTGAAGGTCGGGCCGTCAGCGTCTCCTGGTCCGGTCAAGGTCGGCTCACCCCCTCTGCTGTCCCGGTGAAGGTCGTCATTGAAGGAACATAGCGGAATACTGTGGGTTATCCCCGCGACGAGGGAGGTCAGGCCATGCGGCTGTCGCCGTCCGCGCACGCCGACACGTTCTGCCGGGACAACCTGCCGCCGGACGGGTTGTGGCCCGACTTCCTGTTCACGCTGCCGGAGCTGCAGTATCCGGAGCGGCTCAACGCCGCGGCCGAACTGCTGGACGTGACCGCCGAGAAGCTCGGCGGCGGACGGCCGTGCCTGCTGGCCGAGGACCGCACCACCTGGAGCTACGACGACGTGGTGCGGATCTCCAACCAGGTGGCGTGGGTGCTGGCGGACGAGCTGGGCGTGGTGCCGGGAAACCGGGTGCTGCTGCGCGGCCCGAACAACCGGTGGCTCGCCGCGTGCTGGCTGGGCGTGCTCAAGGCCGGGGCGGTCGCCGTGACCACGATGTCGCTGCTGCGTTCCGGCGAGCTGGCCACGATCTGCGAGGTGTCCCGGCCGACGGTGGCGCTGTGTGACCACCGGTTCACCGAGGACCTGGTCGCGGCCGGCGTGGCCGGGCTGCAGATCGTCAGCTACGGAGGCGCCGGGCCCGAGGACCTCACGGCGCGGGTCGAGCCGATGCCGCGCAACTTCTCCGCCGTGGACACCGCCGCCGACGACGTGGCGATGATCGCGTTCACCTCGGGCACGACCGGCCGGCCCAAGGCGGCCATGCACTTCCATCGCGACCTGCTCGCGATCGCGGACACGTTCTCCGCCCACGTGCTCAAGCCGCGCGCCGACGACATCTTCACCGGCACCCCGCCGCTGGCGTTCACCTACGGGCTCGGCGGGCTGCTGGTGTTCCCGCTCCGGGTCGGTGCCTCCACCCTGCTGCTGGAGAAGGCGACCCCCGCGGAGCTGGCCGACCACATCGCCGGGCACGGGGTCACGGTGCTGTCCACTGCGCCGACCGCGTTCCGCGCCATGCTCGCCGCGGGCAAGGCCGATCAGCTGCGCGGGCTGCGGCGGCCGGTGTCGGCGGGCGAGCACCTGTCCGCCCCGGTCTGGCAGGCGTTCTACGACGCCACCGGGGTCAAGATCATCGACGGCATCGGCAGCACCGAGATGCTGCACATCTTCATCTCCTCGGCCGACGGCGAGATCCGGTCGGGCTCGACCGGCCGGGCGGTGCCCGGCTACGAGGCCGCGATCCTGGATGCCGAGGGCAAGCCGGTCCCGGACGGCACGCCGGGCCGGCTGGCCGTCAAGGGGCCGACCGGCTGCAGGTACCTGGCCGACGACCGGCAGCGGACCTACGTGCAGGACGGCTGGAACTTCACCGGCGACACGTACGTGCGGGACGCGGACGGCTACTTCTGGTACCAGGCCCGCAGCGACGACATGATCATCTCGGGCGGCTATAACATCGCCGGGCCGGAGATCGAGGAGACCCTGCTCGGTCACCCGGACGTGGCCGAGTGCGGCGTTGTGGGCGTGCCCGACGAGGCCCGCGGCCAGATCGTCAAGGCGTTCGTGGTGCTGCGGGACGGCGCGCCCGGCGGCGACGCGAAAGTGGCCGAGCTGCAGGAGTTCGTGAAGCAGCGGATCGCGCCGTACAAGTACCCGCGTGCCGTGGAATTCCTGGCCGTGCTGCCCCGGACCAACACCGGCAAGCTGCAGCGCTACCGCCTGCGCGACCTCTCCGCCAGCTAGCCGCGCCAACCCGCTAAGGAGTGCCCCGGCCCGCCCGCACCACCCCTGCCCCGCCGCACTCCCCCTGCCCGGCTGCACCCCCGCTCGGGATGCACCACCCCCGCCCCCGCCGCACCACCCCTGCCCCCGCCGCACCACCCCTGCCCCGCTGCACCACCCCTGCCCCTTATTGGTTCATTTTTGTCTGCGCGCGGCCGGACAGAAATGAACCGCTAGCGGGCGACGAGCACCCGGTAGCCGAGGTCTAGCTCGTCGAGGTGCAGGAGGACGCCCCAGCGGCGCCGCCACTCGCCGCTGTCCAGGTCAGCGGCGAGGCGGCGGATGCCATCCGCGCGGTCCTGGTCCGGGATCAGCGCCAGCGCCGACATGGATCTCCAGATCTCCGGGTCCAGGTAGGCGGCGGGGCGGCGCCAGTACGCCGCGTTGAACCCGTCCGTGCAGTCGGCCGGGATCGGCACCGGGATCACCTCGAGCCGGCCGCCCAGCATCGCGGCCAGGTCGCCGACCCTGGTTTCCCGGTTCCTTTCCAGCCGCGCCGTGGCCGGGAAGTAGTGATACAGCCACCACCAGCCCGCGGCGTCCCCGTCCCGCACGAACAGCACCACCGGCCCGCGCGACACCCGGCGCATCTCCGCCAGGCCCCGGGCGCGGTCGCTCCAGTGGTGCACGGTGAGCACGCCCATCGCGGCACCGAAGCTGTTGTCTCTGAACGGCAGGGCCTCGGCTGGGGCCTGCAGCACCGCGCCGGGCCGGTGCTGGGACAGCATCACTGCCGACAGCTCCGACGCCACTACCGGCCGGTCGTCAGGCTCGTACGAGCCGGCGCCCGCGCCCACGTTCAGCACCGGCGACGCGTCGCCGAGCGCTGCCCAGACCGCGGCGGCGATCCTCGGATCCTGCCGCCGCCCGTGCCGGTAGTCGGTCCCGATACGGTCGTACACGATTGCCCTATGTGCGGACATTTCGCCAACGTATCACGCGGTTACCGGGCGATCGGCGGGGCCAGATCGGATGGCAGCCCCTCATGCCGGTCCTGAATAACGTCGACGACGGCGGGGCGCCCGCTGGCCATGGCGCGCTCCAGCGCGGGCAGCAGACCTGCCTCGGTTTCGACGCGTTCGCCGTGCGCCCCGAGCAGCCTCGCGTACGCCGCGAAGTCCGGGTTCCCGTAGAAGACGCCGACGTAACGGCCACCGTGTGCGGTTCGCTGCCGGTCCCGGGTGTTGCCGAACGAGAAGTTATTGCTGATCACCGTCACGACCGGCAGATCCTCCCGGACGGCGGTCTCCAGGTCCTGCGCGACCATCCAGAAGCTGCCGTCCCCGCTGATGTTGACGACCCGGGCATCGGGCCGGGCGAGTTGCATCCCCATGGCCGCCGGGAACCCCCATCCCATGCTGCCGCCCGCTGACGCGTAAAAGGAACCGGGTTCGGTGAAGTCGAGATGGCGGTGGATCCAGGTGCCGAAGCTCGGCGCGTCCTGCACCAAGATGGCCCGCGTGCTGCCGAGCACCTCGCGCAGCGCGATGATCAGCGCCGCGGAGGACACGCCCGGAGGACCCGGGGAAGCCTGGCGGATGCCTGCCTGCTCCAGGTGGGCCTGCTCCGAGTGGGCCTGCTCCGAGTGGGCCTGCTCCAGGTCGGTCTGCTCCAGGTCGGTCTGCTCCAGGTAGGTCTCGCCGGGCGGCGGCGGCCCTCGCGGCGCGCCCGTGCTGCCCTCCGAGCCGGTCCAGCGCGCGCCCGTCGGCGGCGGCGAGCATCGCGGCGGTGGCCGTGGCGGAGTCCGCGCAGATTCCGAGATCGGGAACGTAAAACTGACCCAGGACCCCGGGGTCGATGTCGACCTGGATGAGCGTGGCGTCCGAGGGCAGCAGCGTCCACCGCTGGCTGGTGAACTCCGAGAACCTGCAGCCGATCGCCAGCACGACATCGGCCTGGCGGACGAGGTCCTCGGTCGCGGCGACCGCCCCATACCCCAGCGACCCGCAGAACAGCGGCGAATCGTTGGGGAAGACGTTTTTGCGCAGCCAGGTGGTCACCACCGGGAGCTGCAGCCGTTCGACGAGCCTGATCAGGCTGGCGTCATGGCGGCGGCCCGCCGCGCCGCCGCCGAGAATGGCCACCGGCCGGTCTGCGGCGGCGAGCCGTGCGACCGCGTCCTCGACGTCGCTGGCCTGCGGCGCCGGGCGCGCCGGGCGAAAGCGGGGCTGGTAGGCCACGTCGGCCTCCGCGGTCTGCACGTCCAGCGGGAGCGATACCAGTACCGGCCCTGGCCGTCCCGACAGGGCCGTCCGCACCGCGCGCTGCATGAGTTCGGGAATCCGGGCAGTTGAGTGGATCTCCGCCGACCACTTGGTAATGGGCTCGAAGAAACGGACCAGATCCATCTCCTCGAACGCGTCCCGATAGTAGATGCCGTCGGACACCTGGCCGACGAGGGCCAGCACGGGGACCGACTCGGCGTGCGCGTTGTGGACACCGATCGCCAGGTTGGCCGCCCCGGGCCCGCGTGACGCCATGCACACACCGATCCCGCCGCCCGCCCGTGCATAGCCGTCGGCCATGAACGCGGCTACCTGCTCGTGCCGGACAGACAGGTACCGGATGTCCGGCTCCTGGCCCGCGGCATCGATCAGGTTCATGATCGTCGTGCCGGGGAGGCCGAAGATGTGCCGCACCCCTTCACGGCGCAGGGCTTCGACGGCGATCTGCGCTCCGTTCACTTACCGCCCTTTCCGGGGGCCGCTATGGGAGGGCGGCCACTCCTCTCCGGCGCCCCTATCAGAGGGCGGCCACTCCTCTCCGGCGCCCCTATCCGAGGGCAGCCACTCCTCTCCGGCGCCCCGGTCCGAGGGCAGCCACTCTCCTCCGGTGCCGCTGTCTGAGGCCGGCCACACCCTCCGGCGCCGCTATCCGAGCATGACGTTGACGGTCTTGAGCTGTGTGTAGCTGAGCAGTTCGTCGAGGCTTTCCTCGCGGCCGATGCCGGACAGCTTGACCCCGCCGAACGGTACCCCGGTGAAATGCCGCGACGAGCCGTTGATCCACACGTAGCCTGCCTCCAGCGCCGCGGCGACCCGGTGCGCGCGGCGCAGGTCGTTGGTCCACACGCTGGCGGTCAGGCCGAAGTCGACCGCGTTGGCGATGCGCACCGCCTCGTCCTCGCTCTTCCAGGTGAGCGCGGAGAGCACCGGGCCGAAGACCTCCTCCCGCGCCAGCCGCATCTCCGGCCGGACGCCGCCGAACAAGGTGGGCGCGACGAACAGCCCGGGGCCGGGTGCGAGGCCCGGCGGGCGCCCACCGCCGGCCAGCAGCCGCGCGCCCTCGTCGCGGCCGATCCCGATGTAGCTCAGCGTCTTTTCGTACTGCGGGCGGGACGACAGAGTGCCCATCTCGGTGTCCGGATCGAGCGGCGAGCCGACCCAGATCTCCGCCATCCGCTGGGCAACCCGGTCGAGGACCTCATCGGCCACGGACTCGTGCAGCAGCAGGCGGGAGGTGGAGCCGCATGACTGGCCGGCCGACCGGGCGAAGTTCATCCCGTTGACCACGCCGTCCGCGACCTGGTCCGGGTCGGCGTCGTCGAACGCGATCAGCGCGTTCTTGCCACCGAGTTCCAGCGTGATGTCCTTCACCCCGACCTCGGCCGCGTCCCGCTGGATGGCCCGCCCGGTGGCGTCGCTGCCGATGAAGCCGATCCGGCGCACGGCCGGATGGCGCACGAGCGCGCGGCCCGCCGCCGGCCCGCCGCCGGCAACGACCGACAGCAGGCCGGGCGGGAGGATGTCGGCGAATAGCTCCCCCATCCGCAGCGCCGACAGCGGCGCCGAGTCCGGCGGCTTCAGGATGACCGCGTTGCCGGCCACGAGCGGGGCCGCGATCTTCCCGGCGGCGAACATGATCGGGTGATTGAACGGGATGATCCGGCCGACGACGCCGAACGGTTCCCGCACGGTCATGTGCAGGTGCTCGGCGGAGGCGGGCACGGTCGCGCCCTTGATCTCGATAGCCAGCCCGGCAAACAGACGCAACGTGTCGGCGGCCATGGCCACGTCGGCGTGCATCGCGGTGACCGGGTGGCCGCCATCAACCGCGTCCAGCAGTGCCAGCTCCTCGGCGTTACGTTCCAGCACATTTGCCAGCTCAGCGACGACGGCCCCGCGGTCGCGGGCCGCCACCCGCCGCCAGGCCACCGCCGCTGGACCTGCTGCCTGCACCGCTGCCTCGACATCGGCCGCGCCAGCGTCCGGCACGGCCGCGATGACCTCCTCGGTCACCGGGCTCTCGTCGTCGTAATATCGGCCGCTGATCGCGGGCGTCAGCCTGCCCCCGATCAGCAGGGACCACTGACGGTCGAGAATCTCGGTCAAGTTCGGCGCAGCGCTCATGCGAAGACCACCCTCTCCCGCGTCATGCGAAGAAGAACATCCTCTCCCGCGCTCACGTGAAGAACACCCTCTCCGTCGCCTGGCTGTAGCGCGTGACGTGCCGGATCAGCCATCCCAGCAGGCTGTTCGCTGCCACCGCGGCCAGCAGCACGAGCAGCAGCAGTGCGTACATGTCTGCGATGCGCAGGTTGTCGTAGTACTGCATGGCCTGGTACCCGACCCCTGCCGAGGCAACCGACGTCTCGGCCAGAAGTACCCCGGTGACCGCCACGGCGAGGCCAAGACGCAGTCCGGACAGGATCGGGCCGATGGCCGCGGGCGCGTAAACGTTGATCACCAGCCGCAATGGGCCGGCGCCCAGGGACCGGGCGGCCCGGATGTAGGTCCCCTTGACCTCACGCATCGACTGGGCGGCGGTGATCGCGACAGGGAAGAACGCCGAGACCGCACCCATGCCCACCTTGGAGTAGATGCCGGTGCCGAGGTAGAGCAGCAGGACCGGCAGGATGATGATCTTCGGCAGCGAGCCCACGTAGTACAGCAGCGGCTCAAAGGTTCGCCACACCGACGCGCTGATCCCGATCAGGGCCGCGACGACCAGTCCTGCCCCGGCGCCGATGGCCAGCCCCAACCCGATCGCCCAGATCGACACGTAGAACTGGAACCAGGTCGAGGACTGCTGCACCAGGTCGTACAGGGCCGCGGCGACGCTGCTGAACGGCGGCAGGACCGTCCCGGGCAGCAGCCCGGATCTGGCCACGGCCTCCCAGCCGCCCAGCGCGACCACCGCCGTGCCGATCCGGACGGCCCGCGTGCTGGTCAGCTTCACCGCCGGACCATCCACTGCAGCCTGCCCACGATGGCAAGCAGCACCGCGGCCAGGATGAACACACACGTGACCGCCGAGTAGACCTGGGCCATGTTGAACTGCAAGTAGGCAAAGTTGATCGTCTTACCGAGCCCGCCGATGCTGGCCAGGTACTCCACCGATACGACGCCCACAAGGATGTAGATCAGGCCCAGCCGCAGCCCGGTCACCAGCGTCGGCGCTGCCGCGGGCAGGAAGACGTGGCGCAGCGCCTGCCAGTGCCGCAGCCGGTATACCGCCGCCACCTTCAGCAACGCCGGGTCGATACCCGCCAGCCCCTGCCGGGTGTAGAGGATTACCGGAAGCACGGCCATCACGGTGGCCTGCGCGATCACCGCGGTGGTGGTCCGGCCGAAGATGACCAGCGGGATGGGGTACAGCAAGATCAGCGGGGCGGCAAAGAGCCCGGCGACCCAGGGTTCGTAGGCCCGCCCCAGGTCGGTGAACCGCCACAGCAGGTAACCCACGGCAAGCCCGGCGACGCTGGAGAGCACGAGCGAGACCGCGACCTCATAGAGCGTGGTCAGCATCGGGCCGCCGAGAGTGCCGTTGGCCAGGCCCCGCGCCGCCCCGGCGATCGCGGTCGTCGGTGTCGCCACGAACAGCGGATTGATGAGCCGGGTCTGCACGCCCGCCTGGACGACCGCGAGGACAACGACGACGACGGCAGCGCGCGTCGCCAGCCACATGCCGCTGCGGCGCGGCCAGGTCACGCGGGAGCCACCCGGTTCATCCGGAGGAACTGGCCGACGCTGCGTAGCCCGTCTCGACGTCGCTGGCGAGCTGACTGGCGGTGAGCGGCGCCTTCAGCACGCCGAGCGAGACCGCATCGCTGATGTCCTGCTGCAGGCCATCGATCGGCAGCAGCCGCTGAGTGGCCGGGGTGTAGTAGCTGAAGCCGGTCGCGAGCACCGAGACCGGCTCGCTCAGCTTGGCGCCGTTGCGCCAGTCGGCCAGCGCCTTGGCGTGGTTGGCGAACGCGAACGCCCACGCCTCATGCCACGCGGTGAGAAACTCGCGGACCTGGGCCCCGTGGCTCTTGATGTAGCTGCCTGATCCGAAGATCACCCGGACCGCCACGTTCTTGTACGCCGGGTAGCTGGACAGGCTGGTCAGCAGCCGTATGCTCCCGTCCCGGACGTAGCTGAACAGGTTCGGTGCCGCGGTGAAGCCGGCCGAGATCTGATTGGTCTCGACCGCCGTGTACTCCATGGGCGGGCCGCCGATCGCCTCGCCGACCGCGGGCTTCATTCCCTTGGCTCTCAGGTCGGAGTTGATGACGTTGAGCGCGACGTTGCTCGACGAACCGGGCGAGCTGAAGCCCACCTTCTTGCCGGACAGGGCGTAGATGGACGTAATCGGGCTGCCCGCTTTTGTGAAGAACAGAATGTCCATGCCGGTGGTGTCGGCCCCGAGGATCTTGAGACCGGCGCCGTGCAGATTCGCCGCCATGACCGAAACGGGGCCGGTGTCGACGCCGAGCGCGCCCTTCCCGGCCAGCACGGCCGCGACGTTGGTGGCGCCGCCCGTTGTGTTAACCACCGTGACCGAGAGGTCCTCCTTCTTGAAGAACCCCTGTGCCAGCGCTACATAGACGGGCAGGCCCGAGGTGAAGTTGCCGGAGTCGGGGACGATCAGGTTTAACGGCGACGTGCCGACCACCGGCTTGCTCGCGGTTGGGTTGCCGCAAGCTGCGGCACCCACTGCCAGGGCTGCGCAGCAAAGGCCGGCCACCAGACGGGAACGAAGCATCGACGGCTCCTTGATCTCATGTGCTTTCGGGGGGAAGGTGGGCGCTAGTGCGGACCGACTCCTCGCGGATGCTGCTCCATACGCGGGCGACGAGGGAGCCGAACTCCGGCGTGCTCATCAGGTCCGGGCTGCGTGGACGGGGAAGCTCGACGTTGAGGACTTCCTTGACCCGGCCGGGGCCGGAACTCATGAGCGCGACCCGGTCGGACAGCATGATCGACTCTTGAATGCTGTGCGTGATGAACAGCACGGTCTGCCGCAGCATCTGCTGGATGCGCAGCAGCTCCTCACCGAGCAGTAACCGGGTCTGCTCGTCGAGCGCGCCGAACGGCTCGTCCATGAGCAGCAGCGCGGGTTCGGTGACCAGGGTTCTCGCGATCGCGACGCGCTGCTTCATCCCCCCGGACAGCTGGCCCGGATAGTGACCCGTGAACTCCCCGAGACCGACCAGGTCCAGCACTTCACGTGCCCGCTGCTGACGGCGCGGCCGGCTCCAGCCACGCATCTCGAGCCCGAACTCGACATTCCGCTGCGCGGTCCGCCACGGAAACGTTGAGTCTTCCTGGAACACGACGCCGACCTGCGGGTGCGGTCTGTCAATTGGCTGGCCACGGAAGCGAATCGAGCCCTGGTAGCCGGGAAGCAGGCCAGCTACGGCGGACACCAGCGTCGATTTGCCGCAGCCCGACGGCCCCACCAGCGAGACGAATTCGCCTTCGCGCACGTCCAGCGTTACGTCGTGCAGGACTTCCCGGTGACCGTGCGGGTACGTGTACGAAACGGCGGTGACTTCAAGCAGAACAGCTGAACCTGCGGATTGGGTTAACTCTGGAAGGTGCTCGGCTCCCATGGAGTTCACCATGGCCACCACGGCATGGCAGTCAGCGAACTTTTCCTTCCCGTTCACCCCCACGTAGGCTGACATAATCATAGATGAGGGGAAGGGTACTGTTACAGCCCACTACGCCCGGTTTTTCGGCTGCGTGTCGAGCATTGCCCGTGACCTGGCCGGACTCAGGTCTCCACGAGCACCGGAATGATCATCGGGCGGCGGCGGTAGTTCTCGCTAACCCACCTTCCCGCTGTCCGGCGGATGAGCTGCTGCAGCTGATAGGAGTCGCTGATCCCGTCGGCCGCCGCCCGGGCCAGCGCCTCCTCGATCAGCGGCCGGACCACGCTGAACGCCGCGTCATCGATCCCGGAACCGCGCGCGTGGATCTCCGGGCCGGCCACGAGCTTGCCGGTGCTGGAGTCGACCACCACCACCACGGACACGAAGCCCTCGTCGCCCAGGATCCGCCGGTCCTTCAGCGACGCCTCGGTCACCTCGCCGACGGAAAGCCCGTCCACGTACACATAGCCGCAGTGCACCTTCCCGGCGACCGCGGCCTGGCCGTCGACGAGGTCGACCACCACGCCGTCCTCGGCGATCACGATGTTCTTGTCCGGCACGCCGGTCAGTGCGGCGAGATCCGCGTGCGCCCGCAGGTGCCGCCACTCCCCGTGCACCGGGATGAAGTTGCTGGGCCGCACCAGGTTCAGCACGTAGAGCAGTTCCCCGGCGGGTGCGTGCCCGGACACGTGCACCAGCGCGTTGCCGCGGTGCACCACGATCGCGCCGAGCCGGGTCAGGTCGTTGATGATCCGGGACACGGCAGTCTCGTTGCCCGGCACCAGCGACGACGCCAGGATCACCGTGTCTCCCTCGGCGATCCTGATCGGGTGGTCCCGGCCGGCCATCCGGGCCAGCGCGGACATCGGCTCGCCCTGCGACCCCGTGGAGATCAGCACGATCTCCTCGGGCGGGCGTTCCTCGGCCTCGCGCAGCTCCACGATCAGGCCACCGGGAACCGAGGGGACCCGCAGGTAGCCGAGCTCGCGGGCGACCCCCATGTTCCGCACCATCGACCGGCCGACCAGCGCCACCTTGCGCCCGTGCGCGGCCGCGGCGTCGAGCACCTGCTGCACCCGGTGCACGTGGCTGGCGAAGCAGGAGACGATGATCCGCTGCTTGGCCGCGTCGAAGACCTGATTGAGCACCGGCCCGATCGCCTGCTCGGTGGTCACGACCCCGGGGATCTCCGCGTTGGTGGAGTCCGCCATCAGCAGGTCCACACCTTCGGCGCCGATCCGCGCGAAGCCGCCAAGGTCGGTCAGCCGGCCGTCCAGCGGCAGCTGGTCCATCTTGAAGTCCCCGGTGTGCAGCACCAGGCCCGCGCGGGTACGGATGCCGACCGCCAGCGCATCGGGAATCGAGTGATTCACCGCGAAGAACTCGAGATCGAACGGGCCGAATGAGACCCGCCCGCCCTCACTGACCTCGAGGACCTCGGGCGTGATCCGGTGCTCGGTGAGCTTGCTCGCGACCAGCGCCAGCGTCAGCTTCGACCCGACCAGCGGGATGTCGTCCCGCAGCCGCAGCAGGAACGGGATCGCGCCGATGTGATCCTCGTGCGCGTGCGTGATTACCAGCGCCTCGACCTGGTCCAGCCGGTCCTCGATGTAGGAGAAGTCCGGCAGGATCAGGTCGACCCCTGGCTGATCGGGCTCGGGGAACAGCACCCCGCAGTCCACGATCAGCAGGCGGCCGGCGTGCTCAAAGACCGTCATGTTCCGGCCGATCTCGCCGAGCCCGCCGAGGGGGACGATCCGCAGACCGTCGGTGGCAAGCGGGGGTGGCGGACCGAGCTCTGGGTGCGGGTGGCTCACTGTGGCGTCACGCTGCCGGCCACGAGCCCGGCAGCTTCACGCCGCCGGCCACCAGATCGGTGCGCAGCCGCTCCGCCTCGGCGGTGGTGGCGTCGGCAAGCGGCGGGCGCACCGGCCCGCCGGGCAGCCCGAGCATGGCCAGCGCCGCCTTGGTGCTGACCGTGCCCTGCATCCGGGTCATGCCGGTGTAGACCGGCAGAAGCTCGCGGTGGACGGCCAGCGCGGTGTCCACGTCACCCGCCACGTAGGCGTCGATCATCTCGTGCAGCCGGTCGCCGACCACGTGACCGTGCACGCTCACGAAGCCGACGGCGCCCACCGAAAGCCAGGGCAGGTTCAGCATGTCGTCGCCGCTGTAGAAGGCCAGGTCGGTCGTGGCCATGACCACCGAGCTCGCGCCGAAGTCGCCCTTGGCGTCCTTGACCGCGACGATCCGCGGGTGCGCGGAAAGCTGCACCAGCGTCTCGGTGGCGATCGCGGTGCCGGTCCGTCCCGGGATGTCGTAGACCAGCACGGGCAGGCCGGTCGCGTCCGCCACGGCGGTGAAGTGCGCCACCAGGCCGTGCTGGGGTGGCTTGTTGTAGTACGGGGTCACCACGAGCAGCCCATGGGCGCCGGCCTCCTCGGCCTGCCTGGCGAGCTCACACGTGTGCGCGGTGTCGTTGGTGCCGACCCCGGCCACGATCGTGGCCCGGTCACCCACGGCGTCGAGCACGGCGCGCAGCAGTCGCGCCTTCTCGGCGTCGGAAGTGGTAGGCGACTCGCCGGTGGTGCCGCTGATCACCAGGCCGTCGTTACGCATCTCAGTGACCAGGTACTCGGCCAGCCGGGCCGCACCGTCGTAGTCGACAGCCCCGTCGCCGGTCATCGGCGTGATCATCGCGGTTAGCATCCGGCCGAACGGGACCCGCTCCGACCGTGCCGCGCCGCCGCCCTCTGGCGTTGTCGTCGTAGCACTCATGTACCGAACGCTACCGGGCGGCGCCGCCACGGGGTACTGCCGGCGCGCAGCGCGGCGCCCCGGCCGCAAACTCGCGGGCCTGCGGCACCGCCGCCGACCCCTGAAGTTAAGACGCGGCGACGTGAGCTCGGGGGTACCCACGTCGCCTGCGTCTATCTAATTATCGTTCGCCATTGCACATGGCGTTACGCGTTGTGTGCAATTTGTTTGAGGCCCCGGCGATAATAGGCCCCAGGACGGCACAATAACCACGAGGCCCCTCCATGTATGAGATGGAGGGGCCTCGCTTGACCCGCAGCCCAACGTGCCGATCGCTCGGCTGGCCGGTCGCCCGGCTGCTGTCCGCTGCGCGCCACACCACTAGCGCCAGACACCCGCCCGGACCTCCGGTTTCCCGGATCTCCCTGCGTCCCGGAGTCTCCCCCGGGGCTCCGGGGTCTCCCCCGGATCGGCCTCCGCGTTAAGTGGTGAGTGCTTTTCTACTGCCTCGCCAAGGGCCTGCACAAGGGCTTCAGGCAACCAATCTCAAGATTCTTTAGCCATCCACAAGACACTCGCCGTTATCCCCCGCGTAGCACGTTTTTCCACCGCTCCATCCACACAACGGTCCACAGTTAGCAGCCCAGAGCGTCGTGCGTGACCCCGGTCCCGCCCGGTCCCGGCCGGGCTGGGCCCGTGCTCGGTCAGCGCGGCGCCAGTTTGTCGGCGCACGCGGCGGCGATGAACTGATGGCCCTTGGAATTCGGATGCAACCGGTCCGGCGCGTAGAGGTCCGGGTCGGTGACCCCGGGCAGGGTCCACGCATCGAGGCACACGGCACCGTAGGACTCCGCCTGCTCGCGGATGATGTCGCTGGCCAGCCGCATGCGCTCGCGCACGACCTCGTGCAGGTCCTGCGACAGCGACATGATCACCGACAGGTCGGGCAGCGTACAGGTCAGCAGCGTGGCCTGGGTCGCGGCCAGGGCCTCGAAGAGCTGTCCGAGGTCGGCCTTGAAGCTCAGCTCGTCGAAGTCACGGCGACGGATGTCATTGATTCCCACGGTGAGGCTGACCAGGTCGGGCTTGCGCGCAGCGACCGCGGGCAGCTGTTTGCTCAGCACCTCGTGCACGGTAGCGCCGTCCACGGCCAGGTTGGTCAGGCTGCACCGTACCGTGGTCCGCACGCCGAGGATGTCGGCGAGCCGCTGCGCCCATCCGATCGGTCGTCCGTCCCGACCCTCATCGCCTCGTCCGGCGGTGAGGCTGTCCCCGATGGCGACATAGGTTGACCAGGCCACGACCTCCGCTCCCTCGTCTTAGACGGCGCCACTGTGCTCCGTTCACAACAAACGGTCCCGCACACGCGGCCACGGGGCAAGTGGGAACCGTTGCGACGGCCCAGCCGTGACCTGCACCGGAGCCCTAAACCCGCAGGTCAGAAAACGAAGACGATGGTCTCCGGATTTATCCGCCGGACCACGTCCATTTCGGCACTTCCCGCAGCGGGTGGAGCTGGTCGTCGGTCTCCGCGTGCGAGTTCTGCATGGCGACCTGGGAGCCGAACTCCACATGCGACTGCAGCGCCTCCCGGAATGCCGGGTCGTCCGGCAGCCCGGCCGTGCTGGCGGCGGCCAGGTACAGCTCGACGAACCGCCGCCGCTGCTGCTCGGTTATCTTCAGGCCTCGGTGCACGTCGATGAGGTGGGCGAAGCCGAGATCCCTGGTGAAGTCGTCCGGGCCGCCGAACGACTCCGTCTCGAACGCGGTCAGGTGGTCGACGTGGTCCGGCCGGCCCGCACCGAACAGCGGCTGCAGCACGGGGTCAGCAAGCACGCTGGCGTAGAAGATGTCGATGAAATGGCGCAGGGCGTCATGGCCGCCCGCGTGTTCGTAGATCGTCTCCATAATTACAGCATTACAGAAGACCGCTGCCGGGCTCAACCAACGCGACGTGAATCCCACCGGCCCGGGTGCCAGAGAATCTCCGCCGACCGGATGCCTGAACCCCCACCCCTGGTGCCTGATGAATACCCCCGCCAGCCCGGCGCCAGCGACTTGTGAAAGATATCCTTCGAAGTTAATCTTTCGAATCGTATCCTTCACAATTTCCCGGGAGCGTCGCCGTGACCACTTCCGAAGCGCCAAGAGACCAGCCGCGCCCCCCGTCCGCCCCGCCGGGAACACCCGAGAACCCGCTCCGCCTCGACAACCCCCGGATGATGCGGGCCCTGGCCCACCCCGCGCGCATCGCGATACTGCAGCATCTCGGGCTTGACGGCCCGGCCACCGCTACCGAGTGTGCCGCTGTGGTGGGCCTGTCACCCTCGGCATGCAGCTACCACCTGCGGGCCCTCGCGCGATACGGCTTCGTCGAGGAAGACCCGGCCAGCGCGGCGGACGGCAGGCAGCGCCCATGGCGCGTCCGCATCATCTCCATGTCATTCGACGAAGGCGAGCCGGGCCAGCCCGAAGCGCTTCGCGCCGCCGGGCGGCTCCTGACCGAGAGCCTGCTGGCGCGATTCGAAGAAATGCGCGCCGAGTACCTCGGCCGCGCCGACCGTTACTCGGCCGAATGGCGCGACGTCGCTGGCTGGAACCAGGATGTGCTGCACGTGACCGTGGCCGAGGCCACCGCGCTGCGGGATCAGATCAGGGCCCTGCTGGCCAGCTACCGCCGGCTCGACCCGGCGGACCGGCCGCCCGATGCGCACCGGGTTCATACGCTGCTTGATCTGCTGCCCTGGTTCGACCCCGGCGAGCTGCACTGACGATCACCGGCCGGCTTGCGGCCGCCTGGCGCAGCGGGCCGCTGTCCGGCGGGAGCTTCCGGCTGCTGGCCTGTGGCCAGTTCACCTCCACGGTCGGTGACTACTGCTACGCGGTCGCGCTGCCGTGGCTGGTGCTGTCCACGCACGGCGGCACGATCCTGCTCGGGACGGTGCTGGCCTGTTACGGCTTGCCCCGAACGGCTCTGATACCGGTCGGCGGGCTGCTCGCCGACAAGATCGGAGCCCGGACGATCATGCTCGCCGCCGACGCCGCGCGGTGCGGGCTGGTCGTCGCGCTCGTGGTGCTCGCGGCCGGGCACGTGGCCTCGCTGGCCCTGCTCGGCCCGGTCGCCGCGCTGCTCGGCGCGGGAGAGGGGCTGTTCATCCCGGCCTCGTTTTCGGTCATGCCGTCGCTGCTCGAACCGGAGCAGCTGGCAGCAGGCAATGCGATCAACTCGGCCGCAGTCCAGGCGGGCGGCGTGGCCGGGCCGGTGCTTGGCGGGCTCCTGGTCGCAGCGGCCGGGCCCACGCCCGCCTTCGCGGTCGACGCGGCCTCGTTCGCCGTCTCCGCGCTGAGCCTGGCACTGGTCCGGCTCCGGCCGTCGCCGGCCGCGGCAGGCGGACCGCCAGGGCCAGGCCACCCCGGCGCCGCCGGTCAGGGCCGGCCACGGAACGCCGGCACACGTGCCGAGGAGGGCGTGTGGTCGCTACTGCGCCGGTCACGCCTGCTGCAGGTCATCGTCGTCAATGTGATCGCGGCCAACCTCGCGTTCGGCGGCACGTTCGAGGTGGCCCTGCCCGCGCTCGCCCACGCCAGGTTCGGTGCTGGCGGCTATGGAGCACTGATCGCGTGCCTGGGCACCGGCGCCGTGATCGGCACGCTCGCAGCCGCCCGCGGCGGCAACGCCGGCCGTCCGGCGCTGGTAGCCAGCGGCAGCTTTCTGGTTGAGGCAGTGGCTGTCGCGTTCATCCCGTTCCTCGGCGGGCTGCCCGGAGCGGCAGCGGCGACGTTCGTCCTGGGAGCCTGCAACGGCATGGGCAACGTGGTCTTCCTCACTCTGGTCCAGCGGTGGGCGCCGCCCCGGCTGCTCGGCCGGGTGATGAGCGTGATCATGCTGGCCGGCCTCGGCAGCTTCCCGCTCTCGGTGGCGGTGTCCGGGGTGCTGGTGCACCGCCTCGGCCCGTCTCCGTTCTTCCCCGTGGCCGCAGCGACCGTTGCCGTCGCCGTTCTCGGTGCGATGTCCCAGCGGGAGTTCCGGGATTTCGGGTCTGCGGAACCGCCAGCGGCCGAACTCGGCGCCGAATCGGCGTGAGGCCCGCTGCCCTGAACGGGGCGCCTCGGCGAGGTTAAGCGGCGCTCGGCTCGGTGAGGTAAGCCGCCCACTGCGGGTCGCCGTCGTGCGCAGCCCCGATCAGCCGCCAGTGCGCTCCGCGGGGCACGACAGGCACACAGCGCAGGGTCCAGCCGAGTTCTTCGATCAGCCGGTCCGCCTTGCGGTGGTTGCACCGCATGCAGGAGGCCACGCAGTTTTCCCAGGAATGCGTGCCGCCGCGGCTGCGCGGGATCACGTGATCGATGGTCTCGGCCTTGATACCGCAGTATGCGCACAGGTAGTTGTCCCTGCGCATCAGCGCCGCCCGGGTGAGCGGGACCCGGCTGCGGTGCGGCACCCGGATGTAGCGGCGCAGCCTGATCACGGATGGGGCCGCGAGCACGAGCGAGGAGGAGTGCAGCGTCGCGCCTCCGGCGTCGTCGTGCACGACTTCTGCCTTCTCGCCGAGGACCAGGCAAACGGCGCGGTGCAAGCCAACCGTGGTGAGCGGCTCATAGGTGATGTTGAGCAGCAATACCCGACGCACTCCCACCTCCCAGGCAGGTGCGCCGCCGAAGTGTCGGGGCACCCGTGACCAGTGTGATTGCCAGATGGCCGGTCCGCCAACCCCATTAGCCTAACCGGGCGCGACGGCCGACGCGGCCAACGCGCCGCTCAGGCTTTGCCGGCTGGGCCGGTTCAGGCCTCCGATCCCTCCCCTGGGATGCCCAAGCGTGGAACCCAGGACCGGCCCATATAGTGCAGCTCATGGCCGCAGCCGCATACCCGCCCGCCCGCCGTGAGGACATCGCCGAGCAGATCCACGGCCACCTGGTCCGGGATCCATACCGCTGGCTCGAGGACGCCGACAGCGAGGAGACCCGCTCCTGGCTGGCCGCGCAGGATGCGCTCCTTACCGGGTACCTGGGCGGCCTCGGCGACCGGGAGGAACTGGCCGGGCGGATCACCGAACTGCTCGGCGCCGGGAGCGTCGACGCCCCGGTGTGGCGCGGCGACCGGCAGTTCTACACCCGCCGCGACGCAGGCCAGGAGCATGCCGTGCTCTACACAGCCACGCCATCCGGCGGCGAGCGGATCCTGATCGACCCGACGGCGGTCGACGAGACCGCCGTCACGACGCTCGACGCCTGGCAGCCCGACCTGGACGGCAGCCTGCTGGCCTATCAGCTGTCCCGGGGTGGTGACGAGGAATCGCTGCTGCGGGTGATGGACGTCGCCACCGGCGAGGACGTCGACGGCCCCATCGACCGCTGCCGGTACACCGGCGTGGCATGGCTGCCCGGCAGCAAGGTGTTCTACTACACCCGGCGACTTCCGCCCGAGGCGGTCCCCGATGGTGAGCAGCAGTACCACCGGCGGGTCTACCTGCACCAGGTCGGCAGCCCGGCCGGGGAAGATGTCATGATCTTCGGCGACGGGCTGGAGAAGACCAACTACTACTCGGTCTCGGTCAGCAGGGACGGCCGCTGGCTGATCATCGGAGCCGCCGCGGGAACCGCGCCGCGCAACGATCTGTGGATCGCGGACCTGACCGCGACGTCGGCATCGGCGCCCGGCCTGCGCGTGGTCCAGCAGGGGGTCGACGCGCAGACCGCCGCGCACGTGGGCAGGGACGGGCGGCTCTACGTGTGGACCGACCGTGATGCGCCACGGGGCAGGCTCGCCGTGACCGACCCCGCGGACCCCGGCTACAGCAACTGGCATGACCTGGTCCCCGAGGACCCGGAGGCCGTGCTGGCCGGCTTCGCGATCCTGGACGGCAAGGAGCTGGCCCGGCCGGTGCTTCTTGTCTCCCGGACCAGGCATGCGATAAGCGAGGTCAGCGTGCACGGCCTGGCCACGGGCCAGCAGGACGCCGTCGTGGCGCTGCCCGGCCTCGGCACGATCGGCGGTCTCACCGAGCGGCCGGAAGGCGGCCACGAGGCCTGGTTCGGCTACACCGACAACACCACGCCGCCGCTGGTGCTGCGCTACGACGCGCTCGCCGACGCGATCACGACGTGGGCCCGCTCCCCCGGGCAGGTCGACGTCCCCGAGATCTCCGCCAGGCAGGTCGCGTACCCCTCCAAGGACGGCACGACCATCAGGATGCTGATCATCTCCGGCGGCGGCCCGCAGCGCCCCCGTCCGACGATTCTGTACGGGTACGGCGGGTTCGACATCAGCATGCAGCCTGGGTATGCCGCGACGATTCTCGCCTGGGTCGAGAGTGGGGGCGTGTACGCGATCGCGTCGCTGCGCGGCGGTGGCGAAGAGGGCGAGGAGTGGCACCGGGCCGGCATGCGCGCCAGCAAGCAGAACGTGTTCGACGACTTCCACGCCGCCGCCGAGAAGCTGATCGCCGACGGCTGGACCACCCGGGAGCAGCTCGCGATCTCCGGCGGCTCCAATGGCGGGCTGCTGGTCGGCGCGGCGATCACTCAGCGGCCCGATCTCTACGCCGCGGCGGCGTGCTCGGCCCCGCTGCTGGACATGATCCGGTACGAGCGGTTCGGGCTCGGTGAGACCTGGAACGACGAGTACGGCACCGCCGCCGACGCGGAGGAGTTCGGCTGGCTGCTCTCCTACTCCCCGTATCACCACGTGCGCGAAGGGGTCAGCTACCCCGCGGTGCTGTTCACGATCTTCGACGGCGATACCAGGGTGGACCCGATGCACGCGCGCAAGATGTGCGCCGCGCTGCAGCACGCCACCTCGGCGCCGTGGCCGGACCGGCCGATCCTGCTGCGCCGGGAGTCAGACGTTGGGCACGGGGCACGCGCGGTCAGCCGCTCGGCGTCGTTGTCGGCCGACACCCTCGCGTTCCTCGGCTTCCGCACCGGCCTCAGCCGGTAAGCAGGGCCTCCCGGTACTCACGCACCGCGGGAAGCCCCGCGTGGCGTGCCGCGACCAGACAGCCGAGCAGCCGGGCGCCCCGCAGCACGATCTCCGGCCGGTGCTCCCGGTCCAGCCCGAGCATCGCGTTCTGGCTCAGTCTGAGGGCTTGCTCGGGCTGGCCGACTTCGAGCAGGCACCGTGCCTGGCCGAGGACGATGAGCGAGCGGTCGAGGAATTCGCCGGGCTGGTACCTGCGCAGCGCCCGCGCGAACGCCCGGGCTGCCCGCTGGCCATCGCCCAGCGCGAGCAGCGTGTCACCTTCGTGGAAGAAGAGCTGGCGCTGCGTGTAGCCGAATGCGGTATCAGCCCGGTCGCTGGCCGGCAGGTCATCCAGGGCGTCATGCGCCCGGTCGACCATCTCCATCGCCCGGTCCAGCGCCCTTCGGCTGCCGTGCTCCGCCATCCGGGCCATGGCCCTGGCCGCAACGGCCGAGGCCATGACGCCCGCCACGCACGGATTGCGCCCGGCCAGGTCGGCCGCGGAGTTTGCCAGCGCCAGGGCCTCGCCGGGATCGCCGTAGTAGAGCGGCACCAGCGCCTCGCGGGCGGTCACCCACGCCCGCAGCCTGCGGTCCCCGGTTTCGTCAACCGCGATTCGCGCGGTGCGGAAAAACGACCTGGCCAGCCGCGGGTCGCCCAGGTTGATCAGGATGATGCCGGCCAGGGCCGCGCAGGCCGGCGAGCCCGCACAGCCGCCCGGCGGACTCCACCGGCTGGCGCTCGGCGCACATTCTGCGGACGTCGCTGAGGTCGAGCAGCGTGTCGCAGAGCAGCCGCAGCGGCGGCGCGGTCATGTACTCCGTGCCGTAGGCCGCCGTCGTCTGCTCCCACCGGTCGATCATGGCCTCGGAGGCAGTCCCGGCGAGCAACGCGTCGTCCATCTTGCGCCGGATCCGGTCGACGGCGCCGAAGAACGCGCTTCCCGCGTCACCCAGCGCGTCGCCGTCCAGATCGGCCCGCAGCCGAAGCACCGTGCGGCGGAGCAGGTCCTCATCGTCGGCGCTGCTGGGTCCCTGGTCCGCGGCGGCAGGCTCCGGCACGGCCGCGGCTGGCGACGGCCGGGCAGCGGCGCCATGCCGGCCGCGGCACAGGCAGCTGCCCGGATAGCCCAGGTCGTGCGGGTCTGCCCGGTAGACCGCGCACAGGTAGTGCAGGTACTCAGGACCGGGCCGCTTCTGCCCGCTCTCGTAGGCCGACAGCAGCGTCTCGCCGAACCGGGGCGGCTTGCGCCCCTCGGCCTGGTACCAGGCCCTGACCTGCGCTACCACGTCGGCAAGCGTGATCCCGAGCGCCAGCCGGTAGGCCCTGATCATGGTCGTGCCGCATTCGGAACAGATCTGCGCCGCGATGCCATCCGGTGGCGTGCCGGCAACCAGCTCGCGCGCCCTTACCTGGCGGGCAACGGGCAGCTCCCGGCGCGCGGCGAGCGCTACGACCTCCCCGGGCCCGGCCGCCGAACGCTGCCGGCCAGCAGCCGGGGTCGCTAAGCTGCGCCGCTGACCTGGCATCCCGGTCCCCCTTTTTGGTCCACCAGCATTGATGCGACGTCACAGCCTGACCATTACTTATTACTGATAGTAACTTAGCTATCGCTTTACGTCGATATTCTTCTGCCCGCTGTTTTCGGTAGCTCACACTCGTCCCCTGCACCCTGCGCAGCCGGCGACTATGGGATGCGCTGCCAACCGAACGGAGGTCGTTGTGCACCCCCTGGTGCTTGCCGCTGGTCTAGGAAACCTCGCCTCGCCGCAGCCGGCCGAGTCACTCTTCGAGGCCTGCGGGCGAACCCAGAACCCCGGGATCGCCTGCCGTCTGGTGTGGGATGTGACGCACAGCACCAAGGCTGCCGAGTTGACCACGGTCTACTTCGCCGGGCCCGCCCAGCTCGTGATCAGGATCGGCTATGTGCTCCTGATCGCGGTCGTGCTCCGGCTGATCGCGCACCGGGCCATCGGCAGGATCACCTCCCGGGCGACGCGCAACGGCGGGGACGCCAGCGACCGGACGCACGCGCTGCTGTTCCGCGAGCGGCGTCAGCAGCGTGCGTCCGCACTCGGGGCGATCCTGAGCAACGCGGCGTCACTGACGATCTTCGGCATCGCAGCGGTCATCATCATCGGCGACATGGGGCTGAACCTCGCGCCGGTGCTGGCCAGCACGGCGGTTCTGGGCGTTGCCATCGGGTTCGGCGCGCAGAACCTGGTGCAGGACTTCCTGGCCGGGATCTTCATGCTGCTCGAGGACCAGTACGGCGTGGGCGACGTCATCACCGTGGGCCAGACGACGGGAACGGTCGAGGGGGTGAGCCTGCGGATCACCCGGCTCCGCGACGTGAATGGCGTGGTCTGGCACGTCCGCAATGGCACGATCAAAAAGGCCGGCAACGAATCCCAGGGCTGGGCCAGGGCGGTGGTCGACTTCCCCGTTCCCTACCACCACGACCTCCCCCGGGTGCGCCAGACGATGCTGCGCACGGCCGATGGCATGTGGCAGGACCCGGCCTGGCACGAGATCATCCTCGAAGAGCCCGAGGTGTGGGGAGTGCAGGAACTTTCCAGCGAGGCTGTCCTGATGCGGGTGACGGCCCGGACCGTGCCGCTGCGCCAGTGGGAAGTGCAGCGCGAGCTCACCGAGCGGCTGAAGCTCGCGCTCGACTCGGCGGGCGCCATCAACGGTGCCAGCACCGGCACCGAGCCCGACGGCGGAACCGGCGCCGTGGTCCCGGCGCAAGCCCGCCCCCTCCCCGATCCGCACCCCCCGCAGGCCCCGCCTGCGCCGGACACGCCAGCCTCTGGCAGCCCAGCTGACCCACCCGCGCCGTGAGCCGCGCTTCGGGCCGGTGGCGGCAGGGACGTACCCTGGGTCCGCGATGAACGAGCCAACCGAGATCAGCTTCTACGAGGCCGTAGGCGGTGAGGAGACCTTCCGCCGCCTGGTCAGCAGGTTCTACCAGGAGGTCGCCAAGGATCCCGAGCTGCGGCCGGTGTACCCGAGCCGCGACCTCGGCCCGGCCGAGGAGCACCTGCGGCTGTTCCTGATCCAGTACTGGGGCGGACCGGGAACCTACAGCGAGCAGCGCGGCCACCCGAGGCTGCGCATGCGGCACGCCCACTTCAGGATCGGTGAGGCGGAACGCGACGCCTGGCTGCGGCACATGCGCACCGCGCTCGACGAACTGGCCCTGGACGAGGCCCTGGACGCGCAACTCTGGGACTACCTGGTGATGGCCGCGCACAGCCTGGTCAACCAGCCGACCCACCCGCACGGCCCCGACCTCGGCCTGGCCCCCGCCTGACCCCGCTCCGCCGCTCCGGGCCTTCATCGATGTACCGCCGGGCGGCATAGAGCAAGCCCTCTCGTACATCGATGCCCCAGCTGGTTCATGCCGTCGGCCACGGTGGGCGGAGGCTTGGGCGGATCCGCCGGATTCCTGACCTCACCCCCACCCCAAGGGAACCCGAGGTGAGGTCAGGAACGGCTCCACGGCTCAACAGCTGCGGTTAAATCATTCAGACCGAGCCTTCAGTTCAGTGAACCATTCAGGCCAACCGGGCCTTCAGGTCAGCTCACGGGCTCGGTAAATACGGCGTCGGCGGCCAGCATGACGGCCTTGCCAGGGACGATCTTCAGACCGCCCAGGCTGCCTAGTGATCCGCTGCCGGTGCCGAAGCTGCTGGCGCCGGCGGTGAAAGTGAACGCGTCGCCGGCGGTGTTGGCGTAGACGAAGATGCCGGCCTGGTCGGCGACGGCCAGCCCGCCCGATGATCCGGACGGCAGCGCCGCGGCCGTTTGCCAGCTGCCCCCGGCCAGGTGCCAGGAGTACGACGAGCCGAACACGGCGATCGCGTTCCCGGCCCCGTCGATCGCGGTGGACACCGGAACCGCGGGGGCGGTCCGGGCGTTCACTATCGTGTCGCCCCAGGTCCCGGACGGGGACCGGGTCAGCAATCCGGTCTGGCCGTCCAGCACCGACCAGGCGACCGACGCCTCCCCGGCGTTGTTGAGCGCGACCGCCGAGGTCCCGCTCCGGATGTAACTGTGAGATCCGGCTCCGGAGGCCACCTCGACCGGGGCGGAAAAACCGCCGGTCACGGTGCCGGAGATGGCCCACAGGTTGTTGAGCCCTCCGTTGAACATGATGATCGCGCCGCCGCCCGAGTTGACGGCCATGCTGATGTCATGCGCCACGCCCTGATCGTTTTCGGTCGACAGCGCCGTGGCCGGCCCCCAGCTGCTGCTGCCAGCCGGCAGAACCGCGTCGGTGACGGTGCCGCCGGACGCGACCCAGCCGGCGATGACGTTCCCGGAGCCATCCGCGCCGAGCACCAGCCCGCCGCCCACTGAGGTGCTGAGGGTCACGGGCGCACCCCAGCTGCCGCCGGCCGGATGCACGGCAGCCTCCAGCGCGGTGCTGCCGGTCGACTCCCACAGCGCCACCGTCTGCCCGGCCGGGGTAACCGCCACGACAATGCCCCCGCCCGGGCCCAGGTCCGTTGCCTGCCAGGTCGTCCCGTTCGTGCTAGTGCACACCTCCACCTGCAGGGTGCCGTTGGAGGCCGTGAAGGTCCCGCCGGCCGCCATGGCCCCGGCCTGGTCGACCGCCACCGAGCTGCCGCACGGCCCCGGCAGCGTGACCGGCGACGACCACGAGGCCGCCAGCGCCGGCAGCGCGGGTGAAACCCCGAACACGGCCAGGCCCGCCAGCGCCACCAGGGAGCCCCGACCCATCCACCGTCTTAAACCTGCGCGCGATTGAGCATGCTGCATGATGTCCTCCTGACATCTGAGATCGCCCGCCGCGTCCGGCCAGGCTCACAGAGGAAGACAGAGTGGATGCTCGTCGCTAACCGCATGGCGCCCTCCCCGCTCGGGCCGTCGCGACAGCCATGCCGGCGGCAGCGCACTGCGGGGGGAATGGTGCGGTCCGCCTGACACTCTCAACCACGTGCCGGCCGCCCGGCCGGTTCAGTCCCGGCGGTGAACACCAGACAAACTTCCGGACCGGCCTGGTCGTCGGCCTCGCCGCCACCGGCCTGCAGGTGCTGACGCGTGAACGAATGGCGCCGCGGCTACGTGAGGCAGGTTAAGGGATCTGATTCCTGCGTGATTGGGGTGCAATGAGCAAGAGATGGCTGGCACCGGTCGGGCTGGCAGCCGCCGCTTTGATGATCGCGGCATGCGGCTCGTCTAGCTCGACCGGCGCGGCGGCGCCCGCCGCCACGACGTCGAACGCGCCCGCGGCGAGCGGGAGCGTGCTGAAGACCACGACGATCGGCGGGGTCACCGTGCTGACCAATGCCAAGGGCTTCACGCTGTACTGGTTCGCCCCGGACACCTCAACCACGTCCAAGTGCAACGGCCAGTGCGCCACGTTCTGGCCGCCGGTGAAGGGACCGGCCACCGCCGGGTCCGGGGTCACCGGCAAGCTCGCCACGATCACCCGGGCGGACGGCACCGTACAGGCCACCTACGACGGGCATCCGCTCTACACCTACAAGGGCGACACCGCGCCAGGGCAGGACAAGGGCAACAACCTGAACGCCTCGGGCGGGTTGTGGCACGACGTCACCGCCTCCGGCGCGGCGGCACCGGCCTCCAGCCAGTCCACCGGCTCCGGCAGCGGCGGATACGGATACTGACCCGCACGCGGCGGGTCAGTCGCGGGTGAGCTTGCGGTAGGTGACGCGGTGCGGCCGGGCTGCCTCGGCGCCAAGGCGCTCGATCTTGTTCTTCTCGTACGACTCGAAGTTGCCCTCGAACCAGAACCAGTTCGAGCCGCCTTCCCAGGCCAGGATGTGGGTCGCGATCCGGTCCAGGAACCAGCGGTCATGGCTGGTGATCACCGCGCAGCCCGGGAACTCGAGCAGCGCGTTCTCCAGGGACGACAGGGTCTCCACGTCCAGGTCGTTCGCGGGCTCGTCGAGCAGCAGCAGGTTGCCGCCCTGCTTCAGGGTCAGCGCGAGGTTGACCCGGCCGCGCTCGCCGCCGGACATGAGCCCGGCCGGCTTTTGCTGGTCGGGTCCCTTGAACCCGAACGCGGCCACGTAGGCGCGGCTGGGGATCTCGGTGTTGCCGACCCTGATGGACGTCTCGCCGTCGGAGATGACCTGCCACACGTTCTTGTTGGGGTCGATCCCGGACCGAAGCTGGTCGACGTAGGCGACGCGGACGGTCTCGCCGATCCGGATCGTGCCGCTGTCCGGCTGCTCCTCGCCGATGATCATCTTGAACAGGGTGGTCTTGCCGACACCGTTGGGCCCGATGACACCGACCAGCCCGTTCGGCGGCAAGCTGAAGCTCAGCCCGTCGATCAGCATCCGGTCGCCGAAGCCCTTGGACAGGTCACTGACCTCGACGACCTGGCTGCCCAGCCGCGGGCCCGGCGGGATCTGGATCTCCTCGAAGTCCAGCTTGCGGTTTTTGTCGGCCTCGGCGGCCATCTCCTCGTAGCGCTGCAGCCTCGCCCGGCTCTTGGCCTGGCGAGCCCGGGGGCTGGACCGGACCCACTCCAGCTCGTCCTCCAGCCGCTTGCGCCGCTTGACATCCTTCTGGCCCTCGACCTTGATCCGCGACGCCTTCGTTTCCAGGTACGTCGAGTAGTTGCCCTCGTACGGGTAGGCATGGCCGCGGTCGAGCTCGAGGATCCAGCCCGCAACGTTGTCGAGGAAGTACCGGTCGTGGGTGACCGCGACCACCGTCCCCGGGTACTTCTCCAGATGCTGCTCGAGCCACTGCACGCTCTCGGCGTCCAGATGGTTGGTCGGCTCGTCGAGCAGCAGCAGGTCCGGCTGCTGCAGCAGCAGCTTGCACAGCGCCACTCGCCGCTTCTCGCCGCCGGACAGCACGTTCACCGCGGCGTCCGGCGGCGGGCAGCGCAGGGCGTCCATCGCCTGCTCCAGCTGGCTGTCCAGGTCCCATGCCTCCCGGTGGTCAAGCTGCTCCTGCAGCTTGCCCATCTCCTCCAGCAGCGCGTCGGAGTAATCCGTCGCCATCAGCTCGGCGATTTCGTTGTATCGGTCCAGCAGAGCCTTGGTCTCGGCGACGCCGTCCTCGACGTTGCCGAGCACCGTCTTGGTCTCGTCGAGCTCCGGCTCCTGATCCAGCAGCCCAGTCGTGAACCCGGGCATCAGCCGCGCCTCGCCGTTCGATGGCTGCTCCTTGCCGCCCATCATCCGCAGCAGGGTCGACTTGCCGGTGCCGTTGGGCCCGACAACGCCGATCTTGGCGCCGGGCAGGAAGGCAAGGGTCACGTCGTCAAGCACTACCTTGTCGCCGTACGACTTCCGGGCAGCGCGCATCTGAAAAATGAACTCGGGCATGTGTTCAGCCTACGGCCAGCTGACCGGCGGTCAGGACGGAGTCGCGACGGTGCCGGAATCCTCGGCCAGCGCCTCGATAGCGCCGTCGTCGAAGATGTCCTCGTCGGCCGGGTCACCGGCCGAGCCGTTGCCCAGGTCACCGGCCGAGCCGTCGGCCCATCCGCTGGCCGGGACCGGGACCGGACCGCCGGCCAGGGCGGGCACAAGCGCTTCACCGTTAGCGGAACCGTCCCCGTCCGAGTGGCCAGCGCCGTTCTCGGCCACCGCCGCCTCCTCCGCGGTCTTGCCGGTGGTCTCCCAGACCCGCCGGAAGCCCGCAACACCGCGGCTCAGGTCGTGCCCGAGGTGGCTCGCCTCGACGTCAACTGAGACCCGGCGCACACCGTCCTTGCCGGTGAACGGGCGCACGTCAAGCCGCCCTCTGAGCAGTACCGGGTCACCCTTGCGCAGGCAGGTGGCGAGGTTGTCGGCGAGCCTGCGCCAGCAGGTCACGCGCACGAACGAGGTGTTGCCGTCGACCCATTCGCCGCTGGACGATTCCCTGCGGCGGGTGGTCCAGGCCACCTTCATCGTGAGCTTCGGGATGTTGTTGCCGACCCTGCTGAACTCGGGCTCGCTGGCCACGTAGCCGACCACGCTCAATTGCGCCTCATTGAACATGACGATCCTCCTGGGCTCTGCTGCGCCGGCGCCGGTTGCGCTCGGCTGCCGCCACGGCGGCAGCACGCCGCCGGGCTGCCTACCAACGTCGCCGGCCCGGCGCCGACAGGCAGCCGCGAACTACGGCCCTGTGGATAGCGCACGCCGGGACCGCCCGCCTGTGGATGACCGGCCAGCACCGGGCCCGCCGTGTGAGATGATGCGCGCCCGCGCCCGCGCCTGCGGGAAGGGGCGGGCAGGACGTCAGGCCACCGCGCCTGCGGGAAGGGGCAGGCAGGACGTCAGGCCGCGACCAGCTCCGACGGCTGGGCGATCACGTCCACCAGCGCGCCGTTGCGCATGACCGTGATCGCCAGCGGCCGCCCGATCGCCTCGCTGAACATCAGCCGCTGCAGGTCCTGCGCCTTCTGCACCGGCTGCCCGCCCGCGCTGATCAGCAGGTCACCGGTGCGCAGCCCGGCCCGGGCGGCCGGCCCGTCCGCGACAACCTCGGCTACCCGGAGCCCGCTCTTCCGCGCGAACCGCTCCTGCAGCGGAGCGGGCAGCGGCTCGGGCGTGCTGACGATCCCGAGATAGGCACGGCGGACCCGGCCGTCCTGTATCAGCGCGGAGATGATCCGCCGCGTGGTGGCGTTCACCGGGACCGCCAGGCCCAGGCCGACCCCGGCGACCGCGGTGTTGATTCCGACCACGCGCGAGTGCGCGTCCGCGAGCGCCCCGCCCGAGTTGCCGGGGTTCAGCGCGGCGTCGGTCTGGATCACGTCCTCGACCAGCCGCGCCGCCGCCCCGCTGCGGGTCGGCAGCGACCGCCCGACCGCGCTCACCACGCCGGCCGTCACCGAGCCAGCCAGGCCGAGCGGGCTGCCCACGGCCACCACGAGCTGGCCGACGACCAGGTTGTCCGCCTCGCCGAGCTCGGCCGGCGGCGGCGTGGGCCCGCCCGCCCGCACCACAGCGAGATCGGACAGCGGGTCGGCGCCGACCACGGTGAACGGGGCACTCGTGCCGTCGGAGAACTGCGCGGTCCCGCCCTGGCCACGCCCCACGACGTGAGCATTGGTCAGCAGGAACCCATCGCCGGTGAACACGACGGCCGAGCCGAGGCTCTCCCCGCCCCGCGCACCGTCCCTGCCCCGCCCGCCGCTCCCTTCCCGCCCGCCACTCCCTTGCGGAACTCTCAGGCTCGCGACCTTGGGCGTGAGCTCGGCCGCCACGCCGGAGACCACCCGGGAGTACGCGTCCAGCTCGCCAGATTCCATCTCATCCTCCCGTTCCAGGTAATTACAACATTACACATTCGCGGCAAGTACTGGGCGGCACAAGTGCCCCGGGCATAGGGGCCGTTACGCAACGCCCCGTGGCTGGCTACCCTCCCGCTCGCGGTGGCGGGCCGCCGCTCTCGCCGCGGTGGCATTTGGGTACATTCGTGGGGTGCCAGCCTCAGAACCCACGATCCTGGCGACCTCGGGCGGCTTCCGCCGCGGGTCGCGCACGATGTTCGAGTTCGCCCCCCTCATCCAGTACGCGGTCGAGCTGTCCGGTGTCACCGGCCGGGCGCCGCGGATCTGCCACGTGGGCACGGCAGGCGGGGACCAGCAGTGGTTCAACGCCCTGTTCACCGAGGCCGGCGAGGCCGCCGGGATGACCACCACCAACCTGAACCTGTTCCCGATGCCGAGCGTCGCCGATCCCACCGCGCTGCTGCTCGAGCAGGACGTGGTCTGGGTCGGCGGCGGCAGCGTGGCGAACCTGCTGGCGGTGTGGCGGCTGCACGGCCTGGACAAGGTGCTGCACGAGGTCTGGCAGGCCGGCGTCGTGCTGGCCGGGGTGTCGGCGGGGTCGGTGTGCTGGCACGTCGGCGGCACCACCGACTCGTTCGGGCCCGACCTGCGGCCGGTCTTCAACGGTCTCGCCTTCGTGCCGTTCGCGGCGGGCGTGCACTACGACTCCGAGGCTCAGCGCCGTCCGCTGTTCCAGCGGCTCATCGGGTCAGGAGAGCTGCCGGCCGGTTACGCGACCGACGATGGTGTCGGCATCCTCTACCGCGGGACCGAGTTCGTCGAGGCGGTGTCCGAGGTCCGCGGCAAGGGCGCGTACTACGTGGCCCGGGTGGGCCGGGCGGGGCAGGAGGACGGCGCGGGGCAGGAGAGCCAGGCCAGGGAAGAGCGGATCGAGCCGCGGCTGCTGCCCGGTGCCGCGTGAACCCGGGCCGCCTGAGCCCAGGTACCGCGGGCGCTCAGACCCCGGCCGCGACCCGCAGTTCGCCGCGGAAGCGCTGATACTCGGCAAGTTCCTGCTCGGCCGGGGCCAGCACCATCTCGCGCGCGACCGCTCCTATCCTGGCGCGCATCGTCTCGAGCAGCATCTCGCGCTCGCGCGCCGCGGCGGCCCGCACCAGGTTCATGCACCCGGTCGCCGTCAGCCAGCCCAGGATCAGGAACGCCGCGAACAGGATGAGAACCCAGGGAAGTAGGGAGGCGTCGCCGAACAGCTGGGGCACGGTTCCGGCGGCACGGAAGACGCCGAAGATGGTCAGCGCCACGATCCAGAGCACGCTGACGATGACGCAACCGAGCAGCAGCCCCTGCAGCGCGCCGACGAGCCGCCACCACAGCATGATCTTGTTTTCCTCAGGGATCGACTCGCCCATCGCGGTGCCGATCGCAGCCGGGATCTCCTCGGCCCGTGACCGCAGGGCCGCCCGGGTCGTCTGCGACCACGGCTTCGGCAGTGGCCCGCCGACATCGTCGGCCAGCCTGGTCAGAGCGCTGTCGATGTCCGCCTGCTGGGCGCCCGACGGGCCGGCCGCCATGCTCTTGAGCTCGGCCCACAGCCTGCCGAGCCGGATCCGGCGCACCGGATCGCGGCCGGTGAGCCGTTCCACGAACCAGGCGATCGGCCAGCCGACGTAGTCGACCGCTCGCAGTTCGCGCGCGCTCTGCAGGGCATCCGCCACGGCCGATACCCCGGCGGCGCCCGAGAACGCGTCGACCAGCTGCTCGGTGGCGCCTACCGACACCCGATCGGTGCCACCCTCGATGGTGGCTGCCCCGGCCCCGTTTGCGGCGGCCCCGCGCCGCTGCCCCTCGCCCTGCTCCTGCGCGTAGGGCACGAACTCGGCCGCGATGCCGTCCAGGTCGGCCGAGATCCGAGCGCTGGTGGCCCGCCGGTCGGATACCGCCTGGACCAGCATGCTGCGAAGCCGGTCCATGCCCGCGCCGGTGACCGCGGATGTGACCAGCACTGCGGCGTTGTGCAGCCCCTCGGAGTCCAGCAGCCGGCGCAGGTCGCCTACGCAGTCCTCGGCCTCGTCGGCGCTGAGCAGGTCGGCCTGGTTCAGCACCACAGCGATCACGTCGGAATGGCCGGCCAGCGGCACGAGGTAGCGCCGGTGCACCGCGGCGTCCGCGTACTTCTGCGGATCGAGCACCCACACCATGAGGTCGGCCATGCCGATCAGCCTGTCGACCTGATGTGATGCGCCGCCCACGACCGAGTCATGGTCCGGCAGGTCGAGCAGGACGAGCCCGTTCAGCGAGGCCTCGCCGCCGTCGAGCTCGCTCCCTTGCGCATACCGGAACCTGCGGGGCACGCTCAGCCAGTCGAGCAGCGGCCTGGAGCCCGGCCCGCCCCAGACGCAGGCGTGCGCCTCCCTGGTTACCGGTCTGGTCACGCCCACGGTGGAGAAGTCGGCACCGGCCAGGTAGTTGAACAGCGAGGACTTGCCGCTGCCGGTGCCGCCGGCCAGGGCCGCGACCGTGTGCCCGGCCGACAGCCGCAGCCGCTCACCGGCCCGCCCGACCAGGTCTTCGGCATCCTGGATCAGGCCCTCGGAGAATCCGCCGGCGCCGGTACGGGCTGCCGCAATCTGGATCAGCTGGGTCAGCGCGGTGAGCCGGGCGGACAGGCTCAGGACCGGCGAGGCGTGCCTCGGCCCGGTGCCGGGGAGGCCGGGCCACGAGACGGCCTCCGGGTTCTCCTCCCATGGCGGCCGGGCCGTCACGGTCGCTGCGGGCAACATCCGGGGCGGTGCCTGCCCGGCGCCGGCCGCGGCCTTGGCCGGCTCGGTGCGCTCCGGGCCGGCCTTCGCGGCGGCGACCTCTTCCGGCTCGGGCTGGCCCTGCTCATCCTCGGCGCCGGGCTGGCCGTCACCCAGGATCTGCCACGGCGGTCGACCGGATGTCATCGCGCCGCCTCGAGCGCCTCTTCGGCCTCGCGAAGCGTGAGAGCGGCGTCGCCATTGGGCGCACCGGCGGCGTGGACGATCGCCGCGAAACGCTGCAGCTCCTCGTCGAAGAGCAGGCTGATCCTGTCGTGCAGGTCCATCCGTGCCCTCGCTCCCAGGTCGCGCAGCTGGCCCGCTCCGAACAGCGATGTGAGGAGGCGCTGCGGGACGGCGCTGGCGTCACCGTCGGCCGCGACACCGTCCGCTCCGTAGCCGAGCATCCCGATCGTCAGCACGAGCGCGAGCGACTCCTCATCGAACGAGACGACGCGTGCCACTGACCGCTTCGTCACGTTCTCCGCCTTTACCAACTGCATTACGTGATCTTGCCACGCGCTGACTGCCCGTGCAGCCCGGGTGGCCAGGTCAGGTGACGACCGCGTCAGCGCAGCCGAGCCGGGCGGGCCGGTTATCTGCGGTTCGGCGCCCTCTCGTTCCGCCGGGATGAAGTCCAGTTCGGCGAGCACCTCGAAGCTGACGCCGCCCGGCTCACCGGGTGCGCCGCCGGTGTCCTGGCCACTGACCAGGGCCGCGCCGGCATCCTGCTGCTGCCATTTGGCGACCGTATCCTCGGCGGCGCGGTCGGCAAGCGAGACGACCAGGGCCTCGAGGCCGCCGCGCAGCGCGGCCTTCAGCGACTTGGCGCGGGCCGGCATCTGCCGCTTGCGCTGTCGGCTTGCGGCCTTGCCGCTGCGGCGCACCTGCAGCATCCGCAGCAGGTCCCCGGTGCCGGTGAAGTCCTGCCAGCGGGCCAGGATCTCGCCGCGCAGCAGCGACCCGTTCCTGGTGGCCTCGTCGAACTCGGCCAGCGCCGCCCGGTACGAGCTGTCAGCCTCGGCTCGCAGCTCGGCCTGCAGGCTGACCTGGGTCTGCACGGACTCGGCCAGCGCCGGAACCCTGGTGCGGAACGTGTCGAGCACGCCGGACATGGTCTGGGTCAGGACCGCGACCCGCCGTTCCTGCTGCACCGACGTCTCATCGAGCCACTCCCGGACCGGGCCGTAGATCTCCGGCGGCAGCATCCCGTCGGTGAGAACGGTCTCGGCGATCATGAAACGCTGCGCTCCGGTGAGCCCGTTGGCCTGGAGCATCGCGTCGAAGTGCGAGCTGAGCTGCCGGGCGGACTCCGGCCGCACCCGGGACAGCACGATGGCCAGCGATGCATCCCGCTCCCTGGCCTGCTGCAGCAGTTCCCAGACCGCCGCGTCGGCGTAGCGGCTCGCGCTGGTCATGAACAGCCAGAGGTCCGACGCGTCCAGGAACTGGTGCGCGAACTCGCGGTGCGCCTGGACGACGGAGTCGATGTCGGGTGTGTCCAGCAGGGCGACGCCCGGGGGCATGCCTTCGTTCTCGGCCAGCACGAGCAGCCCGTCCCGGCCGGGCATGGCCAGGCCCTGTTGCCGCACCCGCGGCAGGGTCGGCAGGAAGACGTTCTCAGCGAACCAGCGGGCGTCGCTGGGATGGCACGCGAGCACCGGGCTGTTGGTCGTGGGCCGGCGCGTGCCGGTATTGCTGACCTGGATGCCGACCAGGCTGTTCATGAGCGTCGACTTGCCGGCGCCGGTGGACCCGACCAGGGCCACCAGGAGCGGCGCGCCGGACTGGCGCAGCCGCGGCAGCAGGTAGTCGTCAACCTGGCTGAGGAGCTTGCGCCGCTCGCCACGCGCCTCGTCGACTCCGGGGGCCTCCAGGTGCAGCGGCACCTCGACGATCAGGTGCCTGAGCGCGAGCAGCGCCGACTCGAGCCTGCGGCCGTCGACCCGCACATGGGGCTCGACCTCCTCATGCTCGGGAGGGTTCGCCGCCTCCTCTGCTGAGCCCTCTGTGCGTGGGTTTGTGATTGAACGAGGCATACGACCGGGCGGCACCGACGATGCGGTCACGCCCGGCCCCTCACTCATGCCGCACGGCTCCCGACGTGGGTGGACTGCCGCCGGAGCCTCCCTCCCCGCCCGGTCCACTGCCCCGCGCAGCGGGGATCACCTGCTCCCTGCTCTGCTGACCGCCGCGGGGCACGAAAGTCCCCCACGGCGGCGTCCCTGCCAGGCCGCCGCAAAGCTCAGAGATCTGCTCGGAGATGGTCACAACCTCTCCCACCACCACGACAGCCGGGGGCCGTAGCCCGGCCCTGGCGCAATCGCGTGCAACAGTATCCAGTCTTGCGTTAATTGTGCGCTGAGAGGGCAGGGTACCGTCGGAGATGGCCGAAACGGGAGTCCGGGCATGACGCCCATGTCTGATCAGCGTGTCGGCCACGGCTTGCAGGTGCTCGGTGGCCATCAACAGCACCAGGGTGGCCGACGAGGCGGCAAGCGCCCGCCAGTCCACCGCTGAGCGCTCGTCATCCGGCGCGACGTGCGCCGATACCACGTGGAACTCCTGCGCTATCCCGCGATGTGTGAGCGGCACGCCGGCCGCGGCCGGGACGGCCACGGCGCTCGATACCCCGGGCACGACCGTGACGGCGATTCCGGCCCGCAGGCACGCCAGGATCTCCTCGCCGCCGCGGCCGAAGACGAACGAGTCCCCGCCCTTGAGCCTGACCACGAATCGCCCCGCCCGGGCATGCTCGACGAGCAGCGCGTTGATGTGCTCCTGCGCCACGGCCGCGCCACGCGGGACCTTGGCCGCATCCACGATCTCGACGTCGGGCGAGAGTTGGGCGAGCAACGACCGCGGGGCGAGCCGGTCGGTGATGACCACGTCCGCCTCGCCAAGCAGCTCCCGGCCGCGAACGGTGATCAGTCCCGGATCGCCGGGCCCGCCGCCGACCAGCGCCACGCTGCCGCGCAGCCTGGGGTTCTGCGTCCCGCCGCGAGACATCACGCCGTGCAGTACCCCGCTGGGCCGCGGCGGCCGGACACCGGGCGCGTCGCCGGCACCAGGCGCGTCCCCGGCACTGGGCGCATTCCGGGCACCCGGCGCGTCCCCGGCACCGGGCGCATCCCGGGCACCCGGCGCGTCCCCGGCACCGGGCGCGTCCCCGGCACCGGGCGCGTCCCCGGCACCGGGCGCGATCGCGCCGGAGGCCAGTCCCCCGACGATCGCGTCCCTGACCTCCGCGCTGTGTCGCGGTTCGCCGCTCAGCACGCCGACCCGCACGTCCCCGGCCGTCCCCGAGGCGGGCGTCCAGGCCCGTGAGGCGGCCGCGTCGTCCGCCCTGACGCACCAGATCCCGGCGGCGTCTGCCTCGCCGGCGACCGCGGAGTTGACGTCCGGGTCGCTCGTGTACGCACCGACCAGCCACCCGCCCGCGCAGTCACCAGGGGCGTAGCCGCGCTGGGTCCAGCGGATCCGGCCGGCCGCGGCGAACTCGGCCAGCTGAGGGCTCAGCTCCGGCGAGATGATCACCACGTCGGCCCCGGAGTCCAGCAGCGCCGGTACCCTCCTCGCGGCCACCGTGCCGCCGCCGATGATCGTCACCCGGCGGCCGGCCAGCCGCAGGGCCAGCAGGTACGGCGCGTGATCGGTGCCGGCCATGAAGTGTCCGCGCTCCTTCGGATCATGCCAGGGATGGCGGCCGTGGTTCCAGGTCCGCCCGTGCCTGCCTCGGTGCCGGCTGGCGGTCAGCCCTTGTCCGTCACGCCGGCGGAGTCAAACGTCGCGACCTCTCGCAGCGCCCGTACCGCGCTTGCCGTGATCGGCAGCGCCAGGAGGGCCCCGGTGCCCTCGCCGAGCCGCAGCTCAAGATCGATGAGCGGCCTTAGTCCTAGGTGATCGAGCGTAGCCGCATGCCCGGGCTCGACGCTCCGGTGCCCGGCTACACAGCAGCCAGTCGCGTCGGGTGCCAGGGCGTGGGCAGCCAGGGCCGCGGCTCCCGCGATCACGCCGTCAAGGATCACCGGGATGCGCAGGGCCGCGGCGCCCAGGATGAAGCCCGCCAGGGCGGCGTGCTCGAGCCCGCCGAACGCGGCGAGCACTCCGACGGGGTCGGCCGGGTCCGGCTGCCGCGCAGCCAGCCCGCGGCGCACCACGTCCACCTTCCTCGCGTAGGTGGCGTCGTCGACCCCGGTGCCGCGGCCGGTCACCTCACCCGGGTCGCGCCCGGTGAACGCGCAAATCAGGGCCGCCGATGCCGTCGTGTTCGCGATCCCCATGTCGCCGGTGAGCAGGCACCGGTTGCCCGCCGCGACCAGGTCGCGGGCCACCTCGATGCCGACCGCGATCGCGGCCTCGGCCTGGTCCCTGGTCAGGGCCGGGCCAGCGGTGAAGTCCGCGGTGCCCGGTGCGATCTTGCGTGGCAGCAGCCCCGGGACGTAGTCGAGGTCGGCCTGGACGCCCACGTCCACGACAACAACTTCGGCTCCGGCCTGGGCCGCGAACGCGTTCACGACGGCTCCGCCCGCCAGGAAGTTGGCGACCATCTGCGCCGTGACCTCTTGTGGCCAGGGCGTCACTCCTTGTGCATGCACGCCGTGATCGGCGGCGAAGATCGCGACGGCGGCGGGCTCAGGCATCGGCGGCGGGCAGCAGCCCGCCAGGCTGGCCAGCCGGACCGACACGTCCTCCAGGACACCGAGCGAGCCCGGCGGCTTGGTCATCCGGTCGAGCCGCTCCCTGGCCGCGGCCATCGCGCCGGAGTCCGGCGGCCCGATCGCGGCCCGGGCGTCGTCCAGCAGGCTCACCGCCTTCTGGCCGGGCAGCCCCCGGCGGCCGTACTCCTCCGCGTGCACCGACCAGGCCAGCGGCCGCCTGCGCGCCCAGCCGGCGGCCGCGAGCTCGGGCTCCGGCGTGAACTCCGTCACGTAGCCGAGGCACAGGTACGCAACCACCTCGAGGTGCGGCGGCAGGCCGAGCTCTTCGGCCAGCTCGCGCTCGCCGAAGAAGCTCACCCAGCCGATCCCGAGGCCCTCGGCGCGCGCGGCGAGCCACAGGTTGGCGACCGCGAGCACGCTGGAGTAGGCGGCCGTCTGCGGCTGGCTGTGCCTGCCGAGCGTGTGACGCCCGCCCCTGGTCGGGTCGCAGGTCACGACGATGTTGACCGGCGTGTCGAGGATGGCCTCGGTCTTCAGCCGGTCGAAGGCGAGTGCCCGGGCGCCGGGCAGCGAGGCCGCGTAGTCCGCCCTGGCCCGGTCCGCCAGCTGCTTGATCCGCTCCCGCCGCGACCGGTCGGCGAGCACGATGAAGTCCCACGGCTGGGACAGGCCGACCGAGGGAGCTCGATGCGCCGCGGCGATCACCCGGGTGAGCACGTCCGCCGGGATCGGGTCCGGCAGGAACCCCCGGCGCACATCCCTGCGCTCCTCGATCACCCGGTAGACCGCAGCCCGCTGTTCATCCGAGTAGGCATGGTCGTTCATGGTTGCCCCCTGCTCACGTCGCGGGCCCGTCGCCCGGCCCGGGCGGGGCCCCTCCGGCACCAGCGCCCCATCCGGTCCGCGACTCGCTCATTTTCATCGCCGAGCGGAGCAAGGCCTCGAGGGCCGCCGCCGCAACGGCCGCGCCGCCCTTTTCCGACACATTGCTGAGCGAGCGGATGCCGGTAGCCCGCAGCGCGTCCTTGGCCTCGGCGGCGCCGACGAACCCGACCGGCAGCCCGATGACGAAGGCAGGCTCCACGCCCCGGGTCAGGATCTCGGTGAGTGCCGCGGGCGCGCACCCGACCACCCACACCGCGCCCGGGCCTACCTCGCCGAAGGCCAGCCGGACTGCCGCGGCGGCCGCGGAGATGCTGGCCGTCCGGGCGAGGCGCGCGGTGAGCGGTTCGCCGATCTTGCAGACCACCGGGCAGCCGGTGATCCCGGCCGCGACCGTGGCCGCGTCGGCAACGACCGCCGCTCCGCCTGCCAGCGCGGCCACCGCCGTGGCGAGGGCTTCCTCGTCGCAGACCAGATCGGTCGCGTAGTCGAAGTCGGCGGACGCGTAGATGACCCGCTCCGTGACGTCACGGCTGTGCTTGGGCAGGCGGGACAGGTCGATGCGGGAACGCAGGATCCGGTACGCCTCCGCTTCGGCTGGCTGCGGGCCGGGCGGCATATCACCGGGCCAGGTCACCGGGCCATCACCTCCTCCACCGCCGACTGGAGCACCTGCGAGCCGACGCCTTGCGCTTGCCGGGACGAGCCAATCACGGGCGGCAGGCGAATGTCTGTCGTCCCTGCAATCACATCCCCGCCCCTGCCATTCAGCTATCACACAGCTGGTGCTCTGGAGACCACAAGCTGACCAGGGCAAACGGATTGAGGATACCGGCGAACGCAGTCAGGTCCGCCGATACACTAGCGGGGCGCATCTGCGGACCCGCCCACCGCGGACTAGCGCGAGCTTGCCAAGTTTGACGGCAGCGTTTCGGGAAACGCTCAGCATTTCCTCATCGCTCTCTGAGGATCATTGCATGCTGGCCCGTTAGACCCGAACCGGCCCAGGACAGCTAGGTGGTGTATGACAACGCAGGTGAACGGAGCATCGAAGAGGGCGGTCTGTCCTCAGCGGGTGCTCGTGACCGGCGGGTTCAGAGTCGTCGGGCAGCGCGCCGCCACGGGCGGCGGCATCCCGGCGCATATCCCGCCGAAGCCGGGTGAGATGCAAACCGTCATCGCGGGCATCTCCGTTGCGCGTGCGCCCGGTCACACGCCAACCCACGATCTGGAGTCCGGGCTCTTCACCATCTGGCCAGAATTCTCGGAGGCAAAAAAGTGACGACGACCGCCACCGCCGATGGCAGCGAAGCCATCGACAGCGCAGCCATCCGGGCGTTCATCGACGAGTTCGGCGAGCGGGCCACGAGCCTGCCGCCGATCGCGATCGTGATCGCCGCGTACAACGAGGAAGGCGCTATCGGTCACGTCGTTGAGGCACTCCCCAAGACCGTCGCCGGCCTCGAGGTCGCGACGATCGTCGTCTCCGACGGTGCCGTGGATGCCACGGCCAAGGAGGCCAGGGCGGCCGGCGCGCTTGTCTGCGAGCCGGCGGTGAACCGCGGCCAGGGCGCGGCGCTGCGGCTCGGCTACCGGCTGGCGCGCGAAGGCGGCGCGCAGTACATCGTGACCACCGACGCCGACGGCCAGTACAACCCGGCGGAGATCGAGAGCCTGATGGCGCCGATCCTGGCCGGCCAGGCAGACTTCGTGACCGGCTCCCGGACCATGGGCAGCGAGGAGACCAAGGATCCGGTGCGAAAGCTTGGTGTCCGGGTGTTTGCGCTAACAATCAGCGTGCTGACCGGCCAGCGGATAACCGACACCACGTTCGGGCTGCGGGCCATGCGCTCCGAGGTGACCGGCGCCGTCCTGCTCGAGCAGCCGCAGTACCAGGCCGCCGAACTACTGATCGGCGTGATCACGCACGGGTTCCGGGTCCATGAGCGGCCCGCGACGATCCACCGCCGCACCGTCGGCAAGAGCAAGAAGGGCAACAACGCCTTCTACGCGCTGAGCTTCTCCAAGGTGGTGCTCGGCACCTGGTGGCGCGAGCGTCAGCGGCGGGTACGCGGAGCGGACGGCTCCGCTCGCGTGCCAGCGGAGGGCGCGGGCGACCGGTTGGCCGACGGCGTAACCGTTGCGGGCACGGCCCCCTCGGGGGCACTCACGGGCTCCCCGGAGTCGCCGGACTCGCGGTCGGCAAAGAGCACGTAATGGAAGATCAGGAATCTGATCACGAAGGTCACGCAGTTGGCCGCCAGGTACAG